>NZ_JBHTDB010000004.1:0-233565 GCF_042666455.1 Chelatococcus sp. GCM10030263 | reverse complement strand
GGTGGAGGCGCTGAAGGACGTGGTGGCGCGCCGCCCGAAAGCGTTGACGGATGCGGCTCATGAGGATTTCCGCGGACGCATCGAGGTATTCCGGCGTTATATCCGTGGCTTCCGCGAGATCGGCCATGCCTGCATCCTGACGAAATATGTCACGGAGAACACCGAGCCTTCAGCCTTCCGCGCCGAGGCGCGGCGACTGCTGGACCAACGCCTCGAGGGCCTCCTCAGTCTCGCGGCCGAGTTTCGCGACTTCAGGAAGCGGACAGACTTCCGCCCCACCACCTACATTGCGCTCGGCAGCGACCGGCTCGAGGTGCTCCACGCCGATCTCAAGCGGCGGCTGGCGGCACAAAGCGCGGCAGGATAAGACGATGAAGGCGAGGCACAGCATGGCGGCAGCACAGCAGCGACGTCTGTTCCTTGCCCTGTTCCTCCTGCCGGGCATGATTTATCTCGTCGCCCTGCGCATCGTGCCGGCGCTCTTCACCGTCTATCTCAGCTTCACGAGCTGGGATCTGACGCGACCGGGCGGGCCGCGCTTCGTCGGCCTACAAAACTATATCGATCTGGCGAACAACCAGCCGTTCCTCGATTCCATTGCGCGATCGCTATTTTTCACTGTCGTCGCAACCACGATCGAGCTCGTGCTCGGCTTTCTCATCGCACTTTTCATCCATCGCGAGATCGTCGCCAAGAACTTCCTGCGGGCGGCACTGCTGACGCCAATGGTGATCACGCCGTCGATCGTCGGCGTGATCTGGACCATTATGTTCCACCCCTCGGTCGGGCCGCTCAACTGGTTCCTGTCGCTCTTTGGACTGCCGCCCGTCGCCTGGCTCAATTCGCCGAATTTGGCGATGCTGTCGATCATCATTACGGATGTCTGGCACTGGACACCATTCATGTTCCTGCTCAGCCTCTCGGCCATGATGATGATCCCGGAGGACCTCTACGAGAGCGCGGAGGTCGACGGTGCCTCCGGGATGCAGAAGCTCACCCATATCACGCTGCCGATGGTGCGCGACACGCTGATCGTGGCCGTGATCCTGCGCTCGATGGAAGCCTTTGAGCTCTTCGCCGAACCCTTCGTCATGACGGGCGGCGGCCCGGGCTCGGCGACCGAGACTATTAGCCTTCACATCTACAAGGCGGCCTTCATGTTCTTCGAGATGGGCAGCGCCGGGGCCATGGTCGTCATCTCGATCCTCATTCTCATCACCGTCTATTCCTTCTACTGGCGCTTCATCAAATTCGACTGAGGGCAGGACCATGGCGACGGTGCGCAGACGACAATGGATCGGCAGCCTTGGTGTGGCGCTCGGCACGATCGGGCTGATCGTCGCCTCGCTCTTTCCCGTCTATTACATGCTGATCACCTCCCTGAAGCCGGCCAATATCCTCCTGGCGCAGCCGCCGCGATTTCTCTTCACGCCGACGCTCGACAACTACGTGCAGCTTCTCGCGGACGGAAAGTTCGCTCATTATTACATGAACAGCATCAATGTCGCTTTCTGGTCGTCGCTGATCGCGGTGCTGATCGGCACGATGATGGCCTTCGCCTTCAATCGGGTGCAGTTCAAACTGCGCAAGCTTCTCTTCTTCCTCATCCTGGTGCCGCGCAGCTTTCCGCCGGTCACGACGGTGATCCCGATCTTCTTCGCGGTCCGCGCACTCGGAATGATGGACCAGGTGATCACGCTCATCATCTTCGAGGCTGCCGTCCGGTTGCCGCTCGTGATTTGGGTGATGCGCACCTTCTTGCGCAGCGTGCCGAACGAGCTTGTGGAGGCAGCCCTGCTCGACGGCTGCACACTCGCGGGCGCCTTCTTCCGCATCGTGCTGCCGGTGGTGGCGCCGGGGCTCGTCGCCGTCGGCATCATCTCCTTCATCGACACCTGGAACGCCTTCCTCGTGCCGCTCGTCCTCACAAATTTCGATGCTGTAACGGCCCCCGTGGCGATCCTCAGCTACATGCAGAGCGAGGAAAGGCTCGTCTGGGGCATTGTCGCGACCGGCGGCTTCCTCACCATCCTGCCGATCCTGATCTTCTCATTGACCCTGCACAAATTCCTGCTGCGTGGTCTGACATCCGGCGCCGTCAAATAGAGGGAGACGGACATGAATTTTGATTTCCGTGGTTTGGAGATGAACGGCACCCGGATGTGGGAGCGCTGGGCGATCATCGAGGCACTCGATTTCATCGAAGAGCACGGCATGACCGCGCTCGTCCTGCACGAGACTGACGGGCTGCAGAAGATCCTCTATCCGCAGGCCTATTTCGACCCTTACGCGAAATGGAAGAGCGCCCCGACCCGCCGTGGCGAGAACGCCATCCTCAACAACCGCATTTATTTCGAGCATGTCCTCAATCTCGCCGACAAGCGTGGCATCGCGGTGTGGCTGGAGATCAAGCAGCTCGGCTTCCCGGACGAGGTGCTCGAGATGCGGCCGGACCTGATCAAGGACGGCAATGTCTGTCCGTCTGAGCCTTTCTGGGCAGAATTTCTGGAAACCTGCGTCGATGAGCTCTATCGCGATTTCCCGAAGCTCGCCGGCCTCATCGTCAGCGCCGGATCGCCGGAGGGCAGGGCTTCGCGCGCCCAGAACAAGTGCGGTTGTGACGTCTGCCAGAAGACGCCGCTGACCGACTGGTACCACGACATCGCCATGGCCATGTGGAAGCCTTCCGCCAAGCACGGGAAACCTATGGCGGTGCGGGACTTTGCGTATAAACCGGACGATCACGAGCCGCTGATCGCGGCCATGCAGCGTTTGCCGAAAGGCATCATCTTCTGCATCAAGGTGACGCCGCATGATTTCTACCCAACGTTTCCGCATAATTCGGCGATTGGCCGGCTACGCGACCGCGTACAGTGGCTCGAATACGATACGATGGGCCAGTTCTACGGACTTGCCGTCGCGCCTTGCTTTATCGGCGAGGATCTCAAGCGCCGCATGGATAACGGCCGGGAGAACGGGGCCTCGGGCGTCATTTTCCGCGTTGAATGGGAACGCGTGAACGACTGGTGGGCGCTCGAGACGATTAATGAGACCAATCTGATCGCGGCCGCGGCCGTCACGGGTGGACGCCCATCCGATACCGTTGAGATCTGCCGGCTATGGCTCGTTTCGCACGGCTGGCCGGCGGACGGCGCGCGATGGCTCGCAGCGCGGCTCGACGAGACCTGGCCGATCATTTCGCGTGCGCTCTATATCGACGGCTTCATGTTCGCCGACAGCAGCTTCTTCCCCCGCAGCATCGGCCGAGCGTGGTGGACAATGGAGACCAAGCACAGCCTGATTGCTTGGGACCCGTCGCGCGCCGATGATCTCAAGCTCGATCCGGCGAGGATCGATATGCTCCTGGCCGAGAAGGAGGAGGCCGTGAAGCGGGTGCACGCCTATGCGGAGATGGTGCATCGCGGAGACCAGGCATTGCCGGAGGCGCTGCATAAGGACCTTGTGGCCCAGGCCGATCTCTTCGTGACCTATGTGGAGGGGTTTGCGGCCTGCGCGCGCGCGTGCCTGTGGGCGCGCGCCAAGACGGAGGGCGTGCCGGGAAGCGACCGCGAGCTTGGCGACGCGCTGACGGCACTTGCCGGCTACAGTGAGCGTATTCGCCCGATTGCGGAGGAGGCGCTTCTACCGCACCAGGTGGCGCAAGTTATCGATTATCACCGGATCGACGATATCCTGCGGGAAGGCCGAGCGATTGCCGCGGCGAGATAATGTTTCGCCATTTTCGCACCGACCGGATTGTGAGCGCCGAGCTAATCGAGACCAGATTTCCCAGCCGGCGGCAGGTGCTGCTCAAGCAGTGGCGGGAGACGCAGGGGATCACGAGCAAGCTGGACTGACCCAAAGTCTACTGCCGGAAACTGGCAGCATCGACGCATATGGTTGCCCCTGTTCACCAGCAACAGGAGCTTACGATGGCCGACCGGAACACCCTACTCCTCTACGTGAAGGACCCGCAGGCGAGCGGACGATTCTACGCTGGTCTTCTCAGGCGGGATCCCTTCAGGGCAAGCCCGACCTTCGTCCTCTTTGTGCTTCCCTCCGGCCTCGCGCTCGACCTCCGGGGCAAGGACGTCGTCAGGCCGGCACCGGTTACTTCAGAGGGCGGCTCGGAATTGGGCTTCCCTATGAAGAGCGCTGCTGAGGTGGATGCCGCCCATGCCGATTGGTTATCCAAGGGCGCCATCATCGCGCTTCCGCCGACTGATCTCGAATTCGGTCGGAGCTTCGTCGCGTTGGATCCCGACGGGCATAGGCTGCGGGTCTATGCTCTGGCCGAGGAGATGTGAGAGCTCAGCCGGCGAGGAAGCCGCCGTCGACGGCGACTACCATGCCGGTGGCATAGCGCGAGGCCGGCATGCACAGAAAGGCGACGGCAGCCCCGCTTCTGCCGCGGCGCAGAAGGAGTTCGATGACATCGGCGCCATCTGCCGCGAGGCGGGTGTGCCCTGGGTACTGCTCTCAGGCGGCGCCGCGCCGCCCGTCTTCGAGCGGGTGCTGGATTATGCCTATGCCGCCGGCGCCTCCGGCTTCCTCGCCGGCCGCACCATCTGGCTCAATGCCATCCGCTCGCATTTCCCGAACCTGAAGGCGGTCGCGGCTGCCTTGCAGTCCGAAAGCGTTACGGTGCTGAAGAGCCTGAGCGCGTTGACCAAGGCCAAGGCCGCTGTCTGGTCGCAGGCCTATCCCGATTTTGCGGCGATCAAGGCGGAAGGCGACTTCACGCGAAGCTATGGGGCGGAAGGCAAGTAGGTCGGTGACCGCGGCCGCTTAAGGCGCGGCCGTGACGAGCCCATGCGACGTCCGGAGGAGCGAGCTGACGGCGCGGCGATAGGCGGCGATCTCCTCCGTCACGCGCGCCTCGTCCCAGGCAAGCTCTTCCGCGAGAATGCGGGCTGCGTCCTCGATGAGGTCTTGGCCGTGGCCGTCGTTCCAGACGAGACCGGTGCGCCCCCACATGAGGTCGGTGAGGTGGACCACATGTTCCTCCCTCGCCATTCGCCGAAACATGTCTTCGCTGGTTTCGTCGCGATGTCCCCCGATCTCGCGCTCGGGCGAGCCGGGCCGTGGATCCCGAGCGGTGCCGCTGCCAGTCGGTGGCAGGACGTGCCCGATCGCCGCGAGGGTGTCGGCCCCGGTCACGCGGTGCGCGCCGATGGAGCCGTTGGTGAGAGCGAGCAGCGGCGGGCCGCCGGCAGGCGAGAGATCGTGCAGCACGCGATTGCGGATGCCGGCCTGTGTCCGCGGATCATGCGTCAGCGGGCGCAGGCCTGCCCACGTATAGCGAATGTCGCCGCGCCCGATCGGATGGCCCGGAAGCTGCGCGTCGGCTTCCGCGAGCAGGTGCGCGATGTCATCATCATCGGCCCACACATCGTCCGGATCACCCTCATAGGGCGTCTCCGTCGGGCCGATGAAATGCGCATCCCGCCACGGGAAGCAGTAGAAGGGATGCTCGTCGGTGGTGAGCGTCATCAGCCCGTGGCCATGGAATTCCTGCGGCAGGCGAACGACGATATGGGCGCCTTTCGTCGCTTTCACGACGCGCCGATGGCTGCCGGCCGCCGCATTGACGCGATCGATCCAGGGTCCGGCAAAATTCAGGAGGAGGCGTGCCGAAACCTCCAGCGGCGCCGAGGCGCCTTCGGGCGCCAGATGCAGCCGCCAGCCTCGGCCGTCCGGCGCAAAGCCGAGAACCACCGTGTGGTTCAGGACGACCGCGCCGCATCGCTCGGCCTCGAGCGCGAGATCGACTGCGAGGCGCTCGGGCCAGTCCACCTGGTATTCCGTATAGGCGGCGACCGATTTCAAGCGCTCGCGATCGCGGATGAGGCGCGTGAAGGGGAGTGTCTCCAGCGCCTCGGCGGCGGTATAGCGCCGGTAATTCAGGGGCACGGTCCCGTCCCCGACCGTCCGCAGGAGGGCGAAGGCGGCATCCACCTGCCAGGGCGCATAAGGCCCATCGGCATAGATCGGAAACTGCATCTGGATCGGCCGCACGCGCTCCGGGAAGAGCCGGACCAGAGCGTTGCGGGCCGTCATGGCGCGACGGACCGTCCGCAGCGCTTGCACAAGGCGGCCGGGATGACGCAGGAAAAGCGACATCGGCCCGCCCGGTGCGAGATAGCGCAGCCCACAATGGATAAGCCGGCTCGACCGGCTGGTGGCGCCGGAGCCGAAATCGTCCTTCTCAAAGAGCGCGACGCGATAGCCGGCCCTAGCGGCCGCCGCGGCCGCGGCGGCGCCGTTGATGCCGCCGCCGATGACGGCGACGTCAAAGACCGTACCGGACAACCTCTCTGCTGCGCTCGCCGTCATCGCCCGGCCAGGGCCTCGGTGTGATGGCAGAGGGAGCCGTGGCTTGCGGAGAGGGCCACAGCCTTGGGTTCTTCGGCGCTGCATATCGCATCGGCGAGGGGACAGCGGGGATGGAACACGCAGCCGGAGGGCGGGTCGATCGGGCTCGGGAGCTCGCCGAAGGTGTCGGTGTGAGCGATGCGCCGATCCGGGTCCGGGATCGGCGTCGAGCGGATGAGCATCCGCGTGTAGGGATGCCGGGATGCCGCGAAGATCTCTTCGTTCTCGCCGATTTCGGCGAGCCGACCGAGATACATGATGGCAATCCGATCGGAGATCATGCGCACGATGCCGAGGTCGTGCGAGATGAAGATCAGTGTCAGCCCGAGCTCGCGCTTGAGGCGGTTGAGGAGATTGATGATCTGCAGACGAATCGACACGTCGAGCGCGGAAACGGCCTCGTCGGCGATGAGCACCTCGGGATCGAGCGCGATCGCCCGCGCAATCATGATGCGCTGCCGTTGTCCTCCTGAGAATTCGTGCGGATAGCGGTTGAAATCACCAGCCGAGAGGCCGACGAGATCGAGCAGTGTCGTGACCCGCCGCCGCCAATCGGCGATGCCGTGCACGATCAGCGGCTCGCCGATGATATTGCCGACGGATTGCTTCGGGCTGAGTGAGGAATAGGGGTCCTGAAAAACGATCTGCACCTTGCGGCGCACCTTTTTCCAGTCGGCCGAGGAGGCCCGCGCCAAGTCGATGCCGTCGGCCGCGAAAGGCCCCTCCTTGGAGCGAAAGCGGATCTCGCCGGTCGTGGCCCCGACAAGGCCCATGATGGTGCGCGCCAGGGTGGATTTGCCGCAGCCGCTTTCTCCGACCACGCCGAGCGTCTCGCCCCGGCGGATGGTCAGCGAGAAATTCTCGATGGCATGCACCGCCTTGGCGCCGCGCCCGAAAAGGCCGCTCTTGACGGGAAAGCGAACCGACAGATCCCGGATATCGAAGACCGGGTCGAAATGCTGCTGTCGCATGGCCTGTCCTGTTAGAGTTCTTTCGCGCTTCCTCGAAATCGCGGAAAGAGCCCCAGTTGTCTTGAGTTATCGCGTTTTCTCGACGCGAACCGGTACCCACGTCGCTCGACGACGCTTCAGAGCCAGCATCTGGACATATGGCTGGCGCCCTTGTCGTCCGGCGGTGGTGTCCGTGTCTTGCAGACCTCCAGCGCCGAGGTGCAGCGCGGCTCGAAGGGGCAGCCGTTGGGATCCGCCGGCAGGTCCCGCACCGTGCCCCTGATCGGCTCGAACACGGTGAATGGTGGTGTTTCGAGGGACGGCACGGAGGCGAGAAGCCCGCGCGTATAGGGATGCCGCGGGTCGTGGAAAATGTCGCGGACCTGGCCGCTCTCGACGATCTCGCCGCGATACATCACATGCACCCGGTCGGCGAGTTGGGCGACGACGGCGAGATCATGGGTGATGAAGAGCGTCGAGGTGCCGGACAAGCGACTGAGCTTGCGGATCTCCTCCAGGATCTGCGCCTGCGTGGTCACGTCGAGCGCGGTCGTCGGTTCGTCCGCGAGCAGGAGGCCGGGCCGGCAGGCAAGCGCCAGCGCGATCATGATGCGCTGGCGCATGCCGCCGGAGAGCTGGTGGGGGAACTGCCGCGCCCTGACCTCGGGGGAGGGAATGCCGACAAGACGCAGCATCTCGAGCATGCGCTCCCAGGCGGCGCTCTTGCCGAGGTCGGTGTGCTGCCGAATGACCTCGACGATCTGGGCACCGTTGCGGTGCACCGGGTTGAGCGAGGACATCGGCTCCTGGAAGATCATCGACACGGCTCGCCCGCGCAGGTCGCGATAGGCCCTGCCGCGCGGATCGAGCCGCGCGAGGTCATGCACGGCGTCGCCGTCGCGCAGGAGGATCTCGCCGCCGACGATGCTGACCGGCGGCGTCTGCAGAAGCCCCATGATGGCAAGCGAGGTCAGGGACTTGCCGCAACCGCTCTCGCCGACCAGGCAGACCGTCTCGTTCCTGCGGATGTCGAAGCTGATGCCCTTGACGACAAGCTCGTGCCGGCCGCCTTTGGCGATGGCGATCTCGAGATTGCGGACTTCGAGCTGCAGGTCGTCAGCGAGCGGCAACTTCTGCAGTGGCAACGCTTGGGATGGCAACTCTTGGAGAGGCGAATTCACGCGGTAGTCCTCATCGGGCGCAGGCTCAAGAGCGCGCTCAGCGGTAATGCTTGGGGTCGACGATGTCGCGGATGGAGTCCCCGATCATGTTGAAGAAGATGATCGTGAAGAAGATGGCGGCACTGGGCGCCAGCGCCATCCAGGGGGCGATCGGCAGGTAATCGAGACCCGCCTTGATCATGTTGCCCCAGGTCGCCGTCGGGGGCGGCACCCCGATGCCGATGAAGGACAAGCTCGCCTCGATCTGGATGATCGTACCGATCCATAGGATCGCCACGACCAAGATCTCGCTGAAGATGTTCGGGACGATGTGGACGAGCAATATTCGGCGGAACGGCGCGCTGACGGCTTCGGCTGCTTCGATATATTCCTTGACGCGCACGGCCATGGTCGAGCCATAGGCGATACGCGTGAAACGCGGCGCCATCACCACGCTCATGCAGAAAATGACCTTGTCCATGCCCGAGCCGAGGATCGCCATGATAGCGACGCCGAGAATGAGGGCAGGGAAGGCCATCAGGGAATCGGCCACGCGCATGATCACCATCTCGGTGATGCCGCGGTAGTAGCCGGCGAGCACACCGAAGAAGGTCCCGACGACGAGCGCCATGCCGATCGAGACGACCGCCACGGCAAGCGACGTGCGCGCACCGAAGATGACACGCGACAGCACGTCCCGGCCCTGGTTGTCCGTGCCGAGCCAGTGGGCGAGCGAGGGCGCCGCCAAGGTGTCATAGGGCTGATGCGCCAGGGGATCGGCGAGCGGAAGAAGGGGTGCCAGCACCGCGAGCCCGGTGATCACGGCAAGCCCGATCAGGCCGATGCTGCCGACCGGATTGCCGCGCAGCCGCGAGGGCAGAAGAAGACTGGTCACGGGCTTCTGATCCTCACTTGCCTCTGATCCGCGGATTGACGACGCCGTAGAGGATGTCGGCCGTCATGTTCACCACGATGACGAGGCCGGCATAGACGACGAGAACCGATTGCAGGCTCACATAGTCACGCTGGCGCATGGCCGAGACGAGGAGCCGCCCCAGCCCCGGCCGCGAGAAGATGATCTCCACCATCACCGAGGAGCTGATCAGCACGATGATGTTGATGGCGCAGAGCGAAACGAGCGGCACCAGGCAGTTGGGGAAGGCATGGGCCAGGATCACGCGCAGCTCGCTGATGCCCTTGGCGCGACCGGTGCGCACGTAATCTTCCTGGAGCACATTGAGCATGCTCGTGCGCGTCACGCGGGTCACATAGGCCATCATGATCAGGCCGAGCGTCAACGCCGGCAGGGCGAGATGGCTGAGAAGGCTCGCGATATCGCCGCGCCGGCCGCCGCCCACGGTGGGGAACAGGGGCATATAGACCGAGAACAGCAGCATCAGGAGAATACCGAGCACGAAGCTCGGAATCGACAAGCCCGAGAGCGAGAAGATGCGTCCGAAATGATCGAGCAAGCCGTCCCGGCGGACGGCGGCGAGAATGCCGAGCGGCACGCCGAGCACGAGGCCGATCAGTAGCGAGGCCGCCGCGAGCTCCAGCGTATAGGGCAGGGCGGAGGTGATCTGCGCGGCGACCGGGGCACCCGAAGAGAGCGAGCGGCCGAGATCGCCCCGCAGCAGCCCCGTGAGCGATTCCACATATTGCTGCCACAGCGATTTATCGAGACCCATCTGCGTCCTGAGCGCCTCCACCGCCTCCTTGCTCGCGTAATCGCCGAGCATGGCGACCGCCGGGTCCCCCGGCGCCACGCGCATCAAGAAGAAAACGATCGTGAAGACGATCAGACAGATTGGAACGACATTGGCCGCCCGTCTGAGGATGAGCTCGATCATCGATAGTCAGATCCGAATGAACGCGGGCGATGACTGCCACCCGCGTGTCGCAGGCCTTTACTCGGTGACATCGACCGTCTCGGTGATGGGAATGAAGAAGGCGAGATTGCCCTTGAGCTCATAGCCGAGGTGCACCGAGGACCGGCGCCCCATCGCGACCCGTCCCTGGAAGACGGATACCGACGGCAGATCCTTCAGGATGCGCTCCGAAGCCTCTTTCCACAACGCGTCTTGCTTTGCCGGGTCTGCGGTCTGGCGCGCCTCGGCAATCAAGCCGTCGATCGCTGCGTAATGCGAGAAGTTGGTGTCGGGCTTCGAACCAGTCGTGATGTCGGCCGAGGAATCATAGAAGCGGGACAGGAAGACATCGGCATTCGGGCGCCAGGCCATATAATGGACGATCGGGCTCGCGTCCTTGCGGATCATCGCGTGATAGGTCGGGTGATCGACGACCTTGAGATTGAGGTTGATACCGGCCTTGCGCAGCTGCGCCTGGATATTCTCCATGGGGCGCAGCATGACCGCAAGCTGGGTGTGGATCACATTCAGCGTGATTCCGTCCGGGTGGCCGGCTTCGGCGAGGAGCTGCTTGGCCTTCTCGATATTGGTCGGATAATCGAGCTGCTTGGCCCGCACCTCCTCCGTGGTCAGACCTCCCGGCAGATATTCGCCGGGAAAGGGCGCATAGAGCGGCGTCGCGGTCTCCGCGCCGATAGTGGCGACGACCTCGTCGCGCGACAGCGCATAGGCAATCGCCTGGCGCACGCGCAAATCGTCCAGCGGCTTCATCTTGGTGTTGAGGAAAAGGACGGAGGCCGAGCCCGGACCGAAGACGTCGACCTCGATGCCCGGGAAGCGGCGCATCAGCTGAACCCAGCTCGCCTCGCTGTTGCCTTCGACGATATCGAGCTCGCCGGTGCGCAGGCCGATGCCGCGCGCCGAAACGTCGGGCATGAAAAGAAGCTCGACGCCGGGCAGTTTCGGCCGGCCGCGAAAATACTTCTCGTTGGCACTAAAGGAAACTTTCTCCTTCGGCACATAGCCCGTGAAGATGAACGGGCCGGTGCCGACCGGATGAAGGCGGAAGCCGTCGGGGCCGAGGGCCTCGAAGGCCTTCTTCGAGACGATATAGCCGCCGGCGTAGTTCATGACCTTGGCGAGCATGAGCGTTTCCGACAACGGCTCCGGCGTGCGGATGCGGACGGTGTAATCGTCCACAGCGTCCACTTCAAAGCCGCTATATTCGCTGGCATAGGATGACAGCTTCGAATCCATGGCCTTCTTCAGCGAAAAGACCACGTCTTCGGCCGTCATTTCGTAGCCGGGCTTGTCCGCCCAGGGGTGAAACATGACGCCGCGCCGGAGCTTGAAGGTCCAGGTCCGGCCGTCCGGATCGACACTCCAGCTTTCGGCCAGGTCCGGCTCCACAGTGGCGATATTGGCCTCACCTGGCGGAACGCGGACGAGGGCGTTGAACACCATGGCGGAAATCGCCCGATCGACGTGCGAGGACGCCCGATGGGGATCGAGCGTGCTGACGTCACCGACGTCGTAAGCCATACGCAGCGGACGATCCGCCGCCTGCACGACCGATGTGCTCAATGCCGCCAACAGCGCGGCGAAGACGACGAGTAGCCTTTTCATCTCGGTTCCCCATTATGTTCCGAATATCGGACTATTATTTCGCATTTACATCATCAGAGAATGTCGGTCAGGTTTTGTCAAGCCGGGCGTGGAACAGACTGAGTTTATGACCTAACAGCTGGAGCGAAGTGGCTTGACTTGAGACGCGCCTTCGCGGCAAATCGATATTGCGGAACTAAAATATCCGCATATCGGAATGAGGTATTGGCGATGGCGAGACTGGATTTCCTGTTTCTCGGGCAGGAGGAGGTGGTGGCCTGCGGAGGAGCGGATGTTGCCGCGACAGTCGCGGATGTCGACCGGGCGACCTCGCTGCTCTATCGGGAGCTCGCCATCGAGGCGACCACGGCGACCCTGTTCTGGGATCTGCCTCACGAGAATCTCAAGAAGAAGGTCGGCTATGCCGGCACGAAGCGCGTCAATATTCACGCCGCCTTCCTGGACGACGACGGCGTCAAGAAGGTCGGCGTCAAGAATATCCCGAGCAATCCGGACAACCCGAAAAACGGCCATGGTCCGCGCGCTTCGGGCCTCCTCACAATGCTCGATCCGGAGAGCGGCTATCCTATCGCACTGATGGATGCGGCGGTGATCAGCTGCACGCGCACCGGTGCGCTCGGTGCGCTCGGTGCCAAATATCTCCGCCGTTCCGGACAAAATCGCATCGGGCTGATCGGCGTGGGGCCGATCAATCAGGCGGCGCTCGCGGCCACCATCCACGTCTGCCGGGATGGCGCGGATGTGAGCGAGGTCGTTATCTTCGACCTCAACGGCGCGAGGGCGCGCGACTATGCGGGCGAGATCACGAGGACTTACCGCCTGCCGGCCCGCGCCGTGGAGAGCGCCGAGGCCGCCGTGCGCGACTGCGACATCGTGATGCCCGCGACGACCCTGACCGATCCGGCCCAGGCCTATATTCCCCATGAATGGCTGAAGCGCGGGGCTCTCTTCATCGACCTTTCGATCTGGGATGCCCGCTATGATGTCTTCCAGAAAGCCGACAAGCTTTTCGCCAATTCCGCCGATGCGCTCGACCGCAAGAATCTGACACCGGGTTGCCTGGTGGAGGAGGGCGTGATCACCGCCGATCGACTGCTCGATCTCGGCGCAGTCATCGAGGGAGAGGCACGGGGACGCGAATCGGACGACGAGACCATCGTCTATTTTGCGCGCGGCATGGCCATCTACGATGCGATCAGCGGCTATCGCGTCTACCAGAACGCGCTGGCAAAGCGCGAAGGCCAGTCGCTCACCCTTTGGAAAGAGCCGGCTCTGGCGTAAGCCTCGTGGGCCGACGGTATCTGAGGATTGCGGCGGAGCGAAAGCAGTGCTGAAGATGCCGGTGAAGCTGGCGACGGCGGAAAACGGAACGCCCATGAACGAGGAAGGCAAGCGGCAGACGACCATCGGCAAGGGGGTGGAGATCCTCCACATCCTCGCCGAGGGAGAGAGTCGCTTCTCCAAGATCCAGAAGGCCCTCGGCTACGGCAACGGCACGACGCACCGGCTTCTCAAGAACCTGCTCGATGCGGGTCTCATCGTGCAGGATCCACTGTCGAAGGATTACCTCCTGAGCAACGAGATCCTCAGGCTCGCCGCCAAGATCGAGGACGGTTTCGCCCATCTCAGCTTGATTGCGACGCGCGAGATGAAGCGCCTGCGCGACAGCTCGGAAGAAACCGTGTGCCTGTGCAAGCGGGTCGGGTTGAAAAAGATCATCGTCGAGGAGGTCACGAGCCACCACGGCATCAAGTTCGAATATGGCAAGGGCTATTCCTCCTCCTTCCACTCGGGCGCGACCGGCATCGCGCTGCTCTCGCATCTCACAGAGGCCGATCTCGAAAGGCTCGTCGAGAAGGTCGATCTGGTGCAGGAGACCCCCGATACGGTGGTCAACAAGAACCAGCTTCGCGCCCGGGTCGGCGAGGCCCGGCAGAACGGCTTTGCCATCAGTTTCGGCGAGGTGACGCCGGGGACCGCCTCGCTGTCGGTGCCGCTGCAGGATGGCACCAGCTCCTTCGCGCTCACCGTCGTCGGCCCGGCAAGCCGCTTCTTCCCCAAGACCATGCTCGCGGAGACGCAGGCGGCTGCCCGGCGAATCGAGGCCGCAGTCGGCGTCCGGCGTTGACCGCGCAGCACTCGCCCGGCTTGAGCTATGGCAAAGGATCGCCCCATGCCTTCTTCCCGTGCGGTCATCACCATCGCCGATGACGATCCCGTCCTGCGGCTCGTCCGCTTCGCCCTCACCGGCGACCGCGCGACAGACGAAGCCTGGCTGCACGACTATTTTTCGCCCGAGCCCTTCGATCCCGAGACGCTCATTGCCGTCGCCGCCAAGCGCGGGCTGCATGGCACGACCGAGGTGCGCTACCTGCACCGCGCCGACGAGAGCCGGCTTCTGGACATCAGCGCGGGCTCCAATGCCATCGTCTGCCGGCGCGCCGCCATCGACCGGCAGGCGATCGCCGCCTCACCGGCTCTTCGCGTGATCAACAGGCTCGGCGAGCTCCCGACCGGCATCGATCTCGAGGCGGCCGCGCAGGCCGGCGTGACCGTCAATTGCATCGAGCGGCCGAGCCTCGCCGTCACGGCCGAACATGCGATCCTCCTGATGCTCGCCGCCGGCAAGCAGCTGTTGCAAGCCGATGCCGCCACGCGGAAAGGCAACTTCGACGCCGCGAAAGTAAAGCCCATCAACGACGTTGCCTATAATTGGCCGGGCTTGGCCAATCTCAGCGGGCTCTACGGCAAGACGCTCGGCATCGTCGGCCTCGGGCAGGTCGGGGCTCTCGTCGCCAAACGGGCGGCCGCCTTCGGCATGGCGGTCATCTACACCAAGCCGACCCGCCTGCCGGCGGCGGAGGAAGCCCGGCTTGGGCTCACCTACGTCAGCTTCGAGGATCTGCTGGAGCGCGCCGACTTCGTCTCGGTGCACGCCCGCGAGATCCCGCAAACGCGCCATCTCTTCGACGCGGCCGCCTTCCGCCGCATGAAACCCACGGCCATCTTCGTCAATACGAGCCGGGGATCCCTCGTCGACGAGGCGGCACTGGCGGAGGCGCTCGAAAGCGGCCGCATTGCAGGAGCCGCGATCGACACGCACGAAGTCGAACCACGCGCCGCCGGCGATCGCCTGTCGAAGCTCGACACCATCATCATGACGCCGCATATCGCCGGAGGCTCCCGTCTGTCGCTGCTCGACGAGGTCGACCGCCTGCTCACGGGCATCGATGGGTGATCGGCCGTCGGCAGGCGCTCTTCCATGGGCGATCTCAGCGTCGCAATCTCGATGCCTCCGTAAGCCCCGGCGGCCGGCAGGGCCGTCCGCTTCATAGTGATTTCCGGTGTCTATAGCTTCGACTTCTCAGCGAGCATGCCGGAGAGCACCGCCACCGCACCCTCGATGTCGTTGCGGACCGCCCGGCGCATCGCTTCGTCGTCACCCTTGCGGATTGCATCCAGCATGGCGAGGTGCTCCGCATTGGCGGCGGTGTAGTTGCCGGAGCCGTGCAGCAGGTGGAAGAAGGGGCTGATCTGCAGCCAAAGGCTTTCGATGATGCCGAGGAGAACGTCCGAGCCACAGGCACGGTAGATGGTGAAGTGAAACTCCCGGTTGGCGCGGAGATAGAGCTTCACCTCGCCATTGCTTGTCGCCTGCGTCATTGCCTCCACGAGCGCCTCCAGCCGCTCGATGTTCGTCCCGCCGATCCGGCCGATCGCCCACACGGCCGCCAAGCTCTCGATTTCCAGACGAACGCGGCGCAGGTCGTGAAGACGTTCGAGGGTCAGCGGCGGCACGCCGATGGAGCGGCCCGACACCACCGTGAGGGCCTTGGCCGCCGTGAGCCGCTGCAAAGCCTCGCGCACTGGCATGGCGCTCACGCCGAAGGCATTCGACAAGCCCTGGATGGTGACGAACTCGCCGGGCGCAATCTCGCCATTGAGAATGAGGTCTGAGAGCTGGCGGTAGACCTGGTCCTGCAGCGTGTCTCTAGGCACGCGCAGCACGGGCAAGGCCGCAGCTCTCGCAGTCGATTCAGCCATGTCGCCCTCCCGAGCCCACTGTCGGATAAGCCCGGCCGTCGCCGAGATCAATCCGTCAAAGATCGCTCGAACCATCTTGCCACCATTTCGATCTTTGATCTATGATCACAAGAAATCGGCACCCGTTGCCGGAGAGATGAGCGAGACACCTCGACGTGCTCGCGAAGGGAGGAAGCGATGACGGTTCTGAAATGGGCTTTGGGCTGTGCCATTGCTGGCGCCTTGGGCTTGGCGACAGCGGCGCCCAGCCAGGCGGAAGCCGCCGAGAAGAAGTTCAAGATCTTCTTGAGCATGAGCTACATCGGCAACGACTGGCAGGCCGAGGCGGCGAACATGATCAAGGCCATGGCCGCTCATAAGGACATGGCTGACAAGATCGACCTGCAGGTGCAGGTGGCGGGGCCTAACGCTCAGCGGCAGATCCAGCAGATCAATGCGATGGTTCAGGCCGGAGCGCAGGCCATCGTGGTCTATCCGATCTCGCCGACGGCGCTCAATGCCGCGGTCAAGAACGCCTGCAGCAAGGGCGTCATGGTGATCGCCTATGACGCGGAGATCACCGAGCCCTGCGCCTACAATGTCCATATCGACCAGGAAGAGGCCGGCCGCACGACGGCCGAATGGCTCGCCAAGCAGCTCGGCGGCAAGGGCAATGTCGTGCTCGTCACGGGCGTTCCCGGCACCTCCGTCGATACCCTGCGCACCCAGGGGGCGAAGGACGTCTTCGCCAAATATCCGGACATCAAGATCGTAGCCGAAGCAGTCGGCATGTGGAGCCAGGCTGTCGCCCGCACCGAGCTGTCCAAGATTCTCGCGACTCGCAACTGGGACCAGATCGACGGGCTGTGGATGCAGGTGGGTTGCTACACGGCCAATGCCATGCAGCTCGAAGCGGGAAAGAAAGCTGGCGACGTCAAGCCATGCGCAGGCGAAGGATCGAACGGCGGCCGCATTCAAATGCTGCCCGCAGATGCGGAAGCAGAGGGCGCCGCTTCGCCCTATGCGCCGCTGGGCGCGCCACGCATCTCCTATGCTTCGCCCCCCTATTCCGGAGCGCTGGCCCTTAAGCTCGCCGTGGCGAAGCTCGAGGGCAAGGAGGTTGCGAAACGGACAACTTTGCCGCTGCCGCTCGTCACCAATGAGACGGTGAAGCTCTGCGAAGAGGGCAGCTGGGTGGAGATGAAAGCCGGCTGCAACGCCTTCAAACCCTCGATCGTTCCGAACCCCGGCTGGTTCGCGTCGATCTTCTCGGCCGATACGCCGGAGGTCGGCCTCCAGGCCGCTCTGGTCGGCCAACCCGAGCCGTAGTCAGCGTTCCCCAGACCTGAAGGAGCGGGCAATGTCCCGGAGCGACGGACCAGCGGCGCTTGCGGTCGAAGCCATGCGCAAGGCCTATGGCGCGACGGTTGCGGTGGACGATGTGTCCTTCTCCGTCGCCGCCGGCACCGTTCACGCGCTGCTCGGCGAGAACGGCGCGGGCAAGTCGACCATCGTCAAGCTCCTGTCCGGCCTCGTTACCCCGGATAGCGGTCGCTTCCGCATCTTCGGGCGGGAGACGCGGCTCACGAGCCCCCGCGTTGCCCACCGGCACGGCATTCAAACGGCCTTCCAGGAGATGACGCTCGTCCGGGATCTCACGGTCCTCGACAATATGCTCATTCCCTATGGTCCGGTGAATCCGCTCGGGATCCTGCGACGACGCGAGGCCGAGCGACGGGTCGAAGCCCATTTCGTGGCACTCGACCTCAGCGGCATCGTGCTCGGCGCGGAGGTCCGCGAACTCGATCTGGCCGATCAGCAGAAGATTGAGATTGCCCGGGCGCTCTTTCGCGAACCGCGTATTCTCCTTCTGGACGAGCCCACCTCGACCCTGACGGGGCGCGACATCGACTGGCTCGGCGGCATCATCGCTCGGCTGAAAGCCGAAGGCACCACCGTTGTCTTCATCTCGCATCGCCTGCGCGAGGTGCGCGACTTCTGCGATACGCTGACCGTCCTGCGCAACGGCCGGCATGTCGCGACCGGCCCGGTCGGTGATCACGACGATGCGGCTGTTATCCAGATGATCGCCGGTCGGGCGCTCGCCCATTCCTTTCCGCCCCGACGCGCCTCGGTCCAGGGCGGTGCCGAGGTGCTGCGGGTGGAGGGTATCGGCACCGCAGGCAAACTGAGGGAAGCTTCCTTCACACTGCACCAGGGCGAGATCCTGGGCGTCGCCGGCCTGCAGGGGATGGGCCAGCTCGATCTTTTCCTCGCCTCATTCGGCATGGCCGAGGTGACTCGCGGCCGCTTTATCGTCGACGGACAGCCCGTCGCGATCACCTCCCCGGCGGATGCCTTGCATGCGCGCCTCGGCATCAGCCTTGTGCCCGAGGACCGCAAGACCGAGGCGCTCTTCCTGAAGCTCGACGGCCGGCACAATGCATCGCTACCCATAATCGAGCGGTTCACACGTCACGGCCTGATCGACGAGCAGGCGGAGCGTGAGGCGGTGGCAGGCGTCTTCGATCGGCTCAACATCGACCGGCGGGCGCTCTGGACCCGCGTCGGTGCGTTTTCCGGCGGCAACCAGCAGAAGATCGCCATCGCCAAATGGCTCCTTGCCGAAAGCCGCGTTCTGCTCCTCTACGATCCGACCCGCGGCATCGACGTCGGCACCAAGAACGAGCTCTATCAGCTCATCCGCGCCTATGCGGAGGCTGGCGGCGCCGTGCTGTTCTATTCCACGGAGATACCCGAACTCGTCCATCTCGCCGACCGCGTTATGGTGTTCTACGGCGGCCGGGTCGCCGCTGAACTGAACGGCGACGCCATTAGCGAAGAGGCCATCCTGCGCGGCGCGCTGGGGGCCGACGGGATGCGGGAGAGGGCGGCATGATGTCGGACATCGCCGACAGGGCCGTGCCACCGCATCGCCGAACGCGCGGCCGCAGCCTGCGCCTCGACCGTCATCGCGGGCTTATCCTGGCGGCGATCGTTTTCGTCGTGCTGTTCTCGACCATCGCCGTGATCAGCAACGGCCCGCTCACCTATTTCGATGTCGCTTCGCTCTCCGCCGGCGGCGCGACGCTCGCCATCGCGGCGATCGGACAGACCGTCGTCATCCTGGCCGGAGGCTTCGATCTCTCGGCGGGTGCGGTGGTGTCTCTCGTCAATGTGTCGCTGGCAGCGCTTGGCCAGTCGCCCGATGCTTCCGTCCTGCTTTCCGTCGCCCTCGGTCTCGGCATCGGAATGGCCTCGGGCGCGGTCAACGGCTTCTTCATCGCGGTTCTGCGGCTCCAGCCCATCGTTGTGACGCTTTCCACAATGTTCATCCTGCAGGGGGTGACCCTCCTCGTAATGGACAAGCCCGGCGGCATGGTCGTCGCGGATCTCGGCACATTTCTCACCGGCGACATGGTACCCGGCATTCTGCCCATGCCGCTCGCGCTCGTTCTCGGCCTGCTCGTCCTCTGGTCATGGCTGAAGCGAACGCCCCTCGGCACGGCGATCTACGCGCTCGGCAGCGACTTTGACGCGGCGCGCGCCGCCGGCGTGCGCACAACGCTGGTCGAGTTCCTGGTCTATGTCATCGCCGGTGGCTGCTACGGGCTCGCCGGCATCTTCATCAGCGCGCAGACCGGCTCGGGGGATCCACTCGTCGGCAATCCCATGCTGCTGCAGATCTTCGCCGCGGTGGTGGTCGGCGGTACGGCGCTCGGTGGCGGGCGCGGCGGGGCGGTCGGCTCGGCCGTCGGCGCCTATATCCTCACGATGGTCGTCAACATCCTCTTAGTGTTGAACGTCTCGGCCTATTACTCGACCATCGCCGAGGGCATGATCCTGATTCTCGCCGTCCTCGGTGCCTCCTTCAGCCGCAACTCCACGCTCGCTCGGCGCCTTCGCTATTGGCTTAATCGGCTTGCCGCCCGGCGTGCCGGTCTGCTCCCGGCTCAAAGTCGGGGGGAGGGGCGACGCGTCGTGCTTCCCGCCGACACGATCCTCCGCAAGGGACTTGCGGTGCCTGCGTTTCACCTGCGGCACCGCGAGACGCTGCGCTTTGCCTTGCCGGCCTATGCCTGCTTCGTCGTCGTCCTGATGGCGACGCAATTCGTGCTCGGCGGTGCCATCGGCAATTGGGGCTACTACAATTCGCTGTTGGTGCTTTCGTCCTTCCTGGCCGTTCTCGCGCTCGGGCAGGGCACTGTCATCCTGACGGGCGGGCTCGACCTCTCGCTGCCCTGGACCATCGGCCTCTGCGGCATTCTGCTCGCCGGCATGGTGAAGGGGTCGGACGCCGCGCTCGTCTATGCGCTGCCGCTCGTCCTCGCAGTCGGCTGCCTGATCGGCCTCCTCAACGGCCTCGGCATCGTCGTTCTCGGCCTGTCGCCCATCGTCATGACGCTCGCTATGAACGGCATCCTTCAGGGCGTCGCGCTCATCTATTCCGGCGGCACGCCGTCCGGCTTCTCCTCACCGCTGTTACGCGCCTTCATGACGAGCCATGACTGGCCGGTGACGCCCGTCGTCCTGTTCGTCGCCCTCTTCGTAATTGGCGCAGTGCTGCTGCTCGGCCGTACGCCGTTCGGCCGGCGGGTTTACGGCATTGGCAACGGCGAGCGCGTGGCGGCCCTATCCGGGGTCGCCGTGGGGCCCACGCTCGTCAGGGCCTATGTCCTGTCGGGGCTCTGCTCGGCCATCGTCGGGGCCATGCTCACGGGCTTTTCAGGCCAGGCGAGTCTCGGCATGGGCGACGACTATCTTCTGCCCTCGATTGCCGTCGTGGTGGTCGGCGGGACGCTCATCACCGGTGGACGCGGGCATTATCTGGGCATGCTCGGCGGTGTCCTCCTGCTCACCGCGCTGCAGACGCTGCTCGCCGGCACCATGCTTCCCTATGCGACGCGGATCATCATCTTCGGCGTGGTCGTTCTCGCCGCCGTGATGACCTTGCGCGAACACAAAGCCTGACAAGGAGACGAAGAGCCCATGGCGGCACCCCTCATCAATGGTCTTCCGGCCGGCACCCGCGCACTGGTCACAGCCGGCGCTTCAGGTATCGGACGCGCCGTCGCCGACCTGCTCATCGCCCATGGTGCGCGTGTGCATATCTGCGACGTGTCGGAGGCGTTCCTGGACGACTTCCGCAAAGCGCATCCGGACGCGGGGGCAACCCGCGCGGACGTCTCGAGCGAAGAGGATGTGGCGCGTCTGTTCGAGGAGGTGCGGCGCCATCTGGGCGGTCTCGACATTCTCATCAATAACGCCGGTATCGCAGGTCCGACCGGGGGCGTCGAGGAGATTGCGCCGGCCGACTGGCGTCGCACCCTCGACATCTGCCTCACCGGGCAGTTTCTGTGTACCCATCACGCGGTGCCGATGCTGAAGGCGGCGGGCGGCGGCGCCATCGTCAATATGTCCTCGGCGGCCGGGCGCTTCGGTTACGCCTTTCGCACCCCTTATTCCGCCGCCAAATGGGGCGTCATCGGCTTCACCCAGAGTCTCGCCAAGGAGCTCGGCCCGGCCAATATCCGCGTCAATGCGATCCTGCCGGGCATCGTGAAGGGGCCGCGCATGGAAGGCGTCATCCGTGACCGCGCCACGCAGGTCGGGGTGAGCTACGAAGAGATGGAGGCCACCTACCTCGAGCGCATCTCACTGCGCCGCATGGTCACGGCCGAGGACGTCGCCGCGACCGTGCTGTTCCTCGTGACGCTGGCCGGGGCCAACATCTCCGGCCAGTCGCTCGGGGTGTGCGGCAACGTCGAAAGCCTGTGAGGAGAGAAGGATGCCGAGCGCAGCCATCATCGGAGCGGGCCTCATCGGCCGATCGTGGGCCATCGTCTTCGCGCGGGCCGGCTGGCAGGTCCGCCTGACGGATCCGAGCGCCGAGGCGCGGGCGGCGGCGCCCGGGCTGATCCGCCGGGGGCTGGACGAGCTCGCGCTCCATGGTCTCGCCGCCGATCCCGCAGCGGCCGCGGGCCGTGTCAGCGTCGTAGAAACCGTCGCCGAGGCGGTGGCCGGCGTCGAGCTCGTTCAGGAGAACTCGCCGGAAGTGGTCGAGCTCAAGCGCGAGGTCTTCGCAGAGCTCGATCGGCACGCGCCCGCCGAGGCGATCCTCGCCTCCTCGACCTCTGCCATCGTCGCCTCGCGCTTCACGGAGGGCCTTGCAGGCCGCGACCGCTGCCTGGTCGCGCATCCCGTCAATCCGCCGCATCTCGTGCCGGTGGTCGAGCTCTGCGGCGCGCCGTGGACCTCGCCCGAGGTGATCGCCCGGGCGCGGTCCATCTACGAGGCCGTCGGACAGGTGCCGATCACCGTCAACTTTGAGCTCGAAGGCTTCATCCTCAACCGCCTGCAGGGCGCCCTGCTGGCGGAGGCTTTCCGCCTAGCCGGGGAGGGGGCCGTGAGCCCCGAGGACCTCGACAAGACGGTCCGCGACGGCCTCGGCCTGCGCTGGTCCTTCCTCGGCCCCTTTGGGACGATTGAGCTCAACGCGCCGGGCGGTATTGCCGATTACTGCGCCCGCTACGCCGGCTTCTACCGCCGGCTCACGGCCGAGCCGGCCAAGCCCGAGGTCTGGGACGCCGAGAACGTCGCCCGCGTGGTCGCGGCTTGGCCGCAGGAGCCTTCTCCCGAACGACAGGCCGCGCTGAGCGCCCGTCGCGACCGGCGGCTCGCGGCGCTCAGGGCTCACAAGGCCAGCCAGGCCGACGACTGATCGGCCGCAGATAAAGGATCCCTCCATGGCTTCATCCCGCAAAGTCATCATCACCTGCGCCGTCACCGGCGCCATTCACACGCCGTCCATGTCGCCGCACCTGCCGGTCCGCGCGCAGGACATCGCGGAGGCCGCGCTCGGCGCGGCCGAGGCGGGCGCCGCCATCGTCCATCTCCATGCGCGCGATCCCGAGACCGGCAAGCCCGACCAGCGGCCCGAGGCCTTTGCCCCGTTCCTCAAGGTCATCAAGCAGCGCTCGAACGTCGTCATCAACCTGACCACGGGCGGCGCGCCCTGGATGCGGGTGGAAGAGCGGGTCAAACCGGCGGAGGTCTTCAAGCCGGAGGTGGCCTCGCTCAACATGGGCTCGATGAACTTCGGCCTGTTCCCGATGCTGGGCCGTTTCCAGGATTTCGCCCATGATTGGGAGCGGGAGCATCTCGAAGGATCGCGCGATCTCATCTTCCGCAATACCTTCAAAGACATCGAATTTGTCCTCAAGACGCTCGGCGAGGCCGGCACGCGCTTCGAGTTCGAGTGCTACGACGTAGGCCATCTCTACAATCTCGCTCATTTCCTGGAGCGCGGCCTGGTGAAGCCGCCGCTCTTCGTGCAGACGGTGTTCGGCATCCTGGGCGGCATCAGCGCCCATCCCGAAGACGTCATGCACATGAAGCGCACGGCGGACAGGCTTTTCGGCGACCAGTACCGCTGGTCCGTGCTCGGCGCCGGGCGTGCCCAGCTCCCGACCGCCGCCATGGCGGCGGCTATGGGCGCGAATGTCCGCGTCGGGCTGGAGGACTCGTTGTGGGCGGGGCCCGGACGTCTCGCCCGATCGAGCGCCGAACAAGTCCAGCTTGCGCGCCAGATCATCGAAGGGTTGGGCCTCGAGATCGCAAGCCCCGATGAAGCGCGGGAGATCCTGGCGCTGAAAGGTGGCGACAAGGTCGCGTTCTGACCATGCAAGCGAACGTGCATCCCGGCCGGCCGGGATGCCACGTGCCGGCTGAGACGAGGGAGAAGAACATGCGCATCGAAGTGCTGGTCGACGTGAAAACCGTGCTCGGCGAGGGGCCGCTGTGGGATGTCGAGGAGGAGCGCCTCTATTGGGTGGACAGCCTGGGCTGCAACGTCTTCCGGGCCGCCGCCGACGGGCGGGAGGTGCGCGCCTGGGACGTGCCGGCGCCGATCGGCTCCATGGCGCTGCGCCGCAAGGGCGGGGCGGTGGTCTCGCTGCAGAGCGGCTTCCACCTCCTCGACTTCAAGACCGGCGATTGCGAATTGATCGTCGACCCTGAGCCGGACACCCCCAAGACACGGCTGAACGACGGCAAGGTGGACAAGCGCGGCCGCTTCGCCTGCGGCTCCATGGACACCATGGAGGAGGGGCCGAACGGTGCCCTCTACCGGCTCGACCCGGACCTCAAGCTCACCAAGCTCGACGACGGCATCATCGTCTCGAACGGGCCGTGCTGGAGCCCGGACGGACGCATCTTCTACTTCGCCGACACCTGGACCGGCGAGATATGGGCCTATGACTACGATCTCGACACGGGCAGCGTGTCCAACAGGCGCACCTTCACCAAGGTGGATACCTCGCGCGGCGGCGCGGCGGACGGCGCGACGGTGGACGCCGAGGGCTTTCTATGGAACGCGCTCGTTTATGACGGCAGGCTCGTGCGCTACGCGCCGGACGGGTCGGTCGACCGTATCATCGAGATGCCGGTGAAGAAGGTGACGAGCGTCATGTTCGGCGGACCGAACCTCGACATTCTCTATGTCACGTCCATGGCGAAGCCGCCCCTGCCGCGTTTTCCCGGCGACGGCGTCCAGCGCGGCAGCCTATTCGCCATCTATGACCTCGGCATCCGCGGCGTGCCGGAGCCGCGTTTCGCGGGCTGATCTGCCCAGTGGCAGCTGGCGACGAGCTCGTCCATGGTGATCTCGGCACGGCCGCGCCGTCGCTCGCGGCCGGGCGCGACATGGCGGGATCGACAGCTTCGCGCCGATATTTGGCCAACTGCGCATTCACGCGCGCAACCGGCCGGACTGCGTGGCGCGCTGCACACGCTCCGTCTTGATTGCCACTTCTTCCGACGCTATATAGCGTCAGTCAGACCGTCGTCAGAAACAGGAGGTTGCGATGGGCTTGGTCCAATATGCGGACAGCGGCTTCTTTGCACCCCGCAAGATTGCCGAGGTGCTGCGCACCACGAGCGAGGAAGTGGCCCGCACAGCGGGGCTGGGGCGGGATGCCGTGCAGCGCAAAGAACGCGTCCGTTCCGATAAGACCCAGCGGAAGCTTCGCGAGATGGTCGAGATCATCAACAAGGTGGAGCCCCGCTTCGGCTCTGCACTGATGGCCTATGCCTGGTATCGTTCCGAACCCTTGCCCGGCTTTTCAGGCCAGACCGCAATGCAATTGGTGCGCGGCGGCCGTGCCGACGAGGTGCTGGACTATATCGATGCGGTCGATGCGGGCGTCCACGCCTGACATCGCCCATGCTCTATCGTGGCCCGCTCTATCGCGCCCTCAACCCCATCTATGCGCGTGAGCCCTTGTCCGGCCGCGGTGCGGCGCTCTACGGAGGCCGTTTCAATCCGAAGGGCATGATGGCGCTCTATGCGTCGCTTTCGGTGATGACCGCCCTGCGGGAGGCCAACCAGGTCGGCAGCTTCCAGCCGACGACGCTCGTGTCCTACGATGCGGAGATCGACGGCGTCTTCGACAGCCGCGACGAAGCTATGCTTCAGGCCGAGGGATTGGACTCGGACGTGCTCGCCGATGCCACCTGGCGCGACCAGATGAAGGCCGAGGGTGAGGCGAGGACGCAGGCCCTTGCCCGCCGTCTGATCGCCAAAGGCTATCGTGCGATGCTGGTGCGGAGCTTCGCGCCGGGCTCGGCCAACACCGACTTCAACTTGGTGCTGTGGCAGTGGGGTGACGCGGCCCCCGCGAGGCTCACACTCATCGACGATGAAAACCGGCTGTCGCGATAGATCCTGCTGCGGGTCGTTACCGATCGTCGCTACCGGATGGCCTCTGTCGTGGCGAGCACGAGAGTTGCCATCCCGCGCAATCGGGCAGATGGATGCCCCCAAAAGACGGTTGTTAACCATTCGGCTGGTGAAGGCGTCGGATCGCGTAAGACATCTTATGGAACTAAGATAGGCGGCAATCTGACCTCGAGAGGATAGCACGCTCAATCCATAAGGTCGTTCTAATTTCATCGGCTTTTGAAGCTGCATCGCGGCTCACTGCCTTTACAGGAGCATGGAGCTTGGCGTGTTCGGCCAGCGCCCGCTCGGGGCATCAAGCACTTGCGCGGCTTCGTCGCGCCAATCAGCGCGAACACTCACCGTGTCTGTCCAAAAGAAGGCGGCGCTTCGCCCATTGAGGGAGGCAAGGGCGTATTTGCAAGGACGTGCGGGCCAGCGATCCTCAATGCGTGTAATCCGTGCCGGAGAGCGGCCCCATGAACGCCATCCACTTCCCCGATCAGCGCCTGCCCGTCACCGTGCTGTCGGGCTTTCTGGGCTCGGGCAAGACGACGCTTCTCAATCATGTCCTCCTCAATCGTCAGGGGCTCAGGGTCGCCGTCATCGTGAACGACATGAGCGAGATCAATATCGATGCCGCCCTCGTTCGCGACGGCGGCGTCGATCTCTCGCGCACCAACGAGACGCTGGTCGAGATGACGAACGGGTGCATCTGCTGCACGCTACGCGACGATCTGCTCAATGAGGTGCGGAAGCTCGCCCGCGAGCGGCGTTTCGACTACCTCCTCATCGAGGCCACCGGCATCGCCGAGCCCCTGCCGATCGCCGCGACATTCTCGTTCCGTGACGCGACCGGAGCCGCGCTGGCGGACGTTGCGCGCCTGGATACCATGGTGACCATCGTCGATGCCATGAACATTGCGCGCGACTTCGGCAGTCGCGACACCCTGCGCGACCGTGGGCAGGATGCGGGCGACCAGGACGAGCGCACGCTCACCGATCTTCTCACCGAGCAGATCGAATTCGCCGATGTCATTGTCGTGAATAAGACTTCTGAAGTATCGGCAGAAGAACAGGAAGACGTCCGTCACATCATTCGCGCGCTCAATGTGGACGCACGCCTCATCGAAACGGATTTCAGCCGTGTGCCGCTGAGGGCGGTTCTCGGCACCCGGCTTTTCGACGAGGCCAAAGCCTCGAGCCACCGGCTCTGGTTCAAGGAGCTCTATGGGGGCGGCCATGTGCCGGAGACGGAGGAATACGGCATCAAGAGCTTCGTCTACCGGGCACGCCCGCCGTTCGATCCGGAGGCTTTCAACGCTTTCCTGGCCCGGGATTGGCCCGGCCTGATCCGCGCCAAGGGGCATTTCTGGCTCGCCACTCGCCCGCAATGGGCCGGGCAGTTGTCGATCGCCGGCCGCCAGTGCCGCGCGGACGGCCGCGGTCTCTGGTGGGCGGCCGT
Source organism: Chelatococcus sp. GCM10030263 (assembly GCF_042666455.1). Taxonomy (NCBI): domain Bacteria; kingdom Pseudomonadati; phylum Pseudomonadota; class Alphaproteobacteria; order Hyphomicrobiales; family Chelatococcaceae; genus Chelatococcus; species Chelatococcus sp. GCM10030263. The sequence goes on along the minus strand of NZ_JBHTDB010000004.1, from coordinate 206,380 downwards.
GCCGCCAGCCCGTTGGCCCCGCCATCCAGAGTTCCGCAACCGGCTCGCACAGAGTTGGCGCCCGCCTTGGGGTGACAGGCGACAGGAGATCGTCTTCATCGGCGCAGGGCTCGATGAGCGGGCGATCCGGGAAAGCCTCGACGCATGCCTCGTTATCGGCCCGTCCGAGCCGGCCGTCCCTGGCGGGCTCCGCGACCCCTTCCCGGCCTGGGTCCTTCCGGGCTCCGCGTGAGCAGCCAGTGGTAATCCGTTCTTCCTTCGGGCATCGACCGTCCGGAGTAGTCACCTACCACCAAGGAGCCGCGCCCTCTCCGAAGAAGGTTGCCGTGGGTGAATAGCCGAAGCGGTGCAATCGCGCGATCCTGCTCATCGCGATTTCAAGACAGGCTGGACGGCCAGGGGCTGCGATGGACGCCAGGATCAACAAACGTCGCGACATCTTCGACGGGTTCGAGACAACGGGCACACTGACCGGCTTTGCCCTGGGGGTAGGCCTTTGGGCCCTCACCACCGCTAAGTCGGACGCGCGCGGTAGCGACGCTCACGAGCGGCTGGAAGGGCCTGCGGATCCACTCCCCGGCGGCGGCGCGTTGGCGGGCGTCAGCCTCGCCGGCCCGACCGCCCCTGCCCCGACCGTCGAGGACGTTGCGCCGGCGGCGCCCGCGACCGGAGACGGAACCGCCGACATCGGAGCGGAGCCGTTCCAGACTGCGGCAGCGGAGGTCAGCTCGGGAGCGACCACGACCTCGTCGCCGAGCGAAGCCGTTTATCTGCAGCGCGCCGTGCAAGCGAGGGGATCATCGTCCGCGCCGGGCTCTCCCACGGTCACCTCCTTCGTCATCGAGCAGATCCACCCCGTCTTGCCGGTGCCGAAGATCATCTCCTCCGCGACGCAGCACTTGCCGCTGCCTTCGATCGCGCCGATGGCGATGACATCCACCTCGACCGGCATCATGTCCACCGCCGGGGCCGGCACCGCCCAGATGGCGGCCCCCTCCTCCGCCGGGCCCGCCCCGGTCTCTACCCAGTCCACCTCGACCAGCGGGCTTGCGGCCGCCTCCGACCCGACGACCCAGGCCCTGGAGGCGAACGAGCTCAACCCGATCGTCCTCGAAAACATGAAGGCGGGGAACCCGAAGAGCGAATGGGGCCTCCCCAATGGTGTCGGCGATGCCAATATTCAGGGCTTCGCGACCGAGACCAGCGTCAATCATGGACAGACGATCGACTTCAAGATCGCAACGGATTCCACGAATTACCGCATCGACATTTATCGCCTCGGCTATTACGGCGGCGACGGCGCGCGTAAGGTCGACACCATCGAAATGGACCTCACGTCGGCGCAGGTGCAGCCGCATCCGATTGTCGACTATTCACTGGGCCTCATCGATTGCGGCAACTGGTCGGTGTCGGCGAGCTGGGAGGTCCCGCCGGACGCGGTGTCGGGGGTCTATTTCGCCAAGCTCGTGCGGGAGGATGGCACTTCCGGGGAGAACATCATCCCCTTCGTCGTGCGCAACGACCAGGCGCCGAGCGACATCACCTTCCAGACCTCGGATACAACTTGGCAGGCCTATAACGCCTGGGGCGGCGCGAGCCTCTATTACGGCGAGGTGCCTACCAATCCCGAGGACATGATCGCCTATATGCCGCCGAACTGCAGCTGCGGCCTCACCGCGATCGGGCGCGCCTATGCGGTGAGCTACAATCGTCCGTATATCACGACTTCAAGCCCGATCGGCGGTCCGCAGGACTTCATCTTCGGCGTCGAATCGGCCGCGATCAGCTGGCTCGAGCAGAACGGCTACGACGTCAACTATATCTCCGGCATCGATGCCACCCGCGATGGGTCGCAGCTCCTCAACAGCAAGATCTTCCTTTCTGTCGGGCATGACGAATACTGGTCCGCGGAACAGCGCGCCAATGTCGAGGCGGCGCGTGACGCAGGCGTCAACCTCGCCTTCTGGAGCGGCAACGAGGTCTATTGGAAGGTGCGTTGGGAGACGAGCATCGACGGCAGCGGCACGCCCTACCGCACGATGGTCTGCTACAAGGAAACCTGGGCGGGCACGAGTATCGACCCGAGCTCGATCGGCACCGGCACGTGGCGCGACCCGCGCTTTGCCGACCCCGGACAGGAACCGGAGAATTCGCTGACCGGAACCATGTTCACGGTCGATTCCTACCGGCTCGATACGATCACTATTCCTTACGATTACTCGAACCTGCGCTTCTGGCGGAATACCGACATCGCCGAACTGGACCCCGGGCAAACAGGCTCGCTCGTCCAGAATCTCCTCGGCTATGAATGGGACTCGGATGTCGACAACGGCTTCCGCCCCGCCGGGCTGATCAATCTGTCGCTGTCGAACGTCTCGGTGAACACCTATCTGCGCGACTACGGCACGACGGTCGGTCCGGCCGATGTCAGCCACAGCCTCACCATGTACCGCGCCGAAAGCGGCGCCCTGGTCTTCGGGGCCGGCACGGTCTACTGGTCGTGGGGGCTGTCCGACAATCACGATTTGGAGCCGACCCCGACCGACCCGAATGTCCAGCAGGCGATGGTCAATCTCTTCGCCGACATGGGCGTTCAGCCGCAGTCGCTGATGGCGAGCCTCGTGCTCGCGACGCAATCGACGGATTTCACGGCGCCCGTCTCGACGATCACATCGCCCACCATCGGCGCCTCGCTCGTCGAAGGTCAGCGCGTGACGATCACCGGAACGGCGAGCGATGGTGGCGGCGGACTGGTCGCCGGCATCGAGGTGTCGACGGACGGCGGCGAGACCTGGCACAAGGCGAATGGCCGCGAGACCTGGAGCTACAGCTGGATCGCCCAGGCGAGCGCCAGCTACACGATCATGTCGCGGGCCGCCGACGACAGCCTCAACCTCGAAACGCCGGGTGCCGGCCGCACAATCACGGTGACACCCGACCCGACCGACAGCATCTGGAGCCTCGCCGACGCGCCGGCGAACGAGATCGCGGCGATCGACCGGAACCCGGTCGAGCTCGGCGTCAGCTTCACGGCCGCAACCGCCGGCACGATCACCGGCATTCGTTTCTATAAAGGCTTCTACAACCAGGGCGCGCATTCCGCCCATCTATGGACGGCTTCCGGCACGCTTCTCGCGACCGCCACCTTCACCAACGAGACGCTGAGCGGCTGGCAGATCGTGACCTTCGACACGCCCGTGGCGATCACGGCCGGCACGACCTATCTCGCGTCCTACCACTCCACCGGCTTCTATTCCTCGGACGTGGGCTATTTCACGACCCCACATACGAGCGGCCTTTTGACGGCGACCAGCGGCGTCTTCGGCTACGGGCCGTCGGGCACCTTCCCCGGCTCCAGCTACGAAGCGAATTACTGGGTCGACGTCATGTTCATGCCGGAGGCGAACGGGGTGCCGGTCGCGACGGACGACGACGGCTTCACGACGGCGCGCAACGCCCCGCTCGCCATCGAGGCCGCGACCCTGCTCGCCAACGACACCGACCCGAACGGCGAGCCGCTCGCCATCACCGGCGTCGGCAATGCCGTGAACGGCAGCGTCAGCTTCGATGCGCAGACGAAGCGGGTGATCTTCACGCCGACGAGCAACTACAGCGGCGCCGCCAGCTTCACCTATACGGTGTCCGACGGGCGCGGCGGCACCGCTTCCGCCACGGTCGACCTCACCGTCAACCCGGCGGGCGTGGGGCTGAGCCTGTTCTCATCGACCGATTTGCCCGCCGCGATCACCGTCGCCGATACCAACCCCGTCGAGCTCGGTGTCAAATTCGTCGCTGCGAACAACGGCACCATAACCGGCATCCGCTTCTACAAGGGGCCTGACAACACAGGCCCGCATACCGCCAATCTCTGGACGTCGACGGGGACCCTGCTCGCCACGGCGAGTTTCACTGACGAGACGCCGAGCGGCTGGCAGACGGTGACCTTCGCCAATCCCGTCGCCGTCACGGCGGGACTGACCTATGTGGCGTCCTACCACACGAACGGCTTCTATTCGGTCGATTCCGGCTACTTCAACACACCCCACAGCAACGGGCCTTTGACGGCGCCGGCGAGCGGGAGTTCCGGCGGCAACGGCGTCTTCGCCTATGGCAGCACGAGCCAGTTCCCGACGGAGAGCTACAACGGCTCGAACTACTGGGTGGACGTGCTCTACAACCAGGGGAGCGGCGCCAACCAGCAACCCGTCGCCAATAACGACAGCGGCTTTACGACGAACCAGAACACGCCGATCGTCATCTCGGCCGCGACGCTCGTCGCCAACGACAGCGATCCCGACGGCGATCTCCTGACGGTCACGGGCGTGAGCAATGCGACGAACGGCACCGTGAGCTTCGACGCCCAGGCGAACACCGTCACCTTTACGCCGACGAATGGTTATGCCGGGCCGGCGACATTCAACTATTCCGTCTCCGACGGGCGCCAGGGCAACGCGACAGCTCAGGTGGCGCTCAATGTCACTGCCCCACCCGCCGGCGAGAGCCTCTTCTCAGCCGGGACGCCGCCGGGCGTCATCGTGGCGAACGACCCCAATTCGGTCGAGCTCGGCATGAAGTTCCAGTCCGACGTCGCGGGCACGATCACCGGCATTCGATACTACAAGAGCGCGGACGACACCGGCCCGCATGTCGCCAATCTCTGGACAGCGACGGGCACGCTTATCACGAGCGCAACCTTCCAGAACGAAACCGCAAGCGGCTGGCAAACCGTCTCGCTCGCCGAGCCCGTCGCGATCGAGGCCAATACGACCTACATCGTCTCCTATCACAGCAACGGCTACTACGCGGCGACGGACAATTTCTTCACGAACGCAGTCACCAACGGCAGCCATCTGACGGCGCCCGCGAGTGGCGCTTCCGGCGGCAACGGCGTCTACGCCTATGGCTCCGGCAGCAGCTTCCCGACCGACACCTTCAACGCCAGCAACTACTGGGTCGACGTCATCTTCAACGGCCAGCTCGCGGCCTAAGGGGGCACCATGCAACAGGACATCTACGCCGATGGTATCGGCGAAATCACCGTCACCGGAACGATCGTGCGCATCGATTTCGTGAGCCTGTCGGCGACCGAACGCGACGCCAACAACAATCCGAAGAGCATCTTCCGCCAGCGGGTCGTGATGCCGGTCGACTCCTTCGCCAATGCGGCCGAGCTCATGCAGAAGGTGCTCGCCGGTCTCGTCGAGGCGGGCGCGGTGCGCCGCAACGGGCCGCTGCCGGCGGACCCGGCCCTTGAGCCTGCTCCGCCTGCCCGGGCCGAGCACCGCTCCAACGGCTCACCTAATTTCGGTTAGCGGCCTGCGATGATGCGGCCCCGCCTCGATCCGTTCCGCGCAGCAAGACGGCAGCCTGTGGTCCGAGCTACGAGATTGCGAACGGCACCATGAGCCCCCAACCGCAGACCGGTCTCGAATGCCTCGCCGTGGTGGCGCGCCATCACGGCTTCGATCTTTCGGCCGGCACCCTCGCCCAGACCCATGCCATCGGCAACGAAGCCGTGACGGTGGCGCTGATGGTGCGCATGGCGCGTGAGGCCGGCCTCAAGGCCCGCCCCACGCGCCTCGACTGGGCGGGCCTTGCCCATCTCGGCGAGGCCTTTCCGGCGCTCGCCCGTCTCGACAACGGCAATTGGGTGGTGGTGGTCGGCCTCGCCCAGGCCGGTGACGCCGAGGGGGTCCGGGTGATGGATCCGCTCGCCGCCCCCGGCGAGCCGATCGTCGTCACGCGGGAACGGTTCGAGGCCCGATGGCGCGGCGAACTCGTCCTCGCCAAGCGCAGCTACCGGGTCAGCGACCCCGACCAGCCTTTCGGGCTACGCTGGTTCGTCCCGGAGATCATGCGCCAGCGCCGGTTCTTCGTGGATGTGGCGATTGCGGCCGTGCTCCTCTATGCGCTCGGCCTGGCCACCCCGATCTTCTTCCAGCTCGTCATCGACAAGGTGCTGGTGCACCAGAGCTCGGCGACGCTCGCCGTTCTCACGGTCGGCATCGGGATCGCGCTCCTGTTCGATGCGATCTTCGTCTTCCTGCGGCGCTATCTCCTGCTTTACGCCACCAACAAGATCGACATCCGGATCTCGACCCGCACCTTCGGCCATCTTCTGAGCCTGCCGATCACCTTCTTCGAGCAGGCCTCGGCCGGAACGCTCGTCAAGCATATGCAGCAGGGCGGGCGTATCCGCGAGTTCCTGACGGGGCGCCTCTTCCTGACGCTCATCGACGGCCTGTCGCTCTTCGTCTTCCTGCCGATTCTCTTCCTCTACAGCGTTCCGCTGACGCTCGTGGTCGTCGGCTTCAGCGCCCTCGTGGCGCTCGTCGTCGCCTGTCTCATCCGCCCCTTCCGGAGCCGTCTCGCCGCGCTCTACGAGGCGGAGGCGGCGCGCCAGGCCCTCCTCGTCGAAACCGTGCATGGCATGCGCACGGTCAAGGCGCTCGCCATGGAACCGCTGCAGCGCCGCATCTGGGACGACCGCTCGGCGCAGAGCGTGACGACCCGCTTCGAAGTCGAGACGATCTCGACCAGCGCGCAATCGGTGATCGGCCTTCTGGAAAAGCTCATGAGCGTCGCCGTCATCGGTCTCGGGGCGATCAGCGTGTTCGACGGCCACATGACGGTCGGCGCCCTCGTCGCCTTCAACATGCTCGCCGGTCGCGTCAGTGGGCCGCTCGTGCAGATGGTCAACATGGTCCAGGACTACCAGGAGGTAGCGTTGTCGGTGCGCATGCTCGGCAATGTCATGGGCCGGCGTGCCGAGCGCGACGGACGGCTCTCCGGGTTGCGGCCGCCGATCAGGGGCGAGATCGCCTTCGAGAATGTCTCGTTTCGCTATGGGCCGGATGGCGCGCCGGCGCTCGACGATGTGTCCTTCGTCGTCCCGGCCGGCAGCATCTTCGGCATCGTCGGGCGCAGCGGCTCGGGCAAGACGACCGTCACGCGCCTTCTTCAAGGCCTCTATCCCATCCAGCAGGGTCTGGTGCGCATCGACGGCGTCGACGCCCGCGAACTCGACCTGCTGCACCTTCGCAAGAGCATCGGCGTCGTGCTGCAGGACAGCTTCCTGTTCCGCGGCACGATCCGCGACAATATCGCCGCAGCCAAGCCGGAGGCGAGCCTCGACGATATCGCGCGGGCGGCGCGCCAGGCAGGCGCCGACGAGTTCATCGAGCGCCTGCCGCGCGGCTTCGACACCATGCTCGAAGAGAATGCCGAGAACCTCTCCGGCGGCCAGCGGCAGCGGCTCGCCATCGCCCGCGCACTCGTCTCCGATCCGCGGCTTCTCATCCTCGATGAGGCGACCAGCGCGCTCGATCCGGAAAGCGAAGCCATCATTCGCCGAAGCCTGCATACCATCGCCGCCGGGCGCACCGTCATCATCGTCTCGCATCGCCTGTCCACGCTGGTGGACGCGAACGCGATTATGGTCATCGACCGCGGGCGGATCTGCGATCTCGACAGGCACGACCAGCTCCTGTCGCGCTGCACGACCTACCGGCAGCTCTGGAACCAGCAGATGAGGCTGACGGCATGAGGACAGGCCGCAAGCCCCAAGCGGAAAGCGCGCCGACCCGCCGGCCTTCGGCGGAGGTCGTCGCGCTGCCCACGGCACGGCGAGCCGTCGTCAGCGAGTTTCAGTCCGACGCCGTCGAGATCGAGGAGCGGCCGCCGCCGCGGCTCGCGCGGCTGATGCTCTATGCCATCGCCGGTCTGATTGCTGCGGCCGTTACCTGGGCGTCGCTGTCGCGGGTCGATGAAGTCGCCGTCGCGACCGGCAAGCTGGTCACCACCCAGCCTAACCTCGTGGTACAGCCGCTTGAAACGTCGGTGATCCGCACGATCGATGTGGCGATCGGGGATACGGTGCATGCCGGCGACGTGCTCGCCACGCTCGATACCACCTTCACGCAATCGGATGTCGAACAGCTCCGGAGCAAGGTCGCGACCATCGATGCCGAGATCGCGCGGCTCGAAGCCGAACTTGCCGGGAAGGACTTTGAACTTCTGGCGGATGCAGCCTCCCCCTCCGCCGCCACGCAGGCGCGGCTCTTTGCGCAGCGCAAGGCTTTTCGCGACGCCAAGCTCAAGGACTTCGCTACGCGCATTGCCCAGGCCGAGGCGACGCTCGCCACATCGCAGGCCGAGGAGGCGGTTCTCGTGAAGCGGCTCGCTACGGTGCGCGAGATCGAGGCGATGCGCAACACGCTGATGCAGAACCAGAACGGTTCGAAGTTGAACTATCTCCAGTCGCTCGACGTGCGCCTCGAGATCGACGCCGCCTTGAGCCGGCTGCGCGGCTCCCAGGTGGAGCTGCAGCACGCCATCGAGAAAGGCGCGACGGAGCGCCAGGCTTTCCTCGAGGAGCTCCGGCGGACCGCCATCGAGGATCTCGTCAAGGCGCGCGACCAGCACAACGGCGCGGCGGAAGAGCTGAAGAAGGCGGAGCTGCGGCGCAGTCTCGTGGTGCTCACCGCCCCCGCAGAAGCCGTCGTCCTCGACATCGCGCAGCGTTCGATCGGCTCTGTCGTGCGCGAGGCGGAACCCTTGTTCACGCTCGTGCCGCTCCACGTCCCGATCGAGGCCGAGATGTCCATCGAAGCCAAGGACATCGGCCATGTCACCGTGGGCGATTCCGTCAGGATCAAGCTCGACGCCTTCCCCTTCCAGAAACACGGCACCATAAGCGGGACGCTGCGCACGATCAGCCGGGATGCCTTCTCCACGCCCCACGGCGCCGACAAGCAAGAGGCCGGTCCGCTCATCTACAGGGCTCGCGTCGCCCTGACGAATACGCAGCTGCGGTCCGCCCCGTCCTCGTTCCGCATCATCCCCGGCATGAACCTGACCGGCGAGATCAAGGTCGGCCAGCGCAGCGTGATCTCCTATTTCCTTTATCCTCTGCTGCGCGGCCTGGACGAGAGCATCCGCGAGCCGTAGAGCGTCTCTGAAAGACCGTGCTACGAAGGCTGAGCGTGCTTGCGGCGCAGATCTCTTACGGCAAGCCACACCGCGGAAACCAGGAAGTAGAAGGCGCCCACGGCGGCATAGCCGGCCACGCTCGTGATCGATGGAGGCGTTAGCATCCGGGACTGCACGATGAAGAAGGCGCCCGCCAGCGCGGATTGAGCGCCGCTCAAGACCATCGCCCATTGCGCGCCGTAGCTTTTCCAGCGGCGCAGGGCGGTGCCGAGCTGAAGCAGCCCCGAGAGAATGGCCCAGGCGCCGAACACTGCGAGCACCCAGTTCATGCTCATCTGCAGCGCTACGATCACGGCAAGTGTCGTCGCGACACTGACCACGACATTGATGCTCTGCGTGCGGTTCTGCGCCAGCCCACCGCTGCGCGACCCATCAAGATAGTTCGCCGCAGCGTCCCACGCGGGATAGGCGACGAGCAAGATGGCCGCGAGCGTCGGGAAGTGCTGACCCACCGTGAAGGCAGCAGCCACCCAGACGACTGAAACAGCCGCACGGAGGAAGTAGTAGATCTTCAGCCATTGTTCTTGGCCGGAAAGCACAAAATCGATGTTGTTCTTCGTCATGATCGTGCCTTTCAAATTGTTGGCAGCACAGGAGGGCAGCCGCATCCGGTCGCGGGGCCGCTGGACTCACGCGGACCAGACAGGAGGAAAGTCATACCGCGGTATTCGGTGATTCTGTTCCTTACGCGTCGCTCTTCAAATTAATTCTCGGAAGAACAGCTCTGATGGAAGGGGCCGTGGTTACTCCGCAGACTGCTAGATCCCTGCGTACCATTCGTATCCACGGTCTTCCCAGAAGCCGCCTTTGCCGCCGGCGATCCGGGAAAAGCTGTCCACCAGCTCGATTCGCATGATGTACTTCGCTTGCTTGTACCCGAGCTGCCGTTCCACCCTCAGGCGCAGCGGCGCCCCGTGCCCGACCCTTAGGTCCGCGCCGTTCATCGCATAGGCGAGGATCGTCTGGGGATGGAATGCATCGACCAGGTCGACGCTTTCGTAATAGCGGCCGCTGCCGTCGAGCGTCACCTCGAGCTCATCGGCGCAATGGAACACCGCGAAGCGAGCCGCAGGCTTCAGGCCGACGGAACCAAGAAGAGATCCGAGCGGCACGCCGGTCCATTTGCCGATGGCGCTCCAGCCTTCTACGCAATCGTGGCGGGTGATCTGCGTCCGGGCCGGAAGCCCCTTGAGCTCGGCGAGCGAAAACTCCCGTGGCCGCTCCACTAGCCCGTCGATCTTCAGCGTCCAGGAGGCAAACTTGCCCTCCAGGAGAGCGGCATAGTCGTCGCTGCTCGGCCTGCTCGTGCCATTCACCCGGAAGGAGGGCGAGATATAGGCTTCCGTGAATTCACGTGCGAGCGCGCCGCGCCCGAGCAAGAGGCGCTGGGCCTTCATCGTCAGCGTCTCGGCAGATCGCAGCACGCCGGACACATCTGGGTTCTGCTCGATGGCGTCGCAACCACCGAGCGCGAGCGTGCCCGCACCGACCGTGCCACCGATGATGAAGCGGCGGCGTGTCAACAGTTCTCGGGTCATTCCGCGGACGTCCTTTCCCGGATGGCGTAGCGTCCGGTGATCATCGAGCGCATGTTGTTCCAGGGGCCCGACAGAACGACCATGGCCACGTGGACCAGCACGAAGGCCACCAGCAGAGACGCGGCGATGAAGTGGATCGTCCGCGCGGACTGACGCCCGCCGAACAGGTCGAGAAGCACGGGCACCGCCGCGTCCACACCCGGCGACATCGTCAGCCCGGTGAGAACCATCAGCGGCAGCAGGACACCGATGACGAGGAGATAAGTCAGCTTCTGCAGCGCATTGTAGGTGCGGGCCGCGTCGCCTTCCGGAAAGCGCAGGCGAGCGTGATCGACGATCTCGTGCCAGAGGTGCCGTGCCGACAGCTGGGCGCGTTTCGGCGCGAGGTCTCGGCGAAAGTGTCCGCTCAAAAAACCGTAGACGACATAGGCCAGGCCATTGATCACGAAGAGCCAGGCGAAGAAGAAGTGCCAGCGCCGGCCTTGAGCCAGGTCCTGGAAGGACGGCATCGTGGCCCAGGCCGGGAAGGCGCGCGGCGTCAGCGCGCCATCGACCTTGGAGGCGCCCAGCACGCCGGTCGTGGAGAATGTCGCTGAGCCGAGCCGCAGGAAGCCCCGCAGGCCGCCTTCTCCCTCGGCAGAACCGATGGTGAGAAAGGTGGGATCGCCATCGGCCCCGTACTGGCCCCAGTAGAGCGCGGGATGGGCGTTGAAGATTTGCAGCCCGCTCAAAAGGAGCAAGCTGAGGCACAGGACGTTCAGCCAGTGCATAAGGCGCGTGACGAGCGAATGTCGACGGATCACGACCGCTCGCGTTGCGCGTTGATTATCTCGGCTCGGCTGCTGCTCGGTCATCCTTGGTCCTGTGACGTTGTCTTGCTATTTGGCTGGACCGGCTGAACCATTCGCGAAATTTGCCGCCAGCCGGCACCTGCAGCCCCGCGCTGAAGGAACTTGCCGGTGCGGCTGGCGATGTCGCGGCTTACATCGGCGGAACGACACCGTTGGTGCCGACAACGACCTGATGCGATGCGAAACCTCCGCTCGCAGTCTTCGCCGCGACGATGAAGACGATCGCTCCCGGCTTCAGATCGGCCGTCGTCGCCGATGCGAGCGTGACGATCGGCGTGCCATCGGGGATGGCGATCTTCTTCTCCTGGCCGTGATAGGTGACCGTCACGGTGCGTCCGTCGACCCCCTTCACGGCATTCGCCACCGTCGCATTGGTCATGGTGCTGTTGGGCTTGAGGTCCCAACCGTAGCTGCCCTCCCCCGCGCCTTTGAGAGCCGGTGGGAAGATCAGAACTTCCAGAGCGCCATCGCCGCCGTCTGCCTTCGGCAGCGAGGCGATGCCGACATAGTCGCCCGGCTTGATGTCGTTCACCGAAGCCCGGGCCACGCCGGACACCCGGGCACCTTCCGCCAGCGTGACGTCGACAGTGCGGCCCTCACGGGTCTTCACCTTGAGCGCCGCATTGCTGGCCTGAATGATGCTGCCGCGCAGGCGGACCTGTTCGGCGCTCTGCGCGGACGCCGAAGAGGTGAGACCTGCCGTCAGCGACACACCGAGTGATGCGGCAATGATGAGGGAGTGAAAGCGGTTCAGACGCATGTGATCCTCATTTACCTACTAGTTGGTAGCCGTTAAGCGCAGCCTATGGGCCGATCGTGAACAGCGCGCCTATCCTGTTCGAAGACCGCTAGGGCAGCGCGGGACGTCGCCCTAGGAAAGTGATCAGCCTGTCCGGGATTTACTGCCGGATGGAAAGTCGATCGACCAACGGATCCGTGATCGCCCCGAAGATCTCCGGATCACCATATGCGCGCGCCGACAGCATCGCCCCATGGACCGTCGCCATGAAGGTTTCCGCTTCGATGCGAGGCGAATGTGTCAGCGCGAGCCTCCCGTCTTGCTGGCCACGCTCCAGCACCGAGGTCAGCCACTCCGAGAATGCACGGAAATAGGCTCTTACCTCGAGCGCGACTTCCGCCGGAAGGACAGGAAGCTCGCATGCCAGGAGAGCGCAGACGCAGAACGGTACGCTGTCGTCTTTGATGCAGGCTTTCCAGTAACCGGAATAAGCCCGAAGCTGCTCGAGCGGATCGGGAACCTGTCGTTCGATATGCGCGAGAGCTGTCTGCGTGTCCTCCCGATGGCGGGAGACCAGCGTGCGCACGAGGTCGGCCTTGGTTGGGAAGTGATGGTGAATGCTCGGCTTGCGGATGCCGACGACATCCGCGATGTCGGCATAGCTGAAGCCATTGTAGCCCCCGGCTATGACCAGGTTGCGTGCGCAAGCAAGGATGTCGTCTGCAGTGGCGGATAGATTACCCATGTCGACGACGCTACCTTCTAGTTGGTAGAGTGTCAAGCCGACCACCAAGGAAACGCGACAAGCTCCATTCGATTCCGCGATCGCGATCCCGGCCGGTTAGCTCCGGCCAGGATGTGTGATCAGCGAAACGCCCGCGGAACGGTGGTTTCGAACAACACGGGCCCTAGCGGTTCCTCGCCCGCGCAGCGGCCCGCCAGCGGTCGGCAAGGCTCTGCGGCGATGCGGCGGGCGTCCACGTCAGCGTCGCGACCCAGTTGGCCCAGACGATATTGAAGCTTCCCGACTCGAAATAAAAATTTTCCGGAGCCCAGTAAAAGTAGCCGGCATTGGCCGCGTAGGTGAATAGCGTCCAGCTATGGGAACTCTTCCAAAAGGCGTCGCCGCCGTCCGGATCCGCACCGAGCGCGTCGAAGTCGAGGAAGACCGAAAGATAGGCGTTGTCGCCGCCAACGCTGGTGTCAGGCGAATTGAATTGTAGCGCGTTCCAGTAGACACCAGGCTCGGATCCCGGATCGGAATCGTCGACCAGCTTCTGCAGACGCCAGTAAAAGCCCGAAGTGCCGGCGATGGTGGTCTTGCCTGTAAATGTGATCAGCCCCGCCTCAGGACCCGACTGGATGATGCCGCCGATGGAGGTCGCGCCGCTGATCGTTCCGCTTCCCTGCAGAATGCCGCCGGGAGCGGGCGAATCGGTGCTGGTCGCCGCAATCGTGACAGGGCCCGAGACCGTCCCTCCGTTCATGAACAACGTGCCCGACTGGCCGACGACGACCCCGCCGGTGACCGTGCCTGTGACCTCCAGGGTCGCTGCGCTGAACACCTGCACCTCGCCGGCCCCGATGGCCGATCCGCCGCTGCCGCCGGCAATCAGGGTGCCGGAATTGAGCCGGATTGGGCCCGACAATGTGGCGCTGCTGTCGCCGCTCAGGGTCAGCGTGCCCGGCCCGAAGAGGGTCAGGCCCGTCGATCCCGCGATGGCGGCCGCAATCTGCGAGCCCGCGTTGGCAGAATTGCTATAGATCAGGCCTTCGGCCGCCCCGAAAGAGAGGCTCGCGGTGGCGATGCTGCCGCCGTTCATGATGAGACCCGCGATGTCGCCGCTCGCCTGGCTTCCTACGAGAACGCTCGCATCGGCACCGGTAATGGCGCCGCCGTTCACTTCCAGCGCCGCCACCTGCGGCACCCCACCGCTCTCGACCGCCTGGCTGTTGACGACTTCATAGACCGCATCCGCCGAAACGCCGTTGATGCCGACATCGGCCGACGACACGGTCGCCGCGCATGCGAAGCCCTCGGAGGCCGAATAGGTCAGGAACTTGCCGGAGCTCGCCGTATCGTCGTCCTCACCGATGATATAGGGCGCTACGATCCCGTTCGTGACGACGGGAAGGTTCGCTCCCGTGCCGGCAACGAGCAGCTGCTGCGTCTGCCCGAGCTCGGCCGCCCCTGCGCCGGGAACGATGACGAGAGTTCCTCCGGAGTTCCGGACGACATTCGCGAGGGTGCCGTCGTCGTTCCCTCCGATCACAACCTGATAGCTGCCGTTTCCGGAAAGCTCGAGGGCGCCGCCACCGGCGCCGAGAACGAGCGTCCCGTGCGTGCCCGAAGCGATTTCCACATTCACGGACTGGCCTGTCGAGCCATCGGGAACAAGCGCGAGAGTCCCACCGCTGACGAGCGTGATGTGGTAATTGCCGAATGGCGTGCCGGAGGTGCGCGTGCTCGCCAGTGTTCCGCCGCCGACCGTGTTGAGGCCCATCAGCTGGTTGGTATTGGTGAGGAGAAGTGTGCCCTCGCCATATTTTTCCAGGCCGCCGAGCCCCATGATCGGGGCGACCACGGTCAGCGTGCCACCGTTCGTGTTGATCGTCTTCGGCTGGTCGATCGTCCAGGTGCTCGGTTCATATCCGGATGTCGAAGGCAGCGCCGATGCCGAGATGGCCCAGGCCTGCCCCTGCCAGAGAATGGGGTAGACGCCCCGCTCGGTGAGCGTGTCGGTGACCACATGGCTGTAGTCGTTGGACGGCAGGGTCAATCCTTCCAGCGTCCAACCGCTCGGCATCTGCGCGATCTGAACGGTCTGCGGATTGCTGGATGGCAGATTGGGAACCTGCTCGAAGGAGTCCGGGAAAGCGTTGTTGATGGTGATGGTGCCGCCGGTCAGCTCTACCGTGAGCGGCGCCAGCACATGGCCGCCTTCGTTCTCCATGTAATTTGTCTTCGTCTTGGAGATCGAGAACCAGCCGACCGCGAAATTGGCCAAGACGATCGTCTGTGAGGATTCGGAGACATTCGGGGCCAACTGCCCGCCGAGCCAGGCGAGATCCGGATTGGGAACGCCCGTGAAGGTGTAAAGGTCGGGCCCTATCCCGCAGGCCGACAAATAATCGGCCATTCCGTTGGTCATGCCGAGGGTGAAGCTGCCGCCCTCGCTCGACGTCTGCATCAGGCCGGCGACCACCCTTTCCAGATTGATCGCCGCAGGGTCGTCCTCGCCATTGTAGACGGCCGGGGCGACCTGGGTGAAGCCGTTGCTAGACAGCCAATAGAGGCCCATGACCATCGAGGTCGGACCGCAATAGGCTTCTCCGTCCCCCGGCAGACTTTCCCCGAAGGGTCCGAAATCGGTCTGGATGATCGAGGGCGTGCTTTTGACAGGGTCATTCCACATGGAGGCTGCTCCACTTTGTCGGGCGAGGCCACAGGTCCGCTTGAACGCCTGTTTACTATAAAGGACGCAGGCCGCAGAGAATTCCCTGCGTATTGAAGCCGATCAATACCTGCCGCGAGTGTAAAGCGAATTTTTGAGACAATGCAAGCAGTCTTGGGCTTTGCCGTTGCGAAAGAGCTGTTCCCGGACACACGCGCGGAGCGATCATCCGCCCGATGATGGCGCACGCCATCGGTGCCAGCGCTTTAAGCGCCCTCCCCAGCTAACACGAGACGAGATACGGACTATTTTTGGAGGTTGTAGACGATTGCGGCGGTATCGCCCATCAGCCGGCGCTTTTCTTCGAGGCTGCAGCCCTCGATGATCTCCAGATAAGCCGAATAGAGCTGCTCAAACGTGCAGGCGAGCTTGCAGATCGGCATGTGGCTCGCAAACATTGAGCGGCCGGGGCCGAAGACTTCGATGACGTCCAGGATCCACGGGCGAACCTGGGCAATCGTCCAGTGGATGCCGAAGATACATTCCAGTCCGAAAATCTTGACCGCAACATTCGGATGCTCGGCAAGTACGGCGAGGTCGCGCTTCCAGGTCGCCCGGCCGGCCGCCGTGAGGTCGAGCGGCCAGCCCATGACGGGCAGGACGAAGGGGATGTCGGGATAGGCAGCGACCACGGCGGCGAGCTCGGGCAGCTGAGGACCGAAGACTTCGATCTCGCAGACCAGGCCGCCGCCGCGGAGCAAGGCCAGCCCGCGCCGCCAGGCGGCATCGGCGAGGAGATCAGGCCGCGTTGCATAGCGAAGCAGCGGATTGGTCGGATGCCACGCCAAATGCTGCCGCACGCAACGAAGAGGTCCCGCCGACCTATAGTCCTCCAGGCGGCGCTCCAGATCCGGGCTTGCGAAGTCGACGAGCCCGATCATTCCGTTCGGCCGGCCGGTTGCTTGCGCCAAGGCCCCGGCCCATCGCATCTCGCCGACCGGATCGTCCGACATGAACTCGGCCCATACTGTCTTGACGACGTTGAAGCCGGCGGTGTCTCGCGCATAGTCTTCCGGAAGATAGACCCGTGGCAACGTGCTGTAGTCGCCGACGAGCACCTCGAAGCCCTCGCTGCGCTGCGCGAAGACCGGGTAATTCAGGCGCCGCGCGTCGAAGAAATGCTGGTGACAATCGATGATCGGGAGTTTTCCATCGTCCATGGACGAAACCCTCGCATGGCACGCGGTCGGGGCGCGCGGCGGCTAGCATGGGGCTTCCGGACGAGACGATCCACCGAAATCGACGGCAGCACTCATGGGTGCATGCACACCGATCGCCTAGAGGCTGTTAGGGACTTGGAATGGAGGCTGCGTTGAACGGCGAAGCGGCGGATGACAGGAGAAAAGCGAAGCCGATAGCAGGGACTATCGGCAAGCTTTTCGACGCATCAGGCGACCTTCGCCGCTCAACCCTCCGGGCCGGGCCGCTTTTGGCCGCCCGGTTCGTCGCCGATCTCGACCGTACATCCCGGTACGCCCATCGATCGGCTCCTGCCGGATCGGCCAAAATCGGCTCCGGCGCAGTCCCATCCCAAGTCCCTAACAGCCTCTAGGCCGCCTGCCTATCCATGCGGGACCGCAGCAGCCGCTTGGTATAGTCATGCCGCGTGGGCGCTTCCAACTCGCTGCAGGCGAAGCGATCGACGATGCGGCCCTGATGCATGACGATGATCGTGTCGGAAATCCAGCGCACGACTTCGATGTCGTGACCGATGAACAGCATGCCGAAGCCGTGCGCCTCCTGCAGCCGCTTGAGGAGCGCCAGGATCTGCACCTGCACGGTCATGTCGAGCGCCGAGACCACCTCGTCGCAGACGAGGAGCCGGGGCTGGCAGAGCAGCGCCCGTGCGATCGAGACGCGCTGGCGCTGGCCGCCGGAGAGCTGATGCGGATAGCGCCCCCTATGCCGCAGTTCGAGACCGACCTCTATCAGTGCGGCCACGATCTGCGCGTCGCGCTGGCCAGCCGGCACGCCCATCAGCATCAGCGGCTCGGCCATCAACTGCCCGATGGTCAGCCGCGGGTTGAGCGCGCCATAGGGATTCTGGAAGATGAGCTGGCATTCGCGCCTCGTCGCGCCGCGCAAAGCATCGGGCCGAGGCGTTCTCTCTTGGCCGAGAACCGTCATCCGCCCCTCCGCCACGCCGAGGAGCCCGGCGACCGCCGCGCCAAGCGTGCTCTTGCCCGAACCGGATTCGCCGAGGATGCCGAGCGTTCGTCCGGCCTCGAGCGTGAGCGATGCATCGTGGACGGCGCGAAACGGCCGGCCGAACAACCGGCGCGGCGCATAGTCCACGCAAGCCCGCTCGGCAGACAGGATGACGCTGCGGGGCTGGGCGGAGACTGCCCGCAGGCGCGGCGCGCCGAGTGTCCTGCGGGCGCCGATGAGGCGGGCCGAATAGGGATGCCGCGGCGCTGCCATGACCTCCTGCGCTGCGCCGATTTCCACGATCTCACCGCGCTGCATCACGGCGATGTCGTGGGCAAGCCTTGCCGCCACGGCGAGATCATGGGTGATGAACAGCATCGCCATGCCGTGGCGCGCCTGCAGTGCCGCGAGCAGCCGCACGATCTCGTCGGCGATGCTGGCATCGAGCGCACTCGTCGGCTCGTCCGCAATGAGAAGGTCCGGCTCGCCGGCGATCGCCATGGCGATCATGACGCGCTGCTGCTGGCCCCCCGACAGTTCATGCGGATAGCGGCCGGCGATCGCCGGTGGGTCGGGCAGACCGACCTCCGCCATCAAACGCTGCAGTCGTTTTCGCCGCTCCTCGCGGCTTTTGACGCCGAGCCGTTGCAGCGTCTCGTCGATCTGCGCGCCGATCGCCATGAAGGGATTGAGGCAGGCCATCGGATCCTGAAAGACGATCGCCATGCGGGCGCCGCGCAACGCGCGCATGCGATGTTCCTCGGCAAGTGGCAGAGGCAGGCCCGTAAAGGCGATGGCGCTTTCGGGCGCGCATGTCACGCCCGCCGGCAGCAGGCCCATGATGGCAAGCGCGGTCATGGATTTGCCGGAGCCGGATTCGCCGATCAGCGCCAGCGTGCGGCCGCGCTCCAGCGTAAAGCTCACGCCCTTGACGAGAGGCCCGGACGATGCCGCGACCGACAGGTTTCGCACCTCGAGAAGCGGAGCTGTCATCTATCGAGCCTCGGATCGATCAAGCGATGGAGAATATCCGTGACGGCGTTGATGGCGACGACGCCGAGCGCGATGACCGCGATCGCGCCCTGTACCACCGGATAGTCACGGCCGTGGATGGCCTGCAGCGTCAGGCTGCCGATGCCCTGCAGGCCGAAGAGCACTTCCATGGTGAGCGTGCCGGCGACGAGCCCGGCGAGCACGAGCCCGGAGAGGGCGAGCGCCACGGGGATCGCGGTCGGCAGGAGATAAGTGAGGGCGATGCGCAGGGGATGCAGACCCTTGGCGCGGGCCGTCCTGACATGGGCCGAGCTCGCGGCCTCGCGCAGTTCCTCGAACAAAGGTTTCGCAATCTGGCCGGCATTGTCGATGCCGATGACGATGGCGGGCAGGAGCATGGCGCCGAACACCGGCAGCCAGCCGAGCCAGATCGAAAAGACCAGGATCGCGACCACGCCGACACAGAAGGTCGGCAATGCGATCGACCAGATATTGAGGAGGTTGACAAGAAAGGCGAAGAACCTGTTGCCCGTCATCACGGCGGCAAGCGCCGTGCCGAAGGCGAGCACGAGGCCGATGGCGAAGCTGAGTGCCGCGAAGGCGAGCGTCGTCGGCAGGGCCGTTGCCACCATCTCGGCGACCGGCCGCTTGAAGCGCAGCGACTCGCCGAGATCGCCGGTGAGCGCCTTTTCCAGCCAATCAACGAACTCGGCCGTCACCGGCCGGTCGAGCCCGAGCTCGGCGCGCATCGCCGCCTGCTGCGCGGCATTGAGATCGCCCTGCAGCGCGAACATGTCGACCACGTCGCCGGGAACGACGCGCACGAGCAGGAAGACGATGATGATGATGGCGAGGGCTTGGGCCAGCGCCTTCGCGAGCTGGAATGCGATGCCGCGGAGCCGCGTGATCATGACGCTCCTCCACGCTCGCCCTGTCCGCGCAAGGGATCGAGGCGTGCCCTGAGATAGTCGCCGGTGATCGACAGGCTGACGGTGAGCACGATGAGGGCGAGCACCGGCGGGATGATGACGTGCGGCGCCCGCTCGATAAACCGGCTCGCGTCGGAAATCATCCGCCCCCAGGTCGGCGCATCGGGCGAGGAGCCGAGGCCGAGGAAGCTCAAGACCGATTCTGTCACGATGCAGCGCGGCAGGATGATCGCCGCCTGGGTGATGAGCCCGCCGACGATATTCGGCAGAACGTGGTGAAAGAGCACATGCAGCCGGCCGCCGCCGAAGATGCGCGCCGCCCGCACGTAATCCTGCGCCATCTCGCGCTTGTAGGCAGCGCGCGCCACATAGGCGAAGAGCGGCGCAAAGGAGATGCCGAGCGCGATCGCGACCGGCACCGCGCCCGAGCCCAAGGCGACGATCAGGAGGAGCGCGAGCAGGATGCCGGGCATGGCACGCGCGAGATCCATTGCGCCGAAGACGAGGGTCTCGCTGACCCGCCCCAGCGCCAGGCCCGCGAGCGCCAGGCAGCCGCCGATGAGAAAGGCGATCACGACGCCGCCGAAGCCGATGGCGAGCGTCGTGCGGGCACCCATCATGAGCCGGGACAGCACGTCCCGGCCGAGATGGTCGACGCCGAGCCAATGCTCCGGGCTCGGGCCGGCATTGATCGCGAGAAGGTCCTGGTCGAGCGGATCATAGGGCACCACCCAGGGCGCGATCAGCGCCGCGACGATGATCGCACCGACCAGGATCGCACCGACGAGAGCCCCTGCCGGCAGGGGAAGGGAGAGCCGGGGCCCCGCCGGTGCGGTTTCGACCGTTGAGCTCACGAGGCGCTCGCGAGCCAGGCATGGGCGACGCCGCCGCTCGCCCAATGCGGCGACCAGGTGAAGCCCGTGTCGTAGCCTTTGACCTCCTTGCGCGCCGCGATGAGGTCGAAGCCATGGCCGAGGACGACGGTGTAATAGTTGTCGAGCACGCGCCGCCAGGCGGCGAGATAGATTCCCTTGCGCGCGGCGAGCTCCGGCTCGGCGACGGCGGCATTGACCAGCTTGTCGAAGGCGGGATCCTGCACGCCGCCCCACAGCACCGGGTTCGGGCCGTCGCTCATCAGCCGGACATAGCGCAGGAAGACGTCGGCGCGCGGCCCGGAGGCCATGCAGTTCATGTCCCAGTCGTATTGGGCGAGCCTGTTCTGCGCGCCGAGGTCGTCGAGCGCCACATGGTTCACCTTGAAGCCGAGCTTGCGCACCATCTGCACGACGATCTGCGGGTAGCTCTCCTGCCAGGACACGAATTCGATCGTGATCGTGGACGGATCGACGCCGGCCTCCTTCAGCAGGGCCTTGGCTTTGTCGAGATCGGGCTTGGCGTGGATGTCGGCGTCGTGCATCGCCTGGTCGAAGTAGATATTGCCCGGCTTCACCATCTGGTTGGTGACGATGCCGTAGTCGCCGGCGGCAAAGCGGATGAAGGCGGCCTTGTCGACGGCATAGGCGATCGCCCTGCGCACCCGCACGTCGTTGAAGGGCGCGCGCGGCTTGCGGTTGTTGAAGGACACGAAATACCAGTTCGAGTCCTTGAGCGGCTTCACGGCGATCGCTGGATCAGAGGCGAGCTGCTCGGCGCTGGCGCGGTCGACGCTGCCGATATGCAGGTCGCCGGCCCGCAGCGCCAGCGCATTGTCGGGCTCGCCGCGCAGGTCGAACTCGATCGAGTCGACATGCGGCAGGCCGGGCTGCCAATAGGCGGCATGGCGCGGCGAGGCCAGCTTCACATTGGGCTGCCAGGTGCCGAACAGGAAGGGGCCCGTGCCGATCGGCAGCTTGATGGTCTCGTCCCAGCCTTCCGACTTCGGCGAGAGGATCCAGAGCTCGGACATGAGCGCTAGCAGCGGCGCATAGGAGCGCTGCATGGAAAGGACGACCGTCGCTTCGTCCGGGGCCTCGACCTTGTCGACGAGCTTCATCGCCGAGGCGAGCCAGCCGCCCGTGACCTTGCTGCGCACGCGCTCGATATTGGCGGCGACGTCGGCGCCGGTCATCACGTCGCCGTTGTGGAAGCGAACGTTCTTGCGCAGGTGGAAGGTGTAGGTCTTGCCGTCCTCGGAGACGGTGAAGCGCTCGGCGAGGAAGGGCTCGATGCCGCCGTCCGCGCCGATCGAGGTGAGCGCCTCGACATAGATCTGCTGCACGCCGATGCTGCCGGTATGGCGGTGCGGATCGGAAGTGTCGAGGCCGAGCGTCGCGTAGCGCAGCACCCCGCCCTGGCTCGCCTCCTCGGCGCGCGCGGTGCGGACGAAGGCGGTGAGATTGGCGGCGAAAAGGCCCGTCGCGGCGGTGCCGGCGAGAAGCCCGCGCCGGGTGAAGGACAGACGGTCGATGGTCATCGGAAGAGCTCCGTTGATGGCGGAATTTGCAAGGGGCGCCCGTCCATGCCGTCCATGGGCAGGCCGAGATGCCGGAGAATGGTGGGAGCGAGATCGGTGAGCGCGGTCGGCTCATCGGCGACGATACCGGGCGCAAAGCCCGGTCCGTCGATCATCAGGACAGGGGATTGCTCGTAGCGGCCGAGGCCGCCGTGTTGGCCACAGCCGAGACGGTCGGCTTTGCCTGCAAGCGGCTTCGCCGCGAAGCTGCGGCCGGGCACGCCGAAGGCATTCGGTTCTTCGTCAGCGGCCATGGACAGGAAAAGAGCGAGCCCGCGGCTTTCCGTCTGACCGATGGCGGCAAGCGCCGCGCCGGAGAAGACATCACCCGCCCAGGGCTGCGTGGCCAGTCGCTCGGCGAGCTCTGGAACGAGATCGCGCCCCGCCTTGCCCGCATAGACGAGGACGGCGGTGCCGTTCGGCACGATGACGAGATCACCGGCGGCGATCGCCTCGGCGAAGCCGAGCTTCGCCACCTCCGCCTCGACGTCGACGACCGTATGGACGGTCTGGTGGCCATGGTCGGAGCCGACGATGAGGAGGACGTCGTCGCCGGCGGCGCGAAGCCGCTCGACGGCGTCCGCGACGAGCGCGACATGGGCGTCCGCCGCCTGCAGCGCTGCCAGGTGCTCCGGCGCGCCGAGCGGCACCGCATGCTGTGTGGTGTCGGGATGGCCGAGCCACATGAGGGCGAAAGCGGGCCGGCGCTCGGTCAGTGCCTCAGCGACGAAGCGTTCCGCCATCGCCCGGTCGCCGAGGATGTCGGGGCCGACCTCGAGAGCACGCGCCAGCGGCACCGGCTCGCCCCCCGGCCCGAAGGAGCCGGCGCGGTGATAGACATGGCCGTGGCCGTCCGGATCATGGGCATAGGCCGCGCCCGGCGAGACATTGGAGAAGATGACCGTGCCGCCGCAATCGCGCGTGCGCTCGGCGAGCGTGGAGGCGGCAAGCGAGCGGCCGGTCACGCGCCGCTTATGGGCGAAGAAGCCGGGCTGGCCGACGTCGTGCACGGCAAAGCGGCCGTCCTCCACGAGCGCCATGGTATTGCCTTCGAGCTCGTGGCGCGCGGGCCGGCAGCCGGTTGCCAGATTCGACGAGCAGACCCGCGTGACCGACGGCACGGCGCTCCGGTGCGCGGCAAACCATTGCGACCGCTCCCGGAAGCGCATCAGGGTCGGGGTCGTGTCGGGGCGGACGAAGTCACGTCTCAGCCCATCGAGGATGACGGCCACCGCGCGCCGCATTCAGCCCTCCACCCCGTTCAGGACGAAATCGAAGATGTCGATATTGCGCAGCGGCGCCGTTTTTGCGCGCTGCACATAGGCCTCGCTCAGCCGATGCGAGACAATGAAGGGGACGGGCTGTTCGGCGAGGCTGCCGTGGGAGCGCAGGCGCTCCCCGGCGAGCTGCGAAAGGTCGTGGTCGATTGCCCGTGCGCCGAGCGCCACCCCTGCCCGGCCGACGACGGCGATGTCGCCTTCCCGATCCTCCGGCAGGTCGAAGCGCGCACAAGCCTCCTCGCGCGGCAGCGCGAGATCGATGCCGGGCAGACCGCGCAGGAAGGTCAGGACCTCGTCGCGACCGATCGTGTTACGGCGGAGATGCACCCGCACGAAGCCGCCCAACGCACCGTGGTGGCGCACGAAGGGATCGGTGATCGGACAGATCACGCGCGTCGCGCCGGGCCCGAACTCCGCATCCAGCTGGTCGCCGAGATAGACGACATTCGCCCCGCCCTCGGGCGTCGCCATGTCGGTCATGCCGTGATCGGCGACGATGCCGACGACGGCGCCGAGATCGAGAAGTGCTGCGAGCCGCATATCGACCGCCTGCATGAAGGCATTGGCCTCCGGCGTTCCCGGCGCGTGCTTGTGCTGCACATAATCCGACAGGGAGAGATAGATGATATCGGGCCGGCGCTCGGCGATCAGCCGGATCCCGGCATCGAGCACGAAGAGCGAGAGATCCGGGGAATAAGGATCGGGCGTCTCGCGACCGACGAGCTGCGGCACATCGGCGATGCCGTGCTCCGCCAGCGTGCAGAGCGCCGCCTTTTCCGCCGAGAAGGCGACGCCGGCGAGATCGCGGGCAAGTGCCTTGCGCAACTTGTCCTTGGCGGTGACGGCAATGACCTGGCCGCCTGCCTGCGAGAAGCGCGCCAGGATCGTATCGGCTCGCATCGGCGCCGCATCGACCATCATGATCTCGCGGCCGGTGGCACGGTCGAGATAGTAATTGCCGGACACGCCGTGTACCGAAGGCGGGGCGCCGCAGACGATCGAGACGTTGTTCGGATTGGTGAAGGTCGGCATGGCGGCGAGCGCCTCGGCTGCGAACCCCTGCCCCATCATCCGGTCGAGCGCCGGCACGACGCCCGCCTCCCGCGCCGCGGCGATATAGTCCGGGTCGCATCCGTCGAAACAGATGACGACGGTCGGCCGGCTCGGCCAATGGTAGGTTCGGCCGTTCACCTCCAGCGAAACCGGCATGTCGTCACGCGAAGCAGCAATCGTCGGCAAAACCGGCTCCTTGTAATACAAATGTCATGATAGGTCGCTAACCTCAGAGGTTTCGAGTAGATCAGCGACTATATTTCTGTTGTCTGCTGGATTACTGCATATTAGAGTCGGATGGTAAATCGAGTTTACTTCCGTCGCTGTGTGAGAAAGTGGAACACATGCAGCAACGCCTGCCGCCTTTGAAGGCGCTCATCGCTTTCGAGAGTGTCGTTCGCACCGGGAGCGTCACCGCGGCGGCCGACGAGTTGTTCGTCACGCATAGCGCGGTCAGCAAGCAGATCGCTGCGCTCGAGGCCTGGATCGGCGAGCCGCTCTTTGCCGAGAACCGGCGCGCGATGATGCCGACTCCGGCGGCGCTGCGCCTCGCCGACAGTGTCGGCATGGCGCTGAAGCTGATCAGCCAATCCCTCGATGCCTTCTCGGACCATGCCGAGAGTGTCCTGCTACGGGTGATCGCTCCGGCGACTTTCGCCATGCGCTGGCTTTTGCCGCGGCTGCCCGATTTCCAGCTCCTGCACGAGACGGTCCGCGTACGCGTGCGGCAGACGCATACGCCGGAGAGCTGGCTCGACATTCCCTTCGATCTGGCGATCCGGCGCGGCGGGCCGGTGCCGCCGCATTTCAAGGCGATCGCCTTCTTTCGGGAGGAACTCGGTCTCGTCTGCCGTCCCGATATTCTGCGCGGCGATGGGCGGCCAGTCGCCGAGATTGTCGCGACGCTACCGCTTCTCAAGGCGGAGACGCGGCCGGGCGAGCTCGAGAGCTGGCTTCTCACCGCGGAGGCATCCGTGCGGCTCGCCTCGCGCGCCGTTTCCTTCCCGCATTTCTACACCGCGCTGGAGGCAGCGATCGCCGGGGCCGGCGCGGTCGTCGCACCCGTCAAGGTGCTGGAGGATCTGCTCCACCGCGGGGATCTCGTGGAAATCGACCCGAGCGTGCGCCTGCAGGGCCCCGATTATGTCGCTCTCTATGATGAGGGCGCTGCGGACACATCGGCTCAAGCGCTGTTTGCCAACTGGCTCGCCTCCATCCCCAGCCATGTTCTGCAACACGCACCGGGCGCGAGGCGCCAGGGCAGCCTGGTCGCGATCTGAACGCGACAGACCCGCAGGTCGCGGTTTCTCAAGTCAGCGCGAAGGCCTCGTGCACGGCCGACTGTAACGCGCCGCCGAGGACGGCACCGCCACCCGCCACATAGATGCGGTCGCCGAGCACGGTCGCGCCGACGGCATGGCGCGGGGTCGGCATGGGAGCGTGCTGCTGCCATGCATCCGTCGCCGGATCGTAGCTCTCCGTCTGTCCGAACACTTTGGCCTGGCGTGGCACGCCTTGGCTCAGGATGCCGGCCTCGCCGCCCATCGCAAAAAGGCGGTCGCGATAGACCACGAGCCCGTGGCCGGACCGCGCCGTCGGCATGACCGCGCGTTCCTCCCAGGTGTCGCGCTCGGGCAGATAGACGTGGTGGAGATCGGTATTGTATTCGAAGGTGTTGAAGCGCCCGCCGATGATGTGGATCACCCCGTTGTGGGCGACGCAGCCGACATGGTCGCGTGCGCCGGGCAGCGGCTTCCTCGCCGTCCATTGGTCGCTCTGCGGGTCGTAGACCTCGTGCCAGCCGACGCTCGCCCGCTCGGCGACGGGTGCGCCGGCTCCGCCGACGAGGTGGATCTTGCCACCGAGCGCGACAGCCGCCGCGGCGCCCCGGGCACGCGGCAGAGGGGCGATGGCGCTCCACCGGTCCGCTGCGACATCATAGGCATATACATTGGTGTCGGGATTGCGGTTCTGCTCGATGAAACCGCCGAAAGCATAGATCCGCCCGGCATCGGCCGCGACAGCCACGTGGTTGGCGCCGCGCGGCAGCGGTGCCGCATCGAACCAGCGATCCGCGCCGGGGTCATAGACATGGTGGTAGGCGCGGTCGACGCGACCCTCGCCATAGCCGCCGACGATATGCATGCGGCCGGCCCAGGCCGTCGCCCAGGCCATTTCGCTACGCGGGAGCGGCAGAGGCGCCCGCGCGATCCACTGACCCTGCGGTCCTTTCGGGGCGGGGCTGTCGACGACGCGTTGCGCCTCTTGCTCCGGCTCGAGATGGTGCACGAAGCCCCCGCCCTGCAGGCGGGAATAGGGCGCGGGCGAAGGCGGTGCTTCCTTCAGCGGCGGCAGGTGATCGGAATGCTGCGCGAGCGCCTCGGCTCCGAATGCGGCCGATGCGAGCCCTGTCGCGAGAAAGGTTCGGCGGTCCATCGGGTACCTCGTGGAAGGACTATGAAGCGTCGACGATAAGGCACGGGAGCAGCCTCGGCCAGAACGGCCGAAGCCCTGCCGAAGGCGGGCCGTTCACAGCCTTGCGAGTGGCCGGTGCGGCTCATCGGATGCGCGGCATCGCCCCGCGTTGCGCCATTCGACTATGATGTCATTGTAATCAAAAAAATACATCTGTATCATCATGACACCTTGTCGATCGGGACGTCCTTCATGAGCCGCGCCCTCTTCATTCACGGCCCCCACGATGCGCGCCTCGCGCCGTTTAATCTGCGGGAGGGCGGCCCGGACACGGTGCTCCTGGATGTCGTCGCCGTCGGCCTCTGCGGCTCGGATCTGCACTATTACAAGGACGGCGGCATCGGCTCCGCCCTCATTCAGGCGCCCTTCGTGCCGGGGCACGAATTCGCGGGCTATCTCTGCGAGGATGTCGAGCCGCTCGGCTTGAAGCGCGGCGGCCTTGTTGCAGTCGATCCCAACAAGGCCTGCGGCCATTGCGAATTTTGCGAGCGCGGCCACCCCAATCTCTGCCCGAATGTCGTCTTCATCGGCGCCCCGCCCTATGATGGGGCCATGACCGAGCAGATCTTCGTGCCGGTTTCGCAGGTCGTGCCGGTGCCGCAGAGCTTCTCCCCGCTCGAGGCGGTGATGCTCGAGCCCTTGGGGGTGGCGATCCATGCGGTCGATCTCGCCAAGCCCCGGCTGCTCGAGCGGGTAGCGCTCGTCGGCTGCGGGCCGATCGGCCTGCTCATCCTGCAGGTGCTGAAGGCCGCAGGCGCCGGCGAAATTCTGGCGGTCGATCCCCAGGAGCATCGCCGCGCCATGGCAGCGCGCCTCGGCGCCGACCGGGTCGGCGTCTCCGTGCAGGACATTCGCGCCTGGACCGAGCGGGAGGGTTGCCCGCTGGTGATCGAGGCGACCAATTCGCCGGACGGCTTCCGCGATGCGGTTCTCGCCGCCAAGATCGGCGGGCGCATCGTGCTCGTCGGCATCCCCGACGGCGACACCTATACGCTGCCTGCTGCCGAGGCGCGGCGGCGCGGCCTGAAGATCAAATTCGCCCGCCGGATGGGGGAGGTTTATCCGCGCGCCATCGAACTCGTGGCCGAAGCCAAGGTCGACGTCACCACCCTGGTGACGGACGAAGTCGGCCTGGACGAGGCGCCCGACGCCTTCCGGCGCCATGCCGAGAACGCGCCGGGCGTGATCAAGACGCTGATCTATCCACAAGGCAAACCAGCAAAGGGAGGACAAGAATGAAACGGTTATTGCTGGCGACATTGAGCGCCGCCGCACTCATCACCGGTGCCGGCACGCTGACCGCCAAGGCCGACTGGCTGGAGACGGCGGCCGAGCCGCTCAAGGGCACGGAGATCCGGGCGGTCTTCCTCGACCGGCCGGGCTATCGCGCGATCATCAAGCTCCTGCCGGAATTCGAGAAGAAGACCGGCATCAAGGTCAATTACGAGATCGTGCCCTATGAGAACACGCGCGAGAAGGAGGTCTTGAACTTCACCTCCGGCGGCGATCTCACGCTCGCCCTCGTCGACCTCGTCTGGATCGGCGAATTTGCGGAAAACGGCTGGATCGAGCCGATCGACAATTTCGCCAAGGACCCGTCGATCACCGACCCCAATCTCAATCTCAAGGGCTTCTTCCCGCTCCTGCTCGACGCCTTCGGCTCCTGGGGCGGCACCGTCTATGGCCTGCCCTTCGACAATTACTCGGGCCTCCTCTTCTATAATTCCTGCAAGCTCAAGGAGGCCGGCTTCGACAAGCCCCCCGAGACTTGGGACGAGCTTCTGAAAACCTATGCGCCGAAGCTCACCAATGCCGACAAGAAGGAATATGGCTTCGCGCTGCAATCGCGGCGCGGCGAGACGCAGTCCGCCGACAGCTTCATGCGCGTGCTCTGGCCTTTCGGCGGCTCGCTGCTGACGAAGGAGTTCAAGTCCAATCTCATGAGCACGGAAAGCCAGGCGGGCCTCAATTTCCGCCAGGAGCTGATGAAATACATGCCGCCCGGCATCGTGAGCTACGATCACGCCGAGGCGGTCAACGCCCTGGCGCAGGGCCAGGTGGCGATGATCACCGAGTGGTCGGCCTTCTACGGCACGCTGACCGATCCGGCGACCTCGAAGCTCGGCGACTGCCTCGGCGTTGCGCCGGAGCCCGCCGGTCCCGCCGGCCGCTTGCCGGCGCTCGGCGGCTTCTCGCTCGCCGTCGCCTCCCAGGCCTCGGACGAGGAGAAGAAGGCGGCCTGGCTCTTCATCCAATGGGCAACTTCGGAAGAGATCGCCAAACCCTATGTGGAGGCGGGCGGCGTCTCCGGTCGCATGGCCGTCTATAACGACCCCGAGATCAAGGCGAAGTACAAGTTCGTCGAGCCGATGGTCGCCTCCTGGCAGAAGGGCGTGCCGGAGTTCCGTCCGCGCTTCCCCGCCTGGCCGGCGATTTCCGAGATCATCGCCGAATGGGGCACCAAGATGATGCTCGGCGAAGTCTCGGTCGCCGACGGCTCGAAGGAGATCGGCACGCGCATGGAAGCCGTCCTGCAAAAGGAAGGCTATTACGACGGCAAGAAGAAGCTGTTGCAGTAAGCTGAGCGCGACCGCCCACCTCTCCCTTGAGGAAGGCAATCGCATATGCGGACTGTCGTCCCCTCTCCCCGTGTGCGGGGAGAGGGACAGGGTGAGGGGCCCGATGCCGTGTCGGAGAAATCCCCCTCACCCGGCCGCTTTCGCGGCCGACCTCTCCCCGCAAGCGGGGCGAGGTAACGACGTCCGCCACCACATGCTATGACCCTCCCGCTCAAGGGGAGGATGAGCTGCCGTTGCAACCGCCGATCAGGTGAACGTCGATTGACCCTAAGAGCCGTCAGGGAGGTGCCCATGTCCGATATCTACCAGCGCGCCCTGGCCGACCTCGGCCGGGTGTTCGAGCGCATGGACGAGGCGGCCGTCGACGCGGCCGTCGACGTCATCGCCCGGGCAAATCGCATCGCGCTTTACGGCGTCGGCCGAGAAGGCCTGCAGATGAAGGGCTTCGCCATGCGCCTTTTCCATCTCGGCCTCAAGGCCGCGGTGGTCGGCGACATGACGACCCCGCCCATCGGCCGCGGCGACCTCCTCGTCGTCTCGGCCGGACCCGGCGCCTTCTCCACCGTGCTCGGCCTCATGGGCGTCGCCCGCCAAGCCGGGGCCGAGACGCTCGTCGTCACCGCCCAGCCGGATGGCGAGGCGGCAGCGCGCGCCGAGCACGTGCTCGTTCTCCCGGCGCAGACCATGGCTGACGACAGCGGCCCGGCGACCTCGGTTCTGCCCATGGGCTCCCTCTACGAGGGCGCGCAGTTCGTGCTCTTCGAGGTGATGATCCTCAAGCTGCGTGACAAGCTCGGCGTGAGCGCCGAGGCCATGCGCGCCAATCACACCAATCTGGAATAGGCCGCCAGGTGAACATCACCCGGAGATCATGGTGAGCGCCAAGATCGCAAGACCGAACCGAGGCTATGGCCGCTGGACGCCGTTCTGGTTTCTGGCGCCGTCCGTCTTCGCGCTTCTCGCCATCGGCATCTATCCGACGCTCTTTGCGCTCATCACCTCGTTCCGGCGCTACAATATCGCCCGACCGCGCGAGGGCTTTCCCTTCATCGGCTTCGACAACTACGTCAATGTCCTGGGCGACACGACCTTCTGGGATTCGCTCCTGCTCACCGGCCGCTTCTTTCTGACGGTTCTACCCTTCCAGCTCGTCTTCGGCATCGCCATCGCGCTCTTGCTGCACCGGCCGGGGCTCGGCTTTCTACGGGCGCTCGCGCGCGTGTCGCTGGTCGTGCCGCTCGCCACGACCTATGCGGTCGTCGGTCTCATCGGACGGCTGATCTTCAACACGAATTTCGGCGTCGCCAACCAGTTCCTCAACACCCTCGGGATCGGCGGCTTCGATTGGCTGGGCTCGCCGACCGGCGCCTTCATCGCGATCGCCGTGATGGACATCTGGCAATGGACGCCGTTCTGCGCGCTCATCTTTCTCGCCGGCCTTTCGATGGTGCCTGTCGAGATCGAGGAAGCGGCGCGGCTCGAAACACCGTCCAAGCTCGCACTGCTGCGCCACGTGCAGCTGCCCTATCTGCTGCCCGGCCTCACCGCCATCCTGATCCTGCGCTCGGCCGACGTGCTCAAGCTCTTCGACATGGTCTTCGTGATGACGCGCGGCGGCCCAGGCTCGGCGACGGACCTCATCTCCGTTTATGTGCAGCGCGTCGGCTTCCGCGTCTTCGACATGGGCACCGCCTCCGCCCAGGCGATCCTCATGCTCATCCTGGCGATCCTGCTGAGCCGCCTCTACATCCGCATCTTCTACAAGGAGATCGAGTGATGACGACGCCGCTCGCCCGGGTCCTGCACGCGCTCGGCCTTCTGCTCGTGCTCGCCTTCACGCTCTTTCCCTTCTACTGGATGGTATCGTCCAGCCTGAAGGATCAGAGCGATCTGCTCGCCTCGCCGCCGGTCTGGTTCTTCCGCCCGACGCTCGATCACTATGTGGCGGTTCTGGGCGACAACAGCATCCCCAATGCCATTCTGAATTCACTGATCGTGGCGACGGCCACCACCGCGCTCGCCGTCCTCCTCGGCGTGCCCGCCGCCTATGCGCTCGCGCGCTTCGAATTCCGCGGCAAGTCGGATCTCTGGTTCTGGTTCATCTCGAACCGCATGATCAGCCCGATCGTGCTCGCACTGCCCATCTATCTGCTCGCCCGCAATCTCGACCTGCTCGACACGCATCTCGTTCTCATCCTGATCTATCTCACCTTCAACCTGCCGATCGTCGTGTGGATCACGACGGATCAGTTCCGCTCGATCCCCGCCGACCTCGAACAGGCCGCCCGGCTCGAAGGCGCGAACCAGTTCATCATCTTCCGCAAGATCTATGTGCCGCTCGGGGTGCCCGGCATCGCCGTGTCGGCGATCTTCTCCTTCATCTTCTCCTGGAACGAGTTGCTCTATGCCCTCGTCCTGACGCGCCGGGCGGCGCAGACCGCCCCGGTGGTGGCGACGAGCTTCATGTCGGGCTACGAGCTGCCCTGGGGCAAGATCATGGCCACCGGCACGGTGATTGTGCTGCCGGTGATCATCTTCGCCCTGGTCGTCTCGCGCCACATGGTGCGCGGGCTGACCATGGGCGCCACGAAATAGCCATGACGGAGGGACGGAACGGGATGGCCATACCCCTCGGGATCAATCTCTCGTTCTGCGTCAAGCGCTGGGTGACGCCCGATGCCTGGGCGCGCATCGTGCGCGAGGAGCTCGGCCTCGGCCTCGTGCAGCTCTCCTTCGATCTCGTCGATCCGACCTGGCCGGACGACCTCCTGGCGGAGATCGCCTCGGATACCAAAGCGGCCGCCGCGCGCTACGATCTGACCATCCACAGCGCCTTCATCGGGCTTGCGCATTACACCTTCAACCAGCTGCTGCATCCCGATCCGCGGGTGCGCGACTTGGGCGAGGCATGGCTCTTGCGCGCCTACCGCTTTGCCGCGCTTGCCGGCATTCCGGCGGTCGGCGGGCCGCTCGGCGCGATCGCGGCGCGGCCGGATGGCAGCGCGGCCGATGCGATCCCGGATGCGGACTACCGCGATCTCATCGCCCGCATGCACCGCCTGGCGGCGGCGGCGAAGGCCGAAGGGCTCACGGAACTCTATGTGGAGCCGACACCGCTCACCCGCGAATGGCCCTGGACCGTCGATCAGGCCAAACGCATGGCCGTCGACGTGGCGGGCGCGGCGCTGCCCTGGAAATATTGCCTCGACTGGGGCCATGGCACCTTCGAGCCGCTCTATGGGCGCGGGCGGGCGAGCATGGAACCCTGGTTCACGGCGCTTCGCGCCGAGACCGGCATGATCCATCTGCAGCAGACGGACTATCAATACGACCGGCATTGGGACTTCACCGAGCGCGGCGCGGTCGATCCCGGCGCGGCGGCGGAGCTCATCGCGAGAAGTGGGCTCGGCGACAGGCCCGTCTTCCTCGAGGTCTTCTATCCCTTCGAGCGCGACGACGCCTCGGTGCTTGCGGCCGTGCGCGCCTCGGTGCAGCGCATCGCGCCGGCCTTTGCGTGAGGCGCGAAATGGCGCGGCGCCTGGCTGACGAGAATGGCGAGGAGGTGGCGGTCGAGGCCGACCACGAGCGGGCGCGCGTCGCCTGGTACTACTATATCGGCGGTCTCACCCAGCAGGAGATCGCTGAAAAGCTGTCGATCACCCGGCTGCGCGTCAACCGCATCATCGGCCAGGTGCGCACCGACGGGTCGGTGCGCGTTGAGATCCTGATGCCGCTCGCCCGCTGCGTCGCATTGGAGGAAGACCTCAAGACGCGCTTCGGGCTCGCCGGTGCCCGCGTGGTACCTTCGGTCGACGATCCCGCCGAGCAGCAGCGCCTTATCGGCGAGGCGGCGGGGGCCATGCTCGATACCCTCCTCACCGACGGCGAAGCCTTCGGCGTGGGCTGGGGCACGACGCTCTCGGCCGCCACGCGCCGCGTGACGCCGCGTCGCCTTTCCAACGGCTGGGTGGCGACACTGATGGGCGGCCTCACCCGCGGCTCGGGCACCAATACATTCGAAGTCTCGACCGCCTTTGCGCGCGTGCTCGGCGCGGAATGCTATTATCTCGCCGCGCCCATCTATGTGCCGACCCCCGAGAGCCGCGAGGTGCTCCTGACCCATCACGGCCTGGCGGAGGCGCTGCGCCGTGCGCGGCTCGCACAGGTGGCGCTCGTTTCCTGCGGCGACCTTTCCAACCGCTCGCTTCTGGCCACCACGCATGTGGTCGCGGAGAGCCTCGACGATCTGCGGGCGGCGAATGCCGTCGGCGATATCCTCGGCGTCTTCCTCGATGCCGAAGGCCGGCCCGTGGATCATCCTCTCAACGAGCGCGTGATGGCGTTGCCGCTCGGCGATCTGAAGACGATCCCGAAGGCCATTCTTGCGTCCGGCGGGCTGCACAAGCGGGCGATCGTCAAGGCGATCCTGACGGCGGGCTATGTCAAATACCTCGTCACGGATGAAGCCTGCGCCGAGGCGATCCTGTGACGGGCCGGAAGGGAGCATGGATGTGACGACACATCTTCTGGCGATCGACGTCGGCACCCTGTCCGCCCGGGCCGGGCTGTTCGATGCCGCGGGCGCGCTTTTGGCGACCGCCGCCGCGCCGATCACGCTCATGCGCCCGGCCGAGCACCATGCCACCTATCGCATGGACGAGATCTGGGCGGCCGTGAGCCAGGCCGCGACCGCCTGTCTCGGCAAAGCGCCGCAGGCGCGCGCGAGCGTGGCCGCCATCGCTTTCGACGCGACCTCCTCGCTCTATCTTCAGGCGGAAGGTGAGCCGCCGCTCGACGGCGGCGGCGACGTCATCGCCTGGATGGATCATCGCGGCGAGGCCGAGGCGGCGGAGATCGACGCAACCGCTCACCACTTCCTGAGACATGTCGGCGGCGCCGTCTCGCCCGAGATGAACCTGCCGAAGCTGCTGTGGCTCAAACGGCATCGGCCCTCCGCCTTCGCGCGGCTCACCGGAGCGCGTGATCTCTGCGACGAGCTCGCCCGCCGCGCCACCGGCATCGACCGGCATTCGGTGTGCGGTCTCGCCTGCAAATGGCCCTATCTGCCGAATGCCGCCGAGCCCTGGTGCGAGGATCTTCTCGGCACGCTTGGTCTCGAGGGGCTCACCGCGCTCGGCCGCCTGCGGGAACGGCCGGGCCGCGTCGGCGAGGTGCACGGGCCAGTGTCGGAGGCCGGAGCCACGGCGCTCGGCGTGCCTGCGGGCATTCCCGTCGCCATCGGCCTGATCGACGCGGAAGCGGGCGCGCTCGGCGTGCTCGGCCGCAACTTCCAGGCCGAGATGAACCAGCGCCTGCCGATGATCGGCGGCACCTCCACCTGCTATATGCCCTTCGCTTCCGACGAGCGGCATATTCCCGGCATTTGGGGGCCGTTCAAGGATGCCGTCTTTGCCGGCTACTGGATGCACGAGGCAGGGCAGAGCGTTTCCGGCGCGGCGCTCGATGCGGTTTTGGCTCACCATCCGGCGAGCCCCGGCCCGCCCTCGGCCGAGCGTCACGCCGAAACCGCCACGGCCATTCTCGCCATCCTCGACCAGGAAGGGCCCGCCTTCGGCGCCCGCCGTCACGTCGTACCCGATTGGCTGGGCAATCGCGCGCCGCTCGGCGACGGGCGCGTGCGCGCGCTGCTCACCGGCATCGGCGAGGAGACGAGCCGCCGCTCCTTCCTCGAAGCTTATTATGCCGCCGCCCGCGCGCTCGCCCTGCAGACGCGCCACATCATCGAGCATTTCAACGGGCACGGCTTTGCCATCGACCGCCTCGCGCTCGCCGGCGGGCATCTGCACAATCCGCTCCTGCGCAGGCTCTATCGCGACGCCAGCGGCGTCGCCCTCGTCGTCAGCGATGCGCCCGAACCGGTGCTGCGCGGCACGGCGATGGTGGCCGCGGTTGCAGCCGGGCTCGAGCCAGATCTCTTCGCCGCGCTTGCCGCCATGGCACCCGACGAGCGGGTCGAGCACGCCGATCCCGCCTGGGCCCAGGCACATGACGACGCCTACCAGATTTATCGCAAGCTCTTTGCCATCCGTAACGAGATCGAAGCCATGCGGATCGCACGACTGGAAGAGGTTGGAGCCAACTGATGTCCTTTCTGCGTCTCGACAATGTCGTCAAGCGGTTCGGCGACGCGACCGTGATCAACGGCGTCAGCCTGTCCGCCGAGCGCGGCGAGTTCGTCGTCTTCGTGGGTCCCTCGGGCTGCGGAAAGTCGACGCTGCTGCGCATGATCGCCGGCCTCGAGGACATTTCCGACGGCGATGTGGCGATCGACGGCAAGGTGGTGACGCATGTGGAACCGGCCCACCGGCAGGTCGCCATGGTCTTCCAGTCCTACGCGCTCTACCCGCATATGAGCGTCTTCGAGAACATGGCCTTCGGCCTGAAGATGGTGAAGACGCCGGCCGCGGAGATCGACCGCCGCGTGCGCGAGGTCGCCCGCATCCTGCAGATCGAGCCGCTTCTCGCGAGGAAGCCGCGCCAGCTCTCCGGCGGGCAGCGCCAGCGCGTCGCGATCGGCCGGGCGCTCGTCCGCAACCCCCGGCTGTTCCTGTTCGACGAGCCCCTGTCGAATCTCGACGCGGAGCTGCGCACCCAGATGCGGGTCGAGATCGCCCGCCTGCATCGTGATCTCGGCGCGACCATGGTCTATGTCACCCACGACCAGATCGAGGCGATGACGCTTGCCGATCGCATCGTCGTGCTGCGGGCCGGCGAGGTCGAGCAGATCGGCGCGCCGACGGAACTCTACGACCGCCCCGCCAATATCTTCGTCGCCGGCTTCATCGGCTCGCCGAAGATGAATTTTCTGAAGGCGACCGTATCCTCGGTCGAAGACCGCCGCGTCACCCTCGCCCATTCCGCCTTCGCCGGCGGAACCCTCGTCGCGGAGATGCGCCACGAGGGCGGCGCGCGCACCGGCGAGCCGGTCACAGTGGGCTTGCGGCCAGAGCATCTCGAACTGCGACCGGCTACGCCTACTCTCACGCTCACGGCCGATTTCGCCGAAAATCTGGGCGGCGCCACGCAGATCTATGCCGTGGCGGACGACCGCGACGAGACGGTGACAGTCGTGACATCCGGCCGGCCCACGGTGACCCGCGGCGAGGCCCTGCCGCTCGGCATCGATCCCCGCCACATCTATCTCTTCGACGAGAAGGGCCAAGCCCTCTAGTGGCACCCGCGACGGGCATCTTTCGTCATCGGCCGAAACCCGAAATCTCTTGAGACGAGCGGCATCTCACTGAAACGCCCAAGGCCCGCCATGGACAGCTTTCTCGGCATCGACGTCGGCACCTCCTCCGTCAAGGCGATCCTCGTCGACCGCGACCAGCGCCTCGTCGCCGAGGGCTCCATGCCGGTTCCGGTCTCGCGGCCGCGCCCGCTCTGGTCGGAGCAGGATCCCGAGGACTGGTGGCGCGCTACCCTCTCTGCCGTCGAAACCGTGCGCGCCAAGGCGCCCGAGGCTTTCGCGGGGCTTTGCAGCATCGGCCTTTCCGGCCAGCAGCACAGCGCAACGCTCCTGGGCGCCGATGGGCGGGTGCTGAGGCCGGCCATTCTCTGGAACGATGGCCGCTGCGGCGCCGAATGCGCGGAGCTGACAGCGCGCGTGCCGGACTTCACGCGCCGCTCGTCCAATATCGCCATGACGGGTTTCACCGCCCCTAAGCTTCTCTGGGTGGCGCGCCACGAGTCGGAGGTTTTCGCGGCGACCGCCAAGGTGCTCCTGCCCAAGGACGTCGTGCGCTGGCGGCTCTCGGGTGCCTTCGTCTCGGACATGTCGGACTCGGCCGGCACGCTCTGGATGGACATCGGCCGCCGGATCTGGGACGACGATCTCCTCGCCGCCTGCGGGATGCGCCGCGCGCAGATGCCCGACCTCGTCGAAGGCTCGGACGTATCGGCGATGCTCGCAGCCGATCTCGCCACGTCCTGGGGGCTCGCCGGGCGGCGCATTCCGATCGCCGGCGGCGGCGGCGACAATGCCTCGTCGGCGGTCGGCATCGGCGCGGTGAATGCGGGCGAAGGCTTCCTGTCCCTCGGCACTTCCGGCGTGCTCTTTGCCACCACCGATCGGCTCGTCACGCTACCGGAGCGGACGCTGCACGCCTTCTGCCACGCCCTGCCCGAGCGCTGGCACGGCATGGCCGTCGTCCTCTCCGCGGCGGCCGCCCTGCAATGGCTCGCCGCTTTTGCCGGCCATGCGCATGACATCGGCGGCCTGATCGCCGAGGCGGAGGCTTTCGCCAGCGATGCCGCCCAGCGCGAGACGGCGCCCATCTTCCTGCCCTATCTCACCGGCGAGCGTACGCCGCACAACGACCCCGACGCGACCGCCACCTTCGCCAATCTACGCGCTGAGCACGGCCGGCCGGCGATGACCTATGCGGTGCTCGAAGGTGTCGCCTTCGCGCTCGCTGATTGTCTCGATGTGCTGGTCGATGCGGGTGCCGCGCCGAATGCGCTAACCCTCGTCGGCGGCGGTTCGCGCAGCGCCTTCTGGAACAGCCTCATCGCGGACGTGCTCGGCGTCACCCTCGATCTGCCGGACGGCGCGGAGGTGGGGGCCGCCTTCGGCGCGGCGCGGCTCGGCATGCTCGCGGCGGGCGTAGGCACCACGGCCGCGGTCTGCACGCGCCCGGCGCTGCGCCGCCGTTTCGTGCCGGACGAGACGAAGGCCGGAACGCTGCAAGCCCGCCGCGGCCGCTTTCGGGAGTTCTACCGGCCCTTGCGCCACGTCTAGACGAGCCTGTTCCAGGAAAGGATGCCCCGATGATCCGTTTCGGCATGCACGCCAGCCTATGGGCCCCGCACTGGAGCCGCGAGGCCGCGGAAAAGATCGTGCCCGATGCTGCCCGGCACGGCCTCAGCGTAATCGAAATCCCGCTGCTCGATCCGGACGGGGTGGACGCCGCCCATTCCGCGGCGCTCTTTGCCGCCCATGGGGTGAGCCCGACCTGCTCGCTCGGCCTGCCGCCGGACGTCGGCGCCCCTCTCCAGCCGAAGAAGGCCGAGGAATTTCTCACGCGTGTGCTCAAGGTCAGCCACGCGCTCGGCGCCACCTATCTCGGCGGCGTCATCTTCTCGACGCTCGGCTATCACAGCGGAAAGCCGCCGACCGAAGCGGAATACGATGGCATCGTCGCGGCATTGAAGCCGGTCGCGCGGCGCGCGGCCGATCTCGGCATCACGCTCGGGCTCGAACCCTGCAACCGCTATGAAACCCATCTCCTCAACACCGCCGCGCAAGGCGTGATGCTGCTCGAGCGGATCGGCGAGCCCAATCTCACCATCCATCTCGACACCTACCACATGAATATCGAAGAAAAGGGCTACGCGAACGGCCTGAAGGCGGCGCAAGGCCAATGCGCCTATGTGCATCTCTCGGAGAGCGACCGCGGCGTCCCCGGCACGGGCACGATCGACTGGGATGACGTCTTCCGCGGACTGAAAACCGTGAGTTTCGATGGCGATCTCGTCATCGAATCCTTCGTCACCATGCCGCCCTCGCTCGCCGCCGCACTTTCCGTTTGGCGGCCGGTGGCCAAGGATGCCGAAGAGGTGTTGCGCGAGGGCGTGCCTTTCCTGAAGGCGAAGGCCCGCGAGCACGGGCTGAGCTTCTGACGGTTTCGGGGTGCTGCCGGCCGATCAGGCGTCCGTGCCCCCTTCACCGCAAGCTGTCCCAGAGAATGGGCCGGACCTGCAGCGTGTCCTCGCCGCGATGCAAGGCGATGGAGAGCCGGAAGGAATGGGCGATCCGCAACGCCCGATCCATGAAGAGCTCGGCCACCTCGGGAGGGCACAGGCGATCGACTGTTTTCCGAAAGAGCGTCAGCCAGCGCCGAAAGTGCCTCTCGTCGAGACCGGGGATCGCCAAATGAGGCGACAGGGGCCGGCCCTCATACCGGTCCGTGCGCAGCAGCGTCGAGGACCAGAAGGCGCACATCTTTGCCAGGTGGTTCGGCCATGCGTCCGGTGCGATGGCGCCGTTGAAGATCGGCCCGAGCAAGTCGTCATGCCGGATTTCTTCATAGAAGCCATGCACGACGGCATGCACCATCGCTTCGTCGAGCGCATCCGGAAGCGGCTTGCCTGCAACGATCATCCTGCGTTCCGGCGCGGAGCGTCCCTTCATCGATCTGTTCTCAATTCCGTCTGATCTGCATCTCGCCAACAGAAGGTGCACTGATGGACTTTTTCAAGATCGCGATAGTTCCGTCAAAGGAGCTGGATGAACCAGCGCGCTTGGTTATAGTCCGACACTGGTCATAACCGAGATGACATGATGGATCTAGCGCTTGCCCTCAGGGCCTTCGTCCGCACCGTCGAGCGCGGTTCGGTGACCGCCGCGGCCAAAGATCTGGGCGTGTCCCAGCCAGCCGTGACCAAGCATCTGCGCAATCTGGAAGCTCACGTCGGCGCGCGTTTGGTGGAACGTTCCGCACGCATCGTCAGGCCGACGCCGCTCGGACAGATGCTCTATGAGGCGAGCCAGCCCGCGCTCGCCTCCATCGATGCCGCCGTGGAAGGCGTCAGGCGCAATATGGGAACGGTCGAGGGTCTGCTTCGGGTTCACGCGCCAACATGCGTCGGAGCCAAGCATCTTCACCCAATCGCCATGGAGTTCCAGGCCCGCCATCCGACCATTTCGATCGATCTCGTGCTTGAAGACCGCGTCGTTGATCTCGTCTATGAGAACTTCGACCTTGGTATCAAATATGGCCGCCCCGACGGGCAGGACCTTATTATCCGAAGCCTGGGCCTCATTCGCCGGATTTTGGTCGCATCGCCGGCGTTTCTCGCCAAATATGGGCCGATCGACACCCTCGAGAGGCTCGCTGAGATCGACATGGTAACGACGGCGGCGGTCTTGTCGCCCCGCGACACGCTCCTTCTGCAGCGGGGCCATGAGGGTGCTGAAGTCCGCCTACGCGCGATACTCAGGACGAATAATGCGAATGTGATCGTCAACTCACTCATGACGGGCCGCGTCGCCGGGCCGGTCCAGCATCTCCTCGTCGATGACGAGCTAAAGTCCGGCAAGCTGATACGCATCCTTCCGGACTATGAGGTCAGGTCACATGAGATCTTCATGGCTTTTCCGTCCGTTCGCTTCATGCGCCCTGCGGTGAGAGCATTCACGGACTTCGTCGTTCCACGCCTCAGGGCTGTGGAGGGCATTGATCCGCTGCAGCGGCCGTCGCCGCGGCGCGATCTTTTGTCGGTCGACGGGCGCAGGGTCGCTCAGGCCGAGGCGCAGGATTCATTCGCCAGCGTAGCGGCGATGGAATCATAACCATCAGATATAGGCGCTATAAGCTCATAACCGATCGACAGATGGCCGTCTCAGCAGTAGCTGAAGGTCGGGTATTCCGGAAAGATGAACAGCGATGGTGACGCGACGTGCCGTACTGGCGATGGGATCGAGCATGCTTGCGGGATGTGTTTCACATCCACGAAACAGCGCGATGGAGCCGGAGGCTCCAGCCATCGACCCCTCTTATCTGCGGATGTATGCCGCACTGGACGATGAACCATTTCCGGTCCCCGCGATCGACCTCAGGGAGGTCGACCCGCGTTTCTGGCGGCGCGAGATTTCCTACGATACGCAGGAGCAGCCCGGTACTGTGGTCGTCGATCCCGGCGCGCGGCATGCCTATCTCGTGATGGAGCGAGGCCGCGCAATCCGTTACGGCGTCGGCGTGGGCAAGGAGGAGGCCTTCAACTTTCAAGGGCCCGCCACGGTCGGACGAAAGGCGCAATGGCCGCGCTGGACACCGACCCGCGACATGATCCGCCGCGACCCGGACCGCTACGCACAATATGCCGGCGGCTTGCCGGGCGGCAGTGGCAACCCCTTGGGCCCACGGGCGCTCTATCTCTACAGGAACGGGCAGGACACCCTTTATCGCCTGCACGGCACCGTCGAGCCCTGGACGATCGGCACGATGGTGTCCTCCGGCTGCGTCCGCTTCCTCAACCAGGACATCATCGACCTCTATCGCCGCGTCCCGGTCGGCAGCCGGGTCGTCGTCCTGCCCGCGTCGCCCAGCGTGGTCTGAGCAATCGGCTCCGGGTCCTCTGGCGGGCGGGAATCAAGTAAAGGGTAACTCCCATGCAGCGCGAAACAGCGATCGATATCGTTCATCGATTCTGGACCGAAGTCTGGCGCTCGCCACAAAATCCCGACGCCATAAACGCCTTGGTTCATGAGGATTTCGTGATCACATCGGGCGGCCACGAGATCCGGTCGCGCGAAGCCTTCAAGCAATGGGTCATCAGCTTTCAGACGAAAGTCGAGGACATCGAATTCGAAGTCCTCGACATCTTCCAGAGTGAGGACGGCACGCGGGTCGCGACGCGCTGGCGGCTTACGGGCCGAAACAACGGCTTTCTCGGCACAGAAGCCGATGGGGCTCCCCTCACCATGGTGGGCAACGCCATCATCGCAGTCGGCGAGGATGGATTGCTGCGCCACAATTGGGTCGACCGAAACGCCTACGAGCTGCATGGCCATCTCACCGGCAACAGGCGTATCGTCTAACGCCTGCCCCGGCCAAGGCTTCGTCACCCGCAACGTCCGCGGCAGGCTTATGCGGACGCGACGGCGCCCGCGATCAGCAATAACCCGGCTGTAACCGCGATGGCTCCAATGGCCTGAGCAACGCGGCTACCTCCCGGCGCGAGACGCTCGATGGTGATGGCCGCCGTCACAAGAGCCATGATGCTCAAGTCCATGACCCCGAGGACGAGGAGGATCACCATCAACCCGCCACAGGAATAGCTGCAGCGCAGGCCCAACCGCAGCCCATGGCGCAAGGCCGTGCCGGCATCCGTAGGCATGATACTGGCCTGCCCCGGTGCTTCCCGGCAGCAGGCCAAATGACGCGCTTTCCAGGCGGTGAACTGCAGCGCGCCGGCGAGCAGGACGACGAGACCGGCGGCGATGGGAAGGGCGCGCGCCACCTCCGGCTGTCGCAGCGCCAGCTCCGCCAAGGCGGCCCCCAGGGGAAAGGCGGCCACTCCCCACATTGCCCACACGAGGAAATAGGCCGAGCCCACCAATGTGGTGAGCCGGCCGAGCCGCATCACGCCCGCGCGGCCGACCGCCTGGCGGTAGCGCCCGAGCATGGGGACGAGGCAGGGCAGCATCATCGCCACCATCATCACCACCCACATGCCGAGGAATGAGCTTGCAGCGCCGAGCCAGGTCTGTCCGCACATCGGCATCCAGGCCATCGATAGCGTCCAGCCGCCCGGCATCGGCATTCCGCCCATGGTCGTCATAGACGCGCCCCAGACCACCGTCGCCGTCGCGCTGGCGGCGAAGAGAAGCCCCGCGGTGGCGAGGAAGGCCCGCTGGGACGCCATGTCCCGCGAGACCTCCCCATGTCGGGGCGCATCAGCGGCGCCGATCATTTGCGTCAGGCGCAGCATGACGCGGCCGGGCTTTTCGCCGGCTCATCGTATTCGTCGTGTCGGCGCCACCACACGCCCGTCTCGTTGCGGCCCTTGGGCGCGCGATCGAGCCACTGATACGAGCCCCAG
Source organism: Chelatococcus sp. GCM10030263 (assembly GCF_042666455.1). Classification (NCBI taxonomy): domain Bacteria; kingdom Pseudomonadati; phylum Pseudomonadota; class Alphaproteobacteria; order Hyphomicrobiales; family Chelatococcaceae; genus Chelatococcus; species Chelatococcus sp. GCM10030263. The sequence continues at coordinate 163,331 of NZ_JBHTDB010000004.1, read as the reverse complement.
AGCCCGTCCAGCCCGCGCGCAAAGGTGGAATAGCTGTGGTAGATCACGCCATCCTCCAGCACGAAGGTGCTCAAGCCCGGCCGGTCGCGCGAAAAGGATGCGGCGTCCGTCCCGCATCCGGCCGCCAGTTCTGCAACAGCCGGCGGAACCGGCGCGGCGTCCATGGCGTGACCGCCACGTTCGTAGTTATATTCGACCCTTCCCTCCCGCTGTTGCGCCTCGGTGAAGGAGACGTTGAAGTCGAAGTTGAAGTCGCCGCCGTGTGAAGACGCCCAGGGAAAGGTCCAGCCCATCCGTCGCTTGTAGGCCTGCAGCTTTGCGAGCGGAGCGCGCGACACCGCCCAGAGCATCACGTCGTGGTTCGACAGATGGGCGGCGAAGCCGTTGAAGCCGTCCGCGATCATCGAGCAGGAGGGGCAACCAGCGGTCCAGTCGGGCCCGAACATGAAGTGGTAGACGAGGAGCTGCGAGCGCCCTGCGAAGAGGTCGGTCAGCGACGCGCTGCCGACGTCCGTGTCGAAGCGATAATCCTTGTCGATCCGGACCCACGGCAGCTCCTGGCGCCGGCGCGCCAAGTCGTCGCTCCGCCGCGTCAGGTCCTTCTCGGCGTCGAGCAGCGCGAGCCGTGCCTCGAGCCACTCTTCACGTGTGCCGGTCATATGTTTCATCATGGTCCTCACTCGCTTCTGGTTGGGTGATGCGAGGAGACTAGGCGCCGGCTATCGAACGGTGGGAGTGACAAGTGTGACGGGATTCCGATGGACTCGTTGATCACGGCCGCGGCGCGATCGCTCGCCGCCGGTGATCCACTCGGCGCATTGAACCGGGTCGCCCTGCGCGACGATGCACCGGCGCTGGCGCTTCGTGGCATCGCCATGGCGCAACTCGGCGATCTCGATCGCGCGCGCGCCCTGGTGCGACGTGCGGCGCGCGCCTTCGGGCCAAAGGAGGCTGTCGCCCGCGCGCGCTGTGTCGTCGCCGAGGCGGAAATCGCGCTTGCCTCGCGCGACCTCGCCTGGCCCGTAAAGGCGCTGGAGGCGGCGCGGGCAACGCTCGAGGCGCACGGCGATCAGGTCAATGCCGCCCATGCCCGGTATCTCGCAGTCCGGCGCCTCCTCCTCATCGGGCGGCTCGACGAGGCCGAGCGCAGCCTCGCCGCCTTCGACGGAACGCCCTTGCCGCCCGCCTTGACGGCCGTCCGCGAGCTGGTCGTTGCCGGGATCGCCATGCGGCGTCTTCGGACGAAGGCGGCACGCGTCGCGCTTACGAAGGCCGGGCTGGCCGCGCGTCGGGCCGGCATCCCTGCCCTGACAGCGGAGGTCGACAGTGCATCCCTCGTGCTGTCGACGCCGGCGGCGCGCCTGATTGCGCGTGGCGGCGAGCGCCCTCTCCTGCTCGCGGAGGTCGAGGCGCTCTTGGCGTCAAAGGCCCTTGTCGTGGATGCCTGCCGCCATGTGGTGCGTAATGAGAGCGGGCTGGTCTCGCTCGCGACGCGTCCCGTGCTCTTTGCGCTCGCACGGGTGCTGGGCGAAGCCTGGCCGGCCGATGTGCCAAGGGACATCCTGCTCGCACGAGCCTTCGGCGCCAAATACGTCGACGAGTCCCATCGCGCACGCTTGCGGGTCGAGATCGGCCGGCTGCGCCGCGAGCTGCAGACGGTCGCGCGTGTGAACGCGACCAAGCGAGGCTTTGCGCTGGTGCCGCGGCGCGCCGACACCGAGGTCGTCGTGCTGGCGCGGCCCGTCGAGGAGCGGCATGCCGCCGTGCTCGCCTTTCTCGCCGACGGCGAATCCTGGTCGAGCTCGGCGCTGGCGCTGGCGCTCGGCACGAGCCAGCGCAGCGTGCAGCGGGCGCTCGACCAGCTGCAGGCCGCCGGCAAGGTGCAGTTCTTCGGTCGCGCGCGATCGCGCCGTTGGATCACGCCGCCCGTGCCTGGATTCACGACGACTTTGTTACTCCCGGCCGCACTGCCGAGCGATTAGGCTGAATGCATGAAACGATCAGCAGCAGACATCACCCACGAATACGGCCCCTTTCCCGGCGTCGACGAGGTGGCCGGGGTCACCTTCGACGGCCAGCGCATCTGGTTCGCGTCGGGAGACAGGCTGAACGCCCTTGATCCGGCGAGCGGCGAGACGGTGCAGGCCATCGAGGTCGCCGCCCATGCGGGAACGGCCTTCGACGGCGAGCACCTCTTCCAGATCGCCGAGGATCGCATCCAGAAGATCGAGCCGGCGACCGGCCGCGTGCTCGCGACGATCCCGGCGCCCGGCGGTGGCGGTGACTCGGGGCTGGCCTGGGCCGAAGGGACGCTCTGGGTTGGGGAATACCGGGATGGCAAGATCCACCAAGTCGATCCCGAAACCGGAGCCATCCTTCGCACCATCGAGTCCAAGCGTTTCGTGACCGGCGTCACCTGGGTCGACGGCGAGCTCTGGCACGCCACCTGGGAAGGTGACGAAAGCGATCTGAGACGATTGGATCCACACACGGGAGAGGTGCTGGAGGCCATCGACATGCCGCCCGGCATGGGCATATCGGGGCTCGAGTCCGACGGCCGCGATCAGTTCTTCTGCGGAGGCGGAAAGAGCGGCAGGGTGAGAGCCGTGCGCCGGCCGCGCCGCTGAAGAAGATCTCCGCCAGCCGTCTTTCACGAGACGGCGCGAGGGTCGAGCCGAGCGGGACAAGCCCAGCCGAACGCAACCTCGGCCAGGCGTGTAAACCCCTGGTCTGCCCTGCTCCACCCGACCACTGTTGGTTCACAGTAAGCTCGGCGCTCTCATCCAACGCGATTGCGGCATGCGCGGACGCGCGATCAGACCGCCCCTTTCGTCGCCGTCCAGCCAATGCACGATTTTGCGGGCTGAGCACTCATGGTCGCTCGGGAGGCTGACCCATGGATCGCCCTTTAGCGAATCTCGCTTGACATGGGCAAGGATCCGGCAAAATTTAATGGAATGATTAAATATCGGGACGACGCCTTGGATGCAGTGTTCCATGCGCTGGCCGATCCGACGCGGCGGGCGATCATCCGCATGCTGGCACAACGTGAGCACAGCATCGGCGAGCTGGTGCCGTCCTTCCCGATCTCGTTCGTCGCCGTGTCCAATCACGTGAAAGCTCTGGAGAAGGCAGGCCTGATCCGCCGTGAGATCAAGGGCCGCCACCACATCTGCAAGCTCGATGGCGCCGGCCTCAATGCGGCCTATCGCTGGCTTGCCGCCTATGAGCGCTTTTGGAACGAGAGCCTCGATGCTTTGGAGGAGGTTCTGGAGGACATGAAGAAAGAGGCTCCCGAGGAGTAATCATCGGAAGGCCCGGCAATAACACGTGAGGAGGAGACGCGTGAGACGGGAAGCCATTCTGAAGGGCGAGCCGGGCGCGGCTGCGCCGCTTGCCGGCGCTGCACCGGCCGTTCCCGCGCGCAGCGAATTACGACGCGTGGTCTTCGCTTCCTCGCTCGGCGCGATCTTCGAGGCCTATGACCTCGTCCTCTTCGGGCCGATGGCGGGCATCATCGCCGCGCAATTCTTCTCCGGCCTCGATCCGGCCTATGCTTATATCTTCACGCTGCTGTCGGCTGCCATCGGCTATGTAGTGCGCCCCATCGGCGGCCTCGTCTTCGGCCGCCTGGGCGATCTCGTCGGGCGCAAGCACAGCTTCCTTGTCACCATCGTGCTGATGAGCCTCTCGACGGTCGTCATCGGCCTCGTGCCGAACTATGCCGCCATCGGGCTCGCCGCGCCGCTCGTCTATATGTCCATGCGCGTCCTGCAGGGCCTCGCCTATGGCGGCGAATTCGGCGGCGCCGTGACCTATGTCGCCGAGCATGCGCCGGCGCACAAACGGGGCTTTGCGACGAGCGCCGTCGCGATCACCGGGGCCTGTGGCCTGGTGCTCGCCATATTGGTGGTTCTCGCCTGCGAATTTGCCCTCGGGACGGAGGCCTTCGAGGCCTGGGGCTGGCGCATTCCCTTCCTCATATCGGGAGTCCTGATGCTGATCTCGATTTACATCCGGCTCCGGCTGCGGGAATCGCCGCTGTTTCTCGAGATGAAGAAGACGGGACAAGGCTCCAAAGCGCCCGTGCGAGAGGCATTCGGCCGCTGGCGCTATCTGCGCATCTCGCTGCTGGTGCTGTTCGGGGCGATCGCCGGGCAGTCCGTCGCCAATGCGACCGGCGTCTATCCGATCTATCTCTTGATGCTGAACTTGAAGATCGACCCCTTCCAGCTGCACTATACGATTCTCGGCTATAGCCTCTTCTTCGTCGCCTTCATGATCGCCGCCGGCTGGCTCTCGGACCGCGTCGGCCGCAAGCCGGTGGTGCTCGCCGGCTTTCTCGGCACGGCGCTCGCCGCCTATCCCACCTTCCAGGCGATTACGCATTACGCCCGTCCAGACCTCGTGGAGGTCCTCGCCCAGCATCCGATCACCGTCATCGCCGACCCGAGCGAATGCACCGCCCAGTTCGACCCGATAGGCCTTGCCGAATTTCGCAGCTCCTGCGACGTGGCGCGCCGCGCCGTCGCCAAGCTCGGCATCCCCTATGTGGAGCGCAACGCCCCGGCCGGGACCTCGGCCCGAATCGAGATCGGCGGCGCGACGATTGCCGGTTTCGATGGCGACGGGCTCGATCGGGCCGCCTTCACTGCGCAATCGAAAGACCTCGATAAGGCTATTGCCGCCGCGCTCGCTGGCGCCGGCTATCCGACCCGCGCCGATCCCGCGAGGACCAACGTCCCAGCGCTGATCGCTCTCCTCTCCTTCCTCAATTTCTTCGTCGCGCTGGCCACGGCACCGCTCGCGGCCTGGCTGATCGAGATGTTTCCGACCCGCATCCGCTACACCGCCTTCTCGTTGCCCTATAATATCGGCGGGTGGTTCGGCGGCTTCATGCCGGCCATTGCCTTCTCGGCCTTCACGGTCACGGGCAATCTCTACGCCGGGCTCTGGTATTCGGTGGTGATCCTGTGTCTCTCCACCCTCATCGGGGCGCTGTTCCTGCCGGAAACCCGCAATCGATCTTTGGGGGCAATCACATGACCTCGCCAGCTCCCCCCGCCCCGCGTACATCGCCCGTGTCGATGACGCTCATCCGGCAGCTCGATGCACCGACGGGGCTCGTCTTCACCGCCTGTACCGACCCCAAATGGCTTTCGCGCTGGCTGACGCCGGGAGCCGGGACGATCGAATGGGCGACCGTCGACCTGCGGCCGGGCGGCTCCTTCCGCCTGCACGGCACGGATCCAGACGGTGCCGGCTATGACATCTGGGGCTGTTATATCGAGATCGTCCCAGACCGGCGGATCACCGCGACCTGGCACTACAGCGGCGCAGTCGCCGATCTTCAGGGGCTGCCCTCGACCCTCCGGATCGACCTGCGCGCGCTCGGCCAGGACCGGTGCGAACTGGCGCTGACCCATGCCGAACTGACGAGCGCCGAGGCGGCCGAGCTCTATCGGAGGGTATGGTCGATCTGCCTCGATCGGCTCGCCTGGTCGATCGATCCCAATCCCGCCGAGCCCGTCTTTCGCGTCCCGATCGGCGCCATCGCCGATCTCTACGGGGAGCATCACCGCACCCTGCAGGATGCCTTCGACAGCCGCCGGCTCGCCAACCGGCTGCGGAAGGTCTCCGTCGCGAGCGCGCTCGATGCCGACCAACGGGGCTTCATCGAAGCGCGCGACATGGTGTTCCTCACGAGCATCGATCACCGCGGCTTCCCGACATGCTCTTACAAAGGTGGGGCGCCGGGCTTCGTTCGCGTGCCGGACGAGCACACCATCGTGCTGCCGAGCTACGACGGCAACGGCATGTATCTCTCGGCCGGCAATTTATCGGTCAATCCGAAGGTGGGGCTGCTCTTCATCGATTTCGAGCGGCCGCATCGCCTGCGCGTGCATGGCCTTGCGAAGCTCTTGCGCGGCGGTCCGGAGCTCGAGGCCTGGCCGGGCGCCGAACTATTGTTCATCGTGAAGGTGTTTGAAGTCTTCATCAATTGCCCACGCTACGTCCACCGCTATCAGCGCGTCGATCTCTCCCGCTTCGTGCCGGATGGGGAGCATCCTTCGGAAGTAGCGCCCTGGAAGAACATCGACTTCATTCGCGACACGATCCCGGATCGTGACCGAGCCAAGCTGGAGGCCGCGGGCATCAAACCGATCACGCGTGAAGACTATCTGAAGCGCGATCGCGGCGCCTGACGCGTCGATCAAACCGCCGGGACGACCGCGGGGCTCGGCAACTCAGGCCACCTCCCATCCCGGCGGCGTTGCCGCGCACAGCGGACAGTCGAAGAACGACAACTCTCACGAGAGCCCACAAGACGTCCGGCAGGATCAAGATTTCTGTCGATTCGGTCCTGATTTCATATTGTTAGACTGATAGCGCCCGGCTACGGTTCTGCCTTGAGCGTTGCGGGCAGAGATCGCATGTCGTCACCCCAAGAAGCCGTCGCACCTGCCTCTCGCACCTATTTTGGAGCCTTTTCCGATCCGGATGCCATGGCACTGGCGATCCAGGGCATCGACCCCGGTGCCACAGGGCTGCGCCCCTTGGGTGCGGCGGCGCCACGCTTCCGTGCGACGCTGGCCCGCGCGGCGCTGGGCTCGATCAATGTCGGCACGGGCCCCGACCATCAGGTGATGATCCAAGCCGGGACGTTGTTCGTTGCCGCAGATCCCGGCCTCTACACGCCCGGCACGCGCTATACGGTCATCACAACGGAGAGCGGCGGCAAGGTCACCTTCGACGATGTGGCAGGCGGCACCGCCTTCCTGAGCCCGCAGCTCTCGCTCGATCTGCACCACATCTATGTCACGCTGGCGCTGGAACCCGGCGCCTTCCGTGCTGGCGGCCTGACCGGCAACCAGCAGGCGGTCGGCGGGGCCCTCGATGCTATCGCCGCCACCGGCAGCTACGGGGGGCTCATCACGGCCGTCGCCAGCGTACCGCTCGGGCAGGGCCCCGCCGCCTTGCAGACCCTGAGCGGTGAGCCCTATGCGGACTTCGGCACGGTGAACCTGCGCGCCAGTCAGCTCTTCATGAATGCTGTCGGCGGCCAGATGGCGGTCGCCCGTGGCGCCGGCGGGCCCGCCGGGGACAACCGCAGGACGCTCGTCGAGCCCGGCACGGAGGCCGCCTCTCCCTTCTCCGTCTGGGGCAGCGGTATCGGAACCAGAGGCAGCGTGGCGGGCAACTCAAGCGCGGCCGACCTCGATTACGCACTCGGCGGCATGGCCGCCGGCATCGACTATCGGCTCGACTCGCGCGTCCTCCTCGGTGTCGCCGGCGGTTATGTCGGCGGTTCGCAATCGGTCCGCGGCTTTGCCGGAGACGCCGACACCGAAACGGTCAGCGCCGTCGCCTATGGCTCCTTCGCTGACGGCGCCTTCTACGCCGATGCGCTGGCCGGCTATGCCAGGGCGAGCAACAGCCTGCAGCGCATTAACGCGAGCCCCGGCCTGCCGGCCGGCGTCGCCGATGGCGATACCGACGCCGACCAGTTCCTCGGCCAGATCGAGACCGGCTACAAGATCGGCCTCGATACGCCGTTCAAGACATCGATCACACCTTTCGGCCGCCTGCAGGTCGCCTCGATCGACCAGGACGGCTTCACCGAAAACGGCGCGAGCAACTACAATCTGACGATCGCGTCGGAAACGATGACGTCGGTGCGCAGGACACTCGGTGCCGATTTCGCGGCGAGCTTCGCGGTCGGTGCCGGCACGCGTCTCGACCTTGGCCTGCGGCTCGGCTGGGTGCACGAGTTCGGCGACACGGACCAGTCGATGACGGCGGCCTTCGTCGCGGCTCCTGGTCAACTGTTCACCGTGTCAGGCGCCACGGCGCAGCGTGACAGCGCGCTGGTCGGCCTCTCACTCGCCGCCGCAGCGAACGAGCAGGCCTCGCTCTTTGCCAGCTACGACGCGGAACTGGGCGGCGGCAACGGCAACCATCAGCTGCGGGGAGGGCTCCGGCTGACATGGTGAGGGCCAGGTGAATTGGCCGCACCGCTTCACGCAAATCGCGCTAGAAGGGGGAAGCAGCCATCGCGCCTGGGCGCCACGGACAGCTGAAAAGGCAGGCGGGTGATTGTCCCGCTTGAGATGGAGTCGCCACGTGACGTCTCAGGAGGGGGTGTGATGGTTACCGATGCAACTGTGCTTGTCGTGGGTGCCGGCCCCACTGGCTTGCTGCTGGCCGCGGAATTGCGGCGCCGAGCCGTGGACTGCCTCCTCATCGACGCGCATGACACGCCCCTTGCATGGGACCGCGCGACCGTCGTCCACCCCCGCTCGATCGAGATATTCGATTCGCTCGGCATCGCCGATCCGCTCCTGAAGGCCGGTGTCCCGCAACGCCTGGCGCGTATTCACTCCAAAGGAACGGCGCTGGGCGACATCGATCTTTCCCTCAGCGGTAGTCGTTACCCCTTCAATCTCGGGGTTTCCGAGGAAGTCACGGAAGCGATCCTGGCGGACTATCTCGTGCGTCTCGGCGGCACGATCACGCGCTCGACCCGACTGGTCAGCCTCGAAGAGCGGGACGACGGGGTCCTCGCGACCCTCCTCAGCGAAGGCGAGGAAAAGCAGGTCCTGGCCCACTGGGTCGTGGGATGCGACGGGCATCGCAGCACTGTGCGATCGCTTGCCGGCATAGAGCAGGACGGCCATGACATCGACGAGCCCTGGGCGGTGTTCGATGCGACCATTCCCCGTTGGCCCTTCTCCCATGAGGCCAACTACGCCTATCTCGACGAGATCCCGATCATCCTGACCGCCTTGCCGGATCAGCGCTGGCGCGTCTACCTCAGGCCGGGCTCCGCGCATTCCGATCTCGTGGGGGATGCTTCGACGACCCTCGCGCGCTATCGGCCCGATGCGATCTTCACGAACGTTGCCAATCCGACCCGTTTTCACTGCCACACGAAGGTTGCGAGAACATACCGCTCCGGAAGGCTCCTGCTCGCCGGCGATGCGGCCCATACCTGTAGCCCTATCCAGGGTCACGGCATGAACAGCGGCCTGCAGGACGCCTTCAATCTCGGCTGGAAGCTGGCATTGGTTGCCAAGGGCTTCTGCTCCGAAACCCTGCTGGACAGTTACGAGGCGGAACGGCGTCCCGTGGCGCTGAAGTTCACGGCCGCGGGCGACGAAGCCGATCACGCCCAGATGCTCACGGATCCGGAGGAGCGGCGCGTCCGTGACGCCGCGATCCGCGAGGTTTTCGCCGATCCCGCCTCACGACATCACGAAGCGGTGGCGGAAGCGGAACTCGACATCGACTATGGCGCCTCGCCAATTGTCATGGGCGACCGGCACGACGCGCTCGCACCGGGTCAGCTGTGGCCAAGCGACATCCGGGCTGCCCCCGCCGACAGCGCGACCGATTGCACGGGCCATGTGGCCATCGTCATCGGTGGCGTCTCGGCGGAAGCGGACGAAATGACGGCGCTCCATCGCGCCGTCGAGGCTCATGTCGGTAGTCATGTCGTAGAGGTCAGCGTGATGCTCTCCGGCCAGAGCGCCAACGGCTCGGCGGTCGCCGGCATTGATCCGGCCGTTGCAGAGCGGCTCGGCGTCGATGGGGCGACGCTCTTCGTCGTGCGGCCCGATGGCTATCTGGGATTGCGCGCCGACGAGAAGCATGCAGACGCGCTGGCGGCCTATGCAGAACGACTTGGCTCGCGCGGCCCAGGACAGTGATGTCACCCGGCACCCTCGCCTCGATCCCTCCTCATCGGGGGTTCGTGCGCGGGCGACGGAGAGGACGGCAGCGGCGGGCTGCAACTATCCGGTAGACCGTTTGCGCGCGCTCTGCTCGATGACGGGCTCGAGGCGATAGAGGAAGCCCTCCGGGTCATCGGTCACGAAATAGATGAGACCGTCGGGTCCCGTGCGGACGTCCCGGATGCGGCCGACCTCGCCGTCGATCAGGACTTCCTGGGTGAGCGGCAGGCTGCCGAGGTCGAGGCGGAAGAGCTTCTGCCCGGCGAGGCTGCCGAGCACGGCCTGGCCCTCCCACTCCGGCCATGCGGCGCCGTGATAAAAGGTGAGGCCGGACGGTGCGATTGACGGCGTCCAATGGTGGACGGGAGGAGTGATCCCCGGCGCCTCCGGCCCGATGCCGATGGGCGTATTGTCGTAGTCGATGCCGTAGGTGGTCACAGGCCAGCCGTAGTTGTGGCCGGCTTCGATCAGGTTAAGCTCGTCGCCGCCCTGCGGCCCGTGCTCGATGGCCCAGAGGCGGCCGCTCGCCGGCTCCACCGTCAGCCCCTGCGGATTGCGGTGACCATACGAGAAGATCTCCGGCAAGACCTCCGGAGATCCGCGGAATGGATTGTCGTCGGGCACGCCGCCGTCTGGCCGGATGCGCAGGATCGAGCCGGAATGGTCTTGCAGATCCTGAGCGCGGGCCCCCTGGAAACGATCGCCCACTGTCAGGTACAGCATCCCGTCCGCGCCGAAAGCGAGCCGGCCGCCGAGCTGGAGAACACCGGCAACCGCCGGCCTGGTTTCGAATATGACCTCGCCGTCGAGGAGAGCCGAACCCACGAGGCGCGCGCGAAAAATGCGTAGCGTCAGCGCCTCTTCGGTGCCGTGCGCATAGGAGAGATACAAGCGTTGATTGCTCGCGAAGCCCGGGTCCAACGCCACGTCGAGCAGTCCGGCATGATCGGCTGCCAGCACTTGAGGCACGCCCTCGACGCGATGGCTCGCTGCCGCGTCACCGGTCGGCTCGAGCAGAACAATCCGGCCTGGACGCTCCGTGACCAGCATCCGGTTATCGGGAAGAAGCGCGATCGACCAGGGAAACGCGAACGGGCCGGCAACGCGCACAACCGTGAATGTGGGATCGGCTTGCGGGAACTCGGACGGCAGTTGATTGGCGTCGGCGAGCGCCTGGCCTCGATAGGCCGCGGCTGCGGTATTCGGCGCGAGCGGTGCCAGGAACGACAAAACCAAGGGAAGCGAAGCCAGAACGAGCGCCGCGGCCAACACGGACCGACGGCAACGGCGGAGAGCGTGCTGTCTGTTCATGCGAGCTCCATTCAGGCGAGCCCCTGCCGTCGTCGCGACGGGTCCAGCATTCGAGGCGATCGAGATCACGCCAGTGTGCATCCAAGCCTTCTGGTCCGCACTTCACGAAAGCTTGGGCCTATGCACGGCGGCACGAGATCGATCACGGTCGCTGCGGCACCGGTTCGCGGACATGGGATTCCGGCGGCGCCATCCTAAGCAGGAGTGCTCCTAGAATCGCCGAAAGAACGGAGCCGCCGAGCACGCCGATCTTGGTGGCGTCCTGCAATTCAGGCGAGCCGGGGAAGGCGAGAAGGCCGATGAAGAGGCTCATCGTAAACCCGATGCCGCACAAGAGGCTCACGCCATAGAGCTGGGTCAGGGTCGCACCGGCGGGACAATCCGCCCAGCCCGCCTTGATGGCGACCAAGGCCGAGCCGAACACACCGATCTGCTTGCCGAGAAAGAGCCCCAGAGCGATCCCCAACGGCACCGGGCCGAGGAGGGAGGAAGCCGTGGTGCCGGCAAGGGCGACGCCCGCATTCGCGAAGCCGAAAATGGGCACGATGAGAAAGGCGATCCAGGGTTGGAGGCCATGCTCCAGGCGGTGCAGGGGCGAGTCTGCCGCATCGGGCCGCCCGGGAGAGGGGCGCACGGGAATGGTGAGCGCCAACGCCACCCCCGCGAGCGTCGCGTGCACGCCGGATTCGTGGACGAAATACCACAGGCCCGCGCCGATCAGCATATAGGGCCAGAGCGCCACGACGCCGAACCTGTTGAGAGCGATGAGGATGCCGACCGTGACCGCTGCGAGCCCGAGCATCGGCAGCGATAGATCGGCGGTATAGAAGAACGCGATGATGGCGACCGCGCCGAGGTCGTCGAGAATGGCGAGCGCCGTGAGAAAGATCTTGAGCGAGACCGGTACGCGCGGGCCGAGCAAGGCGAGCACCCCGAGCGCGAAGGCGATGTCGGTCGCGGCGGGAATGGCCCAGCCGCGCAATGCTGCCGGATCGTCTCTGTTGAAGGCCAGATAGATGAGCGCCGGCGCGATCATGCCGCCCGCGGCGGCGATCCCCGGCAGGACCCGCCGCGGCCAGGTCGAGAGCTGGCCGTCCACGAACTCGCGCTTGATCTCCAGCCCGACGAGCAGGAAGAACACGGCCATGAGCCCGTCGTTGATCCAGTGCAGCACGCTCAGACCGAGCACATAGGTTTTCAGGACGCTGAAATAAGCTGGCGCGGCCGGCGAATTGGCGACGACGAGGGCAAGGACGGCGGCCGCCATCAACACGAGGCCGCCGCTCGCCTGGCTGCTCAGCAGCTTCCGGAAAGCCGACGGCAGTCGGCCGGTGGGTTCATGCATGAATCGGGTAGCCTCTGTTCGCGGAACAACAACCGGGGTGGGCTTTGGTTAGCGGACGGTCCCGCACTGCGGCGACAGCCTACCGCATATGCGGGATTGTAGGGGTTGCGGTCATCCGCGGCTACGGCATCTGATCGAGGCAATGCGCCCAATCATCCCCCACGGCGCGACGGCGGCAGCCTGGCGAAATAATGGGCGAGGGCTTCGATCTCCTCCTCCGTCAGACGCTGCGCAATCGGCGCCATCACGCCGGTCGGGTCGCCGCGCACCCCCGCCTTCCACAAAAGAAGCTGCTGGCGGACATAGCCCTCGAACTGTCCGGCGAGATAGGGAATGCCCGCCTTGCCCGCTCCGTGGCAGGCGCTGCACGCCTCGATGCCGCGTTCCGGCGAACCGACAGCGGCCAGAGCGCCTCCCTTCTGCAGGAGGGACATGTCATCCATGTTCCTTGCTGCCGCCGGGGCTTTCGCCTCGTCCTGGCGTGCCGCGTAATAGGCGGAAACCGCGTGGATCTGCTCGCCGGTCAGCGCGCGGGCGATCGGGCTCATGATCCCGCTCGGACGCAGGCCGCTCGCGTAGTCGCGCAGCGCCTTGTCGAGATAGCCCGCATCCTGCCCAGTAAGGCGCGGAAAGGCGCCCGTCGCCGAACCACGCCCGTCGGCACCGTGGCAGCGAATGCAGGCGAGAGGCGAGCCGGCGAAGGGGCCGGCGGCGACGATGAGCTCGCCGCCGCCTTTCGTCCCGTCCTCGGCCGCTTCGAACCCGCCGCCGTCGACCGCAGTCAGAGCGCGGTAAGCTTCGGGGTTCAGATTCGGCAGCGTCAGCAGGAAGGCGACAACGGCCCAGACCTCGTCGTCCCGCTGCTCTGCCTCCCAGTGCGGCATGCCGGTCATCTTGATCCCGTGCTTGACGATCCAGAAGAGCTCGGCGGGCGACCACTCCGGGACCTTTTGCGAAAGCGGTGGGGCGATCGGCAGAAGGCGCAGTCCGAATTGCGGATCCTCCCGTCCGGGCTCGCCGTGGCAGGAGACGCAGCCGCCCTGGAAATGGCGCATCCCCTGCTCGATCATCGCGGGATCGTCGAGCGCCGGCACCTCGATATTCCGGGCGTGGAAGGCAACGGACCGCTCCAGCCCGACCTCCAGCAACCAGCGCGTGATCGGCAGATGCGGGCTCGTCGCAGCGACGTTGTACACCCCGGTGACGGCAACAACGGCCATCACGCCGAGGCCGATGAGGAGCGCGAGGGCGAAGCCGGCTGCGATCTTCATGCGGCCGTCTGGTGGGAGGCGGATGCCCCCTCCCCTCGAGAAGAGGGCCATGGACCCGCCGTCTTGGCTCTCATCGCGCGCTCCCGTGTGACTCGCAGTCCGGCCATCGGGCCTCGCACGAGCAACGACCTTTTCCGGATGTCGGTTCCGGACTTCATCGGCGGTCAGCGCAGCGTGTAGAGATAGGCGGCGATGTCGCGCGCCTCGTCGCGCGAGACGCCCATGTCCGGCATGGCGGTGGCGGGCATCATGCCGGGGGCGTCCTCGATCCAGCGGATCAGAACGGACGGCTCGTTCGCGAAAGTCCCCCCGATAAAGGCGCGTGCCGCGAAATGGCGGAGGGGCGGACCGACGATGCCGTCGACACCCGCCACGCCCGGCACGGCGTGGCAGGCCTGGCAGCCATAGGCCTGGATGAGGCGTCGGCCGCGCTCCGGATCAGCGCCGACGACATGACGGATCGACGGCTCGGCCGTGGCGCTGCCCACGGGGAGCAGCAGCCCGAACAGACAGCCGAGAATCGCTGTGAGATGGGCGCGCGAACAAGATCTCCGGTACACGGCGTCGTTCCTTCCGCTCGTGCCCAAAATCCTCCGCCGCTTGGGAATGTTCCAGCGCATCGGCTTCGCCAGCCCCCGGCGGGAATGGGATCGTACCACCAGGATCGTGGCATGAGCTGCGCGGAACCATGCAGTCCACGCATCGTTACGACTCGGCTGGAGATTGTGCCGAATGCCGTGGTTCTTGCCGGGAGGGCCGCCGTCCGCAGGTGTGTTGGTCGTTTTGGCGGTCGCCCTTGTGCTCGCAGCCGCCGCACAGGACGGGCGAACGGCCGAGCGCGCGCCGTTCGATGCCGAAGGCGATGTCGAACGCGGGCGCGCCGTTGTCGTCGGCGTCTATGCAGGCGCGACGCCCCACGGCGAGCGCGGTGTCGGACCGGCGGGCGGCGCCTGCTTCAGCTGTCACGGCCTCAACGGCAAGGGCGATGCAGCGGCCGTCGTTCCGCGACTGGCCGGGCAGGCCCCCGCGTATCTGTACAAAGCGCTCAAGGACTATGCGGCGGGCGCCCGGCAGAACGCCGTGATGACGCCGATCGCGCAGGCGCTGACGGAGCGGGAGATGCGCGACGTCGCCGTCTATTACGCCGCACAGACCGGGGCGCCCTATGACGACCCGCCCGAGGTCGATCTCGAGCTTCTCCAGCATGGGGCCATGCTGGCCGCTATCGGCTCGACTGAGCGCGGCATTCAGGGCTGCGTGAACTGCCACGGTCCGGACGGCTCCGGCATTTTCCCAAGCTATCCCTCCCTCGCCGGCCAATCTGCCAGCTATAGCGAAGCCCAGCTGCGCGCTTGGCAGCGCGGCCACAGAAAGGGCGATCCCCTCGCCGTCATGGAGATGATCGCCCGGCGGATGACCGACGAAGACGTCCGCGCCGTGGCCGCCTTCTACGCCTCGATCCGCCCGCGGAGCGCTGAGGCCCAGACTGCGCCGGGTAGGACATCGGTCGACGCGCTTCCGCCCGCCTTCGCGCCAGACCCCGCCAGCATCGGGAGGCGGTGATGCTCGCTCTCACGCGACTTTGCACCGTGGCCTTCGCACTTGTGCTCGGGACTTCGCTCCTCGGCGGCGACGTTCGGGCGCAAGGCAACGTCACCGAGGGATTGCCGCAGTCGCGGGGCGGCGAAGGTGGGCAGACCGGCGGCCGCCCGGAGGCTGGTTCCTCCGCGGAGCAGCAGGGTCGCGCTGTGCAGATCGGCGCCGGCACGACCAATGCGACGACGACCGGCTACAGCGGCCCGGCAGGCGGCGGAACCGCCGCGTCAGCGCAGAATGAGCTGCCCGATACGCCGAAAGCCGGGCTCTGCGACGCCTTTAGAAACAGCGACGCCTATCGGCCCTGTCTGCAAACCGTTCTCAAGACCACCGACGAGGGAGGCAATCCATGACCGATCTGTCCCGTCGCAATCTGCTCAAGGCTGGCGCGGCAAGCGTTGCCGGCGTTGGGGCGGTCGTCGCGACCATGCCCGGCGGCCGTGAGGCCGGTGCCGGAGCGCTCGCGCAGGATGCGCATGTCTCCCAGCCGCATGATCAGACGCAAGGGCGGACGTCGGAGGCCACCGGCGTTCTGTTCTTCTTCAACGATCAAGAGGCAGCCTTCATCCGGGCGGCGGTCGATCGGCTGATCCCGCCTGATCCCGCATGGCCGGGCGGGGCCGAGGCCGACGTCCTCACCTATATCGACCGGCAGCTCGCCGGCGCCTATGGGGCGGGCGAGCGCATGTATCTCAACGGCCCCTGGCTTGCTGACGCCCCGCCGCAGCAGGGCTATCAGCTACGCTTCACCCCCGCTCAGCTCTACCAGATCGGCATCGAGGAAACGCGCAAACACGTGCGCGACACGAATAACGGCCGCGAATTCTGGGAGCTCACCGATACCGGCATGGACGCCGTGCTGACGGGCCTGGAGAACGGCGGCATCACGCTTCCGTCCCTGCCGGCGCCGGTGTTCTTCGAAACCCTGCTCGCCAACACCGTCGAGGGCTTCTTCGCCGATCCCGCCTATGGCGGCAATCGCGACATGGCCGGCTGGCGGATGGTTGGTTTTCCCGGAGCCTACGCCCAGTATCTCGATCTCGTCGATGTCTATGGCTACGCCTATTCGCGTCCGCCGATCGGCATGGCCAACGACGCCGCGCGCCGGGCGCATATCGCCGGACATCGGTGAGACGCGCCATGGCTATCCGGATGAAGCCGGTCGACATCGCGCTGGTGGGCGGCGGCATGACGGCCGCAATCCTCGGCAAGGAACTGGCGGAGGCAGGCTACCGAGTGGTGGCGCTGGAGCGCGGCGCCATGCGCCAGACTGTGCCGGACTTCCAGTCGCCGACCATGCACGACGAGCTCAAATATTCCGTTCGCCACGGCATGATGCAGGACACCCGCGTGCAGACGCTGAGCTTCCGCAATTTCCCGGGCCAGCGGGCGCTGCCGATGCGCCAGCTCGGCTCCTTCCTGCCGGGAGAGGGAGTCGGCGGGGCGATGGTGCACTGGAACGGCCAGACCTGGCGCTTCCAGCCGGAATGGTTCGCGCTTCGATCCTGGGTCAACGAGCGCTACGGCCGCGACTTCCTGGACGACGACGTTCCCATTCAGGACTGGGGAATCACCTACGAGGAGATCGAACCGCATTACGACTTCTTCGAAAAGATCTGCGGAACAGGCGGCGTCGCCGGCAATATCCAGGGGCAGATCCAGCCGGGCGGCAATCCCTTCGAGGGCCCGCGCAGCGCGCCCTATCCCAATCCACCGATGAAGCAATCCCATTCGGGCCACCTCTTCGGCCAAGCGGCGGCGACCCTCGGCTACCACCCCTTCCCGGTGCCGTCATCGAATTCAACGCGGCATTACGAGAACCCCTATGGCGCGGAGCTCAAGCCGTGCATGTACTGCGGATTCTGCGAGACCTATGGCTGCGAACATTTCGCCAAGGCGAGCCCGCAGGTCTCGATCCTGCCTTCTGCCCTCGCCAATGCCAATTTCGAGCTGCGCACCCGCGCCTATGTGCTGCGCATCGAGTGGGACCGTGGCGCCAAGATCGCGACCGGCGTCACCTATATGGATGCACGAGGCCGGGAAGTCTTCCAGCCAGCCAATGTCGTCGCGCTCTGCGCCTTCGCCCACAACAATCCCATTCTGATGCTCCAGTCCGGCATCGGCGAGCCTTACGACCCGGCGACCCGCAAGGGCACGGTCGGCCGCAACTACACTTACCAAACCATGACCAGCGTCGACGTCTTCTATGAGGGCGCCAAGCGGATCAATCCCTTCATGGGCGCGGGGGCGCTGGGCACGGCAATCGACGATTTCAACAACGGCAGTTTCGACCATTCCGGCCTCGGCTTCGTGGGTGGCGCGTATATCGCCGCCTATCAGACGAGCGGGCGCCCTATTCACCATCATCCCGTGCCGGATGGCACGCCGCGCTGGGGGCTCGCCTGGAAGGAGGCGGTCGCCCGTCACTACAACAGCACCGTGTCGCTGTCAGTGCACGGCTCATCGGTGCCGCATCCGAACAACTACGTCGGCCTTGACCGGAATTACACGGATGCTTTCGGCCAGCCGCTCGGGATGATTACTTTCGACTTCCCCTACAACGACCGGCTCATGTCGCGCCACGTCACGGAAAAAGCCTGGCGGATCGCCGAAGCCATGGGCGCCAAACAGCTATCGGTCGGCTGGCTCGACGATCACTACAGCATCGTGCCCTATCAGACGACGCATAATACCGGTGGCACCATCATGGGCACCGACCCGACGACGAGCGTCGTGAACCGCTATCTGCAATCCTGGGACCTGCACAATCTCTGGGTTATGGGCGCGAGCGTCTTTCCGCAGAACGCCGGCTACAACCCGACCGACACCGTCGGCGCGCTCACCTATTGGGCGCTGGACGCGCTGCGAAACCAGTATCTGAACAACCCCCGGCCGCTGGTGCAGGCATGAGGACGAGCATCGTCACCTTCGGCCTCGCGATCGGCGCCGGGCTCGTGATCGGGCTTCCGGCGCTGTCGCAGATGGCGGCCACGGAAAGCCCGGAGGCACGCGGCGACCGGCGCGTCGAGATCCTTCAGGGGCGCTCGGTCGCGCTCAACGGCGGCCGCGACCAGGGGGCCATCGCTTGCGCGCGCTGCCACGAGCTCGACGGCGCCGGCAATGCGAGCGGCGCCTTTCCGCGCCTCACCGATCAGAGCGGCTGGTATCTTTATAAGACGTTGCAGGACTATGCGGCGGGCTTGCGGCCGAATGCGGTGATGGCGCCGATCGCGAAGGCTCTCACCGAGGACGAGATGCTCGCCGTCTCGTCCTATTACGCATCGCTCGAGGACGCGCCCTATCCGGCTCCGCCGCGGACCGATGTCGAGCTCATGCAGATCGGCGGCGCCATTTCGGCCCGCGGCATTCCCGAGCAGGGCGTGCCGGCCTGCGGCGGCTGCCATGGCGAGGACGGCGTCGGCAAGCCGCCCTTCTATCCTTACGTCGCCGGTCAGTTCGCCCCCTATCTCGAGTACCAGCTCCTGCAGTGGAAGAAAGGCGTGCGTAAGGGTGATCCGCAGAGCGTGATGGAACTGATCGCCAAGGCGATGACGGAGGATCAGATCCGCGCCGTCTCGCTTTTCCTCGCCAATGTCCGCGGACGCGAGATCACGCCCGACGAGCCCCGGTTCCGCCCGCCGGAGGCGGTGCGCCGACCCGATCGGGGCCAAGACACCGGTGCGGCGGCCGGCGATGCGCCGGCCCGGCGGCCCTGAGGCCGGACCATGGAGGGCATCGCGATCCTCGACGAGCTTTTCACGGGCGTTCAGTCCGCGCTCGCACCGCGCGGGCCGAATGCTGAGGGCATCGCGACGCTTTCCTGGATCATGTTCGCGGGCGCCGGCCTCATCTTCCTCCTGGTTATGGCTTTACTTGCTTTCGCGCTCCTCGCGCCGCCGGGCCGCCGCGGTTGGCTCGCCGACCGTCGCATGGTGATCGCCGGCGGCATCGTCTTCCCCGTCGTGGTGCTCTCGGCCTTGCTCGTCTATGGCCTTGCCCTCGCCCGCGGCCTCGTGAGCGTGCCGGGCGAGGCACCACTCGAGATTCATGTGGTGGGCGAGCAGTTCTGGTGGCGCGTGCGCTACGAAGCCGACGACGGCCGCGAGCCGCTCGTCACGGCGAACGAGATCCATATTCCCGTCGGGCGACCCGTGCGCTTTACGCTCACGACCGCCGACGTAATCCACAGCTTCTGGGTCCCGAGCCTTGCCGGCAAGCTCGACATGATCCCCGGCCAGGCGAACAGGCTCGTCCTGAAAGCCGATCGCCCCGGGGTCTATCGCGGGCAATGCGCGGAATTCTGCGGCGCGGCACATGCGCTGATGGCCTTCGAGGTCGTCGCGCATGCGCCGGAGGCTTTCGAGGACTGGCTGAGGGCTGAGCGGCAGCCGGCGCGCGCGCCGCCCACCACCTTCCAGGCCCGCGGCCGCGACCTTTTCATTCAGTCCGGCTGCGGCGCCTGCCACCGGGTGCGCGGCACGTCGGCCGACGGCGATCTCGGCCCCGATCTCACCCATATCGGCAGCCGGCGCTCCATTGCCGCCGGCATCTATCCCAACAATCGGGGCACGCTTGCCGGCTGGATCGCATCGAGCCAGCATCTGAAGCCCAACAACAAGATGCCCTCCTTCCCGGTGTTCTCGGGCGAGGATCTGCGCGCCATCGCCGCCTATCTGGAGGGCCTGAAATGACGGCGGAGACCCGCCAGGAGGAAGAGCCGCAGGCGGAAAAGCGCAAGGGAAGGCCCGAGCCGGATTTCCCGAACACTCTGCCGCGGCCGGAGGGCGAATTCGAAACGCTGAGCCGCGTCTGGCAGCCGCCGCCCGGCTTCAGCTTCGCCACCGTCGTCAACAATACCTATATCGGCATCTTCTATATCGGCACAGCTTTCCTCTTCTTCATCCTGGCGGGGATACTGGCGCTCATCATGCGCAGCCAGCTCGCGGTGCCCGATGCCGGCCTCGTGAGCCAGGGCACTTACAACCAGCTCTTCACCATGCACGGCACCGTCATGATGTTTCTCTTCGCCGTGCCGGCGGTGGAGGCCATGGGTGTCTATCTTCTGCCCAACATGCAGGCGGCGCGCGACCTGCCATTCCCGCGCCTGTCGGCCTATGCGTTCTGGGCCTATTTCTTCGGGGGGCTCGCCTTTTTCTGCAGCCTCTTCTTCCAGGTGGCGCCGGATGCCGGCTGGTTCATCTATCCGCCCTTGTCGAGCACCGAATATTCGCCGGGCATAAACATCGATTTCTGGCTGCTCGGCATCGGCTTCATCGAGATCTCGGCGATTGCGGGCGCCATCGAGATCATCGTCGGTGTGCTGAAGACGCGTGCGCCGGGCATGAGCCTCGACAAGCTGCCCGTCTATTCCTGGGCGATGCTGGTCTTCGCCGGGCTCATCGTCTTCGCCTTTCCGGCCATCATCCTCGGCACGGCCCTGCTCGAACTGGAGCGCGCCTTCGGCTGGCCGTTCTTCATCGCGGAGAAGGGCGGCAGCCCGCTGCTGTGGCAGCATCTCTTCTGGTTCTTCGGCCATCCGGAGGTCTACATCATCTTCCTGCCGGCGGCCGGCATGGTGTCAATGATCGTTCCGACGATCGCGCAGACGCCGCTCGTCGCCTATCGGCTCGTGGTGCTCGCGATCATCGCGACAGGCTTCATCAGCTTCGGCGTGTGGGTGCACCACATGTTCACCACCGGCATCCCACAACTCAGTCTCAGCTTCTTCTCGGCCGCAAGCATGGCGGTCTCCGTGCCGAGCGGCATCCAGGTCTTCGCCTGGATCGCGACGATCGCCGCGGGAAGGGTGAGGCTCACGACGCCGGCACTCTTCGTGCTCGGCTTTCTCTTCATCTTTACCCTCGGCGGCCTCACCGGCGTGATGGTGGGCATGGTGCCCTTCGACTGGCAGGCGCACGACACCTATTTCGTGGTGGCGCATTTCCACTATGTGCTCATCGGCGGCATGGTCTTTCCGCTGTTCGCCGCCTTCTACTATTGGGCGCCGCATGCCAGCCGCAAGCCCTTGTCCGAGCGGCTCGGCCGATGGGTCTTCGGGCTCATGTTCATCGGCATGAACGTGACCTTCTTCCCGATGCACATCACCGGGCTGATCGGCATGCCGCGGCGGGTCTATACCTATCCCGCCGGTCTCGGCTGGGACGTTCTCAACATGCTCTCGACCATCGGCGCCTTCATGATCGCGGCCGGGGTGGCGCTGTTCGTCTACGACCTCATCCGCTCCTTCCGCGTCGGCGAGGACAATGCCGGCAATGTCTGGAACGCCGGCACGCTCGAATGGCTGCCGAGCGGCAACTACGCCAATCGCAGCATCCCGATCGTCACGAGCCGCGAACCGCTTTGGGACCAGCCGAACCTCGCCAGGGACGTGGAGGCCGGCCGCTACTACCTGCCGGGCGCGCCGACCGGTGGGCGCGAGACGATCGTCACGAGCCCGATCACCGCCGAGCCGCAATATCTCGTCCAGATGCCCGGGCCGAGCTGGCCAACGGTGCTGGCGGCGCTCTTCACCGCCGCCTTCTTCCTGCTCCTGACGGTCAAGCTCGTCGTGCCCGCCGTCATCTGCGGCGTCCTCGCCATAGCCATGGTGGCGTGGTGGCTCTGGGACACGGATCCCGGCCCGAGCCAAGCCCCGGTCGACATCGGCGGCGGCATCAAGCTGCCGGTCTATGTCACGGGACCGATGAGCCACTCGTGGTGGGCGATGATCGTGCTGCTGCTCGTCGCTGGCACACTCTTCGCCTGCCTGCTCTTTTCGTATTTCTTTCTCTGGACCGTGCGTCCGGAGGGATGGCCTTCGGCGGCCGACATGCCCTCGCTCGCCCGGCCCGCGCTGGCGGCCGCCCTTTACATCGCAAGCGGCGGGCTCCTCATCCTCGCGAGCCGGCTGCTCGCCCGTGTGCCGGAACGCAGCCCCTGGCCCATGCGGCTCGCCCTCCTCGGTGCGCTCGCGCTGCTCGTCCTCGGCCTGCTCAATGATTTGCATGCTCTCGATGAATCGGGCCTTCGCCCGACCGACAGCGGTTATGCGGCGACAGTCGCCATGATCGCCGGTCTGCAGGGCTTTTATGTCGCCACCCTCGCGATCATGGCGCTCTATACCCTCGCGCGGTCCTTCGCCGGCCGGCTCGACGGCATGCGCCGCGCCACTTTCGACAACACCGTGCTGTTGTGGGTCTATGCGCTCGGCCAGGGCCTGGTCGGCCTGGTCGTCGTCACGTTCTTCCCACGGCTCATAGGAGCGTGAGCCATGGCGACCGCCGGTTTCGTCTCCAAGATCGCGTTCCTGATGGGTGGCTTTCTGGTCTGGGCCGCCCATTTCCTGCTTGTCTACGGCTTCAACGGGCTGGCCTGCGCCCGCGGCTTCGATCGAACGATGCTCCTCGGCGTCGGCACGGTCCCCTTCGTCGTGGGGGTTGCGACATTGATCGCGCTCGCGCTCGATGCGCTGATCTTCGCCGCGGCCGTTGCGGGGCACGGGCCTGGGATTTCCGGCGAGCCGGACGGAAGCCTGCGTCGGTTCTGGCGTTACGTCACGGGAGCAATCGCGGTCTTCTCCTTTGTTGCCGTGCTTTGGGACGGCCTGCCGGCCTTGATCATCGAGCCTTGCGCATAGCGGGGAACACCGGTCGCACGCCGCCCACCGCCGGCTTGATGCGACGGCGCCGGCGGTTTTCCAGGCCTGCAGCTTCGAGGTGCAAGAGCGATGTGGGAGCAAGTTCGATATCTCTCCAGGGGCACCATTGCCGGCTGGTGGGAAGATCGTGCCATGAGCCTCGGCGCGGCGATCGCCTTCTACGCCGTCTTCTCGCTTGCGCCCATGCTGCTGATGGTCATCGCCATCGCGGGGCTCGCCTTCGGACATGATGCCGCCCAGGGAGCGATCGTCCGCGAGCTCGGCGGCCTGATCGGGACTGAGGGCGCCGGGCTCTTGCAGGCGATGATTGCCGACGCCCGCAATTTCGGATCGGGAATCCTCGGCACCATCATAGGCCTCGTCACCTTTCTGCTGCTTGCCACTGGCGCACTCGTCGAGATCCAGGAC
The DNA here is from genome assembly GCF_042666455.1 of Chelatococcus sp. GCM10030263. Lineage (NCBI taxonomy): Bacteria > Pseudomonadati > Pseudomonadota > Alphaproteobacteria > Hyphomicrobiales > Chelatococcaceae > Chelatococcus > Chelatococcus sp. GCM10030263. The sequence goes on along the minus strand of NZ_JBHTDB010000004.1, from coordinate 140,009 downwards.
GCGCTGAACATTATCTGGAAGGCTGGGCGGCCCTCCACTGTCGGGCTCTGGGCCTTCCTGCGTGGCCGCCTTCTGAGCTTTGCGCTGATCGCGAGCCTCGGTTTCCTGCTGCTCGTGTCCCTTCTTGTCGATGCAGCGCTTGCGGCAGCCTCCAACTACCTTGCCGGGGTTTTTCCGGGCGTGGCGACGGCTTTGATCGCCGGCAATTTCGTTCTCGGCCTCTTCTTCGCCGTGCTCTTGTTTGCGCTGATCTTCGCGATCCTGCCGAATGCCCGGCCGAGCTGGCGCGAGGTGCTGTCAGGCGCCGTTCTGAGCGGCATCCTCTTCACCTTTGGGAAATTCGTGATCGGCCTCGTGGTGGGCCGCAGCGGCGCCCTTTCGACCTACGGGGCCGCTGCCAGCATCATGACGATCATGCTGTGGGTCTATTATTCCTCGCAGATCCTGCTTCTCGGGGCGGAATTCGGAAAGACGCTGGGTGACTGGCACGACCGCAGGACAGGATCGTCCTGACGGCGGTCTCATGAGCCCTGGTTGAAGTAAAGAATGACGAGGCCGCCCGCGAACACGACGATGGCGAGGACGGCGTCGTAGCCCATGCGCAGCACCGTCTTGCTCTGCCGCTCGATGAGGCCGACGAGGAATATGCCGGTAAGCAGGACACCGATGAGCGAGGCGATCGCCTCGAACCGTCCGGCTTCCCGAAGAACCGGGCCCTTGAGGTAGAGCGCGTCCGACAGGACGAGCAAACCGATCGTCAGGAGATTCGTCCCGAAGACGTCGCCCAGCGCCATTTCATACCGCTTTCGCCGCACCGCGGCGGTAATTGAGCTGACCTCCGGAAGCGATGTCGCGAAACCGACGAGCACGAGCCCGACAAGCCCCGAGCCGAGCCCGGTCTCGACCGCAATGGCCTCACCCGCACGGGCCAGGAGGAAGCCGGCCACGAGGATGAACGCCGCGGCGAGGCTCGTTCGCATGACGAGCGAGCGCAACGAAGGATGCGCGCTTCGGTCAGCATCGCCGCCCTGCCCTTCCGGATTGGCGTCGCGCGCGTGCCAGGGCGGGCGACGCGCGTAGCGAGATGAGAGCCAGAAGGCGCAGACGCAATAGGCGGACAATATGATCGGCCACAGGCCGACCCAGCCGAGCGCCACGTCGCCGGTGAGCACGGCGACGGCGACCAGCGCCAGCGCGATCATGCCCAGCGCCCCCTGAAGCATCGTCGTCGAGGTGGGCACCGTCGAGGTCAGCGCGGCGCGGCCGAGGACGGCGTCGGCGAAGGCGATGAGCAGGACATTGATCGAGACGCTACCGAGGAGATTGTTGGTCGCCAGCGGTGCGTCGCCGGCAACCGAAGCCGTCGCAACAGCCGCTACCTCCGGCAAGGACGTGATGCCGCCGAGGAGCAGCATGCCCGTGAAAGCTTGATCAAGCCCCGTGATGGTCGCGATCGTATCGAGATAGCCGGTGAGCCGCGTGCCCGCCGCCCAGACCACCACCGCAGCAGCCAGGAAGATGGCGGCAGTCAACCAGAGGCCGAGCCCGGTGAGCTGCAATGCGGCTCTCCTCCTGTGGTGGGAGGCAGCGAGCCGGAAAAGCCCGCCCGCACAGTTCGTTCGAGGCGTGTTCCGCCATGAGCTCGAGCGGAAACCGGATACCAGCTTGGGAACACCGTGCCGATAGCATGGTTCCCATCACTCTGGTCGAGGATCCGAGACGTCGCGGTGCAACCGCCGAAAGGCAACGCCAATCGTGCTGCCGCAAGTTGATATGGTCGCAGCCACGCCCCTGCCCGCGGGGTTTGCATCGCTCTGTGGTTGCGAGGGGCTGCGATGAGTGCGCCGCTGCAGCACCGCGGCCGCTCCCGTGCGCTCTGGGACTACCTTCAGACGAGCTTCTGGTTCGTGCCGGCGGCGCTGGCGCTGGCCGCTGTCCTGCTCGTGCTGGCGAGCCTGTGGCTCGATGCGCAACTCGCTGCCCGTCCCTCCGACGCGGCGCCCTGGCTCGTCTATGTGAGCACGGCAAACGACGCACGGGACCTGCTCTCGACCCTGTTGTCGTCGATGATCCAGATGACCACCCTGGTCTTCTCCATCACCATGGTCGTGCTCACGCTGGCCGCCAACCAGTTCGGCCCGAGGCTCGTGCGCAACTTCATGGCGAGCCCGCAGACACAAGCTGTGCTCGGCACCTTCGTCATGACGATCGTCTATTGCCTGCTGGTACTGGCCTCGATCGGCCGGCGCGGCGGCGCGGGGCTCCTTCCATTCTCGACCGTCACACTCGCCATTGCTTTGACGGTCGTCAGCGTCGCCTTATTGGTATTCTTCCTCCATACGCTCGCCCGCTCGATCATGTCCGAAACGGTCATCGAGCGCGTCGGCCGCGAACTCGACGGCGTCATCGACGATCTTGCTCCTCTGGCGCCCGACGATCCGGTCGATCCCGCCGATGCCTTGCCCAGAGACTTCGACCGGGAGGCGGTCTTCGTCGGACCGGACAAGGCCGGTTACGTCCAGGCGATCGAGTTCGATCGCCTGGAGGCGGTCGCCCGCCGGGCCGATGTCCTCGTGGGCCTCTACTTCAGAGCGGGCGATTATGTCGTGGAGGGCGGACAGGGAATCGGCATTCATCCGCGCGACCGCGTCGGCGACGATCTCAAGAAGGCGATCAGCGAGTGCATCCTGATCGGGGTTCACCGCACACCCGTCCAGGACCTCGAATTCTCCATCCGGCATCTGGTCGAGATCGCCGTGCGGGCTTTGTCGCCGGGCGTCAACGATCCCTATACCGCCGTGGCGGTGCTCAACCAGCTTTCGGCGTCCCTGTCGCGGATCATGAACCGGGCCCTGCCGCCCGGCCTCTTCGCCGATGAGGACGGCAAGATCCGCATCGTCTGCCCGCGCTCGACTTATGCGAGCCTGCTGAAAGCCGGGTTCAGCCAGATCCGCCAGAACGGCGCGGACAAGCCCCTCGTCGTCATTCACATGCTCGAGGCGCTCGCCCGCATCGCTGAACGTGCGAGACTGCCGGTCCAGCTCGATGCCGTCCGGGAGCAACTCACGAGCGTCAGGGCGGCCGCCGAGCACACGATCACGGACCAGACCGATCGTGAGCAGATAGAGCGCCGTTCCACGGCCGCGGAGGACGCCCTGAAGGCTGCGTGGACGGGGGGCATGAATGCTCCTGCAGGCAAAACAGCCTCCTGACCCGAACGCGAGGATTTCAATATTGCAACGTTATAACATTTCGTCTATGTCATCGCCGCCGACGGAATGTCACGGCTTGACCGGGGCGTGAGGTTCGGCCCACCTTGTCGATGTTCATGGGTCGCCGGAGTGATTCTCCGGCGCTAAGAGGGAATCCGGTGCGGCGGCTCGTCCTTGCGGTCGAACGCCCATGCCGGAGCTGCCCCCGCAACTGTAAGCGGCGAGCCGCTGTCGCGACGTGCCACTGACGCCCGCACCGCCTGAGGTGCCCTGCGTTGGGAAGGCCAGACAGCCGGTTTCGACCCGCGAGCCAGGAGACCTGCCCGTGAGCATCGAACGTGTCCTCGGGCGGGGTGTCCCGGCGGATCGCTTTGCTGTCCTGCACGCCGGCTCCCGGCACGGTCCAGCCATGCGAACCTTCGGCCCAAGCCCCCTTTCAGAGAAAAGGGGTTGTCGGTGTCTGTTCTTCTTTATCCTGCAAGCGTCCTTACACCTGCAAGCGTCGTATTCCGTCCATTCCGGCTCGCGCTGGCGGCGGCCGGGCTTCTTTTCCTCGCGCTCGCACCGCAGCAGAGCCTTGCAGCGCAGCCGACGCATTATCCTCTGACGATCGAGAATTGCGGTGCTCCGATCACCTTCGAAAAGGCGCCGCAGAGGGTCGTCTCCATCGGCCAGAGCAGCACGGAAATCCTCTTTTCGCTCGGCCTCGCCGATCGAATGGTCGGAACCGCCGTCTGGTTCGGGCCTGTCCTGAAGCAGTTCGCAAACGAGAATGCCGGGATCAAGCGCCTGGCCGACAACGATCCGAGCTTCGAGGCCGTCGTGGCTCAAAACCCCGACTTGGTGACGGCCCAGTTCGTGTGGCATGTCGGGCCGAACGGGGTGGTGGGACGACCCGAGCAATTCGCGAAGCTCGGCATCCCGACCTATGTCTCGCCGGCGGATTGCGTGAAGGACAACAGCAAGGGCGGCGACGGCGCGCGCAAGACGCCGTTCACCATGGATCTCGTCTACCAGGAGATCCGCGAGCTGGCGCAAATCTTCGACGTCAGGGAGCGCGGCGAGACGCTCATCGCCGACCTGCGGAAGCGGGAGGCGGATGCGATAGCCTCCGTGGCGGGCGAGAAGGCGAAGGACGTCTCCGTCGTCTTCTGGTTTTCCAGCCCGAATGCGAAGGGTGATGCCTTCGTTGCCGGCCGGAACGGCGTGCCCGCCTCCATGATCGGGAAGCTCGGGGTCCGCAACGTCATCACCACCGACGAGGAATGGCCCCTCACGAGCTGGGAGAGCATCGTCGCCGCCGATCCGACCGTCATCGTGATGGCCGAGATGAACCGCCGCCGTTATCCAGCCGACGACCCTGCCGTGAAGCGCGACTTCCTGATGAACGACCCGGTCGTCAGCAGGCTCGATGCGGTCCGCAACAAGCGGTTCATTCTCATGGATGTCGAGGCGATGCATCCCTCGGTCCGCACGGTCGACGGCATCGAGGCGCTGGCGCGCGGCATCAAGTCGTTCGGGCTTTCCCATTGATCCGCGATCCGGTTCTTGGCCGCGGCTGGGAGTTGCAAGCCGTCTTCGTCCTCGCGGGGCTTGGCCTCCTCGCCGTCGCCATCAGCTTTGCGGTCTCGATCGGCGAGATGGCGATCCCGCTCACCACCACCTTCAAGGCGATAGCCAACAGGCTGGTGGACGCCGGCTTCGGGGTTGGCAGGGTTCAGGAAGGCATCATCTGGGACTACCGGCTGAGCCGTGCTCTCGTCGCCGCCTGCTGCGGCGCCGCGCTCGCCGTTTCCGGCGTGATCCTGCAAGCCTTGCTGCGCAATCCCTTGGCCGAGCCCTACATGCTGGGGATTTCCGCCGGGGCGTCGACCGGCGCGGTCGCCGTCATGATCCTGGGGCTCGGCGCCGGCACGCTATCGCTGTCGGCTGGAGCCTTTGCCGGAGCGATCATCGCTTTCGCTTTCGTCGTCCTGCTCGCCGCCGGAGCGGGCGGTGGGCTCGACCGCACGATTCTGGCCGGCGTCGCCGGCTCGCAACTCTTCAACGCCGCAACCTCCTATATCGTCACCAGTTCCGCCAGCGCCGAGCAGGTGCGCGGCGTGATGTTCTGGCTCCTCGGCAATCTCGGCGGCGTGCGCTGGCCCGATGTCCATCTTGCGGCACCGGTTGCATTCCTCGGCTTCGGCATCTCGCTCCTCCATGCCCGCGCGCTCGATGCCTTCACCTTCGGCGGCGACGCGGCCGCCGCGCTCGGCATCCCCGTCAGGCGGACCCAGCTCGTGCTTTACGGCGCGGCCGCCGCCATGACCGCGACGATGGTGAGCCTCGTCGGTTCCATCGGCTTCGTCGGGCTCGTCATTCCCCATGCGGCCCGGTTCCTGGTCGGGCCCGGCCACGGCCGCCTCCTGCCAGCGGCATTCATGATGGGGGCGGTCTTCATGGTCGTCGCGGATATCATCTCGCGAGTGATCATCCCGCAGCAGATCCTGCCGATCGGCGTGGTCACGGCCCTCTTCGGAGCGCCGGCCTTCGCCGTCATCCTCTACCGCGCGAGGCGCCCGTCATGAGCATAGCCGCACGAGACGTGAGATGGAGTGCTGCGGGGCGGATGATCGTCGACGGCGTTACCATCACCGCGGCGCCCGGCAGCACGCTCGGCCTGATCGGGCCGAACGGCTCCGGCAAGTCGAGCCTCCTGCGCCTGATCTGCGGGCTGAGGCGCGTCGCGAGCGGTATCGTCACCCTCGGCGAGACCGACATCGCGCGCCTGTCGCGCGCGGCCGTCGCACGACGCCTCGCCTTCGTGGAGCAGTTGGCCACCACGGAGGCCCAGGTGACGGTGCTCGACATCGTCCGCCTCGGGCGCACGCCGCACCGCGGCCCGCTCTCGCCTTGGACAGAAGCGGACGACGAAGCCGTCGAAAACGCGTTGCGCCAGGTCGGGCTGGAATGCAAGCGGCATCAGCTCTGGCACACGCTCTCCGGCGGCGAGCGCCAGCGGGCCCAGATCGCCAGGGCGCTGGCTCAGACGCCGAGCGAACTCCTGCTCGATGAGCCGACGAACCACCTCGACATCCAGCATCAGCTCGAGATCCTGTCGCTCGTCCGGCGGCTGCCGGCGACCAGCATCGTCGCGCTGCACGACATCAATCTCGCCGCCATGTTCTGCGATGCCGTCGCCGTCCTTCGGGAGGGGCGTGTCGTCGCAGCCGGCCCCCCCAACGAGATCGTTACCGCGCCGATGATCCGCGACGTCTTCGGCGTGAGCGCCCAGGTGGAGCGGTCACGACACAATGGCAGGCCGCATGTTCACTTCCTGGTGGAGTGAGCTCCTCCAGCATGCCTTCATGGCAGCGGCATCCAGCGCCGAGCACCGCGCGAGCGCGGCGATCTCGGCATCCGCTCCCTGCCATCTCGCCTGGCCGCCGGGTCATCTCCGCCTTCGACTTGCAGGGGGTCCGCTGCTATAGAGTGCGACGATATCCGTCGCGAATTCTGCTCGCGCCGGACGAGGAATGTGCAGTCGTCAAGGAGGCGCGGCGCGCCGGTCGCTTTCCATCGAGGCAGAGGGTGCCAGCTTGCGCGCGAATGGGGTCCCCGCGGCTCGCTTGAACGACCGCGGGCCTGCGCTAGCTACCCCTCTGACGCGAGAGACAATACCGTTGCGGACGGCCGCTGACGCCGGTGAGACAGAGGAGTGAGAAATGGGTGAGCGAGACGACAACCCGAAGCTTGGTGGAGACGAAAAGGTCCTCACCAACAGACAGGGTCATCCCGTTACCAACAATCAGTCTCAGCGCACGGTGGGCAGCCGCGGCCCGGCCACGCTGGAGAACTACCAGTTCCTGGAGAAGATCACGCATTTCGATCGCGAGCGCATCCCCGAACGGGTGGTCCACGCGCGCGGCTTCGTCTGCTACGGCGAGTTCGAAGCGAGCGGCAAGATCGGCGACGAGCCCGCGTCCAAATACACCCGGGCGAAGCTCTTCCAGACGGCCGGCAAGAAGACGCCGCTCGCCATCCGTTTCTCGACGGTCATCGGTGGGCGGGATTCCTCCGAGGTCGCCCGCGATCCGCGCGGTTTCGCGGTCAAATTCTATACCGAGGACGGCAACTGGGATCTGGTCGGCAACAATCTGGCTATCTTCTTCATCCGCGATGCCATCAAATTCCCGGACGTGATCCATTCGTTGAAACCGGACCCGGTGACCTTTCGGCAGGAGCCGAACCGGATCCTCGACTTCATGAGCCAGACGCCGGAATCGATGCACATGCTGACGCATCTGTTCAGCCCGCGCGGCATTCCGGCGAGCTACCGGCACATGGAAGGCTTCGGCGTCAACACCTACAAGATGGTGAATGCGCAAGGCGACACGGTGCTGGTGAAATATCATTTCCACCCGCGCCAGGGGATCGCGAGCCTCACCCAGGAAGAGGCCGAGAAGGTGCAGGGCAAGGATTTCGGCTCGGCCTCGAAGGACCTTTTCAAGGCGATCGAGCAGGGCGACTATCCGCAGTGGGACCTGTATGTCCAGATCATGGACGACCATGATCATCCGGAACTCGACTGGGATCCGCTGGACGACACCAAGATCTGGCCCGAAAAGGACTTCCTGCTGCGCCATGTCGGCGTCATGACGCTCAACCGGAATGTCGAGGACTTCTTCAACGAGAACGAGCAGATCGCCATGGGCACGGGCGTGCTGGTGGACGGGCTCGACTTCTCGGACGACAAGATGCTCGTCGGGCGCACCTTCTCCTATTCCGACACCCAGCGTTATCGCGTCGGCACCAACTATCTGCAGCTGCCGGTGAACCAGGCCAAGAACGCCACGGTGCACACCAATCTGTCCGGCGGCACGATGTCCTATCGCCGGGAGATCGCACCCGGACAGAACCCGCACGTCAATTATGAGCCCTCCATCCACAACGGCTTGCATGAGGCAGGGCGCGAGGAGCCGAACAATGCGCCGGAGATCCGGGGCAAGCTCACGCGCAGCGTCATCGAGCGGCGGAACGACTATGTGCAGGCGCGCGGCCGCTACTGCACCATGATGGATTGGGAGCGCGACGACCTGGTGCTCAACATGGGCACGATGCTCGGTCAGTGCGAGCGGGATGTGCAGGAACGGATGCTGTGGCACCTGTTCCTCATCCATGACGACTACGGCAAGCGGGTGGGCGAGATGATCGGCATGACGGCCGACGATGTTCGTCACCTCGGGCCGCTTCCCAAACAGGTTCTCACCGAGAACGACCAGCGCCGGCTTCAGAACCTCGGCAATAATGGCGACGGGATCGACCCGACGGTCTGGGGCCAGTGGACGAGCTCGGTGAAGAACCTGAAGGTCACGGCTGAGGACGTGCTCTCCGGCAAGCTCCCATCCGCCGGTGACCAGCGGCAGGCCGCGGAATAGAACCAAAGAGCGCGAGCTTCGCGTTGGCTTCGGCCCGCCGCCCGACAAGCCGGGTGGCGGGCTCAGACTGCAGGGGTCGAGCGAGCGAAAAGCCTCTTGTCGAGAGCACGCGGGTGGGCGGCTCTTCGGCTGGAAATATGTGACGTCATGCGCTATATGACTATCTAGATGGTCAGGAACATGACGATGGACGCGATCAATCTGGCTGATGCCAAGGCACATTTGAGCGAGCTCGTGGACCGGGTCGAAGCTGGCGGTACGGTCGACATCACCCGGCGCGGCAAGCCGGTCGCACGGCTCACGGCCGTAGCGAGACCCCGCAAGCGGATCGACATGGCCATGCTCCAGGCGCTGACCGCCGCCATGCCGGCGCAGGTTGAGGACGCCGCCGATCTGGTGCGATCGATGCGGGACGGCGACCGCTACTGATGCTCTATCTCGATACATCGCTGATCGTCGCGGCGCTGGCGGCCGAAGCTGCGACTGCTCGCGCCCAAAGCTGGCTGGCAGAGCAGGACCCGGAGCAGCTTCTGATCAGCGACTGGACCCTTACCGAGATGTCGTCCGCGATGGCGATCAAGCTCCGGACCAGACAGATCACGCTGGAGCAGCGCGCCTCGGCCTTGGCGATATTCAACAAGCTGGTCGTGGAGAGCTTCACGGTCCTGCCGGTAACCGGCGGGCATTTCCGGACGGCGGCGAAGTTCGTCGATCAGCATTCACTTGGACTCCGCGCGGGCGATGCGCTCCACCTCGCCACAGCCTCGGAACACGGCGCCACGGTGCACACGCTCGATCAGCGGCTTGCCGCAGCCGGTCCTCTGCTCGGCGTGCCCACGCAACTGCTGGCATGAGCAAGACTTGGCGCCACCCTGCCGATGACGCGCAGCGCGCCGACGGCCGGTGGGACTGACACGATCATCGCGAACCTCGGTGGCGGCCTAGATCCGGCGAACAAGTCTTGACCCGAACACCGCGGGAATTGCGGATGTCCGTCCCTGCAGCCGAACTCTCGCGGGCCTGCACGGTTATGTCTCTGCTGGACCGGCGTGGCTCTGGGCGAAAGGATCGGCCTCCGACATGGACCCCTATATCGTTGCTCTCATCGGGTCCGGCATCCTGATCCTCCTGACGGCCTGGTTGCCGATGATTCTTAAGGAAGCGCCGCTGTCGCTTCCCATCGTCTGCGTGGGCATCGGCGCGCTCTTCTTCGCCTCACCACTTGCTTCGGAGCTCGTCCCGCATCCGCAGGAGCATTTGCCGATCGTCGAACGGCTCACCGAGTTCGTCGTCATCATCTCGCTGATGGGGGCCGGCTTGAAGATCGACAGGCCCGTGCGCTGGCGAAGTTGGATCATCACATGGCGCTTGCTCGGCATTGCCATGCCGCTGACGATCCTCGGCCTCGCGCTATTGGCCCACGGACTGCTGGGCTTCGGCATTGCGACGGCCCTTCTGCTTGCCTCTGTCCTTGCGCCGACCGATCCCGTGCTCGCGAGCGATATCCAGGTGGGCCCGCCGGACTCGGGCGAGGATGGCGAAGTCCGCTTTGGGTTGACTTCGGAAGCCGGCCTGAACGATGGCCTGGCCTTTCCGTTCGTGCATGCCGCCATCGCGCTCGCTTTGGTGAGCGGGTCGGGCGAACCCTGGTTCCTCGATTGGCTATCGGTCAGCGTCCTTTGGAAATTGGTCGTCGGCCTGGTCGTCGGCGTCATCACGGGTCGGGCGCTCGGATGGCTCCTGTTTCGTCTCCCCCACCGGGCGAAGATTTCGCGAACGGGCGACGGCTTTGTAGCGCTCGCCATCACTTGCCTGGCCTATGGCCTTGCCGAGATCGTGGGAGGCTATGGCTTTCTCGCCGTATTCGTCGCCGCGCTGGCCCTGCGCGCCGCCGAGCGCCATCACGACTTCCACGAGAAGCTGCACGATTTCGCCGAGGAGCTCGAACGCTTGATGATGATGGCGCTGCTCGTCGGATTCGGTGGAGCCTTGGCATCCGGCGTTCTCCTGCGCGCCCTGACTTGGGAGGGGGTGGCATTCGGGATCGCGGCCCTGTTCATCATTCGTCCCTTGAGCGGCTGGATCGGCCTTACAGGTACAGGCCTGCCCAATAACGAAAAAGCGATCATCAGTTTCTACGGCATCCGCGGAATCGGCTCGGTCTACTATCTCGCCTATGCGCTCCAGCACGGATCCTTCGAAGCGCCAGAAGTCCTCTGGAGCACGATCGCCTTCATCATCGTGGTGTCGATCCTGCTGCACGGGGCGACGGTCACCCCCGCCATGCGCTACCTTGATCGGCGGCGTGACGCGAAAGTCCGGCAGGGCGAGGGCGGAACATCTCGCAACAGGAGATGATCGGTCCTTAGATAGATCCCGATTTCAGCGATGAGAGTCCGATTGCCCAGCATGTCCAAACTTCGCGTAACGCTGCGAAGCCTGTATTTCGGACGCAACAGGCGCGCGCGCCGCTTCCGCTACGGGCTCGTTGTCCTCGACGTCGTCACCATCGCCGTGTTCATCGTCGCCGCATCCCTGACGGATGAACGATGGGTCATTCCGGTCGATTTTCTGATCGGAACCGTGCTGGCGGTGGAGTTCGCCGCGCGCCTCTACGCCGAGACCCATCGAACCAAATATCTCCTCACCGTCTCGACGATGGCCGATCTTGCGGTGATCGCATCGCTGTTCCTGCCGGCCTTTCTCGAGAATCTCGCCTTTTTGCGGATCGTGCGCGCCTTGCGGCTGTTGCGGTCCTACCAGCTCTTGCGTGACCTGCGCGCCGATTCCCCCTGGTTCAGGCGTTATGAGGACGTAATCCAGAGAACACTCAACCTCGGCGTCTTCATCTTCATCGTGACATCCTTCGTCTACGTCACGCAAAACGACATCAACGCGGAAATCACCAGTTACATCGATGCGCTCTATTTCACGATCACCACACTCACCACGACCGGCTTCGGCGACATCATACTGGTCGGCCCAGGCGGGCGACTGCTCGCGGTCATCATTATGGTCGTCGGTGTCGCCCTCTTCCTGAGGCTTTTGCAGGCCGTCTTTCGACCCAACAAAGTTCGCTTCGAATGCCCCGACTGCGCCTTGCAGATCCACGATATCGACGCCGTCCACTGCAAGCATTGCGGGCGCATCCTCGCCATACCGACGGAGGGGGCGGTTTGAAGCGCGCAAAGCGCTTTGGCGCGATTCAGAATCCGCGGCTCTTTTGGTGGACGCGAGCAAGCGCCAGCTGTTGTCCCGGCCGTTCTGCCACCGGTATCGGCCCGTCGTCACTTCGGATCGCGGACGCCTCCCGGGCCCGGACTGTTGTTCTGCAAGCTCGCCGCATTCGTGAACTGCCTCAGGAAATCGACCGGTATCGGGAAGACGATCGTCGAGTTGCGCTCGCCCGCGATACTCTGGAGCGTCGAGAGATAGCGCAGCTGCATGGCCTCGGGTGCCCTGGCCAGGCTCGTAGCGGCTTCCACGAGTTTCTCGGCAGCTTGCTGCTCGCCCTCGGCATCGATGATGCGGGCCCGCCGATTGCGCTCGGCCTCCGCCTGGCGGGCGATGGCGCGTACCATGCTCTCGTCGATATCGACATGCTTGATCTCGACATTGGCCACCTTGATGCCCCAGGCGTCCGTCTGGTGGTCGAGGATCTCCTGGATATCGCGGTTGAGCTTGTCGCGTTCCGCGAGCATCTCGTCGAGATCGTGCTTGCCGAGCACGGAGCGCAGCGTCGTCTGGGCGAGCTGGCTCGTCGCCGCCATGAAATTCTCGACCTCAATGACCGCCTTGTCGGCCTCGATCACACGAAAATAGAGCACCGCGTTGACCTTCACCGAAACGTTGTCACGCGAGATCACGTCCTGGCTCGGCACATCGAGCACGAGCGTCCGCAGGTCGACGCGCACGAGCTGCTGGACGAAGGGAATGAGGAGGATCAGCCCCGGCCCCTTGACGCCCGAAAAACGGCCCAGGGTGAAGACCACCGCGCGCTCGTATTCCCGCATGATGCGAATGGTCGACGCCAGGATGAGGACGACGAGCGCGATGAGAACAATGTAAGGCGTATAGGCGATCATGATGCTTCACCTCCGGATGGTGTCTGTCCTGCGTCGGGTTCGACGACGAGCGTGAGACGGTCGCGGCCGACCACGCGTATCCATTGGCGTGGGACCAGCGGCACGCGTGAGCGCGCCGCCCAACGCTCGCCATGGACACGCACGTATCCTTCTGGTCCGTTCCACTCCAGAACCTCGCCGGGGGCGCCGACGAGACCCGTGTCGCCGGTGACGACCGACCGACGATGCGCGCGGACGGCCGCCGCCATCGCAATCGCGAGAAAGCCCGCACTTACCCCGGTCGCCGCTACCACCACCGGCCAGGACAGCGCAAATCCCGGCACATCGCGGTCGAACAGGAAGAGAGACCCAAGGCCGAAGGCGGCAGCCCCGCCGATGCCCAGCACACCGAAGGAGGGCACGAAGGCCTCCGCCGTCATGAGCGCAATGCCGAGCAGCAGCAGCGCCATGCCTGCATAATTGATCGGCAGGAGATTGAGCGCGAAGAAGCCGACGAGGAGACTGATCGCACCGATCACGCCGGGAGCAACTGCACCCGGATTGATGAATTCGAAGATCAGTCCATAGAAGCCGAGGAGCAGTAGAATATAGGCGATATTCGGGTTGGTGATCGCGGCGAGGAGCTGGGTGCGCCAATCAGGCTCCATGGCAACGAGGGTCAGCCCCGCCGTCGCGAGGCGCTGCTCCTGGTCGCCGATGCGCACCGTCCGTCCGTCGGCCTTGGTGATGAGGTCTTGAAGGTCGGTGGCGATGAAATCGACCACGTCCTGTTGAACAGCCTCGGTCGCCGGCAAGCTCGCCGCCTCACGCACGGCCTTCTCCGCCCAGGTTGCGTTGCGGCTGCGCAGTTCGGCCAGACCCCGGATATAGGCGACGGCGTCGTTGACCGCCTTGGCCTCCGACGCATCCCGCGGAGTAGCGGGCGGGCTCCCTTCCTTCTCCGGCTCCTGCGAGCCACCGAACGGCTGCCGGCCACCGCCGAGCTGCACGGGAGTCGCTGCCCCGAGATTCGTGCCGGGCGCCATGGCGGCAATGTGGCTTGCATAGAGAATATAGGTGCCGGCGCTCGCAGCTCGCCCGCCGCTTGGGCTGACATAGGTCGCGACCGGCACAGGCGAGGCGAGAATATCGCGGATGATATCCCGCATGGCGCTGTCGAGCCCGCCCGGCGTGTCCATGCGCAGGATGACCAGAGCGGCACTGCGCGCGACGGCTTCCGACAGGCCGTGTCGCAGATATTCCGTCGTCGCCGGGCCGATGGCTCCCTCGATGTCGAGGACAATGGCCTGGCGCGGGGCGCTGCGCTGATCCTGCGCCATGGCGACGAAGGCGAGGTTGAATAGTGCCAGCGCGGCCAGCCAGCCTGCTATCGATCGTCGCCTCGGGTGCCTGCGGCTGGTCATGGTCGACTCGCTTCGAGCAGCATCGGGCTCGCCGCGGCTCGGCACAGCCCCTCTCAGAGCCTACCTCTTAGGGACGGCATAGGCGATGCCGCGATCACCGATCTTACTGCTGAACGAGCCGTGACGCCGGCCGCGACGAATAGATGCCGAGAAAGAGTGGCCCTTGTCGACGAGCTCACGATTTATGCGTGGCGAACACATCGCGTGATCGGCAGCCGCACGGCGCGAAGGGCTGGACCTATTCGCCCAGGACGATGCGATAAGGTCCGACCGCGGCCTCGACGATGTTGAGATCACCGTCCCATAGCAGGTGCGATGCGTGGAAGACGCGGCCGTGCCGGGCGAGCGGATCGGCCATGATCCTGCGTGGATTGCCGCAGGCCATGCGCAGCCCCTCGCGGGGCGTCGCAATCTCCATCGCCACCACATTCCGCAGTCCCCGGTCGAGCTGCAGCGCCGAGCCGGCAAGGTAGCGGCTGCCGGGCTGACGGACGCTGCCGTCCGGCGTGAGCTCGACCTGCATGCCCGCGAACGGATGCAACCCCGGCCGCGCCGCGGCTGCCGCCGTCGCGTCGGTCACGAGGACGGCTTGGGCCACTCCCTTGGCCCGGATCATCGCCTTCAGGGCCGGACGAGGCACATGGATTCCGTCGGCGATAAAGGTCGCGGTTAACCGATCTTCGGCGAGCTGGGCGAAGAGCGGGTTTGCAAGCTTTGGCAACTGCTGTGGCAAGCCATTGCCGAGATGCGTCGACAAGGACAAGCCGGCAGCCACCGCCTGGGCGAGGCTTTCGTCGTCGGCGCGCGAATGGCCGATGGCCACGCGCTTGCCCCGCGATGCCGCCCATTCGATGAACGCGATCGCCCCCTCCACTTCCGGCGCGATCGTGACGAGAAGGATCGGTCGCGAGAGAGATTGCTCGATCTCCTCGACCAGCGAAGGCGACGCCGCGATCATCGCCGCAGGCGGGTGGCAACCGGCATAGCCGTCGGCCGGATTGAGAAACGGGCCTTCCAGATGGTATCCTGGAACCATCCATGGACCGAGCCGGCTCGCCGCGACAGCCTCGTCGAGTGCACGCAGGCGGGCGGCCAGGGCGTGGCGGTCGGCCGTGATGATGGTCGGCAGACAGCCTGTGACGCCGCTCGCGAGCATGGCGGCGAGCGCGTAATCGAGCGCTTCGGCGGTCAAGCCCTCATCATTGAAATCGATGCCGGCGAAGCCGTTCACCTGCAGGTCGACGAGCCCCAGCGTGTCGCGTCTATCGGGAAAGCCCGGCTCGCCCGCGATCGCCGGACCGGGCTGATCGCGCCATTGCGTATCGGCGAGATAGTCGCGGACCTCGATGCCGTCGTCGAGCCGCAGGGGCTCGCGTGCGCGCTCACCTAGGCGGACCATCGCGTCAGTCCTTTTCGCCGTTCTTCAGGCCGGCGGCAGACGCGGTGTCGAGGAAGAGGGTGCAGGCCGGGTGTTGCTGCAGGATAGAGGCGGGATAATCGGGCGACACCGGCCCCTCGACCGCGTGCCGCACGGCGTCGGCCTTGCGCGCGTCCGGCACGCTCACGACGAGGAGCTTCGCCTTCATGATCTGGCGAATGCTCATGGAAATCGCCCGCCGAGGCACGTCCTCGAGCGTCGGAAACCAGCCCTCGCCGAGTTGCTGGCGCCGGCAGGCCTCGTCGAGGTCGACGACGATATAGGGCGCCTCCGTTGTAAAATCCGCCGGCGGATCATTGAAAGCGAGATGGCAATTCTCGCCGATGCCGGCGAAGCACACATCCACCTCGCGCCCGGCAATCAGCCCGCCGAGGCGCTCGGCTTCGGCCCCCGGGTCCGCCGCATCCCCCACGACAGGGACGAAGGTGATCCGGCCACCGACCGGCTCGACGAAGCGCTCCTTCAGATAGCGGCGAAAGCTCGCCCCATGGGTTTCGGGCAGCCCGACATATTCGTCGAGGTGGAAGGCGGTGACGCGCGACCAGTCGATATCGCCGCGCGCCGTGAGTGCTGCGAGCATGTCGAACTGGCTCGCCCCCGTCGCGACGATGATGGTGGCGGTGCCGCGCGCCGCGATCGCCGCGACGATCGCATCGCCGCCCAGACGCGCGGCTTCGCGGCCGAGCTCGGCGGTGTCGGCTGCGATCCTGATGTCCATGGAGCGTCCTTTCAAACCATCGTCGACCAAAAAGGCTACGGCGCTTCAAAAAGGCTAGCACCAAGGCCTATCTGCTGGCCAGCCGAATTAATATCAGATCGCGTTCAAAAAACATTTGACGTCGGCTAAACGGGGCAGCACGCTGGGCGGATCAATCCAGAGGAGGCACTCATGAAGCGTGCATCATTGGCAGCCGTGATCGCGATGGCGGGCGTACTCGCTGCCGGGGCGGCGCAGGCTCAGGTCACACTACGGCTGGCGGAGAACCAGCCCGAGGACAATCCCGTCACCATCGCCATGCGCGACTTTGCCAAGCTCGTCGACCAGAAGACGAAGGGCGAGGTGAAAGTGGAGGTCTATGCGGGCGCGCAGCTCGGACAAGAGACGGAGTCGATCGAGCAGACGCAAGCCGGCATTATCGACATGGCACGCGTCAATTCCGTCGTTCTCGCCAATGTCAGCCCCTCCATGGGCGTTTTCACGCTGCCCTATATCTTTCGTGACGCGGAGCACAAGTACAAGGTGCTCGACGGCGACGTCGGCAAGGAGGTATCGGCCGATCTCGCCAAGGTCGGGCTGATCGGCTTCCCCTTCATGGAGGCGGGCACGCGCAACTTCTACACGCGCGCCGGCAAGCCGCTGAAGAGCATCGACGATCTCAAGGGCCTCAAGATCCGCGTGCAGCCGGCGCGCATCTCGACACGCATGGTCGAGCTGCTCGGCGCCACGCCGACGCCGATGAACTATGGCGAGGTGTTCTCGGCGCTGCAGACGGGCGTCATCGACGGAGCCGAGAACGACTATGTCAGCTACGTCACCTCCTCGCATTACGAGGCTGCGCCGAACCTCATCGAGGACGGGCATCTGAGCCCGCCGGCCGTGCTGGTGATGAACCAGCAGAAGTTCGAGCAGTTGTCGCCCGCGCATCAGCAGGCGATCCGCGAGGCGGCCGAAGAGGCGGCGAAGTCCGAGCGCGCCGCCATGTTCAAGGCCAATGAGGACGCCAAGGAGAAGGTGAAGGCCGCCGGCGTCACCATCGTCACGATCGACAACGAACCCTTCCGCAAGGCGGTCGAGCCGATCTACGACGAACTCCCCAACCTGAAGCCGCTGATTGCGCGGATCCAGGCCGTCAAGTGAGGTCCGCGGCAGCTTGAAGGGCGGGTCTGCAATGGAAAGGCTCGATCGCGTTATCGGCGTGGTCGACCGGGTGATGGAGATGGTCTGCCATCTCCTTCTCATCGGCATCGTCGCGGTCACAGTGCTGCAGGTCGTTCTGCGGTTCGTGCTCGACAGCCCGACGAGCTGGTCGGAGGAAGTGGCGCTGCTCCTGCTGGTGTGGTTCGGCATGATCGCCATCGCCATCGGCGTGCGCCGGCACGGGCATATCGCCATCACCACGCTTCGCGACCTGCTGCCGCCACGCCTGGCGCGCGGGATGGATCTCCTGGCAGAACTCCTGCTGCTCGGCTTCTCGTTGATGCTGCTCTGGGAAAGCCTGGCGCTCATCCGGCTCGCCGGCGTTCAGGTAATGCCGGCGACCGGCCTGTCGCGCGCCTGGCTCTACTACCCCGTCTTCGTCGGCGGCCTTCTCATGAGCGTGAATGGGATCGTCAATATTCTGACGGGGAGGCTCTCGCCGCCCCGAGGGGAGCAGCCCGCGCATGAGTAGCAACACCGTGGGCATCCTTCTCCTTATCGGCGGCTTTCTCGTCCTGATGGCGATCCGGGTGCCGATCGCCTTCGCGCTCGGCATCTCTTCGCTCGTCACCGCCTGGTATATCGGCATCCCGAGCCTGTTCGTCGCACAGCGCATGGTGAATGGCCTCTTCAGCTTCACCTTCCTCGCAGTGCCCTTCTTCATCTTGGCCGGGCAGATCATGTCCGAGGGGGGTATCTCGGAACGGCTCGTGCGCTTCGCCGACGTGCTTGTCGGCCGCTTTCGCGGCGGCCTTGCCCAGGTCAATATTGTCGCGAGCACCTTTTTCGGCGGCATTTCGGGGTCCTCGGTCGCCGATGTCGCATCGATCGGCTCCTTCCTGATCCCGGCCATGGCGAAGCGTGGCTACAAGCCCGAATATGCGGTCGCGGTGACCGTCACCTCCTCCGTGCAGGGGGTCCTTATCCCGCCCAGCCAGAACATGATCTACTACGCGCTGGCGGCAGGCGGGCTGCCGATCGGCCAGCTCTTCCTGGCGGGTTACATTCCCGGTCTACTCCTCGGCCTCGCGCTGATGCTGCTCGCTGTCGTGCTGGCCTGGCGGCAGAAGCATCCAGCCGGCGTGCGCTACGGCTGGCGCGACGGCCTGCGGACCGCGCTCGATGCCTCCATTGGGTTGTTCACGATGGTCATCATCGTCGGCGGGATTGTCGGCGGCATCTTCACCGCGACTGAATCGGCGGCGGTTGCGCTCGTCTATGCGGTTTTTGTCACGGTCTTCGTCTATCGGACGATGAACAAAGCAGCCGTCCTGCGCGTCCTGAGGGAGTCGCTCGGCACGCTCGCCATGGTGATCGCCATCATCATGACCTCATCGGCCTTCGGCTTTCTCCTCTCATATCTCAAGGTGCCGAGCCTGCTTGCGGAGGCCATCTTCATGGTCTCCCGCGAACCGTGGATCGTCCTTCTCGCCATCAATGCCCTGCTCATCATCCTCGGCATGCTGATGGACATGGGCGTGCTCATCCTCATCCTGACGCCGATCCTCCTGCCGATCGTCAAGAGCGTCGGTGTCGATCCCATTCATTTCGGGATCATCCTGCTCGTCAATCTCGGCATCGGCTTGTGCACGCCGCCGGTCGGCACCTCGCTCATCGTCGGCTGCTCCATCGCCAATACCTCGATCGAGCGCACGACGCGCACGCTCCTGCCCTTCTATGCCGCGATGATCGGCGTGCTCATGCTCATCACCTATGTTCCGGCGCTGTCCCTGGCGCTGCCGAGCTTCTTCCGATGAGCGGCGCCGCCCTGCTGCGTCACCTTCCAGAGCCGACGCCGCATGTCACCGAGCGGCTGCGCATGTTCAGCGCGATCCTCTCCGGCCAGGCAGCGTCGCGGCGTGACCTGTCCGACCAGTTCGCGCTGCGTTCGACGTCAGTGTCCGAACATGTCGGCCATCTCGTCGCCGTGGGCCTCGTGGTCGAGAGCTTGCGCCACTCCTCCGGGCGGGGACGGCCCTCGGCCGTGCTCGTGGCCAACCCGCATCGGCTGGCGGCCATCGTCTATCAGGTGGAAAGCCAGGCGATCGCCGTAAGCTGCGTCAATCTCGCCGGCCAGGTGCTGGCCCGCATCGCACGGGAGGTGCCGCCCGAGGCGGATAACCACCTGATGAGGGACCTGCTCGCCTCGCTGTTCGCCGCGGTATCGGCGCGCCTGCCCGACCCCACGGAGATTGCCGGCGTCAGCTTTTCCTTGTCAGGCGTCCTGGACGCTGCCAGGCGACGGTGGCTCTTTTCCTCGCGCTGGCCCAATCTCAGGGCCTTCGACGCGGCCGAGGCCGTGTCCGCGGCGGGTCTGCCCGTCTATGTCGCGCGCAATCTCGATCTCGAACTGTCGGCGCGGCTCGCCCACACATCCGATGTCTCCGGCGGCACGCTGCTCGTCCACTGGGGTTGGGGCATCGGCGCCGCCTATGCAGTCGATGGCATGCCGGTGAACGGCGCGGAGGGGCGCTTCGGCGAGATCGGCCATTGGCGCGTGGTCGATCGGGGCGGACCCTGCCGTTGCGGCCGCCATGGATGCCTCGAGACTGTCGCGGCGCATTGGGCGCTCAGTCCGCGGCTTGCCGAACGTTGGCAGGTGAAAGCCAATGAGGAGCAGGCTGCAGCCGCAGTCCTGCGCGATCTCGACCTTCTCGCCGAACCGGCCTTTGCCGAAGCCCTCGACGCGATGGTCATCGCTGTCGGCAATCTGTGCCGCGTGCTCTTTCCGAGACGGATCATCGTGTCCGGGCCCTTCATCGACAATGCACGGGTGTGGAGCAGCTTTCGGGAGCGCCTGGCCCGCGAGGGCGGGATGCCTGGGGTGGCACCGCCCGAAGTAACCGCCGATCAGCGCAGCCGCGAGCTCGAACGCGAAGGCGCTGCCGCCGCACCGCTGCGCGCCGGCCTGCAGCGGCTGCTGAACCAGGGGATGTAAAGCCCGGCGGCGAAGCGACCATTATCCGCCTGACGGACTATGTCGAACAGCCGTTCAGCCCCGCGTGCTGCGCAGGAACTCGGCGAGCCGCGGGCTCTTCGGATTGCCGAAGATCTCCGCTGGCGGCCCCTCCTCGGCGATGCGGCCCTGTTCCATGAAGACGACGCGGTGCGACACGTCCCGGGCGAAACGCATCTCGTGCGTGACGATCAGCAGCGTCGCGCCGTCATCCGCAAGACTTTTGATCGTGGTCAGAACTTCCTGGACGAGCTCGGGGTCGAGCGCCGACGTGACCTCGTCGAGCAGCACGAGCTTCGGGTTCATGGCGAGCGCCCGGGCGATGGCGACGCGCTGCTGCTGGCCGCCCGAGAGCTGGCTCGGATAGTGATCCATGCGCTCCGAGAGCCCCACGCGGCCGAGCCAGCGCTCGGCGATGGCGCGGGCCTCGTCCTTCGGGATCCGCCGCACCTTGCGGAGCCCGAGCATGACATTGCCGGCCGCCGTCAGGTGCGGAAAGAGGTTGAAGCTCTGGAACACCATGCCGGTCATCGCCCGTTGGCGCGACAGCTCACGGTCCGGCAGCCGCTTGCGCCGGCTGCCTTGGGCGCGGTAGCCGATGGTCTCTCCGTCGAGCTGGATTTCGCCGCCCTCGAATTCCTCGAGCAGATTAACGCAGCGCAGCAGGGTCGTCTTTCCCGAGCCGCTCGAGCCGATGATGGAAACGACTTCCCGCTCGGCCACCTCGAGGTCGACGCCCTTCAGCACCTCGACGTCGTGGAAGCGCTTCGTGAGCGCCCGAATCTGAAGAAGATGAGCCATGAGAAATCCTCAGCGCCAGGCGACACGGCGTTCGATGAGCCGGCCGAGGCGCTCGATGGCGAAGTTCATGATGAAGTAGAGGCAGCCGGCCAGCAGGTAGAACTGCAGCGTCATGAAGTTGCGGCCGATGATTTCCTGCGTCTTGAGCAGCAGTTCACCGACACCGATGATGGACAACAGGGTGGAGGCCTTGACGAGTTCCACGCCGGTGTTGATCCAGGTCGGCAGAATCTGGCGCATGACCTGCGGCAGGAGAACATAGGCCAGGAGCTGCGGGAATGTGAGGCCGATGCTCCTCCCGGCCTCCGTCTGGCCGCGCGGGATGGATTGGAGCGCGCCGCGGATGATCTCCCCCATATGCGCCCCGCAGAACAGCGACAGGGCCAGAAGACCCGCCCCGAAGGCGTCGAGTTGAATACCGGCGAGCGTCAGGACGTAAAAGGAGGCGAGGATCAAAACGAGCACGGGCGTGCCGCGCATGACATCGACGTAGATGCGGCACAGGACGCGCAGGACCACATGACCGTAGACGAGCAGGATGCCGACGGCGACGCCGAGCACGGTGCCGATGACGATCGAGGCGGCGGACACCTCGACGGTTCGCAGGAAGCCTTCGAGCAGGGCGTCACGAGCCTTCCAGAGCTCGATGAGAAAGGGCTCCATGGTGCCTCTCAGAACTTCGGAAAGAGCCGCTCGAGGCGGCGAAGCCCGGCGGCGATGATGAGGCAGGTGGCGATATAGAGCCCGCTCGTGACCATCCAGGTCTCGATCACCCGGAAGCTCTCGACATTGATCTTGCGCGCCTGGAACGTGAGCTCCGGAATGGCGATGGCGGCGGCGATCGATGTGTCCTTGAACAAGGAAATGAAGGTGCTGCCAAGCGCCGGCAGCGCATTGCGCAGCATGATCGGGGTGACGACGTAGAGACTGGTCTGCACGCGCGTGAGGCCGATGGCGCGGGCCGCCTCCACCACCCCTTTCGGCACGGCGACGAGACCGGCCCGGAACACTTCCGTCAGGTAGGCGGCCGAGTAGATCGCCAGCGAACCGATGAAGCTGTCGATCTTGTCGAGCCTGATCCCGAGCTGCGGAAGGGCGAAATAAGCCATGAGCACGATGATCAGAATGGGCGTGTTGCGCACGATGGCCACATAGCCGGCCACCACGGCG
The DNA here is from genome assembly GCF_042666455.1 of Chelatococcus sp. GCM10030263. Lineage (NCBI taxonomy): Bacteria > Pseudomonadati > Pseudomonadota > Alphaproteobacteria > Hyphomicrobiales > Chelatococcaceae > Chelatococcus > Chelatococcus sp. GCM10030263. The sequence continues at coordinate 117,606 of NZ_JBHTDB010000004.1, read as the reverse complement.
CGGCCAAGTCGCGAGGGCCCGACGGCCACGAAGGCGAGGACGAGCCCGGCGACCGCGCCGATGGCGACGGCCACCAGCGCAAGGCCGAGGCCGAGGGCGAGCCCCGACAGGAGGTTGTCGAAGTTCGCCCAGACGACGCCGAAATTGAGCGTATAGCCCATGCCCGCGCCCGGACGCTCAGCGCATTTCGGACGGGAAGCCGATCTTGGGCTCGGGCGGGGCCTCGCCGAACCAACGCTCGAACGCCGCCTTGTAGGCCGGGAATTCGACGCCGTTCATGGCCTCGCGCAGGCTCGTGTTGACGAATTCGAGCCAGTCCGGGTCGCCTCTCTTCACCGCGCAGGCATAGGTCTGCGGGTTCCAGGCATAGCCTGCGTCGACGTAGCGGTCCGGGTTCTGCTTCATGAAGTACCGCAGGGACGATGCATCGGTCGCTGCCGCATCCGCCCGTCCCGAATTGAGCGCCTGGTACATGATATCGACACTGTCGTACTGGTCGACCTTCGCTTGCGGCAGAGCCTGATGCACCATTTCCTCGGCATAGACGTTCTGCAGCACGGCCACGGTGATGCCATCGCCCGCCCCCTTCAGGGCGTCGTAGTTAGCGTATTTGCCGCCCTTGAGGAGCAGCAGGCCGACGCCCTCGCGATAATAGGGCACGGTGAAGGCGACCTGCTGGGCACGGGCCGCGGTCACGGTCATGAACTGGCAGGTGATATCCACCTTGTCGGTGGTGATATTCGGAATACGCGCATCCGACGCCTGAACGACGAACTCGACCTTCTCGGGATCGTTGAACAAGCCCTTGGCGATGATCTTGGCGACGTCGATATCGAAGCCGGCAAAATTGCCCTTGTCGTCCCGGAAGTGCCAGGGCGGGTTGGTGCTTCCCGTGCCCACCACAAGCTTGCCGCGCTGGAGCACGTCCTGCAGCTTGTCTGCCTGTGCCGCGCCGGCAGATCCCGCAACGGCGAGCAGAACGCCGAGCCCCATCGCCCACTGATGCTTGGCCAACATCGTCCGATCCCCTCGTACCTTCGTGCCGCTCGGCACAACTCCTTTTCGTCTGAAATATCGGACTGTAATCTCGTATTTCAGACGGTCCGGACGCTAGACGGATCGGCGGGCGCATGCAAGAGGTCGCCGATGCCGCGACCAGGAGATGCCGGATGGACAGCCGAACCGATCGCACGAGGTTGATGGACGAGCTCGGCACCCGCAAGGGAGGCGCGGCTCCCGAGGGACGGGACCGGCAACGCGGCATCGACCGGGCGATCGCGCTCATGGAGGCCCTGCTCAGGCAGCGCGCGCCGACGCGGATCGGCGAACTCGCGCGGCTGATCAACGCACCGCGCTCGACGGCCTACGAGATCGTCAAACGCCTGGTGGAGGCCGACATCCTGGATGTCGTGAGTGATGACGGGCGGGTCTATTTCGGCCGCGCGATGCACCTCTTTGGCCGCGCCTATGCCGATGCCAACCCTTTCTATCGCCGTGCCCGCGAGGTGCTGGAGCGGCTCGCCGCCGAGACGGGCGCGACGACGCAGCTCTGCGCGCTCAGGGGCAACAAATACGTGGTCGTGGATTCGCGCGACGGCCCCGCCCTTTTCCGTATCACGGTCGATATCGGTGCGGAGGTCCCGATCCCGTGGACGGCGTCGGGACGCCTGCTGCTCGGCCATATGACGGCGGATGAAATCCGCGACTTCGTCCCGCGCGAGGATTATCGCCTGCCGGACGGGCGGGTGCTCTCCGTCGATGAATTCGTCACGGACGTGATGCGCGCGACCGAGGCCGGCCGCTGCGCCACCACCGGTCTTGCAGATCGCTTCACCTGGTGCCTGGCAGCGCCCATTCGCGACCGCCGCAACGTGACGATCTCGACGCTCTGCTTCGTCGTTCCCGCCGATACCGACGAGGCGCGAAGGGAGCAGCTGCTCGACCTTCTCGCTTCCGCCGCGGAAGCACTGTCGGACCACCCTTGATGGCGTGGACGCGGGGGCGCCGGCCGGACGCTAGATCGCGGACGTAAAGGTCTCGCCCCATTTCCCATCGGGCACCACGACCAATTTGCCGACGAAGCCTTTGGCGGTGAAGTCCCGCTGCGCGCGATGGAAGTGGGAGAGCTTGTAGACGCCGCCGAGCAGCGGCTTCAGCTGGCCCTCCTCGATATAGCGCACGAGCCGCCGGAAGGCGCCACGCGTGCCCTGGGATGATCCGTGCAGCTCGAGATGTTTCAGATACATGGTCCGCAGATCGAGCTGAACCACGGGGCCGCCGATGGCGCCGGCGGTCGTATAGCGCCCTTCCGGACGCAGGATGCGCAGGAGGTCGTTGAACATCGGCCCGCCGACGAGATCGGCAACCACATCGATCGGCTCGCCTGCGGTCGCCTGCGCGACGGCGGCGGCAAGATCCGCGACACCGCGCGTGATCACCGCCTCGGCGCCGATGGCGGCGACCGCCGCCTCCTTGCCAGCGCCGACCACCGCATAGGGAATGGCGCCGCGCGCCCGGCAGAGCTGGACGAGACCCGAGCCGACGCCTCCCGAGGCGCCGGTGATCAGGACCCGCTCGCCGGCGGCGACCCGTGCCCGGTCGAGCATATGCTCGCCCGTGAGATAGGCGCAGCAGAAGGTGGCAAGCTCGGCATCCGTAAGAGCGGTGCGCACGACATGCGCGTTCTCGGCCGGCAGCGTCATGTATTCGGCATAGCCGCCGTCACGGCCATGGCCGATGTAGTCGATCTCGGCGAGGCTGTCGTCCTCGGCATTATAGATCGAGAAATCGACCATCACCCGCTCGCCGATGCGGCTTTCCGGCACGCCCGGCCCCACCGCGACGATGCGCCCGACCGTATCGGCGCCCTGGATGCGCGGGAAGGTCAGCGTCGGTTCGGACCCGCGATGGCGCCAGCTCGAAACGGCGCCCGCATCCGCCTCCGTGCCATAGGCGCCCTCGCGCACCCACACATCGGTGTTGTTCATGCCGCAGGCGCTCACCTCGACGAGCACCTCGCCGGGTGCCGGCCGTGGCACCGGGACATCGGTGCGGTAGACGAGCTTGTCGGGACCGCCGTGCCGCGTCAGGAGCACAGCGCACATCGCGTCGGGAACGGCCGCGGACATCACTTCCTCATCGTTCAACGGTACGGTTTCGGGCGGTTCAGGCGGCGAGCAATTGCTCGGCCGGGGAGTAAGGCAGCCGGTGCGCCTCCGCCACCGGGGCACAGGCGATGCGGCCGTCGTGCACATTGAGGCCAGCCCGGAGATGCGGATCCTCCACCAGCGCCCGCCGCCAACCTTTGTTGGCGAGCGCCAGCACGAACGGCAAGGTCGCATTGTTGAGCGCGAGCGTGGAGGTTCGCGCCACCGCGCCCGGCATATTGGCCACACAATAGTGCACGATCCCATCGACGATGTAGGTCGGCGCCGAATGGGTGGTCGGCCGTGAGGTCTCGCAGCAGCCGCCCTGGTCGATGGCGACGTCGACGATAACAGCGCCGGGCTTCATGGCCGCGAGCATGTCGCGGGTCACGAGCTTCGGCGCGGTGGCACCCGGCACGAGCACGCAGCCGACGAGGAGATCGGCGCCGCGAGCAAGATCCGCGACGGTACCGCGCGTCGAGAAGACCGTGCGCACGCGGCCATCGAACTGAACGGCGAGGCGGCGCAATACCTCGGGCGAGCGGTCGACGACCGTGACGTCGGCACCCATGCCGAGCGCGATCGTCGTCGCATGTGTGCCGGAGACGCCGCCGCCTAGCACCACGACCATCGCCGGCGGCACGCCCGGCACACCGCCGAGCAGCACGCCGCGCCCGCCCTGCGGCCGCTCCAGGCAATGGGCGCCGACCTGGGGCGCCAGACGCCCCGCGACCTCGGACATCGGCGTCAGGAGCGGCAGGCCGCCATGAGGCGAGGTCACCGTCTCATAGGCGATGCAGGTGGCGCCGGAAGCAAGCAGGTCGTGTGTCTGCTCAGTGTCAGGCGCGAGGTGGAGATAGGTGAAGAGCACCTGCCCGCGCGAGAGCTTGCGGCGCTCGGCAGCCAGCGGCTCCTTCACCTTCACGACGAGTTCGCTGGATGACCAGACCTCCTCCGCCGAGGGGGCGATGACCGCCCCTGTGGCCTCGTAATCCGCATCGGCCATGCCGGCGCCGACGCCGGCCCCAGTTTCGACGAGAACCTCGTGGCCGTCGCGGACGAGCTCGGCCGCCGCCCCCGGCACGAGGCCGACCCGAGCCTCGTCCGGCTTGATCTCCTTGGGAACGCCGACACGCATGATGAGCCCTCCAACTCAGAGCGTTGCAGCCACAGCCGTGAGCGCGTCCTTCGTCGCGCCGACGATGATATCCGCCTCCTCGCGCGTGAGACACAGCGGGGGCGCGAAGCCGATGATATCACCCTGCGGCATGGCGCGGGCGATGACGCCGCGCTCCAGCATGGCGGCGACAACACGCGGGCCGACTTTCTGCTCGGGCGCGAAGAACTGCCGGTCGGCCTTGTCGGCCACGAGCTCAACGGCGGCGAGAAGTCCCTCCCCGCGCACTTCGCCGACATTTGGATGGTCGGCGACGGCCTGCGCGAGCGCCTGGCGGAAATAGGCGCCGACCTCGCGGGTATTGGCGATAAGCCCGAGCTTGTCGATCAGTTCGAGATTGGCAACGCCCGCCGCCGCGCAGAGCGGATGCGACGAATAGGTCCAGCCGTGGCCGATGGGGCCGAGCTTGTCGGAGCCTTCCTCCAGGACACGCCAGACATGCTCGGCGACGATCACGCCGGAGAGCGGCGCATAAGCCGAGGTGAGGCCCTTGGCGATGGTGATGAAGTCCGGCTTCAATCCGTAGTGATGGGCGCCAAACATCGAGCCGAGGCGGCCGAAGCCGGTGATGACCTCGTCGGCGATGAAGAGGATCTCGTATTTGGCGAGAACCGCCTGGATCTTCTCCCAGTAGCCCTGCGGCGGCGGCACGATGCCGCCGGTGCCGAGCACCGGCTCGCCGATGAAGGCCGCGACCGTCTCCGGCCCTTCGGCCAGGATCATCTCCTCGAGCTTGTCGGCGCAGAATTGCGCGAAGGCTTCCTCGCTCAAGGAGCGGTCTTCGCGGCGGAAATAATAGGGCATCTCCGTGTGCAGGACCGGCGGACGCGGCAGATCGAAAGCATTGTGGAAGCCGGCGAGCCCGGTGAGGCTGCCGGTCATCACGCCCGAACCGTGATAGCCGCGCCAGCGGGAGATGATCTTCTTCTTCTCCGGCCGGCCGCGCACGTTGTTGTAGTACCAGATGAGCTTGATATTGGTCTCGTTGGCGTCCGATCCCGACAGGCCGAAATAGACGCGGCTCATGCCGGCGGGCGCGCGGTCGATGATCATCTTGGCGAGGCGGATCGACGGCTCGGTGCCGTGGCCGACATAGGCGTGATAGTAGGGCAGCTTGTAGGCCTGCTCGGCGATGGCATCGGCGATCTCGCGCCGGCCGTAGCCGACATTCACGCAATAGAGCCCGGCGAAGGCATCGAGGCTGCGCCGCCCGTCCCGATCGACGATATAGACGCCCTCCCCGCCTTCCATGACGCGCGTCGGCAGTTCGCCGCGCGCATGGGCGGCCATATGGGTCGAGGGATGAAAGAAGTGGTCGCGGTCCCAGGCGGTCAGGTCGTTGCTGCGGTCGAGCATGGCGTGTCCTCGGTAATGGGCGGAAAGGTCAGGCGACGTCCAGGCAGAGATATTTGAGCTCCGTGAAAGCCTCGATGCCGTGACGCGAACCCTCGCGGCCGAGGCCCGACTGTTTGACGCCGCCGAAGGGGATGGGCGCGCCGGTGATCTTCACCCGGTTGACGGCAACCATGCCATAGTCGAGCGCACGACCGAGGCGCAGCATACGCGCGCCGTCACGGGTGACGACATAGGCGACGAGACCATAGTCGGTTGCATTGGCGCGGGCGATGGCCTCCGCCTCGCTGTCGAAAGGCGCCACGGCCGCGACGGGCCCAAACGTCTCCTCGCGCATGATGAGCGCCTCGTCCGGCACATCGACGAGCAGCGTCGGCTGATAGAAAAGCGGTCCCGCGGGATGGGCTCCGCCGGCGAGACGGCGCGCGCCGCGCGACAGCGCATCAGTGACCTGCGCCTCCACCTTGGCGAGCGCGCGTTCGTGCATCAGCGGGCCGATTTCCACGTCGGGCGCAAGGCCCGGCCCGACTTTCAGCCCCCGGATGCGCGCGGCGAAGGCTTCGCAGAAGGCGTTATAGATCGGCCGCTCGACATAGATGCGGTTGGCGGCGAGGCAGTCCTGGCCGGAGGTCGCGAATTTGGCGTCGATCGCGATCTCAACCGCACGGTCGAGGTCCGCATCGGCGAAGACGAGGAGTGGCGCATGGCCGCCGAGCTCCATGACGAGCCGCTTCATGCTGGCGGCCGAGCGTGCCGCGACCTGCCGGCCGATCTCCGTCGAGCCGGTGAAGCTGAGCGCCCGCACGCGCATGTCGTCGCACAAGCGCCCGACGATGGCTTCGGCATCGCCGGTGACCACGTTGAAGACGCCGGCCGGCAGCCCGGCGCGCTCGGCGAGTTCGGCGAGCGCCAGCGCCGAGAGCGGCGTATAGGACGAGGGATGAGCCACCACCGTGCAGCCGGCGGCCAGTGCGGCGGCTGCCTTGCGCGTCAGCATGGCGGAGGGGAAGTTCCAGGGTGTTGCCACGCCGACCACGCCGAGCGGCTCGCGGCGGACCAGCATTTCGGCGCCGGCGAGATGGCTCGTCACCGACTCGACATTGAGCCGTTTCGCTTCCTCGGCATACCACTCGACGAACGAGGCGGCGTAGTCGATTTCGCCACGCGCCTCGGCGAGCGGCTTTCCCTGTTCGAGGGTCATGAGCAGGGCGAGGTCTTCGCGGGCGGCGAGGATCAGCTCGTACCAGGCGCGCAGCCGGGCGGCGCGCGCCTGCGGCAGGAGGCCGGCCCAGGTGGGAAATGCGCGCGCGGCGGCGGCGATCGCCTCGCCCGCCTCCTCTGCACCGAGTGCGGCAATCCAGGCGAGTGCGGCGCCATTGGCCGGGTCACGGATCTCCACGACGGCGCCGTCGCCGCCGGCCGTCCATTTGCCGTCGACATAGGCGAGTTCGCGCAGGAGGCGGCGGTCGGCGAGCCGGGCGAGATCCGGATGGCGTTCGGGGCGTCCGAAATGGGCGGTCATGGATGAGGCTCCCTCGGCTGAAGCGCAGGGCCGATCGACCTCACTTTACGTTGGGCCGCGCGGAGAATGAGACCAAACTCCGCCGCCGGAACGGACCATCTATCGCCGCAACGGCCGATCCGCAGAGATAATCTCCGCGGACGAGGGCTCAAACCGTTTCGGCGGCGACCACCAGCGCGGCGAGCGGCATGGCCGGTTCGTCCTTCACCGTCTTGGTCACGATATAGGTGAAATACCGATCGATGCCGATCTCGCGCGCCAGGAGATCATCGACCAGCCGCTGGTAAGCATCGATATCCCGGGCGACGACCTTGACGAGATAGTCGACGCCGCCGCCGACGGACCAGCAGGCGACGATCTCAGGGATGTCCCTCACCGCCCGCTCGAAGCGGTCGAAATCGGCCTGACGATGAGCGCCGAGCGTCACTTCCATGAAGACGAGGGCGATAGGCGCAATGAGGCGCAGTGCCAGCCGCGCGTGATAACCGGAGATGATGCCCGCCTCCTCGAGGCGCTTCAGCCGCGTCCAGCACGGGGTCGGCGACAGGCCGACCCGCTCGGCGAGCGCGAGTTTCGTGATCCGGCCTTCCCGCTGGATCGCAGCAAGGATGCGCAGATCGGTCGCGTCGAGCTTGATCGGCGGCGGCATGGCGGCGATCCACTTGTTTTCCGTCGTGGCGGACCATGCCTCGGTGGCTTTCCGATTGTCAATTGCACTGATTTTAAGCATGAGTTGTCGCATGACAATGTGGCGCCCCGATCCGAATTCACTGAGCCGTCCGACCTATCTGTCGCTCGCCGACCAGATTGCCCGGGCGATCGCCGATGGGCGGCTGGGGCCGCAGGCCCGTCTTCCCACGCACCGGCAACTGGCGGAAGAACTTGGGTTGGCGACGCAGACCGTCAGCCGCGCTTATGAGGAGCTCAGCCGGCGCGGGCTCATCTCGGGCGAGATCGGCCGGGGAAGCTTCGTGCGGCCGCCGCAACGCGAGCCGGACCCGCCCTATATCCCGGAGCGGCTCGGCGAAGTCATCGACCTCTCGATCCTGAAGCCGGTCTGCGAGATCATGCATCTCGAGCGCATGAAGGCGGCGCTCGCCGATCTCGCCAAGACCCTGCCGGCGAGCGCCGTCCTGTCGTTCCGGCCGAATGTCGTTTTCCCGCGTCATCGGGCTGTGGCTGTCGACTGGCTGCGAACCTGCGGCCTCCAGGCGGCCGCCGGTAATGTCACCCTGACGAATGGCGCGACGGCGGGCATGACCATCGCGCTGATGACGGTCGCGCCGCCGGGCTCGGCGGTGGTGACGGAGGAAATCGGTCATCACACGCTGGTGCCGCTGTCGTCCTATCTCGGCCTGAAGCTGCGTGGCCTCCCCATCGACGCGGAGGGCATCCTGCCCGACGCGCTCGATCAGGCTTGCCGCGCAGGCGATGTGCGCGCCGTCTTCGTGCAGCCCACGGCGATCAGCCCGACCGCTACCTTGATGGGGCAGGCGCGCCGGGCGGCCATCGCCGAAGTGGCCCGGCGGCACGGCATCGCCATTATCGAGAACGACGTTCTCGGACCTCTCGTCGAGACCCGTCCCCCGCCGATCGCCGCGCTCGCGCCCGAGCGCACGCTCTATGTGACGAGCTTTACGAAATGCGTCATTCCGGGCCTGCGCATCGGCTATCTGGTGGTGCCGGATCGGCTGGTGCCGGCGGTTGCCAACCGCCATCTCGTCACCAATTGGATGGCTGCGCCGCTCTTGGCCGAGCTCGCCACGCGCTGGGTCGAGGATGGCACGGCGACCGAGCTCATGCTGTGGCAGCGCGGGGCCATTCGGCACCGCCACGCCCTCGCCGCGGAGATGCTGGCCGGCATCGCCTATCGGCATCAGCCGGAGAGCCTGCATCTCTGGCTGCCCCTCGCCGCCGAACGATCGGAAGAGGAGTTCGTGTCGCACGCCCGCCTGCAGGGGGTGGCGATCGCACCAGGGGCCTCCTTCTTCACGACGCCGGACGTGCATCATCCAGCCGTGCGCATTTCGGTCGGCTCGACCACCGAAGGCGAGTTGCGCGCCGGACTGGCGGTCGTCGCAAATCTCCTCCACGCGGATCCCGAGCCGGTGCTGCTCGCCATCTGACCGCCACGCGCGGACAGCACAGCGAGGAAAGCAAGCAAGACACACTCAAATTGTATTGAATTTATTTTCAAATTGACATGATTTAGGACCTCTCCCATCGTTACCCGATCTGCCGATGTCGCAACCAGGGGGCGACGTGACCGAGCCGATCATCGAATTCGACCGTGTCTCCAAGAGCTTCGGCGCCTTCACCTGCCTGAGCGAGCTCTCCTTTTCCGTCGCGCCGGGCGAAAAGCTCGCTCTCATCGGCCCGTCGGGATCGGGAAAGACGACGATCCTCAGAATACTGATGACGCTCGAATCGATCGATGGCGGGCATATCCGCATCGACGGCGAAGATCTCTTCGAGATGAAGCGCGACGGCGCCGCGAAGCCCGCCGACGAGCGCCACCTGCACAGGATGCGCGCCAAGATCGGCATGGTCTTCCAGCTGTTCAACCTGTTTCCGCATAAATGCGTGCTCGACAATGTGACGCTCGCGCCGGTGCTGACGCAGGGCGTCAAGCGCGCCGATGCGGAACGCCGGGCCATGGAGCTGCTCGACATGGTTGGCATGGCGGACAAGGCCAAGGCCATGCCTTCGCAACTCTCCGGCGGCCAGAAGCAGCGCGCCGCCATTGCTCGCGCGCTCGCCCTCCAGCCCAAGGTGATGCTGTTCGACGAGGTGACCTCGGCGCTCGATCCGGAGCTCGTCGAGGAAGTGCTCAATGTCATGCGCAGGCTCGGCCGCGAGACCGACATGACGATGCTGCTCGTCACCCACGAGATGAGCTTTGCCCATGATTTCGCCGATCGGGTTCTCTTCTTCGATGCCGGCCGCATCATCGAGGATGGCCCGCCCGACGCCATCTTCAGCAGTCCGAAGGAGGAGCGCACGCGCACCTTCCTCAAGAAGATCATCGCCGCCGGCCAACGTGTCTGACGGTGACGCGGCACAAATGAACCAGAGGAGAAGACCATGATCAGACAGAACGGATCGCGACGACTGCGCTTTGCGATACTCGCCGCAACGCTCGCGACCGCGGTCGCTGGCGCGACCGGTCCGGCTTCGGCCCAAGACACGCTGAATGCCCTGAAAGAGCAGGGCTTCGTGCGTATCGGCATCGCCAACGAGCCACCCTATACGGCGGTGAAGCCCGACGGCACGGTGACAGGCGCAGCGCCCGAGGTTGCCCGCGCCGTCTTCAAGCGCCTCGGCATCCCCGACGTCGTCGCCTCCATCTCCGAATACGGCGCCATGATCCCGGGCCTGCAAGCCAAGCGCTTCGATGCGGTGACGGCCGGCCTCTTCATGAAGCCGGAGCGCTGCCGGGCGGTCGCCTATTCCGAACCGATCCTGTGCGACGCCGAAGCCATGGCCGTGAAGAAGGGCAATCCGCTCAGCCTCGCGAGCTATGAGGACGTTGCCAAGAATCCGAAGGCGCGGATCGGCGCGCCGGGCGGCGGCACCGAGGAGAGGCTCGCGCTCCAGGCCGGTGTGCCGCGCGACCGCGTGATCGTCGTGCCGGACGGCCAGAGCGGCATCAAGATGCTGCAGGACGGCCGCATCGATGCCTATTCGCTGCCGGTGCTGTCGATCAACGACCTGCTCAAGAAGGCGAACGACCCGGGGCTGGAGACCATCGCCCCCGTCAGAGGCGCGCCGGTCTATTGCGACGGTGCCGCCTTCCGCAAGAACGACACGGCGCTCCGCGATGCCTTCGACAAGGAGCTCGCCGCAATCAAGGAATCCGGCGAATTTGCCAAGATCGTCGAGCCCTACGGCTTCTCGGCGAAGGCCGCCATGAGCACCAATCGCGACAAGCTCTGCACGGCGTCGCAGTGAGGATTGCGCCTCACCATCCTCCCCTCGAGGGGAAGGGTCGGCGCGCCGAAGGCAAGCCGGGTGGGGTGAATGACGCCCCCACCCCTCACCCCACCCCATAAGGGCGAGGGGCAAGCTGGGCACGAGGAGCCAGGCGGTGAAAGGTGCTGCCAACCGCCCTCGCGTCGCGACTGACATGGAAACCCGATGAGCCAGTGGCTCGGCTATATCCCCCTGATGCTCGAGGGCGCGCTGGTGACGATCGAGCTCACCGTGCTCGGCTCGGCGCTCGCGCTTGTCATGGCCTTCCTCGGGGGGCTCGGGCGTTTGTCGCCGAACCTGGCCGTGCGGGCGCTCGCCACCGCCTATATCGAGTTCTTCCGCGGGACTTCGATCTTCGTCCAGCTTTTCTGGGCCTATTTCGTGCTGCCGCTCTTCGGGCTCACGTTGACGCCGCTGCAGGCAGGCGTTGCCGCGCTCGGGCTCAATGTCGGCGCCTATGCCGCCGAGGTGGTCCGCGGCGCGGTCAAGTCGGTCGGCCGAGAACAGCACGAGGCCTGTGTCGCCCTTAATCTCACGCGCTGGCAGTGTCTCCGGCACATCATTCTGCCGCAGGCTTTCGTCGTCATGCTGCCGACCTTCGGCAACAATGCCATCGAACTCCTCAAAGGATCAGCGGTCGTCTCGCTCATCTCGCTCGGCGACCTGACCTTTCAGGCACAGGTGGTGCGCTCGCAGACGGGCAGCACGATGGTGCCCTTCGTCACCAGCCTGATCATCTATTTCGCCATCGCCTCCGTAATCTCGGCCGGGGTGCGCGGGCTCGAGCGGCGCCTGACGCGCGGCCTCGACGGCGTGAGGGCCTAGAGCATGGATTGGGATTGGGCCTTCGTTCGCGAGATCCTGCCGACGCTTCTCGAAGGCGTGAAGCTGACCATTCTGGCCACCTTGCTCGGCGCGGCCGTCGCCGCTGTCATGGGCCTCGTTTTCGCGCTCCTGCGGCGCTCGCGGAACCGCCTGGTGGCGCGCACCACCGCCTTCCTCGTCGAATTCGTACGCGGCACACCGCTGCTCGTGCAGCTCTATTTCCTCTTCTATGTACTGCCGGACCTCGGCATCCTGCTCGCGCCGCTGGTTGCCGGCGTCATCGGGCTCGGCCTGCACTACGGCACCTATATGGCCGAGGTCTATCGGGCCGGCATCGAGAACGTGCCGCGCGGCCAGTGGGAGGCCGCCAAGGCCTGCAATCTCACCACCACCCAGACATGGGTGCATGTGATCCTGCCCCAGGCTATTCCACCGATGATCCCGGCCTGTGCCAATTATTTCGTCGCCATGTTCAAGGAGACGCCGCTGCTCTCTGCGATCACGGTGCTCGAACTCATGAACCAGGCGCGCAGCGTCGCCAATTTCAACTATCGCTATCTTGAGCCGATCACCCTCGTCGGCGTGTTCTTCCTCATCATCAGCCTCGTGTCGGTCGTGGCGCTGCGCATGCTCGAGCGCCGCTTCGGACGGATCGGCTGACGGGAGCCCTTCATGCAGATCGACATCCAGCGGGCCGGCACGACACCACGCCTCGACGACAGACCGATCGAGAAGCGCATCGGGCTCGTCATTCTCGCCACCGACCACACGACGGAGGTCGATTTCCAGCGGATGGTCGCCAGCGAACGGATCGGGCTCTACACCGCCCGGATCGCCTATGCGAATCCGACTACCCCCGAGAACCTCAAGCGCATGCAGCCGCGGCTCAGCGAGGGCGCGAGCCTCATTCTGCCGGACGAGCCGCTCGATGCCATCTGCTATTCTTGCAATTCGGCCTCGGTCGTGATCGGCGATGCGGCGGTCGCGGCGGCGATTGAAGCCGCCAAACCCGGCGTGCCGGTGGTGACCCCGCCGCTCGCCGCTGTCGCCGGGCTGAAAGCGCTCGGCGTCAGGCGCATCAGCGTGCTGACGCCCTATACGGTCGAGACGAGCCGCCCCATGGCCGCCTATTTCGCGGGTCACGGTTTCGACATCGCGCGCTTCACCTGCCTCGGCTTCGATGACGACCGCGCGATGGCGCGCATCGGCCCGGCCTCTCTCGTCGAAGCGGCGGTCGAGGCGACGGCGGCGGATTCCGACGCGCTCTTCATCGCCTGCACGGCGCTGCGGGCCGCGGGCGCCGTGCCGGCCATCGAGCGCGCCATCGGCCGGCCGGTCGTCTCGAGCAATCTCGCGACCGCCTGGCAATGCCTTGGGCTGTGCGGCGAGACCGCGCCACGACCGGAGTCGGGGCGGCTGATGAGTTTGCTTGGGCGGACAGCGGACACGCCTGATCCCTCCCCTCAAGGGAGAGGATCGCTCGCCGTCGCGCCAGACGGTCACGGCGAGGGCTCGCCATGAGCCGCGTCACCCTCGCCGACATCGAGGCAGCGGCGCGCCGGATCGCCGGTCGCGTCTTGCGCACTCCGGTCGTCGCCTCGCCGAGCCTGACTGCGCGCTACGGCGCGCCCATCCTCCTCAAGATGGAGCAGCGGCAGACGACCGGCAGCTTCAAGCTGCGCGGTGCAACCAATGCGCTGCTGTCGCTGACGGCGGAGGAGAAGGCACGCGGGGTCGTCGCCGCCTCGACCGGCAATCACGGCCGCGGCCTCGCCCATGCAGCGGCGGCCGAGGGCGTGCGCTGCATCGTCTGCATGTCGGCGCTGGTGCCGACCAACAAGGTCGAGGCCATCCGTTCGCTCGGCGCCGAGATCCGCATCGTCGGGCGCTCCCAGGACGATGCGCAGGTCGAGGTGGACCGGCTCGTCGCTGAGGCGGGCATGACCATGGTGCCGCCCTTCGACCAGGCGGCGGTCATCGCCGGCCAGGGCACGATCGGCCTCGAAATGGTCGAGGACGTCCCGGATGTGGAGACGATCCTCGTGCCGCTCTCGGGGGGTGGCCTTGCCACCGGCATCGCCGCCGCCGTCAAGGCTCTACGGCCGTCCGCCCGCGCCATCGGTATCTCGATGGAACGTGGCGCTGCCATGCAGGCGAGCCTCGCCGCCGGCAAGCCGGTGCAGGTCGAGGAGCTGCCGACCCTGGCCGATTCACTCGGCGGCGGCATCGGTCTCGACAACCGCCATACCTTCGCCATGGCGCGCGACCTGCTGGATGAGGTGGTGCTCCTGAGCGAAGAGGAGATCGCCGCCGGCATCGCGCATGCCTATGCCGAGGAACGCGAAATCGTCGAAGGCGCCGGCGCCGTCGGCATCGCCGCGCTTCTTGCGGAAAAGATCAGCAGCCCGGCCGGACCGACCGTCGTCGTCCTCTCCGGACACAATATCGCCATGGACCTGCACCGCCGCATCATTTGCGGCGAGACCCTGACGGGAGATGCGCCTTGCCCCGCATGACCGTGCTCACCGAAGCGGACCTCCGCCGGATCGTACCGCTCGACGCCGATGTCGTCGCCTGCGTGGAGGAGGCTTTCGTCGCGCTCGCGACGAAGGCGGTCGCCATGCCGCCGATTCTGCGCCTCGACATCCCCGAGCACAACGGCGAGGTCGACGTGAAGACCGCCTATGTGCCTGGTCTCGACGGCTTCGCCATCAAGATCAGTCCCGGCTTCTTCGACAATCCGAAGATCGGCCTGCCGAGCGTCAACGGGCTGATGACGCTTTTCTCCGCCCGCACCGGTTTGGTCGAGGCGCTCCTCCTCGACAACGGCCATCTCACCGATATCCGCACGGCGGCGGCCGGCGCGGTCGCGGCGAAGCATCTTTCGCTGCCGGACGCTTCCGTTGCCGCCATCATCGGCGCGGGCGTGCAGGCGCGCCTGCAGCTCGAAGCACTCATGCTGGTGCGCCCCATTCGCGAGGCGCGGATCTGGGCACGCGATCGCACCAAGGCCGAGGCTGCGGCGGCCGAGCTGCGGAATAAGCTGGGGATCGACGTCTTGGTGGCGGCGACGGCCGAGGCCGCCGTCAGCGGCGCCGAGATCGTCGTCACCACCACGCCCGCGAGCAGTCCCCTCATCAGCGCCGAATGGCTCGCCCCCGGCCAGCACGTGACGGCCATGGGCTCTGACGCCGAGCACAAGAACGAGCTCGACCCGGGCGTCATCACCCATGCCGATCTCTATGTCGCCGACAGCCTCGCCCAGGTGCGCCGGCTGGGCGAACTGCATCACGCGATCGCCGCCGGCCGCGTTGCGGCGGACGCCGCCTTCCCTGAGCTCGGCGCGGTGATCGCTGGGCGAGCGCCGGGGCGCCCCTCGCCCGCGGCGATCACCGTCTGCGACCTCACCGGCACCGGCGTGCAGGACACCGCAATCGCCACCCTCGCCGCCGCGCGTGCCCGCGCTGCGGGCGTCGGAGCCCCCTTCGAGAGCTGACACGAGAGAACAATGATCGAACCGAAGCTCAATTTCACCCGCGCCGAATATGGCGAGCGCCTGGCCAAGACGCGCGCTGCCATGGAAAAGCGCGGCATCGACCTGCTCGTCGTCTCCGACCCCTCCAATATGGCCTGGCTCACGGGCTATGATGGCTGGTCGTTCTACGTGCACCAATGCGTGCTCGTGCCGCCCGATGGCGAGCCGATCTGGTATGGCCGCGCGCAGGACGTGAACGGCGCCAAGCGCACGGCCTATCTCGCCCACGACAATATCGTCGGCTATCCCGACATCTACGTGCAGTCGACCGAACGCCACCCGATGGACCTTCTGTCGCGCATCATCGAGGAGCGCGGCTGGGGCCGCTCCGTCATCGGCACGGAAATGGACAACTACTGGTTCTCGGCGGCGGCCTTCGCCTCGCTGCACAGCCATCTGCCGCATGCCCGCTTCGTCGACGCGACCGCGCTCGTCAATTGGCAGCGCGCCGTGAAGAGCGACCAGGAACTCGACTATATGCGCCGCGCCGCACGCATCGTTGAAGCGATACATCGGCGCATCGTGGAGAAGGTCGAGCCCGGCATGCGCAAATGCGATCTCGTGGCGGAGATCTACGATGCCGGCATTCGCGGCGTCGACGGCTTCGGCGGCGATTATCCGGCGATCGTTCCGCTTCTCCCGTCCGGTGCGGATGCCTCCGCGCCACATCTCACCTGGGACGACAAGCCCATGCGCTCCGGCGAAGGCACTTTCTTCGAGGTCGCCGGCTGCTACAATCGCTACCACTGTCCGCTATCGCGCACCGTTTTCCTGGGCAAGCCGACGCAAGCCTTCCTGGATGCGGAAAAGGCCGTGCTTGAAGGCATGGAAGCGGGGCTCGAAGCCGCTCGCCCGGGCAATACCTGCGAAGACATCGCCAATGCCTTCTTCGCCGTGCTCAAGAGATACGGCATCGTCAAGGATAACCGCACGGGCTATCCCATCGGCTTGAGCTATCCGCCGGATTGGGGTGAGCGCACGATGAGCCTCCGGCCGGGCGACCGCACCGTCCTCGAACCCGGCATGACCTTCCATTTCATGACCGGGCTTTGGCTCGAAGACATGGGGCTCGAGATCACCGAGTCGATCGCGATCACCGACAGCGGGGTCGAATGCTTCGCCGATGTTCCGCGCCAGCTCTTCGTGAAGGCGTGACGCTCCGATGAATATGATGACGATGCTGCCTCCCTCACCCGTGGCGCCGACGGTGAACTTCGACCGGGACGGCGTCCAGCACGGTTTCCTGCGGCTGCCCTACAGCCGCGATGATTCCGCCTGGGGATCGGTGATGATTCCGATCACCGTGGTCAAGAACGGTTCGGGCCCGACGGCGCTCCTGACGGGCGCCAACCACGGCGACGAATACGAGGGGCCGATCGCGCTCTTCGACCTCGCGCGGACGTTGAAGCCGGAACAGATCACCGGCCGGGTGATCATCATCCCGGCCATGAATTATCCGGCTTTTCGGGCGGGCACGCGCACGTCGCCGATCGACCGCGGCAATCTCAACCGGAGCTTCCCGGGCAAGCCGAACGGAAACGTGACGGAGAAGATCGCCGATTACTTCACGCGCTATCTGCTGCCGCTGACCGACGTGGTGCTCGACTTCCATTCGGGCGGCCGGACACTCGACTTCCTGCCCTTTGCGGCTGCGCATATTCTGCCCGACAAGGCGCTGGAAGCGCGCGCCTTTGCCGCCGTCGCGGCCTTCGGCGCCCCCTATTCCACGCGCATGCTGGAGATCGACTCGGTCGGCATGTACGACACCACCGCCGAGACCATGGGCAAGGTCTTCGTGACGACCGAGCTCGGCGGCGGCGGCACGAGCCGCGCCGAGACCGTGCGCATCGCCAAACGGGGCGTCGCCAATCTCCTGCGCCATTCCGGCATCCTGACAGGTGCCGCCGAGCCGGTCACGACCCGCTGGCTCGACATGCCGTCGGGGGAGTGCTTCAGCTTCGCCGAGGACGAGGGGCTCATCGAGCCCTGCGTCGATCTCGGCGAGGGGGTGCGACGGGGCGACGTACTCGCCCGCATCCATCCGGTCGGTCGTACCGGGCTCGCCCCGCTGGAGTGCCGCGCCACGCTCGACGGCCTGTTGGCGGCACGGCATTTTCCCGGCCTCGTCAAGGCCGGCGACTGCATCGCCGTCATGGGCACGCTCGACGACTAGCCGCCTGCGGCACCCGAGACCCTAAATCTCGACGGTAATATACGCGCCGTCCACGGTGACGGGCACGGTTTCAGCCACATAGGGGCCAGCGACGAGGCGCTCGCCGGGCTCCACCTTGACGGTGTAATTGCGTGTCTTGATGCGCTCCGGCTCGCACCAGGACTGGCCGGTGCGGATGTCGAATTCCCAACCGTGCCAGGGACAGCGAATGACCTCCCGCGCATGCGAGAGCCGATATTCGCCGGGGCGGTTCGACTCGATCAGCCCCGTCACAGCGCCATGGCAGAGACTGCCGCCCTCATGCGGGCATCGGTTGTGCAGGCCGAAGAATTCGCCGCCGAGATTGAAGATCGCGATCGGGCGGCCCTTGGCGTAGACGAGCTTGCGCGTGCCCGGCGGAATCTCGTCGAGCCTCGCGACGATGCATTTGATCATTGCTTGACCTGTCCACCCGTGCCGAAAACGCGATGAGCATTGTCCGTGAGAAACAGCCGACGCTGCTCGTCGGATAGTTTGTTCAGAGGCATGACATGCATCGGATCGTCAAAATCCCAATGCGGATAATCCGATGCGAAGCACACACGATCCCAGCCCATCCAGTCGATCGTCTCGAGCAGTTGCTCGCGCCGATCCGGCTCCTCGATCGGCTGGGTGCTCACCCAGACCTGCTGGCGGATGTAGTCCGACGGAAGGCGCTTCAGATGCGGCGTCTCACTCTTGAGCCGTATCCAATGCTTGTCGAGCCGCCACATGAAGNACGCCTTCGAAGATCAGGCTCGCGACGACGGCCTGGGCCGTCGCCGACTGGGCATGCATCTCCTCGATGTAATAGGACGGCCAGCCATTGGCTGTGTAGGGATAGGCGCCCTGGCCGAAGGAATGGATGCCGACCGCGAGATCGTGCCGGGCCGCGGCTTCGTAGATCGGCCAGTAGCGCTTCTGCCCGAGCGGTTCGGCCGTGCGCGCCAGGAGCAGGACCTGCACGAAATTCGGATCACCGGCGCGCCGCTCGATCTCCTCGACCGCCGCCGATGCATCGTCGTAAGGCACCACGATCGAGGCTTTCAGGCGCGGCTCCTTCGAGGTCCAGGTCTCTACCTGCCAGTCGTTCACCGCGCGGCAATAGGCGGCCGCCAGACCGGGATTGAGAAAGCCGCTCGGGCCCATGGGTGTCAGGATGCCGAGCTCGACATTATCGGGATCGAGATGCTGGCGCTGCATGAGCGCGAGATCGCTGCCCGCCCTTCCGCCGTCTTCAGGCCAGGCATCGCGGCGCGAAGCCTCCGGTTGACTGCCGGGATAAGGCGTCCCCTTTTCCACGCCATGGCGATAGCGTGTCCCGTATTCCTCCAGGAAGGTCTGCCAGCGCCGTTCGAGATAGGGATAGAGATCCTTGTGCGAGTTCCAGCGCGGATGAATATCCACATCCACCACGGGATATCGAAACTTCGCAGCCGCCGAAGGCGTATCTGTCTGGCCGATGATCGTCTTGTCGTGCACGTTCATGGGGAGACCTCCTGCAGCCGTTTGTAGGTTTCGAGAGGATTGTCTCTCCCGATCTTCTTGACGAGATCGGGAGAGAGCCCCTCCGGAACAGCATCCGTTCCGTCGAACTGCCAATGCGGATAGTCGGTCGAGAAGAGCAGCAGCCGGTCCGACCCCATGTGGTCCATGAACCGTCCGAGCTGATCGGGATGGGGCGGTCCGTCCACCGGCTGCAAGGTGAAGCGGACATGCTCCTCGACGATCTCCGAGGGCCTGCGCTTGACCCAGGGGACCTCCCACCGCAAGCCCTGCCAGTATTTGTTGAGGCGCCAAATGCTGGCCGGCAGCCAGGTGAAGCCGGATTCGATCAGCACCACCTTGAGCGTCGGAAAACGGTCGAACACCCCCTCACAGATGAGGCTGGCGAGTGCACCCTGGAAAGCCTGCGCCTGGGCCACATAGTCTTCCGTGTAGTAGGTCGGCCAACCAATGACGGTCGGGGGGTGGCGATACATGCTGCCGGCGTGGATGCCGACTGCCAACCCGTGGCGTTCCGCCGCTTCGTAGATCGGCCAGTAGCGTCGGCGGCCAAGGGGCTCGTCGGTCAGAACGGGCAATAGCACCTGCACGAACCGCCGATCGCCCGCCCAACGCTCGATCTCGGCAACGGAGAGCTCCGGGCTCTGCAGCGGGAGGACGATGGAGGCGCGCAGGCGCGGCTCCCGGTCGAGCCACTCGCGCGCCAACCAACCGTTGATCGCCTGGGCGATGGCAGCCGCCATGTCTTCGCTATGGACGAGATAAGCCCCGTAAAGGCAATTGCAGATCGCGGCGCTCGTCTGCCATGGATCGAGCGCCTGGGTGGTCAGCTCCTGCAGGTTGATCCCGGCCTTCACTTCCGCCGAATTCTGGTAGACGCGACCGGAAATACTTTCCTTGCTGCGCCAGTCGGGCCTGGCGGTGATAGGCGCATTGGCCGGATAAGCCGTGGAATCGAGCTCATGCATGCCGCGCTGGGTGAGGATTTCCGCCCAAGGTTCGGGTAGATGCGGCATCAGCGCCGCAATCCCCGGCACCGCCGGATGGATGTCGCAATCGATAACCCCGGTCGGCAGCATGCCCGCCCTCCAATTCCTATGGATGCAGCTGTATGCAGACATATATTAAACGGCCGAAATGTCAATGAGACCGGACATTTGCGGCTTGATGCCCTCGAAGCTGAGCGGTACGACGCCGACGTCGCGGCGCGCACTGATCGAACCGCGTCGGCCTGCTCGATGATGCCGCAGGCCCGCGGGCGAAACTGCCCTCGATGTGACGCGAAGTGGACCGCGGCCGCGCTAGGCGGCCGTCCGGCCCTGGGCCGCGATCATCGCTTCCGCGCTATATGTCTCGCCATGCGCCAGGAGCTCCGGCGTTCCGACGAGGGCGTTCAAGCCGTTGAAGTCGAGCATACGGTCGCGGAAGGCGTCGGTGGAACCGCTGCCGACCATGGTGCCATAGAAGTCGGTCAGCTGTTTGGCGATCGCACGCACGGCTCCGCCGGGGAAAATGGCGAGCGAGAAGCCGATGGATTCGAGATCGGCGAGCGGCAGAACCGGCGTGCGCCCGCCCTCGATCAAATTGACCATGAGCGGCTTCATGGCACCGAGCCGCGCCACCGTCCCGCGCATCTGCGCGACATCCTGCAGCGCCTCGACGAAAATAACGTCTGCCCCCGCCTCGGCATAGGCCTCGGCGCGATCGAGCGCCCGCTCGAAGCCTTCGATGGCGATCGCATCGGTTCGGGCGATGATCAGCATCTCCTGGCGCGCGTCGCAGGCCGCCTTGATCTTCCCCACCATTTCCGGCTGGGAAATCACCGACTTTCCTGCAAGATGCCCGCAGCGCTTCGGCAAGGTCTGGTCTTCGAGCTGGATGGCATTGGCGCCTGCGCGCTCGAAGGTGCGCACGGTGCGTTGCACGTTCAGCGCGTTGCCGAAGCCGTTGTCGCCATCGGCGATCAGCGGGACTTCGACCCGCTCCCTGATCGCCGTGATGATCTGCGCCACCTCCGTCATATCGACGAGACCGAGGTCCGAGCGCCCGAAGCGGGTATAGGCGATGCTCGCGCCCGAGAGATAGACTGCGCGCGCGCCGCATTGCTGGGCGATGAGTGCCGAAAGCGCATCATACACGCCTGGCGCCAGCAGCAGCCGCTGCTCCGCCAGCATGGCCTTGAGAGACGACATGACTGATCTCCTGCAGTTGGATGAGAGGGCAAGCGCCGTTCAGGCCCCTCCCGGCACCGACGGCACAGGCCCGACAGTCGCTTCACTTCGGAATTTTGGACAGAAGCTCCTTGATGCGCGCCTCTTCATCCTGCGCATATTTCGTCACCTCTTGGGCCGTCATGTAACGGACCTGGAAACCCAGCGCCTTGATCTTTTCCTGCTGATCCGGCGCTTCGACGATCTGCTTGATGCCGTCGCTCAGGGTTTGCACCATCGCGTCAGGTACGCCGGCCGGGAAAGTAAAGCCGCGCGAGACGCCGGAATAGATCGGAAAGCCGAAGGACTCCGCCGTCGGCACATCGGGTGCGAAGGGGCTCTTTTCCTTCGCGAAGACCGCGAGGAGGCGCAGGCGCCCCGCCGCGATCTGCGTGAGGAAATCGCCGACGCTACCCTGCTGGGCATCCACGTTGCCGCCCAGCAGCGTGTTGAGTGCCATGCCGGAATCGTTGTGGAAGATGGGCGTGAAGGTGACGTCGGCAGCCTGTTCCACGGCGATCACATCAAGGTGCTCCCGCCCGCGTGGGCTGCCCACTGCGACAGTCAGCTTGCCGGGATTGGCCTTCGCCGCCGTGATCAGATCCTGGAAAGTCTTGTATGGGCTCTCCGCCCGCACCGCGATGGCGCCGGGATCGAAGATGAAATTGGCGATCGGCTTGAAACTCGACAGATCGAACCGTGCCTGACGTGACTTGTCGAGATAGAGCGTCGCAAAATTCGGCAGTGAGAGGATGCCGAATGTGTAACCATCTGCGGGCGCGTCGGCGATCGTCTGATAGGCGATCTGCGTGCCGGCACCGGGCTTGTTGACGATCTGGAAACGACTTCCACGAAACTGCTTCTCGAACGCCTGCGCCACAAGCCGCGCCGTCAAATCCTGCCCGCTTCCTGCTGCGGACCCCACGACGATCTGAACGATCTTTCCCGGTTCTGGATATGTCGACTGGGCCGCTGCCGTGCCGGAGCCCGCCAAGGCGAGCGCCAATGCCCCGCATAAAACTCCGCTCGTCCGTTTTACTCTGGAAGTGATGGTCGTCATGAGGCGTTTCCTTTCTTGTTCGGCGTCAGCCAGTTCAGCTGGCTGATCTATTGGGTCGGTTTCGAGCCGATCTTGTTTATTCACGAGCGTCTTGCGAACACCCCGAGCTGCGTCCTTTGGCCGGGCTTGTCAGTCCTCCGCTTGGGCGAGTTGGCCACGCACGCGCACGAGGCCGCTCCGCCGCCACAGGGGAAGCGTGAAGATGAGCAGCGCCAGAACAAGGAGCGTGGACGACAAGGTGCTGCCGAACAGGATCGTCACGTCGCCGCGCGATATGCTCAGCGCCTGACGCACGGCTCCCTCCATCATCGGGCCGATAATGAGCGTGAGCGCCACGGGCGCGAGCGGAAATTCGAGCTTCTGCAGAATATATCCGGCGATGCCGAACAGGATCATCACCCAGACGTCGAACACGCTGTTGTTGACGAGGTAGGTGCCCAGACAGATGAACAGCACGATGATCGGCGTGAGAATACGCGATGGGATCTGCAGGATTCGCACCCACATGCCGATCAGCGGCACATTGAGAAGCAGGAGAATGAAATTACCGACGATCATGCTGGCGATGATCGGCCAGACGATCTCCGGATGCTCCTCGAAGAGCAGCGGCCCCGGCGCCAGACCGTTGATGATGAAGGCGCCAAGCAGAATGGCGACGCTTGGGGAACCCGGAATCCCCAAGGTGAACAAGGGGATCAACGCAGCATTGGCATGGGCGTTGTTGGCCGTCTCCGGCCCGGCAACCCCCTGGATCGCCCCCTTCCCGAACAGTTCCGGGCGTTTTGCGCAAGCCTTCTCCACCCCATAGGAGACGAAGGATGCGAGCGCCTGGCTCGTGCCCGGAATGAGGCCGAGCAGAAAGCCGAGAAGCGTGCCGCGAGCGATCGCTCCGTTCGAGTCCTTCATGTCCTGCCTGGAGGGATAGATCTTCTTCAGATCGCTGCGATTGAGCGTCGGCGGAGGCTTTTCGGCGCTTCGCAAAACCTCGCTCAGCCCGAAGAGGCCCATGACGACGGGCACGAAATCGAGGCCGCCGAGGAGCGGCACCAAGCCGAGTGTGAAGCGGGGCGACCCCATGGTCGGATCGGTGCCGATGGTGCCGAGCAGGAGCCCGAACACCGCCATGATCAGGGCCTTCAGCATCGATTCACCCGCGAGAAAGGTGAGTGTTGCGAGGCCGAGCAGCATCAGCGCGAAGAACTCCGGCGGCCCGAAAGCGAGTGCCAGCTGCGCGAGGACCGGCGCGAGCAGCACCAGCCCGAACACGGCAACGGTGCCGCCGATGAACGAGCCGATCGCCGCGATGGACAACGCGATCCCGGCACGCCCCTGCCGCGCCATGGCATGGCCGTCGAGCATGGTGGCGACCGAAGCGACTTCCCCCGGCACGTTCATCAAGACCGTGGTGATCGTTCCGCCGTAATAGCTGCCATAGAATATTGCGGCGAGCATGATGATGGCGCCGGTGGGCGGCAGGCTGTAGGTGAGCGGCAGCAGGATCACCATGCCGCCGGCCGAACCGATGCCGGGCAAGACCCCCACGAGCGTGCCGATAAGGCAGCCGATCAGTGCGTATAGGAGATGTTCGGGGGTGAGCGCGATGCCCAATCCGATCATGAAATCGTAGAGGACATCCACCGGCTGCCCCTACAATCCGATGAAACGAAGAAGGCCGCCCGGTGCCGCCGGCAGATAAACCCCGAGCCACTTCTGGAACACGAATCCGACACCGAAGCTGCCGCCCAAGGCAATGGTCAAAGCCGTGGGAAAAGCACGGCACCCATTGACGACGAGCAGGACGAACAGCACGCCGAACATCGTCAAAGCAAAGCCGATACGCTCGACCAAGAGCGCGAAGCCGGCGATGCTGGCGAGCGTGACACCCGCTTGGATGAGGGCCTTCGGCGGGGCCAAGAGACGCTCGGAAAAGCGGATCGGCTCGCCCCGAAACGACTGCGCCAGGACGAGGAACGCAAAAGCGGCGAGCAGCAGGCCCGCGCAGAACGGAAAGAAGCCGGGTCCCGGGCCAAGACTGCCATAGAGCGTCAGGCCATAAGCCGTCCAACAGACCCACAGGCCGAGAACGAGGAAAAGGAACGTGACAAGGCGATAGACGGCAATGGCAATCGGATCGGCCTCGGTCTTGCGGAACTCGCGACTATCGGGCTCGCCCGGCAGGTTCCCCCGCAACGCCTCGTCGCTTCCGCGTGGCATCGCCGTCATCGTTTCCTCCGTTCGAGGCACTTTGGTGGCCGTCGATTACGATGATCAAAGGTCTCAAATGCAGCAGTGTCAAGGGGTATGCACTTGTGTGCAGCCGGGTTTTACCTTCCGTGCGCACGGGCCAGGCGCCTTGATCAAGGCGCAGAAGCCGGCTTGCGCATTCTATCCGCGGTCCGAGACGGGCCCATGCGTCATCAGGATGGCCGAGCGCATTCTGCCCTGAAGCGGCCCAAGGGTCGCGTCTCTCGCAATGATTGAGCTGGTCGGAATTAGATTAAGCTGAACCGAAGGCGCTTGTTTTCATTCGCCTCGGTAGTATCGCTTTTCACGCGAAGTCCAGTCGCCGGGGCTGCTGCAATCCGGCGAACGCGAATCGTCCGAGAGCGGGGTGTCTGACTTATGCACGGCCCCGGCCCGTTCACCGAATCGATGCCGGATCAAGCGACGAGCCTATCCGCCGACAGGGCGGCATGCGTGTCGAGGCTGAGATCGGAATGATCCCGCGGCCGACTATCGAGGTTGAGAATGCCGCGCCGTTGATGGCGGATGATGCCTCAACCTTTCGCCTTCCTGGGCGATCTGTGCAACGCGAGGATTTCTCCGACGAGCCCACGCCGGAACAGGCAGACGGCGAGAACGAAGATGGCGCCCTGAATGACGAGCACCCATTCGCCGAGCCCGGCGAGATAGTTCTGCATGGTCACGATCACGGCGGCGCCGACCGCGGGGCCGACCACCGTGCCCATGCCGCCCACCAGCGTCATCAGCACCACCTCTCCGGACATCTGCCAGGTGACGTCGGTGAGCGAGGCGAGCTGGAAGACGATAGTTTTCGTGGCCCCGGCGAGCCCGGCGAGCGCCGCCGAGAGCACGAAGGCCACGAGCTTGTATTGATTGACCTTGTAGCCGAGCGAGATGGCGCGCGGCTCGTTCTCGCGGATGGCCTTCAGCACCTGCCCGAAGGGCGAGTGAATGGTGCGATAGATGATGGCGAAGCCTATAAGGAAGATCGCCAGGACGACGTAGTAGAGGTTGATATCCTGGCTCAAGTCGACGAGCCCGAACAGCGCCCCGCGCGGCACGCCCTGCAGCCCGTCCTCGCCGCCGGTGAAGGGCGCCTGCAGGCAGAAGAAGAAGAACATCTGCGCGAGCGCCAAGGTCACCATGGCGAAATAGATGCCCTGCCGGCGGATGGCGAGGAGGCCGGTGACGAGGCCGAGCACCGCGGCGAAGGCGACACCGGCGAGGATGCCCAGTTCCGGCGTCAATCCGAAGCTCTTCACCGTGTAACCACAGATATAGGCCGCTCCGCCGAAGAACATGGCATGGCCGAAGGAGAGCAGGCCGACATAGCCGATGAGCAGGTTGAAGGCGGTGGCGAAGAGGGCAAAGCACAGCACCTTCATGAGAAAGACGGGATAGATCGCGAAGGGCGCCGCCAGCAGCGCGGCGAGCGCAATCACGCCGCCGAGATAGGACAGCTTGATCGAGGCGCTTTGCGCGCCCGGAGAGACTGCGGATTTATGTGACGTGGCGAGCATCGGCATTCTCACTTGACGGTGCCGAACAGCCCGGCGGGCTTCAGCATGAGCACGATGGCCATGACGACGAAGATCACCGTCGAGGAGGCTTCGGGGTAGAACACCTTTGTCAGGCCTTCGACGAGGCCGAGACCAAAGCCGGTGACGATAGCGCCCATGATCGAGCCCATGCCGCCGATCACCACCACGGCGAAGACAACGATGATGAGGTTCGAGCCCATGGTCGGGCTCACCTGATATGCGGGCGCCGCCAGCACGCCGGCGAGCGCCGCGAGCCCCACGCCGAAGCCATAGGTGAGCGTGACCATGCGTGGCACGTCGATGCCGAAGGCCTGCACCAGATCGGGCCGTTCGGTGGCGGCGCGCAGATAGGAGCCGAGCTTGGTCCGCTCGATGATGAACCAGGTCAGGAGGCAGACGGCGAGCGAAAACACCACGACCCAGGCGCGGTAGTGCGGCAGGAACATGAAGCCGAGATTGGTGCCGCCGGGCAGCGGATTGTTGTAGGGCAGGCCCGATGAACCGTATTGGCGCCGGAAGATGCCCTCGATGATCAAGGCCAGGCCGAAGGTGAGCAACAGTCCATAAAGATGGTCGAGCTCATAGAGCCGCCGCAGCAGCGTTCGCTCGATCGCCATGCCGAGGACGGCGACCACGACCGGCGCGATCACCAAGGCGCCCCAATAGGGCACGCCGGCATAGTTCAGGAGCATCCAGGCGCCGAAGGCGCCCATCATATATTGGGCGCCGTGGGTGAAGTTGATGACGTTCAGCAGGCCGAAGATCACCGCGAGCCCGAGACTCAGCATGGCGTAGAAGGCGCCGTTGATCAGGCCCAGCAGGAGCTGGCCAAACAAGGCCTGCGGTGCGATCCCTAACAGATCCAGCATCAGCGTTCAGTTCCCCTTGGAAGAGCCGCTAATCCCGGCATCAGACGCCGAGAAAAGCCTCGAGCCGCGCCGCGTTCTTCGCGATCTCATCGTTCGGCACCATGTCCACCACCCGCCCGTGCTCCACGACATAGTGGCGGTCGGCGACGGTGGAGGCGAAGTGGAAGTTCTGCTCGACCAGCAGGACGGTGAAGCCCCTGGCCTTCAGCGTGCGGATGATGTCGCCGATCTGCTGCACGATGACCGGTGCGAGCCCCTCCGTCGGCTCGTCGAGGAGGAGAAACTTCGCGCCGGTGCGCAAGATCCGGGCAATGGCGAGCATCTGCTGCTCTCCCCCCGACAGCTTGGTGCCCTGGCTGTCCCGCCGCTCCTCGAGCCTCGGGAACAGCGCGTGAATCTCGTCGAGCGCGAGCCCGCCCGGCTTGATCACCGGAGGCAGAAGCAGATTTTCCCGCACGGAGAGCGAGGAAAAGATGCCCCGCTCCTCCGGACAAAAAGCAACTCCCAGGCGGGCGATCCGATTGGGCTCGAGCCTCACGGTCTCCGTATTCTCGTAACGGATGGAGCCGCTGCGTTTGCGTAAGAGCCCCATGACGGCCCGCATGGTCGTGGTCTTGCCCGCGCCGTTGCGGCCGAGCAGCGTCACGACCTCCCCGCGATGCACCTCGAAAGCCATGCCGTGCAGCACGTGCGATTCGCCGTAATGGCCGTGCAGATCGCGCACGCAGAGGAGCGCGCCGTCCTTCGCCTCAGCCATGGCCGGTCCCCATATAGGCTTCGATCACCTGCGGATTGCGTGAAACCTCCGCGTAAGGCCCCTCGGTCAGGATCTCGCCGCGGGCAAGCACCGTGATCATGTCCGACAGGTCGGCGACCACCTTGAGATTGTGCTCGACCATCAACACGGTGCGATTGGCCGATACGCGCCGGATCAGTTCGGCGGTGCGAGCGATGTCTTCGCGCCCCATGCCAGAGGTCGGCTCATCGAGCAAGAGCATCTCCGGGTCGAGCGCCAATGTCGTGGCGATCTCCAGCGCGCGTTTGCGCCCATAGGGCAGTTCTGCCGCATCATGCCCGGCATAGGCGGCGAGGCCCACCTCCTCCAAAAGCTCCATGGCGCGGTCGTTCAGCGTGCTCAGCGAGGTTTCGGAACGCCAGAAGTGGAAGGACGTGCCGACCGGACGCTGCAGGGCGATGCGCACGTTCTCCAGCACCGTCAGATGCGGGAAGGTCGCGGAAATCTGGAAGGAGCGGACCATGCCGAGCCGCGCTACATCAGGCGGCTTGGTAAGCGTGATGTCGCGCCCGTTCAGCCGGATGGTGCCGCGCGTCGGCTCGAGAAATTTCGTGATCAGATTGAAGCAAGTGGTCTTGCCCGCGCCGTTCGGTCCGATGAGAGCATGGATGGTGTGCCGGCGGATGCGCAGGTCGACGTCCTTGACCGCGGCAAAGCCCTTGAATTCCTTGGTGAGGCCGGTGGCTTCGACGATCAGCTCACCACCGCCGGCTCCGATCGTCTGCGAAGAACTCGACATCATCTCGCTCCAGATCGCGACGTCACGGTACGGTTGCGCCGGCATCCACCGTCCAGGCGGCACCGTTCACATGCGCAGCCTCCGCCGAGAGGAGGAAAGCCACGACATTGGCGACGTCCTCCGGCCGGCCGTAGCGCGCCGACCCGGCCCGCTTGATGCCGCCGCTCTGCTCGGCCTGGGCATCGAGCGCGCGGATCATCCGCGTCTCGACGGGGCCCGGCAGCACGGCATTCACCCGGATGGCCGTGCCGGCCACGTCGAGAGCGGCAACGCGGGTGAGGCCGAGAACGGCATGTTTGGTCGCCACATAGCCCGCGAGCCCTGGCCGACCCCGGACGGCCGAGGTCGAGGCCGTGTTCACGACGGCCCCAGTCCCGCGCTTGCACATACGGGCGAGCACATGTTTGAGGCCGAGGAACACGCCCTTGGCATTGACGGCCAGCAACCGGTCGAAGACATCTTCGGGATAGTCGAAAATGGGCGCGATGACACCCTCGATTCCGGCATTGTTGGCGAAGGCGTCGATCGGCCCGAGGCGTTCTTCGGTAGCCTCGACGAAAGCCTCGACATCGGCGCTGCGCGAGACATCCGCCCGGAGGAAGAGGGCGCGCCGTCCTGCAGCCTCGACGAGGCGTGCCGTTTCCGCGCCGAGGCTCTCGTCCAGATCGACGACGGCCACATCGGCACCGCCGGCGGCGAGGCGGAGCGCGATGGCCCGGCCGATGCCACCGCCGCCACCTGTGACCAGCGCTACGCTCACAACTTCACCAGCGAGCAGCCGCCCTCGTTCAGGGGACGCCAGACCTGCTCGGCCGGAATGGTCTTCACGACGTTATAGTAGTCCCAGGGGTATTTGGACTCGGCCGGCGTCTTCACCTGGAACAGATACATGGGGTGGATCTTGCGGCCGTCGACGCGAATGCTGCCCTTGCCGAACAACGGATCGTCCGTCGGCAGTTCCTTCATCTTGGCAACGACGGCGGCGCCATCCGCGCTGCCGCCGGCGGCATCCACGGCGCGCAGGTAGTGAAGGACGGAGGCATAGGCGCCGGCATGCAGCGCGCTCGGATAGCGTCCGTCATTGCGCGGGGCGAAGCGCTTCGTCCAGGCGCGGGTGTCATCATTGAGGTCCCAGTAGAAGGCCTCGGTGAACTGCAGCCCCTGGGCCACCTCGAGGCCGAGCGAATGAACATCCGTAATATAGAGAACGGTCGCCACAAGGCGTTGGCCGCCAGAGGTGATGCCGAACTCCACCGCCTGCTTGATGGAATTGATGGTATCGCCGCCCGCATTAATGAGGCCGATCACCTCAGCTTGCGACGACTGCGCCTGCAGCAGGAATGACGAGAAGTCCTGCGTGTTGAGGGGCGCCCGCACGCCGCCGATGACCTTGCCGCCGTTGCGCGCGACGACGTTTTTGACGTCCTGCTCCATGGCGTGGCCGAAGGCGTAGTCGGCCGTCAGCGTGAACCAGGTCTTGCCGCCGGATTGCACGACCGCGGTGGCGGCACCTGTCGCCAGCGCATAGGTATCGTAGGTCCAGTGGATGGTATTGGGCGAGCAGGCCTTGCCTGTCAGGTCGGAGGACGACGGGCCGGAGGCCAGCATCACCTTGTTCTTCTCGCGGACGATATTGCCGACCGCGAGCGCCACGGCGGAATTGGGCACGTCGACGATGACATCGACGCCCTCCTGGTCGATCCATTTGCGCGCGATCGAGGCCGCCACATCCGCCTTGTTCTGATGATCGGCGCTGAGGATCTCCACCTTCAAGCTCTTGCCGGAGGCACTGAAATCCTCGGCCGCCATCTGGGTCGCAACAACCGAACCCTTTCCCGTCACATCGGCATAGAGGCTCGAAATGTCGGTGAGCACACCGATCTTCAGCGGTTTGGCGGCCTGCGCCCAGGCGATCGGCGTGGCGGCCGTGAGCGCGAAAGCACTCGCCGCGGCCGAAAGAAAGCTCCGGCGGTCACAGGTATAGCCGATCAGTCCGCGCCCTTTGCTATTGTCCGTCCTCATCTGAAAGTCCTCCCATTTGTTTTTGACCTGGCGGGCCGTGCGCACCAGCGACGGCACCACAACGACCATTCAAGGAATGAGGCGCTTGAGGAGGCGCCGATCCTCCACGGCGAACCCGCCGCCATAGACATCGGAGACCATGAACTGCGCCGAGAGGATCTCCGGCTCGAGCTCGGTCAGCGGGTCGTATTGGCTGGGGTGCAGCTTCATGGTGACGCGACCCGGCACCGGCGCCGAATAGGCGAGCGGCGTGCGCCGGTAGACGACATCCGCATAGGCCGTCTCCAGGCGCTCGGGATGGGGGAGACGCCGCACGTGGATCTCGCCGCCCGGCTGTTCGGCGCCGTCGACGAGCCGCACCAGCGGCGCGGAGCTATCCGGCGTGAAGGAGAAATCGGCGAGCTGGACGCCACGCCGGTTGACCCCGCCTTCGATGGCGCCGTTCGCCGCTTCGTCGAAGCGGTAGGTGCAGTCCTTCTTGGTATAGCCGAAGAGCTCGCGCCCCGCCGCAATGCCCATCGGGTCGCTGCAATACATGTAGATATGCGTCTGGGTGAACAGGTCCTCGTAGCGCACCGCGACGGTGACCATCAGGTCGAACATGCGGCCCTGGTGGAGCGAGAGCGTATGCCCGGGCGATGCCATGAAGCGAAAGGCGACGCGGTCGTTGACGAGCTCGAAGGGCGTGTCGGCGAGGAGGGCGGCAACCTTCTTCTGGTCGACGCGCGTCATCACCTCCAGCGTCCGCAGCGCGCATTCCCACTCCACCGGATAGGCCGGCGAATAGGGCGGGTTCACGCCGCTGTTCGGATGCATTTCGTAATCGCCAAACATCTTGTCCACTGTCGTGATCTCCCACAGCCGGCCGCGTTACCGGCCGAATTCCTTGAGCTTCAGGCGAATTGCGTCGCATACTCCCTGGAGGCGGAGCTCTCGGCGTTGGCCAGGAGCGCCCGCTCGGCTTCCGCCACATCGGTGATGCCGCAGAGCGCCATCGTCAGATCGAGTTCCTTGCGCAGAAGCTCCAGGCAACAGGTGACGCCCGCCTCGCCGAGCGCGCCGAGGCCGTAGAGAAAGGCGCGGCCGATCATCACGCCTTTCGCACCGCGGCCGAGCGCCTTCAGAACGTCCTGCCCCGAGCGGATGCCGCCGTCGAACAGCACCTCGATGCGCTCGCCGACCGCATCTGCGATCCGCGGCAGCATGGCGATGGACGACGGCGCACCGTCGAGCTGGCGCCCACCATGATTCGACACGATAAGTGCATCGGCGCCAGTGGCGGCGGCGATCCGGGCATCCTCAACATCGAGAATGCCCTTCAGGATGAGTTTGCCGTCCCAGAGCCGGCGCAGCCAGCGCACGTCGTCCCAATTGAGCGTCTGGTCGAACTGGGCATTCACCCAATGGGCGAGCGAGGAAACGTCCTCCACCCCGTCCACATGGCCGACGATGTTCCGAAATGTGCGGCGCTTGGTGCCCAGCATCGCCAAGCACCAGCTGGGCTTGGTGGCGAGATTGGCGAGGTTGCGCAAGGTGGGCTTGGGCGGGGTCGAAAGGCCGTTCTTGATATCCTTGTGGCGCTGACCCTGGACCTGCAAATCGAGGGTCAGGACGAGAGCCGAACAATTGGCAGCGCGAGCCCGGCCGACGAGTCGCTCCATGAAAGCGCGGTCCTTCATCATGTAGAGCTGGAACCAGAACGGTTGCGTCGTATGCTCGGCCACATCCTCGATCGAGCACACGCTGACGGTCGACAGCGTGAAGGGCACGCCGAACCGCTCGGCAGCGCGCGCCGCCAAAATCTCGCCGTCGGCCCATTGCATGCCGGCGAGGCCGGTGGGCGCGAGGGCCACCGGCATGGTGACCGGCTCGCCGAGCATGTGGGAGCGCTGGTTGCGCGCGGCGATGTTCATCCCGACGCGCTGGCGCAGCTCGATCTTTGTGAAATCCGCTGAATTGGCCCGGTAAGTCGTCTCGCTCCACGAGCCGCAATCCACGTACTCGTAAAACATGCGTGGCACGCGTCGTGCCGCCAAACGGCGCAGGTCTTCGATGCTGGTGATCGTGGCGCGCGAGGATGTCACTGAGCCGTCCGTGTCGTTTCCAGATCCGATGCTGCCTTGCCGGCGAGGCGACGGCTTGCGCCGTTCATGTTTCGTATTTTGCGTCCAATGTACGTTTCGGTTAAAAGGCATTCGATAGGCGATGTCAAGCCAGATGCGTCGCCAGCTTACTTGCCGTGGTACCGCGGCGTCGGTTAGGCGATAGGGGCTTGAAGGCAGAATGTCGGCGGCAGCCAACGGGAGAAGCGACAGGACCATGAAGCAGGCCCAATCGGTTGCTCGGAAAACCGGCGAAGCCGACACGGCAGGCTCTCTGCAGGAGCGTATCTACCGGCTGCTGAGGGGGATGATCGAAGACGGTCAGATCAAGGCCGGTGAGCGCCTCCTCGAGGCAGAGGTGGTGCGCGCGTTCGGCATCAGCCGCTCTCCCGCACGGCAGGCATTGAAATGGCTGTGCCGCGACCGCCTCGTGGAGGAGCTACCTGGGCGCGGTTACCGGGTCTCTGGCGCGTACGAGGAGGTCGAGAGCGCGGGGCTCGCCGTGCTCGATCCCGTCAAGATATCGGCCCCACGGCAATGGGAGCGGATGTACAAGGAGGTGGAGCAGGAACTGTTCGTGCGAACCTTGTTCGGTTCGGTCCGGCTCAATGAGCTGCGTCTCGCCCAGCATTTCGAGGTGAGCCGAACGGTGACCCGCGACCTTCTCGCGCGCATGCACGGTGTCGGGCTGATCGCCAAGGACAGCGCCGGCCATTGGATGGCGGAGAAGATGACGCCGGATCGCATCCGGCACCTCTATGAGATGCGCGCCTTGCTCGAACCGCCGGCGCTGCTCAAGGTTGCACCCATCGTTCCGCCGGAGCACCTGCACGCGATGCGGGCGCATATCCTCGCGGTATGGACCAAGAAGCCCCTCGAAAGTGTCGAATTCGACGCCGTCGAAAAAGAACTTCACATCGACATGCTGGGACTATGTCCCAACGAGGAAATCCTGCGCGCGCTGCGCCGCACCCATCTCCTCTTCGGCCCGACGCGTTACCTGTTCGATCCCATCCTCGGCATCCCGATCGAGCTCATCGAGGCGGCGCTCGGGGAGCATCTCGCGATCATCGACTTTCTTCTCGCCGGCCAGCCGGATGAGGCAGCGCGCGCGCTGCATGTCCACCTCGACGACGCCGTGGACCGCTGGCTCATGCGTTTCGAGATCACGACACGCACCGACCCGCTGCAGTGTCCGCCCTACATCACACAGATCTAGATCTCGCACCAATGTCGCTGGCCAATTCGAGAGGCTCATCGCCCTCCCCCACTGGAGTTAGTGCATGCCCGCCAGCGTCATCCTTGCAGTGATTTCTCCCAGATGAGATCTTGATTACTAAGTAGGGATATCAACATGCCGCTATTTATTCGCGACGAGGACGTGAGCGCCATGGCCGAGGAGTTGGCGCGGCTCACGCATGCGCGCAGCAAGACCGAGGCCGTGCGTGCCGCGCTCCGCCACGCGCTGGATCGTACCCGCGCGAAGGTGCCCGTCGGTGACCGGCTGGCCAAAATTCATGCGAAGGCCGCGACGATCGGGCTTCCGAATCCTGACTTCGATATGAAGTCGTATAGCGACAAGATGGGGGGCGACGCCTGATATTCGTCGCCCCCGGTGCTGATGGTGGCGTGGGGATGCTGCCGGCTCGCCAAGGGCCGGCCCAAGGCCTAAAGCCCCAGCAATGCTTTCGCCGTGCCGCCGGCCACCTTGGCGCGGATCTCGTCGCTGAAGGACTCGACGCTCAGCACATGCTGCACGGGGTCATAGTCCGCCATGTCGTAGGGATAGTCGGTGCCCATGACGATCTTGTCCGGGCCGTAGACCTTCACGAGATATTCGAGCTGGTGGGGCGTGAAGACCACCGTGTCGAAATAGACGCGGCGCAGATATTCGCTCGGCGGCCGCGGCAACCCGCCGTTCGAGTCCTTGCGTGCGCCCCAGGCATGGTCGATGCGCCCGGAATAGCCCGGCAGGTAGCCGCCGCCGTGCACGGCGAGCAGCTTTAGGCGCGGATGCCGCTCCAGCACGCCGTCGAAGATGAGATAGTGCAACGCCACCGTGGTCTCGAGCGGGTTGCCGATAATATTGCTGAAGTAGAAGCGCTTGAAGCGCTCTCCATCGGTGAAGCCGTTCGGGTGAATCATCACCAGCGCGCCGAGTTCTTCGGCCTTCGCGAAGACCGGCTCGAATTCCGGCGAGGACAGCTCCCGGCCGTTCACATTGGTGAGGAGCTGGACGCCCTTGAGACCGAGCTCTTTGACGCAGCGCTCGAGTTCGCCGGCCGCGGAGCCGGGATCCTGCAGAGCGAGTGTGCCGAGGCCCGCGAAACGGTCCGGGCGACGGGCGACGAAAGCGGCCATGCCGTCATTGACCATGCGGTTGGCAGGCACGCCGTATTCGGCATCGACCGTGTAGTAGCACTGATGCGGCGGCGGAGCGACCACCTGGATGTCGATGCCGAGCTTGTCCAGCACCTTCAGCCGGTCGTCCATGTCCACCATGGTCGTTGTACGATCCTGCTCCTGGCGTTGGTTGATCGCGCGCGTCTCCTCATTCGAGAAGCGGACCATGGCGATCTTGCTCGGGTCGAGATGGGGAGCCACGAAGCTGTGGGCCTCCGGCACGCCGGCATGGGCGTGAATATCGATCGTCGTCGTGGTCAGCCGGGCCGGCTTCGGCGATGGCGCCCGGGCGGACGTCGGCCCGTAACGGTTGACATTGCCGCCCAGCGTTGCGGCGTCGATCATGCTGTGGTCCATAAGAATTTCTCCTGGCGGAATACCGCATTCGGCGGCGGCACGGTCGAAGGGGCAAGACGGGCGGCAGAACCTGCCTGCCGCCCGCCGGCCTCACATGTTCTTCTTCTTCCATTCGGCGACGTCGGCGGCCACCGCATCGCGAGAGAAGTCATTGGCTGGCCCAATGAAGGAGTCGTCGAGGAAGGTCGCCGGGTCGATCTCCTCCTTCAGCTCGCCGATCTTGACGAGCGGCGGCTGCACGGTTTTCCAGATATCGGGCTGGACATCGCCCAGCCGCTTCGTGACGGAGTAGCCGAGCACGATGGACGCATCGAGGAACTGCTGGCCGAAATCGTCCGTCGGCCATTCCTCGGGAACGGCCTTCTTCAGCATCGCGGCGAGCGCCTTGGGGTCGATCTTGGCGACCTCCATGCCCTTCGAATAGGCGCGGAAGAAGCCTTCGAGCGGCTTGCGCAATTCGTCCACCCGATCGGCGGCGGCAACGAAGGAATTGGCGGGCTGCTCCTTCATCTCGTCCGGCGTGATGAGCCGGATCTTCATGCCCGCCGCCTGCAGCGACAGCCAGTCGGGCGTGGCGCCCGCGATCGCCGCGACACGGCCACTCCTGAGCGCCATCGCCATGGTCGGGCCTGCTTCGCCTACGACGACGGTGTTCACGTCCGAGACGGGGACGCCCTTGTAGTTAAGCGCGACGGCGAGCGTGGCGTGGTCACGGTCGCTGACGAGGCCGACCGTTTTGCCCTTCAGGTCGGCCACCGATTGAAGCGGGCTGTCGGCGAGCACGGCGACGCCCTCGGGCGCGGTCTGGTGGGCCTCGTAAAGAACTTTGATCTTGATGCCGGCCTGCACGGCCTGGAAGGTCTGCGGCGCGTCGAGCATGGCGAGCTCGGCCTGCCGGTTCTGCAGAAAAGCGACATAGGGCACGGTGGTCGCGGAGGGCAACAGGTTCACCTCGACGCCCTCTTTGGCGAAATAGCCGAGCGCCTCGCCGGCGACGATCGGATAGAAATTCGCCGAGCGTGGCAACGGCATGATGATGTTGATCGTGCGTAGCTTCTGCGCGTCGGCCGGACTCGTGCCGGCCGGCAGGATCAATACGGCGAGCGCCGCCGCCGCGAGGCCGGCGGTGACCCGGCCGGCAAGGAATGTCACCCTGTTGAGCATGGCAGTTTCCTCCGCTCGGCCCATGACGGGCCGTTCCATTGATGTGTCGCGGTATCGGGACAGTCGGCTGGGCGGGCCTTCAGTGGGCCCGCCACGCCTTGGCGCGCCGGCGGCTCATCGCCGCCATGCGGGCGTCGTTACGCCAGTACACGAGGTGGTCGTCCATTTTCTCCATGGCGACGAACAGCAGGTAGCCGACCACGGTGAGCACCACCAGCACGGCGAAGGAGGCAGACATGTTGAGCGCGAAGCTGTAGCGCTGCATGAGAACCCCCAGCCCTTCGCCGGCGGAAATGAACTCGCCCACGATGGCGCCGATGAGTGCCAGAGAGATCGCCGCCTTGACACCCGCCATGATGATCGGCGTGGCGTTCGGCAGCATGAGGCCGAAGAAGATCTGCCGCTTGCTGGCTCCCAGCGAGCGGAACATCTCATGCGCGTCCTCATCGATATTGAGAAGTCCAGTCAAAGTATTGATGAAGGGCGGGAAGAAGCAGATCAGCGCACCGATGGCGATCTTCGGGCTGGTGCCGAAGCCGAGCCATGCGATGATGATCGGCGCGAGCGCTATACGCGGGATGACCTGCAGCACGATGACATAAGGCGAGATATAGCGCCGGAAGGTCTCGCTGAGGCCGGCGGCGACGGCGAGCGCGATGCCGACGATCGAGCCGATGACGAAGCCGGCAATCGCCTCCCACAGCGTGACACCCATGTGATACCAAACATTGGCTCGCACGAAGAGCATGTCGTAGAGCGAGACGACGATTGCGCTCGGCCGCGGCAGGATCAGCGGATCGACCAGCCCGGTCGCGCTCGCCGCCTCCCATACGGCAATGATGGCCAGGAACAGGGCGAGATGCCGTGCGGCGCGCCCGAGCAGCAGTCCTGGTTCCGAGGCGAGGCCGGTGGCGCCGGGCAGACGGTCATTGGCGGTGAGGCTCATCTCAATGCCCTCCGAGTACGGCGCGCACATCCGAGACGAGCGCATTGAAGGCCGGTGTCTGCATGAGCGAGATGTCGCGGGCATCGCCGAACGGCACCTCCACGATCTTGGCGAGGCGGCCGGGCCGCGGCGTCATCACCATCAGCTGGTCGCCGAGAAAGATCGCCTCGGGAATATTGTGGGTCACGAACAGCACGGTGGCCCCGACATCGCTGACGATGCGCAGAAGCTCCAAATTGAGCCGCTCGCGCGTGAACTCGTCGAGCGCGCCGAAGGGCTCATCGAGCAGCAGTATGGTCGCGCCGGTCTGCAGCAGCCGGGCGAGCGCGACGCGCTGCTGCATGCCGCCCGATAACTGTCGGGGAAAGGCGAATTCAAAATCCCTGAGCCCGACGAGCCGCAACAGGTCCATGGCGCGGGAGCGATCGGCCGCCGACACGGTGCCCCTCACCTCGGTCGGCAGCAAGACGTTCTCGACCGCTGTGCGCCATTCGAGCAGGGTTGGCTTCTGGAACATCATGCCGACGTCGCTGGACGGCCCGTCCACCCCTCGCCCCATCACGGTGAGGCTGCCGGATGTTTGGCGAATCAGGCCGGCGACGAGGCGCAACAGCGTGGACTTGCCGCAACCGCTCGGCCCGACAAGCGAAACGAATGTGCCGCGCTTGATGTCGAAGCTTGCGCTCTCCAGGGCGACGACTTCGCGGTTGAAGACCTTGGCGACGTCGCGGGCGGATATCACCACGTCGTCGGTTCGAGGCCGGGCCTGTTCGGCCACGGCGAATTGGGTGGCAACAGCGTTCACCTATTCCCCTCCTTCGCTGGCGCGCAGCCGGGCGCATTCACCCGGACGGGCGTCGGTCGAGATGGACGTTCCTCGCGGGTCGGCCTGCATTTTTGCCCGATAGGCGTGCAGGTCCTACCGTCGTTCACTCACGGTTTGGGTGCACGGGTCTTCGCCCGAGACGTCTTCTTATGGTCCGCCGATGTCACGCGACGATCGGGCGGCTCTCCAGGGCGCGCAGGATCTGGGCCTGCGACTTGCCGATGTGCCGGCGTACCACGCGGGCCGCGGCATTGCCGTTACGCGCCTGCAACGCGTCGATGATCTCGTTGTGATCGCGCAGCGGCCCCTCGCTGCCCCCACGATCGGCGATGGCGGCCAGGCTGATCATGCACAGCCTTTCGTAAAGCTCCATCAGGCGTGCGGTTTCTTCAGCCAGGCGGCGATTACGCGAGAGCATCGCGAGTCGATTGTGGAATGTGCGATTATACTCGGTGAAAACTGCGTTAGACGAGCTGTCGGCGTCGCGGTAACGATCGAGATCCCCGAGTTCTTCGTCTGACGCCACAAGGGCAGCCTTACGCACGCATGCGGTCTCGAGAATAAACCGCATCTCGAGCACATCCTCGGCATCGCTGACCGAGATCGGCCGTACACGGTGGCCACGGCGGGGCTCGATCTCGACGAGCCCCTCCAACTCCAGCTTCTGCATGGCGTCGCGCACTGGAGATTTGCTAACCCCGAAGCGTCCGGCGAGGTCCGCCTCGCGCAACTCGGCGCCCGGCATGATCGAGCAGGACAGAATCTCCCGCCGAACCAATTCGTAGACCCTGTTGCGCACTAGCTTCATCAATCTCTCTCTTCTGAGATATCACCACGATATAATGATCGATCGATAACGTCAACAGCGATGCGCATGAGACGAACTCGAAGCGGCTGTGGATAGCAGTTCTGAGGCGTCATGCGGGCTGTGAGGTTCAGCCTGGACTGAGCTGTTCGACACCACAGTTTTAGTTTTTCGAGCAGCGAGATATGTCAGATACAAGAACGGATGCGGCCACGAAGCTGCCTGCCTGCATCATCGCCGAGAGGTCGAAGCCGAAGGCCTCCTCGATGCGCGCCCCTGCCCTTTCCGCGCATAGCGCTTCCCGTTCGGGCTGTCGCGCCTGATGATCAGTCCGGCATCGACGAGGGCGGACAGGTGACGTCGCAATGTCGCCGGCGCGATGCCGTGGGCGCGAAGGGCGAGCTCACGATTGGACGGATAGACGATCAGATCGCCGGACGTGAGGGCCGTTTCCTGATGGAAGCTCAGGAGCGCCTGAAGGATGGCAAGCGCGCGATCCGTGACGCCGAGCCGATCTTTGGCTTCGGTGAGATCGCGGAACAGCGTCCATTTGTGGACCGTCTTGTCGTTGGACAGGTTTTGGAGGCCAACTGCGCTGCCACATGGCAAGCGTCGCCGGCCGCCGCCCAAAGGGCGTCGTTGCAAGTGTCATGTTGTCCTCACTTCCGTGAGGAAAGGCTCACGCCCGCCGAAACGACGCCGCCGACTCTTGACAGTGATTCGTCCGGTTCTCGGCGCGCGGCCGACAGCCTGGAGAACGGCTGGTGGGATCTTTTGAACGACGGATAAAAACCGCGAGAGCGCGGCATGATCGACGCCGAGAGCTGCCCGGGTCGTGTCTTTGTCGAAGCCTTTGTCGAGAAGGGTGGACGCGAACAGGGCCCTTTCAATGTAGGACAGGTCGGCACGGACGGCGTTTTGAGTTCTCCGTCAACGTTCGAAGCCGCCGTAGCTGGGCCGGTAGCTTCGGTCGGCCGTACCTTGCGTTGCTGACGGACCATAACGATGACCCATGCAGCTCAGCTCGCGCCCCGGCCCGATATAGCCGCGGGCGTCCCGCTGGGCTTCATCGGTCATGCCGTGTAGCCGCCGGCAAAGGGGCTGAGTTCCCGGCGCGCCTGGCTGACGGCGTGCCTGATGGCATTGAGCGCCCGGCGCGCCTCGATCTGGAGCGGATACCACGCCTCAGTGCCTTCCTGGACGGCGGCGAAGCGGCGCAGCGGGTCGAGCGCGGGCCATTTTGTCTGCGGCAATGCCGGGTCATGGGCGAAGCGCTGGCCGCTCGTGTAATCGATCGGCACGAGCGCACGCCCCACACGCATGAGCACGCGGTCCGCCTCCCCTGCCCTGGCCTCCTCCAGG
Organism: Chelatococcus sp. GCM10030263; assembly: GCF_042666455.1. NCBI lineage: Bacteria > Pseudomonadati > Pseudomonadota > Alphaproteobacteria > Hyphomicrobiales > Chelatococcaceae > Chelatococcus > Chelatococcus sp. GCM10030263. The sequence continues at coordinate 76,933 of NZ_JBHTDB010000004.1, read as the reverse complement.
GCTGTCCTGGTCGCGGCAAAGGCCGCGCAGGCACGGCGCAACTCCGCGATCTCGGCGAGCACCTCATTGAGGGAAAGACCGTGCGCGGCGCCGAGCCCGATCTGCCGCAGCGTGGCCTGCAAATCCTCAACCTGGCTCGTCGGATCGAGCGGAAGCATCGGCTCGGTCAAGAGCCGCAGGATGAGCCGTCGATAGATCCGGGTGTCGCGTTCGAGCAGCGCCGGGTCGATCTTGTCGAGGAGATCGTCCGGCGTGTGCCACCACCAGCCGAGACTGGCGCGCAGGCCGAGATCGTCTTCCGGCTGGGTGCTGAGCACGCCGAAGATCGAGGGAATGCCGATGCCCCAGAAGGACTGGTCGGCATTGCGGCCGAGACGGCTGCCGGAGAAGGGCTCGCCGGCTTCGGTGCTGAGCACGTCATGGGCCAGTGCCGCGAGTTCTGTGGCCGCGCCCGCTTCGGCGAAGCTCGTCGCGCCCATGCCGCCCGTCGAATCCACATTGACGTGAATCGCGCAGCGGCGCTCAAGCTCCTGCCAATGGGCATCGGCATACCAGGCGGAGCTAGCGTAGCGACCGTGGGAATGGCCGGACCAGAAGCAGAAGCGCAGGTTGCGCCGCCAGCGCGGCTGCACGGCGGCGGCAAGCCGCGCCACCTCCATCATGGTGACATTGGCGGCGCCGTTGTCCATCACGCCCTTGTACCAGGTATCGTGATGGCCGGAGAACAGGATGAAGGGCGTGTCCTCCGTCGCCTCCGGCGCCGCCATGTCGGCGACGAGGATCGGCGTCTGCCGCCAGCCGGTATCGACCTCGGCGTGAAGGACCACATTCGGCTTTTCGCCGCGCGCCAGCGCCTCGCGCAGCGCCCCGCCGTCGGCGGCGCTCACCGTCAGCGCGACGGTGATCGGCATCATCGCCATGGTGCGCGTGTCGGGACTGCCCCAGACCGGCGAGATGCACATCTCGTGCAGATGCTCGTGCGGGCTGATGTGCAATTGACCCGCCGCGCCGGCCTGGGAGGCGCATAGCGCGACCTGCGGCGTCGCCATGCCGTCGACGAGGACGATCGCACCGCGGAGGTCCTTGCCCGCGAAATCGCCCTCTGTGCCCTTGCCGACATAGACGAGCGGCGCGGTCGTGCCGCCGGCCAGCGAGGGCTGCGACATGGAATGGGTGATGGCCTTCAGCTCGCGGCCGTCGGCCACCACACGCGCCTTGCCAGGAAGGCTGATATAGGCCGGATGATGGAGAATGCGCGTGACATAGCCGTAAGCCGCCATCTGCCGCTCGATATAGCGCAGGCTCTCGGCCTCCTCGGCGGTGCCGCTCAGCTTCGTCCAGCGGGCGAGTTCCGCCAAATGCCGCATCATCACCTCGGCATCGACCCGCGGCGCGGCGTCCAGGAGGCCGTCATCCGCGTGACGATCAATGGTCTGCGCCATCAGCTTCTTCCTTCCACATGATCGCGCAATTCGGAGAAGAGCGCGGCACCGACCGTCCGCCGTCCGGCTTCGACATCCCCGATCATCGCGATGAGACGGTCGACGAGCGGGGTGTCGAGCCCGTGCCGGCGCGCCGTCGTCTGCACCGGGCCGAGTTGGGCGGCGACGTCGGTCCGACGCTTGCGCACGACGATGTCGCGCCATACGCCGCTGTGCGACTTGGCGGTATGCGTGTTGTAGTCGATGAGCGCGTTTAGCGACATGTCGATCGCCGCTACATCCCTGCGTGCGAAGGCGTCCGGATCGAAGCCGTTGAAGCCGAGCGGCTTCACGCCAGCGGCGGCCGCAACCGTCAGCACCTCCTGGATCAAGGCAACCGTCGTGCGCTTCCAGGCGGGATTGGCGATGAAGCCGGCGATCGATTCATCGGCGAGCGCCGAGGTCTTCAGCAATGTCCCGTAGGCCGCCTTGCCCCAGAGATAGCCGAAGATATTGTCGGTCTCGACGGCGTCGCGATCGAAGATCTTGAGGAGCGCGTGAAGCGCGGCGATGCGCGGGCGATGCGCGCCGTTGAGCTCGCCCACCACCACTGCGCCACGGCCGCCGTAGAGGATCCGGCCCGGCTCCTGATAGTCCGCCATAAAATTCACGAAGGCGCCGATGGTGCGCTCGCGGCCGACGATATCGGCGATGACCAGCTCGTTCAGGCCGTTCTGGCAGGAGACGACCATGCCATTGGGCGCGAGATGGGGCGCGAGCGCGCGCGTCGCCTGCTCCGTGTGATGCGCCTTCACGGCCAGAAGAATGAGCGGATGCTGCCCGCTCATCGCGTCCGGGGTCACTGCCGGCCCCCCGGTCGTGAAACTGTCGATCGGCCCTTCGATCTTCAGCCGGTTCGCCTTGATCTCCGCCACATGCGGCGCGTCAATATCAACGAAAAGCACATCTTTCCCGGCACGCGCCAGATAGGCGCCGATCGTGCCGCCGATCGCCCCCGATCCCCAGATGACCACCTCTGCCACGCACCGACCCTCCGCTGATGGCCGCAATATAATGGCCGCATCTTGACATAAGACATTTTTGACGAGAACGTCATCTGACAAAATGCAAGTTTATCAGAAAATATCAGCTTTGATTGTCTGACGATTTAGGCATGGTCCAGCAGCAGGCTTTTCACGGCGAGGACGACAACGAGCGCGGCGGCGCAGGTGTCCGCGAAATGGCGGCGGATCGAATTCGCGCCGCGATCGTCTCGGGCGACCTGCTTCCAGGCCAGCGTGTGCCGGAGCGGGAGCTCTGCGCGCTGACGGGCGCGGCGCGCACAACGGTGCGCGAGGCTGTCCGGCAGCTCGAATCCGAGGGCCTTATCACCTCCATCCCCTATCGCGGCCCGGTCATCGCCGAGCTCACCGACAGGGAGGCGCGCGACATCTACGAGCTGAGAGCCATGCTCGAAGGCCAGGCCGGGCGGCTCTTCGTCCAGCGCGCCAGCGGCGAATTCGTCGCGGAGCTGCGCCGCACCGTCGAGGATATCGGACGGGCACATGCGGCGCGCGACATGGTGGGCGTGATCACCAGTTCCGACGAGTTTTACAAAGTGCTCACCGAAGGAGCCGCCAACAAGGCGCTGAGCCAGGTGCTGCTCACGATCCACAACCGGCTTGCGCTCTTTCGCTTCAGTTCGACGCGTTGGCCGGGCCGGGCCGAGCGCAGCATGGCGGAGCTGCGCGACATCGCTGATGCCGTGCAGGCGCGCGATGCCGCCGCCGCGGAGGCCGCCTGCATCCATCACATCGAGGCCGCCGCCGAGCTCGCATTGATGGTGCTCGCCGAGCGAGCCCGCGGCGCGGCGGCGGCCAGCCGCTCCCGGTCGTCGAACCATGGGGCAAGATCATGAGCGTCGGTCGTATCGAGCGGCACGAAGCGCTCGTCGCGATCCCGCCGCACAGCCTCGGCACGCCGCAGGACATCGCCAATGCCGTGATGTTCTTTGCACCCGATACGGCCGATTACATCACCGGACAGCCGGTCAACGGCGGGGCTTCTTGAAGTGGCAAGTGAACCGAGGGTGAAAAGCCGCTTTGGAAAGGAACGTTGAGGGAGCAATCTTCGAAAAGCGGCAGAAAACTTACTTGCCGCGACGTACAAAAATATTGGGAACAGCAAACAGAGGGGTACTCGTCATGACAGCCAAGACCGATCTTTCGGCCGGCTTGAAGCCGCGGCGACGCGATCTGCTCAAATTCACCGCGGCGGCGGCGGTGGCCGGCATTGTTCCGCGCGTGGCTTTCGCGCAGAAGGCGGGCGTGCTGCGCGTCGGGCTCAGTGCCCGCGACCTCGGCCTCCTGCATCCGCATGTGGCGACCGCCTCCAACGATACGCCGATCATTAATTCGATCTTCAGCGGACTTCTGGCCTACACGCCGCCGAAGGTGAGCATCGAGGCGATCGCGCCCGATCTCGCCGAGCGCTGGGAGGCGGCCCCCGACCACAAGAGCTATACGTTCCACCTGCGCAAGGGTGTGAAGTGGCATAAGGGCTACGGCGAGGTCACGGCCGAAGACGTCAAGTTTTCGCTGGAATGGGTGCGCGACAATCCGCAATCCACCTTCCGTCCGCTCTACGCGAATATCGCCGGTGTCGAGACGCCTGATCCTTATACCGTCGTCGTCAAGCTGAAGACCGTCGATCCGGTGTTCCCGGTGCTGGTCTGCGACTGGCAGGGCGGCTACATCATCTGCAAGAAGGCGATCCAGGAGCTCGGCGACAAATACAAGAGCCAGCCCATCGGCTCCGGCCCCTTCCAGTTCGAGGGCTACCGGCCGAAGGAAAGCGTCACGCTTGTCGCCAATCCCGATTATCACGGCGGCAAGCCGAAGCTCGAGCGGGTGATCTATTCCTATATCCCGGACGAGACGTCGCGGCGCTTCGCCTTCGTCAAGCAGGAAGTGGACATGATCCAGGGCCAGGCCAACGAGGACTGGCTGAACGAGGTCGAGAAGGCGACGCCGGGCAAGCCGATGGTCGATCTGCTCGGGCCGACCCGCATGGTCTCCATCCACATGAAGAAGAGCGTGAAGCCGCTCGACAATCCCATGATCCGTCAGGCGATCGCCCATGCGATCAACCGCGACGACTATGTACAGTTCTTCGGCCGCGTCTTTATTCCCGCTTATTCGCCGACGCCCTCGGAATATTTCGGCACGCCACCGAAGGATAAGATCCCGGCCGAGCTCGTCTATGACTATGATCCGGACAAGGCGAAGAAGCTGCTGGCCGATGCCGGCTTCCCGAACGGCTTCAAGCTCGAGACCATCATCAGCGAGCGCACCGACTATCTGAACCTCGCCCAGATTGCGCAGGAGCAACTCTCGAAGGTCGGCATAGACCTCAAGCTCGACGTGGTCGACCAGAGCACCTATGTGTCCGGCATCATCAAGGACAACAAGGGCTCGCTCGTCTGGTCGACGGCATCGCGCTTCCCCAGTGCCGACACCCTTCTGCGTGAATTCTGGCTGTGCGCCTCCGATGTCACGAAGCCGACGGGCGTTCAGAATTTCGCGCTCTACTGCAATCCGGACTTCGACGCGGCGTACCAGGCGGGGGTCGCCGCCTTCGAACCGGCTGAGCGCGCCAAGCATTTCGCCGAGGCCGAGTTCCTGCTGCTCAAGGATCTGCCGTCGGTGACGATCGGCGGATTGGCGACGGCTGCTTTGAGACAAGGCTATGTCGATCTGGGCTATACGGTCGAGAAGGGTCAGAATATCCTCGCTCTTCCCTACATGTATCAACTGACTCAGAACACCAGCGTCTGAGGGTTGGGCTGCCGTGCCGCCTTCGCCGGGACGGCTCCGGCATCCACTCTCGAGCAGGCCGGACCATGGGCCTGGCGTGAGCCGCCCAGGCAACGCGGCCGAACGCAATCCGCGAGCGGAACGAAAGCGGTCCCGAGAGGGCCTGCCGCGCAATAGGTAGCAAGCGCCGATGTTGAGGCTGATCGTCACCCGCATCCTGTTCACGGTCATGGCCATCTTCACGGTCCTGACCGTGCTGTTCTTTGGCGTCAGACTGGGGACAGGGGATCCCACCGTCGCCATCCAGGGGAGTTACGCCACGCCTGAGACGCTCGCCGCGATGAGCAAAGCGCTCGGCCTCGACAAGCCTCTTTGGGAGCAATACCTGATCTATCTGGGCGGGCTCGCCAAAGGCGATCTGAGCGTCTCGATCCAGAACGGCCAGTCCGTGCTGAGCCAGATCCTGCAGGTCGTGCCTTATACTTTCGACTTGACGCTCTCAGGACTGCTGATCGGGCTCATCCTCGGCGTTCCGCTCGGCTTCCTGGCCGCGGTCAAGCGCAATACGGCCTATGACCACGCAATCCGCATCGTGAGCCTCACGGGCATCTCGGTGCCGCCCTTCATCATGGGCTATTTGCTGATCATCATCTTCGTCATCGGGCTCAACCTCTTCCCGGTGGCGGGCGGCGGCGACCTCGGCAATCCCGCCGACCGGTTCAGCCATCTGGTGATGCCGGCACTGTCGCTCGGCCTCATCATGACGTCCTACATCACGCGCCTGACGCGCACGACGGTGCTGGAGATCCTGACCAAAGACTTCATCCGCACCGGGCGTGCCAAGGGGCTCGGCCAGCGCATCCTCCTCACCCGCTATGTGCTGCGCCTGTCGCTGGTGACGATCGTCACCCTCGTCGGCCTCTATGCCACCATAACGGTCGGCAGTTCGGTGGTGATCGAGGTGGTCTTCAGCCGGCCCGGCGTCGGCCAGCTCATCGTCGGTGCGATCACACAGAGCGACTATACCGTCGTACAGGGCGCGGTGATCTTCTACGCAGCCTTCGTCGGGATCGTAAATCTCGCCGTCGATATCGCCTATGCCTTCATCGACCCGAGGATCAGCTACGAATGACGGTCATGCAGGAGCCGGCCGCATCCGGCCCCACCGCCCGCCGCCAGGACGGCCTCGTTCACAGCCTCCTGCGCTTTCTCGCACGGCTTCCACTGACGGCGAAGATCGGCGGCGTGATGGTGGCGGTCGTCGTGCTCATCGCCATTTTTGCGCCGCTGCTCGTGACGCATGATCCGACGACGCAATCGATGATCCAGCGCAACCGCGGCTTCTCCGCCGCCCATTGGCTGGGAACCGACGCTTTCGGTCGTGACGTCTATAGCCGGCTGATAGTCGGCGCGCGCTACAGCCTGGCGATCACGACGGCCTCGCTGCTCGCCGCCGCCGTCGTCGGCACCTTCTTGGGGCTTGCCGCCGCCTATAACCGCGGCGGCAAGCTCGACATCGCCGTCGTCTGGCTGGTCGACGTGCTGATGACCTTCCCGACGCTCATCCTCGGCGTCATCGTGGTCGCCATCTTCGGGCCCGGCCCGCTCAATGTTGCGCTGGCGATCTCCGTCGCTTTCCTGCCGCGATTGACGCGCATGGCGCGGGGCGTCGCGCTCAGCATCGTGTCGAACGAATATATCGAAGCGGCGCGCGCCATCGGCGCAAGCCCGGCGCGTATCATCGCACGCCATCTCCTGCCCAATATCATGAGCGAAATGACGGTGATCACCGCGCTCTGGCTCGGCACGGGCATCGAGGTGGAAACCAGTCTGAGCTTCCTCGGGCTCGGCGTGCAGCCGCCGACGCCGAGCTGGGGCCTGATGATCAAGGAGGGCATCGGCACGCTCTACGTCAATCCCTGGCCGTCCCTGCTCCCCGTCGCAGCGATCCTCTTCGTCATCCTCGGGCTCAACCTGCTCGTCGACGGCATCCAGGAACTCAAAAATCCGGGAACGCGTGATGGCTGAGCGCATGCAATCGGGCCTGGCCGCCGGCCCGCTTATCGAAGACGACGCCGTGCCTCGGCGCGCGCCGGCCGAGCCGTTGCTCCGCGTCGATGAACTCACCACCTGGTTCAACCTGCGGGCCGGGCGGGTGCGGGCGATCGACGGGATATCGTTTTCGGTAACCCGCGGCGAATGCCTCGCCATCGTCGGTGAATCCGGGAGCGGCAAGAGCGTGACCGCCCTCTCGCTTCTGCGGCTCGTGCCGACGCCGCCGGCCGAGATCGAGGCGCGTGCAGTGCGTTTCGAGGCGACGGACCTCATGGGCCTCAGCGAAGAGGAGATGCGCAAGGTGCGCGGCCGCGACATCTCCATGATCTTCCAGGAGCCGATGACCTCGCTTCATCCAATTCTCAGGATCGGCAAGCAGATCACCGAGACGCTGGTGCTCCACACCAATCTCTCCACGACGGAGATCAAGGCACGCGCCTTGGAGCTGATGCGGCTCGTGCGCATACCCGACGCGGAGGAGCGGCTGCGCCAATATCCGCACGAGCTGTCGGGCGGCATGCGGCAGCGGGTGATGATCGCCATCGCGCTCGCCTGCAACCCGAAGCTGCTCATCGCCGATGAGCCCACGACTGCGCTCGACGTGACCATCCAGGCGCAGATCCTCGATCTCATCCGCAACCTGCGGCAACAGCTCGGCATGGCCATCCTGTTGATCACCCACGACATGGGCGTGGTGGCGGAAAATGCGGACCGCGTCCTCGTCATGTATGCCGGGCGCGTCGTCGAGGAGGCCGGGGTCGAGGATCTCTTCGCCAATCCGCTGCACCCCTATACGAACGGGCTGATGGCCTCCATTCCGCGCATCCCCGTCGGGCGGAGAGGACCGGGCAAGCGGGAACGGCTCAACGAGATCCCCGGGATCGTCCCCTCCCTGCAGGAGCGCCCCGAGGGCTGTGCCTTCGCGCCGCGCTGCGGGCTGGCGACGGATCGATGCCGTCGCCAGCCCCCGCCGCTTACCGAAAAGCGGCCTGACCATCTCGCCGCCTGCTGGGAATGGGAACAGCTGGTGAAGGAGGCCTCGTGATGTGCGCCGCGAACAGAACCGGCCTCGCGACGCCCGCCGAGGCGCCGCTGCTCGAGGTGAAGAACCTCAAGAAGCACTTCCCCATCCGCAAGGGGCTCTTGCGGCGCGTCGCCGGCCATGTCTACGCGGTCGACGGCGTCTCCTTCACGCTACGGCGCGGCGAGACGCTCGGCGTCGTCGGCGAGAGCGGCTGCGGCAAGTCGACGACCGGCCGCGTGGTGATGAAGCTGATCGATCCGACTGCCGGCACGATCAGGCTCGCCGGCGAGGACATTACGCAGGTGCCGCCGGATCGGCTGCGCCAAATCCGCCGCCAGATGCAGATCATCTTCCAAGATCCCTATTCCTCGCTCGATCCCCGCCAGAGCGCGGGCTCGATCGTCGCCGAGCCCATGATCGTGCATGGCACGGCGCGCGGCCAGGAACTCGAAGACCGAGTGGCCGATCTCTTCAAGCGCGTCGGGCTGCGCACCGACGACATGCGGAAGCTCCCGGTCGCCTTTTCCGGCGGGCAGCGGCAGCGCGTCGGCATCGCCCGGGCGCTTGCGCTCAATCCGAGCCTCATCGTCTGCGATGAGCCGGTGTCGGCGCTTGACGTCTCGATCCAGGCGCAGGTCGTCAACCTGCTGATGGATCTGCAGGACGAACTCGGCCTCTCCTATCTCTTCATCGCCCATGATCTCGCAGTGGTGCACCACATCAGCCACCGCATCGCGGTGATGTATCTCGGCCGTATGGTCGAATTCGCCGAGACGGAAGACCTCTTTGCGGAGCCGCTGCACCCCTATACGCGGGCGCTCCTGTCCGCCATTCCTATTCCCGATCCCACCGCCCGGCGCGCCGAGCGCATCGTGCTGGCCGGCGACCTTCCGAGCCCGTCCAAACCGCCGAAGGGCTGCCATTTCCACACGCGCTGCCCCTTCGCCTTCGACCGCTGCCGGGTGGAGGATCCCCCATTGCGCGAGATCCGGCGGGGCCATTTTGCAGCCTGCCATCTGCTCGACGGCCAAAATGTAGACGCGTCGAATGCAGCGGTGACCGTGGCCGGTTCAGCCTTATCCGAGGGAGAGCCATAGCCGATGACCGTGGAGCGCCGATTAGCAGAGCATGTCGCGCGGCTCCGCTATGATGACTTGAGCGATGCGGCGCGCGATGCAACCGACCGCCTCTTCCTCGATACCCTCGCCGCCATGCTGTCGGGCGTCGGCAATGGCGAATGCCGAGGAATCGTCGGCAAGCTCGTGGGCGATGAGCAAGGCGGACACTGCACGGTTGCCGGGCGAGCTGAGGGCGTCAGCGCCGCCACGGCAGCGCTCACCAACGGCATCTTCGCCCATTGGTGCGAGTGGGATGACGTGCATGATGCGGCCGGCATTCACGGCAGCGCAGTGATCTTTCCGGTGCTGCTGGCCGCGGCCGAGGAGAGCGGCCTCGGGCCGGACGTCGGTCGTGAGTTCGTGACGGCCGTGGTCGCCGCCTATGACGTCGCGGCGCGCATCGGCCTGGTGATGAACGTCAACTCCTTCCACGGCTGGATGACGACGGGAGCGGCGGCCGCGATTGGTGCGGCCGGTGCGGCAGCGCGGCTTCTCGGCCTCGATGCGGCCGGCGTCCTCTCGGCCATGGGCATCGCCGCAACCGGCGGTGGCCTCTCGCGCCAGTCGCTCGCCGATCGGACCAGCGGCAAGAACGCGCTCTGCGGCCTTGCGGCAAGGAACGCCATCGATGCGGCGCGCATGGCCGCGGCCGGCATCGTCGGCGCGCCCAATTTCTTCGCGGGCGTCTACGGCATCAGCGCGCTGCACGCCGGCGGCAAGGCCGATATCGCGCCGCTCCTCGGCGATCTCGACGAGCGCTTCCTCATCACTGACGCCGGCGTGAAAGCCTATCCGAGCTGCCGCTCAACGCATCCTTCAATCGATTTGATGCTCGATCTCCTCGCCGAGCGCCCGGGCATTGGCGCGCTGGTGGAGAAGGTCGCCTTCACCGTGCCCGACCTGCCCTTCGCGCTCTGTGGCCGGTCTTTTACGCCGGGCGACAATCCTCGTGTTTCGGCGCAGTTCAGCATTCCCTTTACGGCTGCCCTCGCGCTCACCCGCGGCGCAGTCGCGCCGCAGGATTTCCTGCCGGACAATGTCCTCGCCTTCGCTGGCGACCATGGCGCCCTGATCCGGGCGATCACCGTCGCCGCGGCCGATCCGCCGATCGGCGCGCAGAAGACTGTGCCAGCCCGGGCACGCGTGACGCTGCGGACCGGCGAGGTGCTCGACCGAGTAACCGACAGCATCAAGGGCTCCGTGCACCGCCCGATGACCCCGCAGGAGGAATGGAGAAAGCTCGCCGCCGCCTCCGCCGGTGTGCTGACCGAGGCTCAATGCGAGCAGTTGCGCACGGCCGGGCGAGACTTGCGCCGCTCGGGCCCCGCACCCGCGCTGGAGATCCTGCGCGGCGCCTGAGGCGTCTCACATTGCACGGGCGGGCGTAGGGCTCACGGGTAAGTATCAGCCACCCGGCACTCGGGGGTCCGCTGTCGACGAGCACCTTATCGCTAGGACATACCCGCAGGCGATCACCGCCGTGATGGCTTCGCGTGAAGACGTCCTTAGGGCACGAGCTTTTCGATACGCTCATAGGCATTGGCGAGGTGGCGCGAGAGCACCTCCGCCAACGCGTCTGCGTCGCGTTTTTCAAGCGCGGCGATCATTTCCTCATGCTCGGCGATGGACGACTGCCACTTGTCATGGGTCTCGTTGCCGAGAAATCGGATCCGCTTCAGCCGAGCCTGGATCGTCTCGTGCGCCCCGGGCAACAGGGAGGGACGATCGGACAGACGCAGACCCAGGCCTTTCTGTCGTCCGTCGAGATGGGCTATCAGTTCGAGGTGGCCAGCGCGACCCTGCTCACGCCGACGGTCGGCCTGCAGACCATTGCGCTGCGGCAGGACGCGTTTTCGGAATACGGCGCCGGCCCTCTCAATCTCAATGTGGACGGCAAGAATTTCGTGGCGATGCGCAGCCTCCTCGGCGCAGATCTGAAGCATCGCGTCTCCCTCGGTGCGGACGGCCTGTTGGAAGCAAGCTTGCGGCTCGCCTGGGCACACGACTTCGCGGATTCGGACAGATCGATTGCGGCCTCCTTCCAGCAGCTGCCGAGCGCTGCCTTCGTCGTCCATGGAGCGCAGCCGACGCGCGATGCTGCGGTGATCGGCATCGGGCTTTCCCTGCACGGCACGGCGCAATCTTCGTGCGCTACGATGGCCTTTACGGCGGCAACCAGCAGGCACACAACGGCGCCGCCGGTCTCAGCCTCACCTTCTGAGGCCTCAGCCGCCATCGCGCGTCCGGTTCTTTCGAGCGACGCTACGAGTCCGCATGGGATGGCGGTTTGCCTGATGCGTTCCGCGATCTTGAAGACAAAGGCCGGGCTGAATGCCCGATCGGCGCTGTGCTCACGAAGTCATAAGTCTCGTTAGCCAGCCCAGGATTGTACTCGTCGAGGATCCGGCCGGGTCGGAAATTAAGCCTGCCACCGGCACTCGCCTCGTTCACTGCAATGGAGGCGTACGAGGGTTCGGCTTCTGTGAGGTTTGCGGCAATAAGAGCAAATCCGCGGACTCGCTCGGCGTTCGAACGACCAGGCAGACCGGCGCGGCTTCCTCGCCGCGCTTAGTCTAGCTTATGTCGCATGGACAGTACAAGCTTCGCGCGGAACTCGCCGTAGCAGACTACGTGTCGCCAACGTTGAGATCACGACGCGTCGAAGGCTTCGATCATCACGCTGATAATGTTCGCCAAGGGTTTGTTGGACAGAAGGACGGCATCGTAGCCGCCGGGCAAATGAATAATACCGGTGTTCAGCCCCGCGCCGCCGCGGGTCGTGAGCCCGCCATTATGGTGATAGGCAAGGCCGTAGCAGGTCGCTCCGGGATACCAGCCGAGCATTCGCTGCATCATGAAGTTCGTGTAGCTGGGCTTGAGGACCTTATTGCTCCTGAGGCCCATCAGATAGGTCAGCGTCGCCGCGGCCGAGGCGATCCACCCGCCGGGGCCGACGCACTGCATCTCTGGCCAGTAGTGACCGGTGCCGTTCGGGTCGGAGGGATTGTAGCAGAGCGTCGCCGCCGTCTCATCGTCGGGGACGGGGCTGAACACCGTCGTATCGATGCCGAGCGGCGTCAGGATCGCCGACTGGACCCAGCTGACGTAGTCGCTCACCCCCTGCTGCTGACAGATGCTGTCCATCATTGCCTGCAGGATGGTGAAATTCGTATTCGAATAGACGTAGAGCTGGCTCGGAATGACGGGTTGCGATTGCAGATATTGCTCCACGAACGCGTCCGCCCCCTCCGAAGCGTAGAGCGCGCCGTTCTCCGGCAGGCGCGCGTTCATCGCCAGGAGCTCGGCAATCGTCACCGTCTCGACGCCTGCGGCCGGCTGAAGGTTGGGATAGAGCGGCTGGATATAAGGCCAGAAGCAGTCATTGACGCTCGTGATCCACCCCTTCTGGATCATCGTGAAAATGGCAGTAGCAGTGACCGTTTTGGAAACGCTGGCGAGATTGCAGCGGCTGTCGACCGTGAACGCGAGGCCTTGGCCGTTCGAGGTGTCCTGCGGCATGCGGGCGTAGCCCCAGGCTCCCTCCTCGACGAGGCGACCGTTGAGCCCGATGCAATAGGCATAGCCGCCGGGCGAGGTGCCTAGGTACTCGTTGAAAACGGTCGCCCATTGCGGCGTCGGTGAGACGGCCAAGCGGCGCCGGGGCCGCGGATCGAGGTCGGCTTCTTCAGTGCGAGGCTGCGTGATCGAAACCATGAGGAACTCCTCCAGGGGAACAATCCAAACCGCTGACCTTGTTCAGCGGTAGGAGCATACCTTGTCCCGGGAAAAGGCACGACCACCCCGAACGGCCGGCGGCGGTTGCCGATCTCTGACCCGAAGCGCCCTCACGAGGGCTTGATAAACGCACCGCGCTGCAAAGCCAACTCGGCGCCTAGGCGAAAGTGGAATCGGTCGGCATGACCACCAGGTCGCGGATGCAGATGCTGGCCGGCACCTGCCAGCAATAGAACACGATATCCGCGAGGTCCGCGGCTTCAAATGAAGCTCGGATTGCCGAGGCGCTCGCGGTACTCCTCGAAGCAGATCCCCATCTCGGCGTGAATGTCGGTCCTGATAAGCCCAGGCGCGATGTTGACGACCCTTACGGTATGGCCGGCTTGGCTCTTCTGCATCGACACCGGGCGCCCCATCACGCGGATCGCTTGGCACGCAGCTGCGAATTAATCTGCGACATCAAGATCGGACCGAGCGAGAACTCTCCGGCCTTTGCCTTCTCGGTCAGGCCGCGTAGATATCCGCCGGCCGATCGAATAGCCGCGCCGCGCTGCAGGATGCACGCGACCACCACCGCGGCCTGCATTTCGCCCATCACGGTTTGCGCCTCCTCCCAGGCGCTGGGACTGATTCCGAGCATCGACCGCACCACGGCCGCGGTTGCCAGCAGGTCGCGCCAGCTGGAAATCCCGCCCTTCGCGTAATCGGCGATATCGGGGCAAGCATTCATCACCATCCCAAGCGGATAGGCCGCTTCTGCAGGTCTCGGCGGTTGGGGCTCTGGCACCGCCCTCGCCGCCCGGCTTGTTCGAAAGCTCGGTTCAAGTTCAATTAGATGGTCTGGATTTGATTTCTGTATGTGGTGCTCACTTCGGGACTCTTTGGCGTTCATATTTTCTGTTTTGATATGCGTTTCCAACAAGTTGAGGACGTCGTCAGCGAGCTGAGATAGCTCCTCGGCCGCATTCTCCAGCTGGGCTCGCGTCGCCGTGCGCGGGATTCCTTCAACGACCGAGCGAAAGCCTGCGTGGACCTCCGCCCAGTCTGCAGGCCCCTGCCCTCCCCTGCGTGTCGGGACGCCCTCCTCAATGCCAGTCGCGATCATCTTGGCGATGTCGCGCCGGCACAGCGTGATGCGTTCGCGCGCGAGCTTGATGGCGCGCGCCTCGGCTTCCACCGCGGCCGCGAGGCTCTCGAGCTCCTCCGCTCGGACGACCAGCGGCGAGAGGTCGAAGCCGAAGGCCAGCTCGATCTCGCCAGAGGCGCTCTTGCGCGCATAGCGCTTGCCGTTCGGGCTGTCGCGGCGGATGACCAGGCCCGCATCGACCAGGACGGCGAGGTGGCGTCGCAGCGTCGACGCCGGCATACCGTGTGCGCGAAGCGAGAGCTGCTGGTTCGACGGGAAGACAACGAGGTCGTCGTCACCGGTCAGCGCGGTCTCGGGATGGAACGTGAGAAGCGCGTTCAAGACCGAGAGGGCGCGCTCTGTCACACCGAGGCGCGGCCGCGCGAGGCAGATCGCGTGGAAGATCTTCCACTTGTGCACGACCTTCTCAGGTGGACGTGACGATGCGGCGATCTGCGTTGCCACATGGGCGAGCGTCAGCGATCGCCGCCCGAAGGGCGTCGTTGATTGATACGGTTCCATGTCTTGCCCTCATGCGGGCAAAGGAAATCTGCTCGCCGAAACGGCGAAAAATCGCAACAGAACTCTTGACTGCGATTCGCGGAAGTGTGATTCTCAGTGTCGCCAAACTACTAGAGAAGGGCTTCCGGAATTCCGTTTCGGGGGCCTTTTTCTTTTGCCGTGCTGCTCCTGGTTCGCGGTCGACGAATGAGGCGCCTACGCCTCGTCGTTCTCCTTGTCCCTGCGCGATTGTGTAAAGGCTTCGAACAGGTCAGGGAGTTGGTTGACCAGAAAGTCTGCGAATTCAGCAGGCACCTTCTTGTCGATAGAGAGTTTGATGTCGCGGTCAGCGCGTTGGACTTGACCGATGCGCTGACCGTCCCTGCCCACCACCGGCCGGGATCGAGGCTTCTTTGCTGCGTCCGGCTCCGCTCGTTGGGCGGCCGCATTGAAGGCGGCAAGAAACCTGCTGTCCGAATCCCCAGCTGCGAACGATGCATCGCCGATCGCCGCCCTAGCCCGTTTGACCGCAGCGCTCTCTGCGAGCATATCGGCAAATGTCTGCCATCGACCGCGACCGATTTTCGGCGCCTTGCCGATTGCGTCGATAATGTCGCGAGGGATCGCGTTTGCGACGGCAATCAATTTCGACGCTTCCGCTCTGTCGATCGCGAGTGCGTCCTGAACAACAGATCGCTTGTGCCCGGCATCTTCGATGTGCACGGCGAAGACCGCACGTTCGATGAAGCTCAGGTCTTCTCGCGGCGCATTTTCCAGACCTTGAGCGACCACAAGCGCTTCGTCGCTCAGTTCCTTCAAGATCGCCCGCAAGGGAATGCCGAGCTCGCGAGCGACCCGCACTCGCCGATGTCCGTAGGCGCTTTGATACCGGCCAGGAGTTGTCGGGTGTTCGCGCACCAGAACTGGGACTTCTTGCCCTCGCTGCGCAATCGAGCGCTTAAGAAGTTCGTAGGACGTCGTGTCATCGTTGCGGAAACGGTCGGTCACCGGCGATGGATCGACCAGATCGGCATCGATCTCAATAATCATTGCGCCGGCGGCGATTTTCTCACGCAGCTCGTGGTTTTCCCTCTCGACTTCAGAGAAAGAATCCTTGAGCGAGCGAACCGCTCCGGACGAGACACGCGCCGGCGCCGCCGGAGGATTGTTGTCAGCGGACAACGCACCCGTGTGGGGTGCCGTGAAGAGGCTCTTAATCGTGTCAGTGCGCTTGTTCATCGCCCCCACACTTTCTTCATGAGTTGCGCGATCTCCGCGTTGACGGCGTCAACGGACTCCAACGCCCTGTCATAGGTCCCGCGCCCTACCGACCCGCGATCGAGTTCGTACAACGATTGCTTCGTAAGGCCGGCGTTCGCGATCGCCGTCGACTTCCATACGGTCGCTTGCAGCACGTCAGAACCGAAGAGGTTTCGCAGCAGAGCGACTATTTGCGCTTCGGGGACGTCATTTGGATCGTGACGCGTGATGACGTAGCGGATGAAATCATGATCGAGGCGGCCGCCCGCTTCCTCGATGACCGACATGAGATCGGACGTCATGAGGAGAAATTGGCTCATAGAGGCGACATCCACCATCTGAGGATGGATAGTCACAAGCATGGCGGTAGCAGCGTTGAGCGCGCCCATCGTGAGGTAGCCGAGTTGCGGCGGGCAGTCGATGACGACCACGTCGTAGTCGTCCGCCACTTGGTCGATGCCAGACGCGACGCGACGGAAGAACAGATCGTGTCCCCGTTCTCGCCGTTCGATCATCGCCCGCGGCGTATGGTGCTCGAACTCCATGAGTTCGAGATTGCCGGGGACTAAGCCGATCCCATCGAAATACGTCGGCCGGACGACATCGCGCATTGGCCTTCGTTGGTCGTCATACCGAATGGCCCCATAGATCGTTTCGTTCTGCCCGATGTCGAACTCAGGCTGATACCCAAACATTGCAGAGAGCGACGCCTGTGGGTCGAGATCGATTGCAAGAACTCGAAAGCCGGACAGTGCCAGGTACTGGGCCAGGTAGAGTGCGGTCGTCGTCTTTGCCGAACCGCCCTTGAAGTTGGCGACGGTGATAATCTGAAGCTTCTCGCCACCGCGGCGTCGAGGGAAGAAGTCCAACGCCTCTCTCGGTCGCGCCTGGGCCAGATACGCGCGTAACTCGTTGATCTGCGCGAGCGTATAGGACCTCCGTCCGCCATGGCCAATGGCAGGGGTTGGACCGAGGCCGTCGAGCGACAACTGCCGAAGATAGCCATCCGAGACGCGGACTATTTTCGCGACTTCCCCTGAGCTAAAGGAGCGAAGCGACTTGCTGGCGGCTGGGGGAAAGAGGGCCGTACCAAGCGAGCGGAGCTGGCCGGAAAGAAGCCCAGCATGACGCGTAATCCGCCCGCTGGCGGTCTCAATCGGCGGCAGTTCAGCTTCTTCGGCGCTCATCATAGCGATCTCAAGACGGTTTCTCTGCGTCAGACGGCAGTTTTCCGTCTCGACAAAGACACGATTCCCGAGTCGCCGCAAGCGTTTATGGGTTAACGATAGGTTAACGTCACTGCCGCCGCGTGGAACCCAGCCGCTTGAACCACGCAATGTTGTCTGCTGACAACAAAGTCCGCGCCGCTCATCTCACTCCATAAAGGCGAGCCGCCCTGCCCTGCGCGCGCTCCGCCTCGTTGTAGTAGCTCGCAGCCTGCTGAATAGACCGGTGCTGCGACTGCTGCATCGCCTCCGGCAAGGCGATGCCCTGGCGGGCAGCCTCGGTGAGATACCCTGCCCGCAGCCCGTGCGCAGCGAACTCCTTCGGATCGAGTTCGGCCATCGCGCAGCGTCGCTTGATGATCAGGTTGATCGATTGCGGCGTCAGCGCACGCCCCTTGATCGCCTCCCACCGATCGATCGCGCGGAACACCGGACCTTTCCGAATGCCCGCCCGCTCGAGCCATTCCCGCAACGCCTCGACTGGCGGACCAACTCGGAACACCCTGCCCGCGTCGTCGGCGTCGTCGGTCTTCGTGCGACCGAGCTGGATCGAGACGCACGACAAGATCGGAGAATTCGTGTCGCGCGGATTAAGCGGCACGTCAGGTTCGTCGGTCAGCTGCTCGAGACGGAGCCGCGCCACCTCGCTGCGGCGCCGGCCTCCCGACGCGAAAGCCAGGAACAAGATCGCGAGATCGCGGGTGTCGGCAAGCCGGTCGCTCGCGCACGTGGCCACCAACTTGTCGAGAATGTCTCGCGTCACCGCGCGCTTGCTCTTCCGACGGCGCGGCCGCGGCGACGCGCGAACCGCCAGCCGCACGGCCGAGCGGAGGCTGGGCGTGCCGAACGGGCTTTCGATCCCTTTCCAGCGGTGCAGCGTGCCCCAGCTTGCAAGGCGCCGCTTCACGGTATTCGGCGCATGGGGGCCCACGCTGCGCAGCAGGCCCTGGGCGTGCAATGTGGCCGCGACCTCAGCCGGCATCCCGTGCCGCGGATCGGTCTCGCGTTGGCCCGCGTCCCAGAGGTGATGCGCGACAAATTTCAGAGCCAGTGCTTCAGTTGCCGGCCAGGGCAGCGGCACGCCGGTGGCGGCCGTCGCCCATCCTTCGAGATACGCCAGATCGGACGCCAGCGCACGCAGGCTGTTCTCGCCCATACCCTCACGCGCGAGGTGCTTGAGCGTCGAGACGTCGTCGTCGGTCAGGAGCTGCGCGAGCCTGTCGCGTCGGTCCATGGGAGGATTGCGGCTAGCGTGTCGAGCTCCAGAGCTCGCTGGGACTCGGCGTCGAGGGCGTGGCCTTTGATGATGTCATCCACGCAGCGCCTCAGAATCCGTAGTTCCGCTCGGTCGGCGCGAAAACAAAGACGCTGGTGCCGCGCCACTCGGTGATCTGCAGGTCGCCATCTTTCAGGCGCGTCCAGGTCGCGATGGCGTCGCTGTCGTCTTTGGCGAGCTCGGCCGTCATCCACGGCCGCAGTTCGCCGATCCGCGTCCCGTCCGGCCGGATGACCGACCGGGTGTCGCGCCAGTCGTCGTCGACGGGGGCGAGGCTGAAGTCGAAGCCCGGGAATGCCGAGGCCAGCGCAGGGACAAAATCGGCTTCGGCCGAGGCGGGATCGAGCCCGCCGAACACAGCCTGCAGGGAGACGACGTCTGGCAGGCGGACAGGGGAGGGGGTCAGGGAGAACCACTTTTGGCCACCGCGACCGCCACTGAGGTCTCCAAGGACTTCGACGCCTACCAGGACGCCGCCGTACGCGAGCCGGTGGTGATCAGGAAGGACGGCCGTCCGCACACCGTGCTGTTGGCCTATGAGGACTTCGTCCGGCTGCCGAAGCGCGATCGCCGGGTGCAACGCACCAACGACCTGGATGAGATCGAGATCGCCGCGGTCGAGGGTGCCGAAACGGCGTTTCGGCCCGCGCATCGCGACGTCTCCGCCGATGGCGACTGACGCACGCCGACAGACGGTCCACCCTTGAAAGTTACCCTCGAAATCGCTATTTTGGCGGAAATGGAGATTTTTCCTCATGGCCACTGTCACGCTCAGCGCCAGCGAATTCCAGGACCGCGTCGGCGAGGCGCTCGACCGCTCGCTCAGCCAGCCGGTGCTGATCACCAAGCACGGCCGGCCGCGCAATGTCGTCCTTTCGTACGACGAGTACGAGCGCCTGCGCGCCCGTGATCGCCGGGCGGTGCGGGCGGAGGACCTGACCGACGAGGACATCGCCGCGCTCGAAGCGAGCGAGATGGTGCCTGGGTACGAGCATCTGAACGCCGAGCTCGAGGCGAAGTGAGTCTTGAGCCGAAGGTCGGCTGGCTCCTCAGCTACAGCTACCTCTGGGCCGACGAACACCAGCGCGGCGCAGAGGAGGGGGTCAAGAACCGCCCCTGCGCGTTGGTCGCGGCGACACGTCGCGACGGCGACCGGATCGTGGCGATCGTCGTGCCGGTGACGCACAGCCCGCCGGCCGACCCCGAGACCGCCATCGAGATCCCGGCCGTAACTAAGGCGCGCCTCGGCCTCGATGCCCAGCGCTCGTGGATCGTCTGCAATGAGGCGAACGTCTTCGCCTGGCCGGGGCCGGACCTGCGCGCCGCCGGCAGCCGCACGCCGCCGAGCATCTGGTACGGGCCGCTGCCGCCGAAGCTCGCCACGGCGGCGCGCGAGAAGCTGCTCGGCTTCGCCAAGGCCGGCCGCCTGCGCCGTGTGCCGCGCTCCGAGTGACCCGCCGCACGACCGACGATGTGCCGTCCCGCACCTCACGGCGTTTCGTCTCGACACAACGCCCAATCCGCGCTGACAAACCAGCAGGTCTCGGGCGGGGCAGGGGACTTCCAGGCGAGTCTGCGCACCGTCTCGGGGTCGCCGGTCGCGAAGGCGGCGCGCAGCCGCGCAACATCGTCAGGATCGGCTTCAAAATCTCCTTCCGCGCAGACGAAATAGGCCGTGCTGACCGCGCGTGCCGCGTAGCCGTTGCCGCGGCGTTCGATCCGCAGCGCCGCGCCGCGGTCGCTGTGGCGGCCGCCGGAATTCGGCCGCTGCGGTCCGGGCACGCCGAGCGGGAAGACGAGCCGGCCGCCCGGCGCCAAATTCTCGACCCAGCGATCGGCCGGGCGCGCGACGGCAAAGTTCACATAGACGCCGTCGGCCGGGCTTTCGGGCCAGCGGCCGCCGTCGTCACAGACGACCCGGACGTTCGGGCGGCCGGACAGGGACGCCTGAGCGTGCTTGGCCAGGGCGGCGTCGAACTCGACCGCCGTAACCTCGCCGGAGGTCCCGACCAACTCGGCCAGAACCGCGCTATAGTAGCCGGTGCCGGCGCCGACATGCACGATGTGGTCGCCGGGCTTGGGGCCGAGCGCCTCGAGCAATTTGGCATGCAGCGACGGGCTGCCGTTGTTGACGCCGCGCGCCGGATCGAGGGCGATCACCAGATCCTGGTAGACAAGGACCGGATCGGTGCCGGGCAGGGGACGATAGCCCGTGAACGGCGTGGATGCCGTCGCACGCGGCGTGCAGCTTCGAGTTCAGGCCGCCCTTGGTGCGCCCGATACGTCGGGGAAGCGCCCCTTTGTTGTCTTTGGACATGCTAAAAGGCATACTGTCAGCATGACGAAGAAGGATAACCATGACGCCTATATTGCCGCCGCACCGGAGCAGTTTCGCGCCATGTTGGGTCAACTGCGTGCACAGCTATCGCGCGCACTACCAGACGCCGAAGAAGTCATGAAGTACGATATGCCCGGATTTCAGATCGAAGAAACGATTATCGCGGGCTATGCTGTATTCAGTAAACAATGCGGTCTATATGTTGACCCGGGTGCAATTGCTGCCCATGCAGACGAGATCGCTTCTTTGCAACTCAAGGCAACTAAGACCGGAGTTACGTTCTCGGTGAGCAAGCCTATCACCGATGAACTAGTTGAGAAATTGGCAATTAGTTCGCGCAGCAAAAAGGGACTTTAGCGACTGTCTTCGGCAACCCCAAATTCGGCTTAAAAGCCGGTGCAAACTCGGAGCGGGTCATTTGGACTTGAAGCGTTCGGCCAAAGCGGACATTAGCTAATCACATTTCGGATGCAGTTTGGGCTCGGCGCTGTCATTCCATGCTACTCGGAATTAATTGGTCCTGACCCTAGGTGTCGTATCGGCTGACGGTCAGAACCCCCGGCCTTGGAAGTCCGGGCAAATCAGGGCTGCGGGTCCTGAGATCGTGGCGGCTTACAATATGCGCGCCTTGTGCAGGTCTCTGCAGCATCTTCGCGCCGCTGAACGTCATAAGCCGCAGAATTCCTTAGCCGGCTTCTCTATTGAACCCAGACCTCACTCGACGTTTTGGCTCGAGCAATGATTAAGATCTTCGCGAATAGCGGCCGTGGAATAATAGCGGAAGCGAGTATAAAAGCGCTTGCGGCCGAGCAAAACATCGGCGGCAACGGCATCATGCGGCGGAAGTGACATCGAAAGATGTCCGGAATCGCGGTCGAAGCAGCACGGCTAGTTAGTCGGCGAATACAGTGGCGACGTCGCAGCATCTATGGCGGAGCGGCGTGCCGCGCCGCGCATGTTTCCGCGAAGCCCCTGCAGACGGCTGTCGATGGTCGAGACCGCCTCCAGGAGGCTGCCAAGACGGGCTGGACGTTTCTTTGCCTCGGCAACCGTCATTTTGAGCAACGCCTTGTTGGGGGCGTTCCGCCTGTTCAGGCCTCCATGTCGCGCAGGCGCATCACCGCGAGTGCAAGCGCTTGCGCCGCGGGAGCGAGGCTTGCGATCTCCACATATTCCTCGGGCGTATGGCCATGTGCCCCCACCGGCCCGATGCTGCACAGCGTCGGGCAGCCGACGGCGGCGGTGAGGCCGGAATCGGCACAGCCACCGGTGAAGCTCGCCGCGACCTCTATGCCGAGCTCGCCGGCCGCGCTGCGATAGGCCTCGTAGAGCGCGGTGCTCTCGGGCGTCTGTTCGAGTGGCAGGAATTCGCCTGAAATTGCAAGTTTCGCGGTGGTGCCCGGCAACGAGCAGGTCTCGCCGATTGTGCGAATGGCGGCGACGGCCTCGTCGCGATCGGCTACCTTCACGTAGCGCAAGTCGATTTCGCAGCGCGCATGGGGCGCCACCGTATTCACCGTCTGCCCGCCCGAGATGAGCCCGACGTTGACGGTGATGCCGCGTTCGAGATCCGTGAGCTTATGCAACTCCGGGATCTTACGGGCGAGTTCCTCGATCGCCGAGATGCCGCGCTCGTAATGGGCACCGGAATGGGCGGCCTTGCCGTAGACGTCGAGCGCCATGAAGACGCCGCCCTTGCGGCCCGAGGTAACGACATGCGGCCCGAGCTGGGGATCGGCGCGGCTCGGCTCGGCGTTGAAGACGGCGCGGGCGCCACGAGCCTCGGCCTCGATGACCGGGCGAGATGAGGGCGAGGCGATCTCCTCGTCGCTCGTCACGAGCGCCACGACCGGTCCTGGATGACCGCCGAAACGCGCGAGCGCCGCGATGACGAAGGCATTCATGACGAGGCCGGCCTTCATGTCGGCGGTGCCGGGGCCATAGCCGCGCCCGTTCTCGATGCGGAAGGCTCGGCGCGCCGCCTCGCCCTTCGAGAAGACCGTGTCGCGATGGCCCATCAGGATGATCGGCCGCTGGTCGTTGGCCGTGGGATGGGCGAGCGTCGCGCGGATCGCGTCGCCGTATGTGTCGTGCGGCACCGTCTCGACGCTTAACCCGGCCTCGCCAAAAAAGCGCTGCAGCACCTCGCCGACGGCATCGACGCCCGCCTTGTCGTAGGTGCCGGAATCGATGTTCACGAGCTCGGCCAGCAGAGCGATCATCGCCGTCTCCTGCGCCGCGAGCCAGCCGGTGACATCCTGCTCGGTTCCCGCAATTCCACCCATCCGCTCGCTCCTTCCATTGCGTCGCAGCCGGCGCTTGCCTGGCGGTTGCGTGCATCGTATGGTTGCTGATATCGCAACACAAGTTCCATTTTTTGGAACAACTGGTTGGTCGTATGAGCATTCTGGTCGGCGCGGCCAATGTGCTGAAGTGCTTCTCGCCCGATCGTCACGAAGTCACCGTGACCGAGGCGGCGGCCTTGCTGTCGCTTCCGAAAAGCAACGTATCGCGGCTCCTGCGCAGCATGCGCGAGGTCGGTTTTCTTGATACCGTAGGCAATTCGAAGCGTTATCGGCCGGGCATCCTGCTGGTGGAGGCCGCGCAGATCGCTCGCCGCAGCTCGACGCTGCGGTCGCGCGCCGACGCGGTCGTCTCCGAGATCACGGCCGAGTTTGGCCACACCACCTATGTCAGCGCCCGGCTCGGCTGGGAGGTGCTGGCCCTGTCCGATCACACCGGCACCAATGTGCTGCGCGTCGCGAGCACGGTGGGCGAGCGCCTGCAGGCCTTCGCCTGCGCTACCGGGCGCACGCTCCTCGCACGGCTCGATGACGAGGCCGTGCGTGCGCTCTATCCCACCCCCCTCGATCCGCCCTCGAAAAACGCGCCGCAGACGCTCGATGATCTTCTCGTTCGCCTCAACGGGGTGCGTCGCGATGGCTATGCGGAGGCAGACGACGAGGCGAACCGCGGCGTCGGCGGCATCGCGGTGGCGGTTGGCGATCCGGAAACGAGCGAAGAGGTGAGCCTCTGCGTCACCTTTCCCGTCGCAACTATTGAAACGTCTGAGCGGACGGCGATGCGAGAGCGGCTCCAGCAAGGTGCGCGCGAGATCGCCGCGATCCTCGGCGATCCGCTTTTTTATCCTCAGGGCGCGATGGCGCGCTGACAGACAGAGGGACTGACGATGCAGCCTGCGAGTGAAGGGCGACGGACGACAGGGCAGCCATCCCG
Organism: Chelatococcus sp. GCM10030263; assembly: GCF_042666455.1. Classification (NCBI taxonomy): domain Bacteria; kingdom Pseudomonadati; phylum Pseudomonadota; class Alphaproteobacteria; order Hyphomicrobiales; family Chelatococcaceae; genus Chelatococcus; species Chelatococcus sp. GCM10030263. The sequence continues at coordinate 52,801 of NZ_JBHTDB010000004.1, read as the reverse complement.
CTGGCGGATCGGCTTCGACATCGGCGGCACCTTCACCGATTTCATTCTCTATGATGATGTCGAAGGAACCGTGCGTCTGCACAAGCGGCTGACGACGCCGCACGATCCCTCCGAGGCAGCGCTGATCGGCCTGGGCGAACTCGTCGACATGGCCGGCATCCGCCTCGCCGATGTGGGCGAGATCGTCCACGGCACGACGCTCGTCACCAATGCAATCATCGAGCGCAATGGCGCTAAGCTCGGCCTCATCACCACACACGGCTTCCGCGACGTGCTCGAAATGGGCACCGAGCAGCGTTACGACATCTACGATCTCTTCCTCGCCTTCCCGGAGCCGCTCGTTCCGCGCGATCTGAGGCTGGAAGTGCCCGAGCGCATGGACCGCGACGGCCATGTCGTCGAGCCGCTCGATCACGAGGCGGTTCGGGCGACGCTCAGGCATTTCCGTGACGCAGGCATCGAGGCCGTCGCGGTCTGCTTCCTCCACGCCTACCGTAACCCGGCGCATGAGCGCGCCGTCGGCGAGATCGCCCGCGCTGAATTCCCGGAGCTCGCGGTGTCGCTCTCATCAGAGGTCGTCGCCGAGCTCTGGGAATATCAGCGCTGCGTCACGACTTGTGCCAATGCCTATGTGCAGCCGCTGATGGACCGCTATCTGAAGCGCCTGCAGCATGAATTGGCGCTGCGCGGCTTCGGCGGGGCGCTTCGGCTGATGCATTCGGCCGGCGGCCTCGTCTCGCCCGAGACGGCGCGCGCTTTCCCCATCCGCCTGCTCGAATCCGGGCCGGCCGGCGGCGGGCTCGCCACGGCGCTCTTCGGCGCGCTCGCCGGCAAGAAGGATGTCATCTCCTTCGACATGGGTGGCACCACGGCGAAGGCCTGCATGGTCGAGGATGGGCGCACGGAAATCGCGCCGATGCTCGAGGCAGCGCGCGTCCACCGCTTCACCAAAGGCTCTGGCCTGCCGATCAAGGCACCCGTCATCGACATGATCGAGATCGGCGCCGGCGGCGGCTCGATCGCGGCGATCGACGAGGTCGGCTTGCTCAAGGTCGGGCCGCATTCGGCGGGCTCCGATCCCGGACCCGCCTGCTACGGCATGGGTGGGACGAAGCCGACCGTCACCGACGCCAATCTCGTGCTCGGCTATTACGATCCGGGCTTTTTCCTCGGCGGCCGCATGAGCCTCGACGTGGAGGCGGCGCGCTGCGCCGTCGCGACTGTCGCCGAGCCGCTCGGCCTCACCATCGAGGAGACCGCCTGGGGCATCCACAAGGTGGTCGGCGAGAACATGGCGGCGGCCGCCCGCGTCCATATCGTGGAGAAGGGCAAGGACCCGCGCAACTACGCCATGGTCGGCTTCGGCGGAGCCGGACCGGCGCATGCGGCCAATGTGGCGCGCGTGCTCGGCGCGCGCGAAGTCATCGTGCCGCCGGCCTCGGGCGCTGCCTCAGCGCTCGGCTTTCTCGCCGCGCCGCTTTCCTTCGAGCTGGTGCGCTCGCATCCGGTGGAATTTTCGGAAGGCTTCAACGCGGAGGATGTCAACGGCCTGCTCGCGGAGCTCGAAGCCGAGGGTCGCCGGCATCTGAGCGAGGCCGGCATCGCGGCGGGCGATGTCATCGTCGAGCGCACCGCCGACATGCGCCTCGTCGGCCAGATGCACGAAATCTCCGTGCCGCTGCCGGCCGGCACGCTCGGCGCCGAGAGCCTGGCCGCGATCCGCGAGGCCTTCACCCGGGTTTATTCCGCCCGCTACACCTCAGTCTATGAGGGCGCGCGGCTCGAGGCGATCAATTTCCGCGTGCGCTGCGTCGGGCCGACCCCCGTGCTCTCCTTGAAGGGCGCAGCCGGCGGCGGCGATGCCGCAATGAAGCAGAAGGGCAGGCGGCGTGCCTGGTTCGAGGGCGGCCATGCCGAGACGACGGTCTACGACCGCTATGCGCTCGTGCCGGGCGACCGCATCGCCGGCCCCGCCATCATCGAAGAACGTGAAGCGACAACGATCGTGCCGCCGGGCGACACGGTTCTCGTGGATGAAAGCCTCAATCTCAGGATCGCCATCGGCGACACGGTCGCGGTCGAGACCGGCATCACGGCGGACCTGCCGCTCGCCGAGGCGATGGCGCGGATCGAGGCCGATCCGATCGCGCTGGAGATCATGTGGAGCCGGCTCATCACCGTCGTCGAGGAGATGTGGCTCACGGTCTGCCGCACCGCCTTCTCGCTCGTCATCTCGGAAGCGCAGGACTTCGCCTGCGAGCTGCTCGACCCCGAGGGCGAGACCCTGGCGCATTCACCACGCGCCATGCCGGTCTTCAACCTCACCCTGCCGCGTGCGGTGAAGGCGCTGCTCGAACGTTACCCGGCAGAGTGTCTGAAACCCGGCGACGTGCTCATCACCAACGATCCCTGGCTCTGCGCGGGTCATCTCTTCGACATCGCCGTCGTCACGCCGGTCTTCCGCGACGGTATCGTCGTCGGCCTGATGGGCACCGTCGGCCATGTGTCCGATATCGGCGGCACCAAGGATTCACTGAAGGCCCGCGAGATCTTCGAGGAAGGCTTCCAGATCCCGCCCATGAAGCTCTTCGAGGAGGGCCGGCCCAACGAGACTCTGTTCCGCCTGATGCGCGAGAATGTGCGCAATCCGGACCAGGTGCTGGGCGATGTGCATTCCTTCATCGCCGCCAATGCGATCGGCGCCGAGCGGTTGCTGTCCTTCATGCGCGACTACGGCATGGCGGACTTGCGGGCGCTTGCCGCCGTTGTGCAGGGCCGCTCGGAGAAGGCGATGCGCGATGCCATCACCGCCATTCCCGATGGGGTCTACAGCTCGGAGATCTGGAACAACCCGCTCGGCGAGCCGATGCGCTATCCGCTGAAGCTCACGGTCGAAGGCGACGCCATCGAGATCGACTTCGAGGGCGCCCCGCCGCAGGCGCCGCAGGGCGGGCTCAACGCGACGCTGAACTATACCGCCGCGCATGCGACCTATCCGCTGAAATGCATGCTGACGCCGAATGTGCGCGGCAATGCCGGGTGCTATCGAGCCTTTACCGTCAAGGCGCCGGAAGGCTCGATCCTCAATCCGCGCCGGCCGGCGGCCGTCAATCTGCGCACGCGCACCGGCTGGTATATCGCGCCGAACATCTTCCGGGCGCTGGCGGAGGCAGCCCCCAACCAGGTGCAGGCCTTCACCGGCCTGCCGGCGGTCGGCAATATCTACGGCCAGGATAGCGCCGGCCGCACCTACTCCGACCTCCTCTTCATGGGCGGCGGGCAGGGCGCCTGGGCCCAAGGCGACGGCAAATCCGGCCTGTTGTGGCCGACCTCGGCGGCCAATACCTCGATCGAATTATTCGAGGCGCGCGTGCCGGTTCTCGTTATCGAGAAGGCCTATGTCACAGATTCCGGCGGGCCCGGCCGTTTCCGCGGCGGCCTTGGCCAGCGGGTGAGCGTGCGCAAGCTCCACGACGACGGCCTCACGACCTTGGTCGCCGTCTATCCGGAGGGCGTCACCAATCCGACGCCGGGGCTCTTCGGCGGGATGCCCGGCGCGCCGGCGCGCGGCCGGGTGATCACGCCCGATGGTGATCTCATCCACGACTGCGGCACCGGCGATCTGGTGGAAGTCACCGGAACGGATCACATTGTCGAGGTGGTCCTCGCGGGCGGCGCCGGTTATGGCGATCCGCGCGAGCGGACCCGCGACAGAGTGGTACGGGATATGCGTCTCGGGCTCGTCAGCGAGGCAGGCGCGCAACGTGACTACGGCCTGGCGAGGGAGGTGGCGCCTGCGCGCGAAACGGCGCTCACGGCCTGAGGGAGAACAAGGCAAAAGAAATCCAGAAGGGAAGCGGAGTAAAGCAATGTTCACATTGACCAGACGCCGGATGATGGCCGGCACGGCAGCCTCGCTCACGGCCGCGTCGCTCGTCAGCACGACAGGCGAGGCAGCGGCCCGCAAGATCCTGATCATCGCCAGCAATCAGGACATTCCGAATTTCGACCCGCATATCGCCACCGGCTATTCGTCGGCCATGCTCCTGCGCAACACCTATGACTCGCTCGTCAGGGTCGAGGGCAATCCGCCGAAGCCGGTGCCGCATCTCGCCCAGTCCTGGACCGTCTCGCCGGACGGCACGGAGTATGTATTCAAGCTCGACCCGGCGGCGAAATTCCACGACGGCTCGCCGGTGACGGCGGACGCGGTGCGCTATTCCTTCAACAGGCTCCTCAGGCTCAACAAGGGCAATGCCTGGATGATTGCCGGCACCGTGGACGAGGCGAGCGTCCAGGCGGTCGATCCGCAGACGGTGAAGGTCAAGCTGGTGAGGCCCTTCGCGGCCTTCCTGCAGGTGCTTCCCTGGGTGTGGATCGTCAATCCGGCACTGGTCGAGGCCAACAAAGGCTCGGACGACGGCCAGACCTATCTGCGCTCCAATCTCGCCGCTTCAGGTGGCTTCACGGTGAAACGCGCCGAACCCGGCAATCTTTATGAGTTCGAACGCGTCGCCAATGGCTGGAAGCAGGGCGGCGGCAATCTCACCGGCGCCATCTGGAAGATCGTGCGCGAGACGGCGAGCCAGCGCCTGATGATCGCCCGTGGCGAAGCCCATATCGCCGTGGACCTGCAGAGCGAGGACATGGACGCGCTGAAGAACCGGCCGGGCCTCGTCTCGATCATCGAGCCCGAATACCGCACCTTCTCCATCAAGATGAACGTCAAGCACGGCCCGCTCATGGATATCGAGCTGCGCAAGGCCGTCTCCTACGCCTTCGACTACAAGGCCATGGTCGATGCCGACGGCTATTCCAAGCTGATGGTGGGGCCACTGCCCGACGGCATCTTCGGCCATGCCCCCTCGCTCGACGTCTATCGCACCGATCTCGACAAGGCGAAGGAGCATCTCGCCAAGTCGCAATATGCCAAGGGCGGCTTCAAGCTGAAGATGGCCTATGTCTCCGGGCTCGACCAGGAACGCCGTTTCGGCCTCATCCTGCTCGACGCACTGAAGAAGCTCAACATCGACCTGGATGTCACGCCGCTCATCTGGCCGGACATGGTGGCGGCGGCGCGCTCGCCCGAGACCTGCCCGGATTTCTTCCCCGTCTATCAGACGGCGAATTACGGCGACCCGGACAATATCGCCTTCGCCGCCTATCATTCCTCGCGCAACGGCGGCTGGCAAAACCCGGTCTATGCCAATCCGAAGGTCGACGAGCTCATCATGCAGGCACGCGGCGAGACCGACCAGGACAAGCGCAAGGCGCTCTACGTCGAGTTCCAGAAGGCGGTCGTCGCGGATGCGCCGGACATCTTCGGCGTGCTCGAAGAGCGCAAGCTCGCGCTGCGCACGGATGTGAAGAACTTCGTCTTTACGCCGGTCGCCTCGAATGCGGTCGAGCTCTTCCCGCTGTCGCTGGGGTGAGGTGGTAAGGTCAAAGGCATTGAATGGCACGGGCCTTAGGACGTTCATCGACAGTCATTCCGGGACGCCCCGCAGGGGCGGGCCCGGAATCCAGAAGCGATGTGGAACGACCAGTGGTCAAACGGCGAAATTAGATCTGCACAATCATCGGTTCTGGATCCCGGACACCTCGCTTCACTCGGTTCCGGGATGACCAGAGCAAGTTGCTGAAACGTATTGAGGGACATTGGTCGCCTCGCGACCGTCCCGGAGACGGCGATGCTCAGATTTGCGCTGAGGCGCATCATTCTCCTCATACCCGTGCTCATCGGGTTGTCGCTGCTCATCTTCGCCATTGCCCGGCTCCTGCCGGGTGATCCGGTGGCGCTCGCCGCCGGCCCCAATGCAACGCAGAAGGAGATCACCGATCTCTCCCGTGAGTTCGGTCTCGATAAGCCCTTGCCGGTACAATACTGGACCTATGCCACCGGACTGCTGCACGGTGATTGGGGGCAGTCGATCTATACGCGCCGGCCGGTGATGGAGGATCTCGAGGTCTACCTGCCGGCGACACTCGAACTCGTCATTGCCGCCATGCTTTTCGCCATCATCGTCGGCATCCCCGCCGGGCTGATGGCAGCCGTCTATCGCGACCGATGGCCGGACTATACATCGCGCGTGCTCTCGCTCGGCGCCATCTCCATACCGCGCTTTTTTTTAGGGCTGCTGCTGCAGCTCGGCTTCGCGATGTGGATGGGCTGGCTGCCGCTCGGTGGGCGCTTTCCCCTGACCGAGGCACCGCCGCCGACCGTCACCGGCTTCCTCACCGTCGACAGCCTGATCGCCGGCGATCTCCATGCCTTCGGCCTTGCGCTCACCTATCTTTGTCTGCCGGCGATCGCCACAGCGCTGTCGCCACTCGCCACCATCATGCGCATGATGCGCGCGACGACGCTGGAGGTCCTGCAGCAGGATTACGTACTGACCGAGCGCGCGCTCGGCCTCTCGCGACGGCGCATCATCTTCAAATATGTTCTGAAGAACGCCATGTCGGCGACGCTGACGGTGATCGGGCTCTATTTCGGTTGGCTGCTCGGCGGCACCGTGCTCGTGGAGACGGTGTTCGACTGGCCGGGCATTGGCCTTTATGCGACGAAGGCCATCATCACGCAGGATTTCATGCCGGTGATGGGCGTGACCTTGATGATCGGCATCCTCTTCGTTTTGGCCAATCTCATCGTCGACCTGCTCTACGGCGTCCTCAATCCGAAGGTGAGATACGAATGAGCGCGATCACCGAACGGATGGCGGGTCGTTCTTCCGCCCGCCGGCAGGCTTGGCGCCGTGGGTTTTACCGGTTCCGGCAGAGCTGGCTGTCGATCGCCGGCCTCGTTATCGTCCTCGCGCTCTTCGTCGTGGCGATCGCCGCACCCGTTATCGTGCCCTATCCGGAGCAGGTGAGCGGTGCAATCGATACCGGCGCGCGTTTCCAGCCGCCCTCGCTCGCGCATCTCTTCGGCACCAACGAGCTCGGCCAGGATGTCTTGACGCTGACGCTCGCCGGCGCGCGCATTTCGCTCGTCGCCGGCGTTGCCGTCGTCCTTCTCGGTGCCGCCGTCGGCACGCTCGCCGGCGCCGTCGCCGGCTATGTCGGTGGCTGGGTCGACGAGATCATCATGCGGCTCAGCGACCTCAAGCTCACGCTGCCCGGCCTCATCCTCGCCATGGCGGTAGCGGCAGCGCTCGGCGCCGGGCTCCTCAACACCATCATCGCCATCGCGCTCACCTGGTGGCCGGGCTATGCGCGGCTCGTGCGCGGCGAGGTCATCGCCAAGAAGGAGGAGATGTTCGTGCAGGCGGCGCGGGCGCTCGGCGCTGGCACCGGGCGCATCCTGCGCCGGCATGTCATCCCCAATATCATCTCGCCGATCATCGTGAAGATGTCACTCGACATGGGCTTCGCCATTCTCACCGTCGCCTCGCTCGGCTTCATCGGCATCGGCGTGAAGCCGCCAACGCCGGAATGGGGCTCGCTCCTGTCCACCGCGCGCGGCTATATGCCGGATTTCTGGTGGATGGCCATCTTCCCGGGGCTCGCCATCTTCCTCGCCGTGTTCGGCTTCAACCTCCTGGGGGACGGCTTGCGCGACGTGCTCGACCCCAAGGCGCGGCGCTGAGGAAACCCGCCATGGCGCTGCTCGATATTCGCAATCTCCATCTCAGCATGAGGAGCTTCGACGGCGAGGCGCATGTGCTGAACGGCATCAATCTCACGGTCGAGCGCGGCGAGATCTGGGGCATCGTCGGCGAGACCGGCTGCGGCAAGTCGCTCACCGGGTTGTCCGTTTCGCGCCTCGTGCCGACGCCGCCCGGACGCTATCTCGCCGGCTCCATCCATTTCGACGGCCGGGATCTGCTGCAGGTTCCGGACGAGGAGATGCGGCGCCTGCGGGGGCGCCGTATCGGCATGATCTTCCAGGACCCGACGACGAACCTGAACCCGGTGTTCCGGGTGAGCGAGCAGATGATCGATGTCGCGCTGCACGCCGGGGCCGTCGATCCGTCCATTCTGGACGTCTCTCCGTCGGCCTCACGCCGGCAGCGCAGGATCGCAGCACGGCGCCTCGCCATCGCTATGCTCGACAAGGTCGGCATTCCCGAAGCGGCAGACCGCATCGACGATTATCCGCACCAGTTCTCCGGCGGCATGCGCCAGCGCGTGCTCATTGCCATGGCGCTGATCGGCCGGCCGGATCTTCTCGTCGCCGACGAGCCGACGACGGCGCTCGACGTGTCCGTGCAGGCGCAGATTCTTCGGCTCGTCTACGACCTCGTGCAGGACTACCGGCTCACCGTGCTGATGATCACGCACAACCTCGGCGTGGTGGCGCAGCTCTGCAGCCATGTCGCGGTGATGTATGCCGGCAATATCGTCGAGGCCGGACCGGCGCGCTCCGTCTTCAAGTCGCCGACCCACCCCTATACACGGGCGCTGCTCGAAGCCGTGCCGCGGGCGAGCCAGAAGCGCGGCAGCCTCTTCGGGCTTGCCGGCAGCGTGCCCAATCTCTTTGCGCCGCCGCCGGGATGCCGGTTCGCGCCGCGCTGTCCGCTGGCGGAGCCACGCTGCACGTCGGGCTTCCCCGAGACGGTGATGGTCGGGCCCGGCCACCGCGTCGCCTGCGTGCGCGCCGAAGCAACGGCGGATGCGGCGGCATGATGCTCGAAATCGACCATCTCACCAAGGTCTTCCCGGTGCGCGGCAAGGGTTTTTTCGGCAAGCGCTCCGGCTTCACGGCACTCAAGGACGTTACCTTGAACGTCGCAAAGGGCGAGAGCTTCGGTCTGGTCGGCGAATCCGGCTCCGGCAAGACGACGCTGACACGCTGCATCCTGGGCCTGGAGACGGTCACGTCAGGGCGCATTCTCTACGAGGGCACGGACCTCGCGAGCCTCTCGCCGGCAGCGATGCGGCACATGCGCTCGCGCATCCAGATCGTCTTCCAGGACCCGTATGCGTCGCTCAATCCGCGCATGACCGTGCACGACATCGTCGCCGAACCCATGGAGATCCACGCCGATGTGTTCGGCCTCGATGCCCGCCAGCGCACCGCGCGTGTCGAGGAACTGCTGGCGCTCGTCGGCCTCGGCGCACAGCACCTCTTCCGCTATCCGCATGAATTCTCCGGTGGGCAGCGCCAGCGCATCGGCATCGCCCGGGCGCTCGCCGTCAATCCGGAATTCCTCATTCTCGACGAGCCGACCTCGGCGCTCGACGTCTCGGTGCAGGCGCAGGTGCTCAACCTCCTGCACGAACTGCAGGGGCGCCTCGGCCTCACCTATTTCTTCATCTCCCACGACTTGGGCGTCATCCGCTACATCTGCGACCGCGTGGCGCTGATCTATCGCGGCGAGATCGTGGAGGAGGGCGCCTGCGACGCCATCTTCGAGAATCCGCAGAGCGATTATGCACGCATGCTGCTCGCCGCCATGCCCGAGCCCGACCCGGACCGCTCGCCGTTCCGGGCAACCCCGGACAACGAAGAGGCGAACGACCACAATTCCGTGGACGCTTAGCCGGCTGCGGCGGCTTTTTTGGGCGGCCCGCCGCGTCTGCGGTACTCTCCCTTGATAGGGTAGGGGTGGGTTCTGAACGGCCCATATCGCTCCGCAGCCATAGCCGGCCGAGAAACGAGCAGAGGTGAGTGCCTCCGTCGGTTCCGCATCGGCCTTATCATGACCACCGCAAGCCGCGGCTTTCTGGTGCAGAACGCGCTATTGACGCGAGAACAGAAAATCTACGACGCGGTTCAAGTGAATTTCGGTTGCACGCCGCGCGCCGTCGCTGTCGCGCTCGAGGAGCGCGTTCAGAATGTCCCGATGGTCCTTCTCGTAGAGGAGCCTGCGTTCCGCGGTGACGCTGACGAATTTGAGACGCCCCCATTCGGCCTCCGTCCTTACGCGCTGCACGTGACTGCAGATGAGGCGCACGAAATTGTTCTGCGTGGCATCGGCAATGGCGAGGTGGAAGGCGCCGTCCCAATAGTCGAACTCGGGCACAGTGGTCGCCGCCTCGCTGCGTTCGACGCAATCCTTCATCTTCTGCAGATCTTGCCGCGTCGCGTCGACCGCGGCGAGCGCCGCGACCTGCGGCTCGAAGAGCAGCCGGGCGCGCGTCACCTCGCCGGGGCTGAGCTGGTCGATTTCAGCAAATACGCCCTGGGGAAGGGAACTGCGCGCCTCGGCCACGAAGGTGCCACGCCCCACCCAACGGCGGATATGTCCTGCCCGCTCCAGGTCGTCGAGATCTTTCCGGACAGCGCTGCGTGAAATGCCGAGCTGCAGGGCGAGTGCCCGCTCGGTCGGCAAGCGGTCGCCCGGCTTCATCAGGCCGCCGCGAATATCGCCAAGCATCTTGTCCTTCAAGCTCGTCACGGCGATCTCCGCGGTTTGGTTCACTCGGGGGCTTGACGCGCCCGTAACAATGCGCAACCATTATATACAATTGGTCAACCAATGAAGCAAGTGCCGGCACCATCGGCAAACAGCACGGAGGACGGGGAGGGTTGGCCACCATTGGCGTGGAAAGAACCTTGGCTTCCCTGCCGTCGGTTGGCTCAGGAGTTGGTTGGGGGCTTTCGCGATCACGGCGCGACCAATCCAACCAATCGGACCTTGCTGACAGGCCTGAGCGGTTCGAGGATGCGGCGCCGCCGCATGAGGGTCGAAGTCCTCCGTCCGACAAAAAAGAAAGCGGGAAGAGATGAGTCTTTTCGGAGTTTTACGCGCACCGCGCGTCGTGCTGTTCGGACCCGGCCAGCGGAATGCGTTGCCGCGCCTCGCCGCGGAACTCGGCCGCCGGGTTTTCCTTTGCACGGACGCGCGGTTCCACACGGACCGGCGGCTGTCCGATCTCGCCGAGAGCCTGCGCCAGGCAGGCATGGACGTCGAGATCTATGATGAAACGCTGCCGGAACTCCCTCTGCAATGCATTGAGGAGGCCGGCGCCCGCGCGAAGCGCTTCGCACCAGATGTCGTCGTCGCGGTCGGTGGCGGCAGTTGCATCGATCTCGGAAAGCTGGTGGCCGTTCGCCTGGTTTTCGAAGGGCCGCTCGCGGATCTTTACGGCGAGTTCAAAGTGCCGAGCGGCGTGCCACCGGTCATCGCCATCCCGACCACCGCAGGGACCGGATCTGAGGCGACGCCCGTTGCGGTGCTCGGCGACGATGCCCGCACCATGAAGGTCGGCATATCAAGCCCCCATCTCATCCCCTATGCGGCGATCTGCGATCCCGAGCTCACGCTGACCTGCCCGCCAGCCCTGACGGCGACCGTCGGTGCCGACGCGCTGACCCACGCGATCGAGGCCTTCACGGCGCTGGCGCGTGAGCCTTCGTCCGATCTTGCCTTCGACCATGTCTTCGTCGGCCGCAATAGCCTCAGCCAGATGCTGGCGCGCGAATCGATCCGCTGCCTCGCCGCGCATCTCGAGCGCGCTGTCGCCGAGGGCCAAGATCTTGCGGCGCGTGAGCAGGTGATGCTGGGATCATTCCTTGCGGGCCAGGCCTTCGGCGTGTCCGGCACGGCTGCCGCTCACGCGATCCAATATCCGGTGGGCGCGCTCACCCATACGGCCCATGGGGTAGGCGTCGCCGTTCTCCTGCCCTTCGTGATGGAGTACAACCGGCCCGCCTGCTTGGCGGAATTCGCCGAGATCGCCCGCCTGTTCGGGATCAACGAGGCAGGATCCGACGAGGCCCTGTCGCACCGCGCCATCGACGCGATCGACGGGCTCTTTGCGCGGATCGGCTTGCCGCGAACCCTTGCCGACCTCGGCGTCGGCGAGGCCGATCTCGACCGGATCTGCGAGCAGTCGCTCAGCATCGAACGCCTCATGAAGAACAATCCCCGCCCGCTCGCCCGTGACAGCCTGGCGCAACTCCTGGCCGCCGCCTATTCGGGAAACCGCGCCCTGCTCCGCAACTAAGGGTCAATCATGTCAGTCCAAGCCAAAATCGAGCCCAACGGCCTCGTCTCGACCGTTCCCACCGAGCTTTTTATCGGCGGGCAGTGGATGCCATCCGCTTCGGGAAAACGTATCGATGTGATCGATCCTTCGACGGAAGCCTGCATCGCGACGGTTGCCGATGCGACCGTGGAAGAAGGGATTGCCGCTGTCGATGCCGCCGATACGGCCGCCGCGGGCTGGGCGGCAACGCCGCCGCGCCAGCGCGCCGAGATCCTGCGCCGCGCCTTCGACCTGATGACGCAACAGGCGGGCGAGCTGGCCGAGCTGATCTCCCGCGAGAACGGCAAAGCCCTTTCCGACGCGGCGGGCGAGGTCGCCTATGCCGCCGAGTTCTTCCGCTGGTATGCCGAAGAGGCCGTGCGCATCGGCGGCGAGCTCGGGCTGTCACCCAGCGGCGCCAACCGCATCCTCGTGCAGCACCAGCCCATCGGGATTGCGGTCCTCGTCACGCCGTGGAATTTCCCGGCCGCCATGGCGACGCGAAAGATCGGCCCGGCGCTCGCCGCCGGGTGCACCTGCATCTTGAAGCCAGCAACTGAGACGCCGCTGACGGCACTCGCCATTGCGGCGATCCTCGCCGAAGCCGGCGTGCCCGATGGCGTGGTGAATGTGGTGACGACGCGGCGCTCCGGCGCGGTGGTCAGCGCCATGCTGCACGATCCGCGGGTGCGCAAGCTCTCCTTCACGGGGTCGACCGAGGTCGGGCGCATTCTGCTGCGCGAGGCGGCCGATCAGGTCATCAGCTGCTCCATGGAACTCGGAGGCAATGCGCCGTTCATCGTCTTCGAGGATGCGGATATCGACGCTGCCGTCGATGGCGCCATGATTGCCAAGATGCGCAACGGCGGCGAAGCCTGCACTGCGGCGAACCGCTTCTATGTACATCGCAGCATTCTCGAGCCGTTCTCGAAGGCGCTCGCTGAACGCATGAGCGCCTTGCCGATGGGGCCGGGCTGCGACCCCAAGACCAAGCTCGGGCCGCTGGTCAATGCATCGAGCCGGGACAAGGTGGCTTCGCTCGTGGCCGGCGCCGTCGCGAAGGGCGCGCGCCTGCTGACGGGCGGCCAGACGCCGTCCGGTCAAGGCTTCTTCTATCCCCCGACGGTCCTGGTCGATGTGCCCGTCGATGCCGAGCTGATAGAGGATGAGATCTTCGGCCCTGTCGCTCCAATTCTCGCCTTCGAGCGGGAGGACGAGGCGATCGCCGCCGCCAACAAGACGGAATATGGTCTCGTTGCCTATGTCTATACGCAGGATCTGGCGCGTGGGCTGCGGGTTTCGGAGAAGCTCGAAAGCGGAATGGTGGCACTCAACCGCGGCCTCGTCTCAGACCCGGCGGCGCCTTTCGGCGGGGTCAAGCAGAGCGGGCTCGGCCGAGAAGGCTCCCATCACGGCCTGTTGGAATTCATGGAAGTGAAATATATCGCCACGAATTGGTAAGGGGCGGACAGCGCTCCGGGCGGGCGACGCCCGGAGCGGCCTATCACTGCCGCCGTGCGGCTCAGTCCGTTGGCGGCACTTGCGCCGCGCCCGATCGGCGGCGCTTGCGGACGAGCGGCGTCGCTGTGGCCGCCGCCTCTGCTGTCAACGCCTCCTGCATCTTGTCCCAGGCGTGAACCACGTGGCCGCGCAAAATGGTATTCAGTGTCGGGCCGTCGCGCCGCTCCAAGGCCGCCAGAATCGCTTCATGCTCTGTGATGGCGGTTTCAAGGCCCAGTGTTCGCAGCGTGCAGACATAGCGGGCACGGTAGACGCGAGCATTGATGATGCGATGCTGGGCGATGAGCGCACGGTTGCGCGAAGCCTTCGTCAGCGTCATGTGAATGCTTTGGTTGCGGTGAAAATAGCTCAACCTGTCACCGCGCGTAAAATCCGCCAGCATTTCGAAGTGCAGTGCCCGCATCTCCCGCATCTCGGCTTCCGTGATCAGTTCACATGCGAGCTCGGCGGCATAGCCCTCGAGCACGCCGAGCAGGAGCAGAAGCTCTCTCACTTCCTCGTTGCTCGGAGCGGCAACGATGGCGCCGCGGTTGGGATGAAGTTCGACCAGCCCCTCCGTCGCGAGCATCTTGAGCGCCTCACGCAGCGGTGTGCGCGAGACGTTCAGCCGCTCGGCGAGCATTCGCTCGCGAACGGGCGCACCAGGAGGCAGAAGATCCTGAATGATCATCTCCCTGATGCGTTCCGCCACCTGCGCGCCCTTCGCGCCGCTGCCTGCGTCCGCAGCCGGTGCGGTCGCCGTCGTTCGGCGCGTTGGCAGGACATGAACATTGTCGCTCATCAGTCGTCTCCTGGAGCCTCACGATAGAGGTGAACCATCTCCGGTGGAAAGATATCCGCCTCGATATCACCTGCGGTCGCGTGCGGCTCATGTGCTCGTCGGTCCGTCGCTCACCCGAATAGCGTTGATCCTGCATGCAACATGGGACCAAAATAGGGATAGCGCCAGCCATTTTTCGCCTATTTCTCAAGTTTTTCCATTGAGTATCAGTTGATTAAATCGATCTCTCGGCAGCCGTGCGGCTGCGGTTGACGGGCCCTTAATCGCATGCAATTCTCGCCACAAGCAAAATAAGCCATCTGTGATATCGGGAGGAACGTTATGCGGACCAGCTTCGCCGCCCTGGCAGCCATGATCTTTGGCCTGGCCGGTACGATCGGCACTGCACATGCGGAGACGGTGCTTCGCTTCGCGCATACCCAGCCCGCCAGCGATACCCATCACCTCGCTGCAGAACGCTTTGCGAAACTGGTTGAGGAGCGCACGAAAGGTGAAGTGAAGGTCGAGGTGCATGCCGCGGGCACGTTGGGCAACGATTCCGCAATTCTCGAAGGTGTGCGGCTCGGAACGATCGACATCGGCCAGACGGGTAATCCGTTCTACACGCGCTTTGCGCCGCGCCTGAACGTGCTCGATCTGCCTTACCTCTTCCGCAACTACGAACAAGCCTACAAGGTAGTGGATGGTGACATCGGTCGCTCTCTCCTCGGTGACTTGGAGGAGCGCGGCATGAAGGGACTGGCCTTCTGGGAGATCGGGTTCCGCAAGGTCACCAACAGCAAGCGCCCGATCCGCACACCGGCCGATCTCAAGGGGCTCAAGATCCGCACGACGCCCAATCCGGCTCACGTCAAAGCCTTCGAGATCTTCGGCGCCATCCCGACGCCCATGCCCTTCACGGAAGTCTATATGGCGCTGGAGACCGGGACGGTCGACGGCCAGGAAAATCCGTTGAATATCATTCGGTCCAACAAGTTCCAGGAAGTCCAGAAATATCTGTCCTTCACGGACCACGCTTACACTGTCTCCGTCGTGTCGATGAACCTGCGCAAGTTCAAGAATCTCACGCCCGAGCAGCAAAAGATCGTCCTGGACGCTGCACATGAGGCGGCGGTCTACCAGCGGCAACTCAATCGCGACCAGGCGGCCAATGACCTCAAGGCCATCGAGGAAGCAGGCGTCCAGGTCATCCAGGATATCGACCGCGAAGCCTTCAAGAAGCTCGTCTTCGAGCCGGCCAAGAAGGGCTATACGGATCAGTTCGGCAGCGAACTGGTCGACAAGATCACCGCCACGCAGTGATCAGGCGGTCAGCCGGACATGCGCTCCCTAATCGTTAAGATCGCAACGCCGCTGCGGCATTTGCTCGACGTGCTGACTGCGCTGCTGCTGGCTGCCGTCCTCACGGTTACCTTCGTCCGGGTTGTCGCGCGCTATGCCCTGGGCGAAGGGCTGCCCTGGAGCGAGGAGCTCACACGCCTCCTCTTCGTGTGGCTCGTGATGATGGGGGCGGCCCGGGCCGCGCATCTGCGCGTCGATCTCGTTCCGCTCGCCTTGCCAGCACGTGCGCGCGGCGTGCTCGAGCTGGCGACAGCCGCGCTCAGCATCGGCATCACCTCCTTCCTGGTCGTCAAGGTTATCCCGTTGATCGAGCTGACGCGGACCGACTATTACACGGCGCTCGGCGTCTCCCTTCAGTTCCTCTACTGGTCGGTGGTCGTCGGTGGTTGTCTTTGGATCGTCTCGACGATTCTCGGGTTGTTCGTGCCGATCGCCGACGAGGACATGCCGCCGTCATGACCCTGCTGCTGCTCCTCACCAGCCTTCTCGGGCTGGCCTTCCTCGGCGTGCCGCTGGTCTTCGCGCTCCTGGCCGGCTCGCTCGTCACCCTGCTCGTCACGCGTCCCGACATGCCGCTCGAGCTCGTGCCGCAGCTCTTCGTGCAGGGGATGGACAACTTCCCGCTGCTGGCCATCGCGCTCTTCTTCCTCGTCGGCGAGCTCATGGTGACCTGCGGCGTCACGCAGCGCCTCCTGAGCTTCGCGCAGGCGCTTGTCGGGCACCGGCGCGGCGGGCTGGCCCAGGTCGGCATCATCGCCTCCTTCCTGATGGCAGGTGTTTCCGGCTCGGCGGTCGCCGATGCTGCGGCAGTCGGCTCCGTACTGATCAAATCGATGATACGGGCCGGCTATCCGGCGGGATTTGCGGCCGCATTGGTGTCGACGGCGTCGATCCTCGGACCGATCATTCCGCCGTCGATTCCCATGATCATCTATGCAGTTCTGTCGGGAGCGTCGGTCGGGACCATGTTTCTCGCCGGCATTCTTCCCGGCATCCTGATCGCCATCGGCCTCAGCATCGTCGCCCATATCCGCTGCGGTCGCCTCGGTCTGACCACCTTGCCACGGGCCGGCCGCGCCGCGGTGCTGCGGGAAACCGGCCGCGCGAGCTTTGCCCTTCTCGCGCCGATCATCGTCGTGGCGGGCATTCGCGGCGGCGTTTTCACGCCCACCGAGGCGGGCGCGGTGGGCGCCGTCTACGTCCTTCTCATCGGGCTCTTCATCTACCGCGGCGTTGGGCTCAACGACATCTATCGTTCACTGGTGCGCGCCGCGCATGGCACGGCCTCGGTCCTCGTCGTGCTCGGCGCGTCCTCGATCTTCGCCTGGATCATCGCCGACCAGGGCATCAGCCGCCAGTTCGTCGGCACGATCTCGGGGCTCGACGTCGCGCCGTGGCTCCTGATCCTTCTGTTCAACCTGCTCTTCCTCGCGGTCGGCATGTTTCTAGACCCGATCGCGGCGCTGATCATCCTGGTGCCGATCATGGTGCCGCTTCTGCCGCAGTTGCAGATCGACGTCATCCAGTTCGGCGTGATGATCGTCCTCAACCTGATGATCGGGCTATGTACGCCCCCGGTGGGCTATCTCATCTTCATAACCAGCAATCTCGGCAAGGTCTCGACGGTCGAGGTGGTCCGGCAATCCTTCCCCTTCCTCATGGTTCTTTTTGCCGTCCTGGCCCTCGTGTCCTATGTGCCGGCGGTGACGCTGCTGGTGCCGTCGCTCCTGAGTGGCCATTGACAAGGAGATCGCGATGGACGCACCGCTGAAGATCGTCGATGCCCACCATCACCTGTGGGACTTGGACCGCAACTATTATCCGTGGCTCGCCGACCGCCCCGAAGAGCACTTCTTCCTCGGCGATTATTCGGCCTTGAAGAAAAACTTCCTCCCCGCCGATTATCGCCGCGAAACGGCCGGCTACACGGTCTGCGCAACGGTCCACGTGGAGGCGGAATGGGACCGTGAGGCACAGGTCGCCGAGACCGCCTGGCTGCACGAGATTTCTGCTCAACATGGCATGCCATCCGCGGTCGTCGGGCATGCCTGGCTCGCCAAGGACAATTGCGAAGCGGTGCTGGCCGGCCATGCGGCCTTCCCGCTGATGCGCGGCATCCGCTCCAAGCCGGTGACGGCTCAAAGCCCCGACAAGATCGCGCGTGGCGCGCCGGGCACCATGCAAGACCCCAAATGGCTTGCCGGCTTCGCACTGCTGCAGAAATACGGGCTGACCTATGATCTGCGCGTTCCCTATTGGCATTTGGCCGAAGCGGCCGAGGTAGCGGCGCGCTTCCCCGAGACACCGATGGTCCTGAACCATACCGGTTTTCCCTGGGATCGCAGCGAAACGGGGCTCGCAGCCTGGCGCGCGCAGATGCGCATTATCGCCGAAGCTCCGCATGTCTGGCTCAAGATCTCCGAATTCGGGCTGAAGGACCGTCCCTGGGATCGTGACAGCAATCGTCGCGTCATCCGCGACGCTATAGAAATATTCGGCATAGAGCGCTGCATGTTTGCGAGCAACATGCCCGTGTCCGGATTGAGGGCGTCCTTCGCAACGATCGTCGAAGATTTGAGAGATGCCGTGGCGGATGCCTCCCGGGAAGAGCAGGAGCTGCTGTTCAGTCGCAATGCAGCGCGTTTCTATCGCCTGGACATCGTCTGAGCGCATCCCTGCGACGGCGGCGGGCGGCCTCCTGCCCGGTAACGAATGCCGCGGACTCGCATCGTCGGATTGACAAGACATCGATTTGGTATGCAAAATCGCGGCAAGGCGTCGTTGAGGCTGCCGCCTCGGAAGCCCGATCGGCGCTAGATCAAGCTGGACAAGACTATTGAAAGTCGCCCGGCGAACGGGAGTGACGCGAAAGATCCGCCATTTTGCATTCCATGAGAGGAATCGAATCCGGCGGACGCAACAACGAGGGAGGAGAATCGATATGGCACTGGTGAGAATGCGTCGCGCCTTTCTGCAGGCGGTCGTCGGCGTCCTGTTCACGGCGGGCAGCGGTTTTGCCGCGCAGGCTTTTCCGGATCGGCCGATTACGGTGATCGTGCCCTATCCGGCCGGTGGCGGCACAGATATCGTCGCCCGCACGCTGGTCAACGAGATGCAGAAAGAACTTGGCGTGGCCATCAATGTCGTCAATCGCGGCGGCGGCGGCGGCATCGTCGGAACGACCGCGATCGCCTCGGCAAAGCCGGAGGGCTATACGA
The DNA here is from genome assembly GCF_042666455.1 of Chelatococcus sp. GCM10030263. NCBI lineage: Bacteria > Pseudomonadati > Pseudomonadota > Alphaproteobacteria > Hyphomicrobiales > Chelatococcaceae > Chelatococcus > Chelatococcus sp. GCM10030263. Next base: position 34,024 of record NZ_JBHTDB010000004.1, on the reverse strand, counting down.
TCGGCCTCGTCGCGAGCGACATCAGCATCTACAAGCCGCAGGGGCTGTCGGATCTGACATTTGCCGACGTGACGGCGATCGGCGAGGTGGACGAGCTGCCCGGCGGCATCACCGTCAGCGCGACGTCTTCCTACCAGAAGCTCAGTGATCTGATCGATGCCATCAAAGCCCATCCCAATACCCTGAAGGGCACGGGGGCCGCCCCCGGCACCAACTGGAACATCGGCTTTTCCGGCTTCATGCTGGCGGCCGGACTGGATCCCAAGACCGTCATCTGGGTGCCGACCCAAGGGGGCACCGCCGGCCATCTCGACGTCGCGGCGGGCAATTCCACCTTCTCCACCGCCTCGCTCGCCGAGGCGCGCGCCCTGATCGAAGCGAAGAAGCTGCGGCCGCTGGCCGTGATGGCTGACGAGAGGACCAAGATCTTTCCGGATGTCCCGACGCTGAAAGAGCTCGGCATCAACTGGTCCTTCGGTCTCTGGCACGGCGTCGTCGGCCCGAAGAATCTGCCGCCGGAGGAATTCAAGATCCTGAGTGCGGCGGTCAAGAAGGCAGCCAATACACCGGCCTTTCGCACGGCCATCGAGGAGCGCGGCTTCCGGGCCGTCTGGCGCGGCGGCGATGATTTCACCGAGTTCATGAAGGCGGATCTTGCCACGATGCAAGAGCTCTTCAACGGCCTGAAGAAATAAGGCCAGGGGAGCTCGTCCATGCGCATCGGAGACGGTCTGTTCGGCATCCTCGCCGGAATTCTCGGGCTTGCCGTCGCCTGGCAGGCGGCAGGCTTCCCCAATCCATCCGGCCATTATTTCGGGCCAGCCCTGTTTCCGGGGATCATTGCCGCCGGGCTGATCCTCTGCGGCGCTCTCCTGATGCTGCGCAGGCAGACGGCCGGCGGCGGCTTTAGTCTCAGCGCCGCCGCGCTATTCGGCGATCGACGCGCCACCATCAGTCTGGGGCTGATGATCGTGTCGATCCTGTCCTTCGTTTTCTTCGGCGACAGCATCGGATTCCAGATCCTCACCTTCGTCATTCTGACGACTTTCTTCTTGTGGTTGCGTGGCGGCGTCGTTTTCTCCGTCGTTTTGGCGCTGTCGCTGGCCATCTGCTTTGATCTCTTGTTTCGCGAACTTCTGCGTGTGCCCGTTCCGACGGGACTGCTGACGGCGGTGCTGTGAGATGATCGAACACCTTCTCGCCGCCCTGGCGCTCGTCGCTCAGCCGAGCACCCTCGCGAGCATTCTCCTCGGTGCGATCTTCGGATTCGTCGTCGGCGCCTTGCCCGGGCTGACCGCCACCATGGCGGTGGCCCTGATGGTGCCGATCACTTTCCTCCTCAGCCCGATCGCGGCGATTGCCTCGGTGGTCTCGGCCGCCGCCATGTGCATCTTTGCGGGTGATATTCCGGGGGCGCTGCTACGCATTCCCGGCACACCCGCCTCGGCGGCCTATGTGGAGGAAGCGCACGCCCTTACGCGAAAAGGGGAGGCGGGTTTCGTTCTTGGGACGAGCGCCCTTTATTCGCTCATCGGCGGGATCATCGGCACGTGCGTGCTCATCGTCGCCTCGCCGATCCTGGCCAATTTCGCGCTCAGATTCAGCGCCTTCGAGTTTTTCTGGCTGGCGTGCCTCGGCCTCAGCTGCGCCGTTTTCGTCGCCGGCGAGGACACGGTGAAGGGTTTGGTGTCACTGCTGATCGGCCTGCTGATTTCGACGGTGGGCATGGACTACGGCACCGGCCAGATGCGCTTCACCTTCGGTAGCGTCACGCTCATGGAGGGGGTGTCGTTCATCCCTGCACTGATCGGCATGTTCGCCTTGCCGGAAATCCTGCGCTCGCTCGCCTGGCGCGGAACGGTCGAGCGCATCGCGCAAGCGAGCACAGGGGAATCCTGGGGCAAGGTTTTTCGGGCGGGCCGAACCTACTGGAAGGGGGTCCTGCGCGGCAGCGCGCTCGGCACCGTCATCGGCGCCCTGCCAGGCGCGGGCGCCGATATCGCCGCCTGGATCTCCTTCGCGGTCGCCAAGCGCTTCTCCAAGGAGCCGGAGAAGTGGGGCAAAGGCCATATCGAAGGCATCATCGCCGGAAGCTCCGCCAATAACGCAGCCCTTGGCGGCGCGTGGATCCCCGCGCTGGTCTTCGCCATTCCCGGCGACACGATCACAGCCATCGCCATCGGCGTGCTCTATCTGAAGGGCCTCAATCCGGGGCCGACCGTGTTCATCGACAAGCCGGACATGGTCTATGCTCTGTTCATCGTTTTCATGATCGCCAACCTGCTGCTCCTGCCTTTCGGCTGGGCCGCCATGCGCATGGCCGGCGTCGTCCTGCGCATCCCGCGCGATCTCATTATGCCGGCGTTGCTGATCCTGGCCTGTACGGGCGCTTTCGCGATCAATAACGACGTCAGCGGAATCCTGGTGATGCTGGCCTTGGGCGTGCTGGCCTTCGTCATGGAATCGGCGAGCGTGCCGCTGGCGCCCGCCGTGCTCGGCATCGTCCTCGGCAAGATTCTCGAGGAAAACCTGATCCAGGCCCTCACGAGCACGCAGGGCAACGTTCTCGCCTTCTTCGATCGGCCGATATCGGCCTTTCTCGGGGTCATCACCCTTGCGGTCTGGACGGTACCGCTGGTGCGCCTCGCCTGGCGGCGGCTGGGGCCCGCCCAGCGGGTCGCTGCAGCGCGAACCAGCGACGCTGCCGAAGGATAAACAGACGAATGATCGTATTCATGAAAAAAGGACGGAGTTTATGATCCTGCCGCTGGAGCGCCTCAAAGTCCTCGACCTCAGTCAGGTCATGGCAGGGCCATTCTGCTGCATGTTGCTGGGCGACATGGGAGCCGACGTCATCAAGATCGAACCGCCGGGGGTAGGCGATCAGACGCGCCACTCGATGGGCTTTCGCCTCAAGGGGGCTGACAGCGGTGGCTTTCTCGCGCTCAATCGCAACAAGCGCAGCGTCGAAATCAATCTGAAGACGGAAGCCGGCCGCGAGGTTTTCTATGAGCTGGTCCGCGATGCCGATATTCTCGTCGAGAACAGCCGGCCGGGCGTGACGGCGCGCTTGAAGATCGATTACCCAACGCTGAAGGCGATCAATCCCCGGCTCGTTTATGCGAGCATTTCCGGCTTCGGCCAGACCGGGCCCTGGGCAGAGCGGCCGGGCTTCGACCTCATCGCCCAGGCAATGACCGGGGTGATGAAGGCGACAGGACATCCCGGCCAGCCGCCCGTCAAGTGCAGCGTTCCGATCGCCGACCTCGGCGCGGGAATGTTTGCAACCTATGCCATTCTCTCCGCGGTGATCGGGCGAGAGCTGACCGGCGAGGGGCAATATATCGACACCTCCCTGTTCGAGACCGCCCTCGGCCTCTCCATCTGGGAAAGCGCCGAATACTGGGGCACGGGAAAGGTCCCCGAGGCGATCGGCAGCGCCAACCGTATGAGCGCCCCCTACCAGGCGGTGCGGGCATCCGAGGGCTATCTCGTCATCGGCGCGGCCAATCAGAAGCTTTGGGAGATCCTCTGCGAAGTCATCGACCGGCGCGACCTGAAGGATGATCCGCGCTTCCTGACCAATGTGGACCGCCTGCAGAACAGAGGCGAGCTCATCCCCGAACTGGAGAAGAGCTTCGTAACCCGCACGGCCGAGGAATGGACGGAGGCACTGCTCGCCGCCGGCGTTCCGGCGGCTCCGATCTATGATTTCGGACAGGCACTGGCGAGCGAGCAGGCGCTGGCGCGCGAGATGGTGATGGAGGTCGAGCACCCCGTGGAAGGCTCGTTCAAGGCGTTGGGCTTTCCGGTGAAGATGAGCGGAACCCCGCAGCAGGTCCGCCGCCCGCCGCCGTTGCTGGGGGAGCATACGGAGTCGGTCCTCACCGATCTCGGCTTCAGCCCGGATCGCATCGAGGCCTTTCGCAGCAAGGGCGCTTTCAGTCGGTGACGCGAGCGATGCGGGACCGCAACATCTCACAGTCGAACGGAATAGTTCCGCATCACTGCTTCTGAATGGAGTTTCACTATGGCCGGACAGATACGCTCGGAGATCCTCGAGCCTGGAATACGGACGGTCGTCATCGACCATCCGGAGCGGCTCAATGCGATGAACCGGGCCATGTGGGACGCGCTCGGCACAGTCATGCGCGAGCTCGATGCCGATGAAAGCGTGCGCTGCATCATCCTCACCGGGACCGGCGACAAGGCCTTCGGCGCGGGCGCGGATATCTCCGAGTTCGAGGAGGTGCGCAGCACCACGCAGAAGGCGCGCGCCTATGCCGAACATACCCATTCGGCGCTCGCCGCCGTAGGGAGCTGCCGGCACCCGGTGGTCGCCGCCATTCGCGGTTTGTGCGTCGGCGGTGGTCTCGAACTCGCGAGCCAAGTCGACATCCGCATCTGTGGCGAGGGCTCCCGTTTCGGCATACCGGTGAAGCGCCTCGGTCTCGTCGTCGCCTATTCCGAAATGCGGGCGCTGGTGGAGCTCGTCGGCAAGTCGAATGCCCTCGAGATCCTGCTGGAGGGCGAGTTGTTCGGGGCAAGCGATGCGCTGCGCATGGGCCTCGTCAACCGCGTCGTTGCCGATGCGGAGGTCGAAGCCGCGGCTCTCGCCTCTGCCCGCAAGATCGCCGTCGGCGCCCCGCTCGCGGCCCGCTGGCACAAGAAGTTCGCGAACCGGCTCATGGACCCCCGCCCGCTCTCGCCGGAGGAGAACGACGAGAGCTATCACTGCTTCGATACCGAGGATTATCGCGCGGGCGTGCGTGCCTTCCTCGGCAAGACCAAGCCCGTCTTCGCCGGCCGCTAGGGGTGCCAGCTTGACCGAAAATGCTCCTAGCAGGCGCCTGACACAGTCTTGGCGGGCGCGGGCCCGCTTGCGGATCGCAGAGCGGAGTGAACCATGAATCTCGAGGCGATATTCGGCCGCTCGGCGGACATGCCGGTGCGCGCCGGCCTGGTCGGCGCCGGCGAGTTTGGTGCGACTTTCGTCGCCCAGTCCCGACGCATCCCCGGCCTGACGGCCCCGGTCATCTGCGACCGCGATCCCGAGCGGGCGCGTCGGGCGCTCTGCGCTGCGGGGCTTGCCGTCGAGGACATAGCGATCTGCGACGACAAGGCGGCCGCACTACGCGCACTGGAGCTCGACAAGACGGTCGTGATCGCCGATGCCGCGCTCCTGCCGGACCTGCCGCTCGACGTCATCGTCGAGGCCACCGGAGATCCGGAGGGAGCAGCGGCGACGGTCCTCGCCGCCATTGAGAGCGGGCGGCATAGTGTTCTCGCCACCAAGGAGACCGAAAGCGTCGTCGGCCCAATTCTGGCGCGTCGCGCCGCCGCTGCCGGCCTGATTCACACGCCGGTCGATGGCGACCAGCCGAGCCTTCTAATCGGGCTCGTCGGCTGGGCGCGTCTCCTCGGGCTCGAGATCATCGCTGCGGGCAAGGCGAGCGAATCGGACTTCGTCTGGGACCCGGCGACCGGTCTTGTGACGGCCTGGGGCCGATCCTGCCCAGCGCCCTCCTATCACGCCGCCTTCGGCTCCGTTGATGCTGCGGCGGCGCGCGATCTGGCGGAGTTTCCGCGCACGACCGTGCCGGATCTGTGCGAGATGACGATCGTCGCAAATCACACCGGGCTCGTTCCGGACCTGCCGGAACTGCACGCACCGATCGCGCGGACAATCGAGCTTCCCCATCTCTTCAGGCCGCGTGAGGAGGGCGGACTGCTTGGACGCAGGGGCGCGGTCGATATGTTCAATTGCCTGCGGCGCCCGGACGAACTGAGTTTTGCCGGCGGCGTCTTCGTTACGCTGGAAGCGCCGGACCCGGCAACCGGACAGCTCTTCGCGCAAAAAGGCATTCCAGCGAGCCCGGATGGCCGGTGTTTCCTCGCCCATAATCCCGTCCATCTGCTCGGTGCGGAGGCGGCGATGTCCGTCTTGTCGGCGGCGCGGCTGCGCTGCTCGACGGGCGGCACGGTTGTGCGGCCAGCCTTTGATCTCGTCGCTCGGGCACGCCGGGATCTCGTGCCCGGCGAACGGCTCGATCTCGGCGCTCGCCATGCGATTGCTGCGCTCGACCACCTCATGTTGCCGGCCCGGCCCCTCGGGCCGGATGCGGCAGTGCCCTATTATCTCCTGGCGGGGCGCACCGTTCGGGCCCCGGCGCGCGCAGGCGAGATCATTACCGCGGCGCATGTGGCGCTCGACCCCATTAGCACGCTCTATCGGCTGCGCGCGGAGCAGGACCAGGCCTTCTTCAGCTAGCGGCCAACCGAGAACAGCGAAGCGCCCGGAGCCGGGCCAGACGGCATCGCCGGCGTCTCCAACGGAGGATATGCATTCATGCCCGAGCAGCGGGTCATCCCTATCGTCGATGCCCATCAGCATTTCTGGGATCTTCAGGCGAATTATCTTCCCTGGCTTAGGGACGAGCCGCTCATTCCCTTCCGTTACGGTGATTACACCGCCATTCGGCGCAACTACCTGCCAGAGGACCTCAGACGCGACAGCGCCTCTTTCGATCTCGTCGGATCGGTCTATGTGGAGGCCGAGTGGGACCCGACCGATCCGCTCGGCGAAACACGCTGGGTGCATGCCTTGGCATCACGGGAGGGATTGCCGACCGCCATGGTCGCTCAGGCATGGCTCGACCGCGAAGACGTGGCAGAACTCCTGGCCGCGCAAGCCGGCTTTCCGCTGGTCCGCGGGATCCGGCATAAGCCGAAGGCGGCGCCGCGGCCAGCGGATCTGCGCCGCGGCACCGCGGGCTCGATGAGTGATCCCAAATGGCGCGAGGGCTACGCGCTTCTCGCGCGGCACGGCCTTTCCTTCGACCTGCAGGTCGTCTGGTGGCATTTCGAGGAGGCCGCCGAGCTCGCGGCGGATTTCCCCGAGACGCAGATCATCGTGAACCACACCGGCCTTCCCGCGGACCGGAGCGAGGACGGGTTGGCGCAGTGGCGGCGAATGCTGGCGACGCTCGCGCGACAGCCGAATGTTGCACTCAAGATCTCAGGCCTCGGGCGCAGGGACGCGCCATGGACGGTCGAGGCGAACGGGCCCGTGGTGCGCGACGCCATCAGCATCTTCGGCGTCGAGCGCTGCATGTTCGCGAGCAATTTTCCCGTCGACAGCCTTGTCGGGAGTTACAGCGACATCTTTAACGGCTTTCTGGCAATCACCGCCTCCATGCCGCATGAACATCGTCTGAAGCTGTTCTGCGAGAATGCGAAGCGCTTCTATCGCATCGAAGCTGCAGCCGCCTCATCCGCCATTTCAGCGTGAACAAGACCACCAGCACCGCGCCGGCCGCGGCCTTGCCGCCGGTTTGCCGACCAATTGAACCGAATGCAGAAGCTGCAGCGCAGGGGAAACCATGATGGAAAACACGCCACGAATCGCACTGGTGATGGGCGATGCAGCGGGCGTCGGCGCGGAGCTCACGGCAAAGCTTCTCGCCTGCCATGACGAGATCAGAAACATCCGCCTCATCGTTCTCGGCGACCGCAAGCTGCTGCAGAACGGCGCGCGCATCGCCGGCGTCACGCTGGATCTGCCAGTTGTCGAAACGGCCGAAGGTCTGGCTTTGGAACCGGGGCGGCCGGTTCTCCTCGACCTGCAGCACAAGGATGCCGACGCAATCCCGGTGGGGCGGCCGACCCGCGAAAGCGGCGCCTTCGCGATGCGCAATTTCGGGGCCGCGCTCGATCTCGGCCGGACGGGCGCCATCCAGGCCATCTGCTTCACCCCCTTCAACAAACAGGCCTTCAAGCTCGCCGGCAATCCCTATCTGGATGAGCTCCACTGGGCGGCCGACCGGCTCGGTGCGGCGGGACGCGTTTCCGAATACAACAGGCTCGACGATCTCTGGAATGCCCGTGTGACGTCCCACATTCCCATGGCCGAGGTTCCCCGTCAGCTGACGCGCGAAGCGGTCCTCGAAGCCATTTTCGATACCGACCGCACGCTGCGGAAGGCCGGGATCGCTGCGCCGCGCCTCGGCATTGCCGGCTACAATCCACATGCCGGGGAAGGGGGGCTGTTCGGCCGGGAGGAAATCGACAGCATCGAACCGGCCATTGCCGATGCCGCGGCGCAGGGCCTTGCCGTGGCAGGCCCCTTTCCCGCCGATACGGTCTGGCTGAGGGCAAAGCGTGGCGACTTCGATGCGGTGGTGACCATGTATCATGACCAGGGACAGATCGCGCTGAAGCTCATGGGCTTCAGTCGTGGTGTCACCATTCTCGCCGGCCTGCCGGTGCCGATCGCAACGCCTGCGCACGGAACGGCCTATGACATCGCCGGAACCGGCAAGGCCGATCTCGGCGCGACGCTCGCCGCTTTCCGCACCGCGGTCGCCTTTGCCGGCAATTCTCCACCGAGCTGATAGCCCGCTCCGCCCAGCACCTTCGGCGCGTGCACAGCGACGGTGACGAGCCGCGGGGACCGTTAAAGCGTCATGGCGCGGCGGCAAGGCGCAGCGGCTGCTGATCCTGGAGCGTGGCGCTGCAAATGCGTTCGACCTCGCGCATCAAGGCGCGCGCAGCGGGCGTGGGTGGCCGATGTATACTGTAGTAGATCCCGACACTGCGCTGGAGATGCTCCGACAGGATCGGCAGACAACACAACGTCCGCGCGTGCATTTCCGGCTCGATGGTATGAGCCGGCATGAGGCCGAGCGCGTCGCTCGCCGTCATGACGGTCTTGGCGAACTGGACCGAAGCACATTCCATCTGCGCATGGGGAGGTTGAATGCCCGACTCCTTGAACAACTGGCTCAGAATAGGGCGATGCGCCGTGCCGACGACGGGGTGAACCCAGGGAAATTTGATGAGGTCAGCGCAGGTCACCGTCTCCTGCCCGTCGAGCGGGTGACCGACGCGAGCCACGATGCGCAGCTGATCTCTAAGAATGATCCGGTAGCGCAGAGCAGGATCCGGATCGGGCTCGAACCGCTCGGCCATGGCGATCACGAAATCATATTCGCGACGCCGGATCGCCGACATCAGTTCGTAATGCACGCCTTCATGCACGTGGATCGAGAGGTCCGGCATGGTTGCCGCAACCTTTGCGATCGCGCGCGCGAAGAGTGTGCTCGAGACACTGGGCAGCACACCGATCTTTAGAAAGGCCCTGCCGATGCCGCTGAGCTGGCGGATCTCGGCCCGCGCATGTTCGATTTCCGCAGCGACGGCACGTGCATGGGCATAGAGCGATCGTCCGAACTCGGTCATCGTGACGCCGGCGCTGGTGCGCACCAGAAGCTTCACGTTGAGCTCGTTTTCCAGAAGTCGCAGGCTCTTGGTCAATGCCGGCTGCGAGACCCGCAGGGCACGCGCAGCCTTGGTTATGCTCCCCTGATCGACGGTCTCCGTAAAGTGCAAGAGCTTGCGCGTGTCCACCAGGCATAACTCCAGGTTATGTAGCGGGATCATTAGATATGAGCCCATCTCGGCCGGCAAGTGCTAACCATTTCCCATCCTGCCCCGGCGACTCCTCCGGATTGAGCGCAGCTATGGCGCCCCCGGCAAGTCGATCGGCAGAACGAGCAGGTCGGGAAACAAGCGGTCCGAAGGGCCGGGACTTTCCACAGTCAGGGAGGAAAGTTGATGAAACGCAGATATCTATTGCAGGCCGCTGTTGCGGCCGTCATCGCAACGGCGCTGCCGGCGGCGGCGGAAACGCAGACCATACGCGTAGCTAATCTCGAGATAGCCCCGTTTCTGCCCGTCGCCTATGCAGCCAAAATCGCTTCCAAACACGGCATCAAGGTGGAAGTGGTCAACTTCAGGCGTGGGCTCGAAGCAGCCAATGCCCTGAAAGCCGGTGAGGTCGATGTGGCTGTCGGCGGCGTCGAGGCGGCGATCTCCGCGATCGGCGGCGGGGCCCCTGCCGTCATCGTTGCGGGCTGCTCCACCGGCGGCCTCGCCTGGGTGAGCGCCAAAGATGCCCCCATCAATTCCGTTGATGACCTCAAAGGCAAATCCTTCGCCGTCATCCGGGGTCTGCACGAGCTTGTCATGCTCGCGGAATTCGAAAAGCACAAGCTGAAGATCGTCGAAGACAAGAGCCCCGACGGCGTTCACGTCGTCTACATCAACAGTCCCCCGTCGCTCAATGTCGCACTCAAGGGCGGAGACGTCGATGCGATGTCGGCACCCGAGCCGTTCCCGAGCCGCGCGATCAGTGAAGGCTATGCCAAACCGCTGATCCGCCCCTTCGATACGGCACTGAGGGATGTTCCCCGCGCGATCTTCATGCGCAAGGATTTTATCGAGAAGAATCCCGAGCTCGCGCAGAAATACGTCGATTCGATCGTCGATGCGACCAAGCAACTGCGAGACAGCCCAGCTCTTGCGAAAGATTTCGCACTCAATGACGCCTTGAAGGAGGCGATTACCGAGCAAGATTGGGATCTGAGCGTCGACAATATTAAGTTCGACGTCTCGCTCGACGCTGACGAAATCGGCGCCTACATCACCTACATGACCAAATATGGGATGTTGAAGGCGAGCATCGACGAAGCCGCCGTGACGTCCTTGGACATGCTGGCCAAGGCGAAGGCGTCTCAAGGCTGGTGACGGCCGCCCCGTTGCCATCTTCGCGCAGCCCGTTCCAAGACAAGCGAGGGCGGAGCCATGCCTGTCGTCACCGTGATCTATGACGTCATCGTACGCTGGTGGTTTCCGCTGCTTCTCATCGTCCTGTGGGAGCTCGCCCTCAGGTTCGGGTTGCTGGACCACAGCTTCTTTCCCGCTCCATCCTCGCTCGCCGTCATTGCCTGGCGCGATCTTGCGTCGGGCAAACTGCTCGTCGATTCGATCGCCAGTATCCAGCGCCTCGCGGCGGGCATGAGCATCGGCCTCGTCGTCGGCATCGGGCTTGGGCTCTCGATGGCGCTGTGGCGGCCCTTCGATCTGATGCTCGGCTCGCTCGTCCAAGTGCTGCGTGCCATCCCGCCCATTACTTGGATCGGCTTTTCGATCCTCTGGTTTGGGCTCGGCAGCAAGCCGGCCATCTTTCTGATCGCGCTCGGCGTCGTCTTCCCCATCCTGCTCAACACCTATGCCGGTGTTAAGCAGGTCGACCAGATCTATCTGCGCGCAGCGCATAATCTGGGCGCGCGGGGCTGGATGCTGTTCAAGGACGTTGTTCTTTCAGCCGCGCTTCCGAGCATCCTGACCGGCTTGCGGGTCGCCATGGGGCTCGGGTGGATTCTGGTGGTGGTGAGCGAACTCATCGCCGTGCCGAGCGGGCTCGGCAATACCCTGATGCGCGCCCAGGATTACGGATTGGTGGACCGAATGCTCGCATATATGCTCGTCATAGGCCTGTTCGGCTATCTCTCCGACCTTCTGGTGATGCGGCTGACCCGCTATCTGCTGCGCTGGCAGCGAAGCATGGAGGCCGCATGATGAATGCGTCCGTCATGCCCAGGTCCGCGAGCCGACCGGCGCGCAGCGACACCTCCGCCGATGCAGGCGTTCCGGCCATCGAGGTGCGGGAACTGACGAAGGTCTATCCCGCTCGCGACGGCTCTCCGGCTGTAACGGCGCTGGACCGCATCGATCTTGTGCAGAACGAAGGTGAATTCATTGCCGTGATGGGCCCTTCCGGCTGCGGGAAGACGACCCTGCTCAACATCGTGGCTGGTTTCGAGCGCCCGGACAGCGGCCTCTGCAAAGTATCGGGAAAGACCGTAACCAGAGCAGGTCCGGACCGTGGCGTCGTGTTCCAGGAATACGGCTTGTTTCCCTGGATGACTGTCGAGCGCAACATAACCTTTGCTTTGAAGGCCGCAGGTCAATGGGACAGCAGCGGTGAGGCGCGCGCCAGGGACATTCTGGCGCGCATGGGCCTCACCAACTTCATGAAGGCATGGCCCAAGAATCTGTCGGGAGGCATGCGCCAGCGCGTGGCGATCGCACGCATCCTGGCGATCAATTCCCCGGTCATGTTGATGGATGAGCCTTTCGGGGCGCTCGATGCGCTCACCCGCAACGTTCTGCAGCGCGAACTCATGGAGCTTTGGACGGAAACGCATAAGACGATTCTGTTCATCACCCACAGCGCCGAAGAAGCAATCTATCTGGCAGATCGCGTGCTCGTCATGACGCCGAGACCCGGCCGTGTCGTGCTCGACCTCAAGATCGATCTCGATCGCCCCCGGGATCCGACCGAGGCACGGTTCAATCAGTACAAGCGGGACATTCTCGACGTGATCAACCCAGCCCTGCGGCAGGATTCCGACACGTTTTCGCTCAGGAGCATCTCTTAAATGCCGATTGTAGCCATCGATATTGGCGGCACCTTCACGGATCTCGCCTCGCTCGATCCGCAAACCGGCGCGCTCAAGTTCTCGAAGAGCCTGACGACGCCGCCGAATTTCGAGCAGGGGGCTCGCGACTGCCTGGAGCTCGCCGGGATCGAGGCCGAGACCATCACCGTCCTGCGTCATGGCACGACTGTGGTCATCAACGCGCTGCTGGAGCGCAAGGGCGCGGCAACGGCGCTCGTCACGACGGAAGGCTTTCGGGACATTCTCGAGATCGGACGCGGCAACCGGCCGGAAGGGTTCAATCTGTTCTACGAGCGCCTGCCGCCGGTGGTGCCGCGCGAATTGCGCTTTGATCTTCCCGAGCGCATGGATGCGCGTGGCAATGTGCTCAAGTCCGTCGATCGCGAGGCGCTCGCTCGAGTCGCCGCCAGAATTCGCGAGACCGGCGTCGATGCCGTCGCCGTCTGCTTTCTCCATGCCTGGCGCAACCCTCTCCATGAAATCGAAGTCGGCAACTACTTGCGGGAGCACACCGATTGCTTCGTGTCCTGCTCACACGAGATCTCGCGCGAGCTTCGGGAATTCGAGCGCACGACGACGACCGCCCTCAATGCCTATGTCGGCCCTGCGGTCGAGCGCTACATCGCGCGGTTCGACGGCAAGCTGCGTGAGAACGGATTTACCGGCCGCCTCTACCTGATGGGCTCGAACGGCGGCGTGCTGACCGAAGAGGATACGCTCCATCGGCCGCTCCTTCTGGTGGAATCCGGCCCGGTGGGCGGTGTCGCCGGCGCGGCAGAGATCGGCCGGCGCGCCGATCTCGGCAATGTCGTTGCATTTGACATGGGCGGCACCACGGCCAAGGCCGTATTGATCGAGGACGGCGAAGCCGCTGTTTCGCCGCTCTATTGGGTGGGCGGCTACGACCGCGGCTATCCGGTTCAGGCGGCGGTGCTCGACATCGTCGAAGTCGGGTTCGGCGGAGGCAGCATCGCCTCGGTCAGCGATCTCGGCTCGCTTCAAGTGGGCCCACGCAGCGCCGGCGCGGTTCCGGGCCCTGCCTGCTACGGGCGGGGCGGCACGGAACCGACCGTGACCGACGCCAATCTGATGCTCGGGCGACTGGACGCCGAACGCTTCCTCGGTGGCAACATGCGGCTTGACCTGGGGCAGGCGCAATCGGCGCTGGAAAGCGTCAGCTCGGCCTTTGGCCAATCCGCGGCGGCACTCGCGGCCGGCATCCTGCAGGTTGCGACCGTCAATATGGCCAATGCGGTGCGTAAGGTGACACTCGAACGCGGTTTTGATCCGCGCGACTTCGCCATGGTCGCCTTCGGCGGCGCCGGGCCGCTTCATGCCGTCGCAGTGGCACGGGAGATCGGCATGCGCACAGTCGTCATTCCGCCCCAGCCGGGCCACTTCTCGGCTTACGGAATGCTGTTCGCCGACTTCCGTTACGACCTGACCAGCACGATTATCGGCCAACTCGAAACGATCGATCTCGACGACGTGGAAGCGCGTTTTGCCGAGATGGAGAGGGAAGGGGGCAGCCGGGTCGATAAACTCGGTCTGCCGATCGAGTCCATCGGCTTCACGCGCTACGCAGAAATGCGCTACCGCCGACAGGAATACACGATCAAGGTGCGCCTGCCCGACGACGGCAAGATTCCCGGCAAGGCGGCCCTGCGGCAGCTATTCGAAGATGCGTATCAGCGCCGCTACGGCCACACCACCCGCAACATGGACATCGAAATCGTCATGCTGCGCATCGTGGTCGCCGGGCGCACCGCCCGGCCGCAGCTCGGTCTGCGGTCACGCGCCACTGCCGCCGACCTCACCTACGGTGAACGGCCGATCTGGTACAGCTCCACGGGCACGATTGCGGCCAAGGTCTGGCAGCGCAGCGACCTTCCTGCCGGCTGCAGACTGACCGGGCCCGGCGTCGTCGAGGAGGAAGCCTCCACGACCGTGCTCGGGCCGCAGGACACCGCCGTCATCGACGAGATCGGCAATATCGTCATTACGCTGGGAAGCGAAGCATGAACGTCGTCACCAACACAGGTCGCCCGCAAGTCGATCCGGTCACACTCGAAATCATTCGCAACCTGCTGATAGCAATCCTCGACGAGGGCGAAATCAATCTCTCGCGCACGGCCTTCAGTCCCATCATCTACGAGGTGAAGGACTATTGCGTGGGCCTGCTCGATGCCCAATGTCAGACCATAGCCCAAAGCCGCGGCGGCATTACCACCTTCATGGCCGATCTCGGCATGCCGGTTTCCGACGGGCTGACGATTTACGGCGAGGACGGCTTTGAGCCTGACGACGTACTGCTGATGAACTATTCGTCCGTCTGCGGTCAGCATCTCAACAATATGGTGCTCTATATCCCGGTCATCCACGAGGGCAAATTGATCGCCTTCGCCGCGACGCGGGCCCATTGGACCGACATCGGCGGGCGCGTTTCTGGCTCCTTTGCCACCGACACGACTGAGATCTTCCAGGAAGGGCTGCAACTGCGCAGCGTCAAGGTCTACAAGGCCGGCGTGCCGGACGAGGAGATCTTGCGTGTCATTCGCCACAATATTCGCTTCCCGGAACTATCCTTCGGCGACATGGCCGCGCAGATCGCCTGCTGCAAGCTTGTCGTGCGACGCCTCGAGGAACTGATCGCGCGCTACGGCTGGGATCTTATCCAGGAATGCATCCGCATCACCTGGGACCAGTCCGAGGCCTATGTGCGCCGGCAAATCGCCGCGCTGCCGGACGGCCGCTACGAATCCGCAGCATTCCTGGATGACGACGGTGTCGACCCGGACAAGACGCTGGAGATCCGCGTTGCCGTCACCATCAGCGGCGATGAATTCGAGATCGACTTCACCGGCACGGCCGACCAGACGCCGGGCCCCTCCAATATGGGCCGCAGCGGTGGCATCTCCGCCGCAAAGGTGGCCTTCAAAAGTGCCGTCTTTCCGTGGCTGCCGCCGAACGAGGGAGCGTTTCGCCCTCTGAAGGTGGGGCTGCCTGACGGCACCGTCATCAGCGCAGTCGACAATGCGGCGATGGCGCAATGGACGATGACCATCAAGACGGTCATCGACACGATCTATCTTGCCATGAGTCAGGCGATGCCGGAGCGCATACCTGCGGCGCACCATGGCTCGAACGGCATGTACACGATCTTCGGACGCGATCCGGAAACCGGCTTTCGCTACTCCACGGTGGATACGGTTCTCGGTGGATGGGGCGCCCGGCCGAACGCCGACGGCTTTTCCCCGCTCAAGACGGTCACCCACGGCGATACCCGGAATATCCCTCTCGAAGTCGAGGAGACCTTCTTTCCGGTCCTCGTCGAGCGCTACACATGGCGTCCCGACAGCGGCGGGCCCGGCAAATTCCGCGGCGGGCTCGGCCTGAGCAAGGTTTATCGCGCGTTGCAGGACCTGAGCTTCATCTGTGCCTTCGAGCGCACCAAGTGCCCACCATGGGGGCTGGAGGGCGGCGGCGCCGCGAAGGTCGGGACCGTGCTCGTCACCCAGCCGGGCGAAAGCGCGCCTAAACAATATCAGAAGGTCACAGCCCTGCCGATCAAGAAGGGCGCGACCATCGAACTGCTGTCGGCCGGCGGCGGCGGTCGGGGCCCCGCCTACGAGCGCCCGCTCGACAAGGTAATGGACGATGTGCGCAGGGGATATGTCTCGGTGGAAGGCGCCCACCGGGACTACGGAGTAGCCATCGACCCGGCGACGCTGGAGGTCGATCGCGAAGAGACCAGCAGACTGCGCGCCGAGATGAAGGCGACGGCACCGCCGCCGGTCACGCGAAACATCCTTCTGCCCGAGATGTTCAAGGAAGGAGTGCCGGTGTGAGCACGCAGGCGAACATCCGCGAGGCCGTGGAAAACCTCATCGTCGACTTCTTCTACCATCTCGACACCTTCGGCTTCGAGGCCTTGGTCGGGTGCATGGCGCCGGATGGCGAATGGCATCGCCAAGGCAAGATCTTGCGCGGCCACCAGATGATCCTGGCCGCCTTGGCCGAGCGCGGCACCGACGTGCGAACGGCCCATCTGGTCACCAATTTCCACATCGTCTCGGCAAATGCCACATCAGCCGAAGCGCGCTTCTACATGGTCGCCTACCGATACGACGGCCCGATCAGCGAGAACGAACCGGCAAAGTTGGACCTGCCGTTTTCCATCGGCCTCTACAGCTGTCGCTACGCGCGCGCCGGCGATAGCTGGACAATCGCCGATCTCAGGTCAGAGCTGCGCTTTCGGCGCTAAGGAGAGACACCGCCCCATGAAGCTTCTCAGCTACCGTTTCGCAGGCAACCCGTCCTATGGCGTCCTGAGCAATGACGGCATTATCGATCTCAAGGAGCGGCTAGGGCAGCCCACGTTGCGCCTCGCAATCGCGTATGGCCTCCTGGAGGGGATCGCTGCACGTATCGCGGGCGCATCGACCGATCACGCCTTGGCGGATGTGGAACTGACGGTGCCCGTTCCGGATGCCGAAAAGATCGTCTGCATCGGACGCAACTACCGTGGGCATGTTGCCGAGGGCCATCAACAACTGCCGAAGACGCCTAGCACCTTCATCCGCGTCAGCGGTTCATTCGCGCCGCCCGGCGGGGCTATGGTGCGGCCGAAGCTATCGGAGCAGTTCGACTACGAGGGCGAGCTCGCCGTTATCATCGGCAAGGCCGGCAAGCACATTGTCCCGCAAGACGCTTTCGAGCATATTGCCGGATATACATGCCTGCATGACGGCAGCATCAGAGATTATCAATTCGAGCATTGCCTGGCCGTCGGCAAGAACTTCGACCGGACGGGAAGCATTGGTCCCTGGATGGTCACGCGCGACGAGATCGCCGACGTTTCGTCCCTTACGCTGACGACGACCTTGAACGGCGTGGAAGTGCAGCGCACCAAGACGGACGACTTCATTTTCGACATCCCGACCATCATCGCCTATCTGTCGAGCTTCATGGAACTCCGCCCTGGCGACGTGATCGCCACCGGCACGCCCGAGGGCGTCGGCTTTGCGCGCAAGCCGCCCCTGTGGCTCAAGCCCGGCGATCACGTCGATGTCGCGATCACGGGCATAGGCGTGCTTCGCAACACCATCATCGCAGAGTAGTGTCGACCTCGGCGGAAAGGACGATCCCATGCCGGAGATTTATGTCTATGCAGTCGAGGGCCGAGACCTGGATCAGAAGCGTGCGCTCATTCAGGAGATCACGGCCGCGACCGTGAAGCACTTCAAGGTCGCACCGGAAACCGTGATGGTCCAGATCATCGAATCGCCGCGCCACAACAAGGCCAAGGGCGGTGTCCTGTTCAGCGAACGCGATGCGGTCAAGAGCTAGCTGAAATCGCGTGGAGCCAACGCCCTGGCGGGCGATTTATGAAGGCGGGTCCGGTGGGCCGAACCCAATCTCAGCCACGGATAGTCGGAGCGGCCGCAGCAGTTACGCCACTCGAACGTCGGTCTTCGCGAAATCATCGCCCTTGAAGAGCAGCGGCTCCTCTGTCAGCGCAGCGAGCGCATAGGAAAAGCAGTCCCCGAAATTTAGACCTGCGGGATGGCGGCCTTTTCCAAAACGGCGCCAGGCACGGCGGGCCAAGTCTGCGTGATCGGCCCCGACGGCGACGACCTCGACACCCGCCTTGTGAAACCACAGGTCGAGCTCACTGCCGCCGCTCTCGCCGAGTCGCGTTTCGATGACCATGGCGGCCTCGAGGACAGTCGCGGCCGAGATCAGGCGGACGGGATCATCGGCTATGCGTTGCTCGAGAGAGGGCGCTTCGGGCTCGTTCAGGGCGATGGCCACAATGGCCGAGGTATCGATGACCATCAGTTGGGGACGCCATCTTCGTCATAGCCGATGATGTCATCCGCATTGCGCGCGTCGCGCACAGGCATGGTGCTCCAGCGACGGCGGATGGCGGCGAGGTCCTCGATTAGGGCCGCTCTGCGCGCATCCGATCCGACCCGGCGCAGCCGTTCCTCGAGCGCGCGTCGCGTCGCCACCGTAATGCTCTCGCCGGTCCGCTCCGCGAGTTTCCGGGCGAGCCGCTCGGTCTCCGGATCTTTGATGCTCAGCGCCATCGGGGTGCCTTGGTTCCTGATCGTCCATATTCTACCTGATTGCGCGGCCGCGGCAAGGGTCGGTGGCGTTCAGCTCCGATGTGCCGGAGCTGCCATGCGAGAGCACCCGACACCATCCAAGTCATGCTACCGTCAGACCGGCGGCATAGCTCCGGCCACATTCGAGATTGCGATGACACGGCCTGTGCCCGACCAGTTGGCCAGGTGGCGCCCATGACCGCCAGCCACTTTATCGTCGGTCGCCGAGGAAATTCGAGACGATGCGCGACACCATCGCCGTTTTGTCTTCCGCGACCGTCTGATGATGTACGTATTTCCTCACGAGAAAATAGATGAAGGTCGAGTGCAGATGCCAGGCGAGCTCGAACTCGATCGGGTCGATGTCGCCCTCTTCGGAAAAGCCGCGGTGGACGCGCAGCTCCCGCAGGATAATCATCAGCAGCTTGTTCACATGGGTCTGAATATAGCGGCCGATAATGTCGTGCCCCGCAAGGCTCGCATAGAGTGAAACCCTGATCCAGTAGGATTCGTCGACCGCCTGGAAGTAGGATAGGTAGAATTCTTCGAGCCGCTGTTGCAGCGGCTTGGCGCGATCCCGCAAGCCGGCTTCCCAGCCCGGCGACCAACGCTGCAGGAAGACCTTCTCGTAGACTTGCTCGACCAGGTTCTGCTTCGTCGTGAAGTAGCGGAAGATCAGGCCCTGGGAGATGCCGAGCCGATCGGCAAGATCCTTGATCTGCGCGCCGAAGCCGTGTTCGGCAAAAAACTCCACCGCCGCATCGAGGATCATGCGTCTGCGCACCTCGGGATCGAGCCGGCTGCGTGTTCGGCCCTTGGGCTTGGTGGAAGGGGAGGGCGCGACGGCTGCAGCGCGCGGTCCTGAAGCGGTCCCCGCATTCGCCCGTTTCTTCTGTTCTCTCAACGACATGCTCCTTGCAGGCGCTGCACGAAGCAGCCTGCGACACCGGATATCGTGTTTAACCCTCTCCTTCGCTATTGACAATCGGCTCAATAAGTAATGACTATTGACTCAATAAGGCCGGACGAGCCGGAAGAACATGGGAGAGAACGCGTGCCCAAGCCCCGCAGCGTCATCATCACCTGCGCCGTCACCGGCGCCATCCACACGCCCACGATGTCGGAACATCTGCCGATCACGCCCGACGAGATCGTGCAGGACGCCGTCGCCGCGGCGGAAGCGGGAGCCGCGATCCTGCATCTGCATGCGCGGGATCCCGAGACCGGCAAGCCGGACCAGCGCCCGGAGGCATTCGCGCCCTTTCTGCCGCGCATCAAGCAGCAGACCAATGCGGTGATCAACATCACCTCCGGGGGCAGCCCCTATATGCGCGTCGAGGAGCGCGTGCTACCGGCGGCGACCTTCAAGCCGGAAGTGGCCTCGCTCAATATGGGCTCGATGAATTTCGGCCTTTACCATCTTCTCGACAAATACAAAGAATTCAAATTCGATTGGGAGCGCACCCATCTCGAAAATACCCGCGATCTCGTTTTCCGCAACACGTTCAAGGATATCGAATATATCCTGACGACTTGTTACGACAACGGCACGCGCTTCGAGTTCGAGTGCTATGACATCGGCCATCTCTATAATCTGAAGCATTTCTACGATCGGGGCATGGTGAAGCCGCCGCTCTTCATTCAGTCCGTCTTCGGTCTTCTCGGCGGCATCGGTCCGCATCCCGAAGACGTCCTGCATATGAAGCGCACCGCCGATCGCCTGTTCGGCAACGACTATCGCTGGTCGGTGCTGGGCGCTGGTCGCAACCAGTTGCCGGTGGCGGCGATCGCGGCAGCGATGGGCGGCAACGTCCGCGTCGGCCTCGAGGATTCGCTCTGGGCCGGTCCCGGCAAGCTCGCCACCTCGAATGCCGACCAGGTGCGCCTGGCACGGCAGATCATCGAAGGTCTCGGTCTCACCATCGCCACGCCCGACGAGGCCCGCGAGATCCTCGAACTGAAGGGCGCCGACAAGGTCGCCATCTGACGCGCCTAAGCGCCTCGGGGCCGGGTGCACCCATCCGGCTCCGTTGACGTCGATACAAAGGCCGGTGCGGTTTCGGCGGGCGTCGAGCGCCCCGCCGATAGCGTCCCGAGCGGCGCCTGCCCGGCATGCAGGCTGAAAATTATAGCAAACCGGTCGCAAAGGCCGTGTCATGGGGAGGAACGTTATGGGACTTCACATCGGTTTGACGCGCCGTGCCGCCGCCATTGCTGTTGCCACGGCATTGGCCTTATCGGCTGTGCCGACGATGACGCAGGCGGCTGAGCCGCCCATCCGCATCGGCCTCGGCATTGCGCTGTCCGGCGGTCTCGCGGCTTTCGGAAAATCGGCCCTGCTTGGCATGCAGCTTTGGGCGGAGGACGTGAACAGCAAGGGCGGCCTGCTCAACCGCAAGGTCGAGCTCGTCTATTATGACGACCAGAGCAGCCCGGCGACCGTGCCCGGCATCTACGCCAAGCTGATCGACGTCGACAAGGTCGATCTGGTGGTCTCGGGTTATGCCACCAACCAGATCGTCGCGGCCATGCCGACGGTCATGCAGAAGAAGAAGCTCTTCATCACGCTCTTTGGCCTCGCCGCCAACGACAAGTTCAAATACGACCGCTATTTCCAGATGCAGCCCAACGGGCCCGACGCGCAGCGGGAATTCTCCAAGGGCTTCATCGATGTGGCCATGGCTATGGACCCGAAGCCGCGCACCATCGCCATTGTTGGCGCCGATGCGGAATTCCCCAGCATCGCCATGGAAGGTGCCCGCGAGAACGCCAAGGAAGCCGGCCTCAAGATCGTGTTCGACCGCACCTATCCGCCGAATTCCATTGAATTCGCCTCGATCGTGCGGTCGATCAAGGCGACTAATCCAGATCTCGTCTTCGTCGCGTCCTATCCGCCGGATTCGGCGGGCATGGTGCGTGCCGCGCGCGAGGTCGGGCTCGACGTCAAGATGTTCGGCGGCGGCATGATCGGCCTGCAGGCTGCAGCGCTCAAGACGCAGCTCGGCGAAGCGCTCAACGGCGTCGTCTCCTATGACCTCTACGTGCCCGAGCCGACCATGAAATTCCCTGGCGTCGAGGAGTTTCTCACCCGCTACCGGGCGCGCGCCCAGGCCGAAGGCGTCGACCCTCTCGGCTTCTATATCGCTCCGCTCGCCTATGCGGAGATGCAGATCCTGCAGCAGGCGGTGACGGCCACCGGCACGCTCGATGACGCCAAGCTCGCCCAATATATCCACGCCAATTCGTTCCAGACGGTCGGCGGCGAGATCAAGTTCCAGGAGCGCGGCGAATGGGCCGAGCCGCGGATCCTCCTGGTTCAGTATCAAGGCATCAAGGGCAGTGACGTGAACCAGTTCAAAGAGCCTGGCCGGCAGGTCATCGTCTATCCGCCCAAATTTAAGTCCGGCAATCTCATCTATCCCTTCAACGCCGCATCGAAGTAACCGCCCTTCCGCCCTGAGTTGCCGGAGTGTAGCGCGATGGACGTCAGCTGGGATTTGACCCTGAACGCGATCGTCTCGGGGATCATGCTGGGCGGCTTCTATGCCGCGGTGGCAGTCGGCATAACGATCGCCTTCGGGATGCTCGATATCGTCAATATCGCGCATCCCGCCTTCATCGTCGTCGGCGCCTTTCTCGCCTATATCAGCATCAATACCTTGGGCATCGACCCCTTTGCCATGGCGCCGATCTTCGCCGCGCTCGGCTTCGTGGGAGGTCGGCTGTTTTATCGCGCCTATTATCACTTCTTCGAACGGCGCGGCGATGAATCCTTACAAGGTCTCGCCTTTTTCTTCGGCATCATGTTCATCGTCGAGATCGGCCTGGTGCTGACCTTCGGCGTGGACTACCGGCTGGTGGACCTTTCCTATCTCGGTTCCACCTACACGCTCGGGTTCGTGCAGTTTCCGCTGCGCCTGCTCGCCCCCTGCCTCATCGGCATCGCGATGGTCGCCGCGGTTCAGCTGTATCTCGCCAAGACCTTCACCGGCCGGGCGATCCTCGCCGTGGCGCAGGACCCGGAGGCCGTGCGGCTCGTCGGCGCCGATCCGATCCACACCAAGGAGATCGCCTTCGGCATCGCAGTTGCGACGGCGATCGCCGCCGGCGTGCTCCTCATCATCATCCAGCCGGTCGAGCCGTCGTCGGGGCGCGAATTCATCGGCCGCGTCTTTGCCATCTGCGTGCTGGGTGGGATCGCGAGCCTGCCGGGAACGCTGATCGCCGCCATGATCCTCGGCATCGCCGAGACGCTGACATCGACCTATTTCGGGCCCTCCTGGTCGCCGGCGGTCGCCTTCGGCGTGCTCCTCCTGACACTGGCAGTGCGCCCAACGGGGATCCTGGGACGATGACGCAGATCTCTCCCGCCGCTCCCGCCGCCCGCAGCGGCGCCAAGCTCCGCGCCGCCGGCCACC
Organism: Chelatococcus sp. GCM10030263; assembly: GCF_042666455.1. Classification (NCBI taxonomy): domain Bacteria; kingdom Pseudomonadati; phylum Pseudomonadota; class Alphaproteobacteria; order Hyphomicrobiales; family Chelatococcaceae; genus Chelatococcus; species Chelatococcus sp. GCM10030263. The sequence continues at coordinate 11,191 of NZ_JBHTDB010000004.1, read as the reverse complement.
CCGGCATCGCCATCGTCCTCGTCGGCGCTGCACTCGTCGGGCTGGAGCTCTTCGCCGGCTCAGGCGTGAGCGAGTATTACTTCCTCGCTTGCTACGTCATCGCACAATATGTGGTGCTTGCCACCGCCTGGAATATTCTCGGCGGCTACGCCGGCTATGTAAATTTCGGCGTCGCCGGCTTCTTTGCGGTCGGCTGCTACACGACGATCGTGCTCGATCAGCTCATCAAGCCGCCGCTGCCGGTCTCGATCCTGGTCGCCGGCGCGGTCGCGGGTCTCCTCGGCTTCGGCACCGGCTATCTTACCCTGCGGCTGCGCGGCGTGTTCTTCTCCATCGCAACGCTCGCGCTGGCGATGGTCCTGCAGACGCTGATCGTCAACTGGAGCTTCGTCGGCGGCTCGCGCGGCGCCTATGTCCTGCGCCCCGACGCCACCGCGCCTTTCGTCTCCTATGTGCAGTTCCTGCTCGTCGTCATGACGATCCTCGGCACCATGGCTGTGCTGATCGCTGCCGCCGTCGAGCGCTCCTGGATCGGCATGGGGCTCGCCGCCATCCGCGACGACGAGATCGCCGCCGAGGCGAGCGGGGTGCCGGGTCTGCGGCTGAAGCTGATCGCCACCACCCTCTCCGGCGCGCTCATGGGCATGGCAGGCGCGCCGTTCCCCTATTTCATCACCTATGTGGATCCGCCGTCCGCCTTCAGTCTGGCGATCGCCGTCAATGCCATCGCCATGCCGCTCATCGGCGGAACGGCCACCTGGTGGGGGCCGGTGATTGGCGCGGTGCTGCTCGCCTCCGCCCAGCAGATCCTGACGGTGACGATTTCGTCGGCGGCCAATCTGCTCATCGTCGGCATCCTGCTCGTCGTCTTCGTGACGGCAGCGCCGAGCGGCGTCGTCGGGCTCGTGCGGCGGTGGCGGGGAGGGGGCTCATGAACCAGCATCCGGCCGAGAGCCCACGCGGCCCCATCCTCGAGGCGCGCGGCGTCACCAAGATGTTCGGCGGCTTCACCGCCCTCCAGTCGGTCGATTTCAGCGTCGCTCCCGGCGAGCGGGTGGGCCTCATCGGGCCGAACGGTTCGGGCAAGAGCACCTTCGTCAATTGCCTGAGCGGCGCACTGACGCCCGAGCAGGGCACCATCCTCTTCGAAGCCTCGAATATCACGGGGCTGCCGGCGTGGAAGCGGGCCCGCCGCGGCCTCTCGCGCAGCTTCCAGATCCCGCGCCCCTTCCGCCGCCTCACCGTGCTGGAGAACGTGCAGGTGCCGCTGCGCTTCGCCCTTCCGGAGCCGTTGGCCGAGGGCTCGGCGCGGGAAGCGCTCGCGATTCTGGAGCGGGTCGGCCTGGCGCCGAAGGCCTTCATCAGCCCCAAGGACCTCAGCCAGGTGGAACTGCGCAAGCTCGAGCTCGCCAGGGCGCTCGCTTCCCGCCCGCGGCTCCTCATCGCCGACGAGGCCATGGCGGGGCTTTCAGACAGCGAGGTCGACGAGATCGTGGCGCTGCTCGAGGAGCTCAACCGCCAGGGCATCGCCGTCATCCTGATCGAGCACATCATGCGCGCCGTCATGCGCTTTTCGGAGCGCATCGTCGTCCTCGTGGCCGGTCGCAAGATCGCCGACGGCCGGCCCGACGAGGTGATGCGGCTGAAGGACGTGGAAAGGGCTTACCTTGGCCAGTAGCCTCTCCATCAGAGGACTCCATGCCGGCTATGGCGCGGTGCGCGTTCTGTCGGGCATCGACCTCGACGTGGCCACGGGCGAGACGGTCGCCCTGCTCGGCACCAATGGCAATGGCAAGAGCACGCTCATCAAATGCATCGCGGGCCAGGTGAAGCCGACGAGCGGCCGCATCGTCGCGCAAGTCGATGGTGTCGAGCACGATCTCTGCGGTCTCAGCACCGAGGCGATCGTCGGCCTCGGCATCGCGCTCGTGCCCGAAGGGCGGCGGCTTTTCCCGAAGCTCACCGTCGAGGAAAACCTCCTCCTCGGTGCCTACCGTCCCGAGGCGCGCCTCAAACTAACGGACAGCCTTGCCTTCTGCTTCGACGCCTTCCCGCGCCTCAAGGAGCGCCGGCGTCAGCTCGCCGGCAGCATGAGCGGCGGCGAGCAGCAGATGCTCGCCATCGCCCGCGCGCTGATGACCCTGCCCAAGATCCTGCTTGTTGACGAGCCCTCCGTCGGGCTCGCGCCGATCCTGGTCGCAAAGACCATCGACACCATCGCCGAGCTCAAGGCGCGGCTGGGGCTGACCGTGCTCATGGCCGAGCAGAATTTCCCGCAGGCGATCCGCATCGCCAACCGCGGCTATGTGCTGGTGCACGGCCGCATCGAGCTCAAGGCGGACGATCCGCAAACGCTGCGCGACAGCGAGATCGTGCGCCGGCTCTATCTCGGCACCGCCTGACCAAATCCCTTCACCCGAGCAACACGAGGATCACCATGGATATCACCGTAGGCAAAGCTGCCATTGCCGAGGCGACGAAGAAGCTCTCGAACTGGGGCCGCTGGGGCGCCGATGACGAGATCGGCACGCTCAACCACCTGACGCCGGACGACGTTGTCGCCGCAACGCGTCTCGTGAAGAGGGGCAATGTCTTCGCCCTCGGCATCCCGCTCGACGGCAACGGGCCGCAGAACGGCCTCTTCGGCGGCCGCTGGAACCCCATCCACACCATGCTCGCCACGGGCACGGATGCGATCGCCGGCCGTTTCGACGAGACCAACAAGATCCGCTACGCGGATGACGCGCTCAACATGCCGGTGCAGGCGGCGACCCATTGGGACTCGCTCGGCCACGTCTTCTATGAAGACAAGATGTACAACGGCTTCGACGCCAAGCTCGTCGACGGCGGCGGCGTGCACAAGAACGGCATCGAGCATACCCGCAACAAGATGGTCGGCCGCGGCGTCCTGCTTGATGTCGCGCGCTTCAAGGGCGTCGACAGCCTGCCGGACGGCTATGGCATTTCCAACGACGAGCTGGATGCCACGGCGCGCGCCCAGGGCGTCGACATCCGCAAGGGCGATTTCGTCATCATCCGCACCGGCCAGATGGAGGCTTGCCTCAAGGCCGGGGAATGGGGCGGCTATGCCGGCGGCGATGCGCCGGGCGTCAAGTTCGAGAACTGCTACTGGTCGCATGAACACCAGATCGCAGCGATCTGCTCCGACACCTGGGGCGTCGAGGTCAGGCCGAACGAGACCTCGGAAGTCTTCCAGCCCTGGCATTGGGTCGTCATACCGGCCATGGGACTCACCATGGGCGAGATGTTCTACCTGAAGGAACTCGCAGAAGACTGCGCCGCTGATAAAATCTACGAGTTCTTCTTCTGCGGCCCGCCGCTCGTCATCACCGGGGGCACCGGCTCGCCGATCAATCCGCAGGCCATCAAGTAACGTCTTCGCAAGGAGGGACCCAATGGCAGATTCGACGCGTCCTCTCGAAGGTCGAGTGGCGATTGTAACCGGTGCGGCGCGCGGTATCGGCGCGGCCGCCTGTATCGAGCTCGCCGAAAAGGGGGCGACGGTGATCGCGGCCGTCCGCGATCCCACCGGCGTCGCCCCGGACGTCTTCTCCGGGGCCGGCGATGCCATTGCGGTCCGCAGTTGCGACGTCGCCGACAACGGCGATGTCGAGCAGCTTGTGGCGAGCGTCGCCGATCAGTTCGGCCGCCTCGACATTCTCGTCAACAATGCCGGGACGATCGAGCCGATCGGGCGCATTGCCGACACCGACCATGCGCGCTGGCTGCACAGCGTCACCGTCAATCTCGCGGGCGCCTATTACGGCATCCGCGCGGCACTGCCGCATCTGCCGGCGGGCGGCGTGATCGTCAACCTGAGCTCGGGCGCGGCACATCAGCCGCGCGAGGGCTGGTCGGCCTATTGCTCCGCCAAGGCGGGGCTCGCCATGCTGACGCGGGCCATCGCCCATGAATATGGCGGAGCGGTGCGCGCCTATGGCTTCCAGCCGGGTGTCGTCGACACCGACATGCAGGGCCTGATCCGCGCCTCCGGCATGAACGAGATCAGCCGGTTGAAGCGCGAACAGCTTCGGCCGGTGTCGGACCCGGCGCGTGTCATCGCCTGGCTCTGCTGCGACGAGGCCTCCGACCTCGCCGGCCAGGAATTGTCGATCGCCGATGCAACCTTGCGCGCACGGGCCGGGCTTGCCGCTTAGCGAAGGTCGCGTGAAGCGCCCGCGGACGGCGAACGGAACACCGGTATCCGTTTCGCCGCAGACGCTCTATGCAATGCGCGAAGATTTCGACGCCGCTTAGTCACGTGATATCATCCGCACGCGCATGCATCGCTGGTGACCGCTGCCACGTGTTGGCGCAGTTCGCCGAGAAAAGCCTCTGCCAGACGCGATCGGGGCCGGGTATTCGCCCAAAGGAGGCGAGCGCGAATCTCGACCTTGGGCCTAAATGGACGGCGGACGAGATCCGGGAAAAGCGCCCTGGGCATCCACGGATCGACAATCGCAACGGCATCGCCGCTCTGCAAAAGCAGACAGGTCGTTAGGTTGTGATTGACGTCAATGGTAATGTCGAGCTTCACTCCACTTCGCCGGAAGATCTGCTCGAGGATATGATAAAGTGAGTGATGCGCATTTGTAATGAGCCTGTAGCCCTGCACGTCTTTTGGTTTGACCACACGCTGCTTGGCGAGGGGGTGTTCTTTGTGCATCACGGCGACGAGTTCGGCTGTGACGAGGTCTTCGGTGGCGATGTCGGAGTCGGTCAAAGGATTGGCGGTAATTCCGAGATCGATCTGCCGTGAGGTAGCGAGTTCCACGATCCGGCGCGTATTCGTCACGTCGAGCATGATGTGAACGTTTGGTCGTGATCGACGAAAGCGGGTGATCGCTCCCGCCACATAGGCATAACTAAGTGTCGGTGTTGCCGCGAGGCTCAAGAAGCCCGCATGCGTTCCGCGCAGGTGCTCCGCATATGTCTGAATTGCGTGGAATTTCTGGAACAGCATCTCGACCTCGGGAAAAAGGCTGAGCGCTTCCGGGGTGGGCTCTATGCGGCCGTGGTCGCGCCGGAAGAGCTGCATGCCCAGGCGGTCTTCCGCATGACGCAGGGCGGTGCTCACCGCAGGCTGCGAGATGCCCAGGATCCTGGCCGCCTCGGTGATTGATCCACCTTGCATGATGGCACGAAAGATCTCCAGCTCACGCAGATTCATGCGCTTCCTCCATAACGTCGAATTATACACCTTCCCAAGAATTAGTATTTGTTTGAATGACGGCTATGTCCCAATCTAGTGACAAGGTCGTCGGCGAGCGGAAACGGCCACTCACAATAGGACCACGGGAGGAATGCCGGATGGCTCCGGTCAGCATCTGTGATGTCCGCAAGTCCTTCGGTGCGCTGGAAGTTGTGCACGGCGTCTCGCTCGACATCGCTGACGGCGAGTTCATGGTCCTGGTAGGACCGTCCGGCTGCGGAAAATCCACTCTGCTGCGAATGATTGCGGGCCTTGAAGACATTTCTTCCGGCCAAATCTCGATCGGCGACCGTCCAGTCAACGATCTTCTGCCGCGCGACCGTGACGTCGCAATGGTTTTCCAGAGCTACGCGCTCTATCCGCTGAAGAATGTCTTTGAGAATATGGCGTTCGGATTACGCATGCGGCGCAATCCGAAGTCCCTGATCGATGAACGCGTCAATGCCACGGCCAAGATGCTTGCACTCGGCGATTATCTGAAGCGCCTGCCGAAGGAACTTTCCGGCGGCCAACGCCAGCGGGTAGCGATGGGGCGGGCGATCGTGCGGGCGCCGCGGGCGTTCCTCTTCGACGAGCCCCTGTCCAATCTCGATGCGCGCTTACGCGCTCAGATGCGGGTGGAGATCAGCCTGCAGCACGAGCGGCTGCGCACAACGAGCATCTATGTGACTCACGACCAGGTCGAGGCCATGACGATGGCGGATCGCATCGCGGTCATGCATGACGGCATCGTGGAACAGGTGGGTACGCCGACCGAACTCTATGATGCGCCTGCCAACGCCTTCGTGGCTTCCTTCATCGGCTCGCCGCCGATCAACATGATGCGGGGCATGCTCCGCCGGTCCGGCGACCGAGCCTGGGCAGATATCGCCTCCGACATCCGCCTGCCGGTTCCCGCGCATGTGGGTGGCGTGGACGGTCAACCCGTTATCTATGGCGTGCGACCCGAAAGCATCCAGGCCGGCAACGACGGCAAAATTCGCGGCAAGGTGGCGCTCGTCGAGATGATGGGGTCGCACTACCAGGTGCTCGTATCGGTCGCCGAGCATCGTCTTTGCCTCACCACGGACCGATCGAACCGTCTCGCTGTCGGCGATGACATCGCGCTCGATGTCGACAGCAGCTCCGTCCATGTGTTCGACCAGAAAACAGGCACGCGCATTTAAGGGGAGACAGCCATCGCCGGTTTGGTGCCGGACGAATATTAAAAACAAGCGAAAGGGAGGCGTCCATGTTCTCTGATTTCACACGTCGCTGCCTGGTGGCAGGAGCCACCTGCATGGCGCTGTTCGCCGGAAGTCCGGCCTCTGCGCAGGACGGCAACAGCCCCTACAAGGGAAAGACCGTCCGCTTTCTCACCTCAAGTAATGCGTCTCAGGATGCCTTCGCCGCCAAGCTCCAGGAGATCGGCAAGTCTTGGGGTATGACAGTTGACGTCCGGAGGCTGACGACGGACGAACTGCAGAAAAAGGTGGTGCTGGACTATGTGGGCGGCGCTGACACCTGGGATCTCATCTATGCTGGCGGTGTGCAGCGCGTCTTTGAATGGTTCGATCGCGGCATCCTCGAGGATCTGGCGCCCCTTATTGCCCAGCACGGCGACAAGAAGCTGCTCAACTGGGATGGCATCACCGTCGCTGGGCGCCACGCGGTAACCCTGGGCGACAAGATGATGGGCGTCACCGTCGCGACCAGCGACCAAGCGCTCGCCTATCGCAAGGACCTTTTCGAGAACCCTGAGGAGCAGGCCGCGTTCAAGGCAAAGTACGGGTACGATCTAAAGCCGCCGGAGACATACGAGCAATATCGGGATGTTGCCGAGTTCTTCACCAGGAAGAAGGGTGAAATGCTTGCCGGCAAGGTGCTCGACAACGACTTCTACGGTCTCGTGAACTCCAACAAGAAAGGAACCTATCTCTGGCACGATTATGAGAACCAGCTCATGGCCTTCGGCGCCGAGGTTTGCAAGCCCGATACGCTCCAAGCCGGATTGATGTCGCCGGCGAGCATCGAAGCAGCGGAATATTACAAGTCGCTTATTCCCTTCTGGCCTCCCGGCCACAACAATATGACGAGCGGCGAGACTACGTCATTGTTTGCCGACGGTCGTGTGGCGATGACGATCGAATATTTCGATCGTGTCGTTTATACAATCGGCAAAGGCGAGGGGGCTGTGAAGGCAAGCCAGCTCGGCTACACCTTCCCACCGACCAAGAAAGATAATCCGCGCGGCCTCAACCATCCCTACCGGGCGGGCCCGGCGGTCATTTCGATTTTCAGCCGCTCGAAAAACAAGGAAGCCGCCTACAAGCTCCTGGAAGCGGCGGCCTCGCTCGACGCCCAGATCGATATGGCGCGCAAGACGCCGGGCTTTATGCCGGCACGAACGGCCGCGTTCGAGCAGTTGAAGGGCGAGATGCCGGTGCTGCAATATCTCATCGATGTCGGCAACGGCGGCGCGGATGCGCTCTCCGACGCCGATGAGATGCCTTATCCCTGCATTCTTAGGTCTTCGGAAATCGGCGATTCCGTCAGCGACGCAATCTCGGCGGTCCTCGTCGGCGGCGACGTTAAAGAAGAGCTGCAGAAGGCGCAGAACACGGTGCAGAAGGCGCTCTATGATCTGAAGAGCTCCATGAAGAAGTAGGGGCAATCGAGGCAGCGAAACTGCCCGTGCCACAGCAAGGCTGGAACACCGGATCTTCGGTCGGGTGAACGGGGATGATCATGCCGGAATTTAGCACGCGATTCTTGGAAATTCACAGCGACTATGCTTGGGATTTCGACTGGGTGAAGAAGGCGCTTGCCTTCATTCGCGATCACGACCTGACGGGTCTGGTGTTCCACCAGAATGATGTGGTCGACCGCGTCACCTATCCCAGCGGGCTCTTCGCCAAAGGCCAGTCCTTCGCGAATATCCACGACCGCTATAGAGCGATCCATCGCGATCTGTACGCCTATGCCGCCCGCGAGCGCGGGATGGCGGTGCTGCGCCGCGACTACATGAAACGTGTCATCGAGCTCGCCGACCGTCAGGGAACGCAGGTGTGGTTCGAGAACAAGGAGCTCTGGTTTCATGACGCCATGCTGGAGTTCAATCCCCAGGTCTTCAAAAACGGAGCGCTCTGTCCCAACGAGCCGGTATGGTGGGATTATATAGGCACCAAATACGACGATCTCTTCTCTGACATCGGCGGGATCGCCGGCATCATCACGGCACCGGCGACGCGCGAAAGTAGACTGTCCATTTCCGGTCACCGCTGCCGCTGCGAACTCTGCCGGTCGACCCCGCCTGAAGCATGGTACGGCAGACTTCTGACGACGATGTATGAGCGGATCAAGGCAGCCGGCAAGACGCTCGTGGTGCGCGATTTCGTCTTCGACCTGAAGACCCAGACCGAGATCGCGACGGTGATGGAGGAATTGCCAGACGACGTTATCATCTGCTTGAAGAATACACCACACGACTATTATCCAACCTTTCCAAACAACCCGCGCATCGGCAAGGTCGGGCGGCACCGACAATGGATCGAATACGACGTCATGGCCCAGTACTTCGGCTGGGGCATAGGCCCGAGCCACATGGTCGATGATATGCGCGCCCGCTTCGACTATGCCGAACGTCACGGCGTCGAGGGCGTTCTCATTCGGACCGACTGGGAGGCACTACAGAACCACACCGCCTTCCAAACGCCCAATCTCCTCAATCTCTATGCGGCCTCGGCGCTTGCCGTCGACCGGGAGACACCAAAGCGCAAGATCTACCGCGACTGGCTCAGCGGCGAGGGCTATCTCGAAGCCGATGCTACCGAAACGGAGGTCGAGGAGGCGGTCGATTGGGCGATCGCGCTCTGGGGCGATAGCTGGGAGATCGTTCGCCGCGCACTCTATACCAACGACTGCGTGTTCTCCGACTCCAGCACCTATCCCGTGAGCTTGTCGCATGCCTGGTGGCTCGCGGAGGAAAAGAACAGTCTGCGCGATTGGGATCCGACGAAAGAGCACGCCATGGATGCCGATGAGCCGAATGTTCATCGCATTCTCGCGGAGAAGGACGAGGCGCTGCGGCGGGTGGAGGCGCTGAAGGACGTGGTGGCGCGCCGCCCGAAAGCGTTGACGGATGCGGCTCATGAGGATTTCCGCGGACGCATCGAGGTATTCCGGCGTTATATCCGCGGTTTTCGCGAGATCGGCCATGCCTGCATCCTGACGAAATATGTCACGGAGAACACCGAGCCTTCACCTTTCCGCGCCGAGGCGCGGCGAATGCTGGACCAGCGCCTCGAGGGCCTCCTCGATCTCGCGGCCGAGTTTCGCGATTTTCGCAAGCGAAGCGACCATTCCTACACGACCTATATAGCGCTCGGCAGCGACCGGCTGGAGGTGCTGCACGACGACCTCACGCGCCGGCTCGCGGCCGCAAATGAAAGCGAAAGCGCAAGCGGCATCTGATCACGACATGCAGACCCTTATGGCCAAGTCATCCTTATTGCGCCAAGTCGCTCGGCGGCGGGCGCTCATCCACGGAGGAGCCTCATGGCTTTCGGTTTTCGCGGGTTGGAGCTCAACAGCCACTACGTTTGGGATTTCGATTGGGCGAGAAAATCGCTCTCCTTCATCAAAGACAATCAGATGACGGCTCTTGTGCTTCACCGCAACGAGATCATCGATCAGCTCGTCTATCCGGCGGGCGTCTTTGCCCAAGGCACGAAATTCAAGAACATTTACGATCGCTATCGCGCCATTCATCGCGATCTCTACACATATGTCGCTCGGGGCCGAAGCACCCCGATGCAGCTACGTGAATATCTGAAGCGTGTCATTGAGCTCGCCGACCGGCAGGGCACACAGGTCTGGCTTGAAAACAAGGAGCTCTGGTTCCACGACGCGATCGTCGAGCTCAATCCGCAGGTCTTCAAGGGCGGCCCGCTCTGCCCCAACGAACCGGTGTGGATGGATTTCATCCGCAAAAAATACGAGGATCTTTTCTCCGACATCGACGGCATCGCCGGCATCATCACTGCGCCCGCAACCCGCGAAAGCCGGCTGTCGATTTCCGGCCATCGCTGCCAATGCGAATTGTGCCGATCGACGCCAGTGGAAAACTGGTATCGCAATCTGCTCAACGCGATGTACGAGCCGATCACGGCGGCAGGCAAGACGCTCGTGGTGCGCGACTTCGTCTTCGACCGCAAGACCCAGACGGAGATCGCCACCGCCATGGAGGAACTGCCGGAAGACGTCATCATCTGCCTCAAGAATACGCCGCACGACTACTATCCAACCTTTCCGGACAATCCCCGCATCGGCAAGGTGGGACCACATCGCCAGTGGGTAGAGTTCGAGGTGATGGCCCAGTATTACGGCTGGGGAGTCGGTCCGAGCCACATGGTCGACGACACTCGGCAGCGGCTTGCCTATGCCGAGGCGCATAACGTGGAAGGTGTGCTCGTGCGGACGGATTGGGAGGCGCTGGAGGCGCATTCCACCTTTCACACGCCCAATCTGCTCAATCTCTATGCCGTCGCCGAACTGTCCATCGACCGCGACAAGCCGAAACGCAAGATCTACCGCGACTGGCTGACGGGGGAAGGCTATCTCAAGGCCGACGCCACGGACGCCGACATCGAGGAGGCGGTCGATTGGGCAATCGCGCTCTGGGGCGATAGTTGGGAGATCGTCCGCCGCGCCCTCTATACCAACGACTGCGTGTTCTCGGACTCCAGCACCTATCCCGTGAGCCTCGCCCATGCCTGGTGGCTCGCGGAGGAAAAGAACAGCCTCCGCGATTGGGATCCGGCGAAAGAGCACGCCATGGATGCCGATGAGCCCAACGTTCATCGCATTCTGGCCGAGAAGGACGAGGCGCTGCGGCGGGTGGAGGCGCTGAAGGACGTGGTGGCGCGCCGCCCGAAAGCGTTGACGGATGCGGCTCATGAGGATTTCCGCGGACGCATC
>NZ_JBHTDB010000003.1:0-1003513 GCF_042666455.1 Chelatococcus sp. GCM10030263 | reverse complement strand
CCAGACATCAGTTGACGCGGGGTGGAGCAGCCCGGTAGCTCGTCAGGCTCATAACCTGAAGGTCACAGGTTCAAATCCTGTCCCCGCAACCAACGATTCTTGCGATAACAAGGCACCCAAAACCCCGGCCTCCGAAAGGACGCCGGGATTTTTCTTGTTGGCGGCGAACCGCAGGATCGCCGCTTGTGCCGGACGAAGGCGCCTTTCCCGATTATCCCCTGATCATGGCGGGCGCCATAGTCGTCTCCACCGTTCCCCTCATCATGATCGCGCTGCTCCAACGATTTCTTGTGCAGGGCCTTGTTCTCTCGGAGAAATAGCGATGAGCGCTGTCGATACCGGAATCCACATCTCGGCCGCCAGCATCACGCTGACCGGCGTCTCGAAAGCCTACGGCAAGGCCACCGTGATTCCGCGGCTCGATGTGGAGTTCCAGGCTGGCGAGTTTACGGTCGTGCTCAGCCCGTCGGGATGCGGCAAGTCCACCCTCATGCAGATGATCGCTGGATTGGAGCCGGTCAGCAGCGGCCAGATCATCATTGCCGGCCGAGAGGTGCAGGACCTCGAGCCCAAGAACCGCGGCTGCGCCATGGTGTTCCAGAACTATGCGCTCTATCCCCACATGACTGTAGCCGACAACATCGCCTACAGCCTCAAGGTGGCGGGAAAGTCGAAAGCGTTTCGCGCGGGCCGCGTCGCCGAGGTGGCGAAGATGCTCGGCCTCTCCGATTACCTCGATCGCAAACCAGCTCAGCTCTCAGGGGGACAGCGCCAGCGGGTCGCCATCGGCCGCGCCATCGTGCGCGAGCCAGGCGTGCTGCTCTTTGACGAGCCCCTGTCGAACCTCGATGCCCAATTGCGTCACGACACGCGCATCGAGCTCGCCGAGCTGCATCGACGGATCAAGGCGACCACGATTTTTGTCACGCATGATCAGGTCGAGGCGATGACGCTCGCCGACCGGATCCTCATCCTCAACAAGGGGCAGATCGAGCAATTCGATACGCCTAAGCGGATCTACCACCATCCGGCGTCGGTTTTCGTCGCCGGCTTTATCGGTGCACCGCCGATGAACATCCTGCCGGTTGTTGGCGATGGCTCCGTGCTGCGCCTGGCCGATGGACAAGTTGCCGCGGAGTCGATTCTGCAGGGGCCGGTCCAGCTTGGCATTCGCCCGGAAGACATAAAGCTTGTTGACGCCTCGGCTATCGACGGCCCGACATTGCGGGCGGACCTGCGCTTCCGCGAGGATCTCGGATCCCACTCCATCATCGCGGCGAATCTCGCAGGATCGGTCGTCCGCGCCGTGACGCCGTTCGGCGCTGAAGCGTCGAACGACCAGAAGCTGGTCCTAAGCATTCCGCCGCGACGATTGCATTTCTTCGACGCGCAGTCCGGCAAGGCCATCGCACCGGACGAGGCCGCCGAAACACAGGAACATGCATGAACTATTTCGAGTATATGCCGAATCGCGCGCGTCCCTGCGCGATCGTCGCCCATCGCGGCGTCTGGCGCGCTGCTCCCGAGAACAGTCTTCTGGCCATCGAACAGGTGATCGCAACCAAATGCGATGTCGTCGAGATCGATGTCCGCAGCGCAGATGGAGAGCTGGTTCTGCTGCATGACGACACGCTCACCCGAATGACGGGCGTCGATGCATGGCCGGAGCATTTGACGGTGCAGGAGCTGACCAGATTGCGATTGCGAAACCGTGACGGCGGCGAGTCCAATCCGCCTACCGACGAGTTTTTGCCGCGCCTCAAGGATATCTTCGCGCTGACGCGGGATCGCATCTTCGTCCATGTCGATGTCAAGCATCGCGATGTCATCCCCGACGTCATCGCCTGCGCAAAGGAGATGCAGGTCGACAAGCAGGTGGACTTTTGGGCCGATCTCAAGACCGAAGCGGACCTGGATTGGGTTCGCCGGGAAATCGTGTCGCGCGGCGTCCCGCTGATCGCCCGAGTTCGCTTGGGAGAGGCCGATGCCGAACGCCAGCTTGAGCTTGCTTTCGAGCTGAAGCCTTTCGTGTGCGAGCTTTCTTTTCGAGACCTTGCCCAGGTCGCAGCCGTCAGAGATCGCCTCGAGAATGACGGCGCAACGCTCTGGGTGAACACGCTGGATCCGGTCGCCTCGCCAGGCTTCACCGACACCGCGGCACTCCGCGATCCGGACGCGGTCTGGGGGCAGCTGATGGACGCCGGCTTTTCCGCCATTCAGACAGACGAAACAGAGGCGCTGCGCGTATTCATTGATGGCCGCGCAGCAGACGCAGAGGAGCACCGATGCTCGCCCGCCCTCCGGCCGCCTGATCCGCAGGCAGGCGCGAAATGACAATCGATCTGCTCCAGATTGCCGAAGCATTGCGCGTCGCGGCCAAGCTGGAAATCCTGCCTCGCTTCCGGCGGCTGGGAGAAAGCGACGTCCGATCGAAAGCCGATGCGACTGATCTGGTCACCGAAGCCGACATCGCCGCTGAAGCTTCTCTGATGCACAGCTTCTCCTTGCTCCTGCCTGGCGCACTGTTCGCCGGCGAGGAAACGGCGGCTGCCAATCCGGCGCTACTTGATGCATTGGTCGACGCCGACTTGGCGGTTGTCGTCGACCCGCTCGACGGGACTGCAAATTTCGTCGCGGGAATGCCGCTGTTTGGCGTGATGGCCGCGGTGACGCGACGCGGCGAGAGCATCGCCGGCGTCATCTATGACCCCATCGGGGACGATGCGATGGTGGCGGAGAAAGGTGGCGGCACCTTCCTTGTCAGCCACACAGGTGAGCGCCGCCGCATCCGCGTCGCATCCCCCGCTTCGCTTGCCGAAATGGTCGCTCTCGTTTCCACGGATTTTCTGCCGGCCGACGTGCGGCCTCAAATTCTCAAGAATCTTGCCAAAGTCTCCGGCTTTCTCGGCCGGGCGCTGGCCGCCCGTCTGGCGCAGCGCGGGGATGTCGTGATCGGCATCGACCTCGATGCGCCCGACCCTCCGGAGGTGCTCGCCGCCTTCTCCGGCGGGGACATCCGCAATCCGGATCTCATGCCGTCGCTCTGCCGCCGGTTTTCCGTCAATCAGATCGTCCATGGCGGCGGCGTGTCGGGCCGCCGCGTCAACCGGGACAATCCGCGCGACACGCTGGACATCAATATCGGCGGCACCATCAATGTCGTCGAGGCGGCGCGGATCTGCGGCGTGCGTCGCGTCGTGCTGTGCTCGTCCGGCTCGGTCTACGGCGCCTCGACCCGCGATCCCGTCGCAGAGACCGACCTCCTCGTCCCGCTCAACTTCTACGGCGCGAGCAAGGTGGCCGGCGAAGCCATTCTGGATGCCTATCGATCGCAATGGGCCGTCGATGGCGTTTCTCTGCGGATCTTCCAGGCCTATGGGCCTGGCCGTACGACCAGGTGCAACATCAAGATCATGGTCGAGGCTGGTCTGGCCGGCGACGCCGCCGTCCTCGACAACGACGCCACCTCGCGCTGGCAGTATCTCTATGTCAACGACGTGGTTGACGCGCTGGTCGGGGCGCTGGACCGGCCGAACCTGCCCGAGCGGGCCTACAACATCTCCGGCGGAACCTCGCTCACGCTCGGCGAGGTGGCGGAAATCGCGCGATCGGTGCTGCCGAAGCTGCGGGTCGACTTCGCGGCTGCCGTCGCACCGCAGGAATATGTGCTGCGAAACGTCGACATGCATCGGGCCGCACGCGATCTCGGCTACAGCCCCCGCATCGACCTAGGGGAAGGCATCGCGAGATACGCTGCATCGCTGCGCTGACCGACGCGCGCGTTAGATGTCGGCGCAGTACTTGGCCAGCTTCGCTTCGTCGAGCTCGACGCCGAAACCGGGGCCGGACGGCAGCCGTCCGGCCAAGCTGGCGCCTGGGGTCGGGAAATCTCTACGTCGCAGCCCGATCCTATAATCAAGACACCAGCACGCCGTGCCCGGCGGGTTCGCGTGAGTATGCCTTAGCTGCGGTAGGCCGGCTCTTCGCGGTCCAGCGTGCGCTTGATGCTTTCAAGGTGGAGGCGCCCCGACTCCGCGTCGCCTTCGCGCATCTGCTTGGCCGCGGCCGCGGCGATGGCGGCATCCACCGGCAGCACCTGGCGCCCGGTGGAAAGGGCGAGGCACTGCACTTGGCAGGCCCGCTCCAGATAATACAGGTCGTCCCACGCCTCGGCGATAGTCGGACCAAGTACCATGACGCCATGATTCTTCATGAAGATGACGTCGGCGTCGCCCACGCCGGCGGCGATGCGGTCGCCTTCGGAATTGTCGAGGGCGAGGCCGTTATAATTCGCGTCCACGGCTGTGCGCCCGTAGAACTTGAGCGCGGTCTGTCCGGCATAGATCAGCGGGTCGCCCTCGGTCATGCTCAGGGCCGTGGCGTAGGGCATATGCGTGTGGAACGCGGCCTTGGCGCGCGGCACTTTGAGGTGCATCTGCGCGTGAATGTAGAAGGCAGTCGCCTCGGGCATCCCCCTGCCGGACACTACATTGCCGTTGAAGTCGCAGATCAGCAGGTGCGACGCGGTCAGCTCGCTGAAGGCATAGCCGTAGGGATTGACGATGAAGAGGTCGTCATGGCCGGGCACTAGGCAGGAGAAATGATTGCAGATGCCCTCTTCCATGCCCAGGCGCGCGGCAAAGCGAAAGCAGGCCGCGAGGTCGATCTTCGCGTTCCATACCTCGGCTCCGTCCAGCGCGGGCTTGTTCAGCCGGGGCTGATCTGCCTGGGGAGCGGCGGCAGCGGGTTGAGTACCGAGCGAATGAGCCATGTGAAAGAACTCCTGTCCGGTGCCTGGAGCGAGCCGGGAGCGTAGGTGAAACGCCCGCCTCCGCTTCGCAGCGCGCGGAGTGCGTCGGGACGGGCGAACCGGGCGGTTCCGCCAATGGGTTTAAACGATGACGGTAATGTCGACAATAGGACGACATATGTCAACCGCGATGCTGCACTACGAAGACATGAAGTCGTCATAGTGTCGACCAGTGGTTTTCAGCCCGGGATGACCCTGCTATGGCTGGTGTTCCCATGCTTCCCGGAGCCCTTTCCATGACACTTCGCATCGTCCTCGCCGGCGCCACCGGCCGCATCGGCAGGCCCCTCTCCGCCGCGATCGCCGCCGCTCCCGATCTGCAGCTCGTCGCCGGTGTGTCCCGGGCCGCGGCCGGCACGGATCTCGGCGAGGCGCTGGGCGGCGCGCCAAACGGCGTGCCGGTGTTCGCCAGCGTCGCGGAGGCGGTTGCGGTGCCGGCGGACGTCGTCATCGACTACACCGCGCACGACGTGGTGAAGGCGGCCACCTTCGCCGCCGTGGCGGCGGGGTTGCACGTGGTGGTGGGCACCGCCGGCCTGACTGCGAAGGATTACAACGAGATCGACGTCGCCGCGCACGCGAACGCGGTCGGCGTGCTCGCCGCCGGCAATTTCGCCATCACCGCCATCCTGATGAAGCGCTTCACGCTGGAGGCGGCGAAATACATAGCGGACGTCGAGCTGATCGAATATTGCCCTGCCGACCGGCGTGACGCCCCGTCCGGCACGGCGCGCGAGCTGGCGGAGGAACTCGCCGAGCTGCGCCAACCGGCCACGAGCTGGCCCGTCGCCGACATGGTCGGCGCGACCGAGACGCGCGGCGGCGCGTTCGGCGAAGGCCGGACCGAGGTGCGCCTGCACGCGCTGCGGCTTCCCTCCTTCCTGCTGGCGGTGGAAAGCGTGTTCGGGGCCGCCGATGAGCGCCTGACCATCCGCCACGACGCCGGCGAATCCGCGACCCCCTATATCGCTGGCACGCTGCTGGCCGCGCGTAAGGTGCCGAGCTGGGTCGGCGTCCAGCGCGGCCTCGAAGCGGTCATGGGCTAACGGCCGGCGCGGCGGGCGGGCGGGTCTTCGCCTGCGCTAGCGGAATCGGTCGGGGCGGAAGGGTGCGAGGTCGACTGGCGGGGTTCGCCCGGCGACCAGATCGGCGACGATCCGCCCCGTCGTGGCGGCGAGCGTCACGCCGACCTGTCCGTGGCCGTAGGCGAGGACGACATTGGAGTGGCCCGGGGCGGCGCCGAGCACCGGAAGCGAGTCCGGCATGAAGGGCCGCGGTCCCATCCACTGCGTGCCGCCGGACAGGTCGAGGCCGGGCAGGATCTGCGCCGCCTTGCGGGCGATGATGTCGGCGCGGGCAAGATTCGGGCGGGGATCGGCGCCTGCGACCTCGATCGTGCCGGCGATCCGCAGGCCGGTCTCCATCGGCGTGACGACGAAGCCGCCATTGCCGTACAGCACCGGGCGGCCGAGGCTCACGCCGGGCGCGAGGACATGGTGGTGATAGCCCTGCAGCGCCGCCAGTGGCACGCGCAGGCCGAGGCCCCGCGCCAGGGGTCGGCTCCAGGCGCCGGCAGCGAGCACGACGCGGCGCACCGGCAGCCGCTCGCCATCGGCGAGGCGCACCGCCGAGGCCTTGCCGGCGGCCGTCTCGATGCCTTCCACCGCCGACATGCGGATGACGCCGCCGCGCGCCTGGAAATAGGCGGCGAGGCGCTGCGCCATCATGAAGGGATCGCTGAACTGGTGCCATCCCGTCAGCAGCGCACCGCATGTGATCGGCCCGCCGAGCGCGGGCTCGAGCGCCCGCACCTCGCCGCCGGTCAGGAAGGCGTGGGAGAAGCCGAGGCTGCTCCGCAGATCCCAGGTGAACCTGTCCCGCTCATAGTCGTCCCGGGAATGGAAGACGATGAGGTTTTCCGCCGGGACCAGATTGTCGGAAAGGCCGGCGCGCCCGAGGAGGGCGCGGTAATCGGCCTCGGCATGGCGCGTCAGTGACGCCAGGATGCGCGCTGCTTCGACGACGCGCCGCGGGCGGCCGGCCCACAGGAAGCGCAGCAGCCAGGGCAGCTCGCGCACCAGCGCGCGGGGACGGACGAACAGCGGCCCTTCGGGATCGCGCAGCCAGCCGGGTATCTTGCGCACGACGCCGGGCTTGGAGATCGGCACCACCTCGCCGACGGCGAGCAGGCCGCAATTGCCGAACGTTGCTCCCGCGCCGGGCCGCTCGCGCTCGATAATCTCGACCGCATGGCCGTCGTCCTGAAGCGCGATGGCGCTGGCAAGGCCGACGATGCCGCCGCCGATGACCGTCACGTCCCGCACGCGCTAACTCCGCCGCTTCGAGGCACCCGGTCAGGTCGTGGGAGCCGGGGCCTTGGCGTCGGCGAGGACGCCCGCGGTGGCCCAGTCCTCCCGCTTCACCTCGGTGAAGACGATCTGGATGCTCTCGGCGCTGCACTTGGCGATCCGTGCCACATCGTTGGTGACGGCCTCGGCAAGCTGCTGTTTCTGCTCGCGCGTGCGTCCCGTCAGCATTTCGATCCGAACGATGGGCATGTCGACTCCGTATGGCGAAGGGGGAGGGGCAGATAGGCGCAGGGCGCCCAGCAGCGGCAAGCGGGGCGGCGACCATCGGACATCGTCGGGGCGCGCGCCTCGCCCGATGATGTCGACTGCCGGCCCGATCGCATTCCCTGCCGCTTTCGCATTGCGCACTGAATGTCGACTTATGTAGACTGAATGTCGACATTGTCAACGCGCTCAGCTCGCCGGCAGACCGGCGGGTCGCGGGCACAAGACGGAAACTGCCATGAACAGCGTCCCGACGATCACCGGCACCACGAAGATCTATTACATGCTCGCCCATCCCATCGAGCATGTGCGCTCGCCGGAGGTGTTCAACCCAGTGTTCGCCGCCCGTGGCATCGATGCCGTCATGATCGCCGTGCACTATGCGCCGGATGACTTCGCGATCGGCTGGGAGGCGATGAAGCGGACGCGGAATCTCGGCGGCATCGTGGTCAGCGTGCCGCTCAAGGAGCAGGCGCTCGCTCTTGCCGACGCCGCCGATGAGACGGCGCTGGCCGTCGGCGCGGCGAACACGGTGCGGCGTGAGCCGGACGGGCGGATGATCGCCGCGAATTTCGATGGGCCGGGCTTCATGCAGGGCCTGCTCGCCGGTGGCAGGGACGCGGCCGGCCGGAATGTGCTGCTGGTCGGCGCGGGCGGCGCGGGGCGCTCGATCGCCTTCAACCTCGCGACGGCTGGCATCACATCGCTGAACATCCACGACATCGATGCCGGCCGTGCCGAGGCGCTAGCAGCCGGCGTGCAGCGGCGCCATCCCGACCTCGCGGTGACGAGCGGCGCCAACAGTCCCGCCGGTCGCGATCTCGTCATCAATGCCACGCCTTGCGGCCTCCACCCCGAGAGCGACCCACTGCCGGTGGATGTCGCGGCCCTGACGTCCGGGATGATCGTGGCGGACATCGTGATGAAGCCGCGCGAGACGCCCCTGCTGGCCGCGGCCGCCCGTGCCGGCTGCGACGTGCGTTACGGCGCCGGGATGCTCGACGAGCAGCTCGGCCTGATGATGGGCTTCTTCGGCTATTAAGCCGGGAGGCTCAGGCCGGCTGGGCGGCAGCGGCGCTGTAGCTGGTGTAGACGAGCCAGCCGCAGTCGATCGGCAGCGTGGTGCCGGTGATCGCAGCGGCGGCGGGCGAGGATAGGAAATAGATCGCCTCCGCGACCTCGTGCGGCTCGACGAAGCGGCGGAGGGCGGATTTGGCGATCACCGCCGCCGGGTCGCGTTCGCCGCGGTCGATGCGCTGCTTCATGGCGGGCGTCAGCGTATAGCCGGGAGCGACCGCGTTCACCCGCACGCCCTGCGGGCCGAGCTCGGCCGCCATGATCTCGGTGAGCATCTTCAGGCCGGCCTTGCTCACGCCATAGGCGGGTTGCGGCCAGGGATGGAAGGTCGTGAGCGAGCACAGATTGACGATGGAGCCGTATCCGGCCTCGGCCATCCGCGCGCCGAACGCCCGGCTCACCAGTAGCGTGCCGCGCACGTTGATGTCGATGATGCGGTCGAACTCGGCGATGTCCATCGTGGTCACGCGGACAGCGTTCTGCAGCACGCCGCCGGAATTGACCAACGCCGCCGGCGCGCCGTGATCGGTGAGGATGGCGGCGGCGACCCGCTCGACGTCGGCCTCGACCGCGACGTCCATCGCGTGAAAGTCGCACCGCATGCCCGTCGCGGCGATCTCGGCGGCGACGGCCTGGCCGCGCTCGGCGTTGATGTCGGCAATCACCACCGTCCACCCCGCCTGTGCAAAGCGCCTCGCGGTCGCTTCCCCGATGCCGCTTGCACCTCCCGTGACGACGGCGACCTTCGCGGTTGTGGTCATGACTGGTCCTTCGCAATGGCGGGCAGCGGGCCGACATGGGGCGCACAGCGCTCGATGCCGATCCGCACGGTCTCTTCACCCGGCCGGTTCCACCAATCGAGTTCGGAGAAAAGCTCGAGTTCGAATTTGCCGGCATAGCCGATGTCGTCGAGCCAGCCGCGTATGCGCGGGATGTCGACGACGCCGTCGCCGACCATGCCGCGGTCACGCAGGTTGCGGGTCGGCACCAGCCAGTCGCAGTAGTGGAAGGTGAGGATCCGATCCGGCCCGGCGCGGCGCAGCTCGGCCTCGAAACAGGGGTCCCACCAGCAATGATAGACGTCCGGCACGAGGCCGGCGGCGTCGCCGAGCTCGTCGCACAGGTCGTTCGCGTCCTTGATGGAGTTCAGCACGCTGCGGTCGCCGGCATACATCGGGTGCAGCGGCTCCAGCCCCAGCCTGACGCCGACCGCCCGGGCATGCGGCGCGAGCGCGTGGAGCGCGTCGCGGACGCGGGCACGCTGGCCCATGATGTCCTTGCAGCCGGCCGGCAGCCCGCCCACCACCATCACCACGCAGGGCGCGCCCATGGCCGCGGCGGTGTCAAGAATGCGCCGGTTCTCCTCGATCGCCGCCCGGTAGTCGGCCTCGGTGGCGGCGTTGAGCCAGGCGCTGGTGCAGAGCGAGGCGACCCACAGCCCGGCGTCGCGGATATGCCGGGCGGTCCGCTCCACGCCGTAGTCGGCGACGTAGTTGCGCCAGCAGGCGATGCCGCCGACGCCCTGTCCGGCATAGCCCTCGATCGCTTGCGCCATGCTCCAGTTCGGCGTGGTGATCTGGTTGACGGAAAAGCGGGAAAGGTCGGGCTGCATGGCCTCACGCCGCTTCCATCTCGCGGCGGCGCACCAGCGTCGCGGCCTCGTCGATCTCGCCGTCGGCGAACACCACGCCGTAATGCCGTGCCGCATAGGCCTGAGAGATCTTGCCTTCCGAGAGATCCGTGCGGATGCGCTCGACCTGCCGTTTCAGCGGATCCCCATAGCCGCCGCCGCCGGCTTGCTCGTGGCGGATGGCGGTGCCGGCCCGGATATTGCGGGTGATCTTGCTGTCGAGCTCCTCGGCCGCGCCGTCCGTCAGCAGGACGTTGCGCGAGAGCGCCGCGGCGCCGCCGCCGAACAGGCCGTAGGGTGGATGAACGTAGCGGTCGGCGCGGACCTGCAGCACAGCCTCCTCCGCCAGCAGGCGGTACTGCCGCACGAGCCCCAGCCCGCCGCGATATTCGCCGGCGCCGCAGGAATCCGGGCGCAGCGAATATTCCTCCATCATGATCGGGTAGCGAGCCTCGAGCGTCTCGATGGGCAGGTTCGACATGTTCTGCGAGGGGTTCGTCACGCCCTCGATGCCGTCCTGGTCGCTGCGCCCGCCCCAGGCTCCGTTGATCATGTCGACGAGGATGAAGGGCTCGCGCGTCTGCCTGTCATAGCCGCCGAGTACGACCACCGTGTTGCCGCCCTCGCCGGCCGCCATGACCTTGCGGGGCGCGATCTGGGCCAGCGCGCCCATCACCGTGTCCACCACGCGGTAGCCGGTGAGCGCGCGGGCGGCGACCGGCGCCGGCATGAGCGGGTTGAGGATCGAGCCTTCCGGCGCGCTGACCGTGATACAGCGGTAGACGCCGGCATTGTTGGGCACGTCGCGGTCGAGCGCGCAGCGCACCGTGAGGTAGGTCGACGACTTGGTGAAGGAGAGGGTGGAATTGATGGCGCCGCGCACCTGCGGTGCCGAGCCGGCGAAATCCACGTGGAGATGGTCGCCGCGCACGCTGATGCGGCACTTGATCGGGATCGGCTCGGGCGAGAAGCCGTCGCCGTCGATATAGTCGGTGAACTCGTAATCGCCGTCCGCCCAGGCGGCGATGGCGGAGCGGGTAAGCGCCTCGCCATAGTCGATCAGCTCGTCGAAATAGAGGTTCAGCTCGTCGGCGCCGTAGCGCTCCACCAGCCTGAGCAGCTCGCGTTCGCCGATGTTGCAGGTGGCGTACTGCGCCTCGATGTCGCCGATGACCAGCTCGGGCAGCCGCACGTTCTTCTCGATGATCTTGAACAGCGTCTCGTTCGGCACGCCGCGCTCGTAGAGTTTCATCGGGGCGATGCGCAGCCCTTCCTGGAAGATCTCCGTGGAATCGCTCGCATTGGAGCCGGGGACGCGCCCGCCGACGTCGCAGTGATGGGCGACCACGACGGAGAAGCCCTGGATGTCCGCGTCATGGAAGATCGGCTTGAACATGAAGATGTCCGGCAGGTGCATGCCGCCGTCATAGGGATCGTTGAGCACTACGACGTCGCCGGGCGCGAGCTTCCCCGCGAAGCGCTCCAGCACCACGTCGATGGCGTCCGGCACCGCGCCGAGATGCAGCGCCACGGTCTTCGCCTGGGAGAGGATACGGCCCTGCCGGTCGCACATCGTCACCGAATAGTCGAGGACGTCGCGCACGATCGGCGAGCGCGCGGTGCGCATGACCGCATAGGCCATGTCGTCGACGATGGTGTCGAGGCCGCTCTTGATGACGGCGAAGGTGATGGGGTCGATCTTGCGGTCCGCCATGGTGCACTCCTTCGAATGTTTCCGCTGCCGGATCACAACGCCACAAGGATGTTGCCGGCCCGGTCGAGCGAGACGCGCGCGTCCGGCGGGACGAGAATCGTGGTGTCCGTGCTCTGCAGGACGACGGGGCCCTCCACCTCGTCGCGTAGCGCGGCGCGTTCCATGACCGGCGTGTCGATCCAGCCGGCCTCCTGACCGAAATAGATCGGGCGCTTCGTAACCACGGCCTCGCCGACCGCGAGCTGGCCGGCCTCGATGCGCGCGAAGTCGAGCGTGCTGTCGCCGATGCCGCGCGCGCGCAGGCGGATGTTAACGATCTCGACCTCGTCGCGCGAGGCGTAGCCGTAGATGCCGCGGTAGCTGTCGACGAAGCGCTCGTGCAGGGCTCCGGCGTCGAAGGCCGCCGCTTCGCCGGCGAACGGCACGGCCAGTTCCGAATCCTGCCCACGGAAGCGCATGTCGAGCTCGAACTCGAAGCCGATGCGCCCTTCCGCATAGCCCTCCCGGGCCAGCGTCACCACCGCCTCGGCGCGCAGCGCGGCGAGTACCGTCCCGAGGTCGGCGACGGCGACCTTGTTCAGCGGCACCGGGAAGGTACGCAGGAAATGATGCTCGACGCTCCCCGCCAGCATGCCCATGGCGGTGAAGACGCCGGGCGCGCGGGGAAAGAGAACCCGGCGTATGCCGAGCGAACGGGCAAGGTCGCAGGCATGGACCGGGCCGGAGCCGCCGAAGGCCAGCAGCGTGAAGTCGCGCGGATCTACGCCGCGCTCGACGGTGACAGCGCGGATGGCGCGGGCCATGTTTACGTTGACGATCTCGCGTATGCCCCTCGCCGCGTCCTCGATGCTGAGGTCGAGCGGCAGCGCGAGGTCGCGCTCCACGGCGGCGCGCGCTTCGGCGACATCGAGCTGCAGGGAACCACCGGCGAGCTCGGCGGGCAGATAGCCTAGCACGACATTGGCGTCGGTCACGGTTGGCTTGGTGCCGCCCGCGCCATAGCAGGCCGGGCCGGGCTTCGCGCCCGCGGAGGCGGGACCCACATTCAGCAGCTTGCCGGGATCGAGCCAAGCGATCGAGCCGGCGCCGCTGCCCACCTCGGCGACGTCGATGGTCGGTACGCGCATCAGATAGCCGCCGGCCTTGATGAAGCGGCTCGGGGTCGAGATGCCGGCGCGGAACTCATATTCGTTGGCACGGGTCAGGTTGCCGTCGTGGATCAGCGAGGCTGAGGCCGTGGTGCCGCCCATGTCGAAGACGATGAGGTTGCGCTCGTCGATGGCCTCGCCGAGCCGGCTGGCGCCGACGACGCCGGCAGATCGGCCGGAGGAGATGAAGAAGACCGGCTTCTCCTGGGCGATGGCGGCCGAGGAGAGGCCGCCATTCGAGCTGCTGACCAGCAGCGGCGCCTCGATGCCGAGGTCGCGCAGGCCGGCGTCCAGGCGCGCGAGATAACTGCGCAGCGCTGGCAGCACATAGGCGTTCACCGCGGTGGTGGAGGTCCGCTCATATTCGCGGATCTCCGGCAGTACGGCGACCGAGGCGGTTATGCAGAGCTGGGGGAACGCCTCCGCCAGAGCCTTGTGGGCCAGCATCTCGTTCTCGGTGTTGGCGTAGGAATTGAGGAAGCAGACGGCGACGGATTCGATGCCCTCGCTCACGAAGTCGCGGCCGATCTCCAGGACCTGCTCGACGTCCACCGGGGTGAGCACCTTGCCGGCGGCGCTGACGCGCTCGTCGACCTCGCGCCGGTGGCGGCGCGCCACCAGCGGTTCCGGCTTGCTCCAGGAGAGGTCGAACATGGTCGGCGTGCGGACTCGGCCGATCTCCAGCACGTCACGGAAGCCGCGCGTCGTGATCAGGCCGGTCCGTGCGCCGACCTTCTGCAACAGGGTGTTGGAGCCAACCGTCGTGCCGTGCAGCACTTTGGCCACCTGTCCGACGCCGAGTCCGGCGGTTTCGAGGATCTGCGCGATGCCGGTGAGCACGGCCTGCTCGGGCGCGTCGGGAGTGGAAGCCACCTTGGCGAAGAACACCTTACCGTCGTCGTCTAGCAGCACGAGGTCCGTAAAGGTGCCCCCGATATCGACACCGATCCGCGCCCGTCTCATCGGCACTCTCCTTCGCCCCGGTGGTTCACAGGGCACGAAACATTAAGTCGACTTTCTGTCGACAACAAATATGGGCCGTCGGAAGCCCTGTCAAGCGGCGATGGCCTGCCGCCGCTCCTGTCCTGAGGGCTGGCATCGAGTCCCCGCCGCGGCGGGGACTCGATGCGTTATCGGTTCGCGGGACGCTCCATTGTCCGGACTCACCGTCCGGGGCAGCTGCCTAGAAGGGCCGCTTGATCGGACCGGACGTATCGGAGCCGCCCACCAGGAAATCGAAGTCGAGGCCCTGGTCGGCCTGCAGCACATGTTCGATGAACAGGCGCTCATAGCCGCGCTGCGGCGGTACGACGGCCGCCGTCAGCTCCGCGCGGCGGCGCTCCATCTCGGCGGGGGAGACGTCGAAGTCGAGCGTCCCCGCGTCGACGTCAAGGGTGACGAGATCGCCCTCGCGCACCAGCGCCAGCGGACCGCCGACCGAGGATTCCGGCGCGACATGCAGCACCACTGTGCCGTAGGCGGTGCCGCTCATGCGACCGTCCGAGATGCGGACCATGTCTGTGATGCCGCGGGCGAGCAGCTTGGCCGGCAGGCGGATATTTCCCAGCTCCGGCATGCCCGGATAGCCGCGCGGCCCGATGCCCTTGAGGACCAGCACGCTGTTCTCGTCCACGTCGAGGTCGGGATCGTCGATCCGCGCATCGAGGTCGGCGACGCTCTCGAACACCACCGCCGGCCCGGTGTGCCGCATGAGGTGGGGGCTGGCGGCGGAAGGCTTGATGATGGCCCCGCGCGGCGCCAGGTTGCCGCGCAGGATGCGCAGGGCGTTCTGCGGCTTCACCGGTGTCTCCAGCGAGGCGATCACCTCGCTGTCGATGGTGCTCGCACCGGCGATGTTCTCGCCGACCGTCCGGCCGGTGATGGTGATTGCGTCGAGATGCAGCTGCCCGGCCATTTCCTTCATCAGCGCCGGCAGCCCGCCGGCGGCGAAGAACTCCTCGACCAGATAGGCGCCATTCGGCGCGATGTTGGCGAGCAGCGGGATGCCCTTCGAGTTGGCCTCGAAATCCGCCAGCGACAGCTCGATGCCGAGCCGGCCGGCCAGTGCGGTGATGTGCAGGATGGCGTTGGTGCTGCCGCCGAGGCCGGCATTCACCCGGATGGCGTTCTCGATAGCCTTGCGGTCGACCACCTTGGCGATGGTCAGGTCCTCGCGCACCATCTTGACGATGCGCCGGCCGGCAAGCTGCGAACTCGACAGCCGCCGGCTGTCGACCGCGGGAATGGCAGCGGTGCCCGGCAGGCTGAGGCCGAGCGCCTCGGCGAGGCAGCCCATGGTGGTGGCCGTGCCCATGGTGTTGCAGTGGCCGTTGCTGCGCGACATGCCGTATTCGGCGTCGAGGAAGCTGTCCTTGCTCATGTTCCCGGCGCGGTAGTCGGCGTGCATCTTGAAGATGTCCGTGCCCGAGCCGACGGTGCGGGTGCCGACGCGCCCGCTGATCATGGCGCCGCCATGCACCACGATGGTGGGCAGCTGCACGCTCGCCGCGCCCATCATGTAGGCCGGGGCTGTGTTGTCGCAGCCGGTCAGCAGCACCACGCCGTCGAGCGGGTTGGCGCGCAGCGTCGCCTCCAGCTCCATGCTCATCAGATTGCGGAACAGCATGCCGCTGGGCCGCACGATGGAATCGCCGATCGACATGGTGTTGAACACCAGCGGGTAGCCGCCCGCCTCCAGCACGCCCTTGCTCACCCATTCGGCGATGCCCGAGAGATGCGCGTTGCAGGGCACGAGGTCGGAGCCGGAATTGGCGATGCCGATGACGGGCCGCCCCTCGAACATTTCCGGCAGGGCGCCTCTGGCCTTGAGATGGGTGCGATGCTCGAATCCGGCATTGTTGATCTGCCGGAACCAGGATTCGCTTCGCAGCGGGCGTTTTTCGGACGGCATGCACAGGCTCCATATGCGCGCGGGCAGCACGCGCCGCCCGTATGTCGGGAAGAAGGGGTCAGCCCTGGGTGCGGGCGCGCACGCGCGTTTCCACCCAGGACACCGCGAGGCTGAAGCCGTAGCCGATGACGAAATAGATCAGCGCGACGGCAGTGAGGATCTCGATCGGGCGGGCGGTAACGTTGGATATCGTCTGCGCCGTGTACATCAGCTCCACCATGCCGACCGCCGACACCAGCGTGCTTTCTTTAAACAGGCTGATGACGTTGGACAGGATGTTGGGAATGGCGCGGATCACCGCCTGGGGCGCGACGATGAAGGCGGTGCGTGTCGTGGGCGCCAGGCCCAGCGCATTGCTGGCGTCGTATTGGTCCTGCCCGATCGACTTGAGCGAGGAGCGGAAGGATTCGCTAGTGATGGCGCCCATATACAGCGTCAGGGCAATGATCGACGACCAGAACGCGTTGATCTCGACGCCGAGGATGATGGGCAGGCAGAAGAACACCCAGAACAGGGTGATGAGCGTGGGAGCGCCCCGCAGCACCTCGACATAGAGCATCGCCACCCAGCGCAGCGGCCGGACGGGCGACTGCTGGCACAGCGCGACGAAGAAGCCGAGCACCGTTCCCGCCATCGCGCAGATGGCGCTGAGCAGCAGGCTGGTCATCAGCCCGTAGGCGAGCGCATCACGGAATTCCCAGACGATGGAGAAGTCGAGATTGCCCATGATTCACGCCTTCAGAGCACGGTCGCTCTTGCTTTCGATGAAAGCCGCCAGCCGGCCGATCGGAATCGACACTGCGAGGTAGAACAGCACGAGGAAGGTGTAGGTCTCGATCGGACGGTACGTCGACGTCGAGACCAGGCGGCCGTTGTACATGAGCTCGTCAACGCCGACCAAGGCTACCAGCGAGGTCTGCTGGAACAGGCCGATGCCGTTGGTGATGAGAACCGGGATGGCGTAGCGCAGCGCCTGCGGCAGGATGACGTGGACGATGCGCTCGAACGGGGTCAGGCCCAGGGCGATCGCGGCGTCGGTGTGGGCGCGGGGGATGGTCTGGATCGAGGCCCGGAACGCCTCCGCGTTGAAGGCGCTCAGATTCATGCCGAGGATGACGATGCCCATGAAGACCGGGGGCCAGAACACGTCGAACAGTATCGGCACGCAGAAGAAGAACCAGACGATCTGCACCAGCGTCGGGGTGCAGCGGAAGAACTCGATGTAGAGCCGCGCCGGCACGGTGAGAATGCGCCGCGAGCCCGTGGTGCAGAGGGCGAGCAGAGCGCCGCCGACAAGGCCGATGACGTTCGCCCAGAAGGTCAGCTGCAGTGTCACCAGCAGGCCGTTGAGCAGGAGCGGCCAAGCCTGGATGATGAAGAAATAGTCCAGATGCTGCATCACTCCGGCCCGGTGTTGGCGTGGAGCACGTTGTTGATGAAATCGCGCACGCGCTGGCTGCGGGGGTTCGAGAAGAACTCGTCCGGCGGCGCGTCCTCGACGATGTGGCCGCCGGCGCAGAAGACGATGCGCGTGGCGATGCGCTTGGCGAACCACATGTCGTGGGTGACGATCATCATCGGCATGCCGGCGTCGGCGAGCTCGATGATCATCGCCACCACCTCGGACACCAGTTCCGGGTCGAGCGCCGACGTCACCTCGTCGAACAGCATGAGCTTGGGGTCGAGCATGAGCGCGCGCGCGACGGCGACCCGCTGCTTCTGGCCGCCGGACAGCTCCGAGGGGTAGGCATTCAGCTTACCGTCCAGCCCGAAGCGCCGCATGATCTCGCGGGCGCGGTCCTCGGCCACGCCGCGCGGCACCTTGCGGGAGCGGACGGGGGCCAGGATCAGGTTACGCATCACGCTGAGGTGCGGAAACAGCGTGTAGCTCTGGAACACCATGCCGATCTGCTTCTGGATGCGGCGATCGATCTGGGTGGAGCTGCCGTCGCGGGAAATATAGAGATCGCCGTCGACGTCGACGGTCCCGGCGGCGATGTCCTCGAGCCCCATGATGCAGCGCAGCAGGGTGCTCTTGCCGCCGCCGCTCGGGCCGATGACGACGAGGCGGTCGGTCGACGTCATGGTGAGGTCGAGCCCGTTCAGGACCTTGATGGTCCCCTGCGCGTAGTGCTTCTGAAGCCCCCGGACCTTCAGGAAGTCGTCTGCCAAGTGCTGTTCCTCCAGACGAGCGGCCGGCCGCGCGATGGCGACCGGCGCCGAGGTCATGCTGCATGATCGTGGAGGGCGCCGCTACTTGGTGCCTCCGACGATCTTGTCCACGTAGGTCTGAAAGATGGTCGCCGTCTGTCCGGTGGCGGCCTTCTCCTCCAGGAAGATGTTCAGCACGTCGACGTCGGCCGCCGTGGCGCTGCGGCGCAGGCCGTAGGCGATGCCCTGCTTGGCGACGGCCGGCTGCGGGAACATCGCCACCCAGCGGTTGGGGTCGGTGGCGACGAAAAGGGCGTTGGCGTCGCTGTCCTCGACCACGATGTCGGCGCGGCGGGAGGAGACGGCGAGGCGGTTCGCGTCGACGTCGGCGAGGCGCATGATGGTCGCGTTCTTGACGTTCGCGGTCATGGCCGCATCTTCGGCGCTGCCGGTCTTGACCGCAATGGTCACGCCGGCGACATCGACGTCTGCGAGCGACTTCGGATCCTTGAGCTTCGGATTGGCCTTATCGTAGACCAGCGAGATCTGGTAGGCCCAGACCGGCGCGCTGAAGGCGATGGCCAGCGCGCGCTTCGGCGTGCGGTTGATCGCCATGGACAGGTCCCAGCGCCCCGCCTGGAGGCCGGCAACGATGTTGTCCCAGGTGGTGTCGACCATCTCGGCCTTCACGCCGAGCGCCTTCTCTGCGAACTCGTTGCAGAAGTCGACGAACAGCCCGCTATAGGCCCCGGTGAGCGGGTCGCGCATCACATGAGGAGGCGCGATCGCCGCGCCGCAGCGCAGCACGCCACGCTTCTGCACTTCCTGCCAGTAGCCGTCGGCGGTCTGCGCCCGGGCGGCCGGTGCCACGATGGCGGCACCGAGCATGCCGACCGCGACCAAGAACAGCTTGCTCCACTTCATGATATTCCCCTTGGTTGTTGTATTATCATGCTCGACAAAATGCCGACAATGTCAAGCGACGCGGTGACCGGATGTGGTCTATTTTTGGACATGCCCGCGGATTGAGCAGAGGCCATGGCTTTTCGAAGGAACGCTCAGTGCATCCACAACCCGCCGGTGACGTTGATGGACTGGCCGGTCATGTAGGAGGCTTCGTCGGAGGCGAGGAACGCCACCACCCGCGCGATGTCGTCGGGCAGGCCGACGCGGCCGAGCGGGATCTCGGCCTCGCGCTGCTTTGCCGTCTTCAGGCCGCTTTCGACGGCCCGCCGGTCCGCGACCTCGCGCATGCCCGTCTCGACGATGGTGCCGGGGCATACAGCGTTCACCGTGACACCGAAGGGCGCCAGCTCGGCCGCCAGTGACTGGGTGAGGCCGATCACCGCGAATTTGGAGGCGCAATAGGCGCCGTAATGCGACTTGCCGATCTTCCCGAACCAGGAGGCGGTGTTGACGATGCGGCCCGAGCGGCGGGCGGCGAAGCGCGGCGCCAGCAGGCTGCACAGGCTGAAGACGCCCTCGACGTTGATCTGGAACACCCGGCGCCAATCCTCGATGCGGATTTCGCCGATGCGCCCCATGGTGGTAATGGCCGCGTTATTGACGAGGATGTCGACCTCGCCGAAGCGTCCCTCGAATGCGGCGAGCGCCTCCTTGAGCTGGCGAGGCTCGCCGACATCGGCCTCCATGACGAGCGCGGCGCGGCCGAGCCGCTCCACCTCGGCGGCGGTCCCGCGCGCCCCGGCCGCGTCGACGTCGAGGATGCCGACATCGCAGCCCTCCTCGGCCAGCCGGGTCGCGATGCGCCGGCCGATGCCGCTCGCGGCACCGGTGACCAGGGCTTTCCTGCCGTTCAGTCCGTACATGGGAGTTCCCGCGCAACCCGATGGATGTGACGGTGCTAGGCGGCCTGGTGCCGCTCGATGGCGGCCCAGTCGACCTCGATGCCGAGCCCGGGAGCGTCTGGCAGGGTGGCGATGCTGTTCTCAATGCTCACGCCGCCGCTGAACGGATCGGGATCGTTCATCGACAGGAAGGAGACGTGGCCCTCGCAGTCCACCGGGTAGGGAGTCGCAATCGCCGCGGCGATGTGGCAGCAGGCGGTGTCGCCGAGCAGCGTATAGGGGTTGGTGTCGACCGACACGCCGATGCCGGCGGCCTCGCACATGGCGACGATCTGCTGTGCCGGGTAGAAGCCGCCGACGCGGCTGAGCTTCAGCACGATGCGGTCGCAGGCCCGCATGCGGATGAGCTGCAGCATCGCCTCGGGCGACCAGACGGATTCGTCGAGGATCACCGGCGTCCGGGCGTTCGCGGCGACGAAGGCCGCGCCGTCGAGATCGGCATAGCGCAGCGGCTGCTCGATGGAGAGATTGCCGTAGCGATCGAATTCGCGCAGCGCGTCGACCGCCCATTTCGCGCTGAGCCAGCCCTGGTTGGCGTCGGCGTCGATGTAGATGCCGTCGGGCACCGCCTCCAGAGCGGCGTGGAGCTTGTCGAGCTCGATGCGGAAATTGGCGCGCGTCCAGCCGTTGGCGAGAAGCACGTCGCCGACCTTGATCTTGAGACCCTTGAAACCATCCTCCACCGCCTGGCGGGCGGCGGCGGCCATCGATTCGGGCGTCTTGTGGTAGAGGTTGGTCAGCATCTCGAAGCGGGTGCGGTAGGCGCCGCCGAGTAGCACGTGCACCGGCACGCCGCGGGCGCGGCCGATCAGGTCGTAGATCGCCATGTCGATGCCCGCGCGCGTCGCCCGGCTGCCCGGCATGCCACCCGACACGGTGGCCTCCATCGCCTTATGCGCAAGCGCCGGGCTCTCGGCGTCCACCCCCGTCAGCGCGTCGTCGTACAGCCGCACATAGGAGAGGATCTGCTCGGCCGTCTCGCCGAGATACCAGGTCTGGCTCGATATCTCGCCGACGCCGTAGGTGCCGTCGTCCGCCGTCACCCGGACGAGGAAGCAGGGCAGCTTGCTCGGCCAGACATACTCGTCCTCCTGCCAGCCTTCCTTCTTGATGGTCGACTTCAGGCGGAAGGCTTCCACACGGGCGATCTTCATGACGGGCAGACCTCGGCTGGACGGGAGGGAAGGGCGCACGGCACGGCGGGCAGGCGGCTCAGAGCTCCCGCACCTCGGCGCGGGGCACCGCGCCCATGCGGTAGCCTTCGGGAAGCGGATCGTCGGGATCGAGGACGAACTGGTGGAAGCCGGTGATATAGGCGCGGCCGCCAATGCGCGGCGTGACATAGAGAATGTCGCCGCGCCGCTGCGCCGCCACCGCCCGGCCGGTGAAGCAGGTGCCGAGCACGCCCTCGAAGCGGCGCGGCGACCGCCTCGCGGATCCGGCGGCCGGCCGAGACGATGGCGGCCGCTTCCGACGGCACCAGGGTCAGCCCCAGCGCGTCGGCGTCGACGACCGCGTACAAGTCGCCGCCATAGGCGATGTCGGTGGAGATGCGCCCGAAGCCCTCGACCTCGAGGGGTGCATCGGTGCGCAGCAGGAAGCTGTCCACATTGTCGAAGCTGACGCTACCGACCTTGCCGTTTTCGACCTCGACGTCGCAGACGACCAGGCCCGCGGGCGTCTCGAACCGCACGCGGGTGGACGGCTCGACGACCGGCACCATGCCGGCGGTGACCACTGTGGTGGCTGCGCCGATGATGCAGTGGCCGCACATCGGCACGTATTCGTCCTGCTCCATAATGATGACGGAGAAGTCGTTAGCCGGCTCGAAAGGCGGCATCAGCAGCACCGAGCACACCAAGCCGCTGCCGCGTGGCTCGAAGTTGAGCATGCGGCGCAACCCGTCGTCCTCGCGCCACAGCCGGTTGCGGCGCTCCAGCAGGGTGCCGCCCGGCGGGGTGCGCACGCCGCCGACGATCACGCGCGTGGCGTTGCCCTCGGTGTGCGAGTCGATGGTATGCACGATGCGCTTGAAATAGGCTGACATGACCGTTCGCCGCGTGGTTATGGCGTGCCGTCGTCGCTGACGAGGCGGATGTGTTCGGGGCGGACCTGCAGGGTCATGGTGTCGCCGCAGGCAAAGGTGTTGGTCGACTACCGCGATCAGCCGCTCGTCGCCCCGCCGCAGGTAGACGTTGGTGGACGGGCCGAGCGGTTCGACGAACTCGACTGTCGCCTCCGCCACCCCCTCGGTCCCCTGCGCGGTCAGCCCGACATGTTCCGGGCGCACACCGACCGACAGCCCCGGCTCCGGCAGCCGCCGGGCCTCCTCGGCCGGCAGCCGCGCCGCCAGCCGCTCGTGGAGCATGCCGGCGGAGCCGGCGGCGAACAGGTTCATCGGCGGCGAGCCCATGAACTGCGCCACGAAGCGGGTCTTCGGCCGGTCGTAGATGCCGAGCGGGGAATCCACCTGGATCATGTTGCCCCCGCTCATCACGCCGATGCGGTCGGCCATCGACATGGCCTCGACCTGGTCGTGCGTCACGTAGATCGTGGTGATGCCGAGGTTGGAGACGAGCTGCTTGATCTCCTTGCGCATGGTGGCGCGCAGCTTGGCGTCGAGATTGGACAGCGGCTCGTCCATCAGGAAGACGTGGGGGCTGCGCACCAGGGCGCGGGCCAGCGAGACGCGCTGGCGCTGGCCCCGCTGATCTGGCCCGGCCGCCGGTCGAACAGCGTGTCGATGCCCAGGCGCTCGGCGATGTCCTTGACCTTGCGCTTGCGTTCCGCGGCGGGAACCTTGCGGACCTTGAGCGGGAACTCGACGTTCTGGAACACCGTCATGTTCGGGTAGAGCCCGAAATCCTGGAACGCCATGGCGATGTCGCGGTGGCGCGGCTCCGTGTGCGTGACGTCGCGCCCGCGGATTAACACGCGGCCGGACGAGGGCACGTCCAGGCCGGCGATCATCCGCAGCGTGGTGGTCTTGCCGCAGCCGGACGGGCCGAGCATGACGAAGAACTCTCCGTCGGCGATGTCGATGTCGACGTCGTTGACGGCGAGGTAACTTCCGTACTGCTTGCGCAGCTTCTGGACATGAACGCTCATGGTCTATCCCTTCACTGCGCCCAGCGTCAGGCCGCGCACGAGGTAG
Source organism: Chelatococcus sp. GCM10030263 (assembly GCF_042666455.1). Taxonomy (NCBI): domain Bacteria; kingdom Pseudomonadati; phylum Pseudomonadota; class Alphaproteobacteria; order Hyphomicrobiales; family Chelatococcaceae; genus Chelatococcus; species Chelatococcus sp. GCM10030263. The sequence goes on along the minus strand of NZ_JBHTDB010000003.1, from coordinate 980,477 downwards.
CGCTGTGCCGACAGGACAAGAATGATCACCGGCAGCGACATCAGGACGCCGGCGGCGGAGGACAGGCCCCAGGAGATCGCCTTCGGCTTGATGGCGTTGGCGGCGATGACCGGCAGCGTCTTGTTGGAGGAGGTGAGCATGCTCGCCAGCAGGTACTCGTTCCAGGCGAACATGAAGATGATGACAACCACCGCGGCAAGGCCGGGCAGCAGCAGCGGCAGGGTGATGCGGTAGAACCTCGAACGGGCCGCAGCCGTCGATCAGCGCGGCCTCGTCGATCGAACGGGGGATGTCCTGGATGAACACGCGCATCACCCAGACGACGAAGGGCAGGCCGTTGAGCGCATAGACCGCGATGAGCAGCCACGGCGTGTCGAAGACGCTGAGCGCGCGGGCGATGATGAACAGCGGGATGACGCTGACGATGCCCGGCATCATGCGGATGGTGAGGAACTGGAAGGCGAGAAACTCGCGGTTCTTCATCTCGCAGCGGGCTAGCGCGTAGGCGGCCATGGTGCCCATCGTCATGGCCAGCAGCGTGGCGAGCGTGACGATGAAGAAGCTGTTCAGGAAGGCGCGGCCGGCGTTGAGCGTGTCGAACAGTTCGGCATAGTGAACGAGGGTGGGCGTGAAGACCCATACCGGCGGATAGGCAGCGACGTCGACGTCCGACTTCAGCGACGAGAGGGCGATCCAGACCAGCGGCAGCGCGAAGGCCGCTGTCGCGACGATAGCCACGAGATAGTAGCCTGCCGTCGCCAGCGGGCTGCGGCTTCCGACCGTTTCAATGCTCATTGGGCATACTCCCTGCGGCCCTGCGGCATCAGCGTGCTCCCGGCGTCGACATCATCTTGAGGAAGCCGCTCCAGCGGACGTAGAGCCCGACGACGACGGCAAGCAGCAGCACGAAGATCCAGGACAGCGCGGCGCCGTAGCCGAGGTTGAAGAACTGGAAGTTGATGCGCTGCAGGTAGATGGAGGTGAGGTCCGTCGACAGGTTGGGGCCTCCGCGCGTCAGCAGGAACACCGTGTCGTAGGTGCGCATGGCGTCGATCAGGCGCAGGAGCACGGCGATACGATCACCGGCTTGAGCATGGGCAACGTGATGTTGAAGAACACGGTGACCGGATGGGCCCCATCGATCGCTGCGGCCTCGAACGGGCTCTTGGGCAGCGCGCGCAGCCTGGCAAAGACGATGATGAAGACGAAGGGCGTCCACTCCCAGATGTCGACCAGCAGGATCGAGGCGAAGGCGGTCTCCGTGGAGTTGGCCCAGGCGAGATCGCCTCAAGCCGTTGAAGGCGCGGAAATCCGCAGTGGAGGCAGGGTGCCAGCTCGCCATAAGGCAGGCGGATCCCGGTGCGTAATGGGTGCGGCGGGCATATACGCGGCACGGTTCGGCCTGTATGTTATCGACATGGAGTCGACAATTGAATTGCCGATCATGCAGGCGTGTGCCACCCGGTGGCCGTACGGCTGCGCTAGGGCCCTGCAATTCGCGACCAAGGACCAGGAGCCGCCGCCGATTGGCGGCGACACGCGCCCGGCGAGTGGCTAGGATTCCCCGATAGTCAAACGCCAGGCCATGTGAACACGGGCGGAAAGAAGGATGTCGATGCTTTTGGATACGGACCAGCCCAGCCCCAGCAAGGAGACCGGCAGCGCGCGCGTGTACGCCCAGCTTCGGCAGGATATATTGCGCGTCGCCATCGCGCCGGGCGCGCCGCTCGACGAGGTGGGGTTGAGCGAGCGTTTCGGCCTCTCGCGCTCGCCGATCCGCGAGGCGCTGGTGCGCCTGTCCAGCGAGGGGCTGGTGGTCATCCTGCCCAACCGCAGCACCATCGTGACGCCGATCGACGTCCAGAGCATCCCGGAATTCCTGGATGCCCTCGACCTGCTGCAGCGTGTGACGACACGTCTGGCGGCGATCCATCGCACCGACGCCGACATCAAGAGGATCGAGGCCGCGCGCATCGCCTTTGAGAAGGGTGCGCAGAAGAGTATCGACACCGGCAACTCGCTGCCGATGATCGAGTCCAACCACGCCTTCCACATGGCGATCGCCGAGGCCGGGCGGAACAGCTATTTTCAGCAATTCTACAAGCGGATTCTCGACGAGGGCCGCCGCATGCTGCACTACCATTTCGAGTTTCAGGCTCGGGACCCGGACAATTCCGTGGACAAGATGGCCTCCGGCCATCGGGAAATGCTCGACGCCATCCGCGAGCGGGACCCGGACCGCGCCGAACAGATCGCGCATGTCCACGCCACCATGTTCAAGGGCCGCTTCATCCAGTTCTTCGACCGCAACGTCACCGCCAAGATGCGGCTCGGGCATGAGTCCGGCGCCGAGAGCGCAATCTGACGCACCTACGCCGGCGGCAATGCCGCGATTCCCTGTCTGCGAACACCCGAGCCGCTCTCTATGTCCTTCGTCACTGCCACCGACGGCTGCCCGCTTCACTTCGACGTCGCGGGAGATGGCCTGCCGCTTCTGCTCGTGCCCGGCCTCGGCGGCGCGGCGAGCTTCTGGAGCGCCGTCGTCCCGCATTTCGCCGGACGCTTCCGCACGATCGCGGTCGATCATCGCGGCGCGGGGCGCAACGGTCGCCCCGAGGGGAGCTACAGCATCGGCAGGATCGCCCGGGACGTGATCGAGGTGCTCGATGCGCTTGGCATCGAAACGATCGACATCGTCGGCCATTCGACCGGCGGCGCCATCGCCCAGACGCTGGCGCTCGATGCGCCGCAGCGCGTGCGTCGCCTCGTGCTCAGCGGCACCTGGGCGCGGGCCGACGCGCGCTTTCGCGCGCTGTTCGAGGCGCGTATCGACACTCTTCTGTACGCCGGCGCGGCGACCTACCAGAAGCTCACCCATGTGCTCGGCTACACGGCCGACTGGATCGAGCTCCATAGCGAGAGTCTCGATGCCGCCGTCGCCGCGGCCGAGCGGAACCTCGCGCCCCTGTCCGTCACAGCCGCACGGATCCGCATGCTGCTGGAATTCGACCGGGCGGCTGAGCTCGGCCGCATCGCCGCCCCGACGCTGGTGATCGGCGCGCCCGACGACATGATGGTGCCCTATTATCATTCGCAGCGGCTCGCCGCGGCGATTCCCGGCGCCCGGCTGGAGCCGCTGGAGGGCGGGCATTTCTATCCCCGGGTGCACCCGGAGCGCTTCGCCGCGCTGGTGAGCGGCTTCCTCGACGGCAGGCGCTGAAGGCCGCCGGAGACTCAATGCCATCCTCGTGCGGAGCGGATGGCGCGTCATGTCAGGCGATGTCCCGGTCTTTGTCGCGCCGGCCGTCGGCCAGCGATGCGATCAGATTGCGCGAGACGCGCTGGATGTGCCCGCGCAGCATGTCGACGCCGCGTCGCACGTCGCGCAGCCGCGCATAAGCCAGCAGGGTCTGGTGGTCGGAGAGCTCGATCTCGACATCCTTCGCCACCGCGATCTGCAGGTTCACGTAGCGGTTGGCATTGTCGTGGACGGTCTTCAGCAGTCGCAGCGCGATCTTGTTGCCGCTCGGCCGGTAAAGCACCTCGTGGAACCGCCAGTTCAGCTCGCCCCAGTTCTCCACGCTGCCCACGCGCATGGCCTCGTCGATGACCGCTTCGGCGAGGTCGAAATCGGCGTCGGTCAAGCGCGGTATGGCGACCTCGAACAGCCAGGTCTCCAGCCGGATGCGGATATCGAACAGCTCCTCGATCTCCTCCAGCGAGAGCGAGGAGACCACGGTGCCCTTGTGCATTTCGGAGACGACGAGGCCCTCGGCCTCCAACTGGCGGATGGCCTCGCGCAGCGGGACGCGGGAGACGCCGAGATCGGCCGCCAGCTTCTCCTGCCGCAGGGGGGTGCCCTCCGGGAGTTGCCCGTTGATGATCTGGCGGCGCAGCTCGGTCACGATCTGGTCCGTCAGCGATTGGCGTCCGATGCGAACCATCCGCAAATCCTCCGTGAATTGAATAACATATTCAGCCATAATCCAATGCAAGCCTACATAATAGGCGATTTTATCGCAAAATAGCCTATTTTTTGGACTGTTAACCCGTCATATCGGACGCTAGGCTGAATATTGTATTCAATCTTGGGAGCCGATCGATGGCCGATGAGGCGAATGAGACTGCCGCGGAAGCGTCCGGCCTGACCATGGTGGTGCAGCCCGGCCAGGCCGCGAGCTATTGGCAGCCCGTGCCGGCCAACGGCCAGATCGAGGTGATCTTCGCGCCGCACCTGGTTGCCATGGAGCTCCCGATCGGCTTCGGCACCCAGACAGTGCCCCCCGGCGGCTATGTGCGCGAGCATGCGCACGACCGCAATGAGGAGGTCATCTATGTCGTGCGCGGCACGGGCCGCGCCATGGTTGACGGCGTCGAGCATCCCATGTCGCCGGGCTCGGCCTTCTTCATCGGCAAGAACCGCCGGCACATGTTCATCAACGACGGCCGCGAGGAACTGAGCTGGGCCTGGCTCATCGTGCCCAACGGGCTCGAGGAATTCTTCCGGCTGATCGGCCGGGAGAGGGCGCCCGGCGAGCCCGCGCCGGCGCCGTTCCCGCGGCCGGACAACGTGCTCGAGATCGAGCGGCAGACCGTGTTCGCCGCGCCCCTGAAGGATGCCTGCGTGCCCTGAGCCATCCCGGCCTGCCGTCCGCGGCGGGCCGCAAGCCGGGGCCGGCGTCCCGGCACCCGCCGATCGCAATTCGAGGAACACATGCGTCTCAAGGATAAGGTTACCGTTATCACCGGCGCCGCCGCCGGCATTGGCAAGGCGGTGGCGGAGATTTTCGTGCGCGAGGGGGCCAGCGTACTCGTCGCCGACCGGGACGGCGCGGCGGCCGAGGCCGTCGCCGCCGCGCTCGCGCCTTCGGCCAGCGCGTTCGCCGTGGACGTCAGCAGCAGCGCCGCGGTCGCCGGCATGGTTGAGGCGGCACGCGCGCGCTACGGCCGCATCGACATATTGGTGAACAATGCCGGCTACGGGATTCCCGGCACGGTCGTCAGCACCGCCGAGGAGGACTGGGATGCGCTGATGGCGGTCAATCTCAAGGGGGTCTATCTCTGCTGCCGGCAGGTCATCCCGCTGATGGCGGCCCAGGGCGGCGGCGTGATCGTCAACACCGCCTCGAACGTCGCCACCGTGGGCATTTTGGACCGTGCCGCCTATGTGGCCTCCAAGGGCGGCGTCGCCGCGCTGACCAAGGCGATGGCGCTCGACCATGCAGGCGAGAACATCCGGGTCAACTGCGTCGCGCCTGGCGTCACCTGGTCGACCTATTTCGACAAGATGGTGGCCAGCCATCCCGACCCGGAGACCTTCAAGGCCAGGCTGAAGGCCCGCTCCCCGCTCGGTCGCTGGGCAGAGCCGGTGGAGATCGCCAACGCCATATTGTGGCTGGCCTCGGACGATGCCTCCTTCGCCACCGGCAGCATGCTTACCGTCGACGGCGGCATGACGGCCTGGTGAGCGCGGCGGATACATGGTTCCCATGAGCGCGCAACGTCATATCGGGCTCGTCGGCTTCGGCGCGATCGGCCGTGACGTCGGCCGTTATCTGGCCGCCGGGAATTTCCGTCTCACCGTGCTGCTGCGCGAGGGCTCGGCGGCGCGCGACGCGCTTCCCCCCGGTCTCGACCTCGTCGGCACGGTGGAGGAACTGGTCGACGCCTCTCCCGATCTCGTGGTTGAGGCCGCCGGCCAGGCCGCGCTCGCGGCGATGGCGCCCGTGCTGATAGGCGCGGGGATATCCGTCGTCGCCGCTGCGACCGGCGCGCTGGGAGACGAGGACCTGATCGCTCGGCTCACCGGCATCGCCGCGCGTAGCGGCGCCCGCCTGATCGTTCCTGCTGGGGCCATCGGCGGCCTCGACTATCTCGCGGCGGTGCGCATGACCGGGGATGCCCGCGTGCGTTACACCTCGCGCAAGCCGCCCGCCGCCTGGGCGGCCGAGCTGGCGGCGGTGTCGGCAGGGGGCCAGCCGCTGCGCGAGCCGGTTGTCCTGTTCGAGGGCGGCGCGCAGGAAGCCGCGCGCCTCTATCCGCGGAACCTGAATGCCGGGCTGACCGTGGCGCTGGCCGCGGGCGTGGCACGCACCCGCGTGCGGGCCATCGCCGATCCGGCGGCGACGCGCAACACGCATAAGATCGAGGTCGAGAGCGCGCTCGGCTCGGCCACATTGTGCTTCACCAACACACCTTCCGCGACCAACCCCAAGACCTCCGCGCTGACGGCCGCGAGCCTTGCCGCCGCGGTGCACCGCCACTTCGCGCCGCTCATCGTCTGAGGAAGCGAACGCCATGATCCTGGAAGAACGCGACTATCACATCGTGCCCGGCTCCATGGCCGACTTCCTCCACGCCTACGAGACCCTCGGCCTGCAGATCCAGAATGACACGCTCGGCGGCTTCGTCGGGCATTTCGTTACCGAGATCGGCGAGCTCAGCCATGTCGTGGCACTCTGGCGCTACGAGAGCCTACGCGCCCGTGAGGAGCGTCGCACCGTCATGCTCGCCCATCCCGGCTGGGCGCGCTACCTCGCCGCGATAAAGGGCATGATCGTCAGCCAGCAGAACCGCATTCTCACGCCGACGCCGCTGTCGCCGATGCGCTAGCGCCGTCCGTCCCCGCCACCCCTCGTCCACGGTTTCCTCAGCAAGGGCCTTCAGCATGCGCTTTAATCGAATGATTACCGTGGTCGGGGCCCATGCTGCCGGCGAGCTCAACGAGGTCATCACCGGCGGCGTCCTCGACGTGCCCGGGGCCAGCATGTTCGAGAAGATGAAGTATCTCGAGACGAAGGGCGACGACCTGCGCCAGTTCCTGCTCAACGAGCCGCGCGGGAAGGTGACGCAATGCGTTAACCTCGTCCTGCCGCCGACCCGGCCGGAGGCCGACGCCGGCTTCGTCATCATCGAATCCGACTACTACGTGCCGATGTCGGGCACCAACACCATCTGCACCGTCACCGTGCTGCTGGAGACCGGCATGATCCCGATGCAGGAGCCGGTTACCACGCTGACGGTCGAGGTGCCGGCCGGCCTGGTGAAGGTCACGGCGGCATGCAGAAACGGCAAGTGCGAGAGCGTGACCTTCGACAACGTGCCCGCCTTCGTCTTCGCGCTCGACGCCAAGGTGGACGTGCCGGGGCTCGGGACGATCAGCGTCGACGTCGCCTATGGCGGCATGATCTACGCGATCGTCGATGCCGCGAGTCTCGGCTTCAAGGTCGAGCCATCGGAGGCCGCCAGGCTCGTCGAGGTGGGCGAGCGCATCAAGAAGGCCGCCGCCGAGCAGATTCCCGCCGTGCATCCCGAGAACCCCGAGATCCACACCATCAACCAGACGATGTTCGCAGGGCCGCTAATAGATACCCCGGATGGAAAGAGGGCGCATAACAGCGTCATCGTCTCGCCCGGCCGGCATGACCGATCGCCCTGCGGCACGGGCACCAGCGCGCGTCTCGCGGTGATGCATGCGCGCGGCCAGATCGGCGTCGGTGAGCGCTTCGTGAACCGCTCGATCATCGGCACCGAGTTCATCGGGCGCGTGCTCGGCACCGCCCGCGTCGGCGACCGGGAGGGTATTCTTCCCTCGATCACCGGCTCCGCCTGGATTACCGCGTTTCATCAATATGTGCTGGACCCGACTGACCCGTTTCCTGTCGGATACCGTCTCGGCGACACCTGGCCGTCGGAGGCCCAGGCCATCGCTCCTTAGTGGCCACCAACGGATTTGGGCGGCCGCGCTCCGGCTTATGCCACGTTCCTGGGGTTGGGCTCTCGAGCCGAAACGGTAGGAGGATCGGGGTGCGGGTCGACGATCGGCTGCCGTTCCTGCTGCGGCGTTAGCACTACTTGGGCACCTCCGATCAGCGTCAGCATGCCGGCGCCTTCCTCGCCCAGCTTGCCGTCGCGCGAGAAGGTGCCGGAGAAGGTCGTGCTGCTGTTGTCGGCGCCGACATAGAGAGGCCGCCATCGGCGGTAGGACCACGCCGCCGCTCGTCACTCCGCCGGCCGTCCCGTCGGCCAGCGAACCGGTCAGCCCATACTGCGACCCCTGCGGTCCCCGGCCGAGTTGGTCGGTTCCGGCCCAGTGCACGGCGCTCGGCGGCGCGAGGATCGCGTCGATCGACATGGTCTCGGCGACGAAGGGCACGGCTCGAAGGCTTCCACGCCGTGCCAGCGTATACCCATCCGGCGACGAAGAGTGGGCGGCTCGCCCATCTGGCCTGAATGATGCATTCACTTCCGAGCCATCGGCGACAGCGATGGAATGCAATGGGCCTGTGATGGTGAAACGTGGAGGCTCGGATGAACTATGGGTTGGTTGCAAGATGCGAGAGGACAGGACGAATAGGCTATGGCCTCGCAAGCACGAGCCTCGCGCTCGGATTTGCCTGTTGCGACGCGGGCAAGTCGCGCGTCGGCATCGCGCTGACGCTGGGCAGTGAGCGGCCGCAGAACAATCTCCTTGCGCTGCGTGTCCTAGGGCAGGGCTTCAGCGCCTCTTCGACCTTGCGGACTCTGCTCGACAACGATCCGAATCCCGATGCCGGCAGATGGTCGTGATGGACCGTAACGGCGTCGCCGCGATCTCCCATGGTCCCGCGCTCGCCGTATGGTCCGGTCACAAGGTCGCCGCCGATGTCAGTGCCTTCGGCAACGGCATCTCCAGCGAAAGCGTCATCACGGCGATGATCCAAAATTTTACGGCGCATAGGGGCGACAAGCTGGAGGAGCGGCTGCTCCTCGCACTCGAAGCCGGTGAGGCCGCTGGCGGCATGCAGGCCGGCGCCGCGCGTGCCGCCGCGATCGCCGTCTGGGGCGATACGCCCCATTCCGATTGGGATTTGCGCGTCGATCTCGACGACGATGCGGTGCGTGAACTGCGTCGCGTCCATGAGGAATTCAAGCTGATGGCGGACTACTATCTGGAACGGGCCAAGAAGCCGCGCGAGGCCAAGACGCAGATGGAGTTCGTTGACATGTTGAAGTCCCAGCGCCCCCACGGTGATGCCATGACTTACTCAATTATTGCACGCTGCCCCACACCGGCCGGCTTGGCATCGGTACGACGACATTTTCGATTGCTTGCGGTCGCCGCAACGAAAGCGCGCGAGCCAATGTCGGGATCAGCAAGTCCCAGGCTATGTACATGCGCTCGCATGACCCGCGCTCCCTCAATCTGCTTGAGCTGGGCTTTTCCGCACCAATGGCGATGAAAGTGGTCGAGCAGAACGATCCCGACTTCGATTATCGCCAAACCGGCATCATCGACCTCGAAGGGAACGTGGCCCTCCATACCGGCAGAAAGACTGGGCCATGGTCCGGCCATCTCGTCGGCGAGGGATACGGGGCGTTTGGCAGTGTTCGACGGGCAGGACATAAGTCAGTTGACCCGCCGCGAGATGCAGCCGGTGCGCCGCGACATCCAGATCATCTTCCAGGATCCGTTTGCCTCGCTAAATCCGCGGATGAGCGTCGGCTCGTCGATTATGGAGCCGCTGCTGATCCACGGCCTAGAGCGTGGCGCCAAGGCGCGGGAGCGGGTGAGGGCGCTGATGAATCGCTGCGGCCTCGTCCCGGCCATGGCCGACCGCTATCCGCACGAGTTCTCGGGCGGCCAACGTCAGCGGATCTGCATCGCACGGGCGCTCGCGCTCAATCCGAAGGTGATCATCGCCGACGAGTCAGTCTCGGCGCTCGATGTCTCGATCCAGGCGCAGATCGTCAATCTGCTGATGGAGGTGCAGGCGGATTTCGGCATTTCCGTGCTGTTCATCTCGCACGACATGGCGGTGGTGGAGCGCGTCAGTCATCGCGTCGCGGTGATGTATCTCGGCCAGATTGTTGAGATCGGCTCGCGCTCCGAGATTTTCGAGAACCCACAACATGCCTATACGCGCAAGCTGCTGAACGCGGTCCCCATTGCCGACCCTCGGCGTTCCCACCGCAAGCGCCCACTGGTCGTCGACGAGATTCCCAGCCCCGTACGGCGTGTGGGCGACGAACCGATCGTGAAACCTCTCGTTCAAATTGGCCGAACTCACTATGTGGCCCAGCACAGAGTTGGACTCTTCTAGTGGGCGCGGCTGGGGTCGAACGCCTTGAAGGCAGCAGTCTTTCGGACGGGCGGAAACCGTGCTCGCGCCAGGTTCGCTGCGTATGGCTCGACTTCCAGGAGCAACGCGATCCGACGATATGCGAAGACGCCACCTACATCGGCACGAGCAGCTTGCGCGCGGTCGACGCGGTGTTGCGCACGGTCTCGATCCACTCGGTTTGACCGCGGGCGCCGTTGGGCACCATCTGCTTGACCATGGAAATGCCGATAGCCGCAAGCGGATAGCCGGTATCGTCGAGGAGCGGCGCCGCGATGCAGCAGACGTCTTCATGCCCCTCGGCCTCATCGAAGGAGACGCCAAGGGTGCGAACCTCCTGCAATTCCTTTCTCAATGTATCGGCATCGGTGATGGTATTGGCGGTGAAGCGCTGGAAACGCATGGACTGGATCAACGCCTCCTGCAAAGGTTGAGGTTGGCCCGCCAGAAGCGCCTTGCCGACGGCACCACGATAGAGCGGCTCGCGGTCCCCAGGTAGCTGCCGGACCGAGACAATATGTTGAGCCGGAACGACCTCGATCAGCATGGCTTCGTCGTGCTCAAGCACGCCGAGATAGGTGGTCATCCCGGTGGCGACGTTCAATTCGCGCAAGAAGGGGCGCAGCCGCTCCACGAGCAGCCCGTGGGCAGGCGCGAAACGGCGCAGACGGGCCAGCTTGGGACCTGCCGAATAGAGCTTGGTGTCAGGATCCTTAGTGACGAAGCCGCATTCCTCGAGGGTCGCGAGAATGCGCAACGCCGTGCTCGGCTCGTGCTGGAGCGTAGCGGCAATGTCGCGCAACCGCATCGGTTTGCGGGCGGTAATGACCAGCTCCAGCAGCTCCAAACCCTTGGTCAGGGAACGGATGGTGCCATGGCCGGAGCCCTCTGAGCCGGTGAGTTTCGGTTCCATGATGCCAACCTTTTCGCGGGTTGCTCAGGCATAAGCACAGCCGCTCCCGTCCGTACAGCGTTGGCCAACAAATTTCGCAAACGGCATAGCCCAAAGTACCACCGGCCTGGCGTCTTTCGCAATGAAGTTGCTCATATCGCAATTCTATTGCGACAGGCGCAATTTATTGCTAACTTGAATCAAGAGGGGTGGTCGAGACAAGCAATTCTCGCGCCAATGAAATCAATGCGGGACTAGTCGATGAACGCGTTCGCGGCCGCAGACGTGAAAAGCCTCCCGCCGCTCCTTGAGATGCGTGGCATCTCGAAGAGCTTCGGCGGCAACCAAGCACTCAGCGACGTTAGCGTCAGGCTCCGGCACGGCGAGGTGCTCGCCCTCCTGGGGGAGAACGGGGCAGGCAAATCGACCCTGATCAAAACGCTGGCCGGCGTACACAGCCTCGACAAAGGGCAGATCCTATTCGAGGGCCAGGATGTCAGCCGCACCGTCACGAGCCTCCCCATTGCTTTCATCCATCAGGATCTCGGCCTCATCGACTGGATGACAGTGGCGGAGAATGTGTGCCTGACGCGGGGCTTCCCGCGTCGGCGCGGTATGGTCCACGGCCCGATTTCATGGGCGAAATCGCGTCAGTTCGCCTCGGCCGCGCTGGCCAAACTCGGCATCGACATCGATCCCGACACCCGCGTCAATCAGCTTGGCCGAATCGAGCGCTCGCTCGTTGCCATCGCCCGCGCCCTGACCACGGATGCGCTCATCATCGTCATGGACGAGCCCACGGCTTCGCTACCGGCCGACGAGGTCAACCGTCTGTTCGAAGCCATCCGCCCGCTGCGCTCCATTGGCATCGGCATCATCTACGTCTCCCACCGGCTCGAAGAGATCTTCTCTGTTGCCGATCGCGTCGCGGTGCTGCGCGACGGGCACATGGTCGGCGAGCAGAATGTGGCCGACACCACGCCGGAGGAACTCGTCCGGCTCATCATCGGCAAATCCGCCAAGCCTGTATTGAGGGAGAAAGCGAGCTTCGCCGGCCCACCGCTGCTCGAAGTGGCCGGGGCGGCGATCCCCGGCGTCGGCCCGATCGATCTCGAGGTCATGCCGGGCGAAATCCTCGGCTTGACCGGACTGCGCGGGGCTGGCCAGGAGGCCTTTGCGCGCGCCTTGTTCGGGCTCGTCCCTCTCGATGCGGGCGTGGTGCGCCTCGAGGGGGTGCCGGTGAGACTCTCCGGAGCGGCCGACGCCATCGCTCAAGGCGTCCGCTTCGCCAGCGGCGACCGCACCGGCGAATCCGTCGTGCACGGCTTTTCCGTCACCGAGAATTTCTTTCTCAACAAGGCGGCCCTGGGCGGGCGCTGGTTCAACCGGCTGCGGCATCGGGAGGAGGAGCGGGAGGCCGAGAAATTGGCCCGCTACATCCAGCTTCGCCCGAATGATCCCCGCCAGCTGATCGAATCCTTGTCAGGCGGCAATCAGCAGAAGGTCGTCCTGGGACGCTGGATGCATCTCAAGGGCCGTCTCCTGATCCTCGAGGATCCGACCGCCGGCGTCGATATCGGCGCCAAGGGCGAAATCTACCGGCTGCTGTTCAATGCCACTGAGGGACGACTCGGTGTGCTGCTCGTCTCGACCGATTTCGTCGAGGTTGCGGCCCTGTGCGACCGCGCCCTGGTGTTCAGCCGCGGCCGGATCGTCGATGCCCTTGCGGGACCGAATTTGACTCCCGACGGCCTTCTCACCGCAGCCGCCGTCACTGCCGCGGCCTGAATCAAACTCGTCCGCCAAAATCGGAGCTGCCCTGTGCAATCACTCAAGTCCGATGCCCTTGAGCCCACGCGGAGCGAATTGGCTCGGTTGCCCGTCGGTGTGCGCCTGCGCCGGCTGCTGCCGACCTATGGGCTTCCAATCCTGACTTTGCTGTTGATTCTCCTGTTCTCGCTCATCTTCCCCGATACGTTTCCGACGCTGCTGAACTTCAGCGCCATCATCGACAACAAGGCGATTATTGCGCTGCTCTCGCTCGCCGTACTGTTTCCGATGGTCACTGGCAAGATCGACCTGACCATCGGCTATGGCATCGTGCTCTGGCACATCCTGGCGATCAGCCTCCAGCTCAATTACGACATGCCGTGGCAGATGGCCGTGCTGCTCGTTCTGCTGATGGGCGGTGGGCTTGGGCTGATCAACGGCATGCTGGTCGAAGTCGCGCTGATCGACTCCTTCATCGCCACGCTGGGCACCGGCACCATCCTCTATGCCGCGGCGCTCTGGTACACCGGCGGGCGGCAGATCGTCGGCCCGCTGCCGGATGCTTTCTATGAGGTCAATGAGCTGACGCTGTTCAATATACCCATCAGCGCCGTCTACGTGCTCGGCCTGGCGCTGATGCTGTGGCTCGTCCTCGATCACCTGCCCGTAGGGCGGTTCATGTACGCCATCGGTGCCAACCCACGCGCGGCGGCGCTGAACGGCATTCCGGTGCGCCGCTATTCGATCCTCGCCTTCGTCGTATCCGGTCTCATCACCGCCGCAGCTGGGGTCGTGCTCGCCGCGCGATTGCGCGTAGGGCAGGCGAGTGTCGGCCTCGACTATCTGCTCCCGGCGCTTGTCGGTGTCTTTCTCGGCTCCACCACCATAAAACCCGGCCGGGTCAACGTCTGGGGGACGCTGGTCGGAGTCATCATTCTCGCTGTCGGCATCTCCGGCATCCAGCAATTCGGCGGCGACTTCTACATCGAGCCGTTGTTCAACGGCGCCACCCTGCTCGTGTCCATCGCGATCGCCGGCTATGCCCAGCGCCGCCGCGGTACGGGGGCCAGGAAAGCTACCCCGTCGGGTTAATGTAGACTTGGCGGCTCGACCGCCGCTTAGTCCCGACGACTAACTCCTCGTTCTCGACTTGCCCGCCGTTGAAGCGAGCTTCGCCCGAAACGGCACCACTGTGCCCGCGCCTTGCCGTGCCGGGAGCCAAAGGAACCGATCATGAATCTTCACAACCCAAACGCCGGAGCGCCGTCGCTGCCGTTCGACGCCGCGCATCTCGACGATCTCATGGAGAAGGCCGGCATCGACGTGCTGCTGATCACGTCCAAGCACAACATCCAGTATCTACTCGGCGGCTATCGGTATTTCTTCCACGACTATTCGGACGCGATTGGCGTAAGCCGCTATCTGCCAATCCTCATCTATCCGCTTGGCCAACCTGAGAAGGCCGCCTATGTCGGCCAGTCGATGGAAGTCTATGAGCAGCAGAACGAGCGCTTCTGGACACCTTACGTCACCACCTCGAGCTGGGGCACGCTCGATGCCGCCGCGATCGCCATCGAGCATCTGCGTGCGCTCGGTCTTCCGGTCGGGCATATCGGCGTCGAATTCTCCTTCCTTCCCTACGATGCGGCGCGCGCCCTGGAGGCTGCCTTCCCAGAAAGCCGGCTGGTCGAGGCGTATTTTCCGCTCGAGCGGCTGCGCGCCTGCAAGAGCCCGCAGGAGCTGCAACTGATCAGGGAAGCCTCCGAGCGCGTGGTCGATTCGATGATCGCCACCTTCAGCGCGCTCGCGCCGGGCATGACCAAGCGCGAAGCCGTCGCGCGGCTGCGCAGCGAGGAGACGGACCGCGACCTCGTCTTCGAATATTGCCTGATCTCGGCCGGGCAGAGCCTCAATCGCGCCCCCTCCGACCAGCCGCTCGGCGCAGGCGACATCCTCTCGCTCGATTCCGGCGGCCGCTACCGGGGCTATATCGGCGATCTCTGCCGCATGGGTATTCTCGGTGAGCCGGACGCCGAGCTTGAAGACATGCTCGCCGAGGTGGAGGCGGTACAGCGGGCGGCGCGCGGCCCGATCCGAGCTGGCGCACGCGGCGGCGACATCTACACACCCGCCTTGGAGGCCGTGAAAGCCTCGCCGAACCGCGCGCACATGCATTTCGTCGCGCACGGCATGGGCATTGTCGGACACGAAGCTCCGCGCCTGAGCAGCCGGACCCCCGTCGGCTACGAGGGGTACGATGCCGACCTGCCGCTCCAGGCCGGCATGGTGCTCTCGGTCGAGACGACGCTCGAACACCCGCGCCGCGGCCTCATCAAGATCGAGGACACCCTCGCTGTCACGCAGGCGGGCTTCGAAGCTTACGGCGACCGCGGCCGCGCTTGGAATGGCTCGGCCCGGTGAACGCTACCCCGCCAGCCGCTCATCCGGCCGGCCCATCGAAAGAGCGCGAGCCAATCGCGTCAGTGCAAAAAAAACCCAATCCAGAGACAGGAGAACAATATGCGTGGAATGCGAACTCTGCTGGCGGGTGCGGCAATCGCCGCCCTGCTAAGTGCTCCCGCCGCGCGCGCCGCCGAACCGCTCGACGTCGCCACCGCCAAGCAGGTCATCGAGAAAGCGGCTGCTCCGTCGCTGCCCTGGGACGGCCCGACCACCGGTCCGAAAGCCCAGGGGGGCAAGTCCGTCATCTTCGTCTCCGCCGACCAACGCAATGGCGGACCGCTCGGCGTTAGCGAAGGCGTCACCGAGGCAGCCAAGGTCATGGGCTGGCAGCTGCGCATCCTCGACGGCGGCGGCTCCATCGCCGGGCGCACCTCCGCACTCACCCAAGCCATCGCTCTGAAGCCCGACGTGCTGATCGCCGGCAATATCGACGCCGTCGAGCAGAAGGCGACGCTGCAGAAGGCGATGGACGCCGGCATCAAGGTGTTCGGCTGGCATTCGACGATCAAGCCCGGCCACGATCCAGCCCTGCCGCTGATCACCAACATCTCGACCGACCCGCTGAACGTCGCCCGGGTGTCGGCTGCGCTCGTGGTGGCGGACAGCGGCGGCACCGCCGGCGTCGTCGTATTCACCGACTCCACGGAGAAGATCTCCGTCCTCAAGTCCGACGCCATGGCCGACAACATCAAGGCCTGTCCGGGCTGCAGCGTCTTGACGACAGTCGATACGCCGCTGCACGACGTCGCCACCCGTATCCCGCAGATGACCACCTCGCTGCTGCAGCGCTACGGCGGCAAATGGAGCTACAGCCTCGCCATCAATGATGGCTTCTTTGACTTCATGGCGTCGACACTCGCCGGCGCGCGCCGCAAAGGAACCGACCATCCGCTAAACGTCGCTGGCGGCGACGGCAGCAAGGCCGCCTTCGAGCGCATTCGCCAAGGCCAATATCAAATGGCCACCGTGGCCGAGCCTCTTCATCTCCATGGCTGGCAGATCATCGACGAGGCGAACCGCGCCCTCGCTGGCGAGCCGATCAGCGGCTATGTCGCTCCGACCCATTTGGTGGTGAAGTCGAACATCGGCAAAGACGGCGGCGCTGACAACATCTACGATCCAGACAATGGTTACCGCGATGTCTATCGCAAGATCTGGGGCAAGTGATTGATTAGATGTGCAGGCGATACGTCGCCTGCACTTCCGACCACGCATGAGGAGACGGACGTGATCGACTTTTTTTTCTGGACGACGCCGAACGGCCTGAAAGTTCTTATCGCCCTAGAGGAGATGGGCATCGAGTATAGAACCTCGACCATCAACATTTCCAAGGGCGAGCAGTTCGGCGAAGAGTTCCTGAAGATCTCCCCAAACAACAAGATCCCCGCCATCCGCGACAACAGCCCGGCCAACGATGCGGCGCCGATCACCATTTTCGAGTCCGGCGCAATCCTGTTCTACCTCGGGGAGAAGACCGGAACCTTCCTACCGAAGGATCTGCGCGGGCGCGTGGCGGCGATGGAGTGGTTGTTCTGGCAGGTAGGTGGCCTTGGGCCGATGGCCGGACAGACCCACCATTTCCGCCATTACGCGCCGGAGAAGCTTCCCTACGCCATCGACCGCTATGTCCGTGAGACCGGCCGTCTCTACGGTGTGCTCGACAAGCGGCTCGCTGGCCGGGACTACATACTCGGCGACTACTCCGTCGCTGACATGGCGGCTTTCCCCTGGGTGATCGACCATGGCCGCCAGGACCTCCGCCTCGAGGACTTCCCCAATGTGAAGCGCTGGTTCGCCGCGATTTCCGCTCGGCCGGCGGTCATTGCCGCCCGCGCCAAGTCGGACGCGATCAACACCGCACCGAATGTGAACGACCAATCGCGCGCCATTCTCTTCGGTCAGACCCATGCCGGGGCAAAAAACTAGCGGGGGCGCACCCTGCGGCCGCTCATTCGCGATTTCGGAGTCCATACATGCGTGACTTTCATCAGCCGGGACGCAGCGCCGTCTATTCCACCAATGGCATGGCGGCGACCTCTATGCCCGCGGCGACGCTCACCGCCCTTGATGTGCTGCGGGCCGGTGGCAATGCGGTGGACGCGGCCATTGCTGCCTGCGCCGTCCTGGGGGTCATCGAGCCGCAGTCGACCGGCATCGGCGGCGACTGTTTCTGCCTCTACGCTCCGGCAGGCGGCGATGCAGTGTTCGCCGTCAATGGCTCGGGCCGGGCGCCGGCTGCCGCCTCGATCGACTATTTCGATGCTGCCGGCATTACGGCGCTCGCCAACACCTCCCCCCATACCGTGACCATCCCGGGTGCGGTCTCTGCCTGGCAACTCCTGCTGGAGCGCTTCGGCTCGAAGGATTTCGACGAGTTGCTGCGACCCGCGATCCGCTATGCGGAGGAGGGCTTTCCGGTGCATCCGCGCGTGGCGGCCGACTGGAGCGAGGAGGGCGAGAAGCTGGCGCGCTCCGACAATGAACTGTTTCTGCCCGGCGGACGGCCGCCGGCGGAAGGAGCGCGCTTCGTGCAGGCGGCATTGGCGAAGACGTTGCGCGCCGTCGCAGCCAAGGGCGCCGACGCATTCTACCTCGGAGAGGTCGCGCAGGACATGGGCTCGACGCTGCAGAAGGCCGGCGGTCTACACAGGGAGGAGGACTTCGCCCGTGGCCGGCGGGTTGCGGAATTCGTCGAGCCGATACATGCACAGTGGAAGGGCTACGACGTCTGGCAGTGCCCGCCCAATGGTTCCGGCATCGTCGTCCTGATGATGCTGGGCATATTGGACGCTCTCGGCCCTACCGCTGACGGCCCGACGAGCACGTTGCGTCTGCACCGGCACATAGAGGCGGCACGTCTGGCCTATCGCGACCGCGATGCCTTCGTCGCGGATCCCTCGCAGGCCAAGGTTCCGGTCGCCCAACTGACGAGCCCGGACTACACGCGTGCTCTCGCCACACTGATCGACGACCGGCGGGCGCTCTCGTCGCTGCCCGCGCCGGGCGTGTCGCCGGTGCCCGCCCATCGCGATACGGTGTACATCAGCGTCGTCGACCGCGACGGCAATGCCTGCAGCTTCATCAATTCGCTGTTCCAGAGCTTCGGCAGCGGCATCCTCGCTAAAGAATCGGGCGTGCTGCTGCACAATCGCGGTTTCGGCTTTCGTCTCGAGCGCGGACATCCGAACTGCATCGCACCGGACAAGCGGCCGATGCACACGATCATGCCCGGCATGCTGACGCGCGAAGGCCACGCGGTCATGCCTTTTGGCGTGATGGGCGGTCATTTCCAGCCGATGGGCCAGACCCTGTTCCTCACCAACCTGCTGGAATACGGCATGGATATCCAAGAGGCGCTCGAGGCCCCGCGCCTGTTCCCCTTTGCCGGAGCCGTGGAAGTCGAGCGCGGCATCCCCGAGCGCACCCGCGTCGAGCTCGCCGCCATGGGACACCGCATTGTCGAGATCGGCCGCCCGCACGGCGGTGGGCAGGCGATCTGGATCGACCGTGAGCGCGGCGTTCTGGTCGGGGGATCGGATCCCCGCAAGGACGGCATCGCGCTCGGCTACTGATCGGCGGCTGTTGGCCCGCAACCGCATTCTCCCAATTGGAAAGATAAGTCGAGATGCCGCTCATAAGCCAGCGCCACGGCAAGGATCGCGTCCGCGTTATGCGGGTCAATCGCGACACCGATCGCCACCAAGCACGCGAACTCACCGTGACGGCGATGCTCCACGGCGACTTCGATGCCTCCTATACGGAGGGCGCCAATGCCGGCGTTATCGCCACCGATTCTATAAAGAACATCGTCAATATCGTCGCCCGTGATCATGTCGGCGCGGAAAACGAAGACTTCGCACAGGCGCTCGCGGCGTATTTTCTCGATCATTACCGACAGGTTGCCAAGGTGGAGATCGAAACCGGCGAGACCCGGTGGACGCGGCTGATCGTCGACGGCGCACCGCACGACCACAGCTTCCTGTTCGACGGCAATGGTCGTCCGACCGTGACCCTCACGGCCACGCGCGAAGGCGTGACGCTGGCCTCCGGCATTGACGGTTTCGCCTTCCTGAAAACCACGCAATCGGGTTGGGACAACTATGTGATGGATGAGGCCACGACCCTCAAGAGCACGTCCGATCGCCTACTCGGAACGGCCATGAACGCCTCCTGGCGTTGGTTGGCCAAGCCCGTCTCCTACGAGGCGGCCAATGCGCGCGTGATCGAGGTCGCGATGGGCGTTTTCGCGACGACCTTCAGCCCAAGCCTCCAGCGCACGCTCTTCCTCATGGGCGAGGCGGTCCTTGCCGCGGTGCAGGAGGTCGTCGAGATTTCAATGGCCTGCCCGAACAAGCACTACCTGCCGATCGATCTTTCGCCCTTCGGCCGTTCGTCGGACGGGCAGGTCTTCACCGCGACCGATGAGCCGCACGGCCAGATTGAGTGCACCGTCGGCCGCGCCTGACACAATGACCAGGGAGCCGCCCATGCAGAACCGCAACCTCGGCAAGACGAGCCTTTCGATCGCCCCTCTCGTGCTGGGCGGCAACGTCTTCGGCTGGACCATCGACGAGAAGACGAGCTTTGCGGTGCTCGACGCCTTCGTCGACCACGGCTTCAACGCCATCGACACGGCTGACGTCTATTCCGCCTGGGCGCCGGGCAATAGCGGCGGCGAGTCGGAGACCATCATCGGCAACTGGCTGAAGGCGCGACCCGGCCTGCGCGACAAGGTGGTGATCTTCACCAAGGTCGGCTCCGATCTAGGCCGCCCCGGACAGAAGGGGCTGTCGGCCCGCTGGATCGTCGAGGCGGCCGAAGGTTCGCTGCGCCGGCTCGGCATTGAGGCGATCGACCTCTATTTCTCGCATTGGCCCGATGCCGCGACGCCCTATGAGGAAACCCTGCGGGCCTATGAGACGCTGCTGGCGGCCGGTAAGATAAAGGCCGTCGGCGCCTCGAATCTCGACGCCGCCCAACTTGGCGAGGCGCTTGCCGTCGCGGCGCGTGAGCGGCTTCCGCGCTACGAGATACTGCAGCCGGAATACAATCTCTATGACCGCGCTGCCTTCGACGGGCCGCTGCGCGAGCTGTGTCTGCACGAAGGGCTCGGCGTCGTCACCTATTTCAGCCTCGCCTCCGGCTTTCTGACGGGCAAGTACCGATCGCCGGTCGATTTCGGCCTGAGCCCGCGCGGGGAGGGGATGGGCAAGTATCTCGATGCGCGCGGGCTAGCGATCCTCGGTGCACTCGACAGGGTGGCGGCGCGCCACGGCGCTCGGCCGGCTGAGGTCGCGCTCGCCTGGCTGATGGCGCGCGAAGGCGTTACCGCGCCCATAGCAAGCGCCACCAATGTCAGCCACATTGAGAGCTTCGCCTGCGCTACCGCGCTTGTCCTGATGGCGGAGGATATCAACGAGTTAGATAGCGCCAGCGTGTGATGGAGTTAGCCTGTCGACCGACGTCAGACTCGGCAGCAGGTCCGCGAACCGTCGACTGGTTCGTATTCTTCCATGCACGCGGGGCGAGAGGATGTCGTAGCCGCTTGTGCGCCCTTCATCGGGCTTGGACGTGGCCTACATCGCTCAATAGGTTTACCCATATTCAAGCTCCAACACCGTTCTGCTTTTCCTTATCGCGCTAGCGGATCAGCAGCTCGAACGGCGCCGGCTCGTCCAGATGAACCCGCCTCCGTGCGGCGCAATTCGGGGAAATGGCCGGGAGTGATGCGGTCGGCGCGTGCGAGTATAGTGCGGATCGACGCCGTGCCAGCGGCGATCTCGTCGAACGCCATGTCACAGGCCTGCAGCAGCGCCTCGCGGGCATATCTGATCGCATCGCCGGCGACGACCACCGTGCGTGGTCCTTGGTCTGCAATTCGACCCCATAGCAGCCCGGCGTGTGGCGGGCGCCGGAGAGAAGTGCACCCCCCTTGTCGAGTTCGCCCGTGCCCTCGATGAGCGTTGCCCGCCGTACACATCCGGCAACCGGCATTTCTCTGGAGACATTGTGGAGATGTAGCGCGCAAAATCGCGTGTCACTCGGCGCAAGATCGGGTGTCAGTCGCGCTCATGGCCTACAGCGCAGCCTACAACCGGTCGAGAACGACGAACTCGGAGTCTTTATTCCGGGGCGCCTGGGCGAGCCTTTCCAAGCGTTCCCGATTGGCGAGGAGCGCCCGTCGCGCATTGTCCGATTGGAACAAGCTGGCGCCGGCGGCTAACAACGACCCCGTTAGCGCGAGGGCGGACTCGCCAACCCTCAATTCGCGGCTTCAGCGCCGATGCGGCGCGCGCCATGATCTCCGGACCAACCCCCGCAGGATCCGCTGATTCAACCGCGATCCTCGGACGAAACACCGACACTCCCGCTCCCGAAACGCACGGTAGAGCCTGGCGCATGCCTCCGCTGTTGGGAAGCCAGAATTGATCATAATATCTCATTCTGCGTCGGTGTACTTCAAATTATGCCGGAGTATGATGGTGGATGCTGGGGATTAGGCGGGCTGCTTGACACATCGCATCTTCTGCCATTCTCTCCACGCCAGCCTGCCGCGCACCCGCTCACTCGTGTTGGCGCAGAGGCTGCATGCGAGCCTCGCGAGCTCGCAGTCACCACCCCGATCACGCGAGCCCCATGACCTTGCCATTCAGGCCCATGCTGTATCAGCTGCCGTCCAGCCGCATCATCGCGGCTCTGATCGATCGAGCACGCGACATATGATCGGCAACCGTCGGAAGTGGGCATAAACCATGGCCTCGAACCGCCGCGCGGAGCTCATTCCAGCCCAGCGCCGGGCCTTCATGCTGGACCACATTCGCAAGCGGGGCGCCGCGTCGATCCAGGAGCTCGCGCAGGCGATTGGCATCTCGATGTCGACCGTGCGGCGGGACCTTGAGCATCTGGAGGAGCGCGGCTATCTTGAGCGCACGCACGGCGGCGCGCTTATTCAAAAGCAGCTTCAGTCGACCTTCGAACCCGAAGCGGCGATCACGGCCGAATTCGACCGGCCGCAGAAGGAGGCGATCGGTCGGGCCGCCGCTGCAACGTTGCATCGCGGCGAGAGCGTGATCTTCGACAGCAGCTCGACCGTGCTCGCCGCGGCCCGCGCCTCGGTGGCACGTGGCATGGCGCTGACCGCCGTCACGAATGATCTCGGCATCGGCCAAGTGCTGGCGACCGCGAGCAACATCCGCGTCGTGGTCCTCGGCGGAACGGTGCGTCCCGGATCGCTGACGATGGTCGGTGATCCGGGACGCGACTTTCTCGGCAATCTCAGCGCGGACGTCGCTCTCCTGGGCACCCATGCGATCTCCGGCACAACCTTGAGCGAGACATCGCTTGAGGCCGTGGCCATGAAGCGCGCCATGATCGCCGCAGCCAAGCGGATCGTTCTTCTGGCGGACGCGTCGAAATTCAGGCCGGCCGCCTTCTGCAAGATCTGCGAGGTCACCGAGGTGCACGAATTGATCACGGACGCCCGGGCCGATCCGCGCGAACTCGACCGGCTGCGCGATCTCGGCGTCGCCGTGACGGTGGAGCCGTCGGCCGCTGCGTCCACGGCGGCCGCCTGACACGCGTCCGCCTGATCGCCGACGACTGGCGGGCGCGCTCGACATCGCGACGCAGTTCACGGGCTCGGCGGGGCCTTTGCCGGTGCTGCTACGGACGTAAGCGCCATGGCCCGAGGGATCATTCGCCCTCGACCTTTCCTCCAGCGCCGGTGCCGAGGCCATGGAGTCGCGGCTGCCTGGAGAGTTCTGTCTGCTACCGCGGCGCCAACTTGGCCTTGATCCTGACCGTGGTCGGCGGCGAGACCTTCGCCGCCGTCTGTCGCGCCCTCGGTGCCACCGCGGTCACGGTGGAGGGCGAGTATCAGCCGGGCGTGCCCGCGGCTCGTGGATGGCCTGCGGTCAGTGGAACGGCACCCGCTGTTTCGCGAAGTCCGAGGCCTTCGGCGATTCCGCTGTCGGCGTTTCTTGCCTCCTGAAAGCTCGTCTCTTCGGAGCCGATCTCCGCAGTTGCACACCGGCGTGCTGTCGCGGGTCGGTGGCGGCCGATCGGCCGCCACCTGTCTTCGGATCAGGGCTGGTGCGAGAACATCGGCTTGCCCGGCACATCGAGCTCGGCCTTCAGGATCGTGGCGCTGCCCGACTCGGTGATGAAGAGGCTGCGCCCCTCCGGCCCGCCGAAGGCGAGATTGGTGGTGTGCATCGCGGCGCAGGAGCGGATGCGGTAAACCGGCTCGCCGAAGCGGTCGACCACCCAGACCGACCCCATGCCCACATGGGCGATGAAGAGCCTGCCTTCCGCGTCGAGGGCAAGTCCATCCGGCCCACCCCAGCCGCCGGAGAGCTGCACGAAGACGCCGACCTTGGCCACGCCGCCGTCGGCCAGGAGCGGCACGCGCCAGACGCAGTTGCCGCGGGTGACGGCGAGATAGATCATGCTCTCGTCGAGATTCATGACGAGCCCGTTCGGGCTCGGCACGTTGTCCAGCAGGCAGCTCACGCGGCCATCGGGCGCCACGCGAAAGAGGCGCCCCGTCGGGTCATGCAGGCCGGTCAACCCTTGATCGGTGAAATAGAGATCGCCGTTGGCGGCGAAGAATAGATCGTTGACGGCTTTGAAGCGCTCGAGATTGGCTCTGACGAGATAGGGCTCCACTTTGCCGTTCACGGGGTCGAGCACCATGATGCCGTGCTTGTGGTCAGCGATGAAGACGCGCCCGTCCTTGTGGAATTTGAGCCCATTGGGCCAGCCGTCGTATTGCGTGACGACGTGGAACGTGCCGTCCGGTGTGATGCGATAGATGCGCCCGTTCGGCAGGTCCACGCACCAGAGATTGCCGTCCTCGTCGAAGGAGGGGCCTTCGAGCAGCGATGATGGCGGGCCGCCGGCCGGCTGGAAGCGCACCCACTCGTTCGTCGCATCGGCGGTCTTGAGCTCGTCCGGCAGCGTGGCAAAGACGGTGGTCTGAACATCCTTGGGCGGATGGAAGAACATCGCGATCTCCTTCTCAGAACGATGCGGCCGGCTGGACAGCGAGCCGCGGCTCCGGACCGATCGCCCGGCGGGTCAGGAAGAGCGCAGCCAATGCCCCGAGGACGAGCAGCAGGCCGGCAATGACGAAGGCGTAGTTGAAGCTGCCGCTCGCCTTGATGACATAGCCGGTGACCACAGGCGCGAGCAGGCCGAAGATATTGCCGCCGAGAATGAGCAGCCCCGTCGCACGGCCGATGTCCGCTGCCGAGCGCAGCAGGTCGTTCAGGAGAGCGATGTTCAGGGCGACCGCGCCGGACACGCCGGTGAGCGCGATCATGATCAGGAACAAGATGACATAGACATTGGCGATCAGCGGCGTCAGGAGGATGACCGAGGACAGGAGCAGGATAACCGCAACGACGATCCGCCGCCGGCCGCTCTTGGCTGTCTCGGCGGTGAGAAGACTGTCGCTCAGCTTGCCCAGTAGCATCGTGAGCACGACCGCGCCGAGATAAGGCAGGGCCATGAGAAAGCCGCTCGTCAGCATCGTCAGTCCGCGCTCGGTCTGCAGGTAATTCGGCAGCCAGGTAAGGAAGAGATATTGCGTATAGACAGCGCAGCCCTGCGCCAGCATCAACCCCAGCATCGAGGACTGCGACAGGAGTTTCAGAACCCCCATCGAGGTAGCGTCCTTCGCGGCGGCCTTCGGCGCCATGTCGCGTTCGGCGAGAATCATGCGGCGCTCGTCTTCGTCGAGCCATTTGGCCTGCTCGGGCAGGTGGTAATAGACGAGCCAGGCGGCGAGCCAGACGAAACCCACGGCGCCACAGACGTAGAAGGCCATGCGCCAGCCGGCGGCTTGGACGAGCCATGCGAGCACCAGGCCACCGATGGCCGGGCCGAAATAGGCACCGCTGTTGAAGATGGAGGTGGCGAGCGCCCGTTCCTTCAACGGCACCCATTCGCGGATCACGCGCCCGCCGGCGGGATAGGTGGTGGCCTCGCCCACGCCCATGGCGATGCGTGAAGCGATCAGGCTGGCAAAGCCGCCGGCAAGACCCGTGAGGATCGTCGCCGTCGACCACAATGCCATGCCGCCGGCATTGACGGCCCGGGTGCCGAAGCGATCGACGATCATGCCCATCGGCACGAGACAAACGACGTAGAGCCACAAGAAGGAGGAGAACAAATAGCCGAGCTCGACGGTGTCAATGTCGAATTCCTTGGCGATCGAGCTTGCTGATACGGACAGCGCAACCCGGTCAACGTAGTTGATCGTCGCCAGGAAGAATAGGAACACATAAATCAGGATACGCCCGCGTCCCATGCGCTTTCTCCACCTTGGTTGTTATCCAATCTGATTATTTCGGCACAATCGCCGCTTTTCTGCTCACGAGCACGATCGTGCGAAGAAGGGGATTGGTGAGGGCTTACCGCGTACGTGTCGAGCGATACCCTCCGGTTGCCCCGATCTCGTACGCTGGAAAAGCTCCCGCCGTGATTCAGTACCCGGCGGCGTAGCACGCGAGGCGGTGACGGCAGACTCAAGTGGCGGCTCCGGCGAGCAAGATTGTCCAAATATGAGCAATTTATGCCATAAATTCTCACGAATGTGCAACCTGCGGTATGGACGACCGCGGTCGGGTTATAAGCTGTTGCGAGCCCGCCCTCCGTACGGCTATTGACGAAAGCGGCCGGAAGCTTCTTCTTTCGGCGCGGTTGCCGTTGTCGAACACCAATCGGCGGTGGATTGCCTCGAACGACGCAGCCCAAAGGATCAGCGCAGTCAAACGAAGGTGGTCTCGTCGGTGTCGATCAGATGGGCACGGGATCGGCAAGAATCTCGTCCAAAAGGACTCCAACTCGGTCTTGACCACGCGTTGGTAGGTTTTGCGTCCGAGCGACCGCCGACCATCGTTCCGATCCAGCATGAAGCGAATCCCAAAGAAATGCTGATGATCGCCGGGAACTTCAGGCTAATCAGAGCGCGGGCCCCTGCCAACGGTTACGAACAGGAATATCGAAAGACCTGGGGCAAGACCCAGTCCTGACACGTTCCGTCCCCGCATTGCACCTGCCGATGTGGGATTTGAAGCCGTCGTCGTTGTCGAACTCTCGGGAACCGCAATGGCCGATACATGTGGGCGCAGCCCGACCTCGCCAATGAACGCAACTACTATCGCGCTAAGACGACGCCGCATCACCATGGGAGCGGCTGCGACAATGCTGCTGACCGAGGGTCAGGCCTGTCGGGATCAGCCAAAAAATCATCCATTGGCGAGGCGGCATCGGTCGCAAAAAGGGGGATCGCTTCTCTGAACGTGATGAGCACTGCCCCCAGCCTCATCGTCTCCCTGATAATGTTTTGCTTTATGTTTTCTCATTGACCCCAGTTCGCATTCCGTACGCGGGGCCGAGTCACTTGAACAATTGCCAAAGGTTAGCAGACCAACTATTGCGGCGGGTAATCGATAATAATGTCGGCGTCTGATTACTTTTGGTTATCGGTGCGCCTGATCATGGCGCACCGAAAGGGCTGGCGTCCGGCTCACGGCATTAGCCGGCCGCCGTTCACGTCGATCGTCTGGCCGGTCACATAGCCGCTCATGCGCGACGAGGCGAGGAAAAGGC
This sequence comes from Chelatococcus sp. GCM10030263, assembly GCF_042666455.1. Classification (NCBI taxonomy): domain Bacteria; kingdom Pseudomonadati; phylum Pseudomonadota; class Alphaproteobacteria; order Hyphomicrobiales; family Chelatococcaceae; genus Chelatococcus; species Chelatococcus sp. GCM10030263. The sequence goes on along the minus strand of NZ_JBHTDB010000003.1, from coordinate 953,636 downwards.
ATGCGCCGACGCAGTCCTCGGCGGTGCCGAGACGGCGCAGCGGAATCGACAGGCGCACGGCGTCCAGCCGTTCCTGTGGCGTCTGCGCGTGGAAGGGCGTCACGATGAGGCCCGGCGCAACCGCATTGGCGCGGATGTTGTCGGGCGCGAATTCATTGGCCATGCCCTTGGTCAGCGAATGAACCGCGGCCTTCGTGGCGGCATAGAGCGCCGAGCCAGGCTGGCCGCCGTTGCGCCCGGCGATCGAGCCGGTGTTGATGATCGCCCCTTCGCCGGATGCCTGGAGATAGGGTAGCGCCGCGCGCGTGACGGCGAGGATCGAGCGCACATTGAGGTCCATGACCTCGGTGAAGACGCGGTCGTCATAGGTCGCGATCTTGACCGCTTCCACCATGCCGCCCGCGTTGTTGACGAGCACGTCGAGGCCGCCGAGTTCCTTCGCCGCCTGTTGCACCAGGGCAGTGGCCTCTGCCGGGTCGCGGAGATCGCCCGCGACGACGACCGCCTTGATGTCGTGAGCGGCCGCCTTGGCGGCGAGGTCGCGGGCCGCAGCCTCGCCCCTGTTATAGTGGATCGCGACATCCGCGCCATGTTCGGCGAAGCCGAGCACCACGGCGGCGCCGATGCCCGAGCTGCCGCCCGTGACGAGAACGCGTTTGCCCTTCAGGTCGTCGAGTATCATGGCTCACCTCGATGGATGTCGCGAATAATGTCGCGGGCGGCTGCTGGAGAGGATTTAAGATTGACCCAGCAGGATCTTCTTCCGACCTGCAGGGTAGCTTGGTTCGGCACTAACCGTGAGGCACGCGCAGGCCGGCATTCGGCCAGTCCATCGCGATGAGCTGGCCGATGCCCGACAGCGTCACGTAGGCCGTGCGCAGATCGGCGCCGCCGAAGGCGATATTGGTGGTGATCGGATCGCCGGTTTCGACCTGCCGCAGGACCTCGCCGGAGGGGCTGATCACGGTGATGCAGCCGGCAATCAGCGTCGCCACGCAGATATTGCCGTCGGCGTCGAGCGCCAGGCTGTCGAGACGCTGGTAGCCCGGCAGGCCACAGACGAGACGTCCGCCGTGGGGCGACGGGAACGGCTGCTGCTTGGCAACGCCCGGCTCTTCCAGATCGAAGGCCCAGAGCCGCCCCGTTTCGGTTTCCGCCACATAGACGATGGATCCATCCGGCGAGAGGCCGACGCCGTTCGGCGTGAGCAGCGGATAGGCGACCTCGACGATATGCGAGCCGTCGGCTTTGGCATAGTAGAGGCCGCCATTGACGCGCATGCGCGGATAGATCTTGCCGAAATCCGTAAAGTAGAAGTCCCCCTGGCCGTCGAAGACAAGATCGTTCGGGCCGACGAGCGGAAAGTCGCCGCAGCGGTCGTAGAGCACGCGACGCTCGCCGGTGCCGGGATCGAGGCGTTCGATCCATCCGCCGGCATAGCCCTCGGGCACGCCCGGGCGTGTGCGGTTGAAACCAGCGACCCTGCGGAAGAGGAAGCCGCCGTTGTTGCAGATGTAGAGGGCACCGTCCGGCCCAACCGCAAGGCCGTTGGGCCCTCCGGGCAGCGCGGCGACGATCTCGACCCGCCCGTCCGGGTGAGCGCGGCTCACCGTGCGGCGTTCAATCTCGACAAACAGAACCGTGCCGTCGGGACAATAAACCGGCCCTTCGGGGAAAAGCAGATCCGTTGCAATAACGCGTCGTTCCATAATCAGCGCTTCCATCCATGCCGTCGCTAGCCCTTGAGCGCTGCGACCGCCTGCCAATCGACTTCGAGCCCGAATCCGGGTTCTTCACTCAGATACACGCGGCCGTCACGATAGCCGGCGCCGCCATGGAAGATACGGTGGTGAACGGGGTGCATATCGTCGCGCCCCACCGATTCCGCCGCAAAGGCCGCGTCGCCGAAGGCCGAGACGAGATGCGCGTGGAGATGGGCGGCCGTATGCGGGGCGACCATGACGTTCTTCGTCTCGGCGTATTGGGCGATGCGCAGCGCCTCGCTGAAGCCCGCATAGCGCGTGCAGTCGAACTGCACGTAGCGGATGGCACCCGAATCGATGAAGTCACGCACCGCAAAGCGGTGCCACTCGCGCTCGGCATGGGCGAGGGGGATGTCGGTCGCGGCGGCAAGCCGCGCGAAATCTGCCGGCTGCAAGTACCAATGCAGCGGCTCCTCCAGCCAGAAGATGTCGTAAGGCGCGACGGCGCGCGAAAATTCGATGCAGTCCTCCACGCCGAAGGGCGCATTGAGGTCGAGCATCAGGAGGATGTCGGGACCGATCGCCTCGCGCACGGCGCGCACGCGTTCGACTTCCCCAGCAAGGCCGAGTGCGCCGGTCTTCAGCTTGACGGCGCGAAAGCCCCGCGCCACGAAATCCGCGAGCTCGCCGGCGCAGGCGAGCATCGGCTCGCCTTCGCTGTAGAACCCACCGACCGCATAGGTGAAGACATCGGTGCGCGTGCCGCCGAGGAGGCGAAAGACGGGCAGATTGGCCGTCTTCCCCTTGATGTCCCATAGGGCGATGTCGATGCCGGCCATCGCCGCCATGAATTGCGGGCGCTCGTGCCGTGGCAAGGGCGCCGGCAGGCCGTCCCAGTCGCCGAGCCCGCCGGGCCGCGGGCAGGTGATCGACAGCATCTTTCGCCAGATCGCCTCGTGCCCGAGAGGATCCATGCCGATGAGCGCCGGCACGATCATCTCCAGCATCCGGCAGACGATGGGCTGCGGCCCCGATGAGATCTCGCCGATGCCGACGAGGCCCTCGTCGGTGCGCAGTTCGACGAGGATGAGCTGCGCGCGCCGGAAGGGCTCGTGCGCCGTCCAGGACACTTTGCCGAAGTCGACCGACAGGGGATGGAACAGGATCTCGGTAATCTTCACGGGAGAACCTCTCGCGACGGGGGGCTGGCGGCCGATGCGGCTGGCGACCCTGGCGGTGCCGAGATGAGATCGGCGGGCCTGATGCTCTCGCCACGCGAAAAGCGCAGCATGTTCTCGAAGGCATGGCGCGCCATGAGGGCCACATCCTCCATGAGGCTGCCCGCGGAATGCGGGGTGAGCACCACGTTGTCGAAGGCGCGCAGGGGCGAGCCCGGCGGCAGAGGTTCTTCGGCGAAGACGTCGAGCCCGGCGCCGGAGAGATGGCCGCTCTGCAGCGCCGCGACGAGCGCCTCCTCCACGACGAGTTCGCCGCGCGCAACGTTGATGAGCACCGCGCCGGGCTTCATTGCCTCGATCTCGGCCCGGCCGATCAAATGCCGGTTGGCGGCACCGCCGGGGCAGTGCAGCGTCACGATATCGCTGCGCGAAAGAAGCTCCGGCAGGGGTGCGAAGGAGGCGCCGAGCGCCGCCTCGTCCGGCACGGGCCCGCCGCGCTTCGTGTAGAGAACGGTGGTCCCGAAGCCCGCAAGAAGCCGGGTAACGGCCTTGCCGATATTGCCGAAGCCGACAATGCCGACGGTCTTGCCATAGAGCCGCTGGGACACCGGCCGCAATTCGGCGGGGATCCAGCGTCCGTCCCGCACGGCCCGGTCGGCGACCACGATCCGCCGCAACACCGTCAGCATCAGCGTCACGGCATGTTCGGCGATCGTCTCGGCATTGGCGCCGGCGGTAATGGCGACCGTGATGCCACGCCGCGCGGCAGCCGCGACGTCGATCTTCTCGTAGCCTGTGCCCCATTTCTGAATGAAGCGCAGCCGCGGCGCACGCGCCAGCATGTCATCCGTAACCGGCGCCACGACGAGCAGCATGTCGCTGTCCGTGAGCATGGCCTCGGTCATGTCCTGCGGTCGTTCGGCATAGCTCAGCTGGAAATTCGGCGGCGCGACTCTGTTGATCACCGCCTGCGCGGCCGGATCGAAGACGAAGCCGAGACAGGCGACACGCAGGCGGGCCTCGGCGGCTGGGATTGGTGTCTCCGTCATGGCGAGGCCTTCGTGGCGGCGAAGATGGCAGGGCTCAGCTCTGACACGCGGCGGCAGCCGAGATAGCCCATGTTCTTCTCGAACTGTGTGGCGAAGAGGCTCAGCACCTTCTCGGCACCGGCTTGGCCGGCGGCCCCGATGCCGTAGAGCGTGGCGCGGCCGACGAGCACCGCATGGGCGCCGAGCGCGACCGCCTTGGCGATGTCGCTGCCGTGCCGCACGCCGCTGTCGAGGAAGATCGTGGCCTTGCCACCGACCGCGGCGACGACCTCCGGCAGCATGTCGATGGTCGCGGCGGCGCTGTCGAGCGCCCGCCCGCCGTGGTTGGAGACGACGACGCCGTCCGCCCCGTTGTCGACCGCGCGCCGGGCGTCCTCGCCAGTCAATATGCCCTTGACGACGAGCGGGCCGGGCCAGAGCTGCCGGACGCGCGCGATATGCTCCCAGGTGACTGCCTGGCTGTTCTGCGGTGCCTCGTCGGCGCGCCCGCGGGTGATGCGGTGCCGGTATTTCTTCGGATAGTTCTCATGCCGCGGCATGCCGCCGTTCATGACATAGCGCCCGATGACGCCGGCGACCCAGCGCGGGTGGAGCGCCATGTCGGTGAGGAAGCGCGCGTTGAGCGAGATGGGGTCGGTGAAGCCGTTGCGGTCGTTGTATTCGCGCGTGCGGCCGAGCGCCGTATCCACCGTGATGAACAGGGCTTCGTAGCCGAGATCGCGGGCGCGGGCGACCATCTCGAGCGAGAGGTCCTCTTCCTTCCACATGTAGAACTGGAACCAGAGCCGCCCGCCCGCCTTGCGCGCGATCGTCTCCATCGAGGTGATCGAGGTCGCTGCGAGCGTGAAGGGAACGCCCGCCGCGGCCGCCGCCCGCGCCAGCGCCAGCTCTCCTTGATACCAGCACAAGCCCGCGATGCCGGTCGGCGCGATGGCGAGCGGAAAGGCGATGCGCTTGCCGAAAATCTCCGTGCCCATGTCGCGCTCGCTGAGATCGACGAGGAACTTCGTGCGCAGCTTGAGCCGCTCGAAGGCCTTGATATTCTCGTCCAGCGCGAGCTCCCGCTCAGCGCCGCGGTCGATGAATTCGAAGACGCCCTTGGGCAGATGCCGGCGGGCAGCGTTGCGCATGTCCGCCAGATCGTAGCAGCGATCGAGCCGTGTCATCGAGCTGCCGCCTCAGACGGCGCGGCGGTAGCCATGGCGCGCTGGTTCAGCCGGTGCTGGGAGCGCAGTGACCAGATGAACATGGCAATCGAAAGCAGGAAGCAGGTTCCCGAGATCGGATGCATGAGAAGATCGAGATAGGATCCGTCGGACAAGGTGAGCCCGGCGCGCAAGCTCCGCTCCGCGATCGGGCCGAGAACAAAGCCGATGACGAAGGCACCGAGTGAAAAGCCTGTCTTCTCCATGGAGAAGCCGACGACGGCGAAGCCGAGCATGACGAAGACGTCGAAGACGCGGTTGTTCTCGGCGAAGACGCCGATCAAGCAGAACACCAGGATGATCGGGAGCAAATACCAAACGGGCACAGTCATCATCTTGACGAGATAGCGAATGCCCGCCGTCATGACGATGAACAGCACGAAATGGGATAGAAGACAGGCGGCGAAGATGACATAGGCGATGTCCGGCCGCTGGGTGAAGAGCAGCGGACCGGGCTGCAGCCCGTGGATGACCAGCGCCGCCAACAGGAAGACATCCGTCACGCTGCCGGGAATGCCCATGGCGATGAGCGGCACGAGCGCGCCGCCGACGGTGGCATTGTTCCCGCATTCGGACGCGACAATCCCGTCGGGATGGCCGGTGCCGAACTTTTCCGGGGTCTTGGAGGTGGTCTTCGCTACGGTATAGGCGACGAGCGAACCGACGGTGCCGCCGATGCCCGGCATGATGCCGACCCAGGTGCCGATGAACGAGGACCGTACGAGGTTCCACCACTGCGCTTTCCACTCGCGCAGGCTGATCCACATCTTGCCGGCCTTCATCTCGACCGCCTCGGCTTTGCGGTCGACCGCGATGGTGTCGGACAGGACTTGCGCCACGGCATAGGCGCCGACGAGCACGGACAAGGTGGAGAAGCCCGCGTCGAGGTCATGGAAGCCGAAGGTGAGCCGGAGGCCGCCGGTGGACGGATCGGTCCCCGGCATCGACACGAGAATGCCGAGCAGCCCCGAAATCAGGCCCTTGATGATCGAGCCTTGGCCGAGCGCGGCGATGAGCACCAGGGCCATCATGACGAGCGCCAGGATGTCAAAAGGCCTGAGCCTCACCGCGATTTCGGAGAGGGGATAGGTGAGCGTCACGAGCGCGACCCAGGAGACGAGCCCGCCGAAAAGCGAGGCGCCGATCGCATAGCCGAGCGCGCGCCCCGGCTCGCCGTTACGCGCCATGGGATGGCCGTCGAAAGTCGTCACGATCGAGGACGGCTCGCCGGGGATGCGCAGCAGGATCGCTGTGACGAGTCCGCCGGCGATGGCTCCGACATACATCGACACCATGAGCGTGAGCGCGTTGTTGACCGTCATGTAGAAGGTCAAGGGCAGCACCAGGGCGATGCCCATGGCGCCCGTCACACCGGGGATCGCGCCGAGAACGACGCCGAGAACGGTCCCCCCGATGAGGAAGAGGATCGTCCCGGGCGACATGACGGCGAGTGAAGCGTGAAGGAACCCTTCCATGTGGACGCGCAGCTCTCGCTTACGGCAAGTCGACGCCGAAGACGGCGCCGAAGAGGTAGGTCAGTCCATATCCCACCACCACCGCGCAGACGGCGGCGGGCAAGATGGCGGATTTCTCGAAGCGCCTGATCGACAGTGCGGACACGAACAGGAAGAGCGTGCTCGACAGTCCGAACGGCAGGCGCGCATGGAGCAGAACGACGCAGATGACGAGATAGCCGAAGATCGACACGGCGAGCCAGGGCCGCGGCGCGAAGGAGGTGTCCTCCGGTTCGGAGACCCTGACCGGCGTGCGTGCCAGGAAGGTCTGGAGCAGCGCGACGAGCGACAGCACGATGATAGCGCTGGCGACGATCCGCGGCATGGTGCCGGATCCGAGCGGGTCGTAGAGGCCCGCCCGCAGCCCGAGCGAATCCCAGTAGATCATCGCAGCCGCCACCATGATCGCAAGAATGGCGCAGGTACTTCCGAAATTTTTTCTCAAGCCTCGTCCTCCTGCATTCTCGGCTGATCGATCCCGTCCGCTCGTTCGTCTTTCGGCCGGGTCAATTGGGCTTCATGCCCGCCGTCATCGGCTTCAGGCGGGTGAGCTCGGCGGCGAGATGGTCCTTGAGCTCCTGGCCGGTTCGGATGTCCAGGGACATGCCGAGCTTTTCGCGGAATTCCTTCTGCACGACATCGGTGCCGAGGGCCTTCTTGAAGGCCTCCGCGAGGATGGCGATCCGCTCCGGCGGCGTGCCTTTCGGGGCGTAGAGATTGTGCTCGTTGCAGAAGACGGCGTTGTATCCGAGTTCCTTGGCGGTCGGCACGTCGGGGATCGCCGGATCGCGTTTCTCACCCAGCAGCGCGAGCGGCCTCAGGCCGCCGCCACGGAAGGCGACGATCTCGCCGACACCGAAATTGCCGACATTGATGATATTGCCCTTGATCCCGGCAAAGCTCTCGGCCGCCCCGCCTAGCTGCACTTTCTTGAAGCGGGCGCCGGGGCTCCCGCCTTCCATCATGGCGATGGCCATGTGATTGGCGCTGCCGATATTGCCGCCCCAGATGATCGAGTCCGGCTTGGCGACGGCCGCGTCCATCAACTCCTTGTAGGATGTATAGGGGCTGCCGTCGCCGACCGCTGCCGCCATGCACTGGGTATTGATGGAGATGACCGGCTCAAAATCCCGGTATCCGAAGTCGCTGAGCCCGGCGGCCTCCTGGATCAACATGGCCGACTGGTGGATCAGGATCGTATAACCGTCCGGCGGTGCGTCCTTGACCTGGCGCGCGCCGATCGAACCGCCGGCACCGGCCACATTGACGGGAGCGATCGGCTGCGGGAGGAACTTGTTCTGTTCGATGGCGATCTGCAGGATGCGCGCCGAGGCGTCCGTTGCGCCGCCCGGATTATAGGGAATGATCCAGCGGATCGGCTTCGTCGGGTAATCCGCCGCAGATGCGACCAAGGGCAGCGCGCTGATCGCCACCGCCGCAACGGCGCGTGAAATTGTCGTCACCCAGCTCATTCATTCCTCCCTGTTTTCTTCATTCGCGCCGAAGGGACACGCATGCCCTGGCTCTGCGTGCCGGGATCTGTGCTGCCTTCGCTCATCGGACAGGCGGGCAAGTCACCTCCGATTTTATGACAAGCATGGAGGTTGCATTGTCGCCTATCCGACAGTTCCCACGATTTCCCGCGGAACGGCCGCGAGATCGGCGGCATTGCCTCAATGAAGCGCCACAGATGCGGCCGCCCGGCGTGGAGCGACGACGCCTGTGAGCGCTGTGGACCGGCCGTCGATTGCGCCGGCCTCTCGGGAGGCCCGGACGAATATGCGTCGGCCCTCGCGGCGGATGTAATCAGACGTATCGAGGGCGGCGAGCAGCGTCGTCACGCTTTGCCGGGAGGCGCCCACCATTTCGGCAATCTCCTGATGGGTGAAGCGGCCGTCGATCTCGATTTCGTCGCCCCGCCGAATGCCGTACAGCTCGCCGAGGTGGCGCAGCGCCATGACGATCCGCCGCTCCAGCGCCGGTTCCGCCAGAATGCGAATGATCGTCCTGAGCAGCGCTCCCTTGAATTCGGATACGGCGAGCACCGAGCGTAGCGCTTCAGGCGAGCGCTCGACGAGTTCAAGATATTTGGAGCGTCGTATCCATAGCAGGCGGCTGTCGACGAGCGCCTGCGCCGACCAGGAGTGACCACCCGCCCATTCCGTGCAGCCATGGGCGCCGAAGAGCATGCCTTCGCGATAATAGGAGGTGGTAAGCGAGCTGCCGTTGTCGGTGATGTAGTGCACTTTGACCGCGCCGCTCTTGAGGATGAAGAGATTGTCCGATGAATCTCCCTGGTGGTAGAGCGCCTGCCCCTTCGCGACCGACTTCTCGACCGAATGCGACAGCAAGAAGTCTCTGTCTTCGGTGTTCAGGAGTTCGAGAAGCTTGGGAAAGCGTTGGTCATTGGCGCGGAAACGGTCGCTGAGTTTATTCTGGTCCACGTGCATCTCCCGACGACGCTGCTTCATCTGCGGAACGGCGAGGTCATGCTGCCTGTGCGCCCGCGCCCACACGCACGAGCTTGCGCACCTGGCAGAGATCCTCCGGGATGGGCTCGCCGGGGAAAAGCGCCGGCCAGGAATTCATGCCGACCTGCCCGACATAGATGTTGCCGCGCGAATCGAGCGCGACCGAATGCGTCGACAAGAACTGCCCCGGCGCATTGCCATAGGGCGGATCGCCCGCAAGCCTCCCGAGAGGCTTGCCGTCGGGCGTCATGATGCTGATGCGCGGCCCGAGATTGGGCGCACGCCGGTTGAAGCTGTAGAAGGGGCCGAGTTCGCCGACATAGCAGACGGTCTCGCCGGCGCTCTCCATGAGATACAGGCCGCCCGGCCGGTGCAGGTTATTGATTTGCGCTTCGAAGCGGCCGTTGCCGTCGAAGATCTGAATGCGATGGTTCTCGCGATCGGCGACATAGAAGAAGCCATCCTTGTCGCAGCAGATCGCATGCGGAAGATTGAACTCGCCCGGTCCCGATCCGGATTCGCCCCAGGACGTGACGTATTTGCCGTCGCGCGTGAACTTGTGCACCTTGGCATTGCCATAGCCGTCGGTGACATAGAGATAATCCATGTCCGGCGACAGCACGGTCTGGGTGCAGCGGTTGAACGGTCTGCCGCTCATGTAGGGCGCAGGCTCGTTCGGCGTGCCGAGCGTCATGAGGACCTTGCCGTCCGGCGTGCATCTGCGAACCGTATGGTCGCCCCAGTCCGTGCAGTAGATATAGCCGTCGGGCCCCACATAGACGCCGTGCGCGTCCTTGAAGATATCCTGGCCCCAGGTATCGACAAAATTCCCGGCGGTATCCACGATGACCATCGGATTAGGACCGCGATTGAAAAGATAAACGCGATCCTTGTCGTCGACGGCCACTGCCGAGACGTCGCCGAGGGCGACATCCGGCGGAAGCTTGGGCCATTGTTCCTCGACCCGGAAGGTATAGTCGCCACTGCCCATGATGACAGCCATGGTGTTCTCCTCGATTCCGAAATGTCGCCGTCAGACGGTCAGGGCCTTGACTTCTTTCCAGTCGACTTCGAGGCCGAAGCCCGGCTCTTCCGTGAGATGGACACGCCCGTCCTTGTAATAGGCGCCGCCGCTGAAGATGTGGTGGTGGACCGGATGCATCCGCGGATCGCCGACGCATTCGGCGCCGAAGGAGGCATCCCCCAGCGCCGAGACGAGATGGGCATGCAGATGCGGCCAGGAATGCGGCTGCACGAGCACGCCCTTCTGTTCCGCATAGAGGCCGACGCGCAGGCCCTCGGTGATGCCGCCGAAACGCGCCGAGTCGAACTGCAGATAGCGAATGGCGCCGGAATCGACGAAATCACGCGTCGTGAAGCGATGCATTTCGCGCTCGCCGTGCGACAGCGGGATCGGGCTCGCCTGCGCCAGCCGGACGAAATCGGCGGGCTGCAGATACCAATGCAGCGGCTCTTCGAACCAGCAGATGTCGAAAGGCGCGATCGCCTTGGCGTATTCGATGGCGGCGGTCACGTCATAGGCCGCATTGGTGTCGACCATCAGCAGGATGTCCGGCCCGATGGCCTCGCGCACTGCGCGAACGCGTGCCACCTCGTCCTTCAGCGAAAGCGCGCCGGACTTGAGCTTGACCGCGCGATATCCCTGCTCGACGAAGCGGGCGAGCTCGTCCGCGCAGGCGAGCATCGGCTTGTCCTCGCGATACATGCCGCCGACCGAATAGGTGAACACATCCGTGCGCGTGCCGCCGAGAAGCCGAAAGACCGGCAGGCCGACGGCCTTGCCCTTGATGTCCCAGAGCGCGATGTCGATGCCCGCCATAGCCGCCAGGAACTGCGGCCGGAGATGGCGTGCGAGCGGCGACGGCAAGCCGTCCCAGCCGCCGATGCCGCCCGGCCGGGGACAGGTGATGGACATCAGGCGCTGCCAGATCTCCGCATGGCCGCATGGATCCATGCCTATGATGGCCGGCGCGATCAGCGACAGCATCTCGCAGACGATCGGCTGCGGGCCGCTGGCGACCTCGCCGATGCCGACGATGCCTTCGTCGGTTCTGATCTCGACCAGGGTGAGATAGGAACGGCCGAACGGCTCGTGCGCCGTCCAGGATACGAAGTCGTGATCCGCCGCCAAGGGATGGACGACGATATCGGTAATCTTCATGGCCCAGCGTCCTCTCGCGTCTGCCGCCCTTGGCGGCGCTGCGTCATTCGATATGACGATCAATCGATCGGCGTGATCGCATCGCCGTCGGGCCCGGCGCATCCTGGTTCAGCACCTGTGAGGCGCTGACTGGCATGCACAAGATCCCAGGATCTCTGCCGAGCGCGGGCTGATGTCCGCCTGCGCCGACAGCAAGCTCCGTTCGCCGGGCGCGGTTGTGCCCGACGTCTTGTCCGCTACATCGTTGTGTTCCTCTCGTCCGACGCCGCAGCCGGGCGTAGCGGCGGCCGACGGATGGCGGCGTCGAGCCGCCTTTTCTCAGATGAGCTCCGACGTCTTGACGTCTCCCAAGATGACCCGGCGTTTGAGCTTGAAATAGATCAGCACGAGAACGGTACCGGACAGTATCGCAAGGCTGATCGGGCTCGTCACGAAGACGGTCACGTCCCCATTCGACAGAAGGAGCGACCGGCGGAAGTTCTGCTCCAGCATCGGCTCGAGAATGACGGCCAGAATGAGCGGCGCCGGATTGCACTTCAGGATCCGCAGCACGACGCCGAAGACGCCGAGCAAGGCGGCGAGGAAGATGTCGAAGGACGAATTCTTGATGCTGAAGACGCCCAGGCACGAGAAGGCGATGATGGCCGGATAGAGCATCTGGAAGGGCATGCCGAGCAGGCGGACCCAGACGCCGATCAGCGGCAGATTGAGGACGAGCAGCATGAGATTGCCGACCCACATGCTGGCGATCAGCCCCCAGAAGAGATCGGGATGTTGCGTCATCACCCCCGGGCCGGGCGCGATCCCCTGGATCTGCAGGGCGCCCAGCATGATGGCCATGGTCGCGCCGGCCGGAATGCCGAGCGTCAGCATGGGGATGAAATGGGTGATTGCGGCGGCATTGGCAGCGGCTTCCGGGCCGACGACGCCTTCCATGGCTCCCTTGCCGAAGCGCGAGGGGTCTTTGGCCATGCGCTTTTCCAGGGCATAGCCCACGAAGGAGCTGAGCATTGGCCCGGTGCCGGGGAAAATGCCGAAGATCGAGCCGAGCGTCGTGCCGCGCAGGATGGGCCGCCAGGAGCGGCTGAGGTCGTCGCGCGTCGGGATCAGCCCGCTCAGCTTGAAAGCGACCTTGGGGCGCTTCGCATGTGTTCCGGAATACTCGATGATTTCGGTCAGTGCATAGAGCCCGACGGCGACCGCCACGAAGTCGATCCCGTCTTCGAGCGACGGCATGCCGAAGGAATAGCGCGCATCGCCGGAGGTGAGATCGGTCCCCATTGTGCCGAGCAGCAGGCCGATCATGCACAGGCCGAGTGTCGTGAGCAGGCTGTCGTCCGTGAGCGCCGAGGCCATAAGCAGGGCCATGACGATCGTCGCGAAATATTCCGTCGGGCCGAATAGAAGCGCGATGTTCGACAGTTGCGGCGAGAGAGCCGCGACGATCATGAAGGCGACGCATCCCGCACAGAACGAGGCGATCGCCGACATGGCGAGCGCCGCGCCGGCACGGCCCTTGCGCGCCAAGGGATAGCCGTCGAGGCAGGTGACCACCGCGCTCGGCTCGCCCGGCATGTTGAGCATGATCGAGGTCGTCGCGCCCGCGTGGTTCGCGCCGTAATAGATGCCGGCGAGCATGATCAGCGCGCCGACCGCCGGCATGTGGAAGGTCAGCGGTATCAGCATGGCGATCGTCGTGACCGGACCGATGCCGGGCAGCACGCCGACCGCGGTTCCGACGGTCGCGCCGATGAGGCAGAACAGAAGGTTCTCGGGGGTCAGGGCAACCTGAAACCCCATGATCAGGCTCTGGACAAGGTCCATCGTCGGGGCTTCCCCTTCCTACCAAAAGAGCTTGAGCGGCAGCTGCATGAAGTGGATGAAGACCACCCATGACAGCGCCAGCACCACGAGATAGATGATCGCGATCTCCAGCGGATGCTGCCGGAGGCGGGCATGGCAGGTGCCGAGCACCATCGCGAGCAGCGATGCGGCAAGGCCGGCAGGCTCGATGAGAACGGCCATGGCGACGATTCCGCCGATGATGAACAGCGTCGGTTTGAGGGAGATGATCTCGATCCCGTCGCCCTCCGTTGCGGTCATGCTGAGACCGACCGACAGAAGGCCGATGAGAATGAGCCCGGAGCCGAGCAGCATCGGGAAATAGCCAGGCCCCATGCTGATGAGGGATCCGATGGGGCGCGGCAGTGCCACGAGCGCGATAGCGCCTATCGCGGCGAACAGAAGGCCCGACCAGAACTTCCTGGCATCGGCGACGCGAAGCATATCTTCCTCCCTGAGATCAGAGGCCGAATGTCACTTGCAGAAAGTGCCTGCCAAAGGTCATCCGCCGAAGGCTGCCTTCGAGCCTTCGGCTGCGCATCGCAGAGGAGACTCGATCCTATGCGCAGGCGGCATTCTGCACGGCGGTCGCTAGTCCAGATGGAAGTCGATGGCCTTCGCGATCTCCGTCCAGCGGTTCAGGTCCTTGATCACGAAGTCCTTGAACTCGTCCGAGGAGAGATCGAGCGGCTCGAGACCCAGCGAATGAAGCTTCTCCGTGGTTCCAGGAGCCCGCAGGACGGCCTGGACCGCTTCCTGCAGCTTCTTGATGATGTCCGGCGGCGTACCGGCCGGGGCATACATGCCGTAGAAGAAGTCTTCGGTGAGCTGCGGATATCCCAGTTCCGTCATCGTCGGGAGGTCGGGCAGCATGCTCGTCCGGTTCCGGCCCGTCGTGGCGATCGCGCGGACCGTGCCGGCGGTCAGATAGGGACCTACCGTGGAGGGTGCGACATTGGTGAATTCGGCATGCCCGCCGGCAACCGCCACCACGGCCGGCGCCGCGCTTTCGAACGGCACATGCACCATGTCGAGGCCGAGAACCTTGGCCATGTAGGCCGGCTGGAGATGTCCGCCGCCGCCCGTTCCGGAGCTCGAGTAGTGCAACTGGCCCGGGTGGGCTTTGGCATAGGCGATGAACTCCTGCATCGTGTTGATGGGGAGCTTGCTCGAAACACCCAGGATCAGCGGGAAGGATGCAAAGGAGGTGACGAAGGCCAGGCTGTCCGGGATTTTGTAGGGAAGGTTTACCTTCACGGCCGGCAGAACGGAAATGCCGTCGGCGGAGGTCCACAGAAGCGTGTAGCCGTCCGGGCGCGCTTTCGCCACATAGGAGATGCCGAGCTGGGACGCGGCGCCCGGCCTGTTCTCCACCACGACGCTCTGGCCCAGAGATTTGCTGAGTTGATCCGCCACGATCCTGGCGGTGAGATCCGTTCCGCCGCCCGGTGTGAAGGGAACGACGATGCGGATCGTCTGTGTCGGATAGGCCGTCTCGGCGAAGGACGGAGCAGATGAGAGCAGCGCTCCGAGCGTGAGCAACATGCCGATCGACGTCTTGAGCATGGAATCCTCCCGTCTTTGCAGGTTCTTTTGTCCTGCCCTGATTAATGAGACGCATTTTTCCGGTGACCTGTTGCCCCGATGCGCCTTATTGACAGTGGTATCAGCCGCCTTCCAGTGCGTCCAATCAGTAATTTTCCCCACTTATGATAAAAAAATGTTATCAGTATGCGAGTCAAAAACTATGCGATGAATTGATCCAAGTAGTCGGCGGAAGATACATGTGGAAGCTTGCGCGCGCTCTCGCCAATATCGAGTTCCGTGCGGTGTGAAGTCAGGACAAGAATGGCTCGCGGGTGGAGGATCGTCTTCGCCTAGTCATGGAGGGTGGCGCGAGGCTGTGCTGACGGCTGCCGTTCCGCGCGGTGCCGCCGACCAGGTATGTTGGCGCCGAACGAGCACCACCGCGCATGCGGTCAGATGTAGAGCTCGGTCTCGGTCACCACCTGATGAACGAGGTCGACCACGTCGCGAAGACCAGGCCCCAATTCCTCGACCTGGTAGCAGATCCACACCTCATAAGCCGGGATCGATGGTGTCACCACGAGCTGGCGCGCCAAGCCCTGCTCCACGTGATCGCGTATGATGCGGGTCGGCACGAAGCCGATGCCGATGCCGCCCAGGATCATGCCGATGGTCGCCGATAGATCGTCGCAGGTACTGAGATGGCGAGGCGTCGCGTTGGCGCGCCGGAGCCACTGCATCACGCTCGTGTTATGCCGCGACGGCGGCGGCGTGATGATGAGATGGTGGCGGCTGACGTCGCCAGGGTTGAGGTTCTTCTTGTCGATGGAATAGTCGCGCGCCGAAAACCACCCGTGCACATTGGTGCCGACCGGTTCCTTCCGGACATCGGGAGCCATGTTGTATTCGGACGTAATGGCGAGATCGAGGTTGTAGTTGTTGAGCAATTCATTGATGGAGCTGCTGTCGCCGACATGAACGGCGATCCGCAGCGATTCATAACGGGCGGTCAGGCGCTTCACCAGAATGGGCAGACAAATCGCGGAAAAGCTCTTGCTGACGCCGAGCCGCAACACGCCCTTGAGCGGGTCGCCAGTGCCGATGCGCAGCGCCATTTCCTCGGCCGTGCTCAAGAGCTGGTCGGCATAGACGAGCAGCGCGGCGCCCTCCGGGCTGATCTGCAGCGACCGGCCCTGGCGAATGAAGAGCTGCGCGTTCAAGGTCCGCTCGAGCTCGCGAATCCGCTGGGACACCGCGGGCTGGGTCAGCCCGAGGTGGCGCGCCGCCGCATGGACGCCACCCAGCCGCACCGTGCGTTCGAAAGCCCGGATTTGCGGCAAGGTCACGTTCTGCACCATCGCTGAGGTGAGGTGTTGGCGACTGTCGCGCAATGAAAAACCTCCGCGGGATCGGCGGAAGTCCTCCGCCTCCGTCTCCGTCGATGCTGCCGTATGGATCCGGCCTCGATCGACGTTAATGCCTCCCGCAGCCCAGCGACAGTGGTTCGCAGAGCCGCCGCCGGCACGGCGGCTCCGCCCCCCCGTGCAGCGAGACAGGAAATGTCGGCTGTCGGACAGCAACAGCGCCCGCGCTCTGCTAGCCCAGTGGCGCGTCGAATGGCGAGCAGGGACCGGGCCGTTGGGCTTTAGGCTTTCGCCATGCGCAATGCTGTCCTTGTGGGGCGATCATGGGTGTCATCGTCGGGTCCGGAGACTTCACCTATCGTGTCTGCGAGAACTGGGCGCAACTGCCGGATGGCTGGTTGCTCGGCGATGTCGCGGCTGTCGGCACGGACATGCAAGACCGGGTCTATGTTTTCAACCGGTCCGAGCACCCGATGATCGTTTTCGATCGCGATGGAAACTTTCTGACGTCCTGGGGCGAAGACATCTTCACGCACGCCCATGGCGTCTCGATGGGCCCAGACGATACGATCTACTGCACGGACGACGGGGATCACACGGTCCGCAAATGCAGCTTGGACGGAAAGGTGCTGCTCGAGATCGGCATCCCGCACGAGCCGCAGCCCTTCATGAGCGGTCGCCCCTTCAACCGGTGCACGCACACGGCGCTTGCGCCCAACGGCGACATCTATGTCACGGACGGATACAGCAATGCTTGCGTCCACAAGTTTTCACCCGATGGCAAGCATCTCATGTCCTGGGGACAATCGGGCATGGGGCCGGGCGAATTCAACCTGCCGCACAACATCACCTGCGACGAGGACGGCTGGGTCTATGTGGCCGATCGCGAGAACCATCGCATCCAGGTGTTCGACGGCAATGGCCGCTATGAAACGGAATGGCGCAATATCCACCGTCCGAACGGCCTCTTCATGCCGCGCGGCCGCTGTCCCATTTGCTATGTCGGCGAGATCGGGCCCTATTGGAGCTTCAATCGCGGTGCCCCTAATCTCGGGCCGCGCGTGTCGATCCTCGACAACAAGGGCAATGTACTTGCGCGCCTCGGTGAGGATCCGCTCGCCGGCAACCGGCCGGGTAAATTTCTCTCGCCGCATTCGGTCGCGGTCGATTCCCGCGGCGACCTCTATATCGGCCAGGTCGCGGTTACCGGCTGGCCATCGCTGTTCCCCGGCGAGCCCTTGCCGAAGAAACTCAGAAGCATCGAGAAATTCGTGAAAGTTCCTGCAGGAACGACGTCTTAGCCGATACAGAACAATCGTCGAACGACAGTACGGGGCGGCGAAAGCCGCTGCGCGGATGAGCCGGGGTCTGGCCCCGCGCCGATTCGCAGCTCGCGCGTGTTCGCGCAGGTTTCGCATATTGTGCTCGGTGTCACCTGATAGATAGTTCCTTTCATAATTCGGCCGAACAATCGATTTCCGCCCCTATGGACATTTTGCTAGTCTCATTGAAACGGGGTGGAAACGTGATCAGATTACTGGAATCGGGCGAGTGCCTTAGCGCTTGCGGCAATGAATATTTGAAGCCTATCCGCGACAACTTATCGCATAAAAGCAGAACAGCGCGACCCTCTCGGCAGTCGCATCATGGCTGAATCGACAATCGCAGCCTATCCGCCGCCTGATGCGGCAGATTCTCCCGCGTCGATCCGTTGGCTGGGGCGCGTGGATCGCGTCATCGGAGGTGCGGTCGAGGCGATCGCGGCGGTTCTGCTTGCGGTCGAGATCGTGCTCCTTCTGGCGGGCGTGATCGCCCGCTATATGTTTCATAATCCGCTCGTCTGGGCTGATGAACTCGCGTCGGTGCTGTTTCTCTGGCTCGCGATGTTGGGCGCTGTGCTCGCCCTGCGTCGGGAAGGCAATATGCGGATGACCGCCTTGCGTAGCCGCACGTCCGGTGGCGTCAGGCATTGTCTCGATCTGGCCTCGGGGCTGGGCTGCTTCCTGCTGCTTGCCTTGATCTTGATGCCTGCTGTCGACTACGCGCTCGAGGAGCAGGTGGTGTCCCTCTCGACCATGGATGGTTCCATGCTGTGGCGGGCAGCGGCCATGCCCGTCGGCGTCGCGCTTATGCTCGTCTCGATGGTGTTGTCGCTACGCCGTCGGCCGGCCATTGCCGATGCGCTGGTGTTCGGCGGCCTGGTGCTCCTCGTCGGCGCAGCCGCTTGGGCAGGGCCGTTTCTGCGCGGCCTCGGCAATCTCAACCTGCTGATCTTCTTCGTCGGCATTGCCGGCGTGGCAGTTCTTGCCGGCATTCCGATCGCCTTTTCCTTCGGCTTGGCGACGCTCGGCTATCTCGCCTTGTCCACGCCCATACCATTGACCATTCTCATTGCGCGCATGGATGCCGGCATGGCGCATCCCATCCTCTTGTCGATTCCGCTGTTCGTCTTCCTCGGCCTGCTGATCGAGATGACGGGGATGGCGGCGGCCATGGTCACCTTTCTCGCCAATCTCCTGGGCCATGTGAAGGGCGGGCTCTCCTATGTGCTCGTCGGCGCAATGTATCTCGTCTCCGGAATCTCCGGCTCAAAGGCCGCCGATATGGCCGCGATTGCGCCGGTTCTCTTCCCCGAGATGGAAAAGCGCGGCATTCCCCGGGGCGATCTCGTCGCTCTGCTTGCCGCGACCGGCGCGCAGACGGAAACTATCCCGCCGAGCCTGATCCTGATCACGATCGGTTCGGTGACCGGCATGTCGATTGCGGCGCTGTTCAATGGTGGATTGCTGCCGGGTGTCGTCGGCGCCTTCTTCCTCTGCGCCGTCATCTGGTTCCGCTCACGTCGAGACGGCGATGCGAAGGTCCTGCCCCGGGCCGGGGGCGCGGCAATTCGCAAGAGCTTTGTTGTTTCGCTGCCGGCGCTTGCGCTGCCCTTCGTCATTCGGTTCTCGATCGTCGAAGGCATCGCCACGGCAACGGAGGTCGCCACGATCGGCATCGCCTATTCGGTGGTGGTCGGCTTCGCCATCTACCGGCAGTTCGATTGGCGCCGGATCTGGCCCATGCTCGTCCAGACAGCGACCTTGTCCGGCGCCATTCTCCTCATCGTCGGAACGGCGACCAGCATGGCCTGGGCCATCACGCAGTCGGGCATATCGCGTGGCCTGGCGCAGGCGATCATCGGCCTGCCGGGCGGCGCCAGCACGTTTCTCGCGGTGTCCGCGCTGATCTTCATCGTTCTCGGCAGCGTGCTCGAGGGTATCCCGGCCATTGTGCTGATGGGGCCGCTTCTTTTCCCCGTCGCGCATCAGGTCGGCATCAACGACATCCACTATGCCATGGTCGCGGTCTTCAGCATGGGCATCGGCCTTTTCTCGCCGCCCTTCGGCGTCGGCTATTACGTTGCCTGTGCGATCGGCGGCGCCACGCCCGACGAGGGGCTGCAGTTCATCGGCCGGTATATTCTGGCGCTCGTGGCCGCGCTCGTTGCGATCGCCGCGATACCTTGGATATCGACGGCTTTTCTCTAGAAGTCGCAAGAATTCTTACCTTGAGATACATGTGGGGAGGATCCAACCATGAAGCCGACACGTCGAGCCTTTACCGCAGGTGCGGCAGCCGCCGTATCCGCCGTCGCGCTGCCGCGATATGCCAAAGCGGCCGAATTTTCCTACAAGATTGGCACGAGCACGCCCTCGGCCCATCCCTTCAACAAGCGGCTGATCGAGGCCGGCGAAAAGATCGGGCGCGCCTCGAACGGGCGCATGGAATTCCAGGTCTTTCCGGATAGTCAGCTCGGCGGCGACAATGACATCCTGCAGCAGGCGCGCAGCGGCGCCATCGAGTTCTGCCAGCCGACCGGCCAGATCCTGTCGGGCATCCTGCCCGTCACGGCCGTCAACGCAATGGGCTTCATCTTCGCCAATTACGACCAGGTCTGGGCGGCGATGGATGGTGATCTCGGCCGTTTCGTCCGCGATCAGATCATTGCCAAGACCAATCTCTATCCCATGGAGCGGATCTGGGATCTCGGGTTTCGGCAGGTCACGACGAGCAATCATCCGGTCAAGGTCGCGACCGACCTGGAAGGAATGAAACTTCGCACTCCGATCGCACCGAGCCTCATCAGCATGTTCCGGGCGCTCAAGGCGGCCCCCGTCGGCATGCAATATGCCGAAGTCTATTCGGCCCTGCAGACCCATATCGTGGATGGTCAGGAGAACCCGCTGTCGCAGGTCGAGGCCGGCAAACTCTATGAGGTGCAGAAATACGTCTCGATGACCAACCACGTCTGGGACGGATATTGGATCTGCTGCAACAACAAGGCTTGGGCGGCTCTGCCGGCCGATCTGAAGAAGATCGTCGCGGAGAGCCTGAACGAGACCGGGCTTGATCAGCGCAAAGACGTGGCCGCGCTCAACGACTCCGTCAAAGGTCTCATCGAGTCGAAAGGCATGGTCTTCAACGATACGACACCCGACACATTTCGCGCGGCCCTGACGAAGGCCGGCTTCTACACCGAATGGAAGGCCAAGTTCGGCGACGACGCCTGGACGCTTCTCGAGAAATATGTCGGAAAGCTGAGCTGAATGGCCGAGGCTGCACGGTCTCACGGGGCCGCCGGCCGGGAAGCCCTGGTCCGGGCGCCCGACGGGGTCGAACTCTCCGTGCGTGAATGGGGCAATCCGCAGGGTGCGGAAATCCTCTTCATTCACGGAGCCGCGCAATGCTATCTGTCGTTCAAGCGGCAGATAGCGAGCGTCCTTGCCGACCGCTTCCGGCTGGTCGCATTCGATCTGCGCGGTCATGGCGGCTCGCAAAAGCCGCTCGAAGACAGCTTTTACCAGCGCAGTGAGGTCTGGGCCGACGACGTGCAGGCGGTGATCGAGGCCAAGCGCCTCAACCGCCCCGTTCTCGTCGGCTGGTCGCTCGGCGGCCGCGTGGTGCGCCAGTATCTGATGCATTACGGCGATCGCGCCTTGGGCGGGATCAATTTCCTGTCTACGCGCCCGATTGAGGATCCGAGCATCGTCGGTCCGGGGTCACGCGCGATCCAGGCGAGCAACGGGCTCGATCTGCCGGATCGGTTGCGGGCGGAGATCGACTTCCTGCGCAACTGCTATGCCAAACCGCCGGTCGGCGACGATCTGTTGGAGGCGATCGCCTTCAACATGCTCGTGCCACGCGCCGTGCGCGAGGCGATCGCCGGCTGGTCGACCGACCCCGAGGCAACCCGCGAGGCACTCGGCAAGGTGAAGGTGCCGGTGCTGATCACCCATGGGCTGCTCGACCAGCTCATCCTGCCCCAAGCGGCGCAGATGACGAGCGATGCAACCAGCGGTGCGGCTATCTCTTGGTACGACGACTGCGGCCACGCGCCGTTCTATGAGAACGCCACGCGCTATAACCGGGAACTCGATCGGTTCGTGATGGAGGCTTCGGCAGGCCTGTAGGACTGAATAGGTTCCGGATCGTCAAAAGCCGGGACCACCAATAGATCCTGCCGACACACAGTCGGAAGACTGCGCCGCGTCGATTGGCCCGACGCGGCGCTTCCCCTCATTCGCTCGAGACTTGCGCCATGGCCTTGGTCGTTCCGGGGTCGTAGCCCGGCAGCACGCGCACGTCGACGACGACTGTCCGGCCCTCCTTGAGGGCGGCAATGGCTTGGGCAAGGCTCTCCCTGAGCTCGGCGAGGTCGGTGACCGGACCGATGCCCACAGCCCCTTGCGCCCGCGCAACCATGCCGAGGTCGATGTCGGGATCCGCCATGCGCTGACCGATCCACTTGTTGTCGACGACTCGGCCGCGCTGGCGCGCCATGCGCTCCTGGTGCAGCTCATCATTGAAGAAGGACGTGTTGTTGGCGACGACGATCAGCACGGGGATGCGATAATGCACCGCGGTCCAGATTGCCGATGAGCCCATCATGAAGTCCCCGTCGCCGAAGACGGCGATCGGCAGGCGACCGGTGCCCTTGAGTGCGAGCGCCGCGCCGATCGCCATGCCCGGCCCCGAGCCGAGGCCTGCGCCGCCGTCGATGCCGAGATAGTCCAGCGGGTGTTCGATGGTCCACAGCTTGCCGGCCCAGGACAGCGGGCCGCGGATGAGGCAGACCTCCTCCGCATCGACCGCCTCGGCAAGTGCGGCGGCCAGGGTAGGAACACTCAGCGGCTCGTCGGACGCATGGGCGGCCAGCACCGGCGGGGCGATCGGCGCAGGCCGCGCCGGCCAGGCCGAGGCAGGGCGCGCGCCGGACCGCTCGACGGCGGGCAGCACGAGCGAGATCGTCGGGTCCGGCTCCGCCAGCGCCAGAATATCGGCCGGCGGCAGCCCCTGGTGGTCCATGCTCCAGCCGTTATGGACATATTGGTCGCCGGAGATGTGGATGACCGTGGCCGAGACGGTGTCCTGCCCCCAGGCGGCCTTGAGCGTGCCGGCGAGGTCGATCCAGTCGAGGCTCAGCACCACGTCGGCCTCTCGCAGGAGCGCGGCGGCATCCGGATTGAGGAAGGTGCCGGCCGGCGCGCCATGCAGGCGGTGACTGGTTGGAAAAGCCGCCGGCGCCTTGAGGTCGGTGAGCACGACCGCATCGAGCGCCTCGGCGAGGCGAATGCGCTCGTCCCAAGCCTTTTCCTTGCGGCTCACGCGCCCGGCCAGGATGATCGGCCGCTTGGCGCGCAGGAGATGGCCGGCAATCTGGCCGATGACCTCCGGTGACGGCACGGTCGGCGGCCCCGGCCGATAACGCTGCGGATCGGGGATTGCCGGGCGCTCGCCGAGCTTCATTTCCTGGAGCCCGGCATCGAGGCAGATATAGGTCGGCCCCTTGGGGTAGCTATTCGCCATCTGGTGGGCGCGCAGAAAGGATTCCACCGCTGCCTCCACGGAGGCGGGCTGGTCGTCCCATTTCGTATAGGGGCGCAGCAGCGCGCCCTGATCGCGGGCCGTGTGGATCCAGTCGATCCAGGGCCGGCGCTTGGCGGCATCCACCGGTCCCGTCGCGCCGACGATCACCATCGGCACCCGGTCGCACCAGGCGTTGAATACGGCCATGGTCGCATGCATCAGACCGACATTGCTGTGCACGATCGCCGCCATCGGCTGCTCGGTCACCGGGGAATGGTCTGCTCGACCAATCGCAAGAATCGGGTTTTGCGAGCCTTCGCAACCCACGATTTTTGCGATACCCCAATCCCTGGAACAGACGTTCCATTTCGCCGGGATCGGGTGTTGCGTGTCCCCGCAACCAAATCACAAAAAAGGCCGTCCCCACACAAAGGGACGGCCTTTTTGCGTTAACCACCTCAACACCCCCACACGGGCGCCGCCCCTACCAGGCTGTGAAGCCGCCGTCCACCACGACATTCGAGCGCATGAATATCGCATCCCTTCGCGGATGCTGAAACCCGCAATCATCGGTTCTTGCGAAAGCAAGGCACCCCAAAACCCGGCGTCCGAAAGGACGCCGGGGTTTTTCTTGTTGGCGGCGAACCGCAGGATCGCCGCCAAGTCGCCGCGCAGCATGATCTGCAGGTCCTTGCCCTCGGGGACCAGTTCGATCTGGTCGACAAGAGAACGGAAGGTCAGCGCCGCCTGAGCCGTCGTCTCCTCATTCTGGAGATCGCCGTAGAGCGTCGAGATTCGATGGTGGTAGACCTCGGCCATGTTCGGATGCAGAAGGGGCGGCGGCTCTTCCGCATTCGCGAGCTGGTCTTTCAGCTCCGCCTTTCGCGCCTCCAAGGCGCCGATCTTATCCTTCAGCGCAGTTCCGGGCCCCCCATCAAGGACGGCTTGGATCGCCTTGCCGTATGATGGCCCAGCCTTGCTTCTCGGCGTAGAGGCGGCAGAGCGGCAATTGATCCTCGATGCTGTTAAAAGGGAAGTGAACGCCACGGCCGTCGGCCAAGGCGACAACGCCCGCGACGGCCGACCTGCTCAACAAAGCCCTTCAGCACCGGCGACGATGGTTGGAAAGACCGCCGCGCCGTTAAGGCGCGAGGGGTTGCGCTCATTGCATTCAGTACATGGAGGCGAGCGACAGCCCACCGTCGATCCGGATATCGTGGCCGGTGGTCCAACCCGCCAGATCGGACGCGAGATAGGCGACCGCCGCTCCCACCTCTTCGGCCGTGCCGAGCCGGCCAAGCGGATGGCGGCTGCGGCGCCGCTCGAGCGTGGCCGCAGGATCGGCCGCCCTGCCGATCGCCTCACGCGTGAGATCCGTCAGCACGAGGCTCGGGCTGACCGCGTTCACGCGGATCCGGCGTGCGGCAAGGTCGAGCGCCATCTGCTTGACCATGCCGATCACGCCGGCCTTCGCGGTGCAATAGGCGAGGCGCTCGGGATGCGGAACGCTGCCGGCGATCGAGGCGATGACGATCACCGAGCCGCCGGCATCCGGCATGTGCGGCAGGACGTGCTTCGTGAAGAGGTACGTCGGGAGCAGGTTTGCGTCGAGCACGCGCCGCACGTCTTCCAGCTCCGCGTCGGCCACCGAGCCGATGGCGGTCGCCCCGGCGCTGACGACGAGACAGTTGATGCTGCCGAGATGCGCGACGGCATCGGATACGATCCGCTGCACATCGGCCTCGTCAGTCGCATCGCCGGCCGCGTGGCCGGCCGCGCCGGCGCCGAGATCGGTTTCGACCGCGGCCAGCACCTCCTTGCGCCGGCCGGTCAAGAACACCCGCCCGCCTGCCGCGACGAGCGCTTTGGCGGAAGCAAGGCCCAGCCCGGTCCCTCCGCCGACGACGAGAGCCCGCATCACAGCTTCCAGGCGTGGACGGAAAGGGCGTTCTTGCGGATGAACTCCCAATCGTAGGTGACCCCGAGACCAGGACCAGTCGGCACCGGCAGGCACCCGTCCCTCCCTACCGATTCCGGCTGGTCGGAATAGCCGCAGGTATAGACCGGGGGAACGAGGTTCGGCATGCCGGGCCCGACAAGTGCAAGCTCGTAGAAATGCGTGTTGCGGATGGCGGCCACGCAGGCCCGGTGCGCCGGACCGCAGGCGTGAACCTGGATGTCCATGCCTATCGACTCCGCCATATGCGCGATCTTCATGAGCCCGGTGATGCCGAGGTCGTATTCCGGATCCGTATGGATCATATCGCAGCCGCCGGCGAGCGCGAACGCTGCTTTCTGTTCGGGGCCGCGGATATGCTCGCTTACCAGGAGCGGCGTCTTCAGCTTTTCGCGCAGCATGCGCTGACCCTGCACGGACACGCTGGCGTCGCGGTAGGGGTCTTCATACCAGAGACATTCGGCCTCGTCGCAAGCCCGGCCGACATAAAGCGCGTCGGCCCAGGTGCGCAGCTCACAACCGGGATCGACCATGATCTCCATGGTATCCCCAACTGCCTCCCGCGCCTTCAGCACGACGGCGGCCTCGCGCTTCTTGTTGCCGTCGTGCCAGCCGTGAATTTTGAAGCCGGGAAAGCCCTGGTCGCGGCAGGCCGTGGCGTATTCGGCGAAGGCCTCGACACTATCGAGACCGCCAGGCTCGTCCTGGCCATGATGGGTGCTGGCATAGGTCGGCAGCCGGGTCTTGTACGCGCCGAGCATGGTGGCAATGGACATGCCATATTTCTTGCTGACGAGATCCCACAGCGCGATATCGAGCGGGCCGTGGCCCATATGATCATATGCGCGCGCCTCGCGTTTCAGATCGTCGTAGATTTCTTCGCGATGTTCGGCATTGCGGCCGAGCAAATGTGGCGCGAGCATCAGCGTCTGGCCGAGGGCCGACTGAGTGCCGACCCAGTGGGTCACGTAATGGCCTTCCACCCCGTCGCGCGTGGCGAGCCGCACGGCGTAGCGCATGACATCGAGTCTAGCGCCCTTCTGATAAAGGAGGTTGCTGACACCCATGGCCCGGTGCTCTCCGAGCCCAAGATCCGCCACCTGGAATGTGAAGGGAATGACCTCGATTTCAGTGATGATACTCATGGGACCTTTCCTCGCATTGTCGAACGGGGCGCCTCAGGGCGCGCCATAACCCATGGCCACTCTCGGCAGCCAAAGCGTCAGATCTGGCCAGTACATGATCGCGAGGAGACCGATGCTTAGGACCATCAAAAAGGGCACGAGCGGTCGCATCGCCTTCGCGTATTCGACCCCACCGATCTTGCAAGCGAGCAGCAACAGCACCGCAACCGGCGGGGTCAGCGCGCCGAGCAACACCGCCACGATGGTCACGATCGAGAAATGGATGGGGTCGAAACCGTAGGTATTGCCGATCGGCGCCAGCACGGGCACGACCAGGATCAGCGCGGAGATCGTCTCGATGAACATGCCGATCACGAGCAGGATCAGCACGATGATCAAAAGCACCACGGCGCCGTTCGTGGTGAAGGACGACAGCCAGGCGGCAATCGCGTCGGGAATGCCGGCCCGGGCGATGATCCAGCTGAACAGCGAGGCGCTGCCTAGGATGATCAGAATGCTGGCGGTGGAAATTGCGCCGCGAAGGGCGAAGTGATAGACGGGCCCGGGCTTGAGCTGGCGTGTCGCAAAGCCGTAGAGCAGTCCATAGGCCACCGCGACGATGCCGGCCTCTGTTGGGGTGAACACCCCCGACAGAATGCCGCCGATGATGAGCACCGGCATTACGAGCGCCGGCGCAGCCTTGCCGAAGGAGGCGCCGATTTCCGGCAGCGAAGCGCGGGGATAGCGCGGAGCGCCGATGGCATCGGCCTTGACGTAGACCAGGATCATCATGGCCGCGGCCATAATCAAGCCGGGAATGATGCCGGCGAGAAACAGGGTCCCGATGGAAAGACCGGTCATCGATCCGTAGAGTACCATCAGGATGCTTGGCGGGATGATGGGGCCGAGGATGGAGGCGGCGGCCGTGATCACCACCGACCATTCGCGCTTGTAGCCCTCCCGCGCCATGGCCGGCAGCAGCATGCTCCCGACGGCGGCGCAGTCGGCAGCAGCGGAGCCCGAGATGCCGGCGAAAATGATGCTGGTGACAATGTTGACCTGACCGAGACCGCCGCGCAGATGGCCTACGAGCGAGCGGGCAAACTGCACGATCGCCGAGGTCACGCCGCCGAGGTTCATGAGTTCCCCGGCGAAGATGTAGAGCGGAATGGCCAGAAGCCCAAAGCTGTCGAGCGAGCTGAACACGCGCTGCGGCAGAACCAGAAGCGGAACGGACCCGTCTATCAGCAGGGCCGCCACAGCGCTGAGCCCCATCGCGAAAGCGATCGGCACGCCGAAAGCGAGCAGGATCGCAAATAGGGCGAACATCAGACCGACGATCATCAGACGAGCTCCTCGGCGGGCTCGCGGCGCTCGCCCCGGCAGAGCAAGGCAATAATCGAGAGCGCGGCGCCGATCGGAATTGGCGCGTAGAACCAGACCCGCGATATACCGAGCGTCGGCGACTCCGCCGGCAATCCGCGCAGCGCGAAGGCATAGCCCCACCACGCGAGCACAGCACAGAACGCGATAGAGGCGCCGACTGCGATTGCCCCCTTGGCGCGCATGAGGCCGCGGCTGCGCAGGTCGAGGAGATCCACGACGATCTCGTCCCGCCGAAACAGGCTGATCGGCGTCGCGAGCAACACCACCCAGACAAGCAGCAGTCGAATGACTTCCTCGGTCCAGAAGAGCTGAAAGCCGAGGGCGTAGCGGTTCAGGACCTGTAGAAAAGTCAGGGCCATCATGATCGCAAAGAGCGCGACCACGACTGCTCCGAGGGCGGCAAAGCCGCGCTGCGCTATCGTTGAAATCACCGGTCGGCTCTGGCTCAGGCGCTGCGGATCTGGGCCAGGAGAGCGCCCGCACCCGCTTCTTTGGCGAAGTCGTCCTGGAGCGCCTTGACCGCATCCTGGAACGCTGGGCGGTCGATGTCGTTCACAATCATACCGCCCGCGGTGAGCTTGTCGAACCACGCCTTGTCGCGCGCAGGCTGCTCCTTGCGCTGCGTCTCACCGGCCTCGGCGGCGGCGCGCATTAAAGCGGACTGCTGATCGGCCGGCAGGCTCTTGAAAAAGGTCTCGTTAATCGCGAAGCTGCCGTCCAGAAGGATGTGCTCCGTCTTCGACAGGAATTTTGTAACTTCGAACATTTTGAACGTATAACCGACCTCCGGCGAGCCCTCCATGGCGTCAACGACGCCGGTCTGCAGGGACGTGTACATTTCCGGTGCGGGAATTGGGGTGGGTGTCGCTCCGAAAGTCGAGAAGGTGCGCACGAAGACCGGTGATTCCGGGACCCGGATCTTGAGGCCCTTGAAGTCGGACGGAACCTTGACGGCGCGAGTGCGGAGGAAGGTGTTGCGGTAGCCGGCGTTGATCCAGTTGACGATCCTTAGCCCCGCTTTGCCGACGAGCTCATCACCGAGCTCTTTCCCGATCGGGCCGGTGACCACGGCAGCCCAGTGGTCCGCGTTACGGTAGAGATAGGGGAGGGCCAGAAGGCCGAAGCGCTTGACATAATTGGCGTAGAGACCTGATTCTCCGTAGCCCATCTCCAGCGTGCCGAGCGACACCGCTTCGATGATTTCGCGCTGGCCGCCCATCTGGCCCGCGGGCAGGATCTGAACCGTGAGCGCGCCGTTTGTATAGGTCTTCAGCAAATCGCGAAAGCGCTCGGCTGCGCGCTGCTGGTCGGAATCGGTGGTGACGTGGTGGGCGAGGCGGATCGTCTTGGCTTGAGCCCGTGCGCTGCGTGAGCCGATCACGCCGGCTGCAACGGCTCCCGCAGCGAAAAGCGCGGTGCGACGCGAAACAGCAAAGTTCCGGATGGTCATGAGCATTCCCTCCATCAGCTTCGATGAGCTTTGCTGCAGACCGTACGTCTGGACAAAGGGGAATGCAATCATGTACCACAGAAAAGAACAATGTTGCTATATACGGGACAAATGAGCTCTCTCACCACCGCACTACGCATCGTTTCGTCCTTGGGCCGCGAGCGGACATTACTTCGCGTCAGTGAGGTTGCGCGCGAACTGAACCTGCCAAAAAGCACAGTGTCCCGTCTTCTCAACGAGCTTGTCCGGGCCGATTTCATCGAGCACGCAAGCGGCGAGCGAGGCTTTCGCGCAGGCCCCGAACTGTTCCGGCTCGGCAGCCTGTATCGGGACGGCGTCCCCGCTGAGGATCAGATTGACGCGGTGTGCCTGGACCTCGTGAAGCGCCACCCGGCCACAGCCTATGTCGGGGTCCTGCAGGGGATCGATCTCGTGATCCTGCGCTGCCACCAGGGTTCCTATCCGCTGCGCTTCATCCTTGAGCCCGGCTCAAAAGTCCCGGCCTATGCCACCGCGGTCGGCAAAGCGCTGCTCGCGCGGCTCGATAAGCAGGAGCTTGCCGCCCTGCTTCCGAAACGTCTCGTCTACGAGTCGCGCGACGTCGATACGACCCGCGAGGCCATGCTCGGCGAGCTGCAAGAGGCGCGGCAGCGTGGCTATGCGCGGCTCGACGATCGCGTGGTCGGGGTCGGCGCCATCGGTGTTGCGGTGCGGATCTCGCCGGGGCGGACGACGGGATTTGCAGTGTGCTATGCGCGCGAGGCGGTAGCCCCGCTGGAGCAGGCCGACATCGCCGCCGCGCTTACGGCCGCCGCTGCAGAGATCGGCGAGCTTTGGGGTGACCCTTATTGGAACGAGCGGGACAGGAGCTCGCTCGGCGAAGGGCAATAAAAGCATTCTGCGTATAGCTGGCGGCGCGCAGGGTGCCGGCCGGCGATCCTCGGCGATCGGAGGGCGGGCACAGTGAGCCCCTTCGCTATCTGTGGGAGGTGGTCCGGTCACGACGCGGCGGGAATATTGGGATCGTCGCCGTTGCCTCAGCGTGTGGCGAAGGTCGACGGCCGCAGCCTCCGCTTGACCGCGCTTGCAGCAGACGAGGCGGTTGTGTATTCGCCGCACTGGCGAGCGGGCATGGGGGCCCGCTCCTGGCCCGGCGTGCAAAATGCGGCTTTCGGAGATCGTCTACAACACGCTGAAGCGCAGCATCGAGAGCCATCGTCTGCCGGACGGGCTCATCCTCGAAGTGGCAACGGTCGCGCGCCTATTCCGGCTCAGCCGAACGCCGGTCGCGGCCGCGTTGGAGGCTCTGAGCAACGAAAAAATCATTCGCGTCGGACCGGGGCGCGGCTATGTGGTCGGCCAGGCCGGCATCCCCTTCAGAGAGGATCTGGAAGCGGCAGGGCTGAAGCTGCCGCGAAGTGTCACCAAGGCGGTCGTGACCCGAAGCTGGCGCTCGCAGTTCTATCCTGCTGTGGAGCAGGAGATTGCCGCCTGCCTGCCATTCGGGCGCTTCGCCATCAATGCGAGCCGGCTCGCGCTGCATTACGGCGTGAGCCGCACCATCGCGCACGAGACGCTGGTGCGCCTCGAGAGGCTCGGCCTCGTGCGGCAGCAATCCTCTCGCTGGTATGCCCGCTCCCTGACGATCTGCGGTCTGCGCGACCACTACGAGATGCGTTGGATTCTCGAGCCGCGCGCGCTCGAACAGGCGGCGCCGCTGTTGCCGCCCGGCCTCGTCGAACGCAGCCGCAAGCGTGCAGCGGCGGCGCTGGAGGGCGGCAGCATCACGATCCACGAGCTCGACCGGATGGAGCGGGATCTGCACCGCGACATCGTCCTGCGCTGCCCCAGCCCGCAGATGGCCGAGGCCATCCGTCGTAGCCAACTGCCGCTGATGGCGACCAACCGGTCGCTCAATAGCGAGCGTGCGACCGTCATGGCGAAGACGGTGGTCGAGCACCTGGAGGTGCTGGAAGCGCTCGCGGCCGGGGACGTGTCAGCCGCCGCGAGCGCCCTGGAAGCGCATCTGCACGCCGCTTTCGAGGTCGTGCGGGCCACGCTCGATCAGGGCCCGATCGGGTGGGAGCCGCCGCCCTACATGGTCCGGGAGGACCCATGATCGCTCACACGACCCGGAACTTCAGCGGCTGCCCGGTTTCGAGCCGGCCCAGATTATCGGCGATAATCCTCGCGACGCCGTCGAAAGCCTGATCGGATACGCCCGCATCGTGCGGCGTCAACACAATCCTCGGATGAGACAGGAGCGGCGAATCCGCAGGCGGCGGCTCGGCCGAGAGCACATCGAGACCGGCCGCGTGAACACGGCCGGCGTCGAGGGCTGCGAGCAGCGCTGCTTCATCGAGGATTGGGCCGCGACCGACATTCACGATGCTCGCCTCCGGGCGCATCCGGCCGATCAGCGCTGCATCGAACAGCCCGCGCGTTTCTGCGGTCAACGGGGCGGAGATCACCACGACGTCGGACGTGGAAGCGAGCTCCTCGATCCGCTCTGGCCCGCCGATCCAGTCGAACGGAAAGCCGGCGGCATCGTCCGTTCCGCCCGAGCGACGCACCGCCACGAGGCGCATGTCGAACGCCGCGAGCCGGCGGGCGATCGCCTTGCCGATGGAGCCGAATCCGATGAGTCCCGCCCGCCGCCCGGCGAGGCCCCGGTTGAGCGGCATGCGCCAGTTCCACTCACCGGCTGCGAGGCTCGCCGCCTGCACACTCGGCAGCCGCATGCAGGAGAGGGTGAGGAGCACGGCGCCCTCTGCCACCGAGGCGGCCATGCCCGAGACCTCCGAAGGGGCATTGGCAACGGCAATGCCCAAGGAATGCGCCGCTTCGAGGTCGACCGGATCGAGACCCACCCCGAATTGCTGCACGAGCCGAATGCGGCTGCCGGCCAGGAACTCCCGCCCGACGGGCATGTGAAACGGCACGAGCACCGTTGCGGCCCGGGCCGCCGCCGGATCGGCCCCGGCATCGGCGATGACCGACCAGCCCGGCAAGGCGGCCCTCAGTCGCTCCAGCAGCGCGCCGCTCCATGCCGCCCCGATCGCGATCTGCTTGTCCACGCGTCCCTCCTAAGTGCTTCTTGCATGCGAAGATCATTTCTGCCACAGTTACACTCGTACGAGCGGAACGCAATGACAGCCATAAGGCTGCGGCTCAGGATCACCTGACCTCGTACGGGAGGAAGCCATGCTGAAGAACGCTGTGCGACGTCTGCCCCTCATCCTGGCGAGCGTGTTGATGGCCGGTGCGGCTGCCGCCGCCGACTATCAGGCGCGGTTTTCGGTCAGCGTCGCACCGGACCAGCCCGCCACCCTTGCGGCAAACCGCTTCGCCGAGGCAGTCAAGAGCCGCTCGAACGGCCGCCTGGAAGTCCGGGTTTATCCCTCCGAGCAGCTCGGCGGCGAGCCCGATGTGGTGCAGGGTGTGCGTCTCGGGGCGGTCCAGATCGCCTTCATGAGCCCCGGCGCGCTCGGCAACATCATGGCCGATTTTCAGATCCTGAACGGACCATTCCTGTGGAACGACTGGGATATTGCCAAGGCCGTGCTGAACGGTCCGTTCGGCCAGAAGCTCTACGAGAAATTCCGCACCGAGACCGGCATCCGGATCGCCGACCCGCTCTGGTACTGGGGCTGGCGCGAGATGACGGCCAACCGGCCGATCCGCAAGCCGGAGGATCTCCGCGGACTCAAGATGCGTGCGCCCAACATTCCGATCTTTGTCGAAATGTTCAAGGCCCTCGGCGCCAACCCGACCACCGTGAATTTCCAGGAGATCTACTCGGCGCTGCAGCAGGGCGTCGTCGATGGTCAGGAAAATCCTGTTCCCGCGATCTGGGCGCAGCGGTTCTACGAGGTCAACAAGGTCGTTAGTCTCACGCATCACATTCTCCAGAGCAACCTCATCATCGTAAACGACAAGTTCTTCCAGTCTCTGCCGCAAGATCTGCAGACGATCTTCCAGGAGGAAATCTCCAAGGCCGGCGCCCACAATACCGAGCTTCAGCAGAAAGCGGAGCGGGACCAGTTGGCCAAGATTCGCGAGGCCGGCGGCACCATCGTCGAAGACGTGGACCGCGCCGCTTTCCGCGCCGCAACCCTCTCCGTCTATGAGACCCTGAAGGGCAACTGGAGCCCTAATCTGCATAGCGACCTCGAAGCCGCCATCAAGAGCGCTGGTAAATAGCTCGGGCAAGCCGCGCCGCACGGCAGGACCGGATGCGGCGCCTTCCTTTCTGACGGAGGTTCGCACATGTGGCGCGCACTGGCTCGCCTCGAAAACTTCATCGCAGGCACGGCTCTCGTCGTTCTCAGTGCGGTCGTTCTCATCGGCGTGATTTTCCGCTACGTCCTGAATTACCCTCTGTCCTGGACCGAGGAGACGAGCCTTATCGCTTTTGCCTGGTTGATGTTTTTCGGTGCAGCGATCTGCGCCCGCGAGAATGGGCACGTGCTGATCGACCTGATAGCGCCAAGACCGGGCAGCGGTTTTCATCATTTTTCCGAGGCTTTGGCAGCTGCCGTCGCCGCCATTGTCTCGGCCGTGCTCGTATGGGTCTCCTGGCGCTACACCGTCGGGGCAGCGCCGATGGTGACCCCGATCTTCCGCCTGTCGAGTGCCGCCTACAACGCCGCTGCCCCCGTTGGCTTCCTGCTGATCACAGTCCACATGATCCGCCTCTGCCTCCTCTCCATCATGGGGCGCGAAACGACAGCGCAGCCGGAAGAGGGGATCTAGCTCATGTTCTGGATTGTCCTCGCGGTCTTCATCGGCCTGATGCTCCTGCGGGTGCGGGTAGCCTTCGCGCTGCTCGCCGCCTCACTCGTCTATTTTGTTCTCGCTGGCGTCCCGCTCGATATCGTGGCGAGCCGCATCATTGCGACCACGCAGTCTTTCCCCCTGCTCGCAATCCCGCTGTTCATTCTGGCCGGAAACCTGATGAATGCGACGGGCATGACCAACCGGCTGTTCCGGTTTGCAGAGCTTTTGCTGGGGCGCATCCCCGGCGCGCTCGGTCACGTGGTGGTGTCCGTCGGGATGGTGATGGCCGGGACTTCCGGTTCGGCGATTGCCGACGCAGCCGCCCTGAGCCGTGTTGCCATTCCGGAGATGGAACGCCTCGGCTATCCACGCGCCTTCTCGGCCTCGATCTGTGCCTTCGCAGCCACGATGGGGCCGCTGATCCCGCCGAGCATCATGTTCATTGTGTACGGCTGGCTCGCCAATGTCTCGATCAACCGCCTTTTCGTGGCGGGTGCCATTCCGGGCATTCTCGTCGGCGTCTTTATGTTCGTTACGATCTACATCATTTCCCGACGTAACAGCTATGGCGTGGTCGCAAAGCGCGCAACGTCACAGGAGGTCTGGCAGTCCTTTCTGGATGCGGTCTGGGCGATGGTCATGCCGGTTGTCATTCTCGGCGGCATCGTGATCGGCGCCTTTACCGCGACCGAGGCGGCCGCGGTCGCGGTCGGCTATGCGCTTCTGGTCGGCCTGCTGGTATACCGGTCGCTCAACCTGCCAATCATGGTCGGCGCCGTGCAGGAGACTGTCCGGACGTCCATGTCGATCATGTTCGTCGTGGCCGCCGCCTATCCCTTTGGCTGGATTCTCACGGCCGAGCAGGTGCCGCTCGCCCTCCTCGACGCTGCAACGGCGTTGTCGGTCAGCCCCGCGGTTGTCCTGCTTGTCGTCAATCTTGTGCTGCTCCTGCTCGGCATGGTGATGGAATCGACCTCGATCCTGCTCATCGTCGTGCCGGCACTGGTCCCCTTGATGAAGGCTCTTGGGGTCGATCTCGTGCATTTCGGTGTGATGGTCACGGCTAACCTGCTGCTGGGCACGATCACACCGCCATTCGGTATCTTGATGTTCACGACTTGCGCGATAGGCAAGGTCTCCACGGTCGCTTTCCAGAAAGCGTCCGTGCCGTTCTACATCGCATTCCTGCTTCTTCTCCTTCTCGTAACCTATGTGCCGGCCGTTTCACTCTGGCTTCCCAGCGTCATCTTCTAGCAATAGCAATCCGGTGAGTGCGGCCTGGCATATTCCGGCATCGGTATCGCGATGCCTCTCGATGCCCTTTGCGGCGCAAGCCGCGCCGATCGACAGACGAGGCACGCCATGAGCAAGATCACCAGCGTCACCATCACCGATTTCGAGTTCGAGGCCCCCAATCTCAGCCGGATCGGCTTTGGCCAGATGGTCGGCTTCAAGCGCGGATCGTCAATCCAGGTCGTCAAGAACGCGATCGCGATCGAGACGGATGACGACCTGCGCGGTGAATATGTAACCAACTGGTGCGCCAGTCCGGCGACCCGCGGTGAAATGGAGATGCTCGCCCCCTTCTTGCTCGGTCGCGATCCGCTCGAGCGGGAGGGGCTGTTCGACGACCTGAAGCGCGAGTTGCGCCAATGGTCGAGCATGGGCCACGGCCCGTTGGATATCGCCCTTTGGGACCTCGCCGGCAAGAAATACGGCGTGCCCGTTAGCGAGCTGATCGGCGGCTATCGCAAGCGCCTGCCTGCCTATGCTTCGACCTATTTGGGCGACAGCCAAGGCGGACTCGACTCGAAGGAAGCCTATGCCGCCTTCGCGGAGCAATGCTACGACATCGGATATCGCGCCTTCAAAATCCACGGCTGGAACGACGGCGATGCGCGCCGGGAGGCGGAGAACGTGCTCCATGTCGGCAAGGTGGTCGGCGACCGCATGACGTTGATGCTCGACCCGGCCAATCAGCTGCGCAAGTTCTCGGACGCGCTTTATGTGGGACAGGCATGCGACGAGGCCAATTACTTCTGGTACGAGGATCCGTTTCGGGACTCAGGGAAGTCCGCCTTCGCACATAAGAAACTGCGCGAAATGATCAAGACGCCGCTGCTCATTACGGAATATGTCCGCGGGATCGAGCCGAAAGCCGACTTCATCATCGCGGGGGGAACCGACTACCTGCGCGTTGATCCGGAATACGACATGGGCATAACAGGAGCGCTCAAGATAGCCCATTTGGGCGAAGCGCTCGGTGTCGATGTCGAAATCCACGCCTGCGGTCCCGCTCACCGGCACCTGATGTCGGCGATGCGCAACTCGAATTTCTACGAGGTCGCGCTCGTCGGTCCCGATTGCCCCAACATGGTGGCGCCGGTCTATACGTGCGGCTATAGCGACCAGCTCGATTGCGTCGGTGGCGACGGCTGTGTCGAGGTTCCGAGCGGCCCCGGACTTGGCGTCCAGTATGACTGGACCTACATCGAGGCTCACAAGGTTGGCGAAAGACGGTTCGGGCACAAGGGTTGAGGCGCCTCTAAGGATTGTCTTATGGTTTATCTTACCCCGTGAGAGAAGCGTGGGTTGGCGACCTCGAAATCGGCCGGCGTGGGTCCTCGAGGCCTATCCGGCAGACGCCGGTCGCCACTGCGCGGCGGGAGGGCGACCCT
This sequence comes from Chelatococcus sp. GCM10030263, assembly GCF_042666455.1. Taxonomy (NCBI): domain Bacteria; kingdom Pseudomonadati; phylum Pseudomonadota; class Alphaproteobacteria; order Hyphomicrobiales; family Chelatococcaceae; genus Chelatococcus; species Chelatococcus sp. GCM10030263. The sequence goes on along the minus strand of NZ_JBHTDB010000003.1, from coordinate 917,378 downwards.
AAAGGGACCCGGCCGGGGCAACGGCGGAACTGCTTAAAGTGACCGGCGACGTCATCATCTTAGGATGTTACCAGACACCCCTGAAATACGACGACTCAGAGATCTGGCCTTTACCCGGAGTGATCAGATGTCGACATGACGATCTGCCAGCTCCGGCTCGAAGAGCCCCTTCCTCATCACGAACTTGACCCAGGCCGCCGCGAGGCCGACAGGACGGTTGCGATATTCGGCGAGGTTCAGCATGCGAGCCTCAGACGCCGAGGTGGGCGGGATAGCGGAGGTGCCGGCGCACGACCTCGACGAATTCCGGGTCACGTTTGGCCACCCACACGGCAGCAGCGTGGCCCACGGTCCAGAGCGATAAGCCGGGAGTCCAGAGCCGAAGGCGAAGCGCGATCGCCGCCGCGAGCGTGCCGTTGGCGATCGCCACCGTCCGTGGCGCGCCGCCCATGAGAATCGGATCGGTGAGCGCGCGGTGGACCGGCGCGAAGAAGCCGGGCACGTCGGGATCGACGACCGCGGCCACTCAGATCAGCGCTCCGCCCGAGAAGGAGAAGAAGGGGAGGAAGAAGCTTGAAGCCGCGAAAGCGATCGAGAGGCCAAAGACGATCTGGATCAGCCGCCGGAAGCCGCCCGAGGTGTCGCCGAGGGCGAGCGTCAGGCCGGTCACGGTGATGATGACCGAGATGATCTTGGCGACAGGCCCCTGAACCGATTCCAGGATCTGGTTGAGCGACGTCTCCACGGCATGGAGGAGCCGGAGGCGTAGGCCGCCGGTGCGAACGCTAGCGTGAGGGTGGTCACGGCGGCGAGGCCGGCCAAGCGGCGACGCGGCGAGCGGACAACGGCGAGAGCGCGGTTCATGAAGGGTCTCCGGGCGGCAACGGGTCGCCGCCCACCCCGGCGGACTGGACGCGGTAATCGCCGGTGGCGGGATCGAGACCGGCGATGAGAGCGAGTTCGGAGAGGCGGCGTTCACTGCCGCGGCCGCGCAGCACCGCGACGAGATCGATGGTTTCGGCGATCAGCGCCTTGGGAACGGTGACGACGGCTTCCTGGATGAGCTGTTCGAGGCGCCGAAGCGCGCCGAGCGCCGTGCCGGCATGGATCGTGCCGATCCCGCCGGGGTGACCGGTCCCCCAGGCTTTGAGCAAATCGAGAGCTTCGGCCCCGCGCACCTCACCAACCGGGATACGGTCGGGTCGTAGGCGATCCGATGCGGCTCATAGGCGAGGCCTGTTTCCTCGAGCATGATGCCGATCTTCACGCCATTGGGCGTCGGCAGGGAAAAGAGCTGGAGCCGATCAGGGTACTGCGCCGGCCAGCGCGTGAAGATTGGATGATCGAGTGTCACTTTCTGCCTCCCATATAAGCGCGCCGAGCCGCTCCAAGACATGGTCTAATCTTCCTTCCGGAAGCGTTGCGAGCTGGCCCGCAGGCGGAGCCAAGAAGAGCAAACGAAACCGCGGCGCTACACGCATGTTCGCGATTTCGACGACCTTTGTCCCTCGTTCATCGACGCGTCGACGTTAATGATTAGTGATCCCGCTCTTCTTCGTTACAAGGCCGCCGAACACAGATTTGAGACGATCGCCGTGCGTTATGCCGTGCACGGCTTGGGGACCTCCGTTGTTGCTGCGGTCAGGCGACCTGTTCGATCACGAGCGTTCGTCCGTTGAATGAGATCGCATCACCGGCGCGCTTGCCCTCTAACTCAGCATAGATCGGGGCTTGGGTGGAGATGCCCATCATCTCGTTGCCGTCGCACACAAACTTGCCTGTCGACACGGAAATAACGAAAAGCCGGCCACCTAGTTTTACCACTGCGCCTTCTTCGACCTTGGTCTTCGGCCCGAAGTCTATCGCCGAGAGCTTCTCGATCTTGTCAGAGTGTGAGTGAACGGTGCAGTCGATGGCCTCGGACAGGTCGCTCGCGAGCTCGGCCTGCGCTTGTTCGTCGTTTTCGATCGGCTCGCTTCTATCGAGCCGCGCGCTCGCCACATATTCCAGGTATTTCTCTCTCGCGCTCTCAAGGTCGCACGCCTCGAGCGAAAGCATTGTTTGCTTCACGATCTGTTTGTTCATCTCGCGTCCTTCGTAAGAGGCGCCGCATAGGCAGGGCCGGTGGTGTACCATCAGGAGCCTGATTATCGGGCGCTCATTCGTTGTCGGGCACGTCCGCGCCTTGATAGGGGATTCTCTCAAGCCTAGAATCTCGCAAGATGCTGGTGACCAGCCAGACGTAGGATTGCTCCGCAGTGTCAAACCCGAGCATCGAGAACGACTGCCCAAACGGGCACGGGGGGAAGTCAGGGAAGCCGATGCGCAGTACATACCGCTCGGCGTCTGCGTCGAATTCCTCCTTGAAGACCTTCCGCAGGCCATATCGGCTCGCTATTTCGCCCCCGTTGTCGTGACGTGTGGGGCGGTTCGCGTTGAGCTGTTCGTAGAGTTCTCGCGAGCATTCCTGGTCCAAGGCGTCAAAAGCGTCGATCAACAGGCCCTTGCTGCCAGCCTTCCGGTCGGCGATCGCGTAGATGTTTGAACCGTCCCCCGCATCGGGCGCGCTCTCGAACCTCAACGCGCCGTCCACGCGGGCGTCGCCGGCCGCGACAAGCATGTCGGCGGTCAAATCGTAGAGTTGGCCGTCCCTTATCCGGTACTCGTGGTCGTAGCCGCGTCTTAGGAGATCTGTGACGGCCTCGACCATATCCCTGGCATCGAGGTTCATTTGCACTCTCCTTGATTGTGCAGCTCTCAGGTCGCCACGACACATATATAGGTCAGTTGGCGCCCGAGCCTGCGAACGCGACCGTCGCGCAGCCGCTGCGGGTGTCGACTGCATGAGCTCATACGCTAAGCCCAACCCCTCCAAGAACAGAACGAGCTTGGCTGGATTAGGCATTATGCAAAATAGCAGCCAACTATCGCGCTCACCTTCAGGATTTCAGGCTGAGCGCGCACATGCCGCGAGCCAAGTCGACCGGGCCGCGGGTTCATACGGCCGGCGCAACTTTGCCAAAGCTTCCGCTGCTACGGAAGCGGTGCAGCGTTATCGATTCCATTCCCGCCCGTTTGAGGCCGACAACGGATAGTGAGCGGCTCGACGACCGGGAATATTCCGAGCGGACCCACTCGGCCGCCAGCCGGTGGTGTCACAGGCCAGCGCTCCGGACGAGCGGGGTCGAAGCGTCTCGCCGGTCGTAACGCACCGTCGGCGCCTGCATCGCGACGATCTCCTCGCCGATCGTCGGGTGCACGGCCATGACCGACTTAAAGTCTTTCATGGTGGCCCCGCTGCCAACGGCGATCGCCAGCACCTGGACCAACTCGCTGGCCGCCTCAGTGAAGATGTGGATCCCCAGGATCCGGTCCGTATCGCAATCCACTACGACCTTCAGAAGCGAGGACTCGCAATCGCCGGTCACCGAGGCTTTCAGCGACCGGAAGCGGACCTTGTAAACGTCGACAGCAGGGTATTGCGCCCTCGCTTCCAGCTCGGTCAGGCCAACGGTGCCGATCTCCGGGCTGGTGAAGACCGCGGTTGGCACATGGGAGTAGTCGACCTTCCAAGCTTTTTCGCCGAACACGCTGTCGGCGAACGCATGGCCTTCGCGGATCGCGACCGGCGTCAGATTGAACTGGTTCGACACGTCACCCACGGCGTAGATGCTCGGGATATTCGTGCGGGAGCTCGCGTCGACAATGATTGCGCCGTCTGCCGCAGTTTTGACCCCAGCGCGGTCCAGTCCGAGCGAGGCCGTGTTCGGGCTGCGCCCGAAGGCGAGCAGCACCTGGTCGGCCACCAGCCTCCCGCCCTGTTCGGTCGTAACGTCGATTCCTCGCGCGCGGTCACCGTCGCCGGCGTGTTCGTTCCGCTGCTCAAGGCGGCGGATACTGTCGCAAAGCATCAGCTTGACGCCACGATTCGTGTAGGACGCGGCGACCGCCTGGCGCACGTCTTCGTCAAAGCCGCGGAGCACATTGCTTCCACGGCAGACGACGGTGACGTCGCTTCCTAGCGCGGCAAACAGGCCGGCGAACTCCATTGCGATGTATCCGGCGCCGCCGATGACAAGCTTTCTCGGGAGTGTCTTCAAGTCGAAGATGTCATCCGAGGTGATGCCGAGCTCGATGCCGTCGAAGGGAGGGAGTTCAGGCCGTCCGCCGGTCGCAACCAGAATCGTGCGCGCCCGCACGCGACGGCCGTCTTTGAGGAGGCGCACCGTATGGGCGTCCTCGAGCACAGCGCGAGACCTCACGACCTCGACACCCGCACTTTCTTGACCCGTGCCGTAGAGCCCCTCCAGGCGGGCGATCTCGCGGTCTTTCGCGGCGACCAATGACGGCCAGTCGAAACGCGGGACCGACAAGCGCCAGCCGAATTCCGCGGCTTCGTCGAATGCGTCGCTGAAACGGCTCGCGTAGACGAACAGCTTCTTCGGCACGCATCCGCGGATGACACACGTCCCACCCAGCCGGTACTCCTCGGCGAGCATCACTTTCGCGCCATGTCCCGACGCTACGCGCGCAGCGCGGACGCCTCCCGACCCACCCCCGATCACGAACAGGTCGACGTCGAATTCTGCTTCGCTGGAGGTAGCTGAAACCTCGGCGGCAGGTCTCGACCCGCCTAGCGGCTCCTGCAATGCGTCTGTGTCGCTCAAGTCAGGCATCCGATTCATTCTGTGCGGACAATCGAAATGCGCGCGCTGATCGCATTGTCCACGCACGCGCATTGGCAAACGTCCGCCCAGACTGGATTCGAACGGGCGCAAGTCCTAGCGCACACGCTGCCACTTCGGACTCGCGGCATCATGTTTTGGACTTTCGGTTCAGTGCATCCGTCGATGATTAGTGCTGCCGCGCTGTCTCGCGCAGGAACCACGCGCGCTTCTCGGCCGCGTCTATGTACCCTTCGAGAAGGCTTGCCGTCGCAACGTCCTCAAGCTCGTCACAGAGCTTGTGCGCCTGCCGCATCGCGGCAGCCAACGCCTTGTTGTCCTCCATGAGCTCAGCGAGCATCGCGCCCGGTGCGACGTCATCTGCCTCGTTGTCTGCGATGGTTCGCAGCCGCGCCACCTGCCCAAGCGAGCGGATCGTCGTGCTGCCGGCTGCGCGGACGCGTTCTGCGAGCGGGTCGATCACATCGAGAATGTCGCTCGCCTGCTCGTCGAGCATGAGGTGGTAATCCCGGAAATGGGGGCCACTCACGTGCCAGTGAAAGTTCTTGGTCTTGAGGTAGAGCGACATACCGTCAGCAAGGAGCTTGTTGATCTTCGCCGCGAGGGTCGTAACCGAGTTTCGTGCCGCCGTCTCATCTTGCTCACCGTTCGGCACCTCTTGAACGTTTGTCGTCATATCGGCAGTCCTTTCATTTTTCGCGCTGCGTACTGCTTTGTCGCTGGCCTAGCGCTGCTATCTTCATCGTTGGGAGTCGTTGGCGTGTATAAGACGAGCGGGGAGGATGAGAGGCGATCAGCCGCCGGTCACGGCGGCGATCGCTTCCTTGACTTTCGCGATGGCGTAGCCGCCGACCTGCTCGAGCTCGACGTGGGGTAGGTTCGGCATCTCGTCAGGCGCGACGCTGCAGGCGACGATCGCAGGACCCGGGCACGCGAACGCCTCGATCAAAGTCGCTTGGAGCAGCGCTGGATCGCGCACCGTGAAGCCTTGCGCGCCGCAGGCGCGTGCGAGCGCTGCATAATCCGGGTTTGTGAATTCGATTGCCTTCCGGAAAGGAAGAATGCCCACACTCTCGGCCTCAAGCGTGATGAGCCCGAACGCCGCATTGTCGAAGATCACGATCTTCACAGGCAAGTGATGGTGAACCGCCGTGAGGAATTCGCCCATGAGCATGTTGAAACCGCCGTCCCCGGTGAGGGCGATCACCTGTCGCGACCGATCGAGCGCCTGAATGCCGTTGGCTTGTCCGAGCGCGGTGCCGACGGCCGCATTGTTGAAGGAGCCTACAATCCGCTGTTTGCCGTTCTGTCGAATCCAGTTGCCCGACCACAGCGTATTGAGGCCCGTATCGAACACGAACACGGCGTCGTCTTTCGCCAGGTCGCTGACCATGCGGGCCACCGCCTGCGGATGGATCCTGTCGCGGCTGCGCATCAGGTCGCTCTGCTGGTCGAGGAGCTCGTCCCAAGCGCGGCGACCCCGCGCGACCTTGTCGAAGGAGGCGCTTTCTGTCTTCTGTCGCACCCTCGGCAGGAGGGCGGCGAGTGTCGGACGCACCGAGCCCCTTACGCCGATCGCCGTCGGCGCGCGCCGACCGATCGCCGCGGCCCGCTCATCGATCTGGATAACGTTTCCATGTGCCGGCAAGAAGTTGGAATACGGGTAGTCCGTGCCAACCATCAGCAGGAGGTCGCAGTCTTGGACCGCATTGTAGGCCGGCTTGCTGCCGATCATGCCGAGTCCGCCCATCCAACGCGGGTCGTCGTGGGCGATGATCTCCTTGCCGCGGACCGTGTGGACAAGCGGCGCCTTCAAGCGGTCCGAAAGATCTCGAAGCAGATCGGCCGAGCCCCGGCATCCCGCCCCGCAGAGAATGACAATCGACTCTGCCGCGTCGACGTGGCGGGCAACCGCGTCGATCTTGTGCTCATCCGGCGCGATCTCTCCACGCGGACCAAGCGTCGCCACACTCGGGACCGCGTGCTCGACCTTGCTGGACAGTACATCTTGGGGGAGGGTCAGGTGCGCGACCCCGGGGCCAGCGTATGCAGAAGCGATCGCCTGGTGGATCACGCCGGGCGCCTGTGCCGGCGCGGTGATCGTCTGGGTGTAGAGCGACACGTCCCGGAAGAGTAGGTCCGGCTCTGTCGACTGATGGTAGTCGATGCCTTTGAGACGTCGCGGCATCTCACCCGACAGCGCCAAGACAGGTGCGTGGTCGCGCGCCGCCTCGTAAAGGCCCGCGACGAGGTGCGTACTGCCGGGTCCCGTCGTTCCGGCGCACACCGCGAGCCGGCCGGTTAGCTTGGCTTGTCCGGCCGCCGCCAGAGCGGCACCCTCTTCGTGCCGCACGCCGACCCACTCAATCTTGCTCTTCCGGACGGCATCGCCCAAGGGGTTCAGCGAGTCGCCGATCAGGCCGAAGATCTGCTTGACGCCAACCTCCTCGAGGACGTCGACGAGGGCTTCTGCGACAGTACGCGACATGGATCACTTTCACCGTTGGCCTGGTTTTCGTCGAGATGGCCGCCGGGTCCCGGCCGATGCCGCGGCGTCACTGCCAAAGCCGTGCGTTTTCGCACTAAGAGGTTCATTGTACAGCAGGATACGCTCGCGCGGTGATAACCACGCGTTATGAATAGCATGCTCCCGGTATATTCCGGACCGGCGCGCCAATGGGTACACTCGAGCCTGGGTGCAGCACGCCACGGGATACAACGGCGACGACGCGCACCGCAGGCCGAACTGGTTCGTCACCTCCGACGGCGGCGATCGTGGGAATATGACCATGCCGCTACGAATACTCGTCTTCTATGGATCGTACCGGTCTGACCGGAAGGGCATCCGTTTGGCGCGGCACATGTGCGAAGAGCTCCGGTTGCGTGGCCATCTGGCTGAGCTGATCGACGCCAAGGCTGTCGGCTTGCCGATCATAGATCGTATGTACAAGGAGTTCTCGCCGGGAGAGGCGCCCCCGCAGATGGAGGCCCTGGCCGCGAAGATCCGTCAGGCGGACGCGTTCGTGTTCGTTGTCGGCGAGTACAATTGGGGAGTCCAGCCGGGGCTGAAGAACCTCACTGATCACTTCCTCGAAGAGTGGTTTTGGCGGCCCGCCGCCATCGCCAGCTACTCCGCGGGCCGCACAGCCGGCGTCCGCGCCGCGCTCGCCTGGCGCGGCACCCTTTCCGAGATGGGCATGCTCGTCGTGTCCAGCACGCTTGCTATTGGGCCCATAGAGGAAGCGCTCGACGATCACGGCCGGCCGACTGGAGAGCTCGGCCACTCGATGGGACCGGCGCTATCGAAATTCGTTGAAGACCTCGCCTGGTGGGCGGAAGCCGCCCAGGCGCAGAGGGCGCGGCGGGAGCCGCCTTACTAGGTGGCGCTCCCGTGATCGACGCGACTCGTGGGGACAAGCCGATGCCCCGTGCCGCTTGGATGAACGATGCAGCAAAATCGGCGCGGACAGCGCGAATGACATCGCAGCCCCTTCGACTGGACTTCGCCGGCCACTCGGGCGCCAACCTCGCTGCTCGGCTCGACCTTCCCAACGGGCCGGTCCGGGCCTACGCGCTCTTTGCCCACTGCTTCACGTGCTCCAAGGACCTGGCGGCCGTTCGACGGATTGGCGCCGAGCTCGCCCGTGCGGGCATCGCGCTGCTGCGCTTCGACTTCACCGGACTTGGTTCAAGCGAAGGCGAGTTCTCGTCGACCAGCTTCTCGTCAAATGTAGCTGACCTCGTTTCCGCGGCGGATTACTTGCGCGGGAACTTCGAGCCGCCGTCCGTTCTTATCGGCCACTCGCTCGGCGGCGCTGCGGTGCTGTCCGCATCGAAGCTGATACCGGAAACCCGCGCTGTCGTGACAATTGGGGCGCCTGCCGACGCCAGCCACGTATTGAAGCACGTGTCCTCCTCCGATCTCTCAAGGATCGAGGAAGACGGAGTGGCCGACGTGCACATCGGAGAGCGCACATTCAAGATCAGCAGGCAATTCGTCGAGGACGTGCGCCGCGATCCGCTTTCACGTGACATCGCATTGCTGCGAAAGCCGCTTCTCATCATGCACGCTCCGCGCGACGAGACGGTCGGCATCGAGAATGCCACCGAAATATTCTTGGCTGCGAAACACCCTAAGAGCTTCATCTCCCTGGACGCGGCCGACCACCTGCTTTCCGATCCGGCGGACGCCGCGTTCGCAGGTCAAGCGATGGCGGGCTGGCTGTCGCGCTACGTCCCGGCGGACACGCCCCAAGAGGACGACGTCCGCGGCGACGTGCGCGTCATGGAAACGGGGGAGGGACGGTTCCAGAACATGGTGCGCGCGGGCCGGCACCGGCTCTTTGCGGACGAGCCCGCGAAGTTGGGCGGCTTGGACTCCGGGCCGACGCCGTACGACTTCCTTTCCATCGCGCTTGCGGCGTGCACCTCGATGACCCTTCGCCTCTACGCAGACCGCAAGAATATTCCGCTGGGGCGCATCAGCGTCGACGTCGCTCACGACAGGGTCCATGCCGCCGACTGCGCCGAGTGCGCGGCGGACACCTCGCCAGACGCGAAGATCGACCGCTTCACACGCGCCATCGCCGTGGACGTCGAGGTGACCGAGGAACTCCGAGCGAAGATCATCGAGATCGCCAACAAATGCCCGGTGCACCGGACGCTTGAGTCCTCGTCCGTCGTGTCCACGTCGGTGGACACGCTCAAGGAGCCGGTGCTCGCGCGAAGCCAGATCCCTGTTCATGCGCTCGCGGGCAATAACTCCGTTCTGAGAGACTGATGGAGGGCGGTGTAAGCGTTAGCAAACATTTTGAGGCGCAAGCGATGGTCCAGTTGGCTCGGGTCGGGCGCACCCACACGCGCTGGCGACGACCGGTACCGTCGCGCAGCGACCGGAGGGATCCAAATATGACGACGGAGAAGGCGGTACTGGCCGGCGGATGCTTCTGGGGCATGCAGGACATGTTCCGCCGACTGCGAGGTGTGGTCTCGACGCGAGTCGGCTACACCGGCGGCGATCTCCCCAATCCGAGCTACGACAACCATCGGGGGCACGCTGAGGCAATCGAGATCATCTTCGATCCCGCGGTCGTAAGCTACCGGGCCATCCTTGAACGCTTCTTCCAGATTCACGACCCGACAACTTACGAGCAGCAGGGGAGCGACTTTGGACCAAGCTATCGTTCTGCCATCTTCTACACCGACGAGCAGCAGAAGGAGACGGCGCTCGTGACGATTGCCGAAATCGAAGCCTCTGGTTTGTGGCCCGGTCCCGTGGTGACCGAAATCAACCCCGAGGAGCGGTTCTGGCAGGCCGAGGACGAGCACCAGGACTACCTGCAACGGCACCCGGGCGGCTACAGCTGCCACTTCATTCGGCCGAGTTGGCGACTACCCTCTGCTCGTTCATCCCAAAAGTCGTGAACCGCTGAGGGGCTGCCGAACTGCCCCCGCTACTCTTGAAGGCCACGGTCCGCGTGGTGCACCGAGCCTGCGTCTCAGGAATAGTCGCCGCCACTCTGCTGCGTGAGGTTGCCGAGGTAGTCGCGCTTCCCGATCTTCGCTCCGAGGTGCCGGAGAATCGCGTGAGCAATCGAGATGTGGAAGAAGAAATCCGGAAGAACTAGGTGTCGAATGTAGTCGTCGCCGCCGTACCACCCACGCACGATAGGCGGCGTCAGTTGGTATGTGTGGGACTGCGCGCCGGCAATTTCGTCCGGCTGCACGTTTTGCAGGAATCCGCGAGTCTCCAGGAGGCGTCCCTTCAATGCCGGATACATCATCGGGGTCTTGCGGGGGGCTGGCGGGTCGTGCTTCATCAACTTCGCCATGTGCGCGTCGACTTTGTTGCAGCCTACGGAGAACTGTTCTCCGAAAGTTAGCATGTCGGGCGCCAACCGCTCGCCAAGGACCCTTCCAGGTTCGAACCTTCTGGTCCGCTCGAGCGCTTGGGCGTCGTCGAGATAATCGTCCATCACGTTCAGTCCATGTACCATGACAGGAACAGTGATGTCATAGACCGAGAAGGGCACTGTGACCTCCATGCGCTCAATTCTAGTGTGAACGTCGGTCGGACCCGATAAGTCGATAGCCGAAATGAATGATGAGATAACCGCTTCTATCTCACGGCTTGTCACATCAGGTTGCCGAACTCGACAGTGGCCTCCGCGAAACAGCGGCAAGGGTAGAGCGCCTACGCATGCGGTCCGCCTAGTGATGCAGGACGGGATATCCGTTCACGTAAACCCAGTCGGTGGCCTCCGCGGGCGCATGGCACCCCTGACAATCGGAACGGTAGTCCGTAGAGGTTGTCTTGAGCGGCTTGTCCACGTCGAACCACGACCATCCCCACCCGTCGCCCCACAACGGATTGTCGGGGTGCGTTCCCTTGCTGTCCTTCACCATGACGAACCAGCCCTTGAGCTTGTCGGCATGGCTTACAGTTCCGGTGGTCAACTCGTTCGTCGAGGTCTCGAAGACCTCTTTCACCAGGACGGCGCCGTCCGGGAAGTGCCCCGTCTTCCGGTAGGCGTCGATCGCGCCGGGCGATACATAGACGGTGTGCATTTCCTTCGAGCCTCTGTCGCTGTCGGCGGCAACCGCCCACGTCCCGAGCGCTTGGTAGAGTGTTCGGTAGTCTGCCGGTACGCGCATATGCCCGGCGGCGTCCACTACGTTCGCGGTCGGATCGGCTGGAGCCGCTCCACTGATTTGAGCGAGCGCCACCAGGGAGCCGGCGACCAACGAGACGGCGACGGCCAAGCCGACTGTCCTCGATAATTTCATGGGGGGTTCCTTTGTTGCCCGCGCAGCGCACGGTGGCTCAGCGCAATGGCTTCAATCAATGTCCTGGCTGCCGCGAACTCAGCCTGTCCGGCGTACCCCAGGATCGGATACAGCCGACGAAATTAGAAATTCCGTTTGAGCATGCATTCGATAGGCATGAGGTATCGTCGCGTAAAAGCGTTGTGCGTGTGTCCCGCTTGATGTCCGGTCAGCCATCGAGGATTGCCTGGTACTCGGGATGCCGGGCGGCGTAGGAGGACATGAAGGGGCACTTCGCGATCACTCTTTTTCCATCACGGCGCAACGCTTCGAAAACGCCATGCGCCAATCGCGATCCGTGTCCCAGGCCGGATAGTTCCTGCGGCACCTCCGTGTGGAGCAGAACGACCCGGCCATCTTCGATCTTATAGTACGCGACCGCGATCGCACCGTCCCCAATGGGAATTTCGAACCGGCTCATGGCCGGATTGTTCCGGACGACGCTTGCCACCCTCAATCTCCTCGCTCGTCAGCCAGCAAAACTTGCAGGCTCGTAAGCAGCGGTCTGCCGGACAATCCGGCGAGGCGCCTGTCTGGACGAACGGCTACGGATTGTGGCTTCTCGAAAGAGTTTGTCGCCTTTTGCTCCACCTCGTGGAGCACCATAGTGAAGAGTCGACGGTCCACCGGTTTGATCCGGCGAGACCCAGAAATAGAGCGCAGCACATTGCGGCGAATACAGAGTAGTCGAATGGCGACTTGATCCCAAACGAGATCGCCAGGGCTGAACCGAATAGGAAGAGCAGGCCCGCGCTGCCGAAAGCTGCCCACCGCAGCGCGAGCCCAAATACCAGCGCAACACCAAAAAGGAGCTCAAGAACCGTCGCGACCGTGCCGAGGAAAGGCACCATCGACGGGGGCGCGAACGCATTTACCTTGGCCGCGTAGGCCAAGAAACGCTCGAATGTTCCCCAGGAAACTCCCCGCTCGCCTGGATTGCCGTAGAATCCGAGCCGGTCGCTGACCGACAACAGGAACGAGATCCCCAGCGCCGCGCGGCTTCCCAGCGAAAGAAGATCGAGGGCGAGCGAAGCTCCTTGCTTCGCGGATTGCAGCTTGAGAATGGGTTCGCAGCGCGAACTGCGCAGGACATCGCCAAGCGTTACGGTTGCTGACATCGTGGCCAATCCTATAGGCGGGTGGGGCAGGATCCTTGGGGATCAGTACCGTGAGCGCGCCGCTAGAGGGAAACGGTCTCGCCGACTTTCGGCACCACGGCCTCAGTCGACGCACCTTTCAGTCCTTCGACGAATTTCTCCGCAGTCTGATCGATGATGGGAAAGCTCGCGTAATGGCAAGGGATCACCGTGTCGAAGTTGAAATAGCGGCGGCAGGCGAGTGCGGCGACTGCGCCGCCCATAGTGAGGCGATCGCCGATCGGAACGATTCCGATGTCGGGTTTATGAAGTTCTTCGATCAGTGCCATGTCACCGAAGATGTCAGTGTCGCCCATGTGATAGAGCGTCTTGTCATCGGGGAAATGGAGGACGAGCCCGGTCGGATTGCCGAGATAGACATTCTGCCCGTCTTTCATACCGAATGACGAGGAATGCAATGCGTTGACAAAGGCGGTGGTAAAGCCGCCGCAGTCCACTGTGCCACCGTGAAGTCCGGGATTGACCTTGTTGCCATTAGCCCCCTGTCCGGCGAGATAATTGCAGATCTCGTAATTGGCGACCAGCATGGCGTCGGTCTTTTTCAAGATGGCGAGCGCGTCCCCGACGTGGTCGTTGTGGCCGTGTGTGAGCAGCACATGCGTAACACCCTCGGCAGGTTCCTCCCAACCCTTCTGCCAAGACGGGTTTTCAGACAGAAACGGATCGATCAGGATCTTGGACGCACCGACTTCGATGCGAAATGCGGAGTGGCCGTACCATGTCAGTTTCATCGTAATTTGCTCCTAGGTTACTATCTCTTTGCTGGAGATGCTGCAGGGATAGAACTCCGGTTGGAGATCTAATGATGGGTCCATAGGTAATGTTCTAAGTCGACATCGGCATTACTCGATGACATCTGCAGCAAAGGTGATTAATCATCGCAGCGCGGGATGACGTTTTCCAATAGCGGGTGAGTATGGTTTCCATAGCGACAGATAATTGCCGAAGAGCCAGGAACATGAACTGGTGTGGCGCCTCTATCGCAAGCCCGACGTCAACCAAGCCGCATCTATGGATCTGCTGCTCGTGACGAGGATGTTCCACGTTTTCAGGCCATCATCTCGTCCGTTCAGCGATCGTACCGCATGGACGCTGGCCTAAAGTCTCAGCTGCCCCAACCTGGAAGAGATGGTCGCCAAGCGCGGGAAGCGCGACGCCCCTGTGCGAAAAAGCCGGTGTATTACTGCGTTCGCAATGCGCTCGGAACGGTTATCGTCAAGCTGATAGGCGACACCAAAGCGGGACCGAACTGGCGCATCGGCACTTCGACCAGTAGATGTCGGGCGTGGTGCAGACGTTCCTCCGCCGTCTCCAACGTGAGTGTAGATAACTCGGCGCAACGCTCCGGCGTCAGGCCATCAGCATCGCAGGCTACGAACACAGTTTGCAACTCATCGGGCAGCTCAACGGAGCAACTCCTTGATACCAACCCGGCTCCGGATCGTCATCCCGTGCGCGAGGCGACGCGCACGAGATGGCGGGCGAGGATTAAGATGATGACTTCAGCGAGTCCGTATTGATAGGCAGGCTGCGCACGCGCTTGCCGGTGGCCGCGAAGATCGCATTGGTCACGGCGGCGCTGACAACAGCCGTCGGAGCTTCACCAATGCCACCTGGAGCTTCCGCGTTCTTGATCAGATGCGTCTCCACGACTGGCACCTGGTCGATACGCATCGGCAGATAGTCGTGGAAATTGCTTTGCTCGACGCGTCCATTCTTGAAGGTGATCGAGCCATGGAGCGCGGCGGTCAGCCCGAAAAGCGTTCCCCCCTGGACCTGCGCTTCGATCGTATCGGGATTGACGTACATGCCGCAGTCAATCGCGCAGACGATCCGCTTGACTTTGACGGAGCCATCGGCCGTAACTTCAACCTCAGCGACCTGCGACGTGTAACTTCCGTATGCGAACTGTACCGAAATCCCGCGGCCATGCCGCGCGGGAAGTGGTGATCCCCACCCTGCTTTTTCCGCGGCAAGGGACAAAACAGCGAGCGCTCGCGGATTGTGGCCGAGCAATCCCTTACGATAGGCGAGGGGATCCTGCTTCGCGACATACGCGAGCTCATCCATGAAGCTTTCGACCACAAAAACATTGTGTGTCGGTCCGACGCCACGCCACCAGGACGTCCGGACACCAGGGGGCTCGACCCGAACATAATCGACGTAGATATTGGGCAGTGCATAGGGCGGCTCGGCCGCCGCTTCTACGGCATCGGGATCCAATCCGTCCTTGACGTAAGGGGGGTAATAGCGAGCCATAACCGAGGAGCCGGCGATCCGATGCGTCCAGGCAACCGGCTTCCCGGCCGCATCAAGCCCGGCCGACAACCGATCGAGATAGTACGGCCGATACATATCGTGCTGGATGTCTTCCTCGCGGCTCCAGATCACCTTCACCGGGCCGTCGACGTGCCTGGCGATCTTGACGGCGAGGATCGTGCCATCGGGTTCCAGCCTTCGGCCGAAGCCACCGCCAATCAGATAATTGTGAATTTTGATCGCATCCGTCGGCAGGCCGGTGAGTTCTGCCACCTGAGACTGCGTGATCGTAGGCGCCTGCGTCCCGACCCAGATGTCGCAACGATCCTTGCGCAGATGAACGGTACAGTTCATCGGCTCCATCGCCGCATGGGCCAGGAAGGGCACCTGATAGATGGCGTCAACGCGTTGAGCTGCCTCCACAAGCGCCTTCCCCGCATCGCCTTCGCGACGGGCGACAGCGCCGGGCCTTTGGGATTCCTCTTCCAACTGCTTGACGATATCAGCGTTGCTAACCTTGTCGTTCGGCCCGTCATCCCATGTGACGGCCGCAGCCTCGAGCCCCTTCTTCGCCGCACCCGTGTGGTCTGCCACCACGGCAACAGCTTCATTGATATTGACGATCTGGCGGACGCCCTTCACCGCCAGCGCGGCCTTCTCGTCCACCGTTTTCGCTTTGCCACCGAGCACGGGCGAAATAGCAACCGCGGCAACCCTCATACCCGGCAAACGGGCGTCAATGCCGTAGAGCGCACGCCCATCGACCTTGATCGATGCATCCACGCGCTTGGCACGCGTTCCGATCAGCGTGAAATCCTTCGGGTCCTTCAATTTGACCTTAGCTGCATCCGGAACGGGCAATTCCGCCGCGGCTTTCGCAAGTTCTCCGTAGCTCAGTTGCTTTGAGCCGGATGCGTTGAACACGACGCCGTCCTTAGCGCTGCAAGTTGCCGGATCGACTTTCCAGCGCTTCGCGGCTGCCGCAATCAGCATGTTGCGACCGACAGCGCCTGCCTGACGCAGCGGCGTCCAGAAGGCGCGGACAGACGCGGATCCACCGGTATTTTGAATGCCTATGACCGAATTGGCGTAAAGCGTATGATTTGGCGGCGCATGCTGAACCTGAATCTGGTCAAGCCTCACCTCCAGTTCTTCGGCGAGAAGCATCGAGAGCGACGTGTAAACCCCTTGTCCCATCTCGACCATGGGCATGATCAGGGTCACGGCGCCCGTTGGATTGATACGTATGAATCCGTTCGGCGCAAAAGTGCCTGTCACTTCATTGTCGAGCACTTGCGAAGCCGGCGCGGCGAAAACCGACTGCGTGCTCGCACCGGTCAGCGCAAAACCGAGCAGCAGACCTGTACCCTGAAGAAAGGTTCGCCGCGACACAGCCGCTTCATCGGCAATCTGCTCTCTCAGAATAAGCCCGTCCATGATCTCAAACTCCAGCGGCGTGCTTGATCGCAGCGCGGATGCGATGATAGGTGCCGCATCGGCAGACATTGCCCGACATGGCGGCGTCGATGTCTTCGTCAGTCGGCTTCGGCGTGTCCCTTAGGAGAGCTGCCGCCGACATGATCTGGCCGGACTGGCAATAGCCGCACTGAACCACCTCCAGTTCCAGCCACGCCTTCTGCACAGCCGCCCCTTGCGGCGACTGACCAATCGCCTCGATCGTCGTGATCGCGCTCTCGCCGACGCTGTCGACCGGCGTCTGGCAGGAGCGGACCGGCTGGCCGTCGAGATGCACAGTGCAGGCGCCGCACAGCGACTGGCCGCACCCGAATTTGGTCCCGGTCATACCAATTACGTCGCGCAACACCCACAGCAGTGCGATGTCGCCGTCGACATCGACCACATGGGGCGTACCGTTGATCTTCAACGTGAAAGCCATGAATGCCTCTCTGCGGCTCAGCTTGAGATTGCGCGGTCGACTGACCTGGACGGCGGTCGGCCGGCTGTGTGGATCAATGAGGACATGTCGCTCATGGACGAACGCGAATAATCGTCTTTCCCGCGCGTCGCTCCTTCGAGTTGAAGGCGGCGACGGCATCGTCGAGGGGCGCGACGGTGCCGATGTTCGTCCGCAGTCGTCCGTCCCGCACACGCTGGACGATCTCACTCAATTGGACACGATCGGCCTCGACAACGAAGTCAACCGCCAGACCGTCGGCAGGACGCGCCTCGGCCGGTCCGACGATCGTCACCAGCGTTCCTCCAGCTCGAATCAAGGCTGCGGACCGCTTCTGGATTTCGCCCCCGATGACATCAAACACCAGATCGACTCCGCCAACGTCTTCCAGGGCGTCATTCTCGAGGTCGACGAATTCCTTCGCGCCAAAGTCGAGTGCCTTCTGACGGTCGGCAGCGCGTCCAGTGCCTATGACATAGGCTCCAGCCTCTCTTGCGAGCTGCGTCACCATCGAACCGACTGCGCCGGCCGCGCCGTGTGCGAGAACGCTCTGTCCTGCCTGAAGACGGCCATGCTGAAACAGTCCCTGCCATGCGGTAAGGCCCGAGATCGGCAGGCTCGCGCCCACCGTGAAGTCGACATCGCCCGGCAGTGCCGCCAGGCTGCGGGCCTCCATCGCTACATACTCGGCCAGTGTTCCGTCGCGATACCAGTCGGCGAGGCCGAATACCCGCTGCCCGACCGACAGGCCCGTCGTACCGTATCCGAGCGCGGTGACGACGCCGGCAAGTTCGTGTCCCGGGATCGACGGTGTTCGGTCCTGGTCACGGCGATCGGTCCAGGTCGAGGGCCAACCCAGCTCAGTGTTGACAAATCCCGCAGCATAAATCTGAACGACGACGTCATTTATCGCTGCCTGCGGCTCCGGCCTCTCCACCAGCTTCATCCCGGCCGTTCCCGCGGCCTGATCTTTCACAATGATTGCCTTCATGGTCATTGCTCCTCGCTCATTCGTCTCTTTGGTGCAGACGTCGCACCGATGGGCGCGTTTTGCTCAAGGACGAACGCGGATGATGGTTTTTCCCTTGCGTCGCTCGGTGCGATTGAAGACGGCCACAGCCTCGTCGAGGCACGAGATGACGCCGATGTTGGTCCGCAGCCGTCCGTCCCGCACCCGCTGCGCGATCTCACTCAGTTGAACGCGATTGGATTCGACAACGAAGTCCACGGCCAGTCCATCGGCGGGCCGTGTCTCCGCTGGTCCCATGATAGTCGCCAGCGTTCCTCCGGTTCGCACCAGGCGCGCGGAGCGCTTCGCGATGTCGCCGCCGAAAACATCGAAAACCAGATCGACGTCCCCGACATCTTCCAAGGCGTCGTTCTCGAGGTCTACGAATTCTTGCGCGCCGAAATCGAGCACCGTTTGACGATCACTGGCGCGTCCGGTGCCAATCACGTAGGCGCCTGCTTCGCGGGCGAGTTGGGTTACCATCGAACCCACCACGCCGGCCGCGCCGTGCGCGATGACTCTCTGGCCGGATTGCAGACGGCCGTGTTCGAACAATCCCTGCCACGCGGTCAGGCCAGACATCACCACGCTCGCGCCAACCGTGAAGTCGAGGTCACCTGGCAGCGGCGCCAGGTTGCGCGCCTCGACGGCCACATACTCAGCGAGTGTGCCGTCACGATACCAGTCGGTGAGGCCGAATACCCGCTGCCCGACTGACAGGCCCGTCGTACCATGTCCGAGAGCGGTGACGACTCCGGCCAGTTCGTGCCCGGGGATCACAGGCGTTCGGGAGCGGAACGACCGATCGGTCCAAGTCGGCGGCCAGGTCAACTCGTCCCAGGTGAATCCCGACGCATAAACCTGAACGACGACGTCATTTATCGCGGCCTGCGGCTCGGGACGTTCCACCAGCTTCATACCGGCCGTTCCAGCCGCCTGGTCTGTTACCACGATAGCTTTCATCGAGCACCTCCTTAGAGGTGATCAAAACTAAGACGTCGCGACTCGATGGTCTAATGACCTGTGGCTATGGAATCGATGCCACCGACCCAGCGCACAAAAACCATGACCGCAATGAGATTTGTTTTTAACTGGCAACACTCTCGACGGCGCGCAGTACGTGAGACCGTATTCGCCGAGGATCGGCGGAAAGGCGTAGATGTCGTCGAAATGACCATTCCCTGCGCGCCTTCGGGGCGCGGGTGGTAACTAAAAGAAGCGCGGTCACCGAGCGTGCCGACGAAGAGCCCGTCGGCGTGCAAGGATTGCAATTCGCCCGCCTCGAGACCTGTGACACGAGTCCACAACGACGAGCCGTCGCGCCCAGGGCGGAAACACGCGCACGCAAAGATCGGCGCCGAGCCGATGCATGCCAAAGTAGGCGAACTCACGAAATGCGCCAGTCATCGGCGGTTCCATTAGTGCGCTGGCGTCTGATCGACCCGGTCGTCCGTATCCGTAGCGCCCCATCGCGGCGGAGCACCAGATCGCGTATGATGTTGTCCAGCCAAGGCTTTGACCGTAATCCTCGAGTAAATTCGCGTGTTTCGTGACCGTAGTTCCGCGCCGGGCGCATCGAGCGCCGGCAGCTTGATCGTCATTGTTTGACGAAGCGATCACTCGACGGCGAGTTTATAATCCACACCCTCCCATCGATCCGCGGCCGGCCAATAGAGCGTGAACACAATCGCGTCGCCCGGCTTAAGGCGCGCCGTATCGAGATCGGCGAAGTGAGTGCCGAGGCCGCTGTCTTTGGTCGGTGTGACTTCGACGTTTTGCCAGCCGTCGGCACTCCAGTGGACTAACGCTGTCGAAAGAAGATCGATACGAAGCATTCGTCCCGCCCATATTCGGTGGCACTTGTTATTGAACCGCCAGAGACAATGGAGAGGGTGCATTTTCTCGACTTGATAGCGCTGCTTCGGTTGTGGCGGCATATCGAATACCCGCCCGTCGGCCAGCGATCGCAGAAGCTTGAGATGTTCTGAATGCGCCCAGGCCAACGGCATCGCTGAACCCGTGGGTCTGCCGTGGAAAAGCTCCCGCTCCGGGATATCCGCCGCGTCCCAGACTTGTTCTGGGAGAAGTTGACCGTCGTTGGCGAAACCTTCGAGCGCCGAGAGCAATTTTTTCGCCGCGGACTTGTCACCAGCGGCGAGTTCGTAGTGGGCTCGCTCTCCTGTCAGTAAGGGCCAAGGCCGACCTATTCCGGTGCCGTCGTATGGCCGGCCGTCCTCATGCTCCCCGTAGCCATCATTATTGTAGCGGTACCAGCACGGCCCTGCAGGCAAATCGACCTTGACCAAGGCATCGATCACCTGCACCGTGTTGCGAATGCGTGGATCATCCGCGGCTCGCAATCCGAAGCGCACGAGCGCAAGCGCGTCCGGGCTAACGACGAGCGAGGCCTTCTCGCTACTCTCTTCCGGGGGACGATTCTTGATCGGGATAAAGCCGTCTATTGGGTTCGCACCATCGGCGGTCTCTGGCGGGGAAATGCGGACGTAATAGCCGTCGACCCCGACCTGACGGGTGATCGGTGTATTGGTGGCATAGGTCCAATGCTCGACCAGGCTATTCCAGATGTCGGCGGTCTCACGAAGATAGGCTGCTAGGTGCGTTGAAGCGACGCGGTCGGCCAAATCGGCGGCCGCCAGCAATGCGGAAATTTCAACCGCGAGAGTAAATGTCGAGTAGCCACCATCTTCTTCCCATCGGTCTTGCCCCGTGACAGGTCCATTTCTGATGACGTACCCCGCCGCTCTCTCGATCATCTGCCAGAGGCTGGGCAAATCTGATTCGGTCAAAGCGCCTTCGCGCAGCGCGAGATCGACGAGCAGGATAGGAAAGGCACATTCGTCGAGCTGGACGCCGACCCAATACGGCGTGCCGTCGAGCCAGCTATTCTGGGGCCAGTGACCGTCCGCCTCCTGAATGCCCTGAAGGTATTTAATGATATTCCGCACTTCTTCTTTTGCCCCCACGGCCAATAGGCCGCCGGCGATCTGTACGAGGTCGCGCGGCCAGGTGAGGTGGTAGCCGCCGAGATCCTCGTCGCCCTTGGCAAAGCCCCAGGGAACGGACAGGCTTGCGATGTAGCCGCCGGCAAAGCTGCGAGCCTCATGCGTACGCAGCACGGCTGTGCTCACCCGATACATTCTATTGCTCGCTTGACGCCGAGTACGGTCAAGTGGCAGCAGCGTGTCATGCCAGGAGCGCCATCCGGCCACGTATTCCTTGAGAGTAGCGTCAAGGTTCTCCTTGAGGCTCATTTGAACGCGCAGCGCTGCCTCAGCTGGTGTCCTACCGAAGCCCAGCGCGAGGATGAAAGTCCCATCGCTCGCGGCCAAATTCACCTGGCCGGTCAGCGCGACATTGCCGTTGCGCGCGTGGTCGTAGCGCTGGTGGAGCGTGAAATGCCGCCGAAGTTCCTGCCAACCATCGGACACACCGACGAATCCGGCCGAGCTTGCGGTAAAGGGGACCGAGCAACCCAGGGCGAGCGCTGTCCCACCACCTTCGGCAAAAAGCATCGAGGAGCCTTTGTAGTCGTCGATCCACGCCGTGTTGCCGGCGCCCTTGTTGACAAGGTGCGGCGCCAGCAGAGCATAAAGCTGATAGTCCGTCGTTGCACCGACGAGAGCTTCAAACGTTACACGTTGAAGCAGCACATCCCGGCAAGGATCGATGAACACCAGCTTTTCGATTTGGTAGCGTGCGTTGTTACATACGCTGGTGATATTGAAAGCGGGTATGCCGTCAGCGATGGGTTGCGTTGTGCTATGTGCATCGCGCTTTTCTTCCGAGAAGAAGCTGTGGCCGTCGGTAATGATGAAGCCGAGGTCCCGCGTACACGCCTGATCGATACGCGGATAATAGATCTCGTTGAGGATGCCGTGGCTCAGCGTGAACCACACCCGGCTTTGTGGCTGTAAGGCTGTTCCGACGCCGCTTTTTGCAGTTGACGTCCATCGCGCTGGACTGCCTGGCCATCCCGGCGCTGAGTGTTCGAAAGCCATATCTATGCTTCCAGCTGAAAGAGGTTGCGTTGGATAGAGGGAGCAATTGGCGGATCGATCCGTATGGGCCGGCATTCGTCAGGCGTGGTTACGCCGAGAGCAGAGTCATAAAGCGCCAAATATTGCTGAGCGGATTGTCCCCAGGCGAAGTTTCGCGTCATGGCGCGGCGCTGAAGGCGCTTCCAGGCGGCGCTGTCCCGATACCACGATGCGGCGCGCAGCATGCTGTCGACCATGTCGTCAGCTGCGGCCTTGTCGAATAAGAAGCCGGTGCCGACAACATTGTCTGCGTTCATTACGCCAGCATCGTCGACAATATCCGCGATGCCGCCGACGGCGCGTGTGATGGGCAGCGCGCCGTAACGCATCCCGTACATGGTTGTCAGTCCGCACGGCTCGAAACGGGCAGGCGTGAGGGAAAGATCGCAGCCGGCAACAATGCGATGCGCGAGCGCCTCAGTATAGCCGAGGCGGACCGCAACGTTATTGGGGTACGCCTGCGCCGCGTGAGCGAAGTGTTCTTCGAACCTCCTGTCGCCGGTGCCATGGATCACGATCTGCGCACCTGTAGCGACAAGCTGCGGCAAGGCGTCAAGGACGACATCCGCCATCTTCTGGTCGGTTAGGCGGTTGACGTAGGCGATGATCGGAGACTGGCTTTCTTGCGGGAGACCTATCTCATCACGAAGCTGAGACTTGCAGTCGTCTTTTCCGCTGAGGTCGTCCGGGCTGTACTTGCGTGGCAACTCAATATCGTTGGAGGGATCCCAAACTCCGTAATCGACGCCATTGAGGATGCCGACGAGATCGCAAGCGCGGGATCGCAGCAGACCATCGAGTCCACAGCCATGTTCCGGGGTCAGGATTTCACGCGCATAAGTGGGACTTACCGTCGACAGACGGTCACTGTAGCGGATGGCCGCTTTGATAAAGGATCCTTGATTGTAGAACTCCAAACCTTCCGGAGACAATGCTTCGGTCGGGAGGCCAAGGGTCGAGAAAGAGGCTAGGGGAAAATTGCCTTGGAAGGCGAGGTTGTGAATCGTGAACACGCTTTTGGCGCGGCGTTCCCCGCTGAAATGCAGGAATGCGGAGACCATTCCGGTATGCCAGTCATTGGCGTGAACGATTTCCGGACACCAGGCGAGACTGGTCCTCCCCAATCCGACCAACGCCGCGGCGCGGCTGAACGATGCGAAACGGCGATCGTTGTCGGGCCAATTCTCACGACTTTCATCTTGATAAATACCGCCTTTGCGGGTGAAGAGCGCCGGCGCATCGAATAGGATGATGGGTATCTGCGTATCGGGCGTGCGCCCGACGAGTAGTCTGCCCTCGGGTACATCCCCGCCTGGCACGACGCGCAGGTCGCGCGCGAGATCGAGTGCTTGAGGATAGGCAGGGAGCATGACACGGACGTCCGCCCCCAGAGACGACATTGCGGCAGGAAGTGCGCTCGAGACGTCTGCGAGGCCCCCTGTCTTGGCCAGGGGGAATACTTCCGATGTCACGAACAGAATACGACGCGCGCGGGATGCCGTATCGAGTGCTTTGTTCATCGTATCCTGCGGTCTCCGATCATCCTTGTGCGCCACCGGAGAGGCCCGAGGCGGTCGTCGATGTGATGGACAATTGATCACGCGTCCACGCGCATATTGTTGGTAGCGCAGGAGCGCCGTCGTTCAAAAGAAAGTAGTAAGCGGCACCATTGGGCCATCTGACGAAAGGACTTGCGAGGCAACAACATCGCTGCACTGTCTTAGTTGATGGGACGTTGAAAGCGGCGAGCCGCATACCGTCGTCGCAACAGGTTGACGTCTAGGTCGTCGCCGACGAATCAGGGTTGAGGCTACGCTGTTGTGAAGCCGGCCTTATCGGTGGCGAATGGATCCGGATGCCATTCGCGGGATATATATCTGAACGGTGCCGTCCGGCATGACTTAGTGTTACGAAATCCTCTCGGCGATCGCTCATACGATAGCCGGGACCCGCATCCGGGCTTTGGCGTTACGCGCATGAGACGACACTTCCGAGGACCCTCGGAGACGGTCGACGCGACCGGATAGAACTCAGATCGACCCCGCCGGAGCAACGGCCGGAAAGTCCTTCTCGGGATCGAACACGTTATTGAAAAAATTCGTCAGGGAGTACATGGCCACCAATGCGACGATCTCAATAATGTTCGCATCCGAGTAGCCAGCATCGCGAACGGCCTTCAGATCGGCGTCACTGACATGGCCGCGGGTCTCGATGACTTTGCGCGCGAACTGAACGGCAGCATCCCGCTTCGGCTCACTGGCGTGACCCTTCCGAGCGAGAATGATTTCTTCGGCCGGCAGTTTGGCCATATGTTCAGCCGTAAAGCTGTGAACCGTCAGGCAATAATTGCAGCCATTCACTTCGGACACAGCAAGGCCGATGCTGTCGCGCGTCTTCACGTCGAGCACCTTACTCAAGGAGCCGAGCAGGGAGGCCCATGCATTGAACGCGATCGGGCTCTGCGCGAAGCTCGCCATCATATTCGGCGTGAACCCGATGTTCTTAGTGAAGGTATCGAGAGTTTGTTTGCAATCGGCCGGCACGTGTTCCGGCGTTAGAGCTGCGGTCCTTGCCATCGTAGTCTCCCGACGTTGCTGGTTTTACTAATTTGAGGAAAGTCCATATGTGAACCGTCTCATGGCTCACCTCGCGCGCAGGCGTCGGATCGAAACTGATCCGGCCTTCACGCGGGAGGTACCTTGCAGTCGCCTCCCACATGGAGGACGCTTACTCGTTCGGCGCTATCGCCGGCGAGGTTATTGGACTGGTGCGATCGCGGGTAATTCCGTTTGACGTCGGTGAGAGCCTCGACGACGGACTGATGCCTTGTGTTGTTCATCGTTGCCGAGAACCGCCCGCCGCCGCTGTTTCGCAACCGCCGGACGATCTGAGCCGGTCGGCCGTATCGGACTGATTAAGCAACTCAATCCGCGGGCTGCTTCCCCGCCGCCGCCCTTCCAAGACCGGAGTCCGCGACTATATGAAATCCAGCACATCGGGTACCGGACGGCGCGGCTTCTGCGGCCAGTTTCCCGGACGCTCCGCGCCTACAGACAACAGCATGACCGGCACCTCGTCCTCGGCTAGTCCGAACTCGCGGTGTACCGCTTCGTCATCAAAACCGATCATCGGTGTCGAACCTAAGCCCCACGAGCGGGCCACATAGATCATCGCCGCTGCGCCGAAGGTTGCGGTGCGTACCGCCTCGTCGCGCTGACGCTGCGGATAGTCTCTATACAGATCGCGTGCGGGATTTTCCCATTCCGGAACCAACCTTTCCGGCATGATGCCCGCTTCAACCACCGGTGCCAGGCGATCTGGTATTACGCTGAAGTCGGCCAATTGGCCGCAGACGATGAAGGTAACAGACGCCTCAATGATCGCGGGCTGGTTCCAGGCGATCGGAAGCAGCCGGGCTTTGGCCTCAGGCGTGCGTACGGCGATGAAGCGCCAGTTCTGCAAGTGGAAAGATGTCGGCGCGGTGGTGCCAATTCGCACCAGCTCTTGGATTTGATCGTCGCTCAAAGTGGCGGCAGGGTCATAATACTTGGTGGATCTGCGGCTCAGGATAGTTTCGACGACCGCGTTGGTCATGGTGATTCCATCAGTCATAGAGATTCCTATGGGTGGAGGAATGGTTGAGGTAGGCGATTGCTTTCGCGTTCTTTGCTAGAAATGCTGTGGTGCTGAGGCCTTTCAGAGATCTGATCCCTGAGTCTTGGGGGGTGTCCGAAGGCGAAGGTTGAACAGTGCGGCCTCGCTTCACGATGCTCGGTGCAAGGCGGCGGCTTGACCTGTGACACATCAGTGTCAACCACGTTGGCGATCGGGCCGGCTGGAGCCAGCCTGCTCATCAACGCGAGCACCGCCAGGCCGCGATCGGCAACAGCCGGCCGACGAATTTCGGTGATTTCACGGAAGGTCTCCTTAGTTGCCCGCGCGCGGCACGCCGGCCCGGCAAAATGACTTCGTCGAACCTCGAGGTGGGTAAGTGTTCGGCCGACCGAGTGGACCTCACGATTGAACGCAGCGGAGCGCATTGGAAATTCCTTTTGGATATGCATTCGATAGGCGTGGGATATCGTCGCCTTGAGGCCCCGTGTGTGCGCCCCGCGGTCGACGCTCAGGCATCGAGCAGTGCGGCGTAGTCGGGATGTCTTTCCGCGTAGGAAGACATGAATTGGCACTTCGCGATGTTCGTTTCCCATCGCGTCCAAGGCTTCGCTATGCCAAGCAGCCAGCTGCGATCCGCCTCCAGGGCGAATAGCTCTGGCGTCACCATCGTCTGGCGCAGGTCGGCCCGCCGTCTTCAATGTGCGACCGCGAGCGCACCGCCGCTTAAACCGGCTCACGGCGGGAATGCCCCGGATGTCGCATTCCATCGTTGCTCCCGCGCACATTAGCCAAAGAGAGTTAGCGGGCTCGTGAGCAATTGTTAGTCGGCCACAACCACGGCCGTGTTGTGCGCGCGTGTCGTGTCTCTGGACGAACGGCGACGGATTGTGGATTCGCGGCGCGATCCGAAGACTTACCATTCCGGCGCAGCGGCGCGCGGTACTGCTCTGGCATGACGGGCATAGTCGCGTTGCGCGACGGGTCGCGTGCCGAGGACGGTACAAGGCTTGTCGCGCGAAGGCCCCGCTCCGAACGAGTCTCGCTCACCCGATGAGTAGAGTATCGCCGCGACCTGGCCGCATAGCATCCGAAACTTGAGCGAAAGCCATCGGGAAGGTTCGCATGAACATCCTCCACATTGATTGCAGCCCGCGGCCAGAATCGCACAGCCGCCAGCTTTCGGCAGCGATCGTCAAAAAGCTCCTTGAGGTTGCGCCCCGCGCGAGCATCAGCCGACGAGACTTTGCCGCGGCTCCGGTGCCGCACGCGTCACCCGACTATGCGACCACCCTGTCGTCGCCGGCGACGTTGGCTGCGCCGCTGAAGGGCGCGCTTGATCGCTCCGAAGTGCTTATTCGGGAAGTCGAGTCGGCCGATGTGATCGTCATTGGAACGCCCATGCACAACCTCACCGTTCCGTCGGTCCTCAAAGCGTGGATCGACCAAATCCTGCGCGTCGGCCGCACGTTTAGGTCGACGCCGGCAGGGAAGGTTGGAATGCTGAGCGACCGCCCGGTGTTTGTGGGCATTGCTTCTGGGGGCGTCTTTGCGGGCGAGAAAGCCAATCAGCCCGATTTCCTCAGGCCATATTTGTCGGTGGTGCTGGGTTCCATCGGGCTGAAAACACTACAATTCTTCCCCTTGCAGGCCACCGCATTTCTCGCCGGGGACCAGGCGAGGTTAGCGAGGGAGAAAGCGCTCGCGGCGATCGACCTGACGGTCGTGGCGGAGGTTCCACGTCGGGCGACTGCAGACGGAGCGTAACATGAAGATCGTCGTGTTCGGTGGCACTGGCCTGATCGGCTCGAAGACCGTTGCCATTCTGCGCGAGAGCGGCCATCAGGTTGTTGCGGCATCGCCCAAAGGGGGCGTCAACACCGTCACCGGAGAAGGCCTCAAAGTAGCGATCGCCGGCGCGCAGGTCGTGATCGATCTTTCGGATGCGCATTCAATTGACCGCGGGGCGGTGTCGGAGTTCTTCGAGACCTCCGGCCGCAACCTTATCACCGTGGAGGCCGCGGCCGGCATTCGCCACCATGTGACGCTATCCATCGTCGGGGCCGACAGGGTCCCCGGCCAAGACTATTACCGCGCCAAGGTCACCCAAGAGAAACTGATCGAGGCGTCCGGTATCCCCTACACAATCGTCCGTTCGACCCAATTCCTTGAATTCCTCGGCGCCATCGCCGATGCGAGCACGGATGGAGGCGTCGTCAGGCTTGCGCCTGGCCTGCTTCAGCCTATCGCGGCTGATGATGTCGCCGCCTTCGTCGCCGAAGTCGGCGTCACTAATCCAAGAAATGGGATCGTCGAGATCGCGGGACCGGAGCGAGCGCCGTCCAACGAAATCGTTGCTCGCTATTTGAACGCTGTTGGCGACCGGCGCAAGGTCGTGAAAGATCCCGAAGCACGATATTTCGGCGGGCGACTCGAAGAGACGTCGCTCGTACCATTGGGTGAGGCCCGTATCGGCCGTCTCAACCTCGAGGAGTGGTTACGCCGCTCGCGAAAAGAGGCTGATCAGGTCCTTGCGGGCCGAGTCGGCACTGGCCGATGCGGAGGCCCGACAATCAATCAAGCCAGCCGGTGATGTCTTGCGTTTTACCCAGAGCCTCCCACAAGAACTGCCTCAGTGTCAAAGAAGGAGCAAGCCCATGAAAGCCATCATCGCCACCATCTGCGTCGCCTTCGCACTTTCGATGCCGGTCCCCACCTCCGCCCGCGATGGCGAAGCGGAAACCGTCGCGAAGAACTTCGAGGCGACTATTCCCAATATCCCCGGCAAGTCGCTGATTGCCGTGGAAGTCAATTACGCACCGGGCGCAGCGTCCCCGTCCCACACCCACGCGAAGTCGGCATTCATCTACGCCTATGTGATCTCGGGCGCGGTCGAGTCGAAGGTGAATGATGGCGCAACACGCATCTATCGAGCAGGCGAGAGTTGGTCTGAACCGCCGGGTGCAACCCATTCGATCAGCCGCAACGCCAGCAAGACCGAGCCGGCGAAGCTGCTCGCCGTCTTCGTCCTCGACACCGATGACAAAGTGCTGACCACGCCCGTCAAATAAGCCTCAGGGAACGGCGACGTGACCAAGCGGCTCGCCAATAGAGGATCGTGGTTGCCGGTCGCCGCGTTCCGGTATGAGGTCGGGCGGAACGCAATAAGCCGTCTACTGCAATAGGAAGTCGACGTCTTCTTTCTTGTCGATTTTTCGGAGACGAGACGGCGATCACCGAAGCCTCAGGCGGCTCGCATGGTGGGCAACGGACCCGGAATCTCGAGATTCCGAATTCAGCACGGTTCATCGTCCCGAAATGCCACTGCACGTCACTTCGTCAGTGGACAGCCACTTTCCTTCGCAGTGAGGAACGCCCGATCGCCCGGCACCACGGCGAGCTGTTTGTAGTAATCCCACGGCTTCTTCGACTCCGAGGGCGCCTTTACCTCGAACAAGTACATGTCGTGCACCATGCGGCCGTTGGCCAATACCTTGCCTTTCGCGAATGCGTCGTCGACCGGGAGCTCTTTTAACTTCCTAGCGACTGCGTCGGAGTTCTTGGTACCGGCGGCCTTCACAGCCTTCAAATAGCTCAACGTTGCCGAATAGGTGCCGGCATGGTTCGTGTTCGGCATGCGTCCGGTGCGCTCGAAGAAGCGTTTTGAGAAAGCGCGGCTCCGGTCGTCGTGATCCCAGTAGAAACCTTCAGTCAGCACCAGGCCTTGTGCCGCGTCGAGACCGAGGCCGTGAACCTCGGAGAGCGTCATCAGAAGGGCGGCAAGCTTCTGGCCCTGGCGGAAGATGCCGAATTCGGCTGCCTGCTTGATCGAGTTGCTGGTATCCTGGCCGGCATTTGCGAGACCGATGATTTTCGCCTTCGAGCTCTGGGCCTGCAGCAGGAAGGAGGAGAAGTCCGACGAGTTCAGTGGCACGCGAACCGAGCCGACGACCCTGCCGCCGGCATGGGTGACGATCTCGCTGGTGTCCTTTTCCAGCGCGTGGCCGAACGCGTAATCAGCGGTTAGAAAGAACCAGGTGTCGCCGCCGGCCTTTACCAGTGCACCGCCGGTACTGACTGCAATCGCGTGGTTGTCGTAGGCCCAGTGGAATCCGTAAGGCGTGCACGCATCGCCGGTGAGGCGCGACGTTCCGGAGCCAACCACGATATCGATCTTCTTCTTTTCGTTGGAGAGTTCCTGCACCGCCAGCGCGACTGTCGACGTGGTCAGCTCGGTGATCATGTCGACGCCATCGGCATCATACCAGCGCCGCGCAATCGCGACAGCAAGATCGGGCCTGTTCTGGTGATCAGCGGTGACCAGCTCGACTTTGTGGCCGAACACCTCGCCGCCGAAATCCTCGATGGCCATCCGGGCGGCTTCGACCGAATATTTGCCGCCGTAGTCGGCATAGACACCGGACTGGTCATTGAGGACGCCGATCTTGACGCCCTGCGCTGACGCCGGCGCCGAGACCAATAGACCGCACGCCGCGACCGCAGCGATAAATCCCAAGTTCATTTTATGGTTCCCCACAGCCAATAGTATTGCCTCTCCAGGCCCGCAGCTCCGGACCGTTGTCCTGATGTGCTGATCGGGCCGAGGCTCGAAGGGTGAGCGCCGAGGGCAAGGCTGTGCACCTTTTGAGATGTGCATCCCGCACCCCTGAGGGTGACGGAGATCGCGTCACGGCTTCATCACGCATCGGTGTCACCGCTACTCATGCCGTCGCCGCCGTCATCTGGGTAAGCTTGCCCTCGTTCTTGCCTTCCGCGAGGTTTCGCACCACCACGTAGAAGATTGGCGTGAAGATCAGGCCGAACAGCGTGACGCCGATCATGCCGAAGAACACGGCGACACCGACTGCCTGGCGCATCTCCGAGCCGGAACTTGTCGACACAACCAACGGGAGCACGCCGAGGATGAAGGCGAACGAGGTCATCAGGATCGGCCGCAAGCGAAGCCGGCAGGCCTCGATGATAGCCTCGCGCCGTGACTTGCCCCCGAGCTCGCTATCGCGGGCGAATTCGACGATCAGGATCGCGTTCTTCGCCGCAAGCCCCACCAACACCACGAAACCGATCTGGGTCAGGATGTTGACGTCTTGGCCCATTATGCGCACGCCGATGGTGGCCGCGAACAGGCACATCGGCACGATCAGGAGCACTGCGAACGGCAGCGTCCAGCTCGCATATTGCGCCGCCAGCACGAGATAGACGAACAGCACGCAGAGCGGGAATACATACAGGCCGGCATTGCCACCCGTCACCTGTTGATAGGACAGATCGGTCCATTCGAAGGAGAAGCCGCTCGGTAATGTTTCGTCGGCCAGCTGCTTGATGGTGTCGAGCGCCGTCGTCGAGCTCACGCCCGGTGCCGGCTCGCCCTGTAGCTCGGCCGCCGGATAAAGATTATAGCGCGCGACACGATCGGGCCCGGAGATGTCTTTGAAGTCCACGACGCTTCCGAGCATCACCATGTCGCCGGCGGCATTGCGAGTACGCAACCGAGCAAGATCGGAGGTCTCCTTGCGGAACGGCAGGTCGGCCTGCGCCGTGACGTGATAAGTGCGTCCGAACAGGTTGAAGTCGTTGACATAGGTCGAGCCAAAGTAAGTTTGGATCGTGTCATTGACGTTTGCGATCGGGACGCCGAGCTTCTGCGCTTTGACGCGATCGATATCGACGAAGAGCTGTGGCGTGTTGGCGGAGAACGGCGAGAACACCGAGGTCAGGTTCGGTGACTTGCGCGCCGCCGCCACTAGCTCGTCTGTCGCAGCTGCCAGCAATTCGGGACCGCGCCCTTGTCGATCCTGGATGCGGATGGCGAAGCCGCCGCCGGTGCCAATACCCGGCACCGCGGGCGGCGGAATGACGATGACAAACGCGCCCTCGATCACCGATAACCGCTTGCGCAATTCGGCGGTAATCGCACTCGCCGATAATCCCTTCTTCTGCCGCATCTCCTGGTCCTCGAACACCGGAAACAGCGCCGCGGAGTTGGCCGACTGTGTATACGTCGCACCGTTGAAACCGATGAAAGCCCCCATGCGGACGATGCCTGGCGTATCCAGCACGATCTGCTCGATCTGGTGCACCACTGCGGTAGTCCGCGCCAGCGACGCGGCGCCCGGCAATTGCGCCGAGATGATGAGGTAACCGCGGTCCTGTGCGGGAATGAAGCCCTGTGGGGTGGTCGCCAGAAGCCAACCGGCGCTACCGATCAGCGCGAGATAGATCACGAGCATCGCCACCGAATGCCGGATCACGAAGTCGGCGGCAGCCGCGTAGCCATACGCCAGGCGATCGAAGACCCGGTTGAACAGCCTGGTGAAGCTGTTCCAGCCCCGCGCGATGATGTTCCAGCGCGCCGGCGCACGTTTCTCCTCGTGCGGCGTCAGGATCAGCGAGGCAAGTGCTGGCGACAGCGTCAGTGAACAGAAGCACGAGATCGCGGTCGCGACCGCGATGGTGACAGCGAATTGCCGGAAGAACTCTCCGGAAATGCCACCCAGGAATGCCGTCGGCACGAACACTGCGCAGAGCACAAGCGCGATCGAGACCAGCGCGCCGCCGACCTCCTCCATGGTCTTGAGCGTCGCGTCGCGCCGGCCCATACCGTGCCGGAGATGTCGCTCGACATTCTCGACAACCACGATGGCGTCATCGACCACAATGCCGACCGCGAGGACCAGACCGAACAACGTCAAATTATTGATCGAAAATCCGAGTGCGGCCATCACCGCGAAGGTACCGACCAGCGACACCGGGATCGCGATGATCGGGATGATCGCGGGTCGCCACCCTTGCAAGAACACCAGCACCACGATGACGACGAGCGCCATCGCCTCGTAGACCGTCTTGATCAGCTCATGGATCGATTGGGCGATGAATTCGGTTGGATTATAGCCGATATTGTAGTCGAGCCCCTTTGGGAAGCTCGCCTTCAGCCTCTCCATGGTGTCCTTGATGTCCTTGGCGATCGCAAGCGCGTTCGATCCGGGCCGTTGAAACACCAGCATTGCGACGGCCGACTTGCGCAATATGCGGCTGCCGGTGCCGTAGGAGAGCGCGCCAAGCTCGACGCGAGCAACGTCGCGCAGCCGTACGATACGACCGTCGGAGCCGGCTTTTACGACGATGTCCTCGAACTCGCTGATATCTTTGAGACGGCCGGTGAAGACGAGGTTCGGCTGGAATGCCCGATCGGCGATCGGCGGCTCCGCGATCTGTCCGCCAGCAATCTGCAGGTTCTGCGCGCGAATCGCTGAAAGTACCTCGCTCGATGTCAGGCCGAGATTGGCGATCCGGTCGGGATCGAGCCACAACCGCATCGAGTACTCGCGCGCACCGGCCATCTGGATTTCGCCGATACCATCGATCCGCAAAAGCTGATCGCGGACCTGCAGCAACGTGTAGTTGGAGACGTAGAGTTGATCGAACGTGTTGTCGGGCGACAGCATGAACACGGCCATCAGGTTGTCGGGCGAGTTCTTGCGCGTGATGACGCCGTTGCGCTGCACCTCCTCGGGTAGCCGCGGCTCAGCGATTGCGACGCGGTTCTGCACCAGCACCTGGGCCTGGTCGAGGTCGGTCCCGAGCTTGAAGGTGACGGTGATCCTGAGTTGGCCGTTCGAGGTCGCCTGGCTGTAGAGATACAGCATGTCCTCGACGCCGTTGATCTCCTGCTCGATCGGGGCGGCGACGGTGTCGGATACGGTCTGCGCCGAGGCGCCAGGATACTGCGTGGTGACAGTAACGGTCGGCGGCACCACCTGCGGATATTCCGAGACTGGCAGTGTTAGATAGGCGATTGCACCGACGATCAAAAGCAATATCGACAGCACCATCGCTAGGATGGGTTGGTTGATGGAAAGCCTTCCGAGATTCATGGCTCGGCACCTGCTGGCTTGTCACCTGTCGGTGTCTGCGCCATTTTCGGTGTCACCTTGGCACCGACGCGGGCACGCTGCAGCCCGTCGACGATGACATGATCCTCCGCCTTGAGGCCCTCGCGAATCACGCGCAGCCCGTCATCGAGTGGTCCGAGCACAACCGGCCTTGCCTCTACTGTGTTGTCTTCCGTGACCACGAACACGATCTTGCGGGACTGGTCGGTCGCGATGGCGGTGTCTGGAATCAGCAGTGCCTCATATGGCGCGGAGCCAATGATCCTGACCCGGCCGAACTGGCCTGGCAGGATCGAGAGATCCTTGTTGGGGACGATCGCGCGACTGCGCAGCGTCGCGGTCGAGTCG
This sequence comes from Chelatococcus sp. GCM10030263, assembly GCF_042666455.1. Lineage (NCBI taxonomy): Bacteria > Pseudomonadati > Pseudomonadota > Alphaproteobacteria > Hyphomicrobiales > Chelatococcaceae > Chelatococcus > Chelatococcus sp. GCM10030263. The sequence goes on along the minus strand of NZ_JBHTDB010000003.1, from coordinate 883,600 downwards.
TCCAGTCGATTGTCAAGGAAGTCCATTTCCCCCTCATGCGAGGGGCTTGTCTCGCCGGCCAGCGTCACCTGCACCGGGTTTGGTGTGTCGCGCGAGCCCGGCCGCAGCCCTTCGGACCACAGCCGGCTGTTGCGCCGGTAGGTCGCCTCGTCGACGTCGAAATAGATGTAGATCGGGTCGAGCGATACAATCGAGGTCAGCAGTGTGGCGCCGCCCCCGCTACCCTGAACGAGATTGCCAGGGGTCACCAAATGCCGGCTGACGCGGCCGGCGATCGGCGCCACCACATGGGAGAATTCGATGTTGAGCTGTGCGGCCTTTAGCGCGCCGTTGGCTCGGGTCTCGGCTGCGCGCGCCGCCTGCAGCGCCTGACGGCGTTGATCGAGGGCTTGTTCGGAGACCGCACGGCTCTGAACGAGGCTCAGAGCGCGCTCGAGATCGCGCTTGGCAAGCTCACCCTTGGCGCGTGCGTCCGCGAGCTGCCCCTCGGCTTCTAGCGCGACCGCCTCGTATGGCCGCGGATCGATGACGTAAAGCAGATCGCCAGCGCGGACGATGGCACCATCCTTGAACTCTACACGGTCGACGAAGCCGCCAACGCGGGCACGCACCTGAACCTCCTCGATCGCCTCAAAGCGACCGGTGAATTCGTCCCAATCGGTGACGGTCCGTTTGACCGGTTGCGCCACCGTCACCGTCGGGGGAGGCGGGGCTACCTGCGATTGCGCCTTCTCATTGCAACCGGCGAGCGCGAACGCCAACAGCATACCGATAGGTGAGCCGCCACATCGTGCAAGTCGGCGAAACGAACCGCGATCGCGCCGTGTCACTGGAGCTCTATACTTCGTTATTTCAGTCCCATCCACCTCAGTCTCCCCAAGAGCCTAGAATGTTAAAATTGAACTACATGGGTCGACAGACGCGACATCTCTGCTGGCGGCGTCGTCGTTTCGCGCCGGAGGTCTACGGGGTAGCTTCAAGTCCTCGACCAGCATCGCCGAGGCGTGCCGCGCGAGCGCCTGGGTCGGGGCGTTGGTGTTGCCGCTTGTGATGTTCGGCATGATCGAGGCATCGATCACCCGGAGACCATCGACGCCGCGGACCCTGAGCCTCGCGTCAACCACCGCCCGCTCGTCCTGGCCCATCCGGCACGTGCCGACCGGATGCCACATCGTCGTCACGGCACGCTTCACCCATTCGCCGATCTCGGCGTCCGTCTGGATGCGCGGCCCAGGCTCCATCTCTTCCTCGATCACCGGCGCCAACGATTCCTGCGCCATGACCTTGCGGATCGCGTGCACCGATTCGACTGCGGCCCTCAAGTCCTCTTCCTCACCCATGAAGTTCGGGTTGATGAGAGGCATCGATGTCGGGTCGCTGTCGGCGAGCCGCACCCAGCCGCGGCTCTTCGGTTGAAGCACGACGAGCTCGAAAGTGATGCCCGAGCGATCTCCCGTAGCTTTGAGGTCCTGGTTCGCGATGATGGGCGCGTGATAGCATTGGATTGTGGGATCTGCGGTGAAGTCGGACGGGTTCCAGTGCGAAACCGTCTCGATGCCGGTACCGGCGGCCGGGCCATCCTTGGTGACGAGATAGCGCAGGCCCGCCTTCACAGTGCCGAGGCCGTGCGCGGCGGCCTGATAGCCGAGATCGCCCTTCACATACGCGCGGACCGGTACCATCGGGTGGTCATGGAGATTTTCGCCGACCTCAGGAGAATCGATGATCACGGCGATGCCATGCTCGCGCAGCTGCGTGGCCGGCCCGACACCCGAATGCATCAGAATCGTCGGACTATGGACGGCACCGGCCGACAGCACCACCTCGCGGGCCGAGATTGTCTTCAGTCCATTGTCGCTCAGCTCGACGCCGACGGCCCGCTTGTTTTCGATAAGAATGCGAGTGACGGTCTTGCCGGTGAGAAGGGTCACGCGGCCCGAAGCGAGGTGCGGGCGCAGATATGCGTCGACCGCACTGCATCGGCGGTGATTTCCAACCGTCGACTGCACGGGCGAGACGCCGATCTGGCTCTCGCCGTTATAGTCGGGATTATAGGGAAGCCCATATTCCTGAAAGGCCTTGAGGCAGTATTGGTTCAGTGTGTTGATGCCCTTGGGCAAAGAAACCGCCAGACCGCCATTGATGCCATGATATTCGTCGTGGAAAGTGTCGTTGTCTTCCTGCGCCATGAAGACCGGAAGCAGGTCCTCGTACGACCATGTGCCGGTGTCGCCGACCGCATCCTGCCAAGCGGCAAAGTCGCGCTCCTGACCACGGACATAGGCCATTGCATTGATCGAGGAGCCGCCGCCGAGCACCTTGGCAGAACGATACGCCTTCTTGATGCCATGCTGGGGAACGGTCTCGTATGTCCAGACATGCCGGTCATGGGCCAGCATTAAGGCGAATCCGGCTGGAACGTGGATGAACGGATCGCGATCCATATCGCCTGCCTCGATCAGCGCGATCGATGCATCCGTATGTTCGGCGAGATAGCTGGCGACGACGCAGCCGGCCGCGCCCGCCCCAACAATGACGATATCGTAGGCTTCCTCGGACATCAGACTGATCTCTTTCGCGCCATCTGTAGTGTTCAATCGACGACTGGAGCTGGCGCAGCATCATCGCGGCGCCAGTTTTTGGAAAATGACTTCGCGCTTGCAGCGAGGGAAATGACCTCTCGCCATGGAGTCGATAGCTGATCGTTATGGGAGATCGTAGGGCCGCCTGATACGACACGGCCGCAGTATGCCTACTTCGGGAATGGGGCGAGGCTCTGGGCCACGCCATACTCCATCACGACGAAAATTACACGCTCCAGGGCTCTGACCTCATGGAGTGCATAGCTGAAGAGCATCGAACCGATTACCGCTTCCGGTCTCGACATGGAGGCGCGGACTCGTGAGGGTGGCGGGCGAGCGCCTGACAAACGCACCATTTGAACGGAGCAGGACATGTCGACAACTAAAGGACCCCCGGTCATCGACGGCGACCGCATTAACGCGGCCGACATCCCCAGCGCGCTTACGCGAGCACCACTCACCTACGCCGACGACGCGACGCAGGTGTTCACCCCTGACGGGCGCACCGTCTACACGGAGAAGGGGGTCCGTTCGTCCGGAGAGTGGAAAGTGGACGAGGACGGGCGCTTCCAGTCGTTCTGGCCGCCGTCGGAATACACCACCTACGACGTCTCTTGGATCGCCGGCTCGGACGGTCAGGCCATCGGGATCAGGTTCGCCGACCCGAAACGAGGGGCAACGTTCGACGGCAGATACACCCCTGGACGCGGGTGACCTCGTGATTTTGCGTTAGTGGCCCAAGATGTTCAGCCCTCGCTTGCCGCCATTGTTTGAAAAGGTCCACGCGAAGGTGCGGGCATGGTCTGAGGTCGTGCCCGCACCTACGTTCACTGTGAGCTTGGATCGTCGATGAAACGCGGGGTAGTCTAGTTCTCCTCGCCCACGTACCTGACACGTCCGGTGGACCGCTAGCAGCGAGCGAACCAGAGCTCAAGGCTGCCGGCGATCGCTCCAGTGCTTGCCACCGGTAAGCCCCAGCTCCTAGGCGGTGTCGGAGGGTTCGAAACCGGCAAGCATCGTGCTGTCATCTGGACGAACGGCGACGGATTGTGGCTTCGCGGTGCGATCCGTGGACTTAGGTTTCCGCCGCGGCGCCGTGCGGACCGCGGTACTCCATTTGGGCCAATCAAGGAAACACGCGTCGATGGACGTTCTGACTGCAACGCTGTCCCACAGCGATAACAGCCTCTTTCGCTCCGACGTCGTCGAAGGACTGTCCCGCCTTCAAAAGACCATCCCATGCCGCTGGCTTTATGACGAACGGGGTTCCGACCTCTTCGAAGAGATCACGCGCCTCGAAGACTACTATCCGACGCGCTCGGAGACAGCGATCCTGCGGGCATGCCAACCCGAACTGCGACAGTTCGCCGGCCCGGGATCTATGCTGATCGAGTATGGGGCGGGTGCGGGAGTGAAGACCGAACTCGTGCTGAAGGCGCTCGCGGAGCCGCGGGGCTATGTCCCCATCGACGTCGCGCGCGAGTACCTGCTGCAAACGGCGCGGCGGATGGAAAGCCGCTTTCCCTCCTTGTGGGTGCGGCCTATCGAACGCGACTTCATGAGCGCATTCGAAATGCCCACGGGTATGCCCGTGGGACGGCGCGTCGGATTCTTCCCCGGTTCGACAATCGGAAATCTCGACATTCTGGAAGCCGAGGCTTTCCTCTCGCAGATGTTGCGGCATGTTGGGCTCGACGGCGCCGCAATCGTCGGCGTTGACCTCGTGAAGCCGGTCGAGAGGCTGCTGCGCGCCTACGACGACAGCGAAGGGGTTACGGCGCAGTTCAACCTCAATCTGCTCGCCCGCATCAACGGGGAGCTCGGGGGCGACTTCCACCTGGATCGCTTCCGGCATGTCGCGCGGTGGAACGACGCCGAAAGGGCGGTCGAGATGCACCTTCTCAGCCTCACACACCAGTGGGTCTCGATCGGTCGACGCCGATTCCAATTCCGGGAGGGCGAGACCATCCACACGGAGAGCTCGAGGAAATACGATCACGAAAGCTTCGGCGCGCTCGCAGAGCGTGCAGGCTGGTGCGTGTCGCAGGCCTGGGAGGACGACGGGCGGCTATTTTGCGTGTTTGCCCTCTCGCCTCGGGCCGGGGGCGGGCAGCGCTGACATGTCTTCCCAGGGCAGTCGTCAAACGACAAGTCGGGAGAGGCGCGATGCAGAGCATGGATCACGTTGAGCTCCCGCAGGGTTGTTGCGAGCGTCGCCTCCTCCTGCCACGGGGGCGCTACGCGACCACCGATTTTCCAGCCATGGCTGCACCGGCCTCCGTCACAAACAAATCGGCCTGAAGCGGTCAACGCACGTCCGCATAGGTTCGCGGGAATTCATAAAGCTTTTGCCGGTCGCGGAGGAGCTCAGCCGGATTATTCATGTTGCGGCTGAATATATCTAATTCGGCCGTAACCACTACTCGGTCAGCGGCAACTGGGCGATTGTTCCAGCGTCTTCAGTTGGAGGCAACGAAGACCGAACCGATCGAAACCCCAGATCAGGTTGGAGTGCGGAAGGACCCTTCACCCAGTTGCGCAGGCTTCCGGCGTGAGATGGCATCGTCCTGCCGTCCCGGAACCGAGCTGATGTGGGCCTGAGCACCATAAAGGCTTCTGGACGTGGCAGGCGAGCCGTTCTGGCGTATATCGCGCCAAGATCTCGACAAGTTGATGACGACCTTGGATGTCACCTTCGTCAGGCTGTCGGAGTGTACGCTTGCGGCGGGTGCCCACCTGGCGGTTCTTCGCGGGGAAGCCTCCACCATCCATTACTGCTTTCGAGGCGGTGGGTTCATCCTTCTGGACGATGAGGCGCCGATACGCTTGATGCCGCACACACTGGTGATTGTCCCGCCTGGGCGGGCAATGACAATCGCCGCGACGGAATACCCGACCGCACCACGGAACGCCGGCAAGCACAGCAACGGCGGATTCACGCCGGGGTCGTCGCAACGGCACTCCGTGGGAAACGGCGAGCCGACGCTGGTACTTGCGTCCGGGTCCTTCCGAGCCAACTACGGTCCGGCGCTCGACTTGTTCGCCCCGCTTGCAACGCCCATCGTCGAGACGTTCGACGTGCACGACCAGCTCGATCAGGTGATGTCTTACGCAATGGCCGAGCTCGCTGCTCAAGATGTTGGTGGAGGGCCGATGTCGGCCGCGCTTCTGAAACTTGTTCTGCTCGCATTACTTCGGCGCTGCCTGGTGTCGACGAACGCGTGGGTGGAGCGGTTTTCCATCTTGAGCGATCCGCCGATCGCGCGGGCTTTCGCCGAAATGGTTTCGCGCCCGTCCGCGGCGCACACCATCCGGAGCCTGTCGAGGGCCGTCGGTCTCAGCCGCTCGGCTTTCACGGCGCGTTTTTCCGCCGCCTTCCGAGAGTCTCCGATGTCATTGCTCCGTCGGATACGGATGCGCCACGCAGCGGGTCTACTCGCGGCCAACGCGCTGTCTATCGACCAGGTCGCCTTGAGCGCCGGCTACCAAAGCAGGAGCAGCTTCACGCGCACTTTCCGCAGGTACTACGGCAGCGACCCGTCGGAATATCGCGCCAAAGCGCAGTGCGCCTCGTTCGACAGCCCGACGCCGGCCGAAGACGCGCTTGAGCAATCCGATGCGGCCTGACGCCGGCGTCCACCGTGAGAAAGCGCCAGCGCCGGCGCGCGACCGCGGCGAGGTACCCTGAACGCGCCTGGAAACCGCGCAGCCGGGCTTCGAGTTTTCGATAGCGCGAAGAGCCGGTCACCGGCTTGCCGACTCTGTGACGAAGCTCAGTCGAATGCCGGCGCTGGAGAGCTCAGTGCCTTGCAGGAAGTTGCGGCCTCCGAGGCGGCGGCCGGCGTGGCCAAGACCATTCACGAGGTGGTGCTCTGCCCTCGCCGTGATGGGTCGTCACGGCTCTGCGTCTAGTGTCGGCAGTCGCGACGTCGCCGGGATTTTCACTGGAGGCGTTCGGCGATCTTGCGACGGAGTATCTTCAGGTCGTTGGCGAACATGCGAATGCCTTCGGCCAGCGTCTCGGTCGCCATCGCGTCCTCGTTCATGATCCACCGGAAGGTCGTCTCATCCATGGGGCCCGCAGGATCAGGGTGCTTTATGTCGACGGCGACTTCGCTCACGAACCAGTGGCAGATCCCATCTTCCGCCGTCCGGAGGGTCCGCGGCTCGGCCGCGACCGGCGCCAAGATGCGTTTGAGTTCACCCCCCTCGGAAGCAAGCGCGTCCATGAGGGCTGGCGTGATCGTAAGCCGATCGCATCCGGCCAGCGCCTCGATCTGGCCGGTGTTGCGAAACGACGCGCCCATGACGATCGTGTCGATGCCGTTCGACTTGTAGTACCTGTAGATGTCACGCACGGTCCGGACCCCTGGATCCTCGTCAGCGGTGAATTCTTCTCCGCCAGATTTCTTGTGCCAGTCGTAGATACGTCCCACAAACGGCGAGATCAGGAAGGCGCCGGCCTCAGCGCTTGCGACTGCCTGGGCTCGGTTCAGCAGCAACGTCATGTTGCACTTCACACCCTCACCCTGGAGGATCTGCGCAGCGCATATGCCCTCCCACGTCGAAGCGAGTTTGATGAGCACGCGCTCGGGTTCGACGCCTCGTTGTTTGTAGGCGTCGATAACCTGACGGGCCCGCGCGACCGATGCTGCGATACTGAACGACAGGTTGGCGTCCACCTCGGTGGACACGAAGCCTGGCACGAGTCGCAAGAGCTCGATGCCGACGGAGACTGCGAGCCGATCGGCCGTCGCGGCGGCGACGCGTGCAACCTCGCCGCTCTGCTTTCGACCCCACGCCAACGCTTCTTCGACGACATCCCTGTATTCGGGAGCGTCAACCGCCTTCAGGACGATCCGGGGATTGGTCGTGCAGTCTACCGGCTTAAGACGCGCCACCGCAGCGAGATCGCCCGTGTCGGCGACCAGCGTCGTCATTGCGCGTAATTGATCCAGCTTCGACGCCAACGCGTTTTCCTCTCGATGTCGGCGCCAAGGCCGTTGCGTACGGCATTCGTGCGAAAACCGATTTCCTGTCGCCGGTTCGCGCTTTCTCTGCCGGGCGCGTGACCAGGGTCGCCGGGCCCTGCTCGTTCAGACCGGCTTTCCCGACTGCTCCTCCTCGAATGTCACCGCAATAGCCGCGTTCGCAGAAAGACGAACCCTCTGCCCCTCGACATCGGCGACAAGTCCAAGGTCGATGAAATGCGCGTGGCCTTTGTGCCGGCCCTCGCCGCTGTCACGCTTCGCGAGCCTGATGCGGCCGTTGACGACACCCTCGACGGTGCCGACGTGGACGCCGTCCGCGCCGATGACTTCCATGTTCCTGGCGATCTTATCCGTGGTCATCTGGTCTCTCCTTTTGGTTTCACCGATTGCGCTGGACCTACAAATCCTCCGCCAAGCGAAGTCCCGCGAATTGCCAGCGCATGTGCGCCGGGAAGAAATTGCGGTAGGTCGCGCGGAGGTGTCCCGGCGGCGTTACACACGAGCCTCCTCGCAAAACAAACTGCCCGGACATGAACTTGCCATTGTACTCGCCGACCGCGCCGTCGACCGCGTGAAAGCGCGGATAGGGTGAGAATGGACTGCGCGTCCACTCCCAGACATCGCCGAACATCTGCTGCAAACCGGCTTTCCATGGGGATGCGGGCTCTGGCGCGAGACGATTGAGGTTCAGGAAATTGCCCTTAACCTCGAGCCTCTGCGCGGCCACCTCCCATTCCGCCTCGCTCGGCAGTCTCTTTCCGGACCACGTCGCAAACGCATCAGCCTCGAAGTAACTGACATGCGCGACAGGCGCGGTGGGGTCGACAGGCTGAGGGCCCCTCAGCGTCATCGTCCAGTGCTCACCGTCGCGCGCCTCCCAATAGAGCGGCCGCGACCAGCCCTCAGCGAGTACCTTTGCCCAGCCCTCTGACAGCCACAGGAGAGGCTTCGTATAGCCGCCGTCCTCGATGAATTCCATCCACTGGGCGTTCGTCACCAAACGGTTGGCGAGCCGGAACGGCTCGGTAAAAACGCGATGCCGCGGTCCCTCGCTGTCAAACGCGAAGCCTGGTCCGGCGTGGCCAATCTCGACGATCCCGCCCTCGAAATCGGTAAAGGAGAGCGCAGGCAAGACTTCGGTTTCAAGCCGCGCCGGGGCAGGAGCGCAGTATGGCGGTTGGATCGGATTTTGCGCGAACAGATGGAGAATATCCGTGAGCAAAAGCTCCTGGTGCTGCTGCTCATGGTGGCATCCGAGTTCGATCAACTCGGCGACCTCGGGGGGCGGCTGTAAGTTGAGCAGTCTCGCGATGGCGCGGTCGACATACTCGCGATACTCGTAGATCTCGTCCAACGCAGGCCGCGAGATCATGCCGCGCCGAGGACGCGGCTGCCGCGCCCCGAGTGTCTCGTAATACGAATTGAACAGGAACGTGAACCGCTTATCGAACGGCTCGTAGCCCTTCAGGTGAGGCGTGAGAGCCATCGCCTCAAAAAACCAGGTCGTATGCGCGAGGTGCCACTTTGCGGGACTCGCATCGGGCATCGACTGGACGGTCGCATCCGCGTCAGAAAGGGGCTCGCCGAGCTTGTCGCTCGTGTGCCGGACGTCGCGATAGAACCGCTCAAGGTCGCTGGGCGTGAGCACCGACTGGAAGAGATGCGCAGGGGCCATTGCAAGTGCTCTCTATGAATTCGGAATGGGCTGTCGCAGCGGGCATGGCACCGCGCACGTCAAACGATATGCAACAATCCGAGGCCTGGAGTCTGAAGGCCGTGTCCGGCCGTCCAAACCTCGCCACCTTGTCGCCGCGTGGGCGACTTCGCCGGGCGGCGAGGTTCCTTGACTAACGGTTCACAATGCAAACGCAGTCATGCTTTGCGCGCCGTAGACGACACGTGCTCACCGTCAGGCGGCGTTCCTGCGCGGCAACTTCCATTCCGGCCGGATGAAGTGGCAAGTGTAACCGTTCGGACGGCGCTCCAGGTAGTCCTGGTGCTCGGGCTCAGCCTCCCAGAAATCGCCCACCGGCGAGACCTCTGTTACCACCTTGCCCGGCCACAGTCCCGAGGCTTCAACGTCCGCGATCGTGTCTTGCGCGACGCGGCGCTGCTCTTCATTGGTGTAGAAGATCGCCGACCTGTAGCTCGTGCCGCGGTCGTTTCCCTGCCGGTTCGGCGTCGTCGGGTCGTGGATCTGGAAGAAGAACTCCAACAGGTCACGGAAGCTCGTCTTGCTCGGATCGAATATAATTTCGATCGCTTCCGCATGCGTGCCGTGGTTGCGGTACGTGGCGTTCTTGACGTCGCCACCCGAGTACCCCACCCGCGTCGAGAGGACACCGGGCAAGCGGCGCACCAGCTGCTGCATTCCCCAGAAGCAACCACCAGCCAGGACCGCGCGTTCTGTTGTCGCTGACATTATCGGACCTCCTCCTTGTCAAAGAGTTTCGCGTATTCGCCGTACCCCTCGCTCTCCAATTGGTCGCGGTGGATGAAACGAAGGGAAGCGGAGTTCATGCAGTATCTCAACCCTCCCTTGTCGCGTGGCCCGTCGGGAAAGAGGTGTCCCAAGTGGCTGTCGCCGTGCTTGGAACGGACCTCGGTCCGTGTCATGCCGTGCGATCTGTCGACCTTCTCGACGACATTCGTGGCTTCGAGGGGCCGCGTGAAACTCGGCCAGCCGGTGCCGCTATCGAATTTGTCGAAGGATGCGAAGAGCGGCTCACCGGAAACGACGTCGACGTAGAGGCCGGGCTCCTTGCTGTTCCAGTACTCGTTGGAAAAAGGGCGCTCGGTCCCGTCAGTCTGCGTAACGCGGTACTGCTCGGGAGTGAGCTTCGAGACCGCTTCGGGGGTTTTGCTATAGGTCGCCATTTGCGGAGCTCCTTTTTCTGTGCTGGTTTGAAGATAGGAAGCGGGGCGTCGACCGTCCAATCACCCCCGGCTATAGAAACGATGCCATGGGTATCGACACTGGCGGTGTTTCAATCTCCCGGGGCCAAGTCAGTTGCCCCGTCGAAAGGTCCGACATTGTCAGAACGGAACTTTGAATCGGCGCTCGCCGCGCTACCAACCGGCTACGGTGAAGGCGTCTACAAGGGTCAAAGATATGCTGTTACGCTACGGAAGTCTCGCGACGGAAAGAGGACCAGCCTGTTCGCGCGAGCGCTCGCAGGTGGCGACGTGGTCAGCTTCAACTTTTACCGGCTGAGGTCGGGCGAGGACGCCTTGCGGCCCTGTGAGATGCCGGTCGAGAAAGTCATCGCGTTCGTTCTCGGGTATGCTCCTGATCGACCGGGGGCTTGAGCAAGGCTACGCCGTTGCCGGCGACGCATGCACCGCCGGCTCGTTGGTTGGCGCAGGGCTCAAATCCCGTCGCGATGCTCGGATGGATCTGTGCCGGTCCGGCGCCATCAATCCGGCGTCCACGGCGAGCGCCGCCGTGGTCACATCACGCGCTGGTACGCTCCGAAGACCGCAACCCAGGCGATGTCCGAGGCGGACGTGCCACCGAACCCCGGCAGTCCACGACCGCGAGGTCTTGCCGCTGGATGACTTTCCCTTCAGCTAGGCTGGGGAAGCGGCCTGGCGCAGCGAGGCCAGGATCTGCGCCGGATCCTCCCGTATCGTGAAATCGGGCTCGACGAATGCGCTACGGATGCGGCCTTCGGTATCGATCACATAGGTGGCGGGTATGGGCAGCATCCAGACCGGTGACCCGTGCCGGGCGCCGAAGTCAAAACCTAGCCCGGAATAGTGCGCAACGGTTTCGTCGGGCATCCGAAACAACACGCCATACGACACGGCAACTCCGTAGTCGACATCGGCTAACACTTTCAGGTCCAAGCCCAGGTTCCGTTTGAGCTCCCGTGGGAAGCTCCTCGTCTCGGGCGTTATGACCGCCAGGGTCGCGCCGACGCTCTCGAATTCGTCTTTCGCAGCCTGGAGGGCGCACAGCTCAGCGGTGCAGAACGGACACCAGCCGCCTCGGAAAAAACTCAGGACGAGGGGGCCGTCGCGGCGCATCTGCTCGGAAGAGTGAAGACGGCCGTCGGCGTCCGGCAAGAGGAAGTCCGGAGCGATGTCTCCGACCTTCAATGCGCGCGATGCCACCTCCGCATCACGGAGCCACCCCACGAGGTGGTTATATGACTCCCAATCCGCCGCACTGAACGTATTCATCAGCTCGGAGCGAATCTCGGCGAGTGTCTTGTCGGTATTATTTGGCATCGCTGAGACGTCAGGCTGCGGATCGATTGGCTCGGAGCGGCTTACAGCCGCCATACGTGTCGTGGTCATGCGGGCACATTTGCGGCCTCCGCGAGCGTTGCATGCGGCATGCTCTGGTGAGGGACTTCGATTGACCAGTCGCGAAGCCGCGCGACCTTGATGAAAGCATCCAGCGCCGGCGAGTAGCGGCGGCCCTGCACAACCAGCAACCGCACCTCTCGTGCAACCGGATCGCCTTCGAGCGGAATGGTCTTGAGCGTCGGAAGGCGCGGCATGTGCTCCGGCGCAAGCATCACGCCGAAGCCAGCCGCGGCCATGTGCTGCAGATGCAGTTCATGACCGCTGCAGTGGCCAAAGCGGGGCGCGTCCTCAGAAAAATACGACTTTTGAATCTTCGGGGCAACGTCGCATCCGGCGCGATCCAGTAAGATGGCGTCTCGGAGGTCGTCGATTCCGATCGATGGACGGTTCGCGAGCTGGTGTGTCGGCGCGAGAAGCGCAACGTAGCGCTCCTCGAACAGCGACCAGTCGTCGATGCGGGCGGGCATGTCCTGCACGTCCCCAACCATGGCGGCGTTGATCTCCCCCTCAAGCAAGAGGTCGACGAGTTTCTCCGCTACGCCCTCACGCAGCTCGACGTGAAGTCCAGGGACGAACTTTGCAATCTCGGCGATCGGGTCGAGGACGAGCGACGCCGAGATGGAGGGGGCGAGGCCGATCTTGAGCGAAGCAATTTCCTTGCGTTGGAATTCCTGGGCTCTGCGACGCACCGCCTCTGCAGAGGCCAATGTGCGTTCCAGCATCGGAAGGACTTCCTTCCCAAGGTCGGTAAGTTGCGTCAATTGACGCTCGCGGTAGATCAGCTGTCCGCCGAGCTCCTGTTCAAGCTTCTGCACCCCCTTGGTCAGAGCCGGCTGCGTGACATTGCACTGCTCGGCCGCGCGAGTGAAGTTGAGCGTGGACGCGACGGCGAGGAAGTAACGAACTTGATGAAGCTCCATGTGTTTTCTCCGTCAAGTTGCCGCCATACTGCCGAGGCCGTGCACTCGACGGCGTGAGAGCGCACGCCGTAATCGTGGCTCATGGATGCCACCTGGAGGCATAGGTTGGAATGGCTTGGTCTATTGGTTTGGACGCCCGGACACGCTTTCTGGAGCTTGTGAGAGCGGGCTAGTGGGCAGTGAGGTGCGCGAGCACCGGCATCAGTTCGGATGGGTCGCCGCGCCGCGTGTAATCGATGCTGATATCGGCATACGCGATCGTACCGTCGGACGCCACGACGTATCGGGCCGGCATGGTCAAGGTCCAGCTCGGATCCCCGTTGAAGGTCGCGAGATCTAGCCCGCAGCTCATCTCGACAGCTCGCAGTTCGTCGGAGACCTTCCAGCGCAGCCCGAACGCGTGCGCGACCTTGCCTCCCGCGTCGACCAGGCTCGCGAATGAGAGCGCATTGAGCCTCTGCGTCTCCAGGCTGTTGTCAGGCGTCTGCTGTGAGACAACCACCAGCGAAGCGCCGAGGCCGCGTATGTCGTGAGAGGCCGATTCGATCGCGCGAAGGTCGACGGTACAGTAGGGGCACCATCTCCCCCTGTAGAACACGATGACCATTGGGCCGCGACACAGCGCCTCCCGTGACGAGAATGCCCGTCCCTGACCGTCATAGAGCATCAAGGGCGGAGCTTGTTCACCGGCCCGCGCGGCCCGCTCGGCCAATCCGGATGTGACAAGCGCTTCCACTGCCCGTCGCCGAACCAACGTCACTTTCGGGGGGGTCTTGGCCAGATCCTCGGCTTTAATCGCGTCCAGTTTGTCTTGGAGCAACATTTTCGGCTCGTGACGCGCGATCCGGTCCGCCAGTAGGATATTCGCTTGTCCAGCGCGGTTCCGGTAGTCTTGCCGCGCGAGTTTGAGTTATTCTTGTCAGGTATCAGTGATCGCCCGTGAGTGAGAGCCTATTTCGTCCGCACCGATCGTCGATGCGGAGAGCTTGGCCAGGTCGGCCGCCAGCGACCTGCGCAGCCGAGATGCGGCGAACTCCATGAAGCGCCGCAGCTTGAGGGGCAGGAGCGCCTGCCTCGCGTGCACCAGATGCACCGGGATCGGATCTGGCTCGTAGTCCTGCAGGATGAGCCTGAGCTTACCTGCAGCCACCGCGCGCGCGACCTGGTAGGAGAGCACGTTCGTCACGCCGACGCCCGCGATTGCCGCGTCAATCGCGGACTCGGCCGTGTTGATCTTCAGCCGGCAGTGGGGACGCACGCTTTTGGTCGCCTTGCCGCGCGGGTTGAAGATCCACGCCATCCCAGACGCCAGGGCTGTGTACGTCACGCACATGTGTTCGGCCAGGTCGTCGGGCGTTTTCGGAACACCGTGGGCGGCAAAATAGTCAGGGCTGCCGCACACCACGCGCCTGATCTCGCCCACTTTCGTCGCGACGAGCGTGCTATCGGACAGCGCGCCGATGCGGACGGCCAGGTCGATGTGCTCGTCGACAATATCGATCGCGTGGTCGGAGAGCGTCAGCTGGACGCTGATCTGCGCGAAGCGCGCGAGGAATTCGTTGACGACGGGGACGACGTGGAGGCGTCCGAAGACAATCGGCGCGGCCAGCATGAGCGTGCCACGCGGGATCGTGTACTCCCCGGAGGCCTGAGATTCCGCCTCGTCGACCTGTTCCAGGATCCGCTTGCAGGCGGCAACATACGTCGCCCCCGCCTCGGTCAGCGACAGTTTCCGCGTCGAGCGGACCAGCAGCTGGGTGTTGAGGTAGGCCTCCAGCTCAGCGACCTTCCGACTGATGGTCGGCAGGGGGACGCCGAGCTGCCGGCCGGCGGCAGAGAAACTGCCGGCTTCCGCCGCGGCTACCAAAATCGACATTGCTTCAAGCCGGTCCATATTCTCTCACATTCCGAGAGGCTATTTCTCACGATTAGCGAATTATGCCGCCGAACGGTAGGGACTATTACAGCCGGGTAAAGGCCGAGTCGGCCAGAATGCAACTGAGAAGAAAAATGCCCCGCATGGCTAGGAGGCGGCTAGCACGAAGCAAATTAGTCGGCGTCGATGTATGGGATCGGAAGCTCGCTCAAGTCATCGTCATAGTTTGCCGCTCGCCCGACGCTGACATTGTCGTTCGTGCGGATGTCGGCGCTGAGGCCGAGCGTTCGCCCGACGGGACACATGTTAGCGGCCCGCATCAGTTCGGCACGTTCGTCGTCGGTCAGGTTTCCTTCGAGCTTGATGGAGCGCTCGAACGAGTCGCGTCCGCCATCGGCGTCATGGTGATACGACACGGCGACCTCGACATGAGAAAGCGGGAATTTCCGCCTTCGCGCCTGGAACCGAATCGTCATCGCCGTGCACGCGGCGAGCGAAGCGCTCAACAACTCGTAAGGGTTCGCCCCGGCCGCCCTGCCGTCGGCGGCGCCAATCGTGAACTCCGATGCGCCAGCACGGCCGCTGAGTGCGCCGGCGCCGTCGAGGTCGCCGGCCACCACAGCCTGTGGGCGGGGAGCGCTATCATCGTTCGAATTCGTCATCGTGCTTTCCTTTCAGATCTTTGACAGGGCGCCCGGCCCGCCGTCGGAGTGGGTCTCTTGACCCTGTGTCGTCGCCTCCGCCTCATGGGATCGATCTGCGCTCCTGCAACCGCGCCGTGGCGTTTACAAGCAACTTGCACTACGTAAGTGCTTGGAGTTCAGGCATGGAGGGTCTCGACGCCCGTGGCATCTGGGTAGTACTGAGGCGCTTCGCGACGGTCGTATTTTCCGTAATCACGTACGATCCGCACTCTCCGGACCCTTGCCTTGTCATTCGGCGCGGACGAGTCCTCGTAGGCTTGCGCCGCAGCGGCATCTTTCCAGGATATAAGGAGAATTAAGTTGCCGGGCGTAAGAACGGCGTCGAAAATGTCCCACGACGTACTGTCGGCGGCCCACGGGTTCAGGCCGAGCCATTCGGCGCAATCGTATGGATTGTTGGTCTGCTTCCACTCAGCGGGACGTGTCGCGTTGATCAGCGTGACAGTGGTTCCTTCCCCGACTTCGGTTTCGTCGAGCCGCTGCTCTGTGAGAGCATACCCCGTCGGCACTTGATTGTCGGCGGTGATCTGGCCGACGCGCAAATGGTAGTCGGCGAAGATTTCGTCGCGGCCCTTCTGCTGAGCCTCGTGATGGCGTTTGCGCGTGCGCCAGCGGACAACCGACTTCTCGTCCCGCCAGTTCGAAAGGGAAAGGATCCAGCCCTCGCGGATCAAGCTCCTGTAGCGTATGTTGTCGACGAAGCCCTCGACTTTTTCCAGCTCGGGGCGCAGCATCGCGGCGTTATCGAGGTAGTCATCCCACTTCTCTTTGTTCGGTAGGACCTCGAAAATCACGGAGAACATGGCTGTATCCTTTCCTGAGTACCGCGAGTTAGTGATCTCGATTGCGAATGGCCCAGCCAGTGACAGGAGAAAACCTCCGAGCCGTCGACGTCGATCGTCTTGACGGCCTCTGTGCAGCTCCTGGTTTTGACGGTACGTCTTCCTTCTCCGGAAGACGATCATCGCCCCGGGCTGCTCGGATGCCCTGGCGTTCGCAAAAACGATCCTCTTGCGAGGCGGGAGGATCGTGTCTCAGGTGCCGTAGCGTTCGGTCTTGATCGCCTTCGCTTTCAGTCCCAGAGCAAGTGCCGCATCCGCGGCGGTGTCGACGAACGCGTTCGACCCGCACACGAAGGCGCAGCCGGGGGACACAGGCAACCGCGCCGCGACGTCAGCAACCATCAGCGCGTCGATGCGTCTGCCGAAGTCGGTGCGGCGCGTCGCCGGCTCGCGTGTCAGCGCCAGGGCGAGCGCGAAATCGGGCAACGAATTCTCGAGTTCGAGGAGCTCGTCCCTGAACAGCACGTCACCCCACGTCCTGGCGGAGAGCAGCAGTGCGACAGGTACGGGTTCGGCGCTTGCCTTCCTGTATCGGATCATGGCCATGAGCGGCACGAGGCCGGAACCCGCACCGATCAAGAGCACCGGCTTCTCTGTTGGCCCAGGCCAGAGGAAGTGCCCGCCAAGGGGGCCGCGAAGCTCGATCGTGTCGCCTACTTGGGCGACGTCGTGGAAAAACGGCGAGACCTCGCCGTCCGCGAGGCGTTCGATCGCCAGCTCGATCACAGGCGAACCGTTCGGCGCCGATGCAATCGAGTAGCTGCGCATGGCTGTGTAGCCATCGGGCGCAGTCAGGCGGACGTCGACGTGCTGTCCGGCTCTGTAGTCGAATGGTTCCGTCAGGCGAAGGGAAAAGCTTTTGATGGTCGGTGTTCTCGCCGCGATCGCGACAATCTCACAGCTTTGCCAGCCCAGCGTTGCGGCCGTTGCCTCAGTCATGCGTGTAGCGCTGCTCACGCCACGGATCGCCATACATGTGGTATCCGCGCAGCTCCCAGAAACCGGCCTCATCGCGTTCTGTGAACTGAAGCCCGTTTACCCATTTCGCCGACTTCCAGAAATAGAGATGCGGCACAAGCAGGCGCGCCGGCCCTCCGTGATCGCGTGGCAGCGGCTGACCTTCGTAATTGGTTGCGACGATCGCCTTCCCCGTCGCGAGATCCGCGAGTGGCACATTGGTGGAGTATCCGTCGTAGCAATGGGCGAGCGCAAAAGGAGTGGGCGCGCTAAGGCCGGCATCGGCGAGAATGTCGTCGATGGCCACGCCCTCCCAGGCGGTGTTGAGCTTCGACCACGAGGTCACGCAATGGATGTCTCGCGTCATCTTGGTTCGGGGAAGGGCATTGAACTCCGCCCAGCTCCAGATTTTGACCGGGCGAGGTCCGACCTTCAGCGTGAAGGTCCAGTCCGCAGGCTCGATCCGCGGCGTGGGGCCGGCGGTTAGCACCGGGAAATTGTCGACGAGGTGCTGTCCTGGGGGGATCCGGTCCGATAGTTCTGATCCGGATTGGCGGCCCGTGAAACCGCGAGTGACCATGGCGGGTTTCCTCCGTCGGTGGGTGAAAGGAACCTCGTCCCTCACTATACGCTAAGCCATTGTGCGCTGAATGAGAAACGTACCGGCGAAGCATGGGATCTCGCGCGGCGAATTTGAAATGACGTCACGCCATGAAGTCGATAGCCGCGCGTTATGATGGCCGTCCACCTTCGGCGTCGTATTCTCGTGAGGTCGACGCGGACTGCTCCAGCAGCTCGGTCAACATCTTGACGGCCTCCGTTAGCTCCAGGACCTCGCGCTCACGCAGCTGGTCGATCTTCTCATGCAGCAGCTCGATCTCGAGCTCTGCCTTCACATTGATGCGGTAGTCGTTCTCCGCGGCCTTGCGATCGATATCCTGCTGCCGGTTCTGACTCATCATGATGACCGGCGCGGCGTAGGCCGCCTGGAACGAAAGCACGAGGTTGAGAAGAATGAACGGATAAGGGTCCCAGCCCCTGATCGCGCCGACCAGGTTGGCGGTTATCCAGACGAACAGGATCGTGCTTTGGACAATGATGAAACTCCACGATCCGATAACACTGGCGACCGTGTCCGCTACCCTTTGCCCAGTCGTCAGGCGCGCGGCCGCTGGGGGTTCATCCATGTCCTGAAGACGAAGCGAGCGGCGTGCTCGCCTGAGGTCGGAGAGCAGGTCGCGCTCGGTCTCTTCCATGCCGTCCTGATCTTCTGTCTTCTTATTCACGTTGCCAGCACCGGAAGGAGGGGTAGAGTATTCGCATTGTGGCCATGGAAGCCTTCTATCGCCTTGAGCGCTGCCCGGTAGGGCATCTTTGGGTATATCGCTTCGCCTCATAGATCGAGCACAGAAAAACCGCCGGTGCGAGGGGCGATCGGTTGAGTGCTTGCTTTGCTAGCGTTATGTTTCGGCGCAGGAAAGGTAAAGGTATCGTATCAATAACTGCCGGGAATGCCGCGCTGTCGCGGCGATTCCCAGGTCGGCGTCCTAAGCAGCGCGGAGCTCTTTCAGAAGGAAGTCGGTAAATGCACGGGCGGCAGGCTTTATGGCCTTTCCGCTGACGAAGAGAGCGTTCAGTTCCATCGAGCCGAAATCCCAGTCGGGCAGCACCCGAACGAGCTTCCCAGCGTCGAGCTCTGCCCGCGCGCTGTTTTTGCTCGACGCGGCGATCCCCAACCCGGCGACAGCGCTCGCCGTGGCTACTTCATTGGTCGTGACCGAGAGTGGGCTATCAACACGCACGGAGGTGACGCGGCCGTCCTGGCGGAAGCAGAAAGTCGGCGAGGGATGCGCTGGACTGATGATCACCGCGTGGTGCGCGAGGTCCGACGGCATCGTGGGCGTGCCGCGCTCCCGTAGGTAGTCTAGGGAGGCCGTGAGTATCCTCGGCTGGTGGATGAGTTTGCGCGCCGTTGCGCTCGAGTCGGGGAGGGGGCCGAACTGGAACGACACGTCGAGGCTCTCGGTTACGAGGTCTGGGTAGCGGTCGGTCACCCGGAGCTCGATCTTCAGCGCCGGGTGCTGCTTCATAAACGCGGGCAGCCGCGGGATGATTTCCCTGAGCGCGAAACTGATCGGCGTGCCGACGCGAAGCGAGCCGCGCAACTCTCCTGTTCCGCGCGCCTCGTGGTCGGCGTCGTCGAGCGCGGCCAGGATTGTCTCAACGCGCATCAGGTACGTCGCCCCGGCGTCGGTCAGCGTCACCGCTCGCGTGGTGCGGCTGAAGAGCGTCGTGCCAACCTCCTCCTCGAGCGCTGCAATCAGCCTGGACACAGACGGCTGTGACAGGCCGAGTTCGCGCCCAGCACGGGAGAAGTTGCCAACGCGCGCGGCGCGGACAAACAGTCTGAGTGCTGAAAGCCGATCGTTCATCGCTTATTGCGCTCGCGGTCAGCTACACGGAGGCCCGAGCCTGTGCGAAGGCTGTCGGGATTGAACCGAGCGCGGCAGCGATCGCCGGGCCGGCGGAGACTGCGGCAGCCCAACTGCCCAATCGCCCGTCTAAGCCGAAAAAGGTCGATCGCTGTCTCGCGTGCGGCGTTCCAGGCATCGTCGGTTTCCTCGGCGGCACCACGCTCTCCGCCGCCGACGGAGATAGTACCTATCGACCTTCAGTATAATGACATGTTTTCGAGACATTGTCTCTCGCAATACGAGAGGAGACGACTTGCGTGTCTCCAATGTCGCTATCGGGAACGCCCGTGCAGGAGATCAAGGCCGGGACTGGCGCGAGGATCGCGGCGCACCGCCGGTAGATATCCTGTCGGCCACCAAGAGTTCCACTTGGCAAACCTTGCCGAGAGACGGGGCGCGCACCTTCAGCAAATGCCCCAAGGCCTTCAATCATTCCAATAACGGTCGGCTATCGACTCCATGGCGAGAGGTCATTTTCTTTTTCGACTGTCATGGACCCACTCTTCAATCCAGCGTTGCCCGCCCTCGTATACGGGCCGAAGCCGACATCCCGATGAACGGTCGCAGGCCAGGAGGTCCACATGCAAAATGAAGAAACAATCGGCGTTTTATTGTCCAGCTCTGTCGAACGCCCGCCGTTGCAGGATGTCGTCGTGCTCGTCGACAGTGCCGGCGTCGCCATTGGAGTGCAGCGGGCGTTCAGCGCAAGAGTGCTTGGCGACCGCGATAGCGACCTTATCGCGTCCAGGTGGGTGGAAATCCCGATCATCGGATCAAATGGTGAGATCTCGGGGATCTTGTGCCACACCAGCCCTCCATCGGACGGGGGAGGAGCGGTCGCGGCAGGCGAGCGGGAGAGGGCGATGGCAGAGCTGGCGGAGTTCGTCGTCCACGAGATCAACAACGTTTTCGCCGTGATCGCCAGCGGCCTGCGGCTACTCGAGTGCCAGAACGACGCCGCGTACCGGAAGGCGATCCTCGGCAACATGCAGGAGGCGGTCAGGCGAGGCTCGGTGCTCAGCCAGCAGTTCCTCGAGGCTTCGCGGCCGCGCCCCAAATCGATCGACGGGTTTGTCGCCGGCAGTCGTCTCGCGACGATAGCGGGAACGGTTGAGCAGGCATTGCACCCAGACATCACGGTCCACACCGAGATCGCCCCTGACTTGTGGGCCTTCAGCGCCGACGCGGAAGAGCTGTACTTTGCTCTGCTGAATCTTTGCCGAAACTCGGCCGATGCGATGCCGGACGGAGGCGTGATTACCGTAGCCGCGCGCAACGCCGGACGGTGTTCCGACGAGACACGAGGGTTCGTCGAGATCGTCGTCGCCGACAACGGGGAGGGCATGCCTGAGGAGGTCCTCTCGCAAGCCCTCGATCCGTACTTCACGACGAAATCCGCGAGCCGCAGTCCTGGCCTTGGGCTCGCCGAGGTCCGGCGGTTCGCCGAGGAACGAAACGGCGGGGTCCGTATAGAGAGCAAACCCGGTGTCGGCACGCTTGTGCGCCTCTTGCTGCCGCGCGTGGAAGCAACTGGGCTCCGCCGCAGCACCGTCGGCACGGAGGTCGCGTATTCGCCATCGCCCGAGGGCGGCGTATTCCATGTCATCAGCCCGGCGATAGCTGCGCCGACGTCGTAGTCGGCGCGAACACCTGGAAATTGGTTCGCCGATGGGGCTCACGATCCTTATGCGGGATCGTGAACAGGAGGTCTTTCGATGATTCTACCTACCGGTACGACAGTAGTAGTCGCTGACGGCGAGACGGTCCGCTTGTTCCACAATACGGGCGTGAAGCCGGGGGTGCATCTGATCGAGTTTACGGAAGCTCCGCCTGCACCTGCCCACGCAGGTTCGGGTGCGCGCCATCACAGCGGTTCCGCCAACCCCGATGCCAAGCGGTTGGCCGAGGACAACTTCGCGGCCGCGACCGCCGCGTTCCTCAACAAGCTCAGCCTGGACGGGGCCATAGAACACCTGGTCGTTGTCTCCGACCCCAGGACTTTGGGGGAGATGCGCAAGCACTTCCACCGTGACCTGAAAGGCAAGATCATAGGAGAGCTCGCGAAGGACTTCAGCCGGCGTTCACTTCAGGACATCGCCTCACTAATTGCCGACGCCTGAAGCGTTCGCTTGAAACGGCCGTTGTGCAAGCCGCTCCAGACATAACCCACATGAATAACTCAGTTAGCGACGAAAACGACCGCACTTGACCAACCTGAACCAGAATGTCCCGGGATTACTGATCACCGCGGGCGGAGAAAAGACCGGCCATGACGACAAGCGAGAACACGCCTGCAACGGTTTCGACGAAGACAAAAAAGCACGACACTGAGGACGCGATACGAAGCGCGACCGAGTATCTGATAGCGACGCGTCAGGCCGAGCGCGCGCTGAAGGCGGGCGACCATGCACCGTCCTTTCGGTTGCCGGACCACTGCGGCGTCGAGGTGGCGTCGGACATCTTGCTCAGGCGTGGTCCGTTGCTCCTTACATTCTACACCGGCATGTGGTGCCAGGCATGCAGCCGGGATTTGCAGGCGTTCGAGTCCCACCGCCAGGAGGTCGAGGCGCGCGGTGCGTCTCTCGTGAGCATCTCGCAGCAGACGGTTGCAGAGAATGTAAAAGCCCACACAAATTTGAAGCTCGGTTTTCCGATACTTTGCGACCGAGGCGGCCGAATCGCGGCGCAGTTCGGCGTGCGCTGGTCTATTCCGGAGCTGCTCCGAGACACCCACAGTAAGAGCGGCATCGACCTCCCACGTCTCAATGGAGACGAGAGTTGGACACTGCCGATCCCGGCCCGCTTTATCATCGATAAGGCGGGGCTCATCGCCTACTCCGAGATCAATCCCGGCCAGTCCGGCAGTTCTCCGCCGCGAGACGTCCTGCCGGTGTTGGATCACCTGCGCAAGCTGCGCGCCGCTTGAATCGTCGACGTTGCCGGATGTGTCGCGAAACTTAGGATTTTCACGCCATTCAACCGCGCGACGGTGGAGGGCGCTTCATCGTCAAAAGCTCGGTTACGTCATGCCGATCATCTGCGGATGAGATAGCAACTGTCAGCCATTTCCCGTCAATGTATGTTTTAGCTTCATCGTAGAGCGTAACCAACTGCGAGCGCCAGACATAACGCCGCTCCTCAAACTTCTCTCGTTCGGCTCGTCCCAACACCACCACGGCCGAGAACAGCCTGTACTCCGGCACCAAGGTGCAGAACGCCTTGGTCTTCTTGTAGCGCAGGGACCAACCGCGTTTCTTGCCACCATAGAGCCAATCCGGCGCGAAAACGCCGGGGTAATATGCCTCGATCCAGTTCCGCAGCTCGGCCCAATGGTCGAACGCATCCGGCCCAATCCAGTCGCGGACGGTGCTATCATCAGGCGGTGTTGATCTGTCGGTGATCCTGTCGCCGAGCCGGGGGGACTGATCCATGTCGCTTTCCTTGCACCTCAACTTCATCACATAAGCTTCAGGAGATTTGGCGGCCCACACCTAGATCTGCGCAAAGGATCTGTCGCGATAGCCCGAGTTTCAATCGGCCTTGCGCCTGAAATCTGCTCAGTCGCAGACTACGGACTTCTGCGACGGACCTCATCCAAAGCAATGGGGCATAGGCGAAATACCCGTCAAAGCACAAAGCTCGGCCGCGGAGTCGGGGACACGGATTTTGGACTCCCGGCGCGTTCGTTGTGGACAGCCTGAGCTCACTGACGCGCTTTTGAGCCGCGTGAGAGTGGGGCGCACGTCGTCGTGTCATCCGGCCGCGATGCGTCGCATGCTTCGGGCAAGCGTGATGCCCGGCGACGTTCGACGCGGCGCGCGGCTGACCCTTTCAGGGTTCCGGGCAGACGCGTCTCCGGTCCTCTGGCATTGCCTCCGAGGTCCGCGCGCCGGGGCCATTCCCCTATCTCTAATTCGATGCCGGTCCCAATCAGCTGCTGGATCTATGCGGCCGGCCGGTGCTCAACAGCGATGGCACGTTCTCGCTCCCCGAAGCGCCGGGTCTGGTGATCGACCCAGCGCGGAACGCCATGGAACCGCGTCGCGGAAGATGCAGCGGGGCGCGGAGGCCACGCCGTAGGCCTTGGCTGTTCACACCATGCAGCGTCAACCCGCCACCATGGATCTCTGCGGCCGCCCGCGCGATGGCGGGGCCGAACCCGAAGCCTGAGGCCTCGTCGGTCATGCTCCGCGCCGCGTCACCACGCGCAGAGGGCTCCATCACGCTGGCCTTTGGCGCGTCGGCGATAAGCACTGGCGTGGACACGTGGGGTTCGCCGTGCAGTTTCGGCCCTCGACCGCGGAATTCCCTTACGCTTGTTCAGGCACACGAACGAAGGCATAGTGTACGTCTGGCGGATGCGAGGAAAAGGCGGTAGCGCTCCTTCGACGCGCCCCCTGTCAGAGAGGGGCGACGCGAGACTGTTCAGGAGGCTCTAACGTTTATACAGCGGTCGGCACGAGTATCACCGTGCACATGGTGCTGATCGACGAACTTGGCCGCCGCCCGGAAATGTCCGCCTGTCACCGCCAGCACAGTGAAGCTCTCGGCATCCAGCTCGTTGAACATGGTGAGCGCCGTCGCGCTTCTCGAGATCGATCCGCCCGGATCCTGCTCCGCCACTGGGACTGCGTCCATCACCTGATCTCACTCGGTGTACGCGACCACCCGGCGGACATGGGCGCACAGGTCCGCTACGGGACGTGCGAGCCGCCGCCGTGGCCGGTTTGGCCGCCTGGCGTCGAACCCTGAACTGCGGGCGTTTCATCCTCTATGCGGTCATCGCCGAATCCGACTTTTGGTCCTCATGGGACCGGCTGGCGAACATCGAGGGCGATAGGCCGCCGAGGCTCGTATGGGGTCTGACGGTGTTGTAGTCGAACCGCCAAGCCTCGATGATCCTCCGCGCCTCGGCAAGCGAGGAGAAGGCGTGTTCATTGAGGTATTCGTCGCGCAGGCGGCCGTTGGGCTTTCCACGAAGGCGTTCTGGATCGGCTTGCCTGGCGCGATGTAGCGCCACTCTATGGCGGTCTCTTCGCAGAAGCCCAGGATGGCCCGGCTGACCAGCTCGGTGCCGTTGTCCGACATGATCATGCAGGGTCGACCGCGGCGGACGATGACGTCAGTGAGCTCGCGCACCACGTGGGCCCGCAGAGCGAGGTGTCGACCACGGCCGCAGGCACTCGCGGGTGAAGTCGTCGACGATGTTAAGCACCCGGAAGCGCCGGCGGTCGTTCAGGGCATCGGACATGAAGTCGAGGCTCCAGCGCTGGTTCGCCCCCGGCGGGACGGCTGCCGGCGCTCTTGTGCCGAGCGCCCGCTTGCGCCCGGTGCAGAGCAGCCGGAACGGCTCGCGCAGCAACGGCGGTCTCAAGCGTTTGATCGAGAATTCAAGGCCCAAAGCTGTCTGTCACAGCCGACGGGTCCTTCTCTGACCCCGGCACCGCTTTGGTCACGTAGGCCTGCACGGTTGCCCCGACATGATCGACGATGATTGCGCGACAATCCAGAGGTGCATCGACACATCGCTGAAGCGACCGCCCTCGGCCGCCCCGGCCTGCCCGACGACATCGGCCCGATGATCGCTTCGCTCCTCTCCGAGGACAATCGCTGGGTGAACGCGCAACGCATCGAGGTGTCGGGCGGGCAGTCGATCTAGCTCTTTCCACTGCCGTTCTTCTTGAGCATGCCGCGAAACGGCGACGCGTGGTAGACCACCCAGCCTGTTCCGACCGCGTACAGCACGGTGCCGAAGCCGCCCGCCCCGAACATCCAGCCAATCGGGAGCACCGCCAGCCCTATCGCCGTGTGCTGACAAAAGCCGGTCATCCAGCCATCGTTCACGCTGACATGGCGGGCTTGAGGACGTCCTCGCACCATTGGCGGAAGCTGGTGGGCGTATCGGATGACGAAGACGCCGTACGCTCCACCAGATGATCCATGCCCTCGTTCTTGGCCGTCATCATGTTGACCATGGCTTGCGCCATGCCTTCCGAGGCACCCCGCTGGATCATCATCGCCTTCAGATCGTCCATGCTCATGAGATGATACTGCACAGGTTTTCCGATGACATCAGAGATGATCGTCATCATCTCGTCGAAGGAGATGTCTTCCGGACCGAGCATCGGGACGATGTCGACGCCGGTCCAGGACGGATCGAGCAGCAGGCGCACCGCCACGGCGGCCACGTCGCGCGTCGCACAAGCCGGCTCTTTGAGATTGCCGGGAGTCGGCCAGTAGAACGCGCCGTGATCCCGGATCAGCGCAGCCTGGCGCAGGACATTCTCCATCAGGCTGGCACAGGCGAGGGCCCGGTAGCTCACGCCGGTGCTCGCGATCAGATCGTCCATCTTCAAGGTCCCCGTCACATGGCCGGCGTCCTCCGGCCATCCGCGACCGAGCGCCGAGATGCCAACCACCTGCTTGACCCCGAGTATTTTGAACGCCTCGCAGGCCGGTCGCGCGAAGTCCACATAGGCGGCCTCGGCGCTTGGCGCGCGCGGATCGCCCGGCACCAGCCAGAAGACACGGTCGGCGCCCTCGAAGGCCTTCGCAACCACGGCGGCTTCGCTGTGCGATCCTTCGATCACCTCGACGCGGCCAAGCACCCGCGCAGGCAATTTGGAAGGATCACGTGCGATCACGCGAATCCGCTCGCCGCTGTCGAGAATGTTCACAAGAACCTGGCTACCGATATTGCCCATGGGCGCAGTCACGACAATCATGGGATGTCTCCTGGTGTCTCCAGCAGGTGGGGCAGACCTTCGTCACGTCCTGCCAGCAATGGTTCCGTGACAGATGCGCCATGGGCCGCGAACGATCCATGCTCTACAGTTCGCGTTTTCATCGCGATCGTTCAGTGGCAGCCTGAATGGACCCGCTTTCCGATATTCTCGCCCTGCTGAAAACCCGCAGCTACGTGTCCGCCGGTTTCGAGGCGGGCGGTGACTGGTCGATCCAGTTTCTCAGCTATGAGGGGATCAAGTGCAACGCCGTTCTTTCCGGCCAATGCTGGCTGGCCATGGGAGGGCGTATCCGACCCGGTGCATCTCGAGGCGGGGAACTGCTTCCTTCTGCCCAAAGGGAGGCCGTTCCGGCTTGCGAGCGATCTGGCCTTGCCGTCGACCGATGCCAATGCCGTCTTCGCGCCGGCGCGGCGCGGCGGCATCGCCCGGTGCAATGGCGGAGGGGACTTCTTCCTTGCCGGCAGCCGCTTCACCTTGGCTGGCGGCCACGCCGATATTCTGCTCGGCGTACTTCCGCCGATCGTCCACATCAGCAAGGAGGCGGAGCAGGCGTCCCTGCGCTGGCTTCTCGAGCGGATGCGGCAGGAGCTGCGCGAGACACAGCCGGGCAGCAGTCTGGTGGCGGAGCATCTCCCCATCTGATGCTCGTCCAGGTGCTGCGGCTCTATCTGCGGGAGGGGATGGAGGGACATGTGGGCTGGCTCTTCGCCTTGGCCGACAAGCACATCGGCAAGGCGATCGATCACATGCATGCCGATCCCGGACATCGCTGGACACTGCAGGAACTGGCCCGCAATGTCGGCATGTCGAGGACGGCTTTCGCTCTGAGGTTCAAGGAGACAGTCGGGCTCTCGGCGATGGACTATCTGACGCGCTGGCGCATGGTGCTCGCCGGTGAGAGGCTCGCAGGTTCCAACGACACGATCCCGGCCATCGCGGCGGCGCTCGGTTGCGAATCCGAGAGCGCCTTCGGCGCGGCCTTCAAGCGGATCATGGGCTGTTCACCTCGGCAATACAGCCGCCGCCGAAGAGGCGAGCTTCTCACGACGGATCGGAGACGCCAGGAGGCTTCAGACGACCAGTTCGAGCGCGGGGGCGATCACGTCGCTGTTTGAGCGCTCGGCCGTGCTGCTGCTCGTCGCGCTTCGCTGGTTGCGCCTGCGGTCGTAGGGACCAGAGCACATACTAAAGCCTATGTAGCTAATTCTTAGAGGTCATCCACACACCCGATGATAAACGCTATAAAGCCAAAATGATCTTGCCCCGCGCTCGACCTGAGGCCTGATATTCTAACGCCCGCGCGGCCTCCTGGAGCGGCACGACGCGGTCGGTGAGTACCTCGATCCCGGCTGCCACCCTCTCAACAACCGTTGCGAGACGGTGTGCATCCGAGCTGTGAAAGACAAAGCTGGCGTCTACATTGTGCGCCTTCGCTCGTGTCTCATCCGGTGGAGTGACAGTCGAAGCAAGAAAGCCGCCGGCGCGTATCACGGCGTAAGAGCGCGCCAGCGTATCGCCGCCGATCGTGTCCAGGACCACGTCCACATCGGAGACGCGCTCAGCGAAGTCTTCGTTCCGATAGTCGATCACCACGTCCGCTCCAAGACGGCCCGCAATCGCAACGCTGCTCCCGGAGGCTGTCGCGATCACGCGCACACCGGCCTGCCGGGCGAACTGAATGGCGAAGCTGCCGACGCCGCCCGCGCCCGCATGGACGAGCGCCGATTGTCCCTCCCGAAGCTGGGCAACCTCGAACAGCGCCTGCCATGCGGTGCCCGCGGCCGTCGGAATGCCGGCAGCTTGCTCGAAGGTGATCGCGTCGGGTACTCGGACAAGTTGGTCAGCGGACACAAGAGCGTACTCCGCAACAGCGCCACCATTTGTGGGGCCAGTCCGCGCGACAATCCGATCGCCAATGCGCCACCCGGCAACCTCGCTGCCCATCGCATCGATGACACCACTCACATCGGTTCCGAGCGTATACGGAAAGGTGAGTGGGAAGAACGCGTCCATATCGCCGCGTCGCAGCTTCACATCGAGCGGATTCAGGCCGGCGGCCACGACGCGCACCCGTACTTCGCCGCTGCCGGGCCGGAGTGCATCAACATTCTCGACGACGGGATCGGCTCCATAGCCATGAATGCGGAACGCCTTCATTGCCCCTGCTCCCCGGCGCCCGTGGCACCGATCTGGTGCAGCCAGCCGAACCAGTCTTCCATGTGCCAGGTGTGGGTTACACGCCCGTCCCGCACATGATGGAATTCGTGGATCGGCAGCGTGAAGCGGGTCCCGGTCGGCGGGACGCCGAACCATGCCCCGATGCGTGCCGGAAATTTCAGCGCGGACGGCAGCGCGACCCGGTGCATCGATCACTTCATGAACCGTGACGCGCGCATCAGGGAATGCGGCGCTGAAGGCCCGGATCAGCGGCTTCATGCCCTCTCGGCCAGGCGCTTGGCCGGGTGCCAGCGGAATATCCTGCCAGTCTTCTGTCACCGCCTCGTTCAGGAGGTCGGGATTGTGCTCGGAAAAGGCGCGGTAAAGGGTCTCGATTGCGATGCGGTCGCTGTCCGCGAGACCACCAGATATGACGATGTTGCCTTGCAACATTGAATGCCTCCTTTGACGCTGACGGTAGACATCCGAAAGGCATTCTTGAAATCGATACTCAGTATGTGGCAACATCCATGCCGTGGATTTACACGGAATAGATTTGAACCTGCTGGTCGCCTTCGATGCGCTGATGGCGGAAAGAAGCGTCACGCGAGCGGGTAAGCGGATTGGGCGAACGCAGCCGGCAATGAGCGCAGCGCTGTCGCGGCTGCGCGCGCTGTTCCATGACGAGTTGTTCGTACGTGGCCCCTCAGGACTGCAACCGACCCAGCGGGCAAGCGACCTGGCCGAGCCGCTCGGCCGGGCTTTGGCCGAGATCAGCCGCACGCTTGACTTCACACAGCGCTTCGAACCGGCAACGTCCTCGCAAGCGTTCACACTTGCCCTGTCAGACCATCCGGCCTTCCTCCTGCTTCCGCGCCTGACCCACGTCTTGCGAGAGCGGGCGCCCAACGTGACGCTCCGCATCAACGCGTTCACGCATCGGGACGATGCAGTCTCGATCCTCGATGCCGGTGACGCCGATCTGACAATCGGTGTGCCGCCGCGCCAGTCTGTCGGAGGCCGCATTCTCAGCCGGCCGCTATTCGAAGAGCGTTTCGTGTGCATCTTGCGGCGAGGCCACCTAGCGGCTTCCCGACCGCTTGATGTCCCGAGCTTCCTCAGCCTCTCGCACCTTCTCGTCTCCCCGGAAGGAGACAGGTTCGGTCAGGTCGATGCCGCCTTGGCCGCAGCAGGGCAGCGCAGGCGCATCGCCCTGTCGCTTCCCCAAATGTATGCCGCTCCTGCCGTTATCGCCCGATCCGACATGATCGCCACTGTCATGGAGGGCGTCGTGACGGCTTCCGCTTGCCGGGACGAACTCTTCGTCCTGCCACCACCGATCGAACTGGCTCCCGTATCGTTCGTCATGTCCTGGCACCGGAGGAACGATGCGCACCCCGTCCAACGTTGGCTTCGTGAAATTCTCTCGGAACTCTGCACCGATCATCCGGAATATCGATGACCAGATATATCCCATGTCGATGACGCGTAGTTAGTCTCACCTTAGCTTCCGAAACGACCAATAGCGTCTCTGAGGTGTGGCCGCAGCTCGAAAGCATCCGAGCAGACCAACGAAGAACTCCTTGGATTTCTACGCCAGGTGCACTGATAATCACCCAGAGCATTTCACAGTTATCATCCGTGGGTAGCCGAGAAGAACGTACCCGATCGTTTGGTTTGATAGCCAGGTGCCGGCGACGAGCAGGAGCCCTGCTCCTTGCTGCGTACGGGCGGCGGCAAGTGTGGCCAGGGCTGCAAACGGCGTGGTGCAGGCCAGCCCAAGGCTGAACAAGAACTCAATCCCGCGACGAGAGAGATCCGGATGGTTTCCTTCGTTGGCCCGGCAACTTTAGCCGTCAATTTGTGCGCCCGCTCGTTCGCATTCGCTTTCTCCACGTCAGTCCCAGGCCAGAGCACCGCCATTTTGATATTCAATGACGCGCGTCTCAAAGAAGTTCTTCTCCTTCTTGAGGTCCATCGTCTCGCTCATCCAGGGGAAGGGGTTGTCCGCCTCGGCGAAAACGGGCTGGAGGCCGAGCTGGGCGCAGCGGCGGTTGGCGATGAAGTGCATGTACTGCTCGCACAGCGCCGCATTCAGCCCGAGGAAGCCGCGCGGCATGGTGTCTTTGCCGTAGGCGGCCTCCAGCTCAGCCGCGTCCTTCAGCATGCCGCGGACCTCGTCCTGGAAAGCTTTCGTCCAGAGATGCGGGTTCTCGATCTTGATCTGGTTGATCACGTCGATGCCGAAGTTCAGGTGAATGCTCTCGTCGCGCAGGATGTACTGGTACTGCTCGGCGATGCCGACCATCTTGTTGCGCCGGCCGAGCGAGAGGATCTGCACGAAGCCGGTGTAGAACCACATCCCCTCGAAGACGACATAGAAGGCGACGAGATCGCGGAGGAAGGCCTGGTCTGCCTCGGCCGTTCCGGTCGAGAAGGCGGGATCGTCGAGCGACTGCGTGTGTTTCAGCGCCCAGGCCGCCTTGTCGGTGATGGAGGGCACCTCGCGGTACATGTTGAAGAGCTCACCCTCGTCGAGGCCGAGGCTCTCGACGATGTACTGGAAGGTGTGCGTATGCACCGCCTCCTCGAAGGACTGGCGCAACAGGTACTGGCGGCATTCCGGGTTGGTCAGGTGGCGGTAGATCGCCAGCACGATGTTGTTGGCGACGAGGGATTCCGACGCCGCGAAGAAGCCGAGATTGCGCTTGATGGCACGGCGCTCGTCTTCGGTCAGCCCGTCCCCGGACTTCCATAGCGCGATATCGGCCTGCATCGCGACTTCGGTCGGCATCCAGTGATTGTTGCAGCCGGCGAGATACTTCTCCCAGGCCCATTTGTACTTGAGCGGCAGGAGCTGATTCACGTCGGCGCGGCAGTTGATCATGCGCTTCTCGTCGACACTGACGCGCCCGCCGGAGCGGTCGATCTCGCCGAGACCTGTCGCATCGACGACGGGGGCGTCCTTGGAGAAGGCGGGATGAAGGGAGGCCGCCGGATCGCCTTTCGTTTCTGACCAGTTGAGCATGGTGGATTCTCCTCGTTCTCTGCTCACTGGCAGGCTTCGCAGGTGGGGTCATCGATCGAGCAGGCGTTCGGTACTGCAGCACCGTTGCCGAGGGGAATATCGACGATGATGGGGGCGGCCGCGACCGGAACGCTGACCGAGACCGCGTTGAGCTTCCCGTCGGTGCCTTTCAGGGTCGACTTCTCGACATGGGTCGCCGACAGCGCACGCAAGTAATAGGTCGTCTTCAGGCCGAGCCGCCACGCAAGGCGATAGGCCTCGTCGAGTTTCCGGCCGGAGGGGTGTGCCATATAGAGGTTCAGCGACTGGCCCTGATCGATCCATTTCTGCCGGCGCGCCGCGGCCCTGATCAACCACTCGGTCGGAATCTCGAAGGAGGTAGCGTAGAGTGCCTTGAGATCGTCGGGCACGCGATCGATCTGGCTGACCTTGCCATCATAGTATTTGAGGTCGGAGACCATCACTTCGTCCCAGAGTCCACGCGCCTTGAGGTCATGCACGAGATCAGCGTTCACGACGGTGAAATCGCCCGACATGTTCGCCTTGACGTAGAGCTGGCTGTAGGACGGTTCGATCGACTGCGAGACGCCGACAATGTTCGAGATCGTCGCTGTCGGCGCGATCGCCATGCAGTTCGCGTTGCGCATGCCCGTCGAGATGACGCGGGTGCGCAGGCTATCCCAATCCAGGGTGGCCGAGCGGTCGAGGTCGACATCGCCGTCACGAGCTTCGGCGAGGATATCGAGCGAGTCGATCGGCAGGATACCCTTCGACCACAGCGACCCCTCGAAGCTCGGATAGCGACCGCGCTCGGCGGCGAGATCGACCGAAGCAGAAATCGCGTGGAAGCTTATCGCCTCCATTGACGTGTCGGCGAAGGAGACGGCCGCCTCCGACGCTGCCGGCAACCGCAACGTCTGCAGCGCATCCTGAAAGCCCATGATGCCAAGGCCGACCGGGCGATGGCGCAGATTCGAACGGCGTGCTTCGGGGATTGTGTAGAAATTGATGTCGACGACGTTGTCGAGCATGCGCATCGCGGTCTTCACCGTGCGGGCGAGCCGTTCATTGTCGAGCCCCGCGGCCGTCACATGCGCCGCCAGGTTGACCGAGCCGAGATTGCAGACGGCAACCTCGTCTGCCGAGGTGTTCAGCGTGATCTCCGTGCAGAGATTGGAGGAATGCACCACCCCGGCATGCTGCTGCGGCGAGCGCAGGTTGCAGGTGTCCTTGAAGGTGATCCAGGGGTGACCGGTCTCGAACAGCATGGTCAGCATCTTGCGCCAGAGATCGACGGCGGCGACCTGCTTGAACACCTTGATCCCCCCACGCTCCGCCTTGGCCTCATAGGCCTCGTAAGCCGCCTTGAAGGGCTTGCCGTAGAGATCGTGCAGATCCGGCACCTCGTCCGGCGAGAACAGCGTCCATTGCCCGCCGGCCTCGACGCGCTGCATGAACAGGTCAGGAATCCAGTTCGCCGTGTTCATGTCATGGGTGCGGCGACGCTCGTCGCCGGTGTTCTTGCGCAGGTCGAGGAATTCCTCGATGTCGATATGCCAGGTCTCGAGATAGGCGCAGACGGCCCCCTTGCGCTTGCCGCCCTGATTGACGGCGATGGCGGTGTCATTGGCGACCTTGAGAAACGGCACCACGCCCTGGCTCTCGCCGTTGGTGCCCTTGATATGGGCGCCGAGTCCGCGCACCGGCGTCCAATCGTTGCCCAGGCCGCCGGAATATTTGGCGAGCAGCGCATTGTCCTTGATGGCCTTGAAGATGCCATCGAGATCGTCAGAGACCGTGGTCAGGAAGCAGGAGGAAAGCTGCGGCCGCAGCGTGCCGGCATTGAACAGCGTCGGCGTCGAGGCCATGAAGTCGAAGGAGGACAGCAGCCGGTAGAACTCGATCGCCCGCGCCTCGCGGTCGATCTCGCGCAGCGCCAGTCCCATGGCGACGCGCATGAAGAAGGCCTGTGGCAGCTCGAAGCGGGTGCCGCGCGAATGCAGGAAATAGCGGTCGTAAAGCGTCTGCAGGCCGAGATAATCGAATTGCTGGTCGCGCTCGGGGAGCAGGGCGCCCGCCAGCCGGTCAAGGTCGAAGCGGCCCAACTCGGGATCGATCAGCTCCTCGGCGATGCCGGCCTTCACATAGGCGCGGAAATAGTCCGGGTAGCGTTCCGCCATCTCGGCCTGCGTCGCCTGGTCCGGGCGGCTGGAAAGGAAGCTCAGCGCCTCGCGGCGCAACTTGTCGTTGAGCAGCCGTGCCGAGACCTTGGCGTAGTTTGGCTCGGTCTCGATCAGCGTGCGCGCGGCAAGGATCGGCGCGAGCGCCAGCTCGTCCTCGCTGATGCCGTCATAGAGGTTGCGGCGGGTCTCGGCGAGAATCGCGCGTGCGGAAACGTCGTCGAGGCCGGCCGCCGCCTCCTGAACGACGGCCTCGAGCCGCGCCTCGTCGAGCGGCACCAACGCTCCGTCGAGCGCCTTCATGTGCAGCACCGGCGCCGCGGCGGGCGTCGGGGCCTTGGCAGCCGCTCGCTCCCGCGCCCGCTCCTCGCGGTAGAGCACATAGGCGCGGGCGACCTTATGATGCTCGCCGCGCATCAGGGCGAGCTCGACCTGGTCTTGGATATCCTCAATGTGGAAGGTGCGCCCGGTATCGGCGCGCCGCGTCAGCCCGGCGACGATCTGCTCGGTGAGCAGGGCTACGATCTCATGGACACGCCGCGAGACGGCCGCGCTGTTCCCTTCGACCGCGAGAAACGCCTTCGTCAGCGCCACGGCAATCTTGGAGGCGTCAAAGGGCGTCACCGAGCCGTTGCGGCGGATCACCTGATATCCCGGTGAATCGCTGGGGGAGGCCGCCGATGGCGAATGAACGGGCTCGGGCCGCGACACTCCGCGTTCGGTTTCGAGAATGAGAGACATCGGCTATCCCATCAGATTGAGGGCAAAGGCCGAGCGGATGCGACATGGCGAATGCCGGCGCAGACCGGCGACATGGCCACGACGACCCACCGGGACACCCCGCCCGAGGACGTTTCATCGAGATCACGGCAGGTCTCCTGGCTCGCGGGTCGATGCTCGCGTCCGTCTTCCCAGCGCCTCGTGGCACCAGTGACGCAG
The DNA here is from genome assembly GCF_042666455.1 of Chelatococcus sp. GCM10030263. Lineage (NCBI taxonomy): Bacteria > Pseudomonadati > Pseudomonadota > Alphaproteobacteria > Hyphomicrobiales > Chelatococcaceae > Chelatococcus > Chelatococcus sp. GCM10030263. The sequence goes on along the minus strand of NZ_JBHTDB010000003.1, from coordinate 848,890 downwards.
TGGACGTGAACTCGCCGCTTACAGTTGCGGGGGCAGCTCCGGCTCCTCACCGGATTCCCTCTTAGCGCTCGACTCTGAATCGAGAGACCGTGACTACTAAATATAGTGTGTCGCGCGATATTGATTGTCAATATCTGGGTTTGCCAAGGAGTACGCTGAGCGCACACTGTGCCCATGCGGGCGGTTGCGCACGGCCTTGCGCTTCTTCGCTGCCTCCAACCGCGTTGGCGCGCGGTTCGTCGCAGATCTGGTTTTCAGCCTTCCCGATCTTCTGCCGAAATGATAGGCAGATGCAGCGCTAAAAGGTGGATTTACTTTGCGGGTGATGCGGCGAGGTCAGGGATCGTGGATTGCGCTTGTCGCAGCCTACGTCCTCGTGCTCCAGGCGCTTCTCTCCGCCTTCGTGATCGGCAGCCTCGGCTGCGCCCGCTCAGCTTGACGCCTTTGGCAATATCGTCTGCACGTCGCATGGCGCCGATCGCTCACCGACCCACGATGGGTCGTCCGATCCGCACAAGCTGTTCGACTGCTGCAGCGTCGGCTGCTGCATGTTCGCACCGGCTCTCATGCCGCGCAGTGCGGCGGGGGGTGTCGTCGTGGCGCGCAGCCGCGAGCTCGCGCTGTTTCCCCGCCCCTTCGCTCGCATTACATCGCGCGGCCGGGAGGGAAGTCCCGGCAATCCGCGAGCGCCTCCCATATTCGCCTGATCCTTCGGATCGCGCTGTCCGGAACGACCCAGCCGTCTTGGCGAGGTGTGGTGGCCGGCCGCAGTGCATTGGGCTGACCGCCGCCGGCTGATGCCGGTGCGGTGCCCCTCGCGATCCGATGCGCACCGCGCCATGCGTAGCGCCTGATCCTCACATCCAAAAGCATCCCGCTCCGCGCCAATGAGCGCGGTGGGGCTTCACCTTCGCTGCATCGGCCACGCAGCGCGGCGCGCCAGCGATCGATCAATCGACTCCTCAAACGGAAGAACCCGATATGAAAACTCTGCACACGACCCTCTCCATCGTCACATTTCTGCTCGCCGGAGCGTCGGCCGCCTCCGCTCACGTTACGCTCGAGACCGAGGAGGCGCCTGTCGCCTCGATCTACAGGGCCGTCTTCCGCGTACCGCATGGTTGCGAGGGCAAGGCGACCGTCAAAGTGCGCGTGCAGATTCCCGAAGGCGTGATTGCCGTAAAGCCTCAGCCCAAGGCCGGCTGGACACTCGAAAAGGTGAAGGGGAAATATCCCAAGTCCTACGACTACTATGGCACGCCGACCCGCGAAGGCGTGAAAGAGATCTCCTGGAGCGGCAACCTGCCGGACGACGAATACGAGGAGTTCATCGCCCGAATCTATCTGACTGGCGATCTCAAGCCCGGGACCATGCTCTACTTCCCGGTCGTTCAGGAATGCGCGGACGGCGCCGCCGAACGTTGGATTGAGATTCCCGAAGCCGGAAAGAGCGCCGATGACTATGAGACGCCGGCTCCCGGCCTGAAGCTTCTTAACGTCATCCGCCGCATGTTGCCGAGGGGCCGACCGCGCCTCGACAGTTCACAGCGGGAGAACGCCGCCAGAACAGGCCGACAATTGGCACAGGCAGGACAATCCGGCTCGGTTCATCTCACCGATAAGGCTGGTCAGCGAGGGTCAGCACCGGCGTTCGGAAGCCCTGGCGTTCGGTTGACCTTCATGAGAGGTGCGCGCGTGGAGGAGGACCGGGGCAATTAGAGCAAGTTGGGGATGAGGCCCCCCGCGCGAGCCAACCTTCGAGCTCGCATTTACAGAGTATATGTGTTGATCCTGAGTTGTTTACGGCTACCAATCGCCGGGCTCAAGCGTCATCCGAAGCAAGGGCTACGGCTGCACCTTGCCGGTCTTTACCACTGGACCAAAGGATCGGCACGGGCCTGCTTTCGCGGTGACACGCACGCGAGTCGCTCGGCTCCGCAAATCGGGAAAGGCTGGCTCCTTCACCGCGCTCAGCCTCGTGAACTATTCCGAACTCGCATAGAATCAAACCGATATTGCGTTGGCTTCGGTGTGAGGCCGATGCCATCATCCCCGTCGGTTGGATCCCGAAGTGATTGAGAATTCATGGGCGCCGCGGCTTCACCGGCGCAGAGGCTTTGCAGGGCGGGGAAGGTATTGTCAAGCAAAGACGAGTTCCTCTATCCGCTTGTCGCGCCGTATCGCAGCTTTCGGCTGCTGGTCGGGGACGGGCACGAGCTACAGGTGGAGGAAAGTGGCAATCCGGACGGTCTGCCGGTCGTCTTTCTCCACGGCGGGCCGGGGGCCGGCACGAAGCCGGCACAGCGGCAGACCTTCGATCCCGACGTTTTCCGCATCGTCACCTTCGATCAACGCGGCGCCGGTCGATCGACGCCCCACGCCGCCGTCGACGGCAATACGACGCTGGACCTCATTGGCGACATCGAACGGCTGCGCCTCCATCTGGGCATTGAGCGCTGGCTCGTCGCCGGTGGCTCATGGGGCAGCTGCCTAGCGCTCTGCTACGGCGAAGCGCATCCGGAGCACTGCCTCGGCTTTCGCCTTCACGGCATCTTCATGGGCTCGCCCGCCGAGATCGACTGGTGGTTCAACGGCGCCCGCATGATCTTTCCCGATAAATGGGAAGCCTTCGCCCAGTTCGTGCCGGAGATTGAGCGCGGCGATCTGCTTGAGGCCTATTACCGCCGCCTCGTGAGCGACGATCCCGAGGCGTGTCTTGCCGCCGCGATCAGCCTCAGGACCTTCTCGGCCGCGACGCAGACCTTCCTGCCGGATCCCGAGCATGTGGCGAGCATCAACGAGGCCATGGCCGCGCTCGCCGTGGCGCGGCTCTTCACCCACTATTGCGTCAATGGCTTCTTCCTGGAGCCGGGCCAGATCCTGCGCGACCTGCCGCGCATCCGGCATCTGCCGGTGGAGATCGTGCAGGGGCGCTACGACACCGTCACGCCGATGGCGACCGCCTGGGCGCTGAAACGGGCCTGGCCAGAGGCCCGCTTCACGATCGTCGACGACGCCAATCACGTGGCGACCACTGCCGCACCGGCGCTCTCGCACGCTCTGCGCGCGGCGACCGACCGCTTACGGCAGACGGTGCTCGCCAACGCGGCTTGAAAGGGGAAGACATGGTCGAGCAACCCGGCAGCATGGGAGCGGACATCGGGGCCTATATCGACATCCGCACGGCCAAGAGCCCGGCCGTCTCGCCGGACGGTGAGCTCCTCGCCTATCTTTCGGACGAGAGCGGCACCCACCAGATCTGGCTCAAGCCCACCGCCGGCGGAGCGCCTTGGCGGCTCACCGACTTGCCCGAGCCGGTCGGCGCCATCGCCTTCAGCCCGAAGAGCCGCGACCTTCTCTTCACGATGGACTGTGGGGGCGACGAGCGGCACCAGCTCTGGCTCGTTCCGGAGGCGTCCGGGCTGGCTGTGCCACTCACCGAAGATCCGACGACGCTTCACGCCTGGGGCTGCTGGTCGCCGGACGGCACGCGCATCGCCTTCGCCGCGAACAGTCGCGACAAGTCGCAGATGGACCTCTTCGTCATGGAGGTCGCGACCCGCGAGACGACCGCGGTGCTCCAAGGCGTGGGCTACCGTGAGGCGATCGCCTTTTTCCCGGACGGCCGGTCGCTTCTCGTGCGCGATGCGACCCGCGCCATGAACGATCAGGACCTGTTCCGGCTGGACCTCGGGACGGGCGCGCTCGAGCCGCTGCTGCCGCATGAAGGCCGCGCGCAATACCGTGCGCTCAAGACGAGGAAGGACGGCAGCGGCTTTTTCCTTGTGGCCGACCACGAGCACGCGTTTCACGCGCTCGGCTTCTATGCGCTCTCGGAGAAACGCCTCACTTGGCTCGTCGAGCGGGACAACCAGGATATCGAGGCCGTGGCTGTGTCACCCGACCAGCAGCGGCTTACCTATGTCGTCAACGACGAGGGCTGGAGCCGGCTTTTCCTGCGCGAACTCGAAACGGGCGAGAACCGCGAACTGCGCGGGTTCCCGCTAGGCACGATCGCCTCCGTGGCCTTCACGCCGGACAACGCGAGCGTCGTCTTCCCGCTGGAAGGGGCGGCGACGCCCGGCGACATCTGGCGCTACGATCTCGCCGGCGAAAAGCCGGAGCGCCTGACCAAGGCATCGAAAGCGGGGGTCGACGTCTCGAGCTTCATTGAACCCACGGTCGAGCGGGTCGGGAGCTTCGACGGGCTGCAGGTCCCGGTTTTCGTCTACCGGCCGAGGGCGAAGGCGCCGGCCGCTGGTTATCCGGCCGTTATTATCGTTCACGGCGGACCTGAGGCGCAGTGGACGCCGGGCTTTCGCGCCGACGTTCAGTATATGCTGGCGCAGGGCATCATGGTGGTGGCGCCGAATGTGCGCGGCTCGACCGGCTACGGCCGACCCTACCAGCATCTCGACGACAAGGAGCGGCGCATGGACAGCGTCGCCGACCTCAAAGCCGTACGGCTCTGGCTCGGCGGCCTCTCCGAGGTCGACGAGAGCCGCATCGCCGTCTTCGGCCGCTCCTACGGCGGCTTCATGGTGCTTGCCGCGCTCACCGAATATCCGGAGCTGTGGAAGCTCGGCATCGAATTCTACGGCATCGCCAACTTCGAGACGCTGCTCGAGACCACCGGCCCTTGGCGCAAGCATCTGCGCGCCGCGAAATACGGCGATCCAGTCGCCGACAAGGACCTGCTCGCGCGCATCTCGCCGATCCGCAAGATCGACCGAATCCGCGTGCCGCTGCTCATGGCACAGGGCCTGGACGACCCGCGCGTGCCGCCCGGCGAGAGCGAGATGATCTTCTCGGCGCTGCGTGGGCTCGGGCGGTCCGTCGAATATCTGCGCATTCCGCACGAGGGCCACGGCTTCGCACGCATCGAGAACCGGCGGACGGTGTTCGGCGCAGTCGCCGATTTCCTCGCCCGCCATTTGTGAGCCACGACAGCACATCAGCGCTCGGCCGCCGAGCGGAGATCCGACCAGAGGACAGCGTCATGCAGAACTCGGAGCAGATTTGGCAATTGGTCGACGACCATCGGCGCGAATTCGAGGACTTGAGCGACCGCATCTGGGGCATGCCCGAGATCGCCTATACGGAATATAGCTCGGTCGCCGAGCATACGGCCATGCTGAAAGAGCAGGGCTTCAAGGTGACCGAGAACCTCGCCGGCATCCCGACCGCCGTCATGGGCGAAGCCGGCGAGGCCGGGCCGGTCATCGCCATTCTCGGCGAATATGACGCCCTGCCGGGCCTGAGCCAGATCGCTGGCATCGCCGAGCGCCAGCCGGTGGAGCCGAACGGCAACGGCCATGCCTGCGGCCATAATCTCCTCGGCTCGGCGGCGCTGCTCGCCGCCACCGCGGCGAAAGATTGGCTCGCCGCCACAGGCCGGCCGGGCCGGGTCCGCTATTACGGTTGCCCGGCCGAAGAGGGCGGCGCCGCCAAGGCCTTCATGGTGCGCGCGGGCTGCTTCGAGGATGTCGACATCGCCATCACCTGGCATCCGGCCTCGATGACGCGGGTCGACGAGGGGCTGTCGCTCGCCAATACCCGCATGGACTTCCACTTCACCGGCCGGGCATCGCACGCCGCCGCTGCGCCGCATCTCGGCCGCAGTGCGCTCGATGCGGTTGAGCTCATGAATGTCGGCGTCAACTACATGCGTGAGCATATGCCCTCCGACGCGCGCATCCATTATGCGATGCTCGATTCCGGCGGCATCGCGCCCAATGTTGTGCAGGCTTCCGCCAAGGTGCGCTACGCGATCCGCGCCCGCGACCTCGCTGGCATGCTCGCCCTCAACGAGCGGGTAAAGAAAATCGCCCAGGGGGCTGCCCTGATGACCGAGACGACGGTCGCGATCTCCATCATGAGCGCCGTGTCCAACATCCTGCCGAACACGCCGCTCGAAGAGGCCATGCACCAGAACATGGAGCGCCTCGGGCCGGTACCGTTCGACGCGGCCGATCGCGACTATGCGGCTAAGATTCAAGCGACGCTGAGCGAGGAGGACATCCGCAACGACTACCGGCGCGTCGGCCTGCCCGTGCGCGAGAATACGCCACTCTGCGACTTTATCGTGCCGCATGATGTCAAGGGCGAGCCGATGATCGGCTCGACCGATGTCGCCGACGTGAGCTGGGCCGTGCCGACCGTGCAGGCGCGGGTCGCAACCCATGCCATCGGCACGCCTGGCCACTCCTGGCAGATTACCGCCCAGGGCAAGGCGCCGGCCGCTCATATGGGCATGGTGCATGCTGCCAAGATCATGGCCGGCACGGCGATCAACGTGATGCTCGACGAGACCTTGATGGCGCGCGCCAAGCGCGACCATCAGGAGCGCACGGCCAAGACACCATATGTGTGCCCGATCCCTGAAGACGTGAAGCCACCGATCCAGCCGCGGCCCAAGGCCGCCTGATCCCGCTTTCTCCGCCGAGCGCCGCGAACAAGAGCGCCGGTCAACCTTGCCAGAGGACGGAGTTTGACATGCACAACCGCGAAATCGTCATCAAGGCGACACGACGAGAACGGAGCCGGGAGCGCTTCCGCTTCACCGCCACTGTTGCCGGACTTTGCCTCAGCCTTGCGGTGGTCGTACCGGGGGCTTCGGCAGCAACCCCGAAAAGCGCGCTGGTGATGGCGTGGAATATCGATGCCATCTCTACCTTCGACCCGGCGCAGATCGGCGAGGTGGTGACCAACGAGCTCGTGCAGAATACCTGCGACACGCTGGTCGACTTCGATCCTGCCGACGAACGCAAGATCATCCCGCTGTTCGCCGAGAGCTGGGACGTCTCCGAGGATCGGAAGGTCATCACCTTCCACCTGCGCAAGGGCGCGAAATTTCCCTCCGGCAATCCGGCGACCGCCGGCGATCTCGCCTGGTCCATGCAGCGCGTCGTGAAGCTCGGCTTCGGCAATGCCGCGACGCTCACCGAATACGGCTTCACCAAGGATAACGTGGACGAGCGGATCACCGCGCCGGATGACGCGACGCTCGTACTCACATTCGACAAGCCTTATCCCACCAACCTCCTCCTGCAGGCCATCGCCGCCAACCGTGTCTCCGCCGCCATGGACCGCAAGGTGCTCACGGCGCACGAGCAGAACGGCGACATGGGCAACAAATACCTCGCCACTCATACCGAATGCGTCGGGCCCTATCGGCTCGTGCAGTGGAATGCGGGCGAATCCGTTCTCCTGCAGGCGAACGACGATTACTGGGGCAAGAAGCCGGCCCTGAAGCGCATCCTCATCCGCCACGTTGCGGAGGCGGGCACGCAGCGCCTTCTCCTCAGCCAAGGCGACGTCGACGTCGCCCGCGACCTCACACCGGAAGACATCAAGGATCTCGAAAAGTCGCCGGACATCACGGTCATGAAGGTCTTGCGGCCGCAGCTCATGCACTGGTCCTTGAACGCGACGCGCGGCCCCTTCGCCAATGAGAAGGTGCGCGAGGCCATGCATTACCTGGTCGACTATGACGGCCTCGCCAAGACGGTGATGCACAATGTCGGCGTGCCGCGCGCCAGCTTCGCGCAGATCGGCGCAGTCGGCGCCCTCGATGAAAAGGAGGGCCAGCCCTTCAAGCTTGACCTCGCCAAGGCCAAGGAGCTCCTCAAAGAGGGAGGCTATCCGGACGGATTCGAGGCGGGTCTCATCACCGGCACCTTGCCGCATTATGTGCCCGTCGCTCAGAGCGTGCAGGAGAACGCAGCCAAGGTCGGCGTGAAGTTCAAGATCGAGCGGATGGCCAATGCGCAGCTCTTCAGCCGGGCACGGGGGCGTGACTTCGATACGGTCATCATGGCCTGGCAGACGAGCGTGCCCGATGCCCACGGCAATGCCTCGCGCCTCGTCTACAATCCCGACAACCGGCCCGAGGCGAAGCTTACGCAATATCCGGTGTGGCGCACCGGCTGGGCTGACGAAAGCATGAATGCCAAAGTGCAGCAGGCGCTGCTCGAACCCGATCCGACGAAGCGCGATGCGATCTACGCCGATCTCCAGCGCGAATTCATGAAAAAGGGATCGATCGCGGTGATGTTCCAGATCTACAACGTCGCCGCCGTCCGCAAGGAACTGAAGGGCTGGACCTGGAACGGATTCCGCACTTATTACGACGCCACCTCGAAATAGGGCCGGGCCGATGGCTGACGTTGTAAACGTCGTCCCGCGCCGGCTCGCCGTCCCGGAGCGGGCAAGCCTCTCGTCCTGGGGATGGGCCGCCGGCCGGACCGTCCTCTCCGTCGCCGCGACGCTCCTCGGCCTTGCGGCGCTCACCTTCTTTATCGGAAGGCTCCTGCCGCTCGATCCCGTCGTGGCCGTCCTCGGCGACAACATCAGCCAGGAAACCTATGAGGCGATGTATCGCCAGCTCGGCTTGGACCAGCCGCTCTGGATACAGTTCGCCTCCTATCTCGGACATGTCGTGCGGTTCGACTTCGGCAATGCCTTGACGACGAGCAGGCCGGTGATCGCCGACATTGTCCGCGTCTTCCCCGCAACCCTCGAACTCGCCAGCGTCGCCATCGTGATCGGCACCGGCCTCGGCATTCCGGCGGGCGTCATCGCTGCGATGTACCACGGTTCCTGGATCGACCATCTGGTCCGGCTCGTCAGCCTCCTCGGCCATTCCGTGCCGACCTTCTGGCTCGGACTCATGGGCCTCGTGCTGTTCTATGCGACGCTTGGCTGGGTCGGCGGGCCGGGGCGGATCGATATGATCTACGAGCTCGATATCGAGCCAGGGTCTGGCTTCCTCCTGCTCGACAGCGCGTTGAGCGGCAATTGGGAGGTCTTCGCCAATGTCTTCGGGCATATCATCCTGCCGGCCTCGATTCTCGGCTTCAGCGCGCTTGCCTATATCGCGCGCATGACGCGCAGCTTCATGATCGAGCAGCTCGGGCAGGAATATGTGGTTACAGCCCGGGTGAAGGGAATGTCCTGGACGCGGACCGTTTGGGGGCACGCCTTCCCCAATGTCGCAGTGCAGGTCATCACCGTCGTGGCGCTCTCCTATGCCTTCCTCCTCGAAGGCGCGGTGCTCACCGAGACGGTCTTTGCCTGGCCCGGCTTCGGCCGCTATCTCACCAATGCGCTGCTCGCCGGCGACATGAACGCTGTCGTAGGCTGCACGCTGATCACCGGCCTTATCTTCGTCGGGCTCAATCTGCTCTGCGATCTCCTCTACCGCGTCTTCGACCCGCGAACACGCTGAGGTCTGCCATGTTCAATGACACCCTCGCTCCCACGCGCGCCGCCGGCCTCCGGGGCTGGCTCGGCGCGCCCGTCCCGGCTTCGCCCTTCCAAGCCCGGATGCAGCAGCTCTGGCTCAAATGGTGGCGGTTGCGCACCAACCCATCCGCGCTCTTCGGCATCGTTGTCATCCTCCTCGTCGTGGTGATGGCGGTTTTTGCGCCGCTCCTCACGACTCACGACATCTATGCCCAGAACCTCGCCGGTCGGCTGATGAAGCCCTCGGCCGCGCATTGGCTCGGCACAGACGAGCTCGGGCGCGACATCTATAGCCGGCTCATCTATGGCGCGCGCATCACGCTTTATATCGCCGGCCTCACCGCCATCATTGCCGCCCCGCTCGGGCTGATCGTCGGCACGACCGCCGGCTATATCGGCGGTTTCCTCGACACACTGCTCATGCGCATCGTCGACGTCTTCCTCGCCTTTCCGAGCCTAATCCTAGCCCTTGCCTTCGTCGCCGCGCTCGGCCCCGGCATCGAGAATGCTATCATCGCCATCTCGCTCGCCGCCTGGCCGCCCATCGCCCGGCTCGCGCGCGCTGAAACGCTGTCGATCCGACGCTCGGACTATATCGCGGCCGTGCGCATGCAGGGCGCCTCGGCGCTGCGCATCATCCTCGGCCACGTGGTGCCCATGTGCGTGCCCTCGGTCATCGTGCGCATCACGCTCAACATGGCGACCATCATCCTGACCGCCGCGGGCCTCGGTTTCCTCGGCCTCGGCGCACAGCCCCCCTCGCCGGAATGGGGCGCCATGCTCTCTTCGGCGCGCCAATTCATCCTCACCAACGGCTGGATCGCCGCCATACCCGGCTCCGCCATTCTCCTCGTGAGCCTCGCCTTCAACCTTCTGGGCGACGGGTTGCGCGACGTGCTGGATCCGCGCCATGGCTGAGACGCTGCTTGAGGTAGACGACCTTTCCATAGGTTTCGCCGGCGCGCATGGCACGCACCAGGCGGTGCGCGGGATCTCCTTCACCGTCGGGCGCGAGAAGGTCGGCATCGTCGGCGAATCCGGCTCGGGCAAATCGCTGACCGGCCGCTCGATCCTGAAGCTCACGCCGAAGACGGCGCAGGTCTCAGCGAAGCGGCTCTCCTTCGACGGCATCGATCTTCTCGCCGCCTCCGAGCGCCGGATGCGACAGATCCGCGGCAACCGCATCTCGATGATCCTGCAGGATCCGAAATTCTCCCTGAACCCGCTGATGCGCGTCGGGCACCAGATCACCGAGGCTTATCGCCTGCATCACCGCGTCAGCCGCAGGGCCGCGCAGGACAAGGCGCTCGCCATGCTGGAGGCGGTGAAGATCCGCAATCCCGAGCGCGTCTTCCAGCTTCTGCCGCACGAGGTCTCCGGCGGCATGGGCCAGCGCATCATGATCGCCATGATGCTCATTCCGGAGCCGGACCTCATCATCGCCGACGAGCCGACCTCGGCGCTCGACGTTACCGTGCGCCGTCAGGTGCTGACCATCCTCGACGAGCTCGTCTCGCGCCGCGGGGCGGGGCTCATCTTCATCAGCCACGATCTCAATCTCGTGGCCGATTTCTGCGACCGCGTGCTCGTCATGTATGCCGGCCGGATCATGGAGGATCTGGCGGCGCGCGACCTTCACAACGCGCGCCACCCCTATACGCGCGCGCTCCTCGACAGCCTGCCGCGCCTCGACCGGCCGGTCGAGACCTTGGCCGTGCCGGCGCGCGACCCGGCTTGGCTCACCGGCCCGACCCTGCGCAGCGGAGCGGCGGCATGACGGCGGGCGCCGGCACGATCCTGGAGGCCCATGGCCTCAGCGTCGCCTTCGGTACGGGGGCGATGACGACGCGCGCCGTCGACCACGTCTCTTTTCACCTTCTGCGCGGCGAGGCCTTCGGCCTCATCGGCGAGTCCGGCTGCGGCAAGTCGACCGTCTTGCGCGCGCTCGCGGGCCTCAACACCGCCTATGACGGCGCAATCCTCTTCGCGGGCAAGGAGCTGCCGCACCGACGCGACAAGGACTTCTTCCGGCGGGTGCAGATGGTCTTCCAGGACCCTTATGGTTCGCTCCATCCGCGCAAGATGGTGCAGCACGTGCTCGCCGAGCCCTTGAAGATTCACAACTTCGACCGGCGGCAAGAGCGCATCGACGCGGTTCTCGGCGCCGTTGGTCTTGGCCCGCAGTTCCGCTACCGCTATCCGCACGAGCTCTCGGGCGGCCAGCGCCAGCGGGTGGCGATTGCTCGGGCGCTCGTGATCGAACCGGAGCTTCTTCTCCTCGACGAGCCGACCTCGGCGCTCGACGTCTCGGTGCAGGCGGAGATCCTCAATCTGCTCAAGTCGCTCCGGCGCGAGCGCAACCTCACCTACCTCATGGTCAGCCACGATCTTCCCGTCGTCACCCATCTGTGCGAGCGCATCGCCGTCATGACCGAGGGGCGGATCATCGAGGAGATGACGGCCGCCGACGTGCGCGCTGGCCGCGCCGAGGCTCCCTACACCCGCGAATTCCTGGAAGCGAGCGTCGGCTATCGGCCGGTCGCCTAGGAGGAACCATGCTGCGGCTTTTTCCGAACGAGGCCTTGTCCGAGGCCGGTTGGCCGGGGGAGAGCTGGCGCATGGTCGAGGACCTCGATGCGGCCGGCTGGTCGCTCGACCGGCTGAACGAGGCCTTCTTCTACGCCGACACGATCGCGACCGGCGCGCTGATGATCGTTCAGGGCGGGCGAGTGGTGGCGACGCGCGGCGACGTCACCCATCGCTTCCAGTGCCATTCGATCCGCAAGAGCCTCCTGAGCGCGCTCATCGGCATCCATGCGGAGGAAGGAGCGATCGACCTGTCGCTCACGCTCGAGACGCTCGGCATCGACGACAGGGAGGGCCTCACCGCCGTCGAAAAGCAGGCGACGATCTACGACCTCCTGACCGCCCGCTCCGGCATCTATCACCCCGCCGGCTACGAGACCCCGTGGATGCGCTCGATCAAGCCGGCCCGCCACGCGCATGCGCCGGGCACTTGGTGGTGCTACAGCAACTGGGACTTCAACGCACTGGGCACGATCTTCACGCAGCTGACCGGCCTCGGCATTCACGCCGCTTTTGCCGAACGTATCGCTGGACCCATGGGCTGCGAGGATTTCCGCTTCGACGACGAGCGCCGGGACGGTTGGCTCGTGCCCGACGAAAACTCGCAGCATCCGGCCTATCCCTTCCGTCTGTCGGCGCGCGATCTCGCCCGCTTCGGCCTGCTCTTTCTCCGGGACGGGCGCTGGCGGGCCCGCCAAATCATCCCAGCCGACTGGGTCGCGGCCAGCGTGTTGCCCTACTCGGATGCCGGCACGCGCGGAGCCTATGGCTATATGTGGTGGATCTCCAAGAACGGGACCGGCTTCCCGGGCGTCGTGGTGCCGGAGGGCACCTATAGCGCGCAGGGCACGCGCGGGCACTTCTGCGTCGTCATCCCGCCGCTCGACCTCGTCATCGTCCACCGGGTCGATACCGACCAGAAGGACCGCGAGGTCAACCGTTTCCAGTTCGGGCGGCTGCTGCGGCTGATCCTCAAGGCGCGCCGGGGCCGGGGAGGCGCCACGGCCTGACGGCCGCCCTGCCGTCTTCTCGTCGAGGGAGGGGAAGCCATGGGAAGTGTCATCGAGACCATCGCCGCGTGGAGCGCCGCCGAGCATCGCTTCAGCGATCTCGCCCGCCTCAGGGCCAAGCATGCCATCGCCGACACCATCGCCTGCATGGCGGCGGGCATCGCCGATGCGGCACCGCAGGCGGTGCGCCGCGCTTTCGCCGACGAGATCGCGGCCGGGCCGAGCCTCGTGATGGGCGGCGGGCAAGCCTCGCCAGCGGTCGCGGCGCTCGTCAACGGCACGGCCGCCCACGCCCTCGACTACGACGACAATTTCCGCCCGGGCTCCACGCATGCCTCCGCCGTGCTGGTGCCGGCGCTGCTCGCGGTCGCGCAAGCCGAAAGGGCATCGGGCCGCCGGCTGATCGAGGCCTATCTGGTCGGGTTGGAGGCGCAGGCTGCGGTCGGCAGCGGCGTCAATCGCTCCCACTACACCGCCGGCTGGCACGCGACCTCGACCGTCGGTGCGATCGGCACGGCCGCCGGCGTCGCCGCGCTCCTCGGCCTTGATGCGCCGGGCATCGCGCGCGCCATGAGCCTCGCGGTCAGCATGGCTGCCGGCGTCAAAGGCCAGTTCGGCACGCCGGCAAAGCCGCTCCATGCCGGGCTGGCGGCACGCAACGCGGTGTATGCGGGCAAGCTCGCCGCCGCCGGGATGACCGGCCGGCCCGACATCCTGGAGGCGCCGCAAGGCTTTCTCGAACTCTTCGGCGGCCCGAACCCGAGCGGCTGGGCAGAGCTTACGCTCGGCGCGCCGCACAGCATCGAGAGCGACGGCCTCATGCCCAAGCGCCATCCTTGCTGCGGCTCTGTCCACAATACGGTCGACGCCATCCTCGATCTGCGGGCCCGGCACGGCTTTGCGGCGGATGAGGTCGCCGCCGTGGAGACGCGCGTCGGCATCGCGAATGTCCGCAATCTCGCCTATCCCGATCCGCAGGACGAGATGCAGGCGCGGTTCTCCATGACCTATTGCGTGGCGCTCGCCCTCCTGCAGGACCAGCTGAACCTCAACGACTTCACGCCGGCGGCTGTGGCGCGGCCACAGGTGCGCCGCCTTCTGCCGCTCACCACGATGACCGCCTATTCGGCGGAGGAGGAGCGCGCCGCCGGCGGGCGTCCGCCCCACCGGGTCGCGATACGCCTCCGGGACGGCCGCGTGCTCGAAGGCGAGCGCCGCGAGGCCAAGGGCACCATCGCCGATCCGTTCGACGATGCCGATCGCCGTGCCAAATTCGACGACTGCTGCCGCGCGCTGCTCGCCGCCCCTGTGCGCGATGCGATCTACGAGGCACTCGAGCGGCTCGACGAGGCGCTGGACCTAGCTTTTCTCGCCCCGATCTTTGCCATACCTACCCCTCAGGCTGCGCCCGCTACGGAGAATGTCGCCGTCTCGGCATAATCCTCGGTCGCCGTCCAGAGACGCTCGACGGCCGGACGGCTGCGCGCCCGCGCCCGATAGAGGCGGATCTCGGTGGGCAGGTTCCAGGACGGATCGCCCGCGGGGACGAGCGCACCGTTGCGCAGCTCGTCGGCCACCAGGCTTTCCGGAATCCAGGCGATGCCCCGCCCTGCGAGCGCCATAGCCTTGAGCCCTGCCGACATGGCGTTCTCGTAAACGGTGACCAGCGGTAGCGGACGCGCGGCAAAGAGCTTGGCGAGCCCGCGCCCGAAGAAGGAGCTCGATCCGTAGCTCAGATAGCTGATCGGCGGACCATCCTGGCGGATGCGATGGAGCGGCTCGCCGCCTCGATCCGGCACCGAGACTGCAATTGCCGCCTCGGTGCCGAGGCAGCGGTAGACGAAGCGCGCCGCATCGATGTGCAGTTGCACCTGAGGATGCGCATAGGTGAGTAGAAAATCACTCTCGCCGTCGAGCAGCAGGGCGACATTGCCGGCGAGCGACGGCCGCTGATCACCAAAGCGGGTCTTGAAGGGGCCAGAGCGCGCCTCGATCTTCTGCACCCATCCCGGAAAGAAGGTGAGCGACAGCGTGTTCAGCGTCGCGAAGGTCAAGACCTCGGCGCTCACATGGTGCTGCCGGCGGATCTCGCGCCGAGCCTCCGTCAGATCGTGCAGGATCTGCTGCGCCTTGGGCAGGAAGTCGCGCCCCTCCTGCGTGATGCGCACGGGATAGCTCGTGCGGTCGAACAGCGACACCCCGAGCCACGTTTCCAACTGACGAATGCGGCGGCTCAGAGCCGATTGCGTGACGTTTCTTTCATGGGCAGAACGCGAGAAGCTCAAGGTATGGGAGAGACTGAGAAAATCCTCTAGCCACTTCAGCTCCATGGCAGCCTCCTCGTGCAGCGACGACTCGCTAGTGTTGCACGAAAATGCCGAGGCAAGGATCGTGCCGCCTCGACAGCGGGATCCGACCGGCTTGTCGCGAGCGTGGCTGACGTGACAGCTACGGCGATCGATATTTCGGACGTTGCCGCTCGTGATCTGCACGGAGCGTCGACGACCTCGATCGTGTGTCACGGCGATCTTGTGGCCTAGCCGGCGTCTGATGTTTAGTTTGCGACGGCATGCCGGTTGAGGAACTCCGTCGCAGTTGCTTCATCCAGCGGATAGAGGCCGGGCAACTTTCTGCCGACCTCTCCGGCGTCGGGGGGAAGCGGGTCGCGGACTGCGATGGCAGGCGTCTTCTCCCAACGCTCTCCCCATGCCGTGCAATAAACCTAACGTATATCGCACGGTGCTGAGTAGGCGCGCACAAAAACCCCCGCCGAGCGCGTCGAAGGCGCCGCTTACATCAATCTGCTGCCGTTTGTCATCCGATGTTGAAAACGCTTCCAGGGCTGATGGCCGCGGCCTTCATTGCCGTGCTGAAGGTATGCGGTGCCGTATTGAGCGCGGTTTTCCCGTTGTTCCGCGGATGACGAGACGATAGGGCAGCTCAATGGTGGGGCTGATCGGCAGGCCGGCGATGGCGTTGATGAGGTGATCCGCTGCCGCGCGGCCGATTTCGGCAATTGGGATTGCGACGGTGGTCAGGGGCGGATCAAGTTCTGAGGAGATCTCGATGTCGTCGAACCCCGTGATCGAGAGGGAGCCCGGCACGTTGATGCCCATGGCGCGCGCTTCAGCTATGGCGCCAACGGCGAGCGTGTCGGTCGTGCAAACAACGGCCGTGATCTGCGGATGCGCCTCCATAAGTTGACGCAGGCCCATACGGCCGTGAGTAAGCGATTGTGACGCGTTCACAACGCGACTTCGCGGAAAGCGAATCCCCTGATCGGCAAGCGCCTTGAGCACGCCGTCGAGACGGGCGCGGGAGCGATCGTTTGACGCGGGAATATTAGCGATAACGCCGAACTCGCGATGGCCGAGGCTAAGGAGATATTGAGTCATATCGCAAGTCGCGGCAGCGTTGTCGATGCCAATGGCGGGAAGCCCACGCTTCGAACGGGCAACATAGGTAATCACCACGGGCACATCATACTGTCTGATGAGCTCATGAACCTTGGGCGACGAGGCGTCACCGACGAGCACGATGGCATCGACGCCGCGCTCGAGAAGCGTGCGAACTTCTTGCAGCTCCTTCCGAGGATCGTATTGCGAATTGGCTAAGAGCAACATGTAGCCGTGCTCGCTCAGACGGTTCTGAAGCGCTTCGATTCCCTCGGCAAAGATGCTGATTCCGAGAGTCGGAACCACGGCGCCGACCGTATGGCTGCGGCGCGTCGCGAGCGCGCGCGCCGCTCCGTCAGGCGTGTAGGAGAGTTCCGCGACCGCCCGCGCCACTTTATCGCGCAGCTCCGGGCGAACGATGCTCGGATGGTTGAGAACGCGCGAGACCGTCGATAGCGATACGCCAGCGCGCTTTGCCACGTCCTGGATCTTGCTCCTCTGTTTTGCCGGAAGCATTTCGTCGTTTTTAGGAGTTTTCACCATGTTCCACTTACTCGCTGCGAGCGGCAGTGCGCCACTATGCCGGAGTGCAGCTTAGTCGGTCCATCAGCCTTGACAGCGTGATAAAACACTCTCTATCCTGAAAGCGCTTTCAACAGCAATGCCCAGCATAAGGGCTCAACAACAACATCGCGGGAGTGAAGCGTGGACCACCTAGAGGGCATCCGCATCCTCAGCTTCAACCATTTTCTCATGGGGCCGGTGGGCATTCAGTTCCTGGCCGACCTCGGCGCTGACGTTATCGCCGTTGAGCCGCCAGACGGGGCCTTCCAGCGCAAATGGGGCGGGGCGAACAAGGCCGTCGATGGCCAGACCATGCTGCTGCTCGCAGGCAACCGCAATAAGCGCAGCCTGACGCTAGACCTCAAGACGCCTGAAGGCATTGCCATCGCGCGCAAGCTTATCACCACAGCCGACGTGATAGCGGAGAACTTCCGCCCGGGCGTGATGGACAAGCTGGACCTCGGTTATGAGGCCATCCGCGCCATCAAGCCCGATATCGTCTATGCCTCGGCTTCGGGCTATGGCCCGGATGGGCCCTATGCCAAGAATCCGGGGCAGGATCTCATTATCCAGGCGATCTCAGGTCTTGCCACCATCACCGGCAGCCGCGAGCAAGGGCCCCGCGCCGTCGGCGTCTCGGCGGTGGATCATCACGGCGCGGCGCTGTTTGCCGCCGGGATTCTCGCCGCTCTCTTGCGACGCGAACGCACGGGCCGCGGCGGTCGCGTCGACGTCAGCTTGCTTTCGGCCGCCATCGACCTGCAGCTCGAATCCTTCACCTGCTATCTGAACGGTGCTCGCCCAGAGGATGTACGCCAGCCCGGACCGATCGCGGGCTGGTACTACGGCGCGCCTTACGGCATCTACGCCACCCAGGACAATTTCATCGCCATCTCGCTCGGTTCGCTCGACGCGCTCCACGCCGCCCTCGAAGTCCCCGCCGAGGAGCGTGTGCCGGAGACCGATGCCTATACCCGTCGAGATGAAGCCGCCCGCGCCATCGCCAGAGCGGTCGCCCGGCGCACGACCGCCGAGTGGGGCGCCATCTTTGGCCGCGCGGGAATCTGGCACGCCCCGGTGCGCGACTATCCCGAGGTGGTGGAGGACCCGCAAGTCCGCCACAACGTCAGCTTCCAGACAGTCCCTGGGGCGACCGGCGCGCCGATCACGCTCGTGAGTCATCCGATCCGCTACGACGGCCGGGTGCCGGAGGTTCGCCTTCCACCCCAGCCTCTCGGCGCACAATCGGCAGAGATCCTCCGGGAGCTCGGCTACGACGAGAGGGCTTTCGAGGCGCTTGTCGACGCGGGTGTGGTCGCCCCGCTTTCTATCGCCGAGCCTGCAGAAACGTGAAGCGGTGGCGGGCGGACCGGCCAGGTCGACGCCCGTCCGGTGAATCTAAACAAGAGGGAGGAAGAGAATGAAACCGAAAGCATTGACCTGCCTTTGGGCAGGTTTGGGGCTCGCAGGGGTAGCGGCTGCCATGGCACCCCGGCCAGCGGAGGCCGCGACGGATGTCAATATCTGCTACATGAACCATCCGGTCCAGATCGCCAGTCTCGCGATTCTGGAAAAATGGGCGAAGAAGCAGGACGTGAACCTGGTCAAGACGCCCATCTCTTACAGTATTTACCTGCCAAAGATTTCACAGATGCTGGCTTCCGGCGCCGCCGGACAATGCGACATCATCTGGCACAATGACGATTGGGGCCAGGACTGGGCGCAATATCTGGTCCCGACCGACGACATCCCAGAGATCGGGAACGTCGCCGAGGGTCAGCTGATGCCCTTCCTCAATGCGGAAGGCAAGCCGACCACAGTACCGATCGCGACCACCGCCGGCATCATGTTCTACCGCAAGGACCTCGTTCCGGAAAACGAGGTGCCGAAGACGTGGGATGAGCTGGTGAAGGTTTCTCAAAAGCTCCAGGCCGACGGCAAGGTCAAGTGGGGCTATGTCGGCGGCATGTCATTCACCAATACCTTCTTCAGTTTCTGGTGGACGCTCTGGAACAACAATTGTGACATCTACGCGCCGGCTTATGAGCGTGATAATGCCGTTCTCGCCAAAAACGGTTGGAAGCCCATGCTTGCCGACGCCTGTCAAGTACAGACGGCTGAGTTCTGGTGGGATGCGCTGCGTAAATACAAGATCAGCCCGCCCGGTATGACCACCTATTCCCGTGACGAGGCGAACGCCATCTTCCAAGCGGGTGACGCGGCCTTCACCGTGGCCGATTCGACCTTCCTCGGAACCTTCGAGGATCCCAAGAAGTCCCGGCCTGCCGGTCATGTGGGCATGGCGCGCTTCCCGCTCGGCCCCATGTCCAAAGGCCAGCGTAGCTGGATCGACATCTGGGGCTGGTCCATCCCGAAGAGCTCACCGCCGGAGCGGCAGAAAGCCGCCAAGGCCCTGCTTGGTGCCATGATGACCGATTATGAAGGTCAGATCGGCATGTGGAAGGCGACGGGTGGTCCGCCGCCAAACACAAAAACCTGGGCCATCCTGGACAAGGACGATGCCGTCTGGAAGCAGTTAAAGTCGATCCTCTTCGATTCCGAGCACGTCCATGATGCCTACTACTTTCGTAACTGGGCCGTGGTGCATAAGAACTACTCGGATGTCCTTATCCGGGCCATGAACGGATCACGCGAGGATATCCCGAAGGTGCTCGCGGAAGGGGTGCCCTCCATCCAGGGCGGTGCCAGCCGGTGAGAGTCGCAATGGCCAGCCTGATCCGATGGCAGCCGCGCTTCGGTGAGAGGGAGCGCTTCATGCTCCTTCTCGTCGCGCCAGCCGCCCTCGTTCTCCTCTGCTTCGAGGTGGCGCCGATCCTCATCGGCATGAACGCTTCGTTCCGCGATTGGTCGCTGATAGACCCGAAGAAAACCTGGGTGGGCCTGCGTCATTATGCAGAGGTGTTCTCAGACCCGGTCTTCCTCAAGCTCGTTCTGCCGAACACCTTCATCCTAATGGTCTCGTCGGTTATCCTGTCGCTGACTTTCGGACTGGCGTTGGCTCATCTGTTGAAACGCGCGTTCTACGGGCGCGGCGTTGTGCAGACGGTTATTCTGCTGCCCCTGACCATCGCACCGGTGATCACGGCCACCATGATGCGCTGGTCCTTTAACGACCAGTTCGGCGTGATCACGACCTTTCTCAGCTGGCTCGGCGTGCCGCCTGTGGGCTGGCTCTCAGAGCGCTGGCCGAGCTTCACTATCATTATACTGACGGACGTCTGGATCTGGACGCCGTGGTTCACGCTCATCCTGCTGGCTGCGCTGCAGGGGCTGCCGAAGGAGCCCTATGAAGCCGCGCAGATCGATGCCGCCGGCCGCTGGCGCGTCTTCACCCATATCACGCTGCCGCTGCTCCGGCCGGTCATCGGGGTCTGCGTCCTTATCCGGGCCATTGATGCTTTCCGCACCTTCGACCAAGTCTGGGTGCTGACCGGCGGCGGCCCTTCGCGCAGCACAGAGGTCTTCAGCGTCTACGCCTATGTGGAAGCTTTCGTGAACCTCGATTTCGGCCGGGGCGCAGCGGCTGCGGGGGTGGGTGCCGTCATCATGCTGTTCGTGGGGCTTGGGCTGTACGCTCTTGTCAACCGCGCGATGGAGGTCTCGCGATGAGCGCGTCGCTCGCAGTTCCCACCACACCTGCCGAGCGCGCCACTGGCTTCTTCGAATTTCTCGGCGTGGCGGGCCGGCGCATGCTGCTGATCCTGGCCGTTCTTGCGATCGTATGCATCTTCATCGGGCCGGTGGCAATTCTCATCGTCACCTCGCTGCGACCGCCTTACGGGGTCTACTATATCTGGCGCGGCTCCGAGTTCACGATCGACAACTTCATCGAGGTGATAGGCCAGCCTGCCATCATCCATTCGATGTGGAACAGCTTCGTTCTGTCCACCATCGCCACCGTCGTCTCGCTCGGGGTCACGGTCACGAGCGGCTATATGCTGTCGCGCTTCACGGGTCCTATTCAGCGCACCTGGTTCGGTGTCATCTATGTCTTCCGCACGGTGCCCTAT
Source organism: Chelatococcus sp. GCM10030263 (assembly GCF_042666455.1). NCBI lineage: Bacteria > Pseudomonadati > Pseudomonadota > Alphaproteobacteria > Hyphomicrobiales > Chelatococcaceae > Chelatococcus > Chelatococcus sp. GCM10030263. Next base: position 828,058 of record NZ_JBHTDB010000003.1, on the reverse strand, counting down.
ATTTCCTGGGTCCTGCCGCTTTATCTCGTCACGACCAGTCTCGGCATCTACGACAGCTATCTCGGCTTGCTGCTGCCGCATGTGGCCGTGCACGTCTGCTTCTTCTCGTGGATCATGAAAGGCTTCTTCGACAGTATCAATCCGTCGATGGAGCATGCGGCACTGATCGACGGCTGCACCCGCTGGGGGGCATTCCGGCGGGTGGCGCTGCCCTCGGCGCTGCCGGGCATCGCCGCGCTTGCCATCTTGTCGTGGCTGTGGACCTGGAACGAGTTTCTCTTCGCCCTGATCCTCACCGCGCAACGCACGCCGGTCATCACCGTCACGATGGCCCAGTTCGTCAGTGAGACGGGCACCGAATGGAACCTCATGAGCGCGACCGCCGTGCTCGCCATGCTGCCTGCGCTCATCGTGACGATCTTCGGCCAGAAATACGTCATCCGCGGCCTGCGCATGTGAGCACGCGACAGGTCAAGGATCACATCGGAAAGGATTCCCTATGGCGGACGTCGTTTTGAAGGACGTCAACAAGCGCTACGGCAGCCTGAGTGTCGTGCGCGACGTCAATCTCGACATTCCGGACGGAGAATTTGTGGTGCTGGTCGGTCCGTCCGGCTGCGGCAAGTCTACGACGCTGCGGATGATTGCCGGGCTCGAAAGCATCAGCGACGGCATCATCCAGATCGGCGCGCGGGTGGTGAATGATTTGCCGCCGAAGGACCGGGACATCGCGATGGTGTTCCAGAACTATGCGCTCTACCAGCACATGACGGTTTACGACAATCTCGCCTTCGGCCTGCGCAACCGCAAGGTGCCGGAGGCAGACATCAAGCGCGAGGTGACCTTCGCCACTGAAATTCTCGGACTTGACCCTCTGCTCTCGCGCAAGCCGAGCCAATTGTCCGGCGGGCAGCAGCAGCGCGTGGCGCTCGGGCGCTGCATCGTGCGCCATCCGCAGATCTTTCTGTTCGACGAGCCGCTGTCGAACCTGGACGCCAAGCTGCGCGCCCAGATGCGCATTGAGCTGAAACGGCTGCGCGAGCGTGTGCCCACTACCTCGATCTATGTGACTCACGACCAGGTGGAGGCGATGACGCTCGGCGACCGTGTTGTGGTGATGAAAGACGGCAGCATCCAGCAGGTGGGCACGCCGCTCGAGATCTATAACCGGCCGGCCAATCGCTTCGTGGCGAGCTTCATGGGCGCGCCGGCGATGAACTTTCTGTCGGTGGACATCGTGCAGGAAGGCGGAAACGTGCGCGCCGTCGCCAAGGAGTTCAGCATCCGCATTCCCGATGCCCAGCAGCGGCTGCTCGACAAGCGGGGACACGGACGCGCGATCCTCGGCATCCGCCCTGAGCACATTCATCTCGGCCCCGCGCGAGCGACCGACGGTATGACCTTCGAGGGCGAGATCGAGGTGACCGAACAGCTCGGCGCCGAGATGATCGTGGGTGCCCGCTCGGCGGATACGCTGATCATGGCCTCGCGCGTGGCGCCGGACACCCGTATCGCACTCCGTGAGAAGGCGCCGTTCTCGATCGATCCCAACGCGCTGCACTTCTTCGACGTCGAGACGGAAGCGGCCATCCGATGAGCGAGGCGCTTGCATTGCTCGAGGAACTGCGCGTTCTGAGCTTCTGCCACAATCTGCAGGAACCGGCGGCGAGCCAATATCACGCCAATATGGGAGCCGATGTGGCCAAGATGGAGCCGCTCGGCGGCTCCCTCGAGCGGCGCTGTGCCGGCCGTGATACCGCCGACGTCTTCTCCGAAAATTCACCTCACGCCAGGTGACATCGCGCGGCTCGCCAAAGATGGGGCGATCCTAACAACAGACAAGGGAAAAACGACATGACGATCATGCATGCGAAGGTCGGGGACTTCGTGACTTTCTCCAAAACCGTCGGCGAAAGCGACGTCTACAACTTCGCAGGTCTTACCGGCGACCTCTCGCAAAACCATGTGGACGAGGCGTTCATGAAGAAGTCGATCTACGGCCAGCGCATCGCGCATGGCGCGCTCCTCATCGGCTTCATGTCCACTGCGTCCACCCGCATGATCGAGCGCAGCCTGGAGAAGGGCATCGACGGCACGCCGGTCTCGCTCGGCTACGACCGCATACGCTTCCTGAAGCCCGTGTTCTTCGGCGATACCATCACCGTCACCTACAGGATCGAGGCCACCGATCCCGATCGCCGGCGCACGACCGCGAAGGTCGAGGTCACGAACCAGAACGGAGAACTGGCGGCAACCGGCCAGCACATCCTCAAATGGACGCGCAATGCGGACGCCGCCGGCGTCGCGGCCGGTTAATCCCTAGAAGAAGAGGTTCAAGCACGTGAACGAGGACCTGTGGCGCCGGGCTGCCGGCGATATGATCGAGCGCGCCGAGGGCACGGCGGAGGCGCTGACCGAAGGCTTCCCCCATTGGGCCGACGGCCGCACCGGCGTGTGGACGACGACACCGGACGGCGATTGGACGGGCGGTGCCTTTCCCGGCATTCTGTGGCTCGCCCATCGGATGACCGGCGAGGAGCGCTTCCGGGATCTCGCGCGGCGGTGGTGCCTGAAGCTTGCGCCGCGCGCGCGCCTGGAGACGGCCTTCAAAGGCTTCGGCTTCTATTACGGCGCGGCGCTCGGCGCGATCCTGGCAGGCGACGATACCGGTAAGCCGCTCGCCCTCGAAGCGGCCCGGTCGCTGCGGGAGCAGTTCGATCCGGCGCTCGGCCTCATTCCCCTGGGCAAGGACGCCGAAGAAGCTGGCGAGGTTGGCCGGGCCTTCAGCAGCATCGACTCGCTGCAGGCCGCGCCGCTGCTGTTCTGGGCCGCGAAAGAAACGGGCGAGACCTCCTACCGCGATTGCGCTGCCCGGCACATGACGCGCGTGCTCGACATCCATCTGCGTCCCGATGGCTCGATCGTCCAGTCGAGCGAGCTCGACGCCCACAGCGGCACCGTGCTGCGGCACTTCACCCATAAGGGCTTCAGCGATAGCAGTGTCTGGGGCCGCGCGCAGGGCTGGGGCATTCTGTATTCCGCCATGGCCTTCGCCGCTTGCCCGGAGGAAGAGCGCTGGCTCGCGCAGAGCATGAAGGCGGCAGACTGGTGGCTCGCCCATGTGCCGACCGACCGCGTCGCCTTCTGGGACTTCGACGACCCCGCCATTCCGGACACCGCGCGCGACACCGCGGCAACTGCCATGGTCTGCGCCTCGCTGCTGAAGCTGGCGGAGCTCGCGCCAGAGGCGGCGAGCCGCATCCGTTACCGCGATGCGGCGGAGAAGACCGTGGAGGCGCTCGTCACCAGCTATCTCACACCAACGGCACCGGACGACCACCGCCCGCGCGGCATGCTGGTCGGCGGCTGCTTCAATAAGCGCTCCGACTCCCGTCCGCACGATGTGGCGCTCAACGCCGAGCTCATCTTCGGCTCCTACTTCTTGTTCGAGGCGCTACAGGTGCTCACGGGCACCGTCAAGGCGACCGAGGTCTGACCGCGATGGCGGATAGTCCGACCCTTATCGCCACGTCCCGGCCGGCTCCTGGCGTCCTCCTCGTCCGGCTCGACCGTCCCGCCCGGCGCAATGCGCTCAGCGGCGCATTGCTGCGGCAGCTCGCGGCCGTCATCGTCGATGCGGAGACGGATCCCGACGTTCGCTGCCTCGTGCTTACCGGCGACGAGCGCGCCTTTTCCGCAGGTGCCGACATCAAGGAAATGCAGGCGCGCGGCTTCGCTGCCATCAGCGAGCATGCCCGTCAGGACGCCTGGCGCACCATCGAGCGCTGCCAGAAGCCGCTGGTCGCCGCCATTCGCGGCATCTGCTTCGGCGGAGGTCTCGAGCTCGCCATGCTGGCTGACATCATGATTGCCGCCGAGGACGCCGTGCTGGCACAGCCGGAGATCATTCTCGGGATCATCCCGGGCGACGGCGGGACGCAGCGTCTCACGCGAGTCATCGGCAAGTCGCTCGCCATGAAGATGATCCTGACCGGCGAGCCCATCTCGGCGCGCGAGGCGCAGCAGGCCGGCCTGGTGGCGGAAGTCCTCCCGGCGGAGGCGGTGGTCAATAGAGCGCTGGCGCTCGCGGAGGTGATCGCCACCCGCGCCCCGGTCGCGGCGCGGCTCGCTAAGGAGGCGGTGCTCGCGGCCTATGAAACGACGCTCGCCGCCGGCCTCGATACCGAGCGGCGCGCGATTCGGCTCGCCTTCACCACCGAGGATCAGAAGGAAGGCATGGTCGCCTTCGCTGAGAAACGGCCGGCTCGTTTCCAGGGGCGCTGAGCCCATCGAGGGCAAGAGGGAAGTCTGCACGCCATAGGCTTGGGGCCGAGCGGGCTATGGACGGCTGCCTCGTGCCCGGCCAATCGGTGATGCTGGCCGTTGCAGCGCCGGCGAGCGGGCGCTTCACCGGCGGGGGCGTACAGATGAGGTTGCAATCGAGCTTCCCGGAAGGAGGCGACGTCGGCTCTTACATCAGGGACAGGCCGTCGTCGGACCACATTCCCAGCTTGCTGCGCGCCGCGCTGCCCGAGAACGCCACCGTCGTTGCACTGAATATGTCAGCGGGCGAGGCGGGTTTGGCGGCGGCTTTGCGGTCGGGACGGCAACAGATCTTCGTTTGCGATGCCGAGTGTTCCGAGGATGTCCATGCATGGGCTCGCTCGGGCGTACACGCCGGCATCAAAGTGTTCGCAGGCACCTCGGAATTTGCATCTGCGGTAGCGGGCGTCTTAGCCGAAGCGACCACCCGCATCTGCACGAGCCCTCGGTGCCATCGTCATGCCCGAGGAAACCCGGCCCATGCCGGGCAATAGCCGGTTGTGTCACATATGCGAGAACAGCAGACGGCCCGCCACGGGCACATCGGCCGCGAGCACGGTACCGCTGTCCGATTCCGTGATGAACAGCGTCCTGCGGTCGTGGCCGCCGAAGGCAACGTTGGTGACGGCGAGATCCTCGCAGGAGACGATGCGCGCGACCGGCTCGCCGAGCCGGTCGAAGAGCCAGACCGCGCCTAGCCCGACATGGGCGATGGCGAGTCCGCCGGTTTCGTCGAGGGCCATGCCGTCCGGCCCGCCGCCCCCCGAGAGATTAATATAGGCGGCGACCTTGGTGGTCGTGCCGTCGGTATGCAGCGGCAGCTTCCAGATCTGGTTGGCGCGGGTCACCGCAACGAAGAGCGCCTTCTCGTCGCGCGAGAGGACGACGCCATTGGGGCTCGGCACCTTGTCGATCAGGCAATCGACTTGGCCGTCGGTCCGCAGCCGGTAGACCCGGCCGGTCGGGTCTTGCAGTCCGGTCTGGCCCTGATCGGTGAAATAGAGGTCGCCGTTGCTCGCGAAGGCCAGGTCGTTCGTGCCCTTGAAGCCTTCGCGCCGCACCGTCTCCAGCACGGGCGTGACGGCGCCGCTAGCCGGATCAAGCTGCAGGATGCCGCGCCGATGGTCGGCGATGAAGATGCGGCCGTCCTCGTGGATGGCGAGACCGTTCGGCCAGCCCTCATATTCCGTGATCACGCTCCAGTCGCCTTCGGGCGACACCCGTAGGATCCGCCCATAGGGAATGTCGACCAGATAGAGATTGCCGGCGCGGTCGAAAGCCGGGCCTTCGAGGAAGGAGTGCAGGTGGTCGTTGCCCTTGCCGAAAGCCCAGGCCGAAGCCTTGCCTTTGACGCGCAAATGCTCGGGAAGGCGGGCAAAGACGCGGGTCTCGATCCGTTGCGGTGCCTGAAACAGCAAGGGTTTCCTCCGTGATGGGGCGTTACCGCGCGTGGCCCGGCGGCAGCTGACCGAGCACATAATCGGTGCTGACGTCCCCGGCAAAGATCGAGCGGCCGCAGATGACGACTGTCCCGTCGCCGGTGTAATGCGCATTGGTGCGTACGATCAGCGGCGCGCCCTCGGACAACTCCAGCTTCTTGGCGACCGCGGCCGTCGCGACTTCCGCGGTAACCGAGACCATGATGGTCGGAATGCGCTCGCCGACGATCTCGCCCACGAAATTATGGGCCGAGCGGCTCGCCAACATCTCGCCCGTGACGCGTTCGCCGACCGCGCGCGGCATATAGCGGATCTCGAGACAGACCGGGCGGTTCTCGATGATGCGCAGGCGTTCGAGCTTGAAGACCTGGGTACCGGGCGGAATGCCGAGCTTTTCAGCGATTGCTTTGGGCGGCGACACGAGCTCGAGCGTCGGCGAGCGATAGGTGACGACACGGCCTGCTTGCGCCACCTGCTCCTCGAAGGACAGCGAGTAGCGCGAATCGATTGGCGAATGCACGACGGCACGCTCGGCGACAAAACTGCCGCGGCCGATATGGCGGACGATGAGCCCCTCGAAGACGAGCTGGTCGAGGGCGTGGCGCACGGTCGAGCGGGTCGTGCCGTATTCGCGGGCGAGTTCCGCCTCCGACCAGATCCGGTCGCCGGCCGCCATGCCGCCGTCGGCGATCGCTGCCCGGATGCGATCCTGGATACGGATGTAGAGCGGCGTGAATCGGTCGCCGAGGCCGTGACGGGGGGAAGCTTTGAGGGTTGACACGCCGTCACCTGATTTGCTTAAGATGACTAGACAACTAGACAAACTGCATCGATTTTTCAAGCAGTCAAAGCGGCGCCGAACCGCTTGTCCCGAGGAAATGCCGGCGAGGAAAGTCTTGAGTTCGCAAGCGCTTGATGCCAATTCGAATTCCAGGGGAGCAAGCGCGGCCGCCCCGGGCAGCAGGTTGAGCGCGCGATTGTTGAGCGATACGCGCTGGCTTTCCCTGGCCTCGGTCATCATCGGCCTCGGCCTCTGGCAGTGGGGCGCGAGCCATGTCTCCGGTCTGCTGTTGCCCGCGCCGACGGAGGTCCTGGCCAAGTTCCTCGATCCGGCTTGGCTGGCGCGCCTCATGCGCGCGCTCGGCCAATCGCTCGTTCAGCTCGGCGTCGGCTTCGGGCTCACTTTGATCGTGGCGGTGCCGCTCGGCATTGTCATCGGCCGCTCGCCCATCCTGCGCCGCATGTTTGGGCCGGTCGTCACGGCGATCTATGCCATCCCGCCGGTCGCTTTCGTGCCTTTCCTAATCGTCTGGTTCGGTCTTTTCTTCGAAGGGCGTGTCGCGCTCGTCTTCCTCATGAGCGTCTTCGACGTGCTCGTCGTAATGATCGCCGGCGCACGCGACGTGCGCCGGCCGCTGATCGACGTCGGGCGCTCGTTCGGCGCCTCGCACGGCCAGCAGCTCCGGCTGATCGTGCTGCCGGCGCTCCTGCCGTTCTTCGTCGCGGCGCTTCGGGTCGGATCCGCGCGCGCCATCAACGGCATGATCACGGCCGAGCTCTTCTTCGCGGCCGTCAATCTCGGCGGCCTGATGAAGCGCGCGACGCAGGACTTCGACAGCGCCGCCGTGCTGTCGATCGTGGTGTTGATCTGCCTTCTCGGTCTCATCGCACAGTCGCTGATCGTGATGCTCGAACGCCGGCTGCTGCGCTGGCATGTGAGGACATGACGACCATGGACAAGCTCAGGACCGTCGGCCTCGGCCTTATCGGTATCGCGCTATTCCTCGCGGCCTGGGAGATCGCTGGCCGGTCACTCGGCTCGGCGCTGCTCGCCCCGCCGTCGGTGGTGGCGGTCGACTATCTCTCGCTGCTGCAGCAGGGCGAGATGCTGCGCGAACTTGCAGGCTCGCTTCGTCAAATGGCGATCGGCTTCGTCGCGGCTTGTCTGGTCGGCATGCCGCTTGGCGTCGCCATGGGCCGCTCGACAGTCGTCGATGCCATCGCACGGCCGTGGGTCAGCATGTTCGTCGTCACCTCGACGGCAGCGCTCATTCCGCTGTTCATCCTCATTCTCGGCACAGGCCTGATGCTGCGGGTCACAATCGTATTCCTGGCCTCGGTCTGGTATATCGTGCTCACCGCCTACAACGGCGCGCGCGGCGTGAACCCGATGCAGCTCGCCGTGGCGCGTTCCTTCGGTGCCAATACCTTCCAGATCTTCTGGAAGGTCACGTTGCCGGCGATCTATCCCTACCTTCTCACCGGCGCCCGCATCGGCCTCGTGCACGCGATCCGTGCCATGGTGCTCGCCGAGATGTTCGTCATCATCGGCTATGGTGGGCTCATCCATCGCTCTGGCCTGCTGGTCGAGACCGGACCGGTGCTCGGGCTCCTCATCACGCTGATGATCGTCAGCTTGTTCCTCAACTGGCTCCTCGGGGAGGCGGGCCGGCGGCTCGCGCCCTGGTACGAGCAGCAACGGGTGACCGCATGAGCCTCGCTGAGACCATGGGCGATCCGCGCGCCGGGCGCTCGCCCGCGACGACGAAGCTCGATATCCGCAACATCACGAAATACTATCGCAGCGGCGGCGAGCGGCTGACCGTGCTGGAGGACTTCTCCCTCGCGGTCGCCGAGCTCGAGTTCCTCGTGCTGCTTGGGCCGTCCGGCTGCGGAAAGTCCACACTGCTGCGGATCATCGACGGCATCGAGACCTGCGACGAGGGCGAGATCATCCTCGACGGCAAGAACGTCACGAACACCACTGGTGCCGGCCGCGGCATGGTGTTCCAGAGCTTCGAGCTCTTCCCGTGGCGGACCGTTCTCGACAATGTCGCCTTCGGCCTGGAAGTCTCCGGCACGAGCAAGGCCGAGCGGCACGCAAGGGCGCGCGAATACGTCAATCTGGTCGGTCTCTCAGCCTTCGAGAAATCCTATCCGCACGAACTCTCCGGCGGCATGCAGCAGCGCGTCGGCATCGCCCGCGCGCTCGCCATCAAGCCTTCCGTGCTGCTGATGGACGAGCCCTATGGGGCGCTCGACGTGCAGACCCGGGACCTTTTGCAGGACGAACTCCTTGAGATCTGGGATCGAGAGCGCAAGACCGTAATCTTCGTGACCCACTCGATCGAAGAGGCGCTCTATCTCGCCGACCGCATCGTCGTGATGTCGCCGCGCCCGGGGCGCATCGAGCAGATCATCGATGTGCCCTTCGCGCGGCCGCGGCGCGAAGCCGTCAAGAGCACGCCCGAATTCCTCAACCTGCGCCGCGAGATCTGGCAGGGGCTGAAGAAGGGAGCGCAGGTGTGAGAGACGAGGATTTAGATCGCGTCTATATCGAGGCGGACCGGCTGCGCCGATTCGTAACCGGCTTATTCGCCGCCGCGGGACTTCCGCAGGAAGGTGCGGCGACGGTCGCTGACTGCCTCGTGCGTGCCAATCTGCGCGGCACCGATACGCATGGCGTCTTCCGCGCGGCGACCTATCTGCGCCGCCTGCGCGAAGGTCTGAACAAGCCCGATCCGAACATCACCATCCGCCCGGTGGCGGTCGCGGCCTCCCACGTCGACGGCGACAATGGCATGGGCGCGGTCGTCGGCCGGCGCGCGATGAGGGAGGCTATCCGGCTCGCGCAGGAGCACGGCACCGGTCTCGTCTCCGTCTGCCACTCCAACCACTACGGCATGGCCGCTTACTATGTGCTGCAGGCCTTGGAGGCGGGGCTGGTTGGCATCGCCTTCACCAATGCCTCGCCGGCCTTCCCGCCCTGGGGCGGGCGCAAACCTTTCTTCGGCACGAGCCCTATGGCCTTCGCGGTGCCGACCGGCAGCCAGCCCGCCTTCGTGCTCGACATGGCGATGAGCGTGCTGGCGCGCGGCAATGTCTATGTGGCAGCTGAGGCCGGGCGGCAGATCCCGCCAGGCCTTGCCCTGGACAGGGAAGGGCGGCCGACGACGGACCCGCAGGCCCTGATCGACGGCGGCTCCATGCTGCCCTTCGGCGGGGTCAAAGGCGCTGCGCTCTCCATGCTCATGGACATCCTGGCGGGCGTCTATTCAGGCGCGGCCTTCGGCGGCGAGGTCGGCAATCCGCACAAGAGTTTCGACCGACCGCAGAATGTCGGTCATCTCTTCCTCTGCCTGCGCACTGATCTCTTCATGCCGGCCGAGAGCTTCCGGGCGCGCATGGACGAGTTGATCCTGCGGATGAAGTCCGAGCCGCGGGCGGCCGGTGTCGACGAGATCCTGGTGCCGGGCGAGCGCGAGGCGCGGCGCGAACGGGAGCGCCTCGCCACTGGCATCCCGCTCTCGGCCGATGTGCACGCTGCACTCGATGCCGAGGCCGCGCGCTATGGGCTCGATCCTCTCATGGTCAGTCCGGCGCCGTTGGCCTGAGATCGACGATACGCGAACAAGCAAGCCGTGAACGAGAAGACGGGAGGAACAAAGATATGAGAACGACGCGAAGACAGCTATTCCAACTCGCCGCCGGAGCTGGCGCCGGCCTGGCGCTCCCCTACGGCTCGGGTGCCTTCGCGCAAGCCGGGCGTCAGCTCAAGCTGGAGATCCAGGGCTTCAGCTTGGCGATCCACATTCCCGAAGTCATTGCGCTGCGGGAGGGATTGCGCGAACTCGGCTATGCCGAGCCGAAGATCGACCGCATCGAGTCCATGCAGGTCATCACCCAATCGATCGTCGCAGGCTCTGCCGAAGCCGGTGATGCCGACGTCGTTTCGGCGATGCGCGCGAGCGAGGTCGGCGCCAATGTCAAGCTGATCGGCTTGGTCTACAACAGCACGAGCCAAGTGTTCGTGGTCAATGCCGACATGATCAAGTCCTACGCCGACTTCAAGGAGCAGAGCAACGCAATCGCTTTGAACTCGCGCGGCGACTTCATCTATGTGCTGCTCAGCGGCGTGCTGGCGCAGAACGGCGTCGACATCGATGATACAACCATCGTCGAGATCGGCGGCTCCGGCTCGCGCATGCGCGCGCTCCTCGGCGGCCGCGTCGCCGCCGTTCCCGTCCACTTCGACCAGGCGGCTTCGATTGTTAAACAGGGCAACTACAAGGTGCTGATAGAGCCTTGGAAGACCTACAAGCATTGGCTGTCGGAGGCCTGGCTCGTCCCCGGCGCTTGGGCGGACGACAAGAATAATGAACGCGCCGCCATCGACCTGAACAAGGCGATGATCAAATCGTTCCGGCAGGCCAATGCAGACTACGAATATTTCGCCCGCGGTTTCCGCAAATACGCCACCGTTCCGAAGGCTGCCGACGTGACCGACTCCGAACTCAAGCCGGTCTGGGAAAAGCTTTCGAAAGAGATCAACGCCTGGCCGAACGACGGCGGCTTCAAGCGTGAGTACTTCAAGGAGCTTTTGCCCGTCTATCGCAAAGCGGGGGCGATCAAGGGCGAGCCCGATCTCAACCGCTTTATCGAGACCCGCTTCGTCGATCAGGCGTTGCAGGAACTGGGCTGACGCTCGGTCTCGCATGTGCTGTGGCGGCCGTTGGGCGGCCACCGCACCGGGACGCTGTGCAAAGAACAGGTGCAAGATGACTGAAGTCAGAGTGTTGTCGGCATCCGGGCAGATCGGCTCGGGCTTTCTGGAGTCCTCCTTCGCGCGCGGCATTTCGCTCGAGCCTCACGTCATCGCCTGTGACGGCGGATCGACCGATGCCGGACCGTCGCATCTCGGCAGCGGCAAGCCGCATTTCTCGCGCGAGGGCACGAAACGTGATCTCAGGCTGATGCTGCTCGGCCGCAACAAGCTCGACGTGCCGCTCATCGTCGGCTCCTGCGGCTTCGGCGGCGGCGACGACGGCCTCGACTGGATGCGCGACATCGCGCTGGAAATCGCGAGAGAGGAAGGGCTCAAGTTCAGGCTGGCCCTCGTGCGCTCCGAGCAGGACAAGGGCTATCTCAAGCGCCGCCTGCGCGAGGGGCGCATCAAGCCGCTCAAGCCGGCGCCGCCGATCAGCGATGAGGTGATCGACAGGAGCACGCATATCGTCGGCATGATGGGGCAGGAGCCGCTGGCGGCTGCCGTCGAGCAGGGCGCGCAGGTGATCCTCGCCGGACGCGCCTCGGACACTTCCTTGTTCTCGACCGTGCCCGTGATGAAAGGCGCAGACGCAGGGGCTGCCTGGCATGCGGCCAAGATCCTCGAATGCGGCACGGCCTGTGTGGTCCAGCGCAAGCGGCCCGACAGCATCATGGCCTGGATCCGCGACGATCATTTCGACATCGAGCCGATGGACATGGAGGTGCGCTGCACCCCGCAAAGCGTTGCCTCGCACACGCTCTACGAAAATGCGGACCCCTTCCTCATCACCGAGCCGAACGGCACGATCGATACCCTGGAGGCGCATTACGAGGCGCTGAACGATCGTGCCGTGCGCGTCTCCGGCTCGCAATTCCGCCCGGCGAACCGCGTCACCATCAAGCTGGAGGGGGCGGAACTCGCCGGCTATCAGGCGCTCATCATCGGCGGCGTGCGCGAGCCTTTCATCCTGCGCCAGCTCGACAGCTGGCTCGAAGGCATGCAGGAGAAATTCTTCGCGCGGGTGCAGGAGATGTTCGGCGGCCGCCTCGGCCGGGACGACTACGACATCCACGTCCGCGTCTATGGCCGCGACGGCGTGATGGGCAAGCTCGAGCCTTTGGCCCACCAGATCGGCCACGAGGTCGGCCTCGTCTTCACCATCACAACGGCCGACGAGGCGATCACGGATTCGATCGCCAAGACCTTCGCGCATTTCGCGGTACATTATCCGATCCCCGAATGGCGCGGCCTCATCACGGGCATCGCCTATCCGATGGCGCCGACGCATGTGAATCGCGGGCCGGTCTACCGCTTCAGCCTCAATCACGTCGTGGAGCCGGATGATCCGTTGGAGATGTTCCGCACCGAATTTCTGGAGGTTTGAGCGATGGCAAAACTCGGTGACCTGGCCCGTCTCATCCGGTCGAAGAATGCCGGCCCCTTCACCCTGACTTTCGATGTGATGTTCGACACGGACGAAGTCTATCGCAAGGTCTGCGCTGCCAAGGTGCTGACGAGATCACGATTCGCGGCGCTTTATCGCGTCGCCGAGGATGACGTGACGTTTTTTGAGCATGATGCCGCGAAAGCGATCAAGATCTCGATCCCGCGGCCGGCTTTCCAGGGGTCGCGCGACGATGGCGACATCTATGGCGGCCAGCAGCACGGGCCACTGGTCGATCTCGAAATTCCCGATTGAAACCGCTCCGCAGATCAGTGAACCTGGGCGCGGCGGCGCCGTGTGGGATCGTCGCCTGCAGGGCGTACGGGCAGTCGTCGAGCGGCAGCAGCCTATGCCGGCGGAACGCGACGATGATGGCTTCGTCCTCAAGGGACAGCGAGGTCGATTTCGGGTCTTTGGGTCCGATCGGCACATCCGCTGTGCTGCTGCGCCTCTTCCACTTGGCGACGGTCTTCTGATCGATGTTGTCGAGGATGACGAGACCCCCCTGGGCGAGCGTCGGAACAAGGCCTTCTCCACGCATAGGGTGAAGAGCTGGCCGTTGATGGGACCATCGATAACCCAAGGCGCATCGACCTAGTCGATCGTCCATGGAGTCAGCGCGTTCAGCCGGGCGAGATCGGCCGGACCATTGAGCACCACCGTGTCCACGACGCCCGGTTACTCCCGGCGAGCCTACCATTCAGCGTGGAGGTAGCTTATGAAAGCCGTTCATCGATGGCATGACGTGACCCTGCACACTCCGCAGCCGCTTATCGGGCGATGCTGACCGGCAGGCCTGTCGCGGGATGGGGAACGACGTCCATGGCGATGCCGTAGATCGCCCTCAAGCAATCCGGCTTGACGATATCCGCTGGTGTCCCGCGGGCGATCAGCCGGCCGGAATGCAAGGCGATGATCTCGTCGCAAAAGCGCGCCGCCATGTTCACGTCGTGGAGCACCACCACGATACCGAGCCCGCGCTCGGCCGACAGACGCCGGACCAGCGACAGCACGTCGATCTGATGGGCGATGTCGAGGGCGGAAATCGGCTCGTCGAGCAGGAGCCACTCGGTCTCCTGCGCCACCAGCATGGCGAGCCAGGCGCGCTGGCGCTCCCCGCCCGAGAGCGTCTCGACGAGGCGATCCGCAAAGGCGTCGACATCGGCCGCTGCCATCGCCTCATCGACCTTCATGCGATCGCGCCTGGAAAAGCGCCCGAGTGCGCCGTGCCAGGGATAGCGGCCGAGAGCGACCAGTTCTCTGACGAGCAGACCGGGCGCCGTCGGCGTCTGTTGCGGCAGATAGGCGACCTTGCGGGCGAAGGCTCGGCTGTTCCAATCCGTCAGCGGCAGGCCGGCGAGGCGGATCGCGCCGGAAGACGGCGGCTGCTGTCGTGCGAGAAGCTTCAGCAGCGTCGATTTACCCGAGCCGTTGTGTCCGATGAGGCCGATCACCCGCGACGGCAAAAGGCCGAGATCGAGCGGTGCAATCAGCGGACGCCCGCCCGCAAAAAAGGCGGCTTGATCGAGTTCGAATGACGGAGGGGATTTGCCGGCGGCGCTCACGGCGTCGCTCCGGAGAGACTTTGCCGCCGGTCGTCAGCTTGCCGTGTGGGGGTGTGGGTGACGATCTCTCCGATTTTGCCGTCCGCCATAGGCAGGACCCGATCGGCAAGGTGGAAATACTGGTCGTCGTGAGAAATCACGACGAGCGTCTTGCCGCGCGCTTTCAGGGCCGGCAGCAATTCGGTGTAGAACACGCGCCGGAAGGTCGGATCCTGGTCGGCTGCCCATTCGTCGAAGACGAGGACCGGCCGGTCCTCGAGATAGGCGTGCACCAGGGCCAGGCGTTTTCGCTGGCCGGTCGAGAGATCGGTCGTGGTGAAGCGTCCGTTCTCGACGGTGACCTTGTGAGCGAGCTGGAGCCGATCGAGATAGGACAATACGTCCGTGTCGAGCGCTTCATCGGCGACGAGATCGCCGAAGAGGTAATAGTCGGCAAAGACGGTCGTGAAGAGCTGACGGTAGTCGTCGCGCGTCTCCGCCGTCACGGCTTCCCCATTGAGCAGAATTTCGCCGTTCTCGGGCGTGTAAAGCCCGAGGAGCAGCTTGACCAAGGTCGTCTTGCCGCAGCCGTTCTCGCCGACGATGAAGATCATCTCGCCGGCCGTTATCGTCAGGTCGATAGGCCCGAGCACGAAGGAGCCGCCGCCCGCCTCGGCCGGAAAGCTGTAGCGGACGCCGCGAAGTCTGATCTGGCGCATGCTCGGCCGAGACGACCCATGTCCGGCCAGAAGGACGCCCGCTTCCGGGTTGGCGAAGGCTTGCGAGAGCTCCGCCACGCGCCCGAAGGCGACCTGGGCCTGCCCGATGAGGGGCAGCGCACCGACGAGCTGCTGCAGCGGTCCCTTCACATAAAGGAGGACGAGCACGAAGCCGGAAAGGACCTCGTTGCCGACGTGGAAGACATCCTGCAGCCCGAGGAGCGCGCCGATGACGACGAAGAAGAGTGCCGATCCGAAAGCGTTGGCGGACATGTAGATGCGCATGGCGCACACACGCAGATCGCGGATGCGCTCGATGGTGCCGCGCAGATCGGTATTGCGCAGGCGCTGACGGCGCTCTCGGCTGATCCGCAATTCCTTGGCACCCTCGGTTGCCGCACGATAATGCCGCTGCAGGTCGTCCTGCGCCGTTCGGGCGGCTTCGAATCCCCGACGGCCGGCGTTGCGGGCAGCCATATGGGCTGTCGTGCCGATCGTGACGGCTACCACCGCAACGAGCGACATGGCTGGCGAGAGGGCGAGAAGATAGGCGAAGCCACCGATGGTGATCGCGGCGGCGATGACGAGGCTCGAAAAGGCGAAGGTAAAGCTGCTGATGACCTCGACGTCCTGGTTGAGGATCGCAGTCAGCCGGTGCATGCGAAAGCGTTCGATCTGGTCGATGGGTGCTGCGAGAATCCTGTCGGTCAGGGCCTTGCGCAGGCCGGCGATCACCTCTTGCCCGACGAAGCTGTTGCCGAGGTCGGACATGATCTCGCCTGCAATCGCGACGAC
Organism: Chelatococcus sp. GCM10030263; assembly: GCF_042666455.1. Lineage (NCBI taxonomy): Bacteria > Pseudomonadati > Pseudomonadota > Alphaproteobacteria > Hyphomicrobiales > Chelatococcaceae > Chelatococcus > Chelatococcus sp. GCM10030263. The sequence continues at coordinate 812,246 of NZ_JBHTDB010000003.1, read as the reverse complement.
GCAGAGGCCCGCCAAGGCGGCCAGCAGTCCAGCGGTGGCACCGCCGTCGGCGTGAAGCGCCCGGTTGATCGTCGCGATAAGCCAAGCCGTTGCCAAGCCGCTCAGGATGCCCATGGCGGTGGCGAGGAGAACGACCGGCCAGAACGGGCGCAGAAGGCGAATGCCTTCGTGGACGAGCGACGCCGCGCGATGGTGCTTCGTCATCGGCCTCTCCGCAGCAGCAGGACGAAAAAAGGGCCGCCGATCAGGCTGGCGAGAAGCCCGGCCGGAATCTGCCAGGGAAAGGCGATCGTGCGACCGAGCCAGTCGGCCGCGGTCATCAGGCAAGCGCCCAGGCCCGCGGCAGCGAGGAGCTGGTCCCGCGGGCGCACGACCCCGAGTGCCCGTACCATATGCGGCACGAGCAGCCCGGCAAAGCTCAAGGGGCCGACCGTCAAGGTCGCCACGGCGGTCGACGCCGCGGCCAGCAAGAGAATGGCAAGGCGGCTCGCCGAAAGCGCGAGGCCGAGCGCACGGGCGACGCTGCCGCCGAGCGGCAGGATGGCGAGCCACCGGCCCGTCCATGGTGCGAGCAGCAAGACGGCGGCCACGACGCCGCAGGCCGTTTGCGCATCCGCGCTGGTGACGCGATAAGTCGATCCGGACATCCAGGCGAGGAGAACGGCCGAGCGCGGGTCGCCGCGCGCCAGCAGCACGGCGGCGAATGCCGTGAACGCCGTCGCGAAGCCGATGCCGGTGAGGAGAAGCCGTTCCGGCGCAAAGTCCGAGCGCTGGTTAAGGGCGACGATGGCGAGAAGTGTCACCGCGGCACCAGCGAAAGCCGTGATGGCCATCAGACCATGCGTGAACTCGGGCATCGCCATGAGCAGCAGGACGACGCCGAGCGCCGCGCCCGACGAGACGCCGAGAACCTCCGGACTCGCCATGGGATTGCCCGTCAGCCTCTGCATGAGCGTTCCGGCAAGGGCGAGCAGGGCGCCGGCTGCGGCGGCCGCGGCAACGCGCGGACCGCGCCACGGCAGGACAGCCGAAGCGTCGTTCATCGCCAGCCATCGCCAGCCCGTCGCGTCCTTGCCGAGGAAAAGCGCGATCGAGATCATGGCGAGGCAGGCGGCGAGTATGACCGAAATCACTATCCGCGGGCACCTCGTCCGGCCTGTCGGCTGGACGGAGGTTCCGATGGGCGATGGCGCGGCGTTGCGCTGCCGCGCGATCATCAGAACGAGCAGGGGAGCGCCCAAGACGGCCGCCGCGCTGCCGGTCGGGATGGCGCCGAGAATGGGTGTGAGGCGCTGCACCAGTTCATCGGTCGACCACAGCAGGAGCGCGCCCGTGAGGGGAGCCCAGACCAGGCGCTGACGGAGGGTTCGCGCCCCGAGAGCCCTGACGAGATTGCCGGCCGCAACGCCGATGAAACCAATGACGCCGACCGTAGCGACGCTGGAGGCGCCGAGCGCCACCGCGAGCACCACGGCCGCGCCGCGCAGCATGTGGACCGGAATACCGAGCGCCTGTGCCTGCCCATCCTCCAGATCGAACGCGGCGAGCGGCCGCAGCAGGAGCACGGCGGCGATCGTGCAAAGGGCAAGGCGCGGCAGGAGATCGAGAATGTTGCTCCATCCATTCTGGACGAGCGAGCCTGCCTGCCAGATGAAGAGGGTGCTGAGATAATCGTGATTGAGGATCGTCAGCATCGCCCCCGCGGTGCCGCAGACGAGGCTCACGGTCAGTCCGGCGAGGATCAGCACGGCGGGCGCAAAGCCGGCCGCACGCGAAATCGCCAGGACGAGCGCCGCCGCCGCCCCGCCGCCGGCGAGAGCGATCAAGGTTTGCCCTGCATCGAGCCAGGCCGGTGCAAAGAGCGTGGTCGCCGCCAGCGCGAGATAGGCGCCCGAAGCGACGCCGAGCGTCGTCGTATCGGCGAGCGGATTGCGCAGGGCCTGCTGCAGCAATACACCCGCCAGGGCGAGGGCCGCGCCGACGATGAGGCTCACCGCGATCCGCGGTAGCGCAACGTCGACGAGAACGAGGCTCGGCACGTCGACAGTTGGCGTTGCGAGGGCTCGCCACCAGTGCTCCATGGGCAGGATCGCCGTGAGCCTCGTAAGGCTCATGACCGCTGCGGTGATGCCGAGAGCAGCGGCGAGGGCATATAGCCCGACCGCGCTTGCCCGGACGGGAAGCGTTGCTGCATCACTCACGAGACGCCTCCGGCAAGCCGGCGAGCGCCGATGTGATCAGGCGCCCGCACCGCCAGACCGACGGAACGCCGCCGAGCGCATAGAATGGCGGGATTCGATGGACCCGCCCCGCGCGTACCATCGGCAGGCTCCGCCAGACGGTGCTCGTCGCGAGCGAGCGTTCCGCTCGTCGCGTTCGCTCGCCCTGGTCGAGATAGAGCAGAAGGGCCTCGGGCGTTCCCGCGAGCTCGGCGAGGCCGATCAAAGCGTTGCCGAAGGCCGATGTCGGCTGTCTTAATGCATTGCTGAGGCCGAGGTGGCGAATGACGTCGTCGACCCAACTGCCTCTGCCGTAAGCAAAAAGCTGCGTGCCATTCTCATGGAGAACGGCGACATAGACAGGCGGCAGGTACTGGCCTTCGAGGGCGCGCGTGAAGGACGCCAGGGCTCGGTCGAACGCGCCGAGATAGGCCGGCGCCGCGTCGGGCCTGTTCACGAGATCGGCCACCTGGACGAGGGCGGCGCGGGCATTGGCATAGGCATCGCTGCGACCACCGATGATCGTGATCGTTTCCGTCGGGGCGATCCGCCGGAATAGCGCGACGAGGCTTCGCTGCCAGTTCGAGACGAGGATCCGGTCCGGCGCGAGCGACGCGAGGAGTTCGAGATTGGGCTCGGCCCGCGAGCCGAGGTCGACGACTGAGGGCGGCAAAGGAATCTCGCGGAGCCATTGCCGATAGACTGCGATGTCGGGCACCGCGAGCGGCGCGACGCCGATCGCGAGCAGGCTTTCGGCCGCCGCCCAGTCGGTGACGGCGATACGCAGGGCAGGCGGGGCCCCTCGGGCGAAGCTCGCCGCGGGTACGCCGCCGAAACCTGCGAGACCGGCGAGCAGCGAGCGGCGGGTCATGGTCTTGCGGCGATGCTGCGCGCGACGTGGGGATGTGTCGACCCCGCATTCGGTCCTCAGCACGACCGCATCACCCATAGCGGCTGTCATCCACCCGTGCGTTCAGAAGTCGAAGGTGGTCGAGACGATGTAGGTCCGCGGCGCTCCGCGGGCCAGACCGAAGTTGGACGAGGCGGCCGCCCAGTAGCTTCGGTTGAAGACGTTCTCGACACCGGCGCGGATCGTCACCGGCTTGCCGCTCTCTCGCGTGAAGGTGTAGCGCGCGCCGAGATCGACCCTCGTCCATGCCGGAATGCTCTGCGTGTTGTCGGCACTGGCATATTGCGACGCGGTGTAGATCACGCGGCCCGTCAAGGTCAGGCCCGTGATGAAGGGAAGGTCCCATTCGGCGCCGAGATTGACCTGCACGTCCGGAATGCCGATGGCCTTCTTGCCGTCGTTCAGGCCGGCCGGCGTCTTGGTCTGCACACCGTCCATGAAAGCGGCGCCGCCGAGCAGGCGGATGCTGTCGCTGATCTCGCCGAAGACATTGACCTCGACGCCGCGATTACGCAGCTCGCCGTCGACGCCGTACCGGTTGGTCGCCGTATCCACCATGCCGACCGGCTGCTCGATCTGGAAGGCGCTGAGCGTCGTCGCGATCCGCCCGAAGTCGATCTTGACGCCGGCTTCGTATTGCTTGGACTTGATCGGCGCGAATACCTCGCCGATATTCGTCGAGCCAACTGGAGCGGTCGGCCCTTGGCTCAGACCTTCGATATAGTTGGCGTATAGCGAGACGTTCTGCAGCGGCTTTACGACCAGCCCGAGCGCCGGCGTCGTCGCACCCTCGTCATAATTCGCCGTCTGCAGGCCGGTCGTCGCGTTCCAGCCCTTTTGCCGAATCTGCTGGCGCCTCGCGCCGAGGATAAGCTGGACGCGATCGTCGAAGGCATAGAGGCTGTCGGCAATGGCGAGGCTCGTCAGCGTCGCAGCACTCGTCTTCGGCGCCTTGGAGGCACGTCCCGCGAGATTGGGGAAAGGAGCCCAACCCGGGTTATAGATATTAGAGGAATAAGTTGACACGATAGGAGCGATGACACCGAGCTCGCTGTAAAGTCCGGTGGCGCTTACCGTGACTTCGTGGCGGATCGGCCCCGTTTGGACCTTTGCGCGGACGCCTGCCTCGCCGGTGAACGCATCATTATAGCTCGGCTGATAGTAGTTATTCGCATCGAAGTCGCCGAAGCTGTTCTTCAGGTAAGAAAAGTTATAGAGGCCGAGGAACTCGTTCTTGCGAGCGCCGGCTGTCGCGTAGGCGGTGACCGTGTCGGTGATGTCGACTTCCCCGCGCAGGATGCCGAAAACATCCGTTGCGTCAGCGTAGTACCAGTTCTGACCGAGGTCGCTCGAGGCTTTGGGAGCTCGCGGAATGCGAAAACCCGGCCGTGCATAGATCGGGCGCCCGGGATCATCTGAATAGTTCTTCTGATAGCCCAGATCGGCCGAGAGCCTCACCCGCTCCCCGCGATAGTCAAGGGCAAGCGCGGCTTCCCCCAACTCGTTCGTCTGGCCGTCGACGGCTGCGTTGCCGTTGCTGTAGGCGCCGTTGAAGCGAATGCCGAATTCCCTGTTCTCGCCAAACCGCCGTGAGATGTCGATCTTGCCGCCGAACTGGCTATCGGAAATATAGCCCAGCGTCAGCCGCGTCAGGGGATCGTCGGTCGCACGCTTCGTCACCAGGTTGATCAGGCCGCCGATGCTGCCCTGGGGCGGCATTCCGGCCAGCAGCGCGCTCGGCCCTTTCAGTATCTCGACCCGCTCGACCCAGGATGTGCCCGACATCTGGTAGGGAACCAGGCCGTAGAGGCCGTTGATCGAGATATCGGGATTGGCGACAGGAAATCCGCGGATGAAGAATTGGTTGGAATAGCTGCCGTCGGCCCAGGTCGTCCGCACGGATGGGTCGTTCTTCGTGACGTCGGCGACCGTTCGCGATTGCTGGTCTTCGATGGTCTTGGACGTGTAGTTCACCACATTGAAGGGCGTATCCATGACATTCCGCTCGCCGAGAATGCCGAGGCTGCCGCCGACCGCCACCTGTCCGCCGGGAAAGGCCGGCGGCAGCCCACCGGCATCGCCCTCGACGACGATGGGATCGAGCGTGATGCCCCCGTCGCCGGAACTTGCACGGCCCTCGGCCGGCTGCGACGGATCCACGAGTACGATCGAACGTGGACCGGCGATGCGATGGCTCAGCCCGGAACCCGCGAGCAGCCGCTCGACCGCTTCGGCGGGTGTCATCGTGCCGGCCAGCGCGCGGCTGCGTCGCCCTGGGGGGAGCGTGAAGGGATAGGCGATGCGCCAGCCGCTCACCGCGCCTACGTCGGCAATGGCTGCCGCCAGCGACTTCGAGGGAATGTCGAAGCTGTAGGTTGCTGTCGTCGACCTGGTTTCGGATGAAGAGGGCGATTGCGCCGCGGCGAGGCTCACACTCATGGCCACGGCCACGGCGCTCAGCAGCACCCGCGCGGCATGCCGCGTTTCGCTCTCCCCCACGATCCTCGACATGCCCTGCTCCTCGTGACCGTCCGCATCGGCCGCATCGCGGCTTCAGTTCCTAGAACGGCCAGCGAAACCGCCGCCGTGTCTCGGCGGCGATTTTTTCTGGTGTGGGCGGCGGCGGGATCAGAACAGAATCGTGACAAGCGGCGTCACGTGGACCAGCTTGCCGCCGACGGCCGCCGCCAGGGTCTCCAGCGAACCGTCGATGTCGGTCAGCGGAAAGGTCCCGGACACTTTCCGGTCGGCGAGGGCGCCACGCACCAGAATTCGTCCGGAGTGATGCCGTTGCAAGGCGGTGATCAAGTCGGCGACGCTCGCTCCCTGGACGACGAGACGGCCGGACATCCAGGCCAGAGCCAGATCCGTATCGGCGGGCTCGACGCGCCCGGCGCGCCCGTCCTGCACCACGATCTGATTGCCTTGGTCGAGGCGCACGGGGCCGGCATCGGACCGACCGGTCACGTCGACGGCTCCCTCGGCCACCACCACCTCCGTGCGCCCGGCCGTCACATCGACGTTGAACTTGGTGCCGATGTCGCGGATCACATCGCCATGGGCCTCGACGCTGAAGACGCCCGGGGCATCATGGCGAACCTCGAAGAAGGCCTCGCCGCGCAACAGCTCGACCCGGCGCTGGCCATCTTCGAACGAGAGCGCCAGCGCCGTGTCGCCGCCGAGCTTGGCGGTCGAACCATCCGGCAGCACGGTATCTGTGAGGTATCGCTCGGAGGTGACAACGTCGGCCCGCCAGTTCTGAACGAAGGGCGGCTCGATCGCCCATACGATCAAAAGAGCAAGCGCCGGCACGATCGGCGCGAGCAGCCAGGCTCCGTGCGGCAGAAAACGGGCAAGCATCGCCCGCTTGCTGGTCCGGTCCACGGCCACGCGACTGGCGGGCATTTCGAGTTGAGCATAGAGGACCCGCAACTCGTCATAGGCGCGGCGGTGGCGCCGGTCGGCATTCAGCCACGCCTCGTGTGCGCGGGCCTCTTCGGGCCCGAGGGAGCCGCCCGTCTTTTTTGCGAGCCAGAGCGCCGCTTCGTCGCGTTGGCTGTCGGTCGGCTCATCGTCCGTCCGCATCCGCTTCCTGATCCCTCTTCGATCCGCGACCGATAGTCCTGGTGAACCATCCAGGGAGGACTTCAGTACTTGATAACGGGCAGAAGCGGAAACGCCGTGCGTCGCCGAATTCGTCAGGTCTCGCTGCGATGGCGGGCGAGGTATGTCTGACAATGCCTCAGGGCGCGGGCAATATGTTTCTCGACGCTGTTCACGGAGATCCCGTGGGCGCGAGCGATGTCTTCGTTCGAAAGGCCGTGCACGCGGCGCATGATGAAGATGTCGCGGCAGCGCGGCGAAAGCTCGCCGAGAGCCGCGTCGAGCGCCGAAAGCGCCTGCTTGGCCTCGAGCCGCCTGTCCGGCCCCACCTCCTCGGCGACGCATTGCGCCGGCAGAAGGGAGCCGAGAAGGCGTGCGCGGCGCGTCGAGCTCCGATGATGCTCTATGGCGGCATTGCGGGCGGAGGCGTAGAGAATGCGCATGCTCTCTTCGGCCGGGGCCCTTCTCCCGCCGCTGAGCACCCGGGCGAAGACGTCCTGGACGATATCGGCCGCCGTCTCGCGATCCCGAATGCGCCGTGTCACCATCGATTCGAGCCGCTGCCGATGCGCCAGGAACAGTGCACCGATCGTGTCGCTCCAGGTGGTCATCGCAATCCCGCCACTCGATCCATCGGGAGATTCCACGGCGGATCCCGTCCCCAAGCCCAAATTCGAACGCGCTCGCGCCGACGAAGCCCATGCCGCGATTACACGAGGCTATTTCTATGCGCAATATCAATCATTTAGATGAATTCTAAAGCGCGCCTTTCCACGTCGGCTTCGGGTCCCCTGAGCCAACCCGTCCGCTGTCGATATGACTTGCACGGCGTCGTTGCGTGCATCGCGGACCGAATCACGGTGATGTAGCGGGGCAAGTCTGCGAGACCAGCAACAAGCGCGCCATTTTCACGCGGCCACTGCAACCCTACACCCAGGCGCTGCTTGCGAGCGTGCCGCAGCACGGCCGTGGATGCCGCTTTGCCGGCCGTTGCATTGCCTCAAGCGTGGCAGCTCCGGAGTGCTATCCGTGGACGGGACCGACCGCCGACAGACCGTCGACGGGAATGGGGCGAACCGTCGTGCGCACGGGACAAGCTTCGTTGGCAGCAGCACGGAGGCCGTGCGCCGGTTGGTTCGTAACAATTCTGGATTACTAGATCCGACGTGACAATCAGCTAGCCTGCAGGGTACTGAGGCTGCGGAGGACTGGCTCTATTCCTCCGTCCAGCCGATGAGGATGTCGTCCCCGGAGACCTTGACCTGTATAGGTCCTCAGGTCCTCCTCGATGGGATCGCCGAGGCCCTTGCCGGTGCGCACATTGAAGCAGCCGCCATGCAGCGGGCATTCGATGACGTCGCCCTCGAGCCAGCCCTCCGAGAGATAGGCGAGCGCATGCGTGCACACATTATCGGTGGCATAGACGCCGCCATCATCCTCCAGCCGATAAAGGGCGATCGAGCGGCCGTTGACTTCGACGCTCGTGATCTCGCCCTCGCCGATGTCCGAAAGGGCGGCGACGTGGATCCAAGTGGTGTCCTGGCTCATCCCCCCTCAACCCCTCACGCCCCTAGAGCTCGATGACCACATAGTCGTTCTCGACGGAAACTGGAACCGTTTCGGCGATATAAGGTCCTTCGACGAGTTCGCGGCCTTCCGCGACGTCCACCGGATAGCTGCGCACCTTGATACGCTCCGGATCACAATAGGATTGGCCGGTCCGCACGTCGAATTCCCAGCCGTGCCAGGGGCAGCGCAGGATCTCGCCCTCACGCGAATACTGGTATTCGCCCGGCTTCTTCGATTGCACGAGCCCCGTCAGCTTGCCGCGGCATAGGCTGCCGCCAAGATGCGGGCAGCGGTCGAACAGACCGAAATATTCGCCCTTGATGTTGAAGACCGCGATAGGCCTTCCCTTGACATGGACCAGCTTGCGCGCCCCCGGCGGGATCTCCTTGGTCGTGGCGACCACGAATTTCTTCATGCGTTTACTCGATAGAGGCTCTTGGCATTGTCCAGCAGGAACTGCTGGCGGCGTTCAACGGGTATGTCGATGGGAAAGGCGAAGGCCGGATCATCGAAATCCCAGTGCGGATAGTCGGAGGCAAAAAGCAGCCGATCCCAGCCGATCCATTCGATAACGTCGAGGAGGTGGCTGCGCGGTTCCGGCTCCTCGATCGGCTGGGTGGTGATCCAGACATTCTCGCGGATATATTCGGAGGGAAGCCGCTTCAGGTGCGGCACCTCGCTTTTCAGCCGCTTCCACTGCTTGTCGAGGCGCCAGGTGAAGGAGGGAAGCCAAGCGCAGCCGGCTTCGATCAACACGAAACGTAGCGTCGGGAATCGCTCGAATACGCCCTCGAAAATCATGCTGGCGAGCAGCGCCTGGCATGACGGCGAGTGGCCGAACATCTCCTCGATATAGAAGGAGGGCCAGCCGGCGCCGGTCACCGGATGGCCGCTATAGCCGAAGGCATGCACCCCGACCGGCAGGCCCGCATGGGCGGCCGCCTCGTAGATCGGCCAATAACGCCGCTGGCCGAGAGGCTCGGCGGTGCGGCTGAGGAGGATCACCTGCACGAAATTGGGATCGCCCATGCGACGTTCGATCTCAGCGGCGGAGGCTCTCCCGTCCTCGTAGGGCACGACGATCGAGGCCTTGAGCCGCGGCTCTTTGCTCGTGAAAGTATTCACCTGCCACTCATTGGCGGCGGTGGCCAGTGCCGCGCTCAAATCCGCATTGAGCAGCCCTTGACCGGCCGAGGTGATGGGATTGAGGATGCCGAGCTCGACTCGATTGGCATCAAGATGTTGCGATCGCAGAAGTTCGAGTTTACTGCCGGGCAGGCCGCCGTCTTCCGGCCAAGCGTCGCGACGCATCGCGTTCGGCTGGCCCTTGGGATAGGCGGCACCCCGCTGGTAACCGTGGCGCACCTTGGCGCCGTAGGTTTCAAGATGCGTCTGCCAGTGCTTGTCGAGATAAGGATAAAGGTCGCGATAGCCGTTCGCATTGGGATGAATGTCGCAGTCGGCACAGGGGAGCCGACTGCCGGGATTGCTCGCCCCCTTCGCCTTCACGGTCGCATGAGTGTTCATGAGGCGGCCTCCGTCAGTCGCGAATAGGTGCTGTGCGGATTATCGATCTGGATCTTGCGCACGAGGTCCGGGCTGAAACCATCCGGGATGGCTTCGTCGCCGTCGAATTGCCAATGGGGATAATCGGTGGAGAAGAGCAGCATCTCGTCCGATTCCATGTGGTTCATGAAGCGCTCGAAGTTCTTTGGGTCGGGCGCGGAATCGACCGGTTGCAGCGTGAGGCGGATATGGTCGCGAGCGATCTTCGATGGCTGCCTGTCGACCCAGGGGATCTCCATCCTGAGCCCCTGCCAATATTTGTTCAAGCGCCAGAGGGCGGCTGGCATCCAGGTGAAGCCGGATTCGATAAAAACCACCTTGAGCGCGGGGAACTTAGCGAAGGTGCCCTCGCAGATGAGACTTGCGAGTTGCGATTGGAACCCCTGCGCCTGGGCGACATAGTCCTCAATGTAATAAGAAGGCCAGCCGGCCGAAGTCACCGGATGCCGGTAGGTGCCGCCGGCGTGGATGCCGACCGGCAGCCCATGCCGCTCCGCCGCGGCGAAAACCGGCCAGTAATAGCGATTGCCGAGAGGCATATCCGAGAATACAGGCAGCAGTACCTGCACGAACCTTCGATCACCTGCCCAGCGCTCGATCTCGTCGACTGCGAGATCCGGGTTTTGCAAGGGCACCACGATCGAAGCGCGCAGGCGCGCGTCTTTATCGAGCCAGTCCCGCGCCAGCCATGTATTCACCGCGGTGGCGAAGCCTGCCGCCATATCCGCGCTGAAGAGGGTCTGCACGCCATAGAGGCAGTTGCAAATGGCGGCACCGACGTTCCAGTGATCGAGCGCCTGCGCCTTCAGAAGCGTCAGATTGGTGCCGGGACGGCCCTTGTCTGGCCGCCAGTCGGGCCGCGCGGTGATCGGGGCATTATCCGGATAGCTGGCGGTGTTCAGATCGGTTATGCCGCGCTGCACGGCTGTGTCGGCCCAATGACCGGGAAGATGGGGAAGGAGAGCATCCAGGCTCGGAACGGCCGGATGAATGTCGCAGTCGACGACGCCAACGGGCATTCGGATTTTTCCCTGTCTCGATCGAGCGCATCACATCGCCTTCTGGCGCCGCCGATCCCCTTCCTGCAGGGCAGATCTTGCGCGCGGCACCCACAGCAGGACTCGGGTTGCTGCAAGATCAGAACAAACGCGGCGCCGCTGCGGCCGATCTCTCCTGAACCGTTGTCCACCCCAGCCAGCGTTCCGGACAAAATTCCGACGCAAACCATTCGCCGCATTTCAGCAGCTTCCTTCGATTTGTATCAGAACCCCGCGGTGTGTAAACAGAAATTCACAAATACTGTCAAATCGTCACACAACGGGAGATGAGCAGCCTATGGCATTGGGTTACGACACCAGATCTGCGTCTCGGCTTCGGCTTGAGGCCGACGACTGCGGCGTTTCAGCCGGCCCGCGGTGGGGACGCGGCCGGGACGACCTGGAAGCCAAGGTGACGACATAGTATGGACAGCAGCGCCGATCTTCCGGCGAGCGCATCTGTGGGCCCATAGCAGAATAACGCTGCGTCGTGATACTTGCGCTCAGGAGTCGAATACGAGAAGTCCATGATACCGGCCGAGCGCCAACACTTCATTATCGAAAAGCTGACCAGCCGCGGTATCGTGAGCATTGCCGCCCTGTCGGAGGAGCTGGGCGTCTCCCAGATGACCGTGCGCCGCGACATCGAGAAGCTCGAGCGCGGCGGCCGCGTCATGTCGGTCACGGGCGGTGTCCAGCTGCCGCAAAGGATATTGAGCGAGCCCTCCCACAATGTGAAGGCGGAACTGCGCCGCGAGCAGAAGGTGGCGATCGGTCGCCGTGCCGCCGAGATGGCGCCGCGCAAAGGCGTGGTCTATCTGGACGCGGGCACGACGACACTCGAAGTCGCCAAGCGCCTCATCGCCTTTCCGGACCTCACCATTGTCACCAATGATTTCGTGATCTGCGAAACGGTTGCTTCGAGATCGCGCTGCCAGCTCTATCACACCGGCGGGCGGCTTGATCGGGAGAACCAGTCGAGCGTGGGCGAGGGGGCAGCCCTCGGAATCAGCCGATTCAATTTCGACGTCGCGTTCATCTCGACCTCGTCCTGGGGCATGCGGGGCATCTCGACGCCGGCAGAAGACAAGCTCGTCGTCAAGCGCGCGGCAGTCGGACGCGCGAGGAAAAGCGTGCTCGTTACCGATTCCAATAAATACGGCAAGATCGGCGCCTTCACATCGGTGCCGCTCGGGGATTTCGGCGTGATCGTCACCGATCGGGACCTGCCGGTCACCGTGCGCCAAGCCATCAGCGAGCTCGGCGTGGAGGTGGTGATCGCCGATGAGGATGGCCCTCACAGCTCCACAACGATGTAATTCTCTTGGACCGATACCGGGAAACTCTCGGCCACATAGGGGCCCCTCACCAGCGTCTCGCCCGGCTCGACGCTCGTGACATAGCGCTTGACCTTGGTATCTTTCGGGTCGCACCAGGACTGGCCCGTCTTGATGTCGTATTCCCAGCCATGCCAGGGGCAGCGAATGAATTCGCCTCTGCGTGAGAAGGAGAAATGCCCGGGCTCGTCCGATTGGACCAGTCCTACGCGCGCGCCGCAGATGAGGCTTGCGCCCTCGTGCGGGCAGCGGTTGAGGAGCGCGTAGAATGCGCCGTCGACGTTAAAGACCACAATCTCGCGGCCCTTCACCTTCACCAGTTCCTGGCCACCTTCGGGTATATCCCCGACCTTTGCGACGACATGGCGTGCCATGCTTAAACCGTGCCATAGGCAATGCGCGCGTTATCGCGGAAGAACATCTGCTTTTCGGACGCGCTCATTGCAAATTTGATCGCATATTTGGGATCATCGAAGTCCCAATGTGGATAGTCTGTCGCGAAGAGAATTTTACCCCAGCCGATCCAGTCGAAGACATGGCGAAGATGGTCTGGATCTTCCGGCTCGTCCACCGGCTGGCTGGTAAACCAGAAGCTCCGCTTGAGATAATCAGAAGGCGGCTGCTTCACATGGGGAACCTCGGCGCCCATTCGTTTCCAGGCGTGATCAAGACGCCAGCCGAGTGCCGGGACCCAGCCGATTCCACCTGCCTCCACGGTGATGATGCGCAGTTTCGGGAAGCGCTCCACGACCCCTTCGAGGATGAGGCTGGTGATCACGGCCTCCGCCGCCGGAACATGGGATTCCCGCTGTTCGAAAAAGAAGGAGGGATGGCCGCTGCCGGTCACCGCAAATCCGTTCTCACCGCCCACATGGAAGGCGACGGCGAGATCGAGCGCTTCCGCGGCCTCGTAGATCGGCCAGTATCGCGGCCGCCCCAGCGGCTCATCGCCGCGCGGGCTCAAGAAGATCTGGCAAAAGTCCTCCATCTTGCCAAGCCGGTCGATTTCCTGGACGGAGGCACGGGCGTCCTCTTGCGGCAGGACGATCGAGCCCTTGAGGCGCCGTTCCCTCGACGTCCAGGCTTCCACCTGCCAGTCGTTGACGGCCGAACACATTGCCGCGCCAAATCCCGGGTGGCGCAACTTGGTGCCCGAGGGCGACAATACCTGCAGAACGCCGCATTCGACATTATGCGGGTTGAGATGATGCTCCTGCATGAAGGCGAGGTCGGATCCCGGCGGCCCGCCCGAGGGCGGCCACGCGTCGCGCCGCGACAGCTCGCGGATGGCGCGCGGAAAGGAATGCGCGCTGGCGAAGGGCTTTCGCGTGAAACTGCCGTAGTGATCGAAGTGATCATGCCACTTCGCCGGCAGAAAGCGCCTGATCTCGCTGCTGCTCTTCGGCGTCGGATGGATGTCGCTGTCGAAGATGCCAAGTTTTGAGGCTGCCTCTATCGGGCGCCTTGCCTCGACCACATCGCTCATTGCACCACCTCCCGCAGCCGCCCATAGGTTGCGATGGGATTGTCGACCATGATCTTCTGGAGGAGCGACCGCGGGAGCCCCGGCGGCATCGGGTCCTCGCCGTCGAACTGCCAGTGCGGATAGTCGCTCGCGAAGAGCAGCATCTCGTCGCTGCCGATCTGGTCGAGAAGCTTCTGGACGTCGTCTTCGCGCGGCGGCGCATTAAGCGGTTGCACGGTCATGCGCACCTGCCTGCGGATGATGTCGGCGGGCGGTTCCTTGATCCAGGGGACCTCCATGCGGATGCCCCGCCAGGTCTTGTTCGCCCGCCACAGAACGCTCGGCAGCCAGGAAATGCCGGATTCGATCAGCACGACCTTCAGGTCGGGAAATTTGCCGAAGACGCCTTCCGTAAGCAGGCTGAAGAGCTGGGTCTGGAAGCCGCCGGCCTGAGCCACATAGTCCTCGATATGATGCGAGGGCCAGCCGCAGCCGGTCGGCGCATGACGATAACCCGTGCCGGCATGGATGCCGATCGGCAGGCCGAAGCGCTCCGCCGCACGGTAGATCGGCCAGTAGTGCCGCCGGCCGAGCGGCGCCTCGTTCATGGCGAGCAGAAGCACCTGCACGAAGCGCCTGTCCCCGGCGCAGCGCTCGATCTCCTCCGCGGCGAGCTCGGGGCTGTCGATCGGCACAACGATCGAGGCGCGCAGCCGCGGATCACGGTCGAGCCATTCCTTGGCGATCCAGCCGTTGACGGCGCGACAGAGCGCAAGCGCGAGATCGTCGGCGAAAACAACCTGCGCGCCCCACAAGGGATTGAGAATGCCAATCCGGGACTTGAAGCCGTCGAGCGCCTGCGCCTGCACCAATGCAAGATCGCCGCCGGGCTTGCCGGTGGCGGGCCGCCAGTCCGGCCGGCAGGCGAAGTCGCTGCGCTGCATCGTGTAGGTGAGTTCGAGATCATCGATGCCGCGATAAAGGATATGCTCGCGCCAGTGCTCCTCGAGATAGGGGAGCAGCACTTGGGTGCCCGGCACCGAGGGGTGGATGTCGCAATCGATGGCTTGTCCTGACATCTCCATCTCGATTTCACCTTCACTTGTTATCGCACGCGCCGGCGGAAGCGAGCGCCGGTCGCTCTGGTCTCAACTAGTTCAGCCGATAGCGCCCGATCAGATCCCAGTTCAGTTCGAGCCCGAAGCCCGCTCCCTGCGGCACCTGGATGACACCATTGGCGATGGGTGGCCGGTTCACGATCATCCCGTCCCAGATCGGGTCCCGCTCCGGGTCGGCAAAGCATTCGACGCATATGCCGTGCGGAACGGCCGAGAGCATCTGCATGGCGATCTGCGGCTCCTCGTGATGGGCGAGCCGCACGCCCGACACCCCGCACATGGCCGCGACGCGCCGCCATTCAGTGATGCCGCCGGCTTCGGAAGCGTCGAAATTCACGATATCAACGGCCCCTTCGGCGAGAAGCCGGCGCACACCGTGGCTTGTTGCCTCGCTCTGGCCGGCATTGATGGGAATGGGCGTCCGTCGGCGCACCTCGGCCATGCCGAAGGCATCGTCGTGCCAATGGCAGGGCTCCTCGAACCAGGCGATGTCCCAGCGTTCGACGAGCCGAGCAAAGCGTGTCGCATCGGCGACGGACCAGCCGCGATTGGCGTCGACGGCAATCACAAAATCGTCGCCGGCGCCCGCGCGCGCGGCCGCCACGCGCTCGGCATCCGCCTCGGGTGAAAGCCCGCCGACCTTCACCTTGCACCCCCCGATGCCGTGCGCCTTGAGCCACTCCATTTCGCGGCCGAGATCGGCGAGCGTCTTGCCGTTTTCGTAATAGCCGCCGATCGAGATGATCGGTATTTCGCTGCGGTATCCGCCGAGAAGGCGGCAGACATTTAACCCCGCCGCCTTGCCGATGAGGTCCCACAACGCGCTGTCGACGCAGGCGATCGCTTCCATAACGAGCTTGCGGTCGCGGTTCCATTCAGCCGTCCGGAACATCTTTTGCCAGATTCGCTCGATCGCGAAGATCTCCTCGCCCACGACAAGCGGGCCCAGCTCGTCTTCGATGATCGCGACCAGCTCTTTCTGATGCTGCCGATTGTCGCCGTTATAGACCTCGCTGATCAGGCCCTGATCCGTTTCGATACGGGTGATGATGGTGCAGCGGCTCGCGACATTGTAGCGGCTGCCGCCAAAGGTCTTGCGCAGCGGGATCTCGACGGCAATGGCTGAAACGGACTTGACCTTCATGCGATGTCCCATCCTGTCGTTCACCCAAATCCCGGCCGCCCGCGCTATTCGCCTTTCATCCCGCCTTCGGCGAGGCCGACGATGATCCGCCGCTGGACAAGGAGATAGAAGCCGAAGACCGGTGCGGTGACGAGCACGGCGCCGGCGAGCAGCATGCCCCAGGAATAGATGTTGTCCTGACCGATCCAGGTCGCGAGGCCGACGGAGAGCACTTTCTTCGTCTCCGATGAGGTGAAGACGAGGGCGAAGAGAAATTCGTTCCAGGCGTGATTGAAGCTGAACACTCCGACCGAGACGAGGCCGGGCAAGGCGAGCGGCAGGGTGACCCGACGCAACGCCTGAAACCGCGTGCAGCCGTCGATCATGGCGCTTTCTTCGAGGCTCGCGGGTATGGCATTGAAGTAGGATCGCATGAACCATAAGGTCAGCGGCAAGGTGAAGGCCGTATTGGCGACGATCAGCGCCATCAGCGTGTCGGCCAGTCCGAGATCGACGATGTAGATATAAAGCGGAATGACGAGCAGAACCTCCGGAAGCATATAGCAGATCAGCGACAGAAGAGAGAACGTCCGCATTCCCGCGAATTTGAACCGGCTCAGCGCATAGGCGCCGATCCCGCCCACGCCGAGCGACAAGACCGTGGCGCCGACGGCGACGATCAGGCTGTTCATGAAATAGATCGGGAAGTTGGTCTGCTCGAAGAGATCGATATAGTTCTGCAAGGTCCAGGTCTGCGGCAGGAAGGCCGGTGGAAATTGGTAGAGTTCGCCCGCCGTTTTGAACGAGCAGATGATCATCCAAAACATCGGAAAGCCGACGACGCAGACAGCGGTCGCGGCGAGCAGATAAACCATCAGGCGCGAGGCGACATGGTGCAGGTCGGCGAGGTCGTAGGGGCGTCGGACCGGTGGTGCGGCTCCGGTCGCGGATATGCCGAGTTCCTGGGAGGTCATTGTCTGGCCTCCGCCCGCTTCATCAGCATCAGATAAATGGCGAGCAGCACGCCGAGAACGATGAAGGTGACGATCGCGACCGCCGCCGCGCGCCCCAGCTCGAAATCGACGAAGCCCTTGTTGTAGACCAGGACGGGCAAGGTGGTCGTCGCGTCGATCGGCCCCCCGCCGGTCATGAGATAGATGATATCGAATTTGTGGAAGGTCCAGATCGTCCTGAGCAGGGCGGTGAGCAGGAAGATCGGCAGGATATGCGGCAGCGTGATGCGCCAGAAACGCTGCCAGCTGTTGGCGCCGTCGATCATCGCGGCCTCGTATTGCTCCTGCGGGATGGCCTGCAGGATGCCGAGGACGGCGATCACCACGAAGGGAAAGAATTTCCACACGCCTACCAGGATCACCGACAGCATCGCGGTGCCAGGGCTGTTCAGCCACAGCAGCGGATGGTCGACGATGCCGGTGGCCATCAGCAGGTAGTTCAGGACACCGACGATGTCGTTGAACATGTAATGCCAGACCATGACGGCAACCACGGTCGGCACGAGATAGGGCAGGAGGATGATGGCGCGCGCCGCGCCGCGCAATGCGAATTTCTGGTGGAGCAGCAGGGCGAGCCCGAGCCCCAGAACCATCTCGATGGAGACGCTGCCGAACACCCAGACGAAGCTGTTGTAGAGCGCCGTGAAGAAGGCCGGGTCGGTCAACACATCGGCGAAATTCCGCAGCCCGACGAAGGGGCCGCTCATGGTGCCGAGCTCGATCTCCTGTGTGCTCAGCGCGAAAACCGTAATCATCGGCACGGCGATCAGGAGGATCATGATTGCCGCGCTCGGCATCAGCGCCAAATAGGCGAGCGTGCGGTCGCCAGGCAGGACAGTGGGGCCGCTGTCCTCAGCCATGCGCCAGCCTCCGGGGCCTCTCGGCCGCGGTTCCGATCGCCTCGCCCGAGTTCTTGTCGAAATAGCGAAGGTCCTGGTCGCGGACTGCAAAGGCTTCCGTGCTGCCGGCTTCCGGCGAATAGACCATGTTGGCGGGAAGACGAGCGATGACCCGCGTCTCCTGCAAAGGAGCTCTGGTCGTGCCATAGAGCAGCCGGTCGCCACCGAGATATTCGACGCGCTGGACTGTGAAATCGATGGGCATAACGGCATCCGTTGCGGCAAAGAACGTCTTCGGCATGAAAGATTCCGGCCTGAAGCCGAGAATGCGGTCGTCGCCTTCCACCAGGTTCATGGGCGGTGAGCCGATGAAGTGGGCCACAAAGGTATTGGCCGGATATAGATAGATGTCCTCGGGCGTGCCGACCTGCCGCACGCGCCCACCATGCATGACGACGATCATGTCGCCGAGACCCATGGCCTCCACCTGGTCGTGCGTCACATAAATCGAGGTGAGGCCGACGCGCTCCTGGAACTGGCGTAATTCTTCGCGCGCGGAGTTGCGCAGCTTGGCATCGAGATTGGAGAGCGGCTCATCCAGAAGAAACACGTCCGGATCGCGAACCAGGGAGCGAGCAAGCGCGGTGCGCTGCCGCTCTCCGCCGGACATCTGGCGCGGCTTACGCGCGAGCAGGTGGTCGATGCCGACGAGGGAGGACGCCCATTTCACCTTCTTCTCAACCACGGCGGCCGGGGCGCCACGCACTCGGAGGGGAAAGGCGATGTTTTCGAAGATCGTCAGATGCGGATAGAGAGCATAGTTCTGGAAGACCATCGCGACATTCCGGTCCTTCGGATGGAGCCGCGTGGCATTGCGCTCGCCGATGAGGATATCGCCGGCCGTCGGCCGTTCGAGTCCGGCGATCATGCGTAGCAGAGTGGTCTTGCCGCATCCGGAAGGACCGAGGAGGACAAGGAACTTGCCGTTCGCCGCGGTGAGATTGACATCGTCCACCGCACGATAATCGCCGAATTGCTTGCTGATATGGCGAATTTCGACTTGTGCCATGCGGCACTCCTCCTCTCGACCACCCGCACCCCGACCTGACCCCTGCGCCGGGCCATCGCATGGCTTTGTCGAGGCCCAGGCAGCGACAAAGGCGGCTCCGTCCAGAGGCGCAGGACGGAGCCGTTCGGTTCGTTACTTGCGCTTCAGATCGTCGACGATCTTCTTCATCTGGGCCGCCCCCCAGGCCGCCGCCTTGGCGGGATCCTCGCCCTGCAGAACGACGCGCTGGACGACGACTGCGGGAAGATCGCGGGCGATGATGGCGCCCACATAGGGATTGACGACGCCCGACTCCTTCACCGTCTTCCCGTCGACGACTGCGCCGGCCTCGGTATGGAAATCAAGGCTGTTGGAAGTATCGAAAGCCTTTTCGCCGAATTCGTTGCGCCCCTTCATCAGGGCCGAACCGGCCTTGATGACCTCCGCCTGCACATCCTTCAGCGGCGGGATGAGATGCGGGAAAGCGGTGAGTGAAAACTCCTTCGCACGGTCGCCGGTCACGATGTATTCGAGGAACTTGCGGGCTGCAGCGGTATGATCGGCGCCGACTTTGGGCGTGGCCACGGCATAGCTGTCGGCGCTGACATATTTCACAGCTATTCCCGTCGGCCCGACCGGCAGGTCGGCCACGGCCGTCTTGTCGAAGAGATCAGGTCGGTTGGAGGCGGCATTGGCGGCCAGGCGTCCGGCATAGATGTCCATCGCCACCGTGCCGGTCAGATAGGCATTGATCATTTCATTGTAAGAATAGGAACCGATCCCTGGCGGCGAATATTTCGCCATCGTTTTCAAAAAGGTCAGCGCCTTGACCGTTCCTGGATTGTCGAAGGTGACATTCAGGTCCTTATCGAAATAGGTGCCCCCCGCAGCCCACATCAGTGTGCTGAGGAAGATGCTCGTCATGCGGTTCTTGCCGGCCGGAAAGACGAAGCCGTAGGTGCCGTTGCCGGTTAGCGCCGCAGCGGCCTTCTCGAGCTCTTCCCAGGTCTTCGGTGGGGTGATGCCCTTCGCGTCCAGAAGATCCTTGCGATAGAAGAAGACACTGAAATTGCCGAGTGTATAGGGAACCTCATAGAGCTTGCCCTCGACCTCGGTCAGCGAGCCGTCTGCAAAGTCCTCCCTGCCGATCTTGTCGACCAGATCGCCGGTTTCCTCGATATAGCCGCGCTGGGCAAAGCCGAAGAGCTCCTCAGGGAGGATCTTGTAAACGTCCGGCATGGTCTTGGCGGCGGTGGCGGCCATCACCTTCTGCAAACGCGCGTCGGTACTGACGGCTTCCATCTGCACCTGGATGTCCGGGTTCTTCGCCTCGAAATCGGCGATCGCCTTGTTGAAGAAAGCAATGCTCGGCGGATCCGTCTCGTTGTGCAGGAAGCGGACGACGTCTTTTGCGTCGGCGGGCATGGCTGCACCCAGCAGTCCAACGCAGGCGGCAAGAGTGGAAAGCAGAGTCCTATTTGGCACCCTTGGTCCCCTCCATAGCGTTTCCTCGATGAGCGCTCATCTTTTGTTATTGAGCGCCTATTTATTTTTAGTCTGATGCCGCAGCCGGAATTGATCTGGCCCTCCGGCTCTTGGTCTATGGCCATAACATAGCTGGCCATGGCGCATTACACTGCGCCCGGGTTCTGCGCGAAACCTTGCACTCGGCCCGACACCCTTCCCGCCGCAACGAGATCGCTCCGTTACGACGGGCAAAGATGCTCCTTCTAATTAACATATTCGCCCGCGCAGTAAACATATTTTCACACTGCAATTCCAAATAGTCACAAGGTCGGCGCAACTCAACGACGGCCAAAAGAATGCACTCTCGCTGTTGCGAGCGTTGCTGCGATGTCTCGGGGGCAGTGCCCAAAACCGAGGCCACCTGCGGTCAGCCGGATGAAATCTTCAACCAGATCAGCCTGCGATTCCCTCGGCCGCTTTCTAGTTAAAGGCTTGAGCTCGTCCGCGGATTGAGACGCGAGATCCTGTCCACAATCTCGATGACTTCGCCTCTCCATTTCTCAATGAGGCGTTTCAGGAGTCGACAACGCCTGCATACGGGTGTTGTCATTGTGGTGATTATCCCCATCCGAGTTGCGGGCTCTCGCGAGGTGTCATGAAGATTGCCGATATCACCGCCTTCCCGATCACGGTCCCCGTGCCGCCGGAGCGCCAGGTCACCCTTGGTATCGGCCGTATGGTCAAGCGCGACACGGTCATCGTAAAGGTCACGACCGATGACGGGCTCGTCGGTTGGGGAGAGTCGCACCACGGGCGCGCGCATATCGCCGTCGCAGCGCTCATCAACACGACCCTCAAGCAGCTGGTGCTGGGCATGGAGGCGAGCGACACGAACGGCGTCTGGGCGAGGATCTACAAGTTCCAGCTCGGTAGCCACGGCATGGGTGCGGCCTGCGCCATGGCTATGAGCGGCATCGATATTGCGCTCTGGGATATTCGCGGCAAGGCGGTGGGCTGGCCCATTTATAAGCTGCTCGGCGGGGCTCTCCGCAAGATCCCCGCCTATGCGGGCGGCATCGCCCTTGGCTATCAGGCGGCGGAGGACCTCGTCGCGGAGGTCGGCGGCTTCGTCGAAGAAGGGTACAAGGCGGTGAAGTTGCGGATCGGCGACACGCCGGAGGCGGATGTGGAGCGGGTCCGGGCCGTGCGCGCCAGGTTCGGCGACGAACTCGATATTCTGACCGACGCCAATGCTGCCTACAGCTTGAGAGACGCGCGTCGCGTGCTGCCCTATTTCGAGGAATGTCGCGTCGGTTGGCTGGAAGAACCGTTCCCGGCCCACGACGACCGCCTCTATCGCGAGGCGAAGGCGCTGTCGCGCGTGCCGCTTGCTGCCGGCGAGAACCATTATACGCGGTTCGAGTTCAGTCGCCTGATCGAGGCAGAGTCGGTCACCATTCTCCAGCCGGATATTTCAAAGGCCGGAGGCATCACGGAAACGCTCAGGATCGCCGCCATGGCTTCGGCACAGAAGCTGCCGGTCCACTGCCATTCCAGTATGGGCATCAATATGGCGGCGACGATGCATGTGATGAGCGCCATCGACAACGCCGGCTATTTCGAGGCGGACTGCTCTATTGATAATCCATTGCGCGACGAGCTCGTCCATCCGCCCGCGCGTGTCGCGGCCGACGGCACGGTGAGTGCCCCTGATGCTCCTGGACTGGGTATTGAGGTGAACGAGGACTTTATTCGCCGGCATCCCGGCGCCTCAGGGCCGGGCTACATCTGAGGAGAGCTAGGGGGCGCTCGGATCGCAACCTACTGTTCTGTTCGGGTGGTTCTCATCTTCCGGTTCGCTTGACCCCCGACCTGTGGTGGTCGACTGGTCGGTGACGCTCCAATGCGAGACTGTTGGGAAGGTTGGCAAGCGGTATGGAGTACTCGCCCGTGTGGTGAGTGGACTCACGGTTGCGCCCGGAACCAATCCAGCTTCCTAAGCGCCGCAACCTTGGAGAGGTGCCGCCAAGCCTCCATTCTTGCGGCTAGGCTCGGGTGGGGCATATATGCGACTTGGTCGGCGCGCCTCACCTAGCGCTCTCGGAGGCCTCCAAGATAACGCACGACATTCCCGGTGGGCTCGACATCGGCATAGCGCATATCGATATCGATGAGATTGCATTGGTGGGCGAGCGGTGAGCGGTCGCCGACCGCTTCCTTCGCGACGATCGTATGATAACCGGCATTATGGGCGCTTTCAGCGGTGGAGCGTACACAGCCGCTCGTACTGCAGCCGGTGATGATCAGGGTGTCGACCCTGCGCGCGATGAGGTGGCCCTGGAAGGCCGTTCCCCAAAAGGCTGAGGCGCGCTGCTTCTCGATGAGGATCTCATTGTCGCGGCGCGCCAGCCTCGGATCGAGCTCGGGCCGGGCGCTGTCGCGTTCAAGCGCTCCTTGCGCAGAGGTGTGCAGAAGCTTGCGGCCGACCGGACCTGCTGCTTCCTCGCCGGCGGCATCGAAGGCCATCGTGGTGAAGAATATGGGCACGGAACGGCTGCGCGCCGTCTCCAGGATGGAGAGGATCGGCTCCATGACGCCGGCCACATTGGCCGAGCCGAGCGGCGAACTCTCGTCGAGCCAGGAGCGCGCCATGTCGATCACGACGACCGCCGGCCGCTCGCCATAGCCGACGCGGCCGCCGAAACCCCGGCTTAGGTAAAAGGTACGTACCTCTTCGTAGTCCACTATTCACCTCACATGATGGCGGTGGAATTTCGGGCCCGGCCGATGAACGGCCGAGCCCGTTCCCCTCATTGATCTTTCATTGCGATCGCTTCGATCTCGACATCGGCGGCAATGGCCACCTCGGCGCGCACGCAGGAGCGGGCCGGCGGGTCTTTTGGGAAGAACTTCCGATAGACGTCGTTCACGGCATCGAAATCTTTCATGTCGCGGAGGAATACGGTCGTCTTGACGATATCGCCGTAGTCATAGCCGGCCTCCTTGGCGAGCGCGCCGAGCTTCTGCAGCACGAGTTCGGTCTGCGCGGCAATGCCTTCGGGGATCGAGCCGTCAGGGCGGGTCGGAACCTGGCCGGAGAGGAAGAGCATGGAGCCGCATTGCACGGCCGGCGTGAGCGGTACGGGCAGAGGCTCGCCGATAAAGCGCTTCATGATGATATCCTTGGCGGTTGAGTTAGACGGAGCCGAGCAGCGACAGCGCAAGCGCGGCATTGATGCGGGTGGCCTTGATGAGCTCGTGCACCGGCACGCATTCACCGTCCGAATGGGCGACGGCGATATTGCCGGGACCGAAAACGATCGCCGGAATGCCGAGCCTGTCGTTGAACAGGGCGGCATCCGACCAGAAGGGAACGCCCGTCGCCTTCGGTGCGATTCCGGCGATCGCCTCCGCGTGGCGCAGGCATTCCCGCACAAGAGGATGGGTAGGGTCGGTATCGAGCGGCGGATGCGACGGCAGTTCCGGGCAGGCGGGTGTGAAGTGAGCCTCGGCCTTGAGCCCCGGCAACTGCCCTCTGACGTCGGCGAGCCAGCTATCGATCTCAGCCTTGACGAGTTCAAGCGTCTCGCCCGGAATCCGGCGCCGATCCATATAGACGGTGCAGGTGTCCGGTACCGTGGCGCCCGGCGGCTTGACCCCCGGCCCCTGGCGCAGCACCGTGCCAGCCTCGTTGCGGGCGTGGCCGATGATGGCTCCGACATTGAGCGAGGCGGAGCCCAGCAGTGGGTGGGAGCGCGTCAGGCCGCGCAGCAGGAGATCCTCCTCGACAGCCGTGACGATGCGCGCCGCGTGATAGATGGCGCTGACACCATTATGCGGTGCGCTCGAATGCGCGGCGACGCCCTCCACCTCGACGCGGTAATAATCGAAGCCCTTGTGGGCGACGATGACCTTGAGGTCGCTCGGCTCGGCGACCACCACCATGTCGGCGCGCGGACCATTTTCAATCACGTCCAGCGTGCCGAGGCTGGTGCCATCCTCCTCGGCGATGACGCCGGTGAAGATGAGATCGCCGGCGAGCGGCACGCCTGCGCGCTTCAGGCCGATCATCGCATAGAGCTGGGCGGCGAGCCCCGCCTTCATGTCGCAGGCGCCGCGCGCGAAGAGCTGGCCGTCGATAATGCGCGGCGCGAAGGGTTGCGGCATCTCGCCCGGCGGCACCGTATCGGTGTGGCCGTTGAACATGAGCCGCGGGCCGCCGCCTGTGCCGGGCAGCACCGCGATCACGTTGCAGCGGCCGTCGCGTACCTCGCGCAATTCCACCGCGATGCCCTCGGCGGCCAGCAGGTCGCGAATATGCGTCGCGACGGGCGTCTCGTGACCGGGGGCGTTGCGGTGGGATTCGATGGCGAGAATGTCGCGCGAGATGCGCAGGATCTCGTCTTCGCGGAAGCGCTCGAGGAGCTCGTCGAGGCCCCGCGCCGAAGCGGGTATTGAGGCGGATGACATAGGCATGTTCTGTGGTGACCTCGACGGATGGATGATCAATGATGTCCGGAATGGGGATCGAAGTAATCGCGCAGCGCGTCACCGAGAATATTGAAGGAGACGACGGCGAAGACGATCGCAAGACAGGGATAGACGACGAGCTCGGGATTGCTGAAGATATAGGGCATGCCGTCGGAGATGAGATTGCCCCAGCTTGGGAACGGCAGTTGCACGCCGAGCCCGAGGAAACTGAGCGTCGCCTCGGCGCGTAGCGCGGTAGCGGTCCACAGCGCACCGCTGACAATGGCCGTACCGATGACATTCGGCAGGATGTGCCGCGTCATGATCTGCCAATCGGTGGCGCCGGTCACCCGCGCGGCTTCGACGAAGGGGCGCTCCTTGACTGCGAGCGTCTCGGCGCGGGCGAGGCGAATGAAACGGGGAATAAACGAGAGAGCGAGCGCGATGACCACGTTCTGTGCGCCCGGGCCGAGCGCGACCAGCACCAGGATGCCGACAACGACAGTCGGAAACGCCAGCAGCATATTAGCGATCTCGGACACGACCGCGTCTACGAGCCCGCCGCGATAGGCGGAGACGATGCCGATCGCGACGCCGATCGCGATGCCGGCGATCACCGACGCGAGCGAGATGATGATGGAGGCGCGGCTCGCATAAAGAAGGCGCGAAAGCATGTCGCGGCCGTATTCATCGGCGCCGAGCCAGTGGCTCGCGCTCGAAGCTGCGAAGCGCGACAGCATTCTCTGTGCCAGCGGATCATAGGGCGCGAGCCACGGCCCGAAGCAGGCGAGCAGCAGAAGAATGCAGCAGCCTGCCGTACCGACCATGGCGAGCGGATTACCGAGCGCCGCCCGCAAGGCGCGCCGGCTGCGTGAGCGCAGCTGAATGCCGGAGGTATCGATATCTGCGGCGGACATGGCGTCAAGCCGTCAGGCGGATACGCGGATCGATCCAGGAATAGAGGAGATCGACCGCGAAATTGATGATGATGGCTGTCAGCACATAGACGAGCAGCACCGATTGCAGCACAGTATAGTCCCGCTGGGCGATGCCGCCCATGATCAGCCGGCCGAAGCCCGGCCGCGAGAAGACGATTTCGATGGCGATGGAATCGCCGATCATGACGATGGCATAGAGGCCGAGAAAGGTGACGATCGGTACGAGCGCGTTGCGCAACACGTGCCTGTAGAAGATCGTTCCTTCCGCCACGCCCTTGGCGCGCGCGGTTCGCACGAAATCCTCACGGATGAGATCGAGCACCACCGCGCGCGTCAGTCGCGTCAGATAGGCGGCCATGCCGAGCCCGCCGGCGAGCGACGGCAGGATCGCGTAATAGAGAAGGCTCCCCAGGTTGCCGGCATCGCCGCCGCCGACGACCGGAAACCAGCCGAGCCAGACGGCAAAGGGGATCATCAACAGGATGCCGATGACGAAGCCGGGAATGACCAGGCCGGTCAGCGAGATCGTCCGCGCCACCGCATCGATCCAGGAGTTTTGCCGCCGTCCCGCCAGGATGCCCAGCGGCACACCAATGGCGGAGCCGATGACAAGCGCCCCGATCACGACCGCCGCCGTGAAGGGCGCGACCTGCAGGATGAGCTCCGAGACGGGCTTGCCGAGGGCGAGCGAAAGCCCAAGGTCCCCGCGCAGGACATCGCCGATGAAAACGAGATATTGCGTCAGCAGTGGTTGATCGAGGCCCATCTGCCGGCGCAACAACTCCACGCCTTCGGCGCTCATCTGCTGGCCCATGAGCGCGTCCGCGGCGTCACCGGGAATAGTCCTCAGCGCGAGAAAGACGAACGTCACCGCCAGCCAGAGGGTGACGACCGCCCGCAGGGCGCGTTTGGCCAGCATGGCGGAGCTGAGCTGTTGCATGGAGAGCCCTCGCGCTAGCGGCCACTCAGTCCTTCAGCCGCGTGAGCTGGCTGTAGCGATATTCGAGCGCCAGCGAGGATTTGAGCTCATAGCCTAG
Source organism: Chelatococcus sp. GCM10030263 (assembly GCF_042666455.1). Taxonomy (NCBI): domain Bacteria; kingdom Pseudomonadati; phylum Pseudomonadota; class Alphaproteobacteria; order Hyphomicrobiales; family Chelatococcaceae; genus Chelatococcus; species Chelatococcus sp. GCM10030263. The sequence continues at coordinate 785,487 of NZ_JBHTDB010000003.1, read as the reverse complement.
GTCTACGCGCTTGCTCCGCACGAGCGGCTGGCCCGTGAAGATCGCCGGCACAAGGACGAACTGATCGGCCACGCGCTGCTGCGCCTCGACAAGGAGCTTGCGCCGGGTCTCGATCTCTGGGCTCGCGCTCACCTTGTCGAGCAGGGCATCGAAGGAGGGATCGTGCCACCCCGAGAAGTTGCGCGTCGCGCCCGTGCGGAAGGCGCGCGACAGCAGGATCTCGGCGTTGGGATAAGTAATGTCGCCGAAGAGAACGAGCGGATTGACGAATTTAACGATCTGACTGTGGTAGTAGGCGTGGTCGACACGGTTGAGATTGACCGTGATGCCAACCTGCTTCAGTTGCTCCTGCATGAGCACCATCATTTGGCGATAGTCGTCGCGTTCGCTGATGATCATGTCGAGCGTGATGCCGGACCGATGGCCGGCGTCGGCGAGCAACTTCTTCGATTGGTCGGGATCGTAGGTCCACTTCTGCGCGTCCGAGAAATCGCTTGGTGTGGCGGCGCCGAAATAGGCGGGGCCGATCATCTGCGTCGGAACCGTCGCGACCGGGCCAAGCAACGTCTTCAGATCAGCCGAGTTGATGGCATGGGCGATCGCCTGGCGCACGCGGATGTCGTCGAGCGGCTTCATGCGCGTGTTGATATGGAGCCACCAATTGATCTCGGGACCCTTGTTGTCGATGATGTAGCCCTGGCTCGCGAGCCGCTCGAGCACCTGCCCGTCGAGAGCGGCGCGCATGCTGTCGATCTCGCCCGTGCGCATCGCGAGTTCGCGAGCCGCCGAACTCGGCATAAACCGGATGACGACTTCGTCGACATGCGGCTTGCCGCCCCAATAGGCGTCGTTGCGCACCATGACGACCTTGTCCTTCGACACATAGTCCTTGAACTGGAAGGGGCCGGTGCCGATCGGATTGAGGCGCATCGCAGCCGCGCCACGTGTCTCGAAAGCCTTCCTGGAGACCATGAGTCCAACGGATTCGGTGTCCGACGCGACCGTCGAGAGAAAGAACGGGTCTGCAGACTTCAAGGTAATGCGCAGGCTGTGCGGGTCAACAATCGTGACCGAGTCCACATTCGCGTAATTGGCCGACCAAGGCGAGACCTTGGGGTCCATATAGCGATCGAGTGAAAACTTGACGTCCTCGGCGGTGAATTCCCCGAAACCGCCGTGCCACTGCACCCCTTTGCGCAAGGCGAAGGTATATACCTTGCCGTCCTCGGACACCGTCCAGGATTCGGCCAACGCCGGCACAAAATCCGTCGAGACCGTTCCCGGTGGATAGGCGACGAGCCCTTCCATGACGACGGTAACGATGGGCACTTCCGCCGAGACCCAGGCGAGTATCGGATCGAGCGAACTGATATCGCCGGCGGAAATGGCATGAGTGATGCGGTTGACGCCGCCTTTCGCCTGCGCCGAAGCCGGCGAAGGCACGAGGCCCGGAGTGAAGGCTCCCAAGGCGGCTGCGGCCGCGGTGTGGACAAGAAGCTGGCGACGATCGATCCCGGTCATGTTCCCCTCCACGCTCAAGGCGGGTTTTGTTGCCGATCATGCTACTCCTGGAACGTAGTTTTGCAACGCGAAATTTTCGACGCCTGTCTGAAAATTGTGCTGCACCGCTTATAAGTTCGACAAAATGGCGAATTAGCTGGCGTAGTTTTACTATGCTGCCGGGTGTTGGCTTGCGTTGACAGCGACCCGGCCACTCCTGCACAACGGCTGCTGTCGGGCGCTGTCGCCGTCCGGAGGCATGGGGTCTAACGCGATGCGAATTTCACCCGGCATCTTCAACCGCATGCAGATCGAGCTCGCAAAGCTGAACAGGGCCGAGCGACGCGTCGCCGATGTGGTGCTGGCCAACCCTCATGCTGCCACCGGCATGTCGATCGGCGAATTGGCGAGCGCGTCCGAAGCGAGCGAGCCGACCGTGCTGCGGCTCGTGCGCAGGCTCGGTTGTGGCGGTTTTTCCGACTTCAAGCTGCGGCTCAGTCAGGACCTCGCAGTCAGCGAGATGTTTGTTTTCTCTGAGAGCGATGCGCCGCCGCGCGCTGCCGCCGAGGTGGCCGAGAGGGTTTATCAATCGGCGGCGCAAGCCCTGTCCCACAGCTTCTCGCAGCGTGATCCGGAAGCCCTGCAGGCTGCTGCGGACGCCATCCTCGCGTCCTCCCGCGTGTTCTGCTTCGGCATCGGCGGCAGCTCCGCCAATCTGGCGATCGAGGCGACGACGCGGCTCTTTCGCTACGATGTACATGCCACGGCGAGCAGCGATCACTATCACCAGCGTATGATCGCAGGTCTGTGCGAGCCCGGCGACGTCATCCTCGCCTTTTCCGTTACCGGCCAGCCACCGGCACTCGTCGAATCGGTGGAAATCGCGCGGGAACTCGGCGCCGTGGTCATTGCGGTGACCCGTCCAACGTCGCGACTGGCGCGCGCCAGCACTATCGTGCTGCCGCTCGACATTCCCGACCATCAGCGTCATTTTCAGATCCCCCATCGCAGCCGTTACGGCCAGCTCTTCATTCTCGATTGCCTGGCCACGCTCGTAGCCACGGAGAGGCTGAACAGCTCAGCCGACAAGTTGCGCGGCTTGAGGGCTCTTCTCCTCAAGATGAACGGCCCCACGGACGAGCAGCCGATCGGCGATTAGTAGGCGAGCTTGTAGAGCGATGCCGCTAAAACCTTGATGCCGGCGACGATATCGTCGATCGAGGAGAATTCCTCCGGCGTGTGACTGCGACCATCCTTGCTGCGGACGAAGATCATCGCCACCTTGGCCACCGCGGCCATCTGCTGGGAATCGTGTCCCGCGCCGCTCGCCATCAGCATGAATGGTACCTCCTGGCTGCGGGCAGCCGCCTGCAGAGTTCCCAAAAGCCCCGGATCGCTGGGGCAGGCCCGGTGATCAATGAGCACCTCCCAGGAGAGGTCGAGCCCGCGGCGCGCCGCGACCTCTTGCATCAGGCGCTCGTGTGAGGCGTGTAGCCGCGCGCAAGCTTCCGGATCGGGATGGCGCGCGTCGATCGTGAAATGGACGCGTCGCGGAATAACCGCCGGCATGTTGGGCTCGGCCTCCACGCGCCCGACCGTCGTCACCGCCGGCCTGCCCCAACGATGTGCCGTGTCGACCACGCCCGACGCGATCTCGGCGAAGCCCGCCATGGGGTCGCGTCGCAAGTCCATGGGAAAGGCGCCGGCATGGTTTTGCGTACCCTCTAGCGTGACGAGGTAATGGCGAATGCCGGTGATGCCGGTCACCACCGCCACCGGAAGGCCCGCCTGCTCCAAGATTGGACCTTGCTCGATGTGGAGTTCGATAAAGGAATCGATGTCGTGGCGGCGGGCTTCCGGAATGCGCGCCGGATCAAGGCCGACCTCGCGCATCGCCTGGGCGATGGTCTCGTTCGCGAGCCCACGAATGCGGCCCGGGTCCTCGGGGCTGATGCGGCCGATGATGGCGCGGGAGCCCCACCAGCTTGCGGCAGGAAAGCGGCTACCTTCCTCCTCGCAGAGCGCGACCGCCTCGAGCGGACGCCGTGGCGCGCCGTATTTTTCCTTCAGCGCCCGAAGCGCGATGAGGCCGGCGAGGGCGCCGAGCGTGCCATCATAGCGTCCGCCGGGCGCCTGCGTATCGATATGCGAGCCGGAGACGATCGCCTTGCCGCCATCGGTGCCGTCGAGCCGCCCCCAGACATTGCCGACGGCGTCGCGCTTCACCTTGAGACCTGCGTCCTCGCACCAGCGGGCATAGAGATCCGTGGCGCCGACCCACTCGGGCGAGTAGACGGTGCGCCAAACACCCGTATCGCTATGGGCACCGAAGCGCGCCATTTCCATGATGAAGCGCTCGACGAGCGCGGGATCGATGGCAATCTCGTCTGTCATGGGCACATCTCCGGATGATCGGATATCTTGCGGGCGCCAGTCGGACATTCGAAGCCGAGTGGCAGATCAAGCTTCCGTCTTGTTACACGAACCGTCGTCAAATAGTGAGCGAATTCAGTTGAGGTATTTGCTTCATATTTTTTGGACTTCGCCTAAAGGCCTCGTCGCATCTCGCCGGCCACCCCGACCCCCAGCCGGGCACGAGCCATGCGGGCTTTCACCCCTCGCGGCACGCTTTAAGGGTGGGATTACGCCGACGATACGTCTTCTCCCGCCTCGGAACCGCTCCCGGCGCGAAGTTCGGAACACGGTCGTCGATCAGGGCATCTCTCACGACGGCTACCCATGCTGTCAGGCATAGCCAACCAGCATGATGGCGGCTTAACGTCATTTTCGCCCCGGCAGCATGCTTTGCAGGATGTCATCGCGAAGCACGTAATGGTGGAAGAGCGCCGCCAGCGCGTGGGCCGTAGCGACGACGATGATCATCCACGCCAGGACGTTATGCGCCTCGCCGACGAGATGGTGGGCCGGCCTGGAGAACGGCGCAAAGGGAGGCGGGATCAGGAGGCCGAAGAAGGTCATGGCTTCATTGCCCGACCAACGCAGCACAAACCCGAGGACCGCTTCGGTCGCGAGTAGCGCATAGAGCAGGTAGTGAACGCCTTGCGCCCCGCGTTCCGCCCACCCCACCGAAGCATGATGCGACCGATGTCCTCGTATCAGCCTCCAGCCAATCCGTAGAGCCACGACCAGCGTGAGCAGAACGCCCAGGGACATGTGCGTGCCAATCATGAGCGAGCCGATCGGCCGCGGCGGTAGCCCCCACAGCTCGGCCAAGCCGAATTGTGCGATCACAAGGATCGCTGTCAACCAGTGCAGCGCTATCGTCGCTTTGTCGTATCGGCCGACATCAACGCCAGGTGCGGCGTCGCCTGTGGCCGCGGCATTGCCCGCTTTGGACATCATCTTTCCTTCTGCATCTCGCGGACGGTGTGTTGGCCGGCTGTTCACGTTCGGGCCGAGGCAGGTGGACGTGGATCACGAGGCTTTTCAGGCTGCAGCATATGAAGCCGGATCATCAATGTGCCCTTGCCGCTGCGCGTTGTGGAACGGCCAGAATGCAGCCGACAATGAAGGCGAGTAGAACGGCAGATGCCATATAGCGGCTTAGCGCCAACCCGCCGTCGGAAAGCGGTTTATCAAGGAAGTCGCCGACCACCGCGCCAAGTGGACGCGTTAGGATGAATGCTGCCCAGAACAGAAGTGTTCGCGAAACATTGGTCGTGTAGTACAGGGCAGCGATGAAGGCGAGCAGAGCGGCAAAAACGATCATACCGCCGCCATAGCCCAGAGAAGCCGAGTCGGCCGTCCAGTCGCCGAGCGCCGTTCCGAGCGTCTGCGAAAACATGATCGTGACCCAATAGAATATTTCGGCTTTAGGTGAACTGACGGAATTCACTGCCACCGTACCTAAGGACTGATGCCAGATGATCAGCGACGTCATAAGCAATGCAAGCAAGAGAGAGGTGCCACCGGCATAGCCGATGCCAAGCGACCGGTCGGCAAAATCGGCCAAAGTTGTTCCGACTGTCGTGGTCGCGATGATGGTTGCCCAGTAGAGGAGCGGATGAAATCGCTTTGCCGTCATCTGCACGATCACGAAGGCGAGAAAAATGGCCGCGAATATCCCTGTGCTGACGAGGTAACCGAGCCCGAGCGACATCGACATTGCGTCGCCGCCGGTTTCTCCCAAGGTGGTCGCCGCGATCTTTATGATCCAGAAGATCAAGCTGACCTCGGGAACCTTGCTCACCATTTCTTTAGACATGCTTTCCGCCATTATAGATAAACACGTGTATCGAAGACGGCCCGCGACACTGCGCGGACCGTGCCTCGAGCGAAACGCGATCGAAATCTCGCGACCCGCCGGCTTGTAGCTCACGTTGTTTAGGAGCGAATTAGAACGCGCAGCCGCAGTCGCGTTGCAGGCCCTGCACGGCACCACGCTGCTATGGCTAGGCTTGCGCGGTAAGCGGCAGGCTGATCGTCGCGAGAAACCCGTGACCATCCTCACGATTGCCGAGGCGCAGCGTGCCCTGGTGGCGTTCAGCGATGGTCTGCGCGATTGCGAGACCGAGGCCGCTGCCATCCGTTTCCTGTCCAGCCGCTCGAAAAAAGCGCTCGGTCAGTCGTGGCAGGAGGGCCGGCGCCACCCCCGGTCCGGTATCGGCGACCGTCAGGATTGCCGTTCCGGGCTCGCACATGATGGAAACGTCGACTGCACCGCCGGCGGGCGTGTAGCGCACGGCATTGTCGACGAGCGCCTCCAAGAGCACCCGAAGTTCTGCAACCGAACCGAAAACCGTCGCTGGATTACGCTCGGCGATGCCGAGGTCGACGCCACGTTCTTCGGCAAAGACGAGCATTCCCGCAATGACCTCGATGGCCGTTTCGTCCAGCCGCACCGTTTCATGTGCAGGGGGCGTTTCCAGCCTGTCGTAGCGGGCGATGCGCAAGAGTTGAGACGTCAAGGCGGATGCCCGCCGCGCGCCGGCAGCGAGTTCCTCGAACGAGGGCTCCAGGGCCGGATCGGTGGAGGCGCGCCGCAGATTGCTTACTTGCAGGGTTAGCGCCATCAGCGGCGTCCGGAGTTCGTGGGCCGCGTTGGACAAAAAATCGCGCTGGCGCATCATGGCCTGCTGAAGCCGGTCCAGCAGTTCGTTCATGGCGGAAACGAGCGGCAGCACCTCCCGCGGGACGCCGACCATCGACAGAGAGGTCAGATCGGTCGCTTTACGCTGTCCGACCTCGTCGGCCAGCCTTTCCAACGGTCGAAACAGCCGGCTGACGACGATTTCGAGCACGATCCAGGAGAGGGGTATCGCGAACACAAAAGGCAAGGTTGCCTGAATGGCCGCATCGGCTGCGATGTCGTCACGCATGTGCGTCCGCTGGGCGACATAGACGATGCGCGTTGGCGTGACGAGCGAGAAGAGGCGCCAATGGCCCTTGTCATCGTCGAATTCGGAAAAGCCGGTGACCGACCGATCGGGTATCGCGGTATGGGGGTGCGAGGTCACGGTTGGCCGGCCATCAGGATAGGTCACCTTGATGACGTAAGCGTCCTTGTCGTGGTGCCTGGGCAAAGCCGAGCCTCCCGCGGGGGAGGGGCTAGGGTCGCCGACGTAGCGCGCAACCTGTTGCTGCTGTCGATCGAGAAACTCATTGGCCTCCGCCCGCGCAGAGATATAGGCGGCGAGGCTGCCGGCGGCCGCAAGAACGGCCAGGACGGCTGCGAGAATGAGCGTTGTCGCACGGCGCAGCGACATCAGGACCTTGCCACCATCCAGCCGGCGCCGCGCACGTTCCGAATGATGTCCTTGTCGAAGCGTCTACGCACATAGTGGATCAGCACATCGACGGCATTGCTCTCGACTTCTTCTCCCCAGCCGTAGAGCCGCTCTTCGAGTTGCGTGCGAGAGAGGATAGTGCCGGCCCGCTCGGCGAGCGCGCGCAGTAGCGCGAATTCTCGAGCCGGCAAAAAGTCGCTCTTCCCGCGATAACTCACCTCGTGGGTAGCGAGATTGAGCGCGATCGCCCCTGCCTCGATCACCGAGGTGGTTTGGCCGCTCTGGCGGCGGCTCACAGCACGGATCCGCGCGAGGAGTTCACCGGGATCGAATGGCTTCACCAGATAGTCGTCAGCGCCCAGATCGAGACCCTTGATGCGATCCTCGATTTCGTCACGCGCCGTGATGACGAGAAGAGGCGTGTGATTGCCAAGTTGGCGCGCCTCCTGCAGGACGGTGAGGCCATCCTTTCCGGGTAAACCGAGATCGAGCAGGACAATTGCGTGGCCGCCGACCGCTAGCGCTTCGGCCCCTGCGGAGCCGTCGCGGCACCAATCGACGCTCAGTCCGGCATCAGTCAGAGCGACAACGAGTCCCTTTCCGACCATAGGGTCATCTTCGATCAGCAGAACCCGCATGTCGTCTGCGCCGCTCCATCCCTTTGATGCATTTCGACGTCTCCCGCCAGCCCTCGTCCTCGGGACTCCCGTTGGCCGCCGATGTGAACCGCCAGAAGTGCCGATCCCGCGGCATCACGGGATTCGAGACGCAGCATGACACACCCACCTTATGGGCAAATTAGGGACCAACGCGAGCAGGCGGAGGCGATGCTCGGCACATCGAAATCGCCGGATGTCATCAGGATGTAACAGTCACTTCAGACAATCACCGCATGTCGTGAACACAACATGAGCTGCCGGTGTCCCAATTCTCGCCCATGGCCGTCGAGGCGGAGTCCCCCACCTTCGAGGGCCGTATCGCGCCTCTCATCCCGACGCTCTCGCCCGCGGAACAGCGTGTGGCGCGGTTCTTCCTCGATCGTCGGGAGGCCGTGTTGCTCGCCTCGGCCGTCGAGATCGCCGCCCTTGCCGGGGCAAGCGACGCAACCGTCGTGCGAACCGCTCGCTCGCTCGGATTCAGCGGCCTGGCGGACCTGCGCGAGGCGGTGTTGACGGACCTCGCGAATGATGCCGCGAGCCCTAGCGGTCGCTTGAAGCGGACTTTGGAAGAGACGGGTGATGGCGCTGCCGATGCGTTGCGGCACACGCTGGCGGCGCATGAGGAAAGCCTTGCCGTTCTGCGCGACGAAGCTTTCGAAGCGGGCTTCATCCGAGCGGTCGAATACCTGCGCTGCGCCGAGAGGCGTCATGTCTTCGGCATAGGTCCATCCAGCGCCATGGCCGAATATGCCACGCTGCAGATGAACCGCATCGGGTTTGCGACCACAGCCTTGTCGACCACCGGCATCGGCCTCGCAGACCGCCTGCTCGGCCTGAAGAGCGGCGACGCCCTTCTGATGATCGCCTATGCGCCGATCTATCGCGAGGTGGCAGTCACCCTCGATGTCGCTGAACGCCTCGCCCTGCCAACGATACTCGTGAGCGACAGCCTCGGACCCTTCGTCGGGGGCCAGGTGCGCGAGGTCCTCCCGGTCCCGCGTGGGCGGGCGGGCAATCTCGCCATGCATGGCGCGACACTCGTGGTCATCGAGGCCCTCGTTACTGCGCTCGCTTCGGGTTCTCCGGATGGCGCGCTGGCGAGCCTCGAGGACCTCGCAGGGCTTCGCGGGGCGCTCGACAAGGACTGGTTGAAACGCGGTGTCAGGCGACCGCAGCCAAAGCGGTAACGCGGCCCTTGGCGCAGCGGACATTCGTATCGAAAATCATGATGAAGGGGGCTTACATGAGAATACGCACATTGCTCGGCATGGCACTTTTCATGAGTGTTGCCGTAGGAGGAAGGGCCTCTGCCGCCGACCTCGTTCTTTACGACGCGCTCGATTTTGCGGGGCCGGTCGCCAAGGCCTTCACGGCCAAAACGGGGATCAGCGTCAATGTGGTCGAGCCCGGCAGCTCGGGCGAAACGCTCGGCAAGATCGCCGCAGAGGGTGACAACCCACAATTCGACGTCGTCTGGCTGGACGGTTCCGCCGTCATGGAGCGCATGGCGCAGGATCACGTGCTGCAGCCCATCCCGGGCGATCTCTACGAACAGGCCGATTTCACGGCGCTCGGCAAGACACTCCTGCCCGCAAGCCGCTCCTTCATGCCGACCGGTGCGAGCACGACCGCCATCGAGGTCAATACCAAGAAGGTGCCGGCTGGCCAGATGCCGAAATCCTGGAGCGATCTCTCCAGATTTGCAGGACATGTCGCGGCTAAAGACCCCAATCTCTCGGGTCCGTCCTACCAGTGGCTCGCCGGCCTCTTCCAGACGAATGGCGTCGAAAAGGGCAAGGCGCTGCTCGCGGACGTGCTCACCAACAGGAGCCTCTCCGGCTTTTCCGGGGCCGGCAAGGTGAACAAGGCCTTGCTGACCGGCGACGCCGAGATCGGCATCAACCAGGACAGCAGTATCTTCTCCGAGAAGGCCAAGGGTGAGCCCGTCGTTGCGGTTTATCCGAGCGAAGGCTCCATCGCTCTGCCGCAGGGGCTCGGCATCAGCGCGCGAACGAGGCATATGGAGGCTGCGCGAAAATTCGTGGCTTTCGTGATGAGCGCGAATGGCCAGGCCGCCATGCAGGCCGGCAACGGCACCGACTTCTACTTCCTGCCAATCATCGAAGGCGTGAAAGCAAAGCCGGGGCGGGTCACAGACATCAATTTCGTTCTCCTCGACGATAAGGCGGCTTCGGCGCACGAGAGCGAATGGAAGACCTGGTATCGCGACCATTTCATCCCGTAGTCGGCGCCGCACGATGACCGTTATCCTTCCGCAGAGTGGTGCCGTGGCGGTCGACCGTGGCTTACTGCTCGGTCGTCTCCAGGGTGCGGCCGTCCGACGGCCGCACGTCAAAGCCCTCGACCTTCTGTTCTATGCCGTCTTCGCTCTGCTGATCGGCTTGCCGCTTGCGCTGGTGCTGGTGCAGGCGGTGCTGCCCGACCTCTTCGATCACCGGGCCAGCAGCGCCGCCTTCAGCGTTCGGGCGCTTGCTCAGACTTTCGCGTCGGCGCGTGTTGCCCGGTCGGTCGTCAATTCCCTGGCGCTCGCCGCAACTGTCGCGGTCACCGCGACGGCCCTCGGCGGCGCCTTTGCCTTCCTGGTGCGGCGCTGCCGGCTGCCGCTTCGCGGCGCCATCGCCGTGGTGCCCTGGCTCGTCTTTCTGACGCCGTCTTATTTGAAGGCGCTCGCTTGGGCGCTCCTCATGGCGCCGGGCGGCTATCTCGTGCAACTCGGGCTGCCGGCGCGTGTGGCGGCAGCCTTCTTCTCGCTGCCGGGCCTCGTCTTCGTCCACACGCTCAGCCTGTTTCCGCTCGCGTTCTTCATCATCGGCAGCGCCCTTGTCGGGCTCGGCAGCGACATGGAAGATGCCGGGCGGCTCTCGGGAGCTGCGCCGTTCCGCGTGTGGATGAAGATCAACGCGCCCCTCATCGCACCCGCCATCGCGCTCAGCGCCATCGCCACCTTCGCGGAGGTGCTCGCGGATTTCGGAATGGCCACGACGATCGCGCGGATGTCGAATTTCTCCGTCCTGACCTACGGCATCTATGCGGCAACCAGCGATTACCCCATCGACTTTCCCATGGCCGGCACGCAGGCCTTTGTGCTCATCCTGCTCGTCGCCATCGTCGTGGGTGCTGACAGGTTGCTTCGCCGGCAGGTGGCGGCGCGCCTCATCTCCGGGCGGTCGAAGCCGCCGCGGATCTACGACCTGAAGCGCTGGAGCCCTTTCGCCATGGGCTTCGTCGCGGTGATCACCTTCGCTGCGCTCGTCCTGCCGCTCGGAGCCATAGCGCTGCGTGCGCTTACACGCACGATCGGCGCCAGCCTTACATGGGAAACGTTCACGCTCGACAATTTGGCTGAGGTCGCGACCTCAGCGGGTGACGCCCATGCGGCCCTGCTGCGCAGCCTCGGCTACGCCAGCCTTGCCGCAGTCCTCGCCTGCAGCCTCGCGCTCCTCCTGGCGCTGCGGCTCGAGCGCGACAAGGCCATGCGCCCGGTCGTGCTTGGCCTTGCCCTCGGCACCGTCGCCATTCCCGGTATCGTGCTCGGCTTCGGCTATATCCTCGTGTGGAACCGCCTGCCGGGCTTCCGCGACCTGCCGTTTCCCCGGTACGGCGAGGGCTCGCTCCTCATCCTCGGCTATGTGGCCGCGGCGCTGCCCTATTGCCTCGTGATCATCCTGTCGGCGATCGGCCAACTCGCGCCGAATCTCGGCGATGCCGCTCGCCTCTTCGGCGTCGGCCCCACGGCGCGGCTCTTGCGGCTTACCCTGCCGCTCATCGCGGTGAGCGTCGTGACGGCTCTGCTGATGACATTCATTCACACCATCTTCGAGCTCCCGATGTCGCAGATGCTCATCCCGCTCGACGGGCCCCCGGCGCCGACAATGATCCTCCGGTACTTCAATGACGAGCGTGAAGGGCCCGCCTCGGCCCTGTCGCTCGCCTCCATGGTGATTGCCGGCGGAGCAGCGGCCCTGATCTGGTCCGCCGCCCGCAGGATGCTTTTTGCCGGTGGGGCAACCGGCTCGCGGAGGGCGTTGTGATGGCGGCGCTCCATTGCGCGGCGCTGTCGAAGACCCTTGGCGGCCGGCTCGTCCTGAGTGGCCTCGATTTCGACGTCGCGCCGGGCGAAGTGGTCTCGCTGATCGGCGCAAGCGGATCCGGCAAGACGACGCTTCTGCGCATTATCGCCGGGCTCGATTCGCCCGATGCGGGCACCATTACCCTCGATAACTGCATCATCTTCGACGGCCGGCAGGTCGTGCCGCCGGAACGGCGGCGCATCGGCATGGTCTTTCAGGACTACGCGCTCTGGCCGCATATGACGGTCAGCGAGAATCTCGGCTTCGGGCTGAAGTCGCAGCGCTTGCCGGCGGAGGAGATTGCAAGCCGCGTCGCGCATGCGCTGGACGTGACTCGGCTTGCGCCGCTGCGCGGCCGCTATCCCAGCGAGCTATCGGGCGGCCAGCAGCAGCGTGTGGCCATCGCGCGCTGCCTCGCCATGCGGCCGGCACTGATGCTGTTCGACGAGCCGCTCAGCAACCTCGACGCAGCGCTGCGCGAGGACATGCGCGTCGAGATGATGGACCTCGTACGCCGCGAAGGCATCACGGTGGTCTATGTCACGCATGACCAGGCCGAGGCCATGGCCGTCTCCGATCGCATCGCCGTTATGCGGGCGGGCACGATCGCCCAGTTCGACACGCCGCAACGCATCTACGACGCACCTGCGGATGCTTTCGTCGCCGGCTTCATCGGCGGGTTCTCGCTGGTTCCAGGCGCCGCCAACAACGGCCTGTTCGCCATCGCGCAGGACGGTGCGCCCCCGCTCCGGACGGCGAGCCATCACGCCGGCCCCGGTCTTTTGGTGGTGCGCCCGGAGGACGCACGCGCGACGGACCAATCGTCCACTAACAGTCTCTGCGGGACGGTGCTGTCCCGGGCCTTTCAGGGCCGCTGCTGGCGCCTCGTGGTCGGGCTGGGCGCCCATCGGGTCCGTATCGATTGGCCGGAGGCGCCAGCGGTCGGAGAGCAGCTCGCCTTTTCATTGCCACCCGAGCGGTGCACGATTCTTGCGTGCTGAGTAGTACCAACAACACGGTTCAGGAAAGCTCACGACGACATGACCGGCCTTACCACGACCGCCTCGACGGTCATCGCTTCCTTCCTCGGGTCCTTTGTCGAGGTCGTCGAGGCCTTCACCATTATCCTCGCCGTCGGGCTCTCGCAAAGCTGGCGCGCGGCTTTCACCGGGACGGCGCTGGCGCTGGCACTGCTCGCGGTTCTCGTCGCCGTGTTCGGGCCGCTTCTTGGCCTCGTCCCGATCGAGCTGCTGCAATATGTGGTCGGCGTGCTGCTGATCCTGTTCGGCATTCGTTGGCTGCGCAAGGCGATCCTGCGCGCGGCGGGGTATATCGCCCTGCACGACGAGGAAAAGGCATTCGCGTCCGAGACTGATGCACTCAAGCGTCGGGCGCTCGACCGGCGCGCCAATTTTCTCGCGGGGCTCGCCGCCTTCAAGGCCGTGCTGCTCGAAGGGGTCGAGGTGGTCTTCATCGTTATCGCCGTCAGCGCGGGCAACGGCTTGTTGGGCTATGCGAGCCTCGGGGCGGCGGCCGCCTGCCTGCTCGTCATCGCACTCGGGCTCGCGCTGCACCGGCCGTTGGCGCGCGTGCCGGAGAATACGCTGAAATTCGTTGTCGGGCTGATGCTCACCGCTTTCGGCATCTTCTGGACCGGCGAGGGCCTGGGCGTCGACTGGCCGGGCGCCGATCTCGCGATCCTTGCCATCCTGGTTGTGCTTGTCGTCGTCTCAATCTTCGCCGTGCGCATCCTGCGCAACGCCTCCGCCGCCAAGTTCGAGGTCAGCCCACGATGAGCGCCCTCCGCACAGTGATCCGGGAATTCCTTGGCCTCTTCATCGACGACGGCAGCCTGGCGCTGTTCGTGATCATCCTGATCGCGTTGGTCACGGCGGCGGTGAAGGAAGCCTCCGTTCCGCCGCTTCTCGCCGGCATGGCCCTTCTCATCGGCTGCATCGTTCTGCTGATCGAGAGCCTGCACAGAGCGGTCAGGGCCAAGCGGTAACGGAGCCCTCGGCATACGACCGCTGCGGGTGTCGAGACGCCAAGCCCTACCGAAAACTCCGACGTCCAATTGAACACCGGGATGGTTGCGGCCGGCGAGGTGCAGGGCGCAGACGGCCCGGTGTTGCCACGATGCCTTTATTGTCGCTTTGCATTGGCTGACCGCCAACCGCGTCGTGGCGCTGCGCTTCCTCCCAAGCACTGAGATTTAATCCCCGCATCGATCGCCTAATGCGTACCGCTCTACCGCCGCAAGACCAGGCGCGTCGCACCCCGCGGCGGCGGCGGCTCCTCAGAGCCGGGGAAAGCGGGATTTCATTAGGACTTTGTTAACTATAAGACGACCAAATCGATCGAAGCAGGGAATGATGGAAACCGTGACAGTCGCAGTGCGCACACGCAGTTCACTTCGGTTTCGGGGCCGTTCGTTCCTGGCGCTCGTGCTCGCGCCGGAACCGCCTCTGGCCGATTGGATGGCCGAACTGGACAACCTCGTCGGTCGCTCGCAGGGGTTCTTTGCCGGGCGGGCGGTCATTCTGGACGTGTCGGCTCTCAACCTGGACAAGGCTGGACTGACCACCCTGCTTTCCGATCTGAGCACGCGTGGCATTCGAATCATGGCCATCGAAGGCACTGAGCCGGCCTCGCTGGGGCTCGGCATGCCGCCGGCGGTGAACGGGGGACGGGACACCGACCTCGCCGAACTGCTCAGCTCAGCTGAGCGGCAGAAAGCCGGATTGAAAACGGAGCCGCGGACCGCCGCGCCGGGATCGCTCATGCTCGAGAACCCTGTCCGCTCGGGCCAATCGATCATTTTCCCGCAAGGCGACGTCACCGTTCTGGGTTCGGTCGCATCCGGCGCGGAAGTGATCGCCGGAGGCTCCATCCATATCTATGGCGCGCTGCGGGGCCGGGCGCTTGCCGGCTCGGCCGGCAATGCCAAGGCCCGCATCTTCTGCCAGAAACTCGAGGCGGAGCTTTTGGCGATCGACGGGCTATACCGGACGGCGGACGACATGGATTCGCAATACCGAGGCCGACCGGCCCAGATCTGGCTCGAAGGCGACGTGATCAGAATGGCAGCCCTGGGCTGAGGCAGCAGAGGAGGGTGAGACAGATGGCCAAGGTTTTGGTCGTGACATCCGGCAAGGGCGGCGTGGGCAAGACCACGACGACGGCTGCGCTGGGCGCCGCATTGGCGATGGACGGACAGAAGGTCGTGGTGGTCGATTTCGATGTCGGCCTGCGCAACCTCGACCTCATCATGGGCGCGGAGCGTCGGGTCGTCTACGACCTCATCAACGTGGTCCAGGGCGACGCCAAGCTCACCCAGGCGCTCATTCGCGACAAGCGGCTCGAGAATCTCTTCCTGCTGCCCGCCTCGCAGACGCGCGACAAGGACGCCCTGACGGAAGACGGCGTCGCGCGGGTCATCGGTGAGTTGCGCGAGAAGTTCGACTGGATCATCTGCGACAGCCCGGCAGGCATCGAGCGCGGGGCGACCCTCGCCATGCGCCACGCCGACGTCGCCGTCGTGGTCACCAACCCGGAGGTGTCCTCCGTTCGCGATTCCGATCGCATCATCGGGCTGCTCGACTCCAAGACCGAGGCGGCCGAGAAGGGGGAGCGAATCGAAAAGCACCTCCTGCTCACCCGCTACGATCCGGCGCGCGCCGAGCGCGGCGAAATGCTGAAGACCGAGGATGTGCTCGAGATCCTCTCGATCCCGCTCCTCGGGATCGTCCCCGAGAGCGAAGAAGTTCTGCGCGCCTCCAATCTCGGCACCCCGGTCACCTTCGGGAACCCGACGAGCGTGCCCGCCCGCGCCTATCAGGATGCTGCCCGCCGCCTCAAGGGAGAGACGGTTGCAATGACCATCCCCTCGGAGCGCAAGGGCTTGTTCGGGAGGTTTTTCGCACGGAGGGCGGCATGAACCTTCTCAATCTGTTCAACCGACGCCGCTCCGCCTCCGTTGCGCGCGAGCGGCTCCAGATACTCCTTGCCCATGAGCGTGCCTTCGCCGGCGACTCGGATCTTGTCGGCATTTTGCGCGAAGAGATCCTGGCGGTCATCGGTAAGCACGTCGCCATCGACACCGACAAGGTCGAGGTGAAGATGCAGCGGGGTGACGTCGTCTCGATCCTCGAAGTCGATATCGAGATCCCCACCCCGACCACCTCGGCCCGGGTCGCACTTCGGGCTTAATCGCGGCCGTTCCGCTTCTGCGCGGCACCGCCGCGCTGGGTCCAAGGTGATGCTTGCGAGAACGGGCGGGCAGTTTAGTGCATTCGCCCGTTCGCCGGTCGCAATGCCTTTATACCCAGGTGGCGGCGGCCATCCTCGCAAGCGACGGGCGCCTTGCTCCGGCTCTGAGACGCTCTAGCGGCAGCGCCGGACTCGCCGTGTCGACACGTCTCCGTATTCGTCCTGTTCCCGGATAACCACCGTCCGGCAACCACGCCTGATAGCACCTGTGGTCATGTCATCGTCGTCATATGCACGCCGATTGGATCTGTATTCGTGGCGATCACGCTCGCGGAGCTGAACACCATCTGGGCCGATGTGAATACTCTGGGCATAGGCCGCGCCCGCGCTCAAGGTCACACCGGCCACAAGAGCAATACTGATAAATCTCATTGTGGCCTCCATCTTGTGGAGATCTAACGTCTCCTCGGCCTGTCTGTTCCGCTGCCTTCGTTAGTTCAGATCGAAGCGCAGGCCGACGCCGATGAAGTTGGACCCTGCATGCTTGGGCGCGATGAGGCCGAAAACGCCGGAGCGGTGGTGCAACCTCAGCACGAGATGGCTCCGCGGCAGGTCGCGATGGGTCAATTCGGTCTCGAAGACGAGATAGTTGAGATAGCGGTGGGCATCCACGCGCCCGACGCCCTCCACCTTCGGCTCGGAAAAGGCGTAGGAGAGGCCGATACCGAAGCCGAAATTCATGGTGAGATTCGCCGGCAGGGCGACATTGCCCGTCCGCCACAGCACAGCCAGAACGCCCTCCCAATGCTGCTGCTGGCCGAAATGGCGGAGAATCTGGCCTTCCAGCTCGATGCGGTTATTGGCGAAGGTATGATTGAGGCCCGGCAGCGTGAGCGCGAAGCTCGGCACGACGACGCGCGATAGCCCCGCGCCGGCAAAGGACGTGTCACGGAAGCTGAGCCGCCCACCTGCGACATTGCCGGGCAGCTCGACGAGATCCGTCTCGATCCAGCGGCTGACATAGAACGAAGCGCGCCAGTTTCGTTCATCGGCGAGCGCGAGGCTGGGCGCGCCCACCGGCGCCATGGTAGCCAACCCCAACCATAGCGCATGAAGTGCAGCAGGCAGTCGCGTCGGGCCGCATGGCTTGGCAACCATGGGGTCTCGTCCCCATCTGCCCCCCCGCGCATCCTAGAAGGAAGCGGGGGTGGCAGCCAAGAGCCCGCAGCCCGCCGACGAGCCCCGCAGATCGTGATCCGCAATATGTCGGCTTGGGACTGGAGATGCCATGCCTCCGCGGGCACGGCGGCAGTCTCCAGCGCCAATCCGGGGGATTGCTCGGGATCTCTACCAGATCATTTTGGCCGACGAACTAGAGTTCGACTAACGAAACGACCAAGGGGAGGGACGAAAGGAAGCCTGCCCCTCACGGTAG
This sequence comes from Chelatococcus sp. GCM10030263, assembly GCF_042666455.1. Lineage (NCBI taxonomy): Bacteria > Pseudomonadati > Pseudomonadota > Alphaproteobacteria > Hyphomicrobiales > Chelatococcaceae > Chelatococcus > Chelatococcus sp. GCM10030263. The sequence goes on along the minus strand of NZ_JBHTDB010000003.1, from coordinate 767,846 downwards.
GCTCTCGCAAGACGAGGCTCGCGGCGCACCCCGCTCGGTCGGTTCGTTACGGCCTAATGGGGGTGCATAAAGCTCACGCAGAAGCCGTCAGCGATAGGGAACAACGGTCTGCCGCTGGCGGCCGAGGCCGGCGATCTCCAGCTCGACGGCGTCGCCCGGCTTCAGCCAGATCGGCTCGGGCTTCTTGCCCTGGCCGACACCGGCCGGCGTGCCCGTGGCGATGACATCGCCCGGCATCAGCGTCATGTAGCGGCTGACATAGGAGACGAGCGTCTTCACGCCGAAGATCATCGTTTTCGTATTGCCGTCCTGCATCGTCCGGCCGTTCACGGTCGTCTTCATGGCGAGCGCCTGCGGGTCCGGCACCTCGTCCTTGGTGACGAGCCATGGGCCGATCGGGCCGAAGCTGTCGCAGCCCTTGCCCTTGTCCCATTGCGAGGTCTGCATCTGGAAGGCGCGCTCGGAGACATCATTGACGAGGCAGTAGCCGGCGACCACGTCGAGCGCATCCGCCTCCGGCACGTTGCGGCCGATCTCACCGATGACGATGCCGAGTTCGACCTCCCAGTCGAGCTGGCTTCCGTTGAGCGGCATGATCGTGTCGTCGTTCGGGCCGCAGATGGCGGACGGCGCCTTAAGGAAGATGATGGGCTCGGAAGGCACCTTCAGATTGGCCTCCGCCGCATGTTCCGAATAGTTCAGGCCGATGCAGATGAATTTGGAGATGCCGTTCACCGGCGCGCCATAGCGCGGCGCGCCCTCAACGACGGGCAGGCGCGTCGTGTCGAGGGCAGCGAGCTCGGCGAGCCGCGCACGACCGAGCGCCGCACCGTCGATATCGGGAAGAACGGACGAGAGGTCGCGCAGCTTGCCCTCGCGATCGACGAGGGCAGGCTTCTCCTGGCCCTTGGGGCCGACACGGCAGAGTTTCATGGTAGCACTCGGGTTGGATGGGGGAAGGGGTCAGGCAGCCTCGGAGAGGTAATTCTCGACCGGGCCCACGCGCTTGCCGCGCTCGATCGGCACACAGCTTGCGGGAAAATCCTGGCTGAATGCGGCGCCGCGCGCCTTGGCGGCTTCGATGAAGCCGTCGAGCCGCTGCATGGCGCCGGTCGGCAAATCGTGCAGCACGAGCACGGTGTGCTCCTGCGCGAAGCACTGGGCGAGGGCCCGCTCAACCCAGCCGGTCGGATGCGCCCAGTCCTCGGGAATGGCGTTCCACAGGACGCAGGTATAGCCGTTCGTCGTGAGATGCTCGAAGGCCTCGCGATTGAGCAGGCGATTGTCGAGGAGCCCGCCGCCGCCGAAGGGGCGGAAGAATTTCCGCTCATGCGCGAGGTCGCCGATCAGCGCCTCCGTGCGCGCGATCTCGGCCGCCGCGATGCCGCGCTCGGCAGCGAGCCCGAGCGGCACGATGTGGTTGTAGGTGTGATTGCCGATCCAATGGCCTTCCGCATGCGCCTGCTCGCACAATCCGCGGCGGTCGCGCAGCTTGTCGCCCAGCACGAAGAAGGTCGCCTTGACGGCGTGACGGCGCAGCGTCGACAGCACCGACGGCGTCACGTCCGGGTCCGGACCATTGTCGAAGGTAAGCGTGATCGTGGTCATGTCCGATCTCAACGGGCTGGGGATTCGGTCAAGAAACGGGCTCAGCCCGCCTCTCCCGAACGCGTGGCAAAGCGCCAGTGACGGGTACGCGCTTCGAGCGCGCGCACGAGCGCGTCGAAGGCAAAGACGATCGCCACGACAAGGAGGATGCCGGCGAACACGTGGGGGCTGTCGAGCAGCGTGCGATACCGCGTGATGAGGTAACCGATGCCTTCCGCCGAAGTCAGCATCTCCGCCACGACCACGCCGACGATGACGAGGGCTCCGCCGACACGGAAGGAGGAGAGCACCGTCGGCAAGGCGGCCGGCAGGAGCACGCGGCTGATGGTCTGCCAGCGCGTGGCCCGCAGGCTGCGGGCGACGATGAGATACTGCCGGTCGATGGTCTCCACCCCCGCCACCGTGCCGAGGAAGGAGGGCAGGATGCCGTAGATGCTGGCGAAGACGATCTTCGACTGCGGCCCGATGCCGAACCACGCCGTGAAGAGCGGATAGAGCATGACGAGAGGCACGGCATAGAGCCCGGAGGCCAGCGGCAGGACGGCGCGGCGCAGCCGGGCGCTCGAGCCGACGAGGAGGCCGAGCCCGATGCCGAGGCCGCAGGCGACCAGCATGGAGATGCCGACGGCGCGCAGGGAGTAGAGGAGCTGGGTTCCGTATTCCCCGGCATCGCCGACGAGTGCGGCGAGCGTGTCGGACAGGGACGGCAGGAAGAGCGACGGCACAAGCCCCGCGCGCGGCAGCACTTCCCACAGCACCAGGACGGCGAGGCCGATGGCGAGCCGCAGGCCCCGTGGGGAGAGGCGAAGAGGCCGCGCCGGCGGTGAGGCGGCAGCGATCGTCATGATCGGCTCGCCTCCGTCCGGATCTGCTTCCAGATGCGTTCCCGCAAGGCGCCGAATTGCGCGGTCGCCATCATCTCCATGGTGCGCGGCCGCGGCAGGTCCACCGCGATGCGGTCGATGATGCGGCCGGGGCGCGCCGACATGACGATAATCTCGTCGGCGAGATAGGCCGCCTCGGTCAGGCTGTGGGTGACGAAGACGACGGTCTTGCCCGTCTCCTCCCAGATGCGCAGCAGCTCGTCGCCCATGGACAGGCGGGTCTGCTCGTCGAGGGCCGCGAAAGGCTCGTCGAGCATCAGGATCGGCGGGTCCTGCACCAGTCCGCGGGCGATCGAGACGCGCTGCTTCATGCCGCCCGACAGCTCGTGCGGGTAGCGATCTCCGAAGCCTTCGAGCCCGACGAGCTTGAGCTTCTCCTTCGCCCGCGCGGCGCGCTCGGCCTTCGCCACCCCCTTAAGCGACAGCGGAAATTCCACATTGCTCTGTGCCGTGAGCCAGGGATAGAGGCTTGCCTCCTGGAAGACGACGCCGACCCGGTCGGGATCGGGTGTCGTCATCGGCGCGCCGCCGCAGAGGATGCCGCCCGAGGTCGGCCGCAACAGCCCCGTCATCATCATGAGCAGCGAGGACTTGCCGCAACCGCTCGGGCCGACCACCACGACGAAGCGCCCGGGCTCGATCTCGAAGGTGATGTCCTCGAGCGCCTTGGTGATGCGGCCTGCGACGTCATAGGTATGGTTGAGCCCGCTGACCTTCACGGCGCCGCGCGGATTCGCGGCCGCAAGACGCACCGGGGTCCTCGCCACGCGGGCGGGCTCTGCAGTCACCCGGCTTCCGGCCGTGCTCGCCATCATCGTCTCCAATGCTCGCATCGCGCTTCGAACCAGCGCACGGCCTCGTTGAACAGGATCGCCGCGGCCGCGATCAGCAGAATTCCGGCGATGAGCTCCTTCAGCATGAAGTTCTCGCCCCAATTGGCGATGAGCTGGCCGAGCCCGGCGCGCGAGGCATACATCTCCGCGAGCAGGATGCCCGTGAGATTGAAGATCATGGCGAGCCGCACGGCTTCGAGCAGGATGGGCGCCATGGCCGGCATGTAAACGCGGAAGGCGATCTGCGCCGGCGTGGCGCCATAGGCGCGGGCCACGCGGACATGCTCGCTCTTCACCGACTCCAGCGCCGCGAAACTGCTGATCAGCACGATGAATATGGTGGAAAAGACGCCGAAGCCGACCTTCTGCCCGAAGTTGATGCCGAAGGCGAGGATGAACATCGGCAGGAAGATCGTCTTCGGGATCGAGAAGATCAGGAAGATGATCGGCTTCAACACCTCGCTCCAATAGCGGCTCTCAGCGATGGCGATGCCGAGGCCGATGCCGAGGGGCGCGGCGATGAGGAAGGCGACCAACACTTCCGCCATCGTCACGCCGGCATGCATCAGGAAGGACCGGCTCACGATGAGCTCGCCCGCCGCTGCGAGCACCGCGCCGACGGACGGCAGCAGGTCCGGCGTCATCAGGCCGAGAGCAAGGCTCCCCTGCCAGACGACGACGAGCAGCGCGATCGCCGCCGCCCAGACCCCAAGCCCGCGCAGGCGGCCGGCGAACCTGCCAGATGCTTCAGCCGCGCTCGCCATCACGCCCCCAGCGACACCGGGGTGAAATCGAAGGTCACGATCTCCTCCGGCGGCACCATATCCTTGAAGCCGCCGATCTTGGCGAGATCCCACGCGACCTTCGTCTGGTCCAGCGTGAACTTGCCGTCGGTCGAGAGCTTCAGGAAGGTTTCCTCGTATTCCTGCGCGGCGACGGGCTCGGTGATGCCGTTGACGTCGGCGATGATCTTGATGGCCTGCTCGCGGTTCTTCTGCATGTAGTCGACCGCGCGATAGAGCGCCTTCAGCGCCGCGCGCACCATCGCGGGATCTTTCTTGATGATCGCGTCGGTGGTCGACCAGCTGACGGCGAGATGCGGCGGGATGGCGGTCGCATAATCGAGCAATGCCACCCCCTGCTTCGCCTGCAGAACCTGGAAGCTCAGGGGCGAGTAGACGACGGCCGCATCGACATTGCCCGAAAGCAGGTTCGGTACCAGACCTCCGCCCCCGAGCGGCACGCTCGTGAAATCGATCTTGTAATGCGCCCGGGTCCAGAGCGCCATGAAGTCCGACAGCGAGCCGGCGGCGGTGATGCCCACCTTCTTGCCGGCGATGTCGGCGACGTTCTTCAGAGGCGAGCCCTGCTTCACCAGGAGTTTCCAGCCCGTATTGGCGTCGGCGGCGAGCGCCACGATCCGCCCGTCGACGCCGCGCTTGCGGCCCGTCGCGATCTGCGGGACGAGGCCGTTGATCATATCCGTCGCGCCGGCCGCCAGCGCCTCGAAGGCCTCGCCGCCACTGCGGTAGACGGTGAGCTCCGCCTCGAGCCCCGCCTGCGAGAAGAAGCCTTGCTTCACTGCGGTGTCGGCGATCACCGAAGGCCACCAGGTCTTGGTGGCGAGGCCGATCCGAACCGTCTGCGCGGCCCGGGCTCGCGCACCCCCGAAGGCGAGGCCGGCAGCACCGGCGGCAAGCCCCAGGGCGCCGCGGCGGGTCATCATGATGGTCATTCTTGTCCTCCCCAATGTCGCGTTCCAGCGTTCTTTTGTCCGGTACCGGGAGCCCTGCGCTCCGGATGTCCCGTGCTCTGGCTCGATCAGCCCGCCCGCCTTGCTCGCTGCGGCAAGTCGCGAAGGACAGCAACGATCTCCGTGACCGGAAGCACGTCGCCGTATTTGACCTCGATGTCCGTGAGACTCTGCTGGTGGGCCGCCTCGAACCGATCGGCGGTCGCCTCCCGCGCGACGATGGCGCGCAGGCCGTGCTGGCAGGCGTCGACGGCGCTGGCGCGCACGCAGCCGCTCGTGGTGCAGCCGGCAATGATGAGCGTGTCGACGCCCTCGCGGGCGAGATCCTCGGCGAGCGGCGTGCCGAAGAAGCAGCTGGCGAAGCGCTTGACGAGAATGTTGTCCGACGGCGCTCGTGCGAGCCGCGGATCCTGCGCGACGGCCTCGCTGCCGAGGACGAGATCGCGCAACCCGTCGATCTTTTCTCCCCAGACCCTGCTCTCGGTGGCCGGGTCGCGATAGGCGATCGTGGAGAGATAGACCGGAATGCCCGCCGCATGGGCCGCATCGAGCAAGCGATTGGCCTCGCCGATCTGAGCTGTCACATCGGCGCCCAGGCTGTGCGCCGGGTCGGTGAAGGCGCGGGAGAAGTCGACGACGAGCAAGGCCGGCCTTTCGCCGAAGCTCACCCGCTTGCCGAAACCGCGCTGCTGGGCGCGCACCAACTCGTCGGACACGTGTTTCCTCGCCTCTGCCTCGCGCTTCAGCGCTGCTCTTGGAGCGAACTATTGCCCAAAACGCCGATCGCGATTACTGGGAATTAACAGAAAATATAATTCGCGAAACGTCAACAATCGGGAGCGGCCATGACTGCGTTACCGGCCGGCATGCTGAACGAGGTGAGCGTGCTCTCGATGCGCTGCTTCGTGGCCGTGGTGGAGACGCACAGCTTCTCCTCCGCCGCGCGCCAGCTGCGGCTCGCGGCGTCCTCGGTCACGAAGCATGTGCGGCTGTTGGAGAGCGCGGTGGACGTGGCGCTCTTCCATCGCACCACGCGGCGCATCAGTGTGACGGACGCAGGCGAGCGCTTTTACGAACAATGCCTCGCCATCCTTGCCGAAATCGACAAGGCAGCCGCCGTCATGGTTGCGGAGCGGGCGCTCAGCGGGCATCTGCGCGTGACCGTCCCGCCATCCTTTGCGGCCACCGCGCTCGGGCCCCATATCCACGAATTCCGGCAGCTGCATCCTGCCATCTCCGTCGATATCATCGTAACCAGCGCCACGCCGGATCTGATCCGCGACCGCGTCGACGTGGCCATCACGCTCCAGGAACAGCCGGAGACGAAGCTCGCGCATTTTCTCCTGGCGACGACGCCGCGGGTGCTTTGCGCCTCGCCTGGTTATGTCGAGCGCCGCGGTGCTCCGTCCTCGCCGGACGGCCTTGCTCGCCACGATTGCGTCTCAGGGCGGTTCTCCGATCTCGCGGAAACCTGGTACCTGCGCCGCGACGACGACGACTGGCACGGCGTGCGTGTGACGAGCAGCCTTCTTTCCGACAGTGGCGAGCTGTTGCGTCAGGCCTGCCTGCGCGGCGTCGGGATCGGCAATTTCTACTATTTCCATGTACGTGACGACCTGCAGCACGGCCGTCTCGTGCCGATGCTCCCGGATTGGGAAGTGAAACCGCGCAACATTTACGCGGTTATCCCCCACCGCCAGCTCGTCCGGCCGCAAACCAAAGCCTTCATCGACTTCGCCCGCAGCTTGGCTGGCGACGCATTGAAGAAGGACTAGAGCCCGATCTGGTCGGGGGCGCTCGCCAGCCATGCCCTATTCGGGGAGGGACGTTGGATTTTCCCCGCCGCCCCGATCCGAGATGGGCGGATGGACCCGTACAAGGGATCCCAGCTCGGCCGTCAGCTGCTCGTTACGGGGCGGCCTTCAGAGGGACGCATCGTCTTCGACGACGAGCGTCACTGCAGCGCGATCGAAGTCGTCAAGCACTCGCGCGTTCACTGCACATTCGGGGTAGGCGCCACGCGGCAGCCACCCCATGACACACCCACAATTTCCGCAGCGGTGAAAGGCGACGTGCCCACGCCCCCAGACGTAGACCACTGTAGGCCCGGTAAACGATACTTCTTCGATTCGGTAGTAGGCCCATAATGCGCCATAGCGACGGCAGATCGAGCAGTGGCATTCCGTTACCTCCACGGCTGGACGCGTCACCGATACTTGAACTGCCCCACAATGACAGCTCCCCTGCGCCATCCGTTCCATGCTGTCCCTTTGCGTCATAGCCGCGGTGAGTGCGGTACCCGTAGCTAATCGCCACTAACAAGCGGGAGCTCTCCGCCCATCGACCTCCGCCGTCTCGCAACACGCTTCTCGCCCCAGTCAGGCCAGTTTGGGACGGTTGCTCCGGCTCGCCGGCCTAGCTTAACATGCGTAGCCGGCCAGTGTGGGAGGCGGATGTGAACCTTCGGTTCCTCGAGACCTTTCTGTGGGCGGCCCGGCTGGGCAGCTTCTCGCGCGCTGCCGAGAAGCTGAACACCACCCAGGCGGCCATCTCCAACCGCATCGCCACGCTCGAGCAGGAGCTCGGGGTGCGCCTGTTCGACCGGGAAACCCGTCAGATCAGGCTGACGCCCCATGGCCATCGGGCGCTCGCGCAGGCCGACCAGATCGTTCGCCTCGCCAATGATTTCCGCGAGGCGATGAGCGATCCCGCGGCGCTCGGCGGCACGGTTCGCATCGGCACCGTCGATACCGTCGTCTATGGCTGGCTGCCGGAACTGATCCAGCGCATGCAGGCCCGCTACCCGAGCGTCGAGCTCGACCTCAACGTCGATACCAGCGTGCGGCTCGCCCAGAAGATCCGCGACGGCTCCATCGATATCGCGATCATCATGGGGCCCGTGCTGGAGCCGGATATCCGCAGCGTCGAGGTCTGCACCTTCGAATCCTGCTGGGTGGCGAGCACGCGTCTCGACCTGCCGGAGACGGACATCGGGCTCTCCGATATCGCGGGCTTCCCGCTGCTCACCTTCTCTAAGGGGTCGCAGCCGCACAAGGCGCTTCTCGATCTGCTGGCCGATGCCGGCGTCGACGACATCCGCATCTATAATTCCAATTCGCTCGCCATCATGTCCCGCCTGGTCTCGAGCGGGGTGGGCATCGGCGCGCTGCCGGTGGTGCTGGTGGAGGATCTCGTCGCGGCGGGGATCGTGCGCATGCTTCCCATCAAGCCCGCCGTTCCCTCGCTCACCTTCCACACCGTCTATCAGGAAAGGCCAGACAACGCGCTGGCGCGGGTCATCGCGGAGCTCGCCGCCGAAATCGCCGCCGAGACCACCGCGTGCCGGTTGCCGTATAAGCAGGCGTTTGCGCCTGCCGATTAATCCATAGATTTTTCTTGTAGGTCACAATCACTATTTTCCGGTTGTGATTCCGCGCCGGCGCGCTCCAATTTCACGCTGCATAAAAATTGGAGAGAGGCGTGAAGGTATCACTCGTCCAAATGAATTCGCAGAACGACAAGCGCGCGAATATCGACAAGGCGATCGAGTTCATCGAGCGCGCTGCCGCTACCGAGCATCCGGATCTCGTCGTTCTGCCCGAATATTTCGCCTTCCTCGACGACAATCCCGCGGCGATGCACGACAGCGGCGAGACTTTTCCCGAGGGTGATACCTATGCGCGGCTCTCGCAGGTCGCGAGCCGGCTGAAGATCACGCTGCATGCGGGATCCATGGTCGAGCAGGTCGGCAACAGCTTCTACAACACCACCGTCGTTTTCGATCCGGCCGGCAAGGAGATTGCCCGCTATCGGAAGATCCACCTGTTCGACGTCGATACGCCGAACGGTGTGAGCTATCGCGAGTCGGATTCGGTGGCGCGCGGTGAGGAGGTCGTCACTTACAAGGTCGGCGACAAGACCGTCGGTTGCGCCATCTGCTACGACATCCGCTTCCCGGAACTATTCCGGGCGCTGCGCGACAAAGGCGCGGACATCATCGTGCTGCCCGCCGCCTTCACGCTGGCCACCGGCAAGGACCACTGGGAAGTGCTGGCGCGCGCCCGCGCGATCGAAACCCAGACCTATTTCCTGGCGATCGGCCAGACCGGGACCCATGCCGGCGGCAAGAAGGCCTGCTGGGGCCACAGCATGGTGGTTGATCCCTGGGGGCACGTCACCGCCCAGGCCTCCGACGGGGTCGGCCTGGCGAGCGCCAGGCTCGACTTCGACTACACCGCGACGGTTCGGGCCAATATCCCGGTCGCCAATCACCACGTCCTCTGATCGGATCGGCAGAATGTTCGTTATCAATGAGATGCCGGCCCAGATCGATGCCGGGCTGGTCGAGCTCCTGGAGAGGGTGGAGGTGGCGACCATCGGCCATGTCCTCCATTCGGGCTTCGTGGACCCGGCGCTGCGTGCCGTTCTTCCCAACAAGCGGGTGGCGGGCACGGCCGTGACGCTGCGCATCCCGAACGCCGACTCGGCGCTGCTGCATTACCTCACCGCGCATGTGCGCCCCGGCGACATCGTGCTGATCGACCGCTGCGGCGACACCCGCCACGCCTGCTGGGGAGGCGTCATCACCAATGCCATGAAGCTCGCCGGCGTGAAGGCCGGCGTGGTCGATGGGCCGGCGACCGATTTCTCAGAGATCGCCAAAGTCGACATGCCCATGTGGTGCCGCGGCCCGTCGCCGATCACCACCAAGATTCTCGGGCTTGAGGGCGCGATGAACGTGCCGGTCAGCGTCGGTGGGCAGGTGGTCAAGCCGGGCGACGCCGTGCTGTGCGACGAGAGCGGCGTGATCGTCCTGGCGCCGGGGGAGGCCCGCGCCATCGCCGAACGCGCGATCAAGATGCAGGAGGACGAGATCGTCCTGTTGGAGCGCCTGCGCAAGGGAGAAAAACTGCCGGACATTTCCGGCGCCACGGCATTGGTGGAGGGCAAGCGCCAGCACTGAGGGAGCACCACCGGTCTCAAGAACCGGCGAGCGGTCGCATGGACCGCTCGCACAAGATCACCAACCAAGAGGGGTTTACATGAAGACGATCGCCAGGATCACCGCGGCCGCATTCGCCATCGGCCTCATTTCGCAACCCGCCTCCGCCGAGAGCACGCTGCGCCTCATCGGCTACAGCGGCCTGTTCCAGGAGCGCTACACCAAGGCCGTCATCGAGCCGTTCATGAAGGCCAATCCCGATGTCAAGGTGGAGTTCTTCCCCTTGCAGGGCTCGGCGCAGATGCTCGGAATGCTGCGCGCCCAGAAAGCCTCCCCGCAGGCCGACGTGGTCATCATGGACGTCTCCGTCGCCAAGACGGGCACGGACGAGGCCCTCTTCGACAAGGTCGACGAGAGCGTCTCGAAGCACGTCGCCGAGCTCTTTCCCAATGCCCGGTTCCCGAATGTCGCCGGCGTCGGGGTGACCTTTGACAACCTGGTGCTCATCTCCAACACGGAACTCGTGAAGACGCCGCCGACCTCCTGGGATGCGCTGAAGGATCCGGCTTATAAGGGCAAGGTGGCGATGTTCGGCGCGCCCGATCTCGTCGGCGTCGGGCTCACGCTCGTGCTCGACAAGGCGGCGGGCGGCACGGACTATCTGGCCAATGTCGACAAGGGCATCGCCGCGCTCGCCGAGATCGCGCCGAACGTGCAGACCTGGGATCCGAAGCCCGAGGTCTATCCGGCCGTGGTCAATGGGCAGGTGGCGCTCGGCGTCGGCTGGAATGCGCGTGCCCAGGTCTTCGCCGACACCTCCAACGGCCGCCTGCGCGTGACGCTGCCGAAGGAAGGCAGCCTCTTCCAGACCAACACCATCAATCTCGTGAAGGGGGCGCCGAATTCCGAAGCGGCGAAGAAATTCGTCGATTACGCGCTGAGCGCCGAGGCGCAGAAGGCCTTCACCGAGGCCATGTACTATGCGCCCACCAATTCCCATGCGAAGATTTCCGAGGATGCGCTCAAGCGCACGGCCGCAAGCGCCATGGACCGCGTGATGAATGCAGACTGGATTGCGCTCGCCAAGGTGCGCGACAGCATCGTCGAGCAGTGGCGCCGCAAGGTGATCCCGCTCAGCCGCTGACGGAGGAAGGCATGATCCAGCAGTCCGCGTCCGCCTTCGCGTCGCCGGCCGCCGCTCCCGCCGCGGATCCCTATCTGCGCCTTCGCAACCTGACGAAGGCCTTCCAGGGCGTGATCGCGGTGGACAATCTCAATCTGGATGTCGGCAAGGGCGAACTCGTCGCTTTTCTCGGACCCTCGGGCTGCGGCAAGTCCACCTCGCTCAGGATGATCGCCGGCCTGTCGCCGGCGACGTCCGGCACGATCATGATCGCAGGGCGCGACGTCACGCAGGTGCCGCCGCACCGGCGCGATATCGGCCTCGTCTTTCAGAACTACGCGCTGTTCCCGCATCTCTCGGTTCTGAAGAACGTAACCTTCGGCCTGGAGATGCGCGGCGTGCCGGCGGCCGAGGCCGAGAAGCGGGCGCGCGAGGCGATCGCCCTCGTTCAGCTCGGCGGTCGCGAGACGCGTCGTCCGGCGCAGCTTTCCGGTGGCCAGCAGCAGCGTGTCGCCTTGGCGCGCGCGCTCGTCATCAAGCCGTCGATGCTTCTTTTCGACGAGCCGCTGTCCAATCTCGACGCGAAGCTTCGCGACGAGATGCGCACCGAGATCCGCGATCTTCAGCAGCGGCTCGGCATCACCTCGATCTTCGTCACCCACGACCAGGTCGAGGCGCTCAGCATGTGCGACAAGGTTGCCGTGCTGAACGGCGGCCGGCTGGAACAGTTCGGCACGCCGCACGAGCTCTACGAGCGGCCTGCGACCGCTTTCGTCGCCTCCTTCGTCGGCCGCTCCAACCGGCTCCTCGGCGCTGCCGAAGGGCACGGCGTGCGCATCGGCGATCTGACGGTCGAGATCCCCGAGGCGCGGCGCGGCGCGGTGGAGGTCATCCTGCGGCCGCACCGCATCACGATGAGCGAGCGGGGCGCCGCCCCGGCGGTCGAGCCGACTGCACGTGTCAATCGCCTGTCCGGCACGGTGCGCCGGCCGATCTATTCCGGCGACGTGCTGCAATACGAGGTCGCTGTCGGCGATCGGGTGATCATGGTGGAGCGCGGCACCCTCGCCGAGGAGGCGGTGCTGCCGGCCGGAACGAGCGTCGATCTCACTTGGAGCGTGTCCGACACCTTGGTCTTCGAGGCGACGGCATGAGTGCGGTGGGCAGCATGCCGCTGGCGGGATCCGGCAAGGCGAGCCGCGCGCATAGCAACTTCTGGCTCGTGCCTGCCCTCATCGGGCCGATCGCCCTCGTCAACGGCCTCGTCTTCATCGTGCCCGTGCTCAACCTGCTGCGCCTGTCCTTCGTGGAGGCGCTGGCAGGCGGCGGGCTCGGCGAGAATTACACGGTCGACACCTGGACCAAGACACTCACCGACAGCTTCTATCTCGACCTCATCTGGCAGAGCATCTCCACCAGCTTGATGATCACGCTGCTGACGCTGCTTGCCTCCTATCCCATCGCGCTCCTGCTGCACCGGATATCCGGGCGCTGGAAGACGGTGCTGCTCGTGCTCGTGATCTCGCCGCTCCTCACCTCTGCGGTGGTGCGGACCTATGGCTGGATCGCGATCCTCGCCGATGACGGGCTCATCAACAACCTGCTCAGAGCCTTCGGCGCGGAGCCGATGCGTCTGATGTTCAACAAGGTCGGGGTCGTCATCGGCCTCACCGAGATCCTGATGCCCTATATGATCCTGGCGTTGCTCGCCGGGTTCGGCCGGCTCGATCCGCGGGTGGAGGAGGCCGCCCGGACGCTCGGGGCGCCCCCGTGGAAAGTGTTCCTGCGGGTGGTGGTGCCCCTGACCGCGCCGGGCATCGCGCTCGGCTGTCTGCTCACCTTCGTCCTGGCGGTCTCGTCCTTCATCACGCCCAAGCTTCTCGGCGGAGGACGCGTGTTCCTGCTGGCGACGGAGATCTACGATCAGGCGATCGTCACGCTGAACTGGCCGCTGTCGGCCACGCTTTCGATGATCATCCTCGTCATATTCGGCGGCGCACTCGTGATCTATTCCCGCCTTCTGCGCAGCATCGCCTGAGGAGCCCGCGATGGATGAGCAGCCCATTTCCGCGACTTTGAAGATGATCGCAACGGTGATGTTCCTCTTCCTGCTCGCGCCGGTGATCCTTGTCTTGCCGATCTCCTTCTCGGGCGAGAACTACATGGTGTTCCCGCCCGCGACCTGGAGCACGAGGTGGTACGGCGCCTTCTTCGCTGACGGCAAGATGCTGGGCGCCCTCGGCACGAGCACGCTGCTTGCGATCGTCGTCACGACGCTGTCGCTCGCCATCGGCCTGCCCGCGGCCTATGCCATCGTGCGCCTGAAGTTCCGGGGTGCCGAAGCGCTGCTCAACCTGTTCACGGCGCCGCTGCTGCTGCCGACCATCGTGCTCGGTCTCGCGATCCTCATCCTGTTCGCGGCCTATGGCCTGCTTGGCACCTTCACGGGCTTGGTCATCGGCCATCTGGTCATCACCTTGCCCTATGCACTGCGGGTGCTGACGACCTCGATCGCGGGCCTGCCGATCATCGTCGAGGAGGCCGCCTCCACCCTCGGCGCTTCGCCCCTGACGGTCTTCCGCCGGATGACACTGCCGCTGATCACGCCCGGCATCGTCGCGACCTGCGCGCTGAGCTTCCTCGTCTCGTTCGATGAGGCGGTGATCTCGCTGTTTCTCACGGGCCCCGCCATCACGACGCTGCCTGTTGCCATGTACCAGCATGTGGACAGCAACGCCGATCCGCTGGTCGCCGCGGTTTCGGTGCTGCTGATCGTTCTGACCCTCGCCGTCGTGCTCATCGTCGACAAGTCCGTGGGACTCACGAAGGCCTTCGTGAAATAAGGGCCGTGATAGAGGAGACCCGTCGCCGATGCCCTATCGCCATACCGTCGGCCAGCACAATTGGACCTTCGAGGACCTGAAGGCGCTGATGGCGAAGGCCACGCCGGTGCGGTCCGGCGATGTGCTGGCGGGCATCGCGGCGGAAAGCGCCGAGGAGGGCTGGGCGGCGAAGATGTGCCTGGCCGACGTGCCGCTCAAGACATTCCTGACAGAGGCGCTGGTGCCCTACGAGGAGGATGAGGTCACGCGCCTCATCCTCGACACGCATGACGGCGAGGCCTTCCGGCCGATCGCTCATCTGACGGTCGGCGAGTTCCGCGATTGGCTCTTGTCCGATCTCGCTACGCCCGCGGCGCTTGCCGGGATCGCGCCCGGCGTGACGCCCGAGATGGCCGCCGCCGTTTCCAAGCTGATGCGCAATCAGGATCTCATTCTGGTAGCGAGGAAGTGCAGGGTCGTCCGGCGCTTCCGCAACACCATCGGCCTTCCCGGTACCATGGCCGTCCGCCTGCAGCCGAACCATCCGACGGACGATCCGCGCGGCATCAGCGCCTCGATCGTCGACGGGCTGCTCTATGGATGCGGCGACGCGGTGATCGGCGTCAATCCTGCCTCCGACAGCCTGCCGGTGCTGACGAAACTCCTCCACCTGCTCGACGACCTGATTCAGCGCTACGAGATCCCGACCCAGGCCTGCGTGCTCACCCATGTGACCACGTCGATCGATCTCATCGGGCGTGGCGTGCCGGTCGATCTCGTCTTTCAGTCGGTCGCCGGAACGGAGGCGGCGAACCGCTCCTTCGGGATCGACCTCGCCGTCCTGAAGGAAGGCATGGAGGCCGGGCGCTCGCTGAAGCGTGGCAGCTTGGGGCAGAACGTCATGTATTTCGAGACGGGGCAGGGCTCCGCGCTCTCGGCCGGCGCCCATCACGGGGTCGACCAGCAGACGCTGGAGGCGCGCGCCTATGCCGTCTGCCGCCCCTTCGAGCCCTTGCTCGTCAATACCGTCGTCGGCTTCATCGGCCCCGAATATCTCTACGACGGCAAGCAGATCATCCGTGCCGGGCTGGAGGATCACTTCTGCGGCAAGCTCATGGGCCTGCCGCTCGGCTGCGACGTCTGCTACACCAACCATGCCGAGGCCGATCAAGACGACATGGACACGCTGCTCACCCTGCTCGCTGCCGCTGGCGTGACCTTCATCATCGGCGTGCCGGGAGCTGACGACGTGATGCTGAACTACCAGTCCACGTCCTTCCACGACCAGGCCTATATCCGCGAGGTGATGGGCCTGAGGCGCGCGCCCGAATTCGAGGCCTGGCTCGGGCGCATGGGGATCACCGACGTGAACGGGCGGCTCCTTCCGCAGGAAAGCCGCCAGCCGCTGCTGGCAGCGCCCGCCTTCCAGGGCATCGCGGAATGACCGAAGAGAAGCCGCAGCAGGGCAAGCCGGCTCCGGCGGCAGAAAGCGCCGTCCTCGCCGATCCCTGGGCGCGCTTGACGCGTCTGACGCCGGCACGCATTGCCCTTGGACGCGCCGGGCCGTCCCTGCCGACCCGCGAGGTGCTGCGCTTCGGCCTCGCCCATGCGCAGGCGCGCGATGCCGTCCACACGCCCTTCGATGCGGCGGGCACCGCGCGCGCCATCGAGGCCCTCGGGCACGAGGCCATGGTGGTTGCGAGTGCCGCGCCCTCCCGCGACGTCTATCTGCGCCGGCCCGACCTCGGCCGGCGACTGGCGGAGGAAAGCCGCGAGCGGCTTTCCATGCGGCCGGTGGCGCCCGCCGATCTCGCCATCGTCGTGGCAGACGGGCTCTCCTCCACGGCGATCCATGCCAATGCCGCGCCGTTTCTTGCCGCATGGACGCCGCTGCTGAAGCAGCGCGGCCTGCGTCTCGCTCCGGTCGTCATCGCGAGCGGCGCGCGCGTCGCCCTCGGTGACGAGGTCGGCGCACTCCTCAATGCACGCGCCGTCGTCGTGCTCATCGGCGAGCGGCCGGGCCTGTCGTCGCCCGACAGCCTCGGCCTCTATCTCACGCTCCACCCCAAGGTTGGACGCTCGGATGCCGAACGCAACTGCATCTCTAACGTGCGACGCGAGGGGCTGGCTTACGCGGACGCCGCCCACAAGCTGGGCTGGTTGCTCGACATGGCTTTCCAACGGGGCGTCTCGGGCGTCGCGCTCAAGGACGAAAGCGGCTCGCCGCTGCCGATCGGCTGAGCGGGCGACCACGCCCGCAGATCAGGCGCCGGGCCCCGATACGGAATCCCTCAGCGATCGGGATCGTCCGGCCGGGTATAGCCACGGCTGCACATTGAACCACCCTGGAAGTGCCTGGCCACGGCACTGCCGCTCTCTTCGCGGATGGAATGGGCGTAAGTCTCGGCGTCGTCCTGCGGCTCGTAGCCGACACGGGCCGCGTCATCGCCGCTCCACCAGCGGCGGGCATTCCGCGAGATGCCCCAGACCACGGCAAAGCGTGGATCGCCGGCCTGCAAGGCGGCGAGGACGAGGCGGATGAGATCGGGATAGGAGAGCCAGGTCGCGAGATGCCGTGTCTCGGTGGGTTCCGGAAGGCAGGAGCCGATCCGCAGATGGATGCTCTCGATGCCGTGCTTGTCGAAAAACATCCGCCCGAGCAATTCCGCATAGGCTTTCGACAAGCCGTAGTAGCCGTCCGGCCGGTAGGGATCGTCGATGCTGACCGGCTGCTGCGTCCGCGGATAGAAGCCGATGGTGTGGTTCGAGCTCGCATAGATGACCCGTGCGCGCCGTGCCTTGGCCAGCTCGAAGACATGGGTCGTGCCGTAAATATTGGCCGAATAGATAAGATCGAGCGACTTTTCCGTATTGATGCCGCCGAAATGGATGATCGAGCCGACATCCTCCGGGCAGATCGCCGCCAGCGCGTCGGCATCGGTGAGGTCGGCGGCCGCGAAGGTCGCGCCCTCCGGCAGCGGATCGGGGAAGGGGACGAGATCGCTCAAGATGAGCCGATATCCGGCCGCGGCAAGGCCAGCTGCGAGCACCCGGCCGAGCGTGCCCGAAGCACCGGTCAGCAGCACCCGCTCGGCGCGGGGCTCTCCCTGAGTAAGCATCGCCATCACACAACCTCACGGGTGCGGCATCGCGGTGAGACGCTAGCGCTGCCGCTCCGCTGCATCGACGGGGCGCGCTGTCGCGGCACAGCTGGAACAGCGCTCAAATATCGTCCTTGCCGGTCTGGCGGATCACGGCATCCGGATGCTCGAGCACGAAGGGGGTGAGTTCGAGGCCGAGGCCCACGCCTTCGAAGGGGTGGATATGGCCGGCCTCGATGCGCGGCATGACGGTGACGAGATCGCGATACCAGGAGCTGTAATAGGCGCGCACCGATTCCTGGAAAATCGCGTTCGGCAGATTGAGCGAGAGGTGAATGGAGGCGGCGAAGACCACGGGGCCTGTGCAGTCGTGTGGAGCGACCGGCCGCTGGAAGGCCTCGGCCATGGTAGCGATCTTCTTGGCTTCGCTCAGCCCCCCGCACCAGGACACGTCGAGCATGACATAATCGGCCGCACCCTTGCGCAGGAGCTCCAAGAATTGCGAGCGCGTCGCAACCGTCTCGCTGGCGCAAACCGGCAGACCTGAGCGCTGCGCGTAGAGGGCGAGCGCATCCGGGTCCTGCATCTTGATCGGATCCTCGGCCCAGAACGGGCGGAATTCCTGCAGGCCCCGCGCGATGGCGAGCGCCGAGGGCAGATCCCACATGGAGTGGAGCTCGACCATGACCTCCATGGCATCGCCGACGGCGTCGCGGATCTGCCGAAACGGGCGTAGCGCCGTGTCGAGATCGGCCTTGTGAATGAAATTGCCGCCGCTCGCCACTGCAAAGGGATCAAAGGGCCAGATCTTCATGGCCGTGATGCCTTCCTCGAGCAGGCTCTGGGCGAGGGCGCCCGCATCGCGATGGAAGGCGATCTGGTCTTCGTAAGGGCCCTCGGCGCCTTCGTCCTTGTCGCCGATGTAACGCCGTTGGCCGCGCTTGTTGTAGGTATATCCGGCGCAAGTATTGTAGGTGCGGATCTTCGGCCTGGAGAGCCCGCCGAGTAATTGGTGCACAGGCAGGCCGGCGGCCTTGCCGAACACATCCCACAGCGCGATGTCGACGGCCGATGCGGCACGCATCTCCACGCCCGAGGACCGGAACCCGACATAGGGTTCGGTGAGCAGCTTGGAGATCGCGTCGATCGCCAGCGGATCGCGGCCGATGAGGAGCGGCGCGACATCCTTGTGAATGTAGCGCGCGACCGCATCGGCGCCGCGAAAGGTCTCGCCTAAGCCGATGAGACCCTCATCCGTATGCACCCGCACCCAGAGTATATTGTCGAGATGGGGAAGCTGGACCGTTTCGAGCGCGGTGATCTTCATGATGATCCGTGAGGACAGGTCAGCCGCTCCCACGCTGGGCGCGGGAGCGTGATTGCGAGGCTCAGTTGGCCGTCTGGTTGCGAGGACGTCCGACGAGCTGTGTGGGGTTCACGAAGCGCAAGGCGATGACGAGCCAGATCAGCGTCGTGACCATATAGACGACCGCCATGGCATCGATCGACTGCATGGCCCGGACGCCCGCGGCGAAGACGGCGTAGTAGAGCGCCACGATCAGTGTCTGGCTGGTCGGCCCCGAGACCAGGAAGGTGAGCTCGAACATCGCAATGGTGCGCACCAGAACGAGCAGGAGCGCCGCCAGCATGCCAGGCAGCAGCAGCGGCAGCAGCACGTGGAAGAACAGCCGCGGCGTGCTGGCACCGAAGACGCGCGCTGCGGCCTCGATCTTGGGA
Source organism: Chelatococcus sp. GCM10030263 (assembly GCF_042666455.1). Lineage (NCBI taxonomy): Bacteria > Pseudomonadati > Pseudomonadota > Alphaproteobacteria > Hyphomicrobiales > Chelatococcaceae > Chelatococcus > Chelatococcus sp. GCM10030263. Next base: position 749,043 of record NZ_JBHTDB010000003.1, on the reverse strand, counting down.
TCGATCTGCTCGATGAAAGGCACCATCACGAGCACCACGAAGGGCAGTGCCGGCACGAGATTGGCGAGCACGACGCCGCTGAGCGAGCCGGCAAAGCCCGTCTGGTAGAGCACGGTCGCGAGCGGGATGCCGAAGGTGATCGGCGGAATGAGCAGCGGCAGCAGAAAGAGCAGCATGATCAGCCGCTTGCCCGGAAACTCGCGCCGCGCCAGCGCGTAAGCCGCGGGTACCCCGAGGACCGCTGAGAAGAACACGACCAGGAACACTGCCTGGAAGGTGACCGTGAGCACCGGGCCGAGCTGGAATTCACTCCAGGCGGAGCTGTACCAGCGCGTCGTCAATCCCGATGGCAGCCATGTGCCGAGCCAGCGTGTCGCGAAGGAGCTCATGACGACGCTGGCGATCAGGGCCGCCAGGTTGAGCACGAAAAAGCCCACCAACACCCAGACGACGGTGTTCCATAGACGGGCCGAGACGGACGTGTCCTTGATCATGGCTCAGCCCTTTCCGCCGGCGGTCGAGCCGCGATAGAGGAAGTTGCGGCTTCCGAGGATGACAGCCACGACGGCGAGCTGAACGGCGCCCATGACCATGGCGATGGCCGATGCCAGCGAGTAGTCATACTGCTCAAAGGCCGCTTGATAGGCCGCGATCGAGATGACCCGGGTCGGGCCGGCAGGCGCCCCGAGCAGCACCGCGGACGGGAAGACCGCGAAGGCCTGCACGAAGGAGAGGCAGAAGGTGATCGCCAGTCCCGGCAGGATCAGCGGCAGGAGAATGCGCTGGAAGCGCTGCCGGGGACCGGCGCCGAGCGTTGCAGCCGAGCGCTCGAGGTTCCGGTCGATGCCGGTCACATAGGAGAGCGTCAGCAGGAAGGCGAAGGGGAAGCCCGTAATGAGGAGCGACAGGAAGACGCCCCAGTAATTATGCACCAGGCGGACCGGGCGGTCGATGATCCCGAAGGTGATGAGCGTCCGGTTGAGCCAGCCTTGCGGGCCGAGATAATTGAGCAAGCCCTCAGCGATGAGGACGGTGCCCAGCGTGATCGGCACGACGAGGATGGTCGTCAGCACGCGCTGGTAGCGCATGTCGCGGACGCGCAACGCGACCGGCACCGCGAGCACCAGATTGAGCAGCGTCACCGGCACCGCAAGCCATAGCGTCTTGGAGACGGTGTCGTAGAGGAACGGGTCTGAAAAGAAGCGCGCATAATTGGCGAAAGTCCCGCCCTCCCGCGGCTGGAAGGACAGGACGAGCCCGTAAAGGAAGGGATAGACGAAGAGCAGGATGAGGAAAGCCGCGGCGGGGATGACGAGCAGCGTCGTTCCGTCGAGCCCTTGTGCCTTCAGCCGCTGCCCGAGGGAGGGGCGATCCGCCCCGGTCGGAGCGGAGGCGGCCTTCATGCCCGTTGAACCGACGCTCGTCACGGCCGATCTCCCGCAAAGACGAGGGCTCTGTCGGGCGCCGCCTCGAGGTGAACCGCCTCGCCGGCGGCCAGCGCGCGCGGCGCGGCGAAAACGAGGTCGCGGCCATTGGGCCCCTGCGCGAAGCCGACATGGTCACGCCCGCGGAATTCCGAACTGATCACCGGGGCGGCAAGCGCACCGTCGCGCGGCGGCACCGCCAGCAAATCGTCGGGACGGACCGCGAGGACCGCCTTGGCGCCGAGCTTGACCGGCTCGCGCAGCCGGCCGCGCAGGCGCGCATTGCCCACCGCGATCTCCGCCATCTCGCCATCGACGGCGATGACCTCGCCATCGAGCCGGTTGCGGAAACCCATGAAGTCGGCCACGTCGAGATGATCGGGACGGGCATAGAGGTCTTCCGGCGTGCCGACCTGGCGGACGCGCCCGTCGCGCATCACCACGATGCGGTCGGCGAGCGACAGGGCCTCTTCCTGGTCATGCGTCACATAGATCGTCGTGGCGCCCAGCGAATTATGGATGCGCCGCATCTCGGCCCGCATCTCCAGGCGCAGCTTGGCATCGAGATTGGACAAGGGCTCGTCCATGAGAACAAGAGGCGGCTCGATGACGATGGCGCGGGCGATCGCCACGCGCTGCTGCTGGCCGCCGGAGAGCTCGCCCGGCAGCTTCTCCTCCTGGCCGTTCAGCCGGACCAGAGCGACCGCTTCCTCCACCCGCCGCTCGATCTCCTCCTTGGCGACACCGCGCATGGTCAAGCCGAAGGCGATATTCTTGCGGACATTCATATGCGGGAAGAGCGCATAGTTCTGGAAGACCATCCCGAAGCCGCGCTGCTCGGGACGCAATGGGTCGATCCGCCTTTCGTCCAGCCAGATGCCGCCGGACGTGGAGGCGAGAAGCCCGGCGATGCAATTGAGCGTCGTGGACTTTCCGCATCCCGACGGCCCGAGCAGGGCAACGAACTCGCCCTTGCGGATCGTCAGTGAAACATCGTTGAGCGCGTTGACTGTGCCGAAGCGACGACCCAGGCGATCGAGCCTGAGCTCGTGAAACTGGCCGGCCTGAATGGACATGCTTTAAAGGCCCTATGTTCCGAGGGGGTTGAAGCGCCCGCCATTGCGGGCGCCTCGATCGCGACGGCTTAGGACTTCTTCGCGCCGATCTCCTCGTCCCAGCGGCGGAAAGCCTGGACGAGCTGTTCGGGTTCCAGCGGAAGTTCCTTCGGATTGTCGGCGATCCACTGCTCGTATTCCGGCCGGCCGTATTCGGCGATCGCATCCTGGCTCGCCTTCGGCGCCATGCTGAGCGGCACGTCTTTCACGGCCGGGCCCGGATAGAAATAACCCTCGTCATAGGCATAGGCCTGCTGCTTCTTCTCCAGCAGGAAGCCGATCAGATCGACGAGGATCGGCAGGCGTTCGGCGGCCACGCCCTTCGGGATCGCGAGATAATGGGCGTCGACCACCCAGTGGAAGCCCTTCAGGGTCCCGACTTTCGCTTCCTTGGGCACGATGCCGAGCACGCGCGGATTGATGTCCCATCCCGTCGTCGAGATGATCATATCGCGGGTGCCGTCACCAAGCTCCTTCATGGTGTTGGTGGTGCCGCTCGGGTAGTATTCGATATACTGGGTGAGTTCCTTCAAATAGGCCCAGGTCTTGTCCCAGCCCTTCATCGGGTCTTTTGGATTGCTGTCGCCGAGAAGATAGGGGAGGCCCATCAGGAAGGTGCGCCCCGGGCCGGAATTGGCGGGCCGGGCGTAGATGAACTTGTTCGGATTTTCCTTGGCCCAGGCCAGCAGTTCCTCGGCGCTCGTCGGCGGCTTTGCGACCCGGTCGGGCATGTATTCGATGAGCGGGCCCGAGGGATAATAGCTCACCACCACGCCGCGGCCCTTGCTGAGGCCCTGCATCTGCCAGGCCGGCTCGAGATAGATCTCCTGCAGCTTGGGCAGCGCATTCGAATATTGGCCGATCAGATCGATATAGATGTCGTCGGCGAGGCCCGCCGAAAGCGCATCCGTGCCGACGATGACCATGTCGATGTCGACGCGCTTGGCGGACTGCTGTGCCCTGATCTTTCCCGGAATTTCTGGGGCCGGTGCCTTGGTGAAGGCGAAGCCGGAGACGAGATCGGGATGCTCGGTCTTGTAATTGTTGAAGGCGGGCTGCGTCAGCGCGAGGTTCCCTGCCGCATCGATGATGTTGAGCGTCAGCGGCGAGGCGGGCTTGGGCACCTGCGCTGCGGCGTGTGACGGCAGGCCCGCCAGTCCGGTCAGCCCCAGCGCACCGCCGAGAACGTGCCGCCGTGTCAAGTCATATGCCATGTTTCCACCCTTTCCCCTGTTGTCCGCCATCGAGGCTTGCCAGCCCCGAGGCTTTCGTCTCATCCGTTTCCGGATGCTGGATCATTCTGCGGCGTCCGTCGCCACGACCTTTTGGCCGAGTGCGGACAGGATCCGGGCGAGAGCGGCGCGATCGGCCTCGGCGAGCCGAGGCAACCCCGGCAGCCGCACGGGACCGACCGGCCATCCGCCCAACATCAACGCCTCTTTGACCACAGTCACGTTGGCTCCGCTATTGTACTTCATTCTAAGAGCCTCGAAGGGAGCAATGGGAGCAATCAGCGCACGCGCATCCTCGAATCGCCCCTCATCCAGCGCCTGCCAGATGGCCAAAGAGCGCTCCGGAGCCACATTGACGAGGCCGGACGTGAAGCCTTTCGCGCCAAGGGCGTAGAAGGCCGGCGCCCAGCCCTCCGCAAGGCCGCACACCCACACCGCCGGGCAATCCGACGTGGCGCGGACGCATTCGGCCAGATGCATGAGATTGGGGGTGGCGAATTTGATGCCGGCGATATTCGGATGTCGCGCGATGCGGACGACTTCGTCGACGGGCATCGCGTCGGAGCGCAGATAGGCGACCACCGGCACACCGGCCCCTTCGGCAATGGCGATGAAATAGTCCGCCTGCGCCTGGGGCGCCGCGAAGGGGTCGAGCGGGTGATGCGCCATCACCGCCTGCGCACCGGCAGCGACAGCCAGTCGGGCGGTCGCGAGCGCCTCCTTGAGGGAGCGGCCGACGGCGGCTGTTCTCACCGGCGCCTCGCCCATGGCGGCGATGGCAACGGCCTGGAGTCGGACGACCTCCTCGAAGGCCAGGCTGAAGAACTCTCCCGTATTGCCGCCCGACACGATGTTGTGAATGCCGGCATCGGCGATGCGGCGCACCAGTTTCGTCAATAGAGCTTCGTCGAGGGCCCCGTCCGGTCCATAGGGGGTCACGTGAATGCCGGATATCCCACCCAGGGATGCGCGAACGCGCGCGATGCTCATGCCGCTTCTCCTGCCGATGCGGATTTGAAAACGATGGCGATGTGCCGTTGGCCTGAGCGGACCACGTGGTCGCGCATGATGCGCTCGGCCGCATCCTGATCGCCGACGGCGATGGCATCCAGGATGGCACCATGCTCGGCAAGCGCCCGCCCGCGCTCCTCGGCTTCGCCGAGAAGGGCAAGGCGCGTGGCGTGATTATACATTTGCTGCTTGCCTTGAAGCCGCCTGAGATAGTCGCAGCCCGAGGCCTCGTGGATCTGGCTGTGGAACAGCTCGTTCAACGCGATGAGGCGCTCGACGTCGCCAGCGATCGTCGCCTGTTCCATCTCGGCGACATGGGTGCGCAGCGCATCGACGTGAGCGGCCGTGGCGCGCTTGGCCGCAAGCCGCGCGATCATGCTCTCGAGCGCGGCCCGGGCGAGCGACATTTCCTCGGCCTGCTGCGCGCCGAAGGTGATGAACACCCCGCGGCGCGGCTCCGTGCGGACGAGCCCTTCCGTCTCGAGTTGCCGCAAGGCTTCCTTTACGGGCGTGGTGCTGACGCCGAGGTCCTTGGCGAGTTCGCGCTCGTTGATGCGTTCGCCATCGGCAAAGCGGCCGGCGATAATGGCTTCCCGCAGCCGCTCATGCACGTGATCGCGCAAGCTGGCGAGGACGATCGGCTGGACGGGGCTGACCCGCGCGCTCGATGTCATGACGCTCCTCCCGACCTGCCGCTGCAACGGCTATTATCGGCGCATCATAGCTGTGATGTCTGAAATATCAAGTATCAGATTTCAAAATGCGGGTTGTTCCTGCGGTCGTCTGAGTTCCTCAGCGCGCATCATAGGGTCCGCGGACATGGCCAGGATCCAGTTGCGGAAGGCAGCCATGGCCGGCGTGATCTGTCGCGATTGCAGCCAGGTCAGCCAGTAGCAGCCCATGGACACGCTGATATCGAAGGGCTGCAGGATGATGCCCGCGGCGAGATGGCGCGAGAACATCAGAGGTGGTGCGAGTGCAATGCCGACGCCGAGGACCGCCGCCTCCACCATCAGTCCCGAGGAGTCGAACATCGGGCCCTTGATGGAGGGGGCGGGAATGCCGGCCGCCTCGAACCAGCGCGGCCATTCATCCGAACGATAAGACCGCAGCAGGCCCTCGTGAGCCAGATCCGCCGGCACGCGCAGCCGCTCCGCGAGCGCCGGTGCGGCAAGCGGCGAAAGCGGCGCCTCGAACAGCCTTTCGCTGTCGGTGCCGTGCCAGGCGCCATTGCCGAAGCGGATGGCGTAGTCGAGGCCTTCGGCCGCGATATCGACCCGGTTATTGTTGGTCGACAGCCGCAGGTCGATCCAGGGATGCGCCTCGCGAAAACCGGGCAGGCGCGGAAGCAGCCAGCCGACCGTGAAGGTGCCAACCGCGCCGATCGTCAGCACCTCGCGCACCTGGCCGCCTTCGACCTGCTCCAGGAGATCGGCGATGCGGTCGAACGAGTCGCGGAGCGTCGGCAGCAGCGCGATGCCTTCGTCGGTGAGCGCGAGGCCGCGCGGCAGGCGCCGGAAGAGCGGCGCGCCGATGCGCTGCTCCAGCGCCTTGACCTGGTGGCTCACCGCCGCTTGCGTGACGCAGAGCTCGATCGCCGCACGGGTGAAGCTGAGATGGCGGGCCGAGGCCTCGAAGGCGCGCAAGGCATTGAGCGGCAAATGAGGGCGAACCATCGAACTCCGACATCATCCGAACGGCGCGTCCGGCATAGCACCCTTGGCGGCCCTGCCGGAAGAGGTCGCTGTTCTCTTCGTCAAAGGCGGGGCGTCAGATCATTTCCGCTTCGGCTTTTTGGGCAGTGCGTGCGCCCAGGCGGTCTCGAGCGCGTTCTTGAGGTCGGCGGTGCTCAGCGCGCCAAAATTCGCCGTGGTCCAGCCCTGCCGGCCCCAGGCATTGGGCACGGGGTGGAAGGCCTCCGGCGCCAACGTGCATTTGAACTCCTGCTCGTCGGGCGAGAATTTGAAATTGGCGCTGCGGCCATCGGGCGCGAGCGTCACATAGGTGCGTGCGACCTTGAAAGCCGTGCGCTCGAAATGCGGCGCCTCGGTCGTGCCTTCCAACGCCAGTGCCATCAGGCGCAAATCTTCACCGCTCGCCATCGCTGCTCCTCCAGGGCGGAGTGGTCATAGGCCGCATTTGCCTGGTGCCGAACCGGCTTGCATGCCGCCGCCCGCTCGCTACTCAGTTATAGCGGATAGCAGTGACGACGGGGACGGCATGGCCAGCGCAACGATCTATGGCATCAAGAACTGCGACACGATGAAGAAGGCGCGTGCCTGGCTCGACGACCATGGCGTCGCCTATAGATTTCATGATTACAAGATCGAGGGCATCGACCGTGAGCGGCTGGCGGCGTGGGCCGGCGCGGTCGGTTGGGAGACGCTGCTGAACCGGGCGGGCACGACATTCCGCAAGCTGCCGGATGATGACAAGCAGGGCCTCGATCAAGAGAAAGCGATCGCCCTGATGCTCGCCCAGCCCTCGATGATCAAGCGGCCGGTGCTCGACATCGGCGGACGGCTCATCGTCGGCTTCAAGACGGCTGATTACGCGGCCGCGGTGACTTGACAGCGCCCTGGCGCCATTCCTCTGCACGCGTTGCTTGGCCGTGAACCAAGCGCTTCGCCTCGCGTTTCTGTCGGATCCTGGGATGAGCAGAGAGCGGCGCTGATCGCTCGTGCGAGCCACAGGCGGCATAGCCGCGTCAACATGCAGCACGGATACTGGGACTGATCTGCCCAACAGAACAATCGCATCTCTACATTCTATTGGATTGATAGGCCGCCGCTGTCCAGGTTACGCGCCAGCAAGGAGAACGCTTATGAGCACAGCAACGGGCGCAGCCACAGCACTGTCCACCCGTCGGTTTGGCCGCACCGACATGGAGATCACGCGCGTCGGCTTCGGCGCCTGGGCGATCGGCGGCGGCGATTGGGCCGTGGGCTGGGGCGCGCAGGATGATCGCGATTCGGTGGCGGCCATCCGGCACGCCATCGAGCGCGGGATCAATTGGATCGACACAGCGGCGGTTTACGGCCTCGGCCATTCCGAGGAAGTCGTGCGGCAGGCGCTGGCGGACATCCCCGCCGACCGGCGGCCTTATGTCTTCACGAAATGCGGGCTCATCTGGGACGAGAACGATCGCAAGGCCCTGCCGCTGCGCATCGGCGCGCGGGCGAGCATCCGGCGCGAGGTTGAGAATTCGCTCCGCCGGCTCGGCGTCGAGCGCATCGACCTCTACCAGATGCACTGGCCGGCCGAGGACGGCACACCGGTGGAAGACTACTGGCAGACTCTGCTCGACCTGAAAAAGGAAGGAAAGGTCCGCGCCGTCGGCCTCTCCAACCATAAGGTCGATCAGCTTGAGAAGGCCGAGCGCCTCGGCCATGTGGACACGTTGCAGCCGCCGTTCTCGGCCATTCGGCGCGATGTCGCCGCCGCGGAGCTGCCGTGGTGCGCGGCGCATCAGACCGGCGTCATCGTCTATAGCCCCATGCAGTCCGGCCTCCTCACCGGCCGCTTCACCGCACAGCGCGCGGGTGCCTTGCCGGCGAACGACTGGCGGTCGCGGAATCCGGAATTCTCGGGCGAGAAGCTCATGCGCAATCTGACGCTCGCCGATGCCTTCAGGCCGATCGCCGAGCGGCACGGCACGTCTGTGGCGACCGTTGCCGTTGCCTGGACGCTCGCCTGGCCCGGCGTCACGGGCGCTATCGTCGGCGCCCGCAGCCCGGAGCAGGTGGACGGCTGGCTCGATGCCGCGCGCATCGAGCTAACCCGTGAGGATCTCGCGGCCATCGCGGCCGCCATCGCAGAAACGGGCGCTGGCGCCGGGCCGCAGATGCCAGCCGTCTGACGCGCCCTTAGCCGAGCCGGAGGCGGTTCGCCGAGGGGGAGCCGGCGAACCGCCTTCACGGTTGCACAGCATCTGCAATCGCTATCATCGCCTTCCTCACCGAAGGCGACTGGCGTGCCTCAACCGGCCACGATCCGCGGACCGGCGCTGTTCATCAGCCAGGTCATCGCGAACGATGCGCCCTTCAATTCACTTGGGGGGTTGGCCAATTTGCCGTCGCTCGGATTTTGGGCGCGGTCTACTCCGCGGCATGCCCCACCGTCTCATTATGAGGCCGCGCGCCGCCCGCCGTTGCCTCGATGATCGGGATCAGCTTCTCGGTATGGTCATCGAGATTGTCGATTTCGAGCAGGCCCTGCATGTAATGACAGGTCTGGCACGACGGATTCTGGTCTTTCAGGCCGCGTAGATGCATGAGCCGGAACTCGCGAAGACGCTCGCCGTGCCAGATGTCAGTTATGGTCTCGTGATTCGTGTCGCCGACGATGGTGCGCCAGGCCCAATCGACGCAGCACACCGAGACGCCGCCATTCCAGTTTACCGAGAGAGTGTAAAACGGCGTCGGGCAAACCTTGCGGTTGCGGATCACCGGACTGAAACCGTCAGGAGCCACGTCGGGATCTAGGCCCAGCGTCCAGTCGTGGCGTTCCGAGTCGCTCCAGCCGGTCAGGTGATCGATGAACACCGTGTCGGCATGGCCGGTGAAGTCGGCATAGAATTGGTCGCGCTCCTCCTGGGTGAGGCCGGTCTCGATGGTCTTCACGTGGATGCGGATCGGGCTCTTGTACTCCTGCTTCAGGCGGTAGAGCCGATGAATGTTCTCACGCACCTCCGCGTAATTGTCGTAGGTCTGGCAGAGATCCTTGTAGCCCTTGTCATGGACGTGGATGACCGAGATGCGGATGGTGTCGAGCCCTGCCTCGATCAGCGCCCGCGCCTTGTCCTCGGTCAGCAGCGCGACCTGGCTGTTGAATACGATCTCGTCGAAGGCGCCGGACTGCTTGGCATAGGCGACCATCTCGGGAAGCTGCTTGTGCAGCAGCGGTTCGCCATCCTTGTAGAGGTTCAGCTTGCCGATGCGGGAGGGAAAGTTGATGCCGTCGACGGTTTTCTTGAACAGCTCCATCGGCATGAATCCGACCTTTCGCCCGACCGATTTGAGCAGCTTGATGTCCGAGGTGGGGCAGAAGCGGCAGCGGAAGTTACAAGCATTGGTCGGCTCGATCATGATCGTGAACGGCGTCGCATTCGGGATCGTCTCGTGCATGGGACGAAACTTCTCGATGCTACGATGGTAGATATTCACGGACGATCTGTTCGACATAGGGCCGGCTCCTTGTAAACAGGCGGCGTATGCGCTGCACGTCGGTCGACGACACGACAACCTACTCATATTTCCGACTGCTGCCGGTATAATTAGAGTATAATCTGGTCTAGGCCCCTTCCCGTACGGCTGGAAACATCCGAAACGGTGAGAATATGCTCTACCTTTCGGGAAGCGGGAGCGAGTTCTCTTCGATCGGGCGAAACCGCCCGGCGGGGAGATGCCCTCGCCGTCAATGCGGAGGATGACGATGAGGGGGCGACGGATCGCGCTGGGCATCAACTGTGCCCACGACGCTTCAGCAACGCTGTGTGACGGCGGCGGCATTCTCGCCAGCATTGCTGAAGAGCGCCTAAATCGCATCAAGCACTATTGCGGCTTTCCCTCACTCGCCGTCCGCGCCGTGCTCGATTACTGCGGGCTGACCATCGACGACGTCGACATCGTCGCCTTCTCCAGCCAGTTCGGGGTGCTGCCGCAGCATGAGGACAGCCTCGTCGTCGGGCTCGATGCGCGCGCTCGGGTGCCGTCGGCCGAGAATATGGCCTTCCAGCCCGACGCCGCTGATCCGGTCGGCTCGGTCGAGCGCCGCCTCGGGGAGATATGGGCGGGCTTCGGCGAGCGACACCCCTATGCGCGCGTCGAGGAAATGGCGGAACTCGGCTTTTTCCGCAGGCATCTCCGGCACTACCATGTGCACCATCACCTTTCGCATGCGGCCTCCGCTTTCCTGCTTTCGGGACTGGAGGACGCCTGCGTACTCACGGTCGACGGCAAGGGCGACAAGGCCAGCGCCACGATCTATCGCGGAACACCGGGCGGCGCGCTCACCATGCTGCGTTCGTCAGCGTCGAGAGACAGTCTCGGCTGCTTCTACCAGGCGGTCACCGAGGCACTCGGCTTCGTGCCGATCGACAGCGAATACAAGACCATGGGGCTCGCCGCCCTCGATGCGCAGGGCGAGGGGCCGAACGCATTTGACGGCGTCGTGAGCTGCCGGGACGGGGTCTTCAGCGCAGCCGATAAATGGCAGTTCCGCTGCTACAACCGGGCCAATCCCCAGCGCCGGCTGCCAAATCCGATGAACTCGGTGGTGCAGTCGCTCGCCTATGGCGAATTGCTGCAGCGGATGACGCCGGTCGTCGTTGCCGGCGAGGCACAGCGGCATTTCGAGGACAATATGCTCGCCTTCGTGCGCGATGCCATGGCGATATCGGGGTGCCGTTCGCTGGCGGCGGCAGGGGGCGGCTTCCTGAATGTGAAGGCTAACCGGCGCATCCTCGATACGTTGCGGCCCGATCATTTCTTCGTCTTTCCGGATGCTGCCGACAGTGGCAATGCGGCAGGTGCGGCGCTGATGGCGCTGCAATTGGAGGGGGCGCTCGAGAGCCCTCTGCGGTTGCCGATGCCCTATTTCGGCAACGACTTCACTGCAGATCGGGTGGAGCATCTCCTGATGCAGTCATCCGACATCGAGGTGAGCCCGGCCGGCCCGGAGGACATCGCCCAGGCGCTCACGCGGGGCGAGGTCATCGGCACGTTCCAAGGGCGCATGGAGGCGGGTCCGCGGGCGCTCGGCAACCGTTCCGTGCTGGCCGATCCGCGCCACGCCTCGGTCAAGGACCGCATCAACGGGCTGCTCAAGGGGCGCGATCCGTTCGTGCCCTTTGCCCCCATCGTGATGGAGGAGGAGGCCTCGCGGCACTGGGCGGGGCCGACCGACTACCGCTATATGACCTTCGCAGTGGAGGCGAGTCAGTATGCGCGCGAGACGGTGCCCGCCGTCGTCCATGTCGACGGCAGCATGCGACCGCAGGTGATGGGTGAGCGTGACAATCCGCTGCTGCATGCGCTTCTGGGCGCCTTCCGGGGGCTGACCGGCGTGGGTGTGGTGCTCAACACCTCTTTCAATCGTCATGGGCTGCCCATCGTCGGCTCTCCGGAGGACGCGCTGGATCACTTACGCCAGGGCTGGGTCGACAGCCTCTGGATCGGGCCATGGCGCGTGGTGCGCGGCGGAGGAGCGACGCCAGGCTAACGCAGCCTCGAGGGCGACTGGCCCGAACGCCAGAATGCCTCGATCTCCTCCAGGGTCCGGCCCCTGGTCTCGGGTAAGTAAAACAGGCCGAATACCAGGCCGCTCACGCCGACTAAAGCATAGGCGATAAAGGTGGCCGAGGCGCCGAACATCTCGACGAAGGGCGGAAAGGTGGCCGAGACCGCGATCTCGAACAGCCAGGCAGCCACGACGACGACGCTGAGAGCGAGCCCGCGCACACGCTGGGGGAAGATCTCAGACGTGACAGCACCGGTCACAGAGCCCAGACTCAGTGAAAAGACGATGATATAAAGGAAGACGGCTGTGACAACGAGCCATCGCATGGCCGGAATGTCGGCCACATAGAAGATGGACAGGCCCGTCGCGGTCAGCGTCACCACGATCCCGACGAGGCCCCCGATGAACATCGGCCGGCGGCCGATGCGGTCGACCAAGGCCATGGCCACGGCCGTCATCACGAGGTTGAGCGCGCCGACCCCGACGGTCAGCAGCATTGCGCTGGACTTCATCTCGTAGCCCGCCAACGCGAAGATGGTCGGCGTGTAAAAGGTCACGAACCCGATGCCGCTCATCTGCTGATAGAAGATGAGGGCGACGCCGATGAACATGGCCGGCCGCAGCCATGGCTCTGACAGCTCTTTCCACGTGGCGGTCGAATTGTCCTCGCCGAGCGTGCCCTGAAGCGCGGCGATCTCCTCCTGCCCCTCCGCATCCGCGTAGCCGAGACGACGCAACATGCGCTTGGCGCTGCCAAGCCGCCCACGGCTCAGATACCAACGCGGTGATTCCGGCATGAACAACATGCCGACGCCGAGAAGGACCCCGGGCAGGGCGCCGGCCATGAACATGGGGCGCCAGCCTTCCGCATCGGCCGCGAACAGGGTGTTGACGAGATAGGCTACGAGAACTCCGCCGCTCAGGAAGAGCTGCTGCATCGAGACCAGCGCCCCGCGGATGTTCGGCGGAGCGATCTCGGCGATATAGAGCGGCACCGCGACCAGCACGATGCCGACTGCGACACCGAGCAGCGCACGTCCCGCCGTAAGCGGCCAGAGCGAGGATGCGAGGCCGCACCAGAAGGCGCCGATGACGAAAAGAGCAGCCGTGCCCATCATGATGCTGCGCCGCCCGAACCGGTCGGCCAGACCGCCGCCGATAAGCGAGCCGACCATGCCGCCGCCAAGGATGGCGCTCGCCAGCATTCCCTCCTCGATCGAGGAGAGGCGCCACATGGCGGAGATCTGCGGTAGTGCCCCGGCGATGACGGCGATGTCGAAACCATACAGGAATCCACCAGTGGCGGCGACGATACACATCACCACGATGGAGCGTGTACGGTGCTTCTGGACGGCGTCGGTCACGGGTGGAACCCCTTGTGCACCGCGCCTCCGGCGGAAATCTTCTCCAGGGAAAGTCCCATGGTTTCCGGCATGAACCTGCGCGCCCACCACCATCCGCAGGCGGCGATCAAAGCGTAGCCGAGGAATGCGTAGGCAGTGATGCCGATGCTGAGAATGTAAGGAAGTGAGCCCGACACGACGAGGTTGAACGTCCAGTGCGCCATGACGGGGATGCTCATCTGCGCCCCGCGCTTGCGCAGTGGGTAGAGCTCGGAAATCACGATCCAGCACACGGGGCCCATGCCGACGGCGAACCAGCCGATGTATGAGACGAAGCCCGCGAGCAGCATGAACTCGATCGCTTCCTCCGCAATGTCGCGCGCGTAAAGCCATTCGCCGAGGCTGAGGATGAGTAGGCTGACGGACATACCGGCCAGACTCCACATGGCCAGCTTTCTTCGGCCGATGCGGTCGACCAGCGCGAGGGCCGCCACCGTCAGCAGGCAATTGAGGAGCCCGAGGCTGATGGCGGAGGTCAGGGCATGGTCCCCCCAGGACAGCCCCACGCGCATCATCATGGTAGGGAAGAAGTAGATGACGACGTTGATGCCGCCGAGCTGCTGAAAGAAAAACAGTGCGACGCCGATGCCGGCGGGAGAGCGCAGGAACGGCAATGGTCGAGCGGGAGCCGGCTCCATCCTTTCGCGGTCGATGCCCTCGCGCAGTTCTTCTATAACCGAGTCGACCTCGACGGTGCCGAGACGGACGAGGATCGAGCGGGCTTCCTGCTCATCGTCGTGCAGCAGCATCCAGCGCGGTGAATCCGGCAAGAGCAGCGCAGCGATTCCGAGCGCGCCGGCCAGTGCAGCGCCGCTCATGAACATCTCGCGCCATTCATGCGGTTGAAGCCCCCGCACGGCATCGAGCACATAGGCGCAAAGGATGCCGAGCGTGATCGCAAGTTGATAAAGGCCGACGATGCGTCCTCGGTATCGTCTGGGCGAGATCTCCGCGAGGTAGAGCGGCGCGACGACCGAGATGACGCCGACGGCGAAACCGACGATAAGCCGTCCGCCGACGATATAGGCGGGGGAGGGCGCAAGACCGGAGCAGAAGTTGCCGAGCGCAAAAACCGCGGCGGTGGCCATGATGACGTCGCGCCGGCCGAGATCGTCGGCAAGCCGGCCACCGGCGAACGCGCCCACGATTGCGCCGATCAAAAGACCGCTCACGATGAGGCCGTAGCTTGTCGGACCGAGCGCCCAGGTGAGCTGGAGCGACGGCATCGCCCCGGAGACGACCGCCGTGTTGAAGCCGAGCAGCAGCCCGGACGAGGCGGCAATCAGCGCGACGCGCAAAAGCGGGGGTGGGAGGTGCGAGGGACCCGCTGTGGCCGCTGCGAAGGTCACGTGCATGGGTCCTTTTTTCCGGCTCTCGGAGCAATGTATGGGCAGCAGATCGAGGACCTGGTCGCTTTATACTCCAATCGTGAATGCATCATTATAAAATATGCATGCTGTAGCGTGTCAAGTATTTACGAAAATTCGTATTTTCAGTCTTGATGGTGATCATCTTTCGCGTTTATCTGTATTGAAAATAATCGGCGGTGTCGAGTTGACGTTCCGTTTGCCCGTCGAGAGTGGTTCGCGAGGAGAGATTATGCCGCCCGCGCCTACAATTTCCTCGACTGCCCTGGCTGCGCGTGTGGAGCCGAAAGTCATCCTTCACATCACGCACCACTGGGGTGGCGGGACCGAGCAGCACGTTCAGGAACTCACGGAGTATCTTGGCGATGCGGCCGTTCATCTCGTGATCCACAGCCGGGCCGACGGCCTCGTTACGCTGAGCGCGCCCGGCCAGCCTGACGTGGCCTTTCATCCGCAGGACGATTTTCCGCAGATCGTCGAGCGGCTGCGCGGCTTGCATGTCGCGCGAATCCACGTCCACCAGCTCTTCACGGTGCCGATCGATGTTCGCCGGCTGGTCGAGGAGCTCAGGGTGGCGTTCGACTTCACGGTCCATGACTATCACACGCTGTGTCCGCGTGTGCATTTCAAGACGCGCGAAAATGCCTATTGCGGGGAGCCCGACGAGGCGGGCTGCACGGCCTGCCTGGAGGACTGGAGCCGGGCGGACGAGCGCGACATCGTCGACTATCGGACCCGCTATACGTGGGTCTACCGGGAGGCGGAGCGCATCATTTGCCCGTCGCGCGATGTTGCTGCTCGCGTCGAGCGCTACAGGCCGGAGGCAAATCTCGTTGTGGCGCCGCACCCGCGCCCCATCCTTGCCTATCCGCCGGTGGCCGCGCCCCGTCTCGCG
This sequence comes from Chelatococcus sp. GCM10030263, assembly GCF_042666455.1. Lineage (NCBI taxonomy): Bacteria > Pseudomonadati > Pseudomonadota > Alphaproteobacteria > Hyphomicrobiales > Chelatococcaceae > Chelatococcus > Chelatococcus sp. GCM10030263. The sequence continues at coordinate 733,357 of NZ_JBHTDB010000003.1, read as the reverse complement.
CCCTCCGAGCCGCTGCGCGTTGCCGTTCTCGGCTGGGTCACGGCCTTCAAGGGCGCGTCGCGTGTGCTCGGTGCCGCACGCATCGTGGCGGACCGCGGGCTGCCAATCCATATCCGCATCATCGGTACTATCGACGGCGTCGTTCCGGACGCGCTCGACGTGACCGGCGCCTATGAGACCGACGCGCTCCAGCTGCTGCTGGGCGATTACCGACCGCATCTCATCTGGTACGCCGCACAGGCTCCGGAGACCTACTCCTACATTCTCACCGAGGGGCTGGAGGCAGGCCTTCCCGTGCTGGTGCCGCGACTCGGCGCGTTCCCCGAGCGTGTCAGCGGGCGACCATGGAGCTGGATCGTAGACTGGGACCTCACGCCGGAGCAGGCGGTCTCCGTCCTGGTGGACATTCGCGAACTGTTCCTGTCGGGGGTAGCCCCGGAGGTGCCGGTGCACGACGTCACCTGCCATGCGCCGACGGCGGGAATCGCGTTCTATCGGACCGCCTACCTGGACGGTGAGAAGAGACATCTTGGCTGACCGTCACTTGTGGGTTGCGCGTAAACGGCGAATATCCCGAGCTATGCGCGCGCCCTGATATTGTTCATGACAACAGTTACATAGGTTTTCTGTGCCGTACTGCCCCACTCCGGCAGGGCGGGCACAATTATACCAAAATTGAACCCCCGCACCTCGCCACCACGCCATACAGCTTAGGTTGGGCGGCTGAACGATTACCAGTGGATTGGCAAAAGGTGGTCGACTTTCTCTCCTTGGCCGGGGGCGTGGTGCTCTTCGTGTTTCCTCACCCTGACGATGACGTTTTCGTCGGGGGAACGCTATCCTTGCTGGTCCGTGCGGGCGTGCGTGTCGAGGCCGCCTGGATGACGTCCGGCGGATATGACGGGCTGGACGAGGTCCGTGAAGCCGAACTCCAGCACGCGATGGAGGTCGTCGGGGTTTGCGAACGTCATCTGCTGCGGCAGCCGGACGGCGGGTTGGTCGGCACCCTCGAGGAATCCTGCGGGGCGCTTCGCCGGCTTATCGAGGAACTGCGGCCGCAGGCGGTGGTCGCTCCCGCATTTGAAGGCGGGCACGCCGATCACGACGCCACCAACTTCGCCATCGCAGAGGCTTGCCGGCGTGCCCGCTCGGACGCGCGCCTGTTCGAATATCCCTGCTATGCACCCGACGGTGAGGCGCCTGAGGGTTTGAGGCTCGGCGCCTTCCCGGCTGGGGCCGTGGGGGTGCGACGCGTCGATCTGGATGCGGCAGCCATGCGATGCAAGCTGTCGATGGTGGAGGCTTATGTGAGCCAGCAGGCCGTGTTCGACCTCCTAGGCTGGCGCGCGTCCGCCACGGAATTCTTCCGCGAAATCCCGAAGAGTCGCGATCACCGCCGACCTCCGGCGGCTGGTCTCGACAGCTACGCCCACTGGTTCAACCGGCGCAGCCCGGATCGTTTCGGACAACTGGCCGCGGCGGTCGACGCATCCATCACCGCCGCCGGTCAGCCGATGCCATGCCGGTAATGGCGTCGGCCGGTGCAGTGAACGTGCAAGACTAGAATCCGACAGTGCAAGAAGCGACAGCAATGAAAACACTCGGTAGCAGTAAAATGGATTCCTTCCGCAGGCTCCAACGGCTTTGTGAGCTCGAAACCGGCCGACGGCCGGACAGCATCGAGGAGCCGGCTTATCCAGCCTGGATGGCCACCAAACGACCTTTCAGTCGCGACGAAGTGGTGGGCGCCTACATGCTCAAGCTCGGCGAGCTGTGTGGGGGGTATCTCGTCCAATTCCACGGCAATGGCACGGCGACGGAGCGCAATATGTTCCAGCCGGGGAAGTCATGGACCTGCCAGTGGGTGCTCGGGGAGGACGGTGTGGTTCATCTGGTCTGCCCCGCCGAGAACGATCGCAAGGAGCCGGTCAAGTGCAGCCTCGACATCGTGGCGAGCCTGACGGGCACCGTCCACGCGGGCTGTGAAGATACCGATGAACCGGATAACAGCGTCATCGAGCATTTCAAGGTCTTCTATCTGGGCCCGCGCGTCTCGCTGCCCGGCGTCGAGGAAACGACGGGTACGCCATGAGCGGCGCCTCGGCTCAGGTCGGTCCGGTGGAGCTCGCCACGACGGCTGATCGCCTGCGTTTCGAGGTGTTACGCATGATCGCTCGGGCGCGAAGCTGCCATGTCGGCTCGTGTCTTTCGGTCATGGACATTCTCGTTGCGCTCTATGGCGGTGCGCTGCGGCGCGGCACGGAACGGGAGGAGCGCGACCGCGTGATCCTCAGCAAGGGACATGCAGCGGCGGCGCTTTATGCCGTGCTCGCCGAATACGGTCACTTTCCCGCCGAGCGGCTCGAGGACTATCTCAAGGACGGCTCGCCTTTCATCGCCCATACCAACACGTTCGGGATTCCCGGGGTCGAGTTCTCGACCGGCTCGCTCGGCCACGGGCTGTCCGTGGCCAACGGCATCGCGCTGGCGGGGCGCGTTCGCGGCCGGGCGCACCGGGTCTTCACCATACTGTCGGAGGGCGACTGTCAGGAAGGATCAACCTGGGAGGCGGCGATGTTTGCGGGCCATCACCGGCTGTCTTCCATGATCTGCATCGTTGACCACAACAAGATTCAGAACTTCGGCCGCGTGGACGAGGTGCTCGGCCTCGCGCCGCTCGATGCCAAATTCGAGGCGGCCGGGTGGGCGACGCGGAACATCGACGGTCACGATCTGGCGGCACTCGTAGAGGCACTCTCGGCTGCCCCGTTCGAACCGGGAAGGCCGACCGCGCTGATCGCTCACACTATCAAGGGTAAGGGCGTGAGCTTCATGGAAGACCAATTGAAGTGGCACTATCAGACGCCGAGCGCCGATGACCTCTCAGCGGCCCGGCTCGAGTTGCTGCCATGAGGACGGCGTTCGTCGAGGAGTTGATGTCGCTCGCGCGCACGGACGCCTCCGTGATGCTGCTTACCGGCGATCTCGGCTACACCGTGTTCGAGCCGTTCCAGGCCGCGTTTCCCGACCGCTACATCAATTGCGGCGTGGCGGAAGCGAATATGATGGGCACGGCTGCCGGCCTCGCCCGTGAAGGCATGCGGCCGTTCGTCTATTCCTTCATCCCTTTCGCCATTTTCCGCGCGTTGGAGCAGATCCGGATCGACATCTGCTACCATGAATTGCCGGTGACCATCGTCGGCCTCGGCGCCGGTTACAGCTATGGCGATATGGGCGCCACGCACCATGCGGTGGAGGACATCGCGGTGGCGCGGGCGCTGCCCGGCATGAGCGTGGTCTGCCCCGGTGACCCGTGGGAGGTGCGCCAGGCCACGCGAGCGCTCGCCGCTCAGGGCGGGCCCGCTTACATGCGTCTTGCCAAGCGTGGCGAGCCGCTCGTCCACGATCTCCGGACGGGCCCGGAATTCCGCCTCGGCCGCGCGCTGGTGGTGCAGGAGGGCGGGGAGATCGCGTTCTTGGCGACCAGCAACATGCTCGCCACTGTCGCCGAGGCCGCGCGCAGACTGGAGGCGGAGCACGGAATCCGTCCTACGGTCGCCAGCATCCACACCGTCAAACCGCTGGATGCCGACTATGTGCGCCGGTTGAGCGCGCGCTGCCGGGCGATCTTCACGGTCGAGGAGCATTCTGTGCTGGGCGGGCTTGGCGGTGCGGTATGCGAGGCTGTGGCCGATGTTCCGGGGCGTTGCGCCATCCACCGCATCGGCATCCCGGATCGCTTCGTCCACGTCTCGGGCTCGCAGGACTACTATCGGCAGCAATGTGGGCTGACGGCCGAGGACATCGTGAAGAGAACGGTTCAAGCGAGCATCGAAACATGAAGCAGAAGGTATTCATCACGGGCGGCTTGGGCTTCATCGGCTCCCTTCTTGCCGTCAAGTTCATTCGCAATGGATGGGATGTCGTCGCCTATGACGCGCTGCGCTCCTTCGTGCAGCCTCATGAGCGGTTGAGCTATCCCGCCCAGGTCCGCTACCGCCTCCAGCGCATCCAGCAGGCGGTGGCCGAGAGCGAGGGGCGTGGGCAGTTCCAGTTGGTCGAGGGCGACATCTGCAGTCCCGCTTTGCTGGAACGCAGCATGCGCGCCGCCCGTCCCGACGTGGTCATCCATCTCGCAGCCATCTCCATCGCGGACGCTTCGAAGCGCTATTTCGAGGAGGCGATCGCGATCAACCAGACAGGCACGACCAATGTGCTGACCGCGGCCTCGCAATGCGAGGTGGGACGCTTCGTCTATGCCTCGTCGAGCATGGCCTATGGCGACTTCGTCGACTTCCCGGCGACCGAAGAGCATCCGACGAAGCCGCTGGAGGTCTATGGCGCGGCCAAGCTTTGCGGCGAGGTCTATGTGCGCACCTTCTACGAGATGTTCGGGCTCGATTTCGTCATCGTGCGCCCGTGCTCGGTCTACGGTCCGACCGACACCAATCAGCGCATCGTCCAGCGCTTCGTGGAATGCGGCATGCAGGGTCGGGAGATCTATCTCTTCGACGGTGGCAACCAGCTTCTCGACTTCACGTGGGTGGAGGATGCGGCCGAGGGGTTCTACCTGGCAGCCACACATCCCGCGGCGGTGAACGAGACGTTCAACATCACCAGCGGCACCGCGCGGACCCTGCGTGAACTCGCCGATATCGCGCGGCTGCATTTCCCGAACCTGAAAATCACCGCCCGCGAGACCTCGGATCCGGTCCGGCGCACGCGCCGAGGAGCGCTCGACGTTGCCAAGGCACGCCGCATGCTGGGCTACGAGCCGCGCACCATGCTCGACGCCGGCTTCGCCCATTATGTCGACTTCTGTCGGGAGCCGGAAGCATGTCAGCCGCTCGCGCGCGTCGCGTCCTGATCAGCGGCGCCAGCGGCTTCGTCGGCGCACGGTTGGCGCGCCGGATGATCGAGCGCGGCGACGAGGTGCATGTGATCGAGCGTCCGCGCCATGGAGCGGCGGCCCCATGGCGCACCGCAGAGGTGATGCGCGAGCTGCGTGTCCACACCGCCGATCTGCTCGATGCCGAGGCGACGCGGCGGGCCGTTGCCGTCGCGCGCCCGGAGGTCGTGCTGCACTTCGCGGCGCATGCCGCGCTGCCGCAGGAGATCGACGAGATGGAGATCTTCCTGAACACGGTACAGCCCTTGGTCAATCTCGCCGCGGCGAGCGCCGGCTGTGCACTCTTCATCAATGCCGGAAGCTCGTCGGAATATGGCTATCAGACCCAGCCGATGAGCGAGGCCTCGCTTCCCGATCCAACGCGGGTGCACGACATCGCCAAGCTGGCGCAAACGCTCTACGGCACCTATGCGGCGCGCTTCAAAGGCGTCCCGCTGGTGACCTTGCGCCTGTTCTCGGTCTATGGGCCCTTCGAGCACGGTCGCCGGCTGATTCCTCGCCTGATGCTGTCGGCGCTTCGCGGGCAACCAATGAAGCTGTCGTCGCCCGATGTGAGCCGCGATTTCATCTTCGTCGATGATGTCGTGCGGGCGGTCGAGCATTGCATGGACCAGGGCGCAGGTGTCGAGGGATCGGTCTTCAATCTTGGGACCGGCATCGAGCACAGCATCCGTGAGGCGGCGGAACTCGTAGAGAGCATTCATGGTCGCCCCTTGCCTCTCGAATGGGGCGCGGTTGTGCGCCAGCCGTGGGATTCCCCGCGCTGGGTAGCGGATACGACCCGGCAAACCGAGGTCCTCGGCTATACCGCGCAGACCAGCTTCCGGGACGGGCTGGCGGCGACCTACCGGTGGTTCGCGGAACACATTCATCGCTACGAGGAATATGGACAGCACCATTAATTCGACAAAGGTATTGGACCTCTTCAAGGACGAGGAGACGGCACTCGTCACGTGCGAGGCCGCCCTCGCTTGGCTGACGCATTATCGCGACGGTCACAGCGGCATGTTCCCCACGGCCATCTTCAACGCGCTCATCCGCCTGCGCCCGTCCTGTTCGCCGGAAGTGATCGTTCACCGGATCGTCGATGGCGAGGTGTTCTTCTGGCTGACCCTGCGCGCGGTGGACGATGCCGATCCGTTCAACGGCCTATGGCACTACACGGGCACGGTGGACAGATATGGCGATTACTTGATCGGCGGCATCAGGCGGGTGCTCGACCGCGAACTCGGTGGCCGTATCTTGGAGAGCTGTCGGCATGTGGCATCGATCTATCCGGTCCGTAGCCGCCGCTCAGACATTCTCAGCGTGCTGTTTCTCTGCGCAGTGGAGGGCGAGCCGTCCTCTACGGAGGAGGGGCGGTGGTTCTCGGCGGATGAAGCAATGCGCCTCGTCCCGCTGGGCAAGGGCGGCGGCATCATCCCATCCCATCTCGCCGGCCTTTCGCTCTGCCTGCGCTTTCTTGGTCGTCCGCATGCCTCGGCCTATCTCGCGCCCTCGCCTGTGGGGTTGCGCGTTGATGGAGACGAGGGCTTCAGCCAGGAGATCGTGCTGGTGGAGGAAATCGATGCCGACGCCGTGGGCGGCTTCACGGATCGAATGGCGCAGGACCAATGAATATTGCCATCTCCACGAGCACGCAAACGCAACGCCGGTCCATCCTTGTGACCGGTGGTGCAGGATTCCTCGGATCGCATCTCTGCGACCGCCTGATTGCACAGGGCCACGACGTCCTTTGCGTCGACAACTACTTCACCGGTCACAAGAAGAACATCGAACACCTGATCGGGCATCCTCGCTTCGAGGTGCTCAGGCATGATGTGACGTTCCCGCTCTACGTCGAAGTCGACCAGATCTATAATCTTGCGAGCCCAGCCTCGCCGATCCATTACCAGCACGACCCGGTGCAAACGACCAAGACCATCGTTCACGGCGCGATCAATATGCTGGGGCTGGCCAAACGGCTGAGATGCCGGATTTTCCAGGCGTCCACATCGGAGGTCTATGGCGACGCGATAGTCCATCCGCAGGTCGAAGGATATTGGGGCAACGTCAACCCGACCGGACCGCGCTCCTGCTATGACGAGGGCAAGCGTTGCGCCGAGACGCTGTTCTTCGACTACCACCGCCGCCATGGGCTCGACATCAAGGTTGCGCGCATCTTCAACACCTACGGCCCGCGCATGCACCCCGATGACGGGCGGGTGGTGTCCAATTTCATCGTGCAGGCACTGAAGGGCGAGCCGATCACGATCTATGGCGATGGCAGCCAGACGCGATCCTTCTGCTATGTCGATGATCTTATCGACGGCTTCATCCGTCTCATGGACACGCCCGACGGCGTGACCGGCCCGGTCAATCTCGGCAACCCCGTCGAGTTCACCATGCGGCAGCTCGCCGAGTTGACGATCGAGATGTGCGGTTCGCGGTCGGCGCTGACCTTTCTGCCGCTGCCGCAGGATGATCCCAGGCAACGGCGTCCCGACATTACGCTGGCCCAGCAGATGCTGGGTTGGCAACCGACGATCGCGCTGCGCGAGGGGCTTCGGCATACGATCGCCTACTTCGACCGCTTGCTGTCCGGCCAGGAAGTCAACGCCTAGACCCGAACACCGCGACCCCTCGCAGAAGCGTCACCTCACGAAAGTTTATGGTGGTGGGTGCCGCATGAGGGTTCAATTGCGGTAAAATTGCGGCCATTATGGCAGCTGGGGAATCCTCCAAGCGCTGATAAGGGGTTGTCGCAAGGAATGTCACGCGATGCCGTCTATGGTATGCGCCATGGATGCGGAGCGGGTGAGCGGCCTCATTTCGGCGTCATTCCCTTAGGTAAGATCGGCGAAAGTGATGGATGCGAAGGCTGAGTCCCAGCGTACAGCCGGGCCTTCCGTGCCGGTGCTGGATCCGGGAAGTGGCACGCTGCAATGCGGCGGGACGGTCGCGACGCTTCGTCCCAAGACGCTGGCCGTGCTGGTCCTGCTCATGGAGCGGCGGGGCGCGGTGGTCAGCCCGGACGTCCTGCGCGGGGCCGTTTGGGGCCGCAGGCATGGCAACGACAACGGCCCGAAGCAGTGCATCAGAGAGCTACGGAAAATTCTGGGCGACGACTCGATCCCGCGTCGGTTCATCGAGACTGTGGGCCTCTACGGCTACCGCTATCTCGGCGGCATCGAGATGGTCGGCGAGCACGCGCGCCGGGATCGGTCGTCGCACGGTGCGCGACGCAATGTGGAAACTGCTCCCTTTGTCGGCCGCGAAAACGAGCTCAACCGGCTGTCCACTATCACGCTCGATACCGCCAGCGGTCAGGGGGCAGTCGTTCTGATCACCGGCGAGGCGGGCGCCGGCAAGACCGCTCTGGTCGACGCGTTCCTGTCGCGCCATGAGGCGGCTGGGGACAGCTGGATAGCGCGGGCCCAATGCGCCCCGAATCAGGGGCCGCGCGAGCCATACGGGCCGCTGCTCGAGCTCATCTCCAGGCTTAGCGAGGCGCCGGTCGGACGGGTGCTCACAAAAATCATCCGCGACCGTGCGCCGACGCTCTTTGCTCAGCTGCCCAATGTCTTCGGTGCGCGGGAGACCGGCAGGCGGGACGCTCAGCCGACGGGCATCGCACCGACCCGCCTCCTCAGGGAACTCGTCGAGGTATTCTATAGTCTCGACCGGCACCGCCCCGGCATGCTCGTCATCGAGGACATTCATTGGGCCGACACGAGTACGCTGGCGTGGATTTCGGCCTGTGCCTCACAACGCGAAGCCGGTCGCCTGATCGTCATCTGCACCTGTCGGTCCGACGAGTTGGTGGGCGACAACCGTGCTGTGATGGAAACGGTGCATGAGCTGCGCCGCTCGCCAGCTTTCCACGAAGTCAAGCTCGCCGGACTCGGTGCCGACGCCATACGCGCCTATCTCGAAAGCCGGTTTCCTGTTCACGCCTTTCCCCCTTCGCTAGCGCCGCAACTCGCGCAGCGAACCGAGGGGCATGCGCTATTTGTTGCCAGCCTCGTCGAGACTTGGCTCGCAGAAGGGCTGTTACGGGAGGAGAGCGGGAAATGGGCAATCGCGGGCTCGACCGCGGAGCTCATGCGAACGATCCCAGCGCGGGCAAACGAGGTGATCGATTTTCAGATCTCGAAGCTGACCCAGATTGAACTCGATATATTGACGGCCGGCAGCATCGCAGGGTCGGAATTTGCGGTCGCCACGATCAGCGGGGGGGCCTTCGACGAGGAAACAATCGAACAACAATGCGAAAATCTTGCGAGGCGCCGGCTGTTCGTCCAGCGCTCTGGCGTGTCGAGCTGGCCGGACGGTACGGTAACGGCGAACTACATCTTCACACATGCGCTCTACCATGAGGCTATCTACAGCCACACTCCGCCGGTGATCCGCCAGAAATGGCACCAGCGGATTGGCGATCGGCTCGAGACCGCCTATCGGGATCGCGTCGTGGAGATCGCAGCTTTACTTGCGACGCATTTCGAACGCGCCGGCGATATCCCACGCGCGGTGACGAACCACCAGCAGGCTGCCGAGACGGCGCTGAAGCGGGGCGCCGCGCGGGAGTCGGTGAGCCGGCTGCGCCATGCCCTCGACTTGTTGCAGACGGAGCCGGACGGCGAGGCCCGCAAACGCGAGGAACTGCGACTTCAGACCCAGCTCGGTGCCGCCCTCATGATCGCCGAAGGCTTCGCCAGCCCAAGCGTCGTGGCGGCCTATGGACGGGCGCAGGACATTTCACTGGAGCTCGCCGACAGCGTGGCGCTGCTGCCGACGCTTTACGGCCTTTGGAATTATCATCTGACGCGAGCAGACTTCAGCCTGGCTCAGCCGCTGGCCGGGCGGCTCTACGCTCTCGCGCGCCAAGCGGAGACAGACCGGGTCGATGCATTTTTCGCGCATAATGTCGTTGGCACCACCCACTGGCTCACGGGCCGGTTGCCCGAGGCGGAGCCCCACATAGACGCAGTTGTCAGCAGCTACGACATCGAGCGGGATTCCGACAACGCCGCGAGCTTCGGCGAAGATCCGGGTGTCGTCGGCAACATGTACGGCGCGATCGTGCACCAGCTGCGTGCGGACTCGCATGCGGCCGAACAGCATGTCACGAGGGGTATGAAGATCGCGACGTCGCTCGAGCATCCTTTCGGCATGGCGCAGATGCTCTGGGCCGGCGCACTGGTTGCGCGCGAGCGCGCCGACATCAAGCTCACACTCCAGCGCGCGCGACAGCTCATACGATGCTGTCGGGACAACGAAGTGGAGTTCTGGCTTTCAGGCGGTTTTATCTTCGAAGGCTGGGCCAGCGTTGCGGCAAGCGGGACGGCCAGCGGAATCACGCGCATCCGTGAGGGCATCGAGCGGTGGTGCAGGGACGGCACGCGGCTGACATTGCCTCTGGCCTTCGCGATCCTCGCGGATGCCTGTCTCCGCCTTGGGCGGCAGGAGGAGGCCCGTGAGGCGCTCGATTGCGCCCTTGGGCATGTGCATCGGAGCGGCGAGTGCTGGTATAAGGCGGAGATCCATCGCCTGTCGGGGCTGGTCGAGATCGGGCAGGGCGGCCGAGCGGCATCCGAGCGTGCGGCGAGCGAAATTGGCCTGGCGATCCGGACCGCGCAAGACCAGGGCGCCCGACTGCTGGAGGTTCGCGCGATGGCAACCTTTCGCGATTCCGCGAAATCCGTGGCGTCGTACGTCACCCGCCGGGGCGCGCAAGGAGGCGAAGCCATCTGAGCCTCGGACGGCGGTGAAGCGACCACCCGCGACGTCAGGACGATGAATTTCGTCCGCGACCAACATGGCAAGGGAGCCGCATGTTCGAGCGTCTCGCCCAGCATCCATGTTGCGCGCACCGGCGAGCCGGCTTCATGGTTGCACCAGCATCTGCAAGCGCTATCATCGCTTTCCTCACCGAAGGCGATTGGCGTGCCCCAACCGACCACGATCCGCGGACCGGCGCTGTTCATCAGCCAGTTCATCGCAAATGATGCGCCCTTCAATTCTCTTGGCGGTCTTGCCGAATTTGCCGCGGGGCTGGGTTTCAGGGCGCTTCAAGTGCCTGTCCACGACACCCGCGTGCTCGATCTGGCGCTGAGCGAGGACAGCGTTTACATCGACGGCCTCCAGGCAACGCTCGCCCGCGCCGGTCTCGTCATCAGCGAGATCTCGGCCTCCCGCGCCGGCCAACTCCTTGCAGTCAATCCCGTCTATGACGAGGTGATGGATGCGCTCGCGCCCGTGGATGTGCGGGGCAATCCGGCACTGCGGCAGGCGCGCGCCGAAGCAGACATCCGCCGGGCGATTGCGCTCGCTGCGCGGCTCGGTGTCGGCAAGGTGACGGTGTTCTCCGGCGGCTTTGCCTGGCCCTTCTTCTATCCCTTTCCGCCGCCGCCAGCCGGCCTCGTCGATCGCGCCTTCGCCGAACTCGCGCGGCGCTGGCGGCCGCTGCTCGATGCGGCCGACGAGGCCGGCGTCGATCTCTGTTTCGAACTTCATCCGGGACAGGACCTCCACGACGGCGCGACCTTCGAGCGGTTCCTGGCACTCGTCGACGACCACCCGCGCGCCAAGATCCTCTACGACCCCAGCCATATGCTGCTGCAGCACATGGACTATCTCGGCTTCATCGACCGCTATCACTCCCGCATCGCCGCCTTCCACGTGAAGGACGCGGAGTTCGTGGCGAGCGCGAGCCGCGGCGTCTATGGCGGTTATGCCGACTGGATCGACCGGCCCGGCCGCTTCCGCAGCGTCGGCGACGGCGCAATCGATTTCCGCGGCATCTTCGACCGGCTGACCCGCTACGGCTATGAGGGCTGGGCGGTGCTCGAATGGGAATGCTGCTTCAAGAATGCCGAAGATGGCGCCGCCGAGGGCGCGCGCTTCATCGCCGAGCACATCATCCGTGTCGCAGACCGGCCCTTCGATGCCGGCATGCGCGCCGCGGCGCCCCCAGACATGCTCGACCGCATGCTCGGTCTCAAGAGGTAATCATGTCCAATCCTGTTCTCACCGCGCTCGGTCGGCCGCTCCGTCTCGGCATCGCCGGCGGCGCGCCGCCCTCGATGATCGGCCCCGTCCACCGCATGGCCGCGGAGATGGACGGTCGCTTCCGCGTCGTGGCCGGTGCGCTGTCGTCGAAGCCCGAGCGCGCCCGAGCTGAAGGGCTCGCGATCGGATTGAGCGAAGATCGCTGCTACGGCTCGGTCGAGGACATGATCGCGCGCGAGGCTGCGCGGCCCGACGGCATCGACGCCATCGCCATCATCACGCCGAACGACAGCCATGCGCGTTACCTCCGCGCCGCCTGCGCCGCCGGGGTGGACGTGATGATCGAAAAGCCCTTGTGCAACGACCTCGCCGAGGCAGGCGAACTCGCCGCGCTGGTGAAGCGTTCCGGCGTCGCTGTCGCCATCACCCACACCTATGCCGGCTATCCGATGCTGCGGGAGATGCGCGCCCGCATTCTGCGTGGTGATATCGACGCGGTCCGACTCGTCACGGTCGAGTATTTCTCGGGCGGCAACGCGACCCTCATCGAAGCGACGCCCGAGGGCGCCAAGCGCTGGCGGCTGAAGCCCGAGATCAGCGGGCCGTCGCTGGTGCTCGGCGACATCGGCACGCATGCCCACCACCTCGTCGCCTATGTGACGGACCTGCCGTTCGAGAGCGTCTCGGCCGATGTCGGCATGCTGCTGCCGGGCCGACGCGTGCACGACGTGGCGCAGGTGCGGTTCCGCCTGAAGAACGGTGCGCGAGGCCGGCTCGACGTCTGCAACGCCGCCGCCGGCACCTCGAACGAGCTCGCCATCCGCGTCTTCGGTGAGACCGGGCATATCGCATGGGAGCATCGCGACCCGACGCGCATCCGCGTCGCTCGTCTCGACGGCGACGTGACGATCGTCGGTGCGGGCCAGCCGAACCTTTCGGCCGACGCGAAAGCGGCGACGCGCTGCGACCGCCCAGGCCATCCGGAAGGCATGACGGAGGCCGTCGCCACGCTCTACAGCGGCTTCGCCGACATGATCCTCGCCCGCCGCGGCCTCGCGCCCGAAACGGGCCTCGCCCGCCTTACGCCCGGCATCGCCGACGGCGTCGCGGGCCTTGCCTTCGTCATGGCCTGCCTCGAAAGCTCGGCCGCGGGTGGCGTGGCCACCCCGCTCAAGCAGCCGGAGGCCTGATTCCATGGCGACCGTCGTCATTACCGGCTGCGACACGGGGCTCGGTGTCGAATTCGCGCGCCAATATGTGGCTGAGGGGCACCGCGTCCATGCCACCTGCCTCGATCCCGAGAGGGCGACGGACACCCGCGCCATCACTGGCGACATCGAAGTGTCGAAGCTCGACGTCACAGATCACGCCGCCATCGAGGCTTTCGCCGCCCGGCTCGGCGGCGCGCCCGTGGACATCCTCGTCAACAATGCCGGCATCGGCCGACCGCATCCGCCCTTCGGCGAGACGGATTACGACAACTGGCGGCGTATTCTCGAAACCAATCTCATTGGCCCGATGAAGCTCACTGAGTGCCTCGTGGAGAATGTCGCGGCGAGCGAGTTCAAGATCATGGCCTTCGTGTCGAGCCGCATGGGCTCGATCACGCTGAACACTTCCGGCGGGTCCTATGCCTATCGCTCCAGCAAGGCCGGGCTCAATATGATCGTCAAGACGCTTGCAGTCGACCTTGCGCCGCGGCACATCAGCGTCATTGCGCTCCATCCCGGCTGGGCGGCGACGGAGCCTGGTGGGCGCGTGCCGGTGGAGGAAAGCGTCGCCGGCATGCGCGGCGTCATCCACCGCGCCGGCCGGCACCACACCGGCATCTTCCAGACCTACCACGACCAACCGCTGCCCTGGTGAGGTGATGGCGAAGCCCGAGATCGAGGTGGTGCTCGAGGCAGGTAATCGCCTCGGAGAGTCCCCGTGCTGGCACGGCGGCGAAGAGGCGCTCTATTGGGTCGATGCTCTGGCACCGGCCGTCCACCGGCTCGACAGGGCAGGGGCGCTTCGGACCTGGGCGATGCCGGAGATCATCGGCTCCTTCGGTTTCCGGCAGGCGGGCGGGCTCGTCGCGGCGTTGCAGGGCGGCTTCGCCACGGTCGATCTCAGTGATGGCCGCGTCAGCCGCATCATCGATCCGGATCCGGAGCGGCCGGCGAATATTCTGAACGACGGCAAATGCGACCGGCGCGGCCGCTTCTGGTGCGGCTCGCGCGATGCCGACTTCGCGGCCCCGACCGGCTCGCTCTACCGGCTCGACTCCGATGGACGCGTCAGCCGTATGGACACGGGCTTCATCGTTTCCAACGGCATCGCCTTCTCGCCGGATGATCGCGTGATGTATTTCGCCGACAGCCGCGCCGAGACAGTTTTCGCCTATGACTTCGACCTCGACGACGGCGTCATCTCCAACCGCCGCCTGTTCTTTTCGACGCGCGACATCGCCGGGCGCTGCGACGGCGCGACCGTTGACGCCGAGGGCTTCTACTGGTGCGCACTGGTGCACGGCGGGCAGATCGCGCGCGTCGATCCGGAGGGCCGCTTCGACCGGCTGATCGATCTGCCGGTCAAGCATCCGACCATGTGCACCTTCGGAGGACCTAAACTCGACGTGCTCTATGTGACGAGCGCCGCCGCCATGCTGCCGGAAGCCGAACGCGCGGCAACGCCTTTGGCTGGCGCGCTCTTCGCCATCCACGGCCTTAGTGTGCAGGGGCTGCCGGAGCCAATGTTTGCTGGGTGAGCGTAGGCATCGTCGTTCCAGCTGCGGCGATCCCTCCCCGCAGGGGAGGGTGGATCCGAGCGAAGCTCGGATGCGGGTGGGGCAGCAGCAGATCACCCCACCCCCTCCGCTCCGCGGAGGACCCTCCCCTGAGGGGAGGGATCGTCAGCGCTTACAGGGCAGCGCCGACGATCGCTGACGCGTTCAGTTCTTCCCCGCCAGCCTTTCCGCCTCATCCTTCGCGTATTCCCGCGCCGCCTTGCTGCGCATGAGGGCAACGGTTTGCGGTTGCGCCCGCTGCAGGCGTATGGGGGCGAGACCCCGCAGGATGAGGTCGAGATCGTCGAGCACGCGCTCGCCGATGTCGTGAAAGGCGGCCGGAATGCCGCCGGCGCGATGCGGCGAGAGCAGCATGGGCGAGCGGCGCACGGGATCGTCCGGCGCGACCGGCTCGTCGGGAAAGACGTCGGTTGCGATGCGCAGCCGACCCGATTGGGCCTCCGCAACCAACGCCGGGAATTCGACGATGGCCGCCCGGCTCGCCAGCACGACCACGGCGTCGTCCTGAATGCGGCGGAGCGCAGCACCATCGATGAAGCCCTGGTTCTCGCTCGTGACGCCGGCGAGCAGGAAGATGACGCGCGCCGTGGAGAGCACCTCCTCGAGGCTTGCCGCCTCGCAGCCCTCTTCCGCGATGGCCGCGGCCGGCAGCCAGGGATCATGCACCAGAATGCGCGGGCGAAAACCTTCGAGCAGCCGGCGCAGCGCCCGGCCGAGATAGCCGAAGCCGACGATGCCGATGGTCGCCCGCGACAGCAGGAAGGCGTCGTCGTTACCTGAGCGGCCGTAGCGCTCCTGGCCCTCACGCATGGCGCGGTCGGTTGACGTGATGCCGCGCGCGAGGTCGAGCGCGAGGCCGAGCGCCATCTCCGCGACGGGGTGGGCGAAGACCGGGCCGACCGACAGGATCTCGATGCCGCGGGCAAAGCAGGAGGCGGCATCGACATTGGGCTGGAAATTGCCCTCGACATTGATGATGGCGCGGAGATGCGGTGCGCGGGCGATGCGCGCGGACGGCATGTCCGTCTGGCCGAGAATGGCGGCGACGCGCGGCAGGGCTTCCTCGACGAGGGACGCGGGCAGAGGGCCCTCCACATCGGCGGTGATGACCTCGGCCATGGCCTCGAGCCGCGCCCATTGCGCGGGGTTGAAGATCATCTGACGCCGCCGCGGATGCGGATCGAGCAGGATTGCAGGGCGGTCTGGCATCTTGGCGCTCATGGCTTTAGGCGCCGCTCGACAGCACGAGCGGCTCCGCGAGGGTCGTGTCCTGCGCGCGGAAATAGAGCCGGAGCGGCACGCGGGCGGAGGCGCCGACACCCGGCTTCGTCGCGCTGACCTGGATATGATGCGAGGGATTGTTGGTGAAAGTGAACTGGCCGTCCGGGCCACTTTTCGTCTGGCTCGCTTCGCTGAAGGTGGTGAAATTGAAGGTCCAGAGCGTCACGTCGGCGCCGGCGACCGGCTTGCCGCTGGCGTCGACCACCACGCCTGCGACGATGCCGTTGTCATGCGTGCTGGCATAGAGATCCCACCCGCCGGCAATGACCACGATGACGAGCGGCGTCAGCACGAAGCGGTTGAGCAGCAGCTTCTTCCAACGGGGACGGTCATAGTCTTCGTCGCTCATGGGCAGCCCTCTCATCCCTTCGTGGCACCGGAGGTGAGGCCCTGGATGAATTCCTTCTGCGCGAGCAGGAAGAGCAGGATGCCCGGTGCGAGCACCATGATGCAGAAGGCATAGAGCGCGCCGGTCGTGTCCTCCTGATAGGAGAGAAAGCGCGCAAGCCCGAGCGGCAGCGTCTGCATGTCCGCCGAGCGCGTCATGATGAGCGGCCAGAGGAAGTTGTTCCAGGACCAGATGAAGGACAGGATGACATTGGTCGCCATGGCCGATTTGGCGAGCGGCATCATCACCTTCCAGATGATGCGCCATTCCGAAAGGCCGTCGATCTTGGCCGCGTCGATCAGCGACTTCGGCACCGCGTCGAAGCTCGCCTTGAAGACGAATATGCAGATGATGGTGGAGAACTGCGGCAGCGCGAGCCCAAGATAGGAATCGAGCAGGCCGAGCTTTCCGGTGATGAGATAGGCGGGAATGATCGTTGCCTGGAAGGGCACCATCATGCAGGAGAGAAACAGCATGAGGACGAGGTTCTTGCCACGGAAGCCGCGCGTCAGCGCATAGCCGGCCATGGCGTTGAAGACGATATTGGCGGCGATCGTGATGGCCGACACTATGATGCTGTTGAGAAAATAGCGCGCGAAGGGGATCGCGTACCAGACATCCACGTAATAGAAGAGATGCGGATCGCGCGGGATGATGTTGGGCGGATAATTGAAGATATTCTCGCCGGAGACAGAGGTCTTCAGCACCCAATAGAATGGCACGAGCATGACGAAGCTCGTGGCGAGCAGCGCGAGGTGGATAGGCCAGCGCGGATAGCGGTGCATCAATCGCGCTCCACCGCGCCGGCATTGCCGCCGGAGAGCCGGTTCGCCGCCCAGGCGATGACGATGAGCAGGATGAAGAATATGATCGTCACCGCCGCCGCATAGTCGAAGCGGGTCTGCACGAAGCCGAGCTTGTAAATATAGGTCACGAGGATTTCGGTGGCGCGGCCGGGGCCGCCGCCGGTCATGACATAGACGAGATCGAAGCTCGTCACCGAATTCAGCATGCCGATGACGAAGCAGAGAAAGATGGATGGCTTCAGGAGCGGCAGCGTGATGCGCAGAAACCGCCGGAAAGCGTTCGCACCGTCGATTTCGGCCGCCTCGTAGAGATTGCCGGGGATGTTCTGTAGCCCGGTCAAGAGAATGATCATGTAGAAGCCGAGCATCTGCCAGATATTGGCGGCAATAACCGACGGCAGCGCCCAGGTGAAGGAATTCAAGAAGGGGATCGGCGAATCGACCAGGTCGAGCGCCCGCGCTACATAGTTGATGAGGCCGACCCGCTCATCGAACATCCATCGCCAGATGATCGCGACCGCGACAGTCATCAGAGGATAGGACAGGAAGATCAGCGTGCGATAGATGTCGCGGCCGCGGGTATCCGTATTGACGAGGAGCGCGAGCCCCAGCGCGATTGCGATGCCGATCGGCGCCGAGCCGATGATATAGAGCGTGTTCCACAGCGACTGCCAGAACACTTCGTCGGTCAGCATCTCGTCGTAGTTGTCGAATCCGATCCAGACGGCGGGGCGAAGCGGCGACCAGGCCTGGAACGAGAGGATGACGTTCCAGGCGAGCGGCAGGATGCGGTAAAGGAAGAAAATCAGAAGCGACGGCGCCAGAAAACACCAGATGAGCACCGCCTGGCGCGTGTTCTTGCGCGTCATGAAGGGCGCGCGTTGACCTTCGAGCGCTTTGGAGACCGCTGCTACCATCACCTCGTCCTGGGCATGCTCTTCAGGGTTCCTTGTCGACCGTTCCCGCTGTTCGACCCTCCCCATCAAGGGGAGGGTCGCGGCTCCCCCCCGGCGGCGCAAGCCGTTTCAAGCGGCATGAAGATCACGACCGCCGCATCACGCGCGTGACCGCGCGTTCCGCATCGGCGAGCGCCGTCTTGGCGTCTTTGCGGCCGAGCACGGCATTCTGGATCTCCGGCCAGAAGGCGTCCTTGATCTGGGCGTCATTGGGCAGCGGCCAGTTCCCGGTCATCTTGTCCGTATGCTGCAGCTGGGTTTCGAGCACCGTATAGCCGAGCGGATCCTCCGCCTTGATCTTGGCGAGGCTCGCCTTGTCGGCCTCGACATTGCCGGTGAGAATGCGTCTGCGCGTCGCGAATTCGGTCGCCCATTTGTTGCCTGTCATATGCTTGACGAGTTTCCAGGCGAGTTCCGGATTCTTCGACGTCTTGGAGATGGCGAGCCCGTGATTGGTCGGCGTCGACCAATTGCCCGGACCCTGAACGGCGCCGAGCGTATCCGGATTGACCCAGGGCCCTTGGCCCTTGACGAAGAAGTAGGACGCGGAATGGGCCTGCAGCATGCCCACCGTGCCCGAGGCAAAGGCGCCGTTCGGCTCCACCCAGCGCCCCGTCCAGGCGATCTTGTTGATGCCGCCCGATGCGGTCGCCTTGGCGAGTTTGTCGAGCACGGCAGCGGCTTCGGGCGTGTTGAAGGCCGGGGTGCGCAGGTCGTCCTTCAGGAGCTCGATGCCGTTCATCTTCATGAGCGGCCAGTAGAGCCAGTCGAAATTGAGCGTCAGGAAGCCGGTCTTCTCGCCCTTGGCCATGGCCTGGGCATGGTTGATCAACTCGTCGAAGGTCTTTGGCGGCTCCGATAGGCCGGCCTCCTTGAACATCGTCTTGTTGTAGTAGAGCAGCGTCTTGGCGATGTAGAAGGGTATGACGAAGCTCTGCTTGTTGTAGACGAAGCCCGACAGATAATCCGGATTGTAGAGCTTGGCGACTTCCGGTTCCTTCTGCAGGAAGGGTGTCAAGTCGAGCAAGGCGCCGTTCGCCGCCCATTCCACCCAGATCATGCCCTGCAGGTCGATGATGTCCGGCGCCGTGCCGGCGACCAGCTGCGTCTGGTAAAAGGCGGGCAGTTCCGGGCCCTTCTTGTCGAGCCATTCGATCTCGACGCCCGGATTCTCCTTCTTGAAGTCGGCGAATTCTTCTTTGAACAGCGCCTCCTGGTCGGCGATGTTCCAGGTGAGAATGCTGATCTTCTGGTTCGATTGCGCCCTCAGATAGGCGGGCATGGCGAGCGTGCCGGCAGTCGCGAGGCCGGCCTTGATCACTGTTCTGCGGTCCATCCGCACCTCCCATCGTCCTCGTGCCTGCGCCCGATTCTCATGACCGGCTTCAAGCACCCGCTCAGATCGGACGGGCCATTCTACCTTATGGATCCTGGCTCGCCCACGGCTGTCCAAGAGCATGATAGCGGTTGCATGTATGCGGTCAAGCTGGCTCGCCGGGAGCTAAAAATTTGTAGAACGCCAATGATGTAGCCGTGTGACGGTGCGTTGACAGCGGTTTGAAATCGATATCATCTGGTGCAACCGGCAGGAAATCGAACCGTGGAGCTCCCCGTGTCCCGTCGCAACGCCTCCGATCTGCGCAGCGCCCGCTGGTATTCGGCCGGGGGGATGCGCGCCTTCGCTCACCGCCAGCGCATGCAGCAGATGGGCCTGCGGCGCGAGGAGTTCATGGGGCGTCCCGTTATCGCGGTCGTCAATACCTGGAGCGACCTGTCCCCCTGCCATGCCCATCTGCGCGCGCGGGCGGAGGCGGTGAAGCGCGGCGTCATCCGCGCCGGCGGCCTGCCGGTCGAACTGCCGGCGCTCTCGCTCGGCGAGGTCATCGTCAAGCCGACCACCATGCTCTACCGCAATTTCCTCGCGATGGAGGTGGAGGAGCTCCTGCGCCAGCATCCCATCGACGGGGCAGTGCTCCTCGGCGGATGCGACAAGACCACGCCGGGGCTTCTCATGGGCGCGATCAGCATGGATCTGCCGGCCATCTATTGCCCGGCCGGGCCGATGCTCAACGGCCGCTGGCGCGGCACGAAGGTCGGCGCCGGCACGCATACGCGCAAATACTGGGACGAGTTCCGCGCCGGCCATATCGGCGAGGCCGAGATGGTCGAAATCGAGGGCATCTCCACCCGCTCCCCCGGTACCTGCAACACCATGGGCACGGCCTCGACGATGACATCCATCGCCGATGCGCTCGGGATGACGCTGCCCGGCGCCTCAAGCATCCCGGCCATGGATTCCGCCCATCCGCGCATGGCCTCGGCCTGCGGCGAACGCATCGTGGAAATGGCGTGGGAGGATCTGAAGCCCTCCGATATCATCACGGACGGCGCCGTGCGCAACGCGCTGCATGTGGATGCCGCGCTCGGCGGCTCGACCAATGCGGCGATTCATCTGGTGGCGATCGCCCGGCGCGCCGGGATTGCGATCACGCTCGAAGACTTCGACGAGGCGGCCCGGCAGACGCCGGTTCTGGCGAATATCTTTCCCGCGGGCGATGCCCTGATGGAGGATTTCTTCTTCGCCGGCGGGCTCACCGGGCTCATGTCGCGCCTCGCCGACCGGCTCGACCTCGACCAGCGCAACGTCACCGGCGGAACGCTCGGCGAGGTCATCGCCCGGGCGCGCATCGACGATGACGAGGTGATCCGCCCGCTCGACAATCCCGTAGCCAGCGCGCCGGCGATCGCGGTGCTGCGCGGCAATCTGGCGCCCGACGGCGCGGTGATCAAGCCGTCGGCTGCGAGCCCGCATCTCCTGACGCATCGCGGCCGGGCCGTGGTCTTCGACAGCCATGCCGAGCTCAACGCACGCATCGACGATCCCGCGCTCGCCATCGACGAGACCAGCGTGCTGATCCTGCGCGGGGCAGGTCCCATCGGCGCGCCGGGCATGCCGGAATGGGGGGCTTTGCCCTTGCCGCAGAAGCTGCTGGAACGCGGGGTGCGCGATCTCGTGCGCATCTCCGATGCGCGCATGAGCGGCACCCATTACGGCACCTGCGTGCTGCATGTCGCGCCCGAATCCCATGTCGGCGGACCGCTCGCGCTCGTCGAGACCGGGGATGAGATCGTCCTCGACGTGCCGAACCGCCGCCTCGACATGCTCGTCCCGGAGGAGGAGCTCGCCCGCCGGCGCGCCGCCTGGCAGGCGCCGCCGAAGCGCTTTTCCCGCGGCTATGGCGCGATCTTCGAGGCGCATGTCATGCAGGCCGACAAGGGCTGCGACTTCGATATCCTGGAAGCGGGCGAAAAGACGCCCGAGCCGGACATCTTCTGAGCCCGGCAGATGCGCGCATGACCAAAGCCACGCCAGCAGATATGAGCACCGTCCCGCCGCCGCGAGAGCGGTTGGGGACGTCGCGCTCGCGCATGGCCGATGTGGCGCGGCTCGCCGGTGTCTCCACGGCAACCGTCTCGCGGGCGCTGCGCCAGCCGGACAGGGTCTCGCCCGCTGTCCGCGCAAAGATCGAGGAGGCGGTGGAGCGGCTCTCCTATCGCCGCAACCTGATGGCCGGTGCGCTCGCGAGCGCCCGCAGCCAAACCATCGGCGTCATCATTCCGTCGATGATCAATTCGTTCTTTTCCGCCACGGTCGAGGCGATCGAGGAGGGGCTCGCGGGCAGCGGCTACCAGCTCCTCATCGGCAACAGTCGCTACGCGCTCGAAACTGAGGAGCAACTCGTCGCCTCCGTGCTCGCCTGGTCGCCGGCGGCGATCGTGCTGACGGGGCGCCGTCACAGCCGCGCTACGATCCGCGCGCTTTTGGCGGCCGACATCCCGATCGTGGAGATGTGGGAGCTTTCGGACCAGCCGATCGACACCATCGTCGGCTTCTCCCAGCGCTCCGCTGGACAGATGGTCGTGCGCCATTTTGCGGAGCGCGGAGCGCGTCGGCTCGGCTTCATCGGCGCCATGATGGACCGCGACTACCGCGCCGGGGAACGCCACGCGGGCTTCGTGGAGGCGGCTGCGGCGGCAGGCATTGCCCCGCCTGCCGAGGTGCGCCTGCCGGAGCGGGCGAGCGCCACCGGCGGCGGCGATGCTCTGCGCTCGCTCCTCGATGCCCATCCCGAGACGGATGCGGTGTTCTGCAGCAATGACGTGCTGGCGCTCGGGGCCCTTTTCGAGGCGCAGCGCCGCGGCTGGTTGGTGCCGCAGCGCCTGAAGATATGCGGCTTCGGCGATCTCGACTTCGCGGCGGCCAGCGAGCCCGGGCTGACGACGGTCCGGCCGCCGCGGCGCGAGATCGGCGTCAAGGTGGCGGAGCTGCTGCGGGCAAGGCTCGCCGGCGAGATGCCGGCCGAGACTGTCTTCGACCTCGGCTCGGAGCTCGTCCTGCGCGGCAGCACCTGAGCCTTGGCCATCACGCACCCGGACGAAAGATTATCCGCTGTTGCATGGCGTGAAATTCTATTTCAGACTGCGGCCGTAGTCGGCGTCTGCGGTCGGAACCAGAACCTTGAACAAGCGCCCGGACCTGCCCGAATCCTCTGTCCCGCCAGATCCTGTAAGCCAGGCGGCGTCGGTGCGCGTCATCGACCGCACCATGCGCATCCTGCGCACGCTCGCCGAGGCGCCGGGCCTGATGACCCTGACGGAGCTCAGCCAAGCCGTCGGCCTGCACAAATCGACAGTGCTGAGATTCCTGCGGACGATGGAGAAGGGTGATTTCGTGGCGAGCGGTCCCGGTGGCAAGGGATGGCGGCCGGGGCCCGTCTTCCTCGATATTCGGGCGCGTTCGATCGCGCGGCATGATCTCGCCGCCATCGCGCGCCCGCTTATGGAGGAAGCCTGCAAGCTCTCGGGCGAGACGGTGCAACTCGCGATCCTGCCCGACACCAGCATCGTCTATCTCGCCAAGGTCGAGCCGCTCGATCCACCTCTGCGCATCAATACGCAGATCGGCGCCCGTCGGCCCATCCATTGCACGGCCCTCGGCAAGGCGCTCGCGGCCTATCGGGATCGAGCTGAGATCGACCGCATTCTGGCGGAGGCGGGCCTGCCGGGCTTTACCTCGCGCACGATCACCACCGCGGCGGCCTTCCATGCCGAACTCGCGCAGGTTCGCCTCAACGGCTATGCGATCGACGACCGCGAGTACAACGAACTCGTCTCCTGCATTGCAGCTCCCGTTCGCAACGCCGACGGTATCGTGGTGGCCGCGCTCAGCACGTCGAGCTTCGGACAGGGCGTGCAATCAGACCGTTTTCCCGCATTGATCGAGACGGTGCGCAGCACGGCGACGCGGCTGTCGGAGCTGCTGGGATGGAACACGGCGGGATGTGCGCTGACGCTATCCGTTTCATAAGATGAAACTCGATTTTCAACCGTGAAATTCAGTTGCAAATCATCACGGCCGGCCTATCGTTTCCTTCGGCCAAAGAGCCGGGCGGCTTGTCGCCAGAACGAGGAGGATATGCCGCATGCCGGGGCACGCCATCGACGCCGTCCCTCAGAACCCGTTTCGCGTGGCGCTTGCCGGAAAGCGCCCGCTGATCGGCATCTGGTCGATGCTGAATTCGGTCGATGCCACGGAGGCGCTCGGCTGGTCGGGGTATGACTGGCTGCTTGTCGACGGCGAACATGCGCCGGTTTCGCTGCAGGACGCCATGGCCCATTGCCGGACGCTGGCAGGTACGCCGACGGTTCCCATCGTGCGGCTTCTGTGGAACGATCCGCTGCTGCTGAAAAGCCATCTCGACGCCGGCGTCAACACCATCATGCTGCCCTATGTGCAGAGCGCGGAGGAGGCGGGCCGGGCGGTGGACGCCATGCGCTATCCGCCGCGCGGCATCCGGGGCGTTGCCGCCATGCACCGGGCGAGCCGCTATGCACGGGTGAAGGACTATGTGGCCCGCGCCGACGAGACGCTTTTCCTGATCGTACAGATCGAGACCCGGGAAGCCCTGGAGCGATGCGAGGAGATCGCGGCGGTCGACGGCGTCGATGCCGTCTTTTTCGGGCCGGGGGACCTCGCCGCGAGCATGGATCTGCCGGGGCAGGCAGGCCATCCGGATGTCACGGCCGCCATCGAAGAGGGGCTCGCACGCTGCCGCCCGTCGGGCAAGGCGGTCGGCGTGCTCGCGCCCAATGACGAGATCGCCGAGCGCCATATTCGCTCAGGGTTTGATTTCGTGTCGGTGGCCAATGATTGCGCCATCCTGTTCCGCGGAGCGGATGCGGCCGCGGCGCGCTTCCGCGCCGTCGTGGATGCTGCGAAGGGCTGAGCCATGGCAACCGTCGAATTCCGCAAGCTCGTCAAACGCTATGGCGCCGTCGAGGTGGTGCACGGCATCGATCTTGCCATCGCCGACGGCGAGTTCATCGTGCTCGTCGGCCCGTCCGGCTGTGGCAAGTCGACGTCGCTTCGGATGCTCGCGGGGCTCGAAGATATCACCTCCGGCGAGATCCGGATCGACGGCCGCGTGGTCAACGAAGTGGAACCGCGCGACCGCGACATCGCCATGGTC
Organism: Chelatococcus sp. GCM10030263; assembly: GCF_042666455.1. Taxonomy (NCBI): domain Bacteria; kingdom Pseudomonadati; phylum Pseudomonadota; class Alphaproteobacteria; order Hyphomicrobiales; family Chelatococcaceae; genus Chelatococcus; species Chelatococcus sp. GCM10030263. Next base: position 708,709 of record NZ_JBHTDB010000003.1, on the reverse strand, counting down.
TTCCAGGACTACGCGCTCTATCCGCATATGAGCGTCTACGAGAACATGGCTTTCTCGCTGCAATACCGGAAAGTGGCGAAGCGCGAGATCGACCGGCGCGTGCGCGAGGCGGCCGACGTGCTCGGGCTCGAGCCCTATCTCAAGCGCCGGCCGAAGCAACTCTCCGGCGGCCAGCGCCAGCGCGTCGCCATGGGCCGCGCCATCGTACGCAATCCGCAGGTCTTTCTCTTCGACGAGCCCTTGTCCAATCTCGATGCCAAGCTGCGCGGCTCCATGCGCGTCGAAATGAAGAAGCTGCACCAGCGGCTGGGCGTGACGACCGTCTATGTCACCCATGACCAGGTGGAGGCGATGACGCTCGCCGACCGCGTCGTCGTCATGAACGGTGGCCATATCGAGCAGATCGGCACGCCCGACGAGGTCTATCACGCGCCGGCGAGCCTCTTCGTCGCCGGCTTCATCGGCGCGCCGACCATGAATCTCATTCCCGCCACGGCGGACGAGGGCAGGCTCAGGCTCGGCCAGTCCGGCGAAGTCGTGCCTCTGCCGCCCGGCCGCTCCGGCACCGGTGATCTCGTCTTCGGGCTGAGGCCCGAGGACGTGGAGGTGGCGCAAGGCGAGCCCGCGCCGGCGGGGCGCATCGACGTGCCGGCGCTCGTCGAGGTGGTCGAGCCGCTCGGCGCCGATACGCTCGTCTTCACCACGGTGGCCGGCCACGCGGTGGCGGCGCGTGTGCGCCCGGAAATCCGCCCGATGCCGGGGGAGACCCTGAAGCTCCGGTTCAATCTCGAACGCACGCATCTGTTCGATGCCGCTACCGGCCGGGCGATCGGCGCACCGCCTGCCCACGGCACCGCGCGTGCCTGACGCTGCGCCCATGCGGGTGGCGCTCGCGGGCTTCGGCGCCTGGGGCCAGATGCACGCGCGGGCCGTGAGCGCCATTCCCGACGCCGAGCTCACTGCCGTGTTCTGCCATGGCGATGCCTCGGCGGAGGTGGCAGCGAATGCCTTACCCGGCGTGCCCGTCTTTCGCTCCTACGAGGAAATGCTGACGGCGGGCGGTTTCGATGCCGTCATCGTCGCCGTGCCGAACAACCTGCATGCCGCCTTCGCGATGAAAGCGCTCGAGGCCGGGGCTCATGTCGTGCTGGAGAAGCCACTGGGCCTCACGCTGGCTGAATGCGACGCCGTGCTGGCGACGGCCGACAAGGCCGGGCGGCGGGTCGCGGTCAACCACGAGCTGCGGGTGTCGCATCAATGGGGGCGGGTGCGCGCGCTCATCGCCGCCGGCGATCTCGGGCGCGTGACGCATCAGCATTTCTCACTATTCCGCCATCCCTTCCGGCCGGGTTCCGGCGGCTGGCGTCGCGATGCCGCGCGGGTCGGCTCCTGGATGCTGGAAGAGCTCGTGCATTTCGTCGATCTCGTGCTCTGGTATGCGCGCGAGAACGGGCCTCCCGTTCGGCTTCAGGCGCGGGCCTCCGGGTCCCACGGGACCATCGCCGGGCTGTCCGACACCGTCTCTGTCCTCATTACCTGGGCGGATGGCTCGACCGCGCTCGTCACGCAATGCCTCGCAGGCTTCCAGCATCACACCCTGCTCGAAATCGCCGGCGATGCCGGGGCGATCCGCACCTGGTGGGCAGGCGCCTTCGACCGCACTGCGAGCCCGGAGTTTGCGTTGCATGTCCGCCGGCGGGACGCCAGCGAAGTCGAGACGGTCGAGGTGCCCCGTTCGGGGGAGATCTTCGAGCTCAAGGAGAATTTGACGCGGGCGTTCGCCGGCTTTCGCACCGGCGATCTCGTCATGCAGCCGGCCGAAGCACGCACGGCCGTCGCACTCTGCCTCGCCGTGGAGCGCAGCATCGCCGAGGCGGAATCAGTCGACCTGGCGGGGATCGTTTAGCGCGATGCGACCCTGGGCTATTGATGGATTTCGGGCTCGACGCGCCAGGTTGCGCAGCGACTCCTGCCAGCCGAGATAGCAAGCCTCAGCCCAAATCCGGCACGCCCGCCTGGAGGATATCCACCGCGATGGCCCGCTATCGCGCCGGGACTGGCAAACGTGGACCTCGGCTTGTGGGGCAGGCCGCTGCGGCTGCTTTCCCATCGCGGAGGGCCTGCCGTGTGACGGAGGAGCGATTTTCGGTCCGCAGAAACTGAGCTAACATGTGATTCGTGCGCGGCCCACGCCTCCCCCCTCCACACGGGAAAGTGCAATTCGTACGGGGCTACTCGTCATCAAACCGACTATTCGAGCGTCAGGCATAAGGAGGGGTTGCGAATATTGCTCGTGATAGGAGGTTGCCGATGAAGTTGTCTGTGCCGATCTACCATTTGAAGCGCAAAGCCAAGCTCCTTTCCCGCAAAGAAGACATTCCGCTTCATAGGGCGCTCGACCGTATAGCCCTCCAGGAGGGCTATAGTGGCTGGAGCCTGCTTGCGGCGAAGCTGTCCAAGTCCAGGCCTGCCAAAGCGCTCTTTGCGCGATTGACGCCCGGCGACTTGCTGTTGCTGGGCGCACGTCCTGGTCAGGGCAAGACTCTGATGAGCCTTGAACTGGCAGTGGAAGCTATGAAAGCTGGTAATCGAGCTGTGTTCTTCACATTGGAATACACGGAAAAGGACGTCCTGGATCGTTTCCATGCTATCGGGGCGGACTATGCGCAATTCGACGGGCTCTTCCAATTCGACTGCTCCGACGGCATAAGCGCCAGTTACATCATGGAGAAATTATCCTCAGCACCCCGCGGAACCCTCGTCGTGATAGACTACCTGCAGTTGCTCGATCAAAAACGTGAGAATCCCGAATTGGGGGTGCAGGTTCGCGCGCTTAAATCGTTTGCTCGGGATCGGGGATTAGTCATCGTCTTTATTTCGCAAATCCATCGGTCATATGACCCGACGAAAAAGTCGTTTCCTGACACGCGCGATATCCGGCTTCCGAATCCTGTGGACTTGCAGCTGTTCAGCAAGACCTGCTTTCTGAACAACGGTGAATGCAGCTTCTGACAGCGGATTAGGAAGCAAGCAGTCAGCCTCTGTCGCAGGCTGCTTCCTCGCCCGCGACAGAGGCTCGGCACATCTCATGGACCGCTCTCAGAGCATCTTGCGCAGCTTCGGATCGAGCATATCGCGCAGGCCGTCGCCGACGATCTGCAAGGACAGCGCGGCGAGCACGATGGCAAGGCCCGGGAACAGAACGACCCAGAAGGCCTGATCCGCATATTGCTGGGCTGAGGCGATCATCTCTCCCCAAGTCGGGATCTCCGGCGGAACGCCCGCACCGAGGAAGGAGAGCCCCGCCTCGGCCAGCACCGCATAGGCGAAGATGAAAGTGGCCTGGACGAGCACCGGCGAGGTGACGTTCATGAAGACGTGGAAACCGAGAATCCGTCGCGTGGAAACGCCGATGGTGCGCGCCGCCTCGATGAAGGGCAGCTCCCGCACCACCAGCGTCGAGGCGCGCACGACGCGCACGACGCGCGGCGTGTAGACGATGGCGAGTGCGAAGACGACATTGAAGACGGATGAGCCGAGGATCGCCACGAGAAAGATGGCGAGCAGGATATCCGGCAGCGCCATGACGGCGTCGACCATGCGCATGATGGGCGCATCGAGCCGCCGGAAATAGCCGGCGACGAGGCCGACCGCCGTGCCGACGACGATCGAGATCGCGACGACGGCCGCGCCGATGCCGAGCGAGGCCCGCGCCCCAAAGATGATGCGCGAGAGAACGTCCCGGCCATATTCGTCCGTGCCGAGCCAGTTCGTCTCGCTCGGCGGCTTTAGCCGGCGGATGACCCTGATCGCGCCCGGATCGAAGGGCGAGATCCAAGGCGCGAAGAGGGCGGCCAGGATCAGCACGGCCAGGACGATGGCTGCCGCCAGCACGAGCTTGCGCCGAAAGAGCCGCTGGAGAAATTCGACCGTTGTAGAGGCCATCGGCTCAGGTCCGCACGCGCGGGTCGACGATCGTATAGATGATGTCGACTGCGAGATTGATGAGCACGTAGAGCGCTGCCACCGCGATGAGGGCGCCCTGGATGACCGGATAGTCGCGTCGCAGCACCGCCGAGACGACGAGATTGCCGATGCCCGGCAGGCCGAAGACGGTTTCGGTGACGATGGCGCCGCCGACCAGGAGCGCGACGGTCAGGCCGACCACGGTGACAATGGGGACGAGGGCGTTGCGGAAGGCGTGGCGTAGTACCACGCGGGCCTCCGACAGGCCCTTCGAACGGGCGGTGCGCACATAATCGTCGCCGAGCACGTCCAGCATGCTGGCGCGCGTGAAGCGGGTGATCAGCGCCGAATTGACGATGCCCAGCACGGCGGAGGGCAGGATGAGATGCCCCAGCCGGTCGGCGAGCGATGCGCCGGGATCGCCATAGCCGGCGACCGGGAACCATCCGAACCGCACGGCGAAAAGCTGGATGAAGATCAAGCCGAGCCAGAAGCTCGGAATATTGGCCGCGAGCATCGCCGTGGCGCTCACGATTTGGTCGAGGATACGACCTCGCCACACGGCGGAGGCGATGCCGGCGGGCACGCCGATGAGCGCGGCGATCGTTATCGAAAACAGGGTAAGGAAGAAAGTCGGCTCGGCCCGTTCGGCGAGGGCCTGCGTCACCGGCCGCTGCAAAAAGATGGACTGGCCGAGATTGCCCTGCACGACCTCCTTCAGCCAGAGCACATATTGGACGAGGACCGGCTTATCGAGGCCATAGACCACACGGAGCTGCGCAACATCCTCGGGCGTCGCCTGGTCGCCCAGCATGATGGCGGCCGGATCACCCGGTGCGAGCCGGGTGAGAAAGAAGACCATGGTAGCGACGAGGAACATCACGATCAGCAGACTGCCGAACCGGCGCGTGAGGGTGAGCCACATCGTCCTTCGTTCCCCGAAGCTGTCAGCAAGCGATCGGCAATTCGCGTCCTTCGACGCGTCTGCCGATCACGATAGCCTTCACGCGCAAGCGCGCGGTATCCCGGCGGGCGATCCGCTGAGGTTGCGCGCGATGGCTCAGGCCGAGAGTTCCACGTTCCAGAAAGCAGGCCAGGGCATCGGCGTGAAATCCTTCATCTTGGCCGAGAGACCGAGCAGCGCGCCGAAATTGCCGGCGCGGATGTAAGGCACCTCATCATAGATGACCTGCTGCACATTGCCCCAGAGCGCGCCGCGCTTGGCCGGATCGGTCTCACCGTTGAAGGCGGCAAGGGCCGCATCCTTGGCCGGGGTCTTCCACCAGCCGGGCGCGCCGTCGCCGAGCTGCGGCGGGGTCAGCATCGGTTCCGGCAGGAAGGCCGAATGGGTGACGTAGATGTCCCAGAGCGCTGGGTCATTGCGGCGCTGAACCAAGGTGGCCCAGTCGACGACGTCGAGCTTCACCTCAAAGCCGGCAGCTTTCATCTGCTCGGCCATCACCATGGCCATGCGATTGTGGAAGTCATACTGCTTGGAGTTGAGGATGCGGATGGGCGTGCCATCATATTTGGCCTCGGCCAGCAGCTTCTTGGCGCCGTCGGCATCGCCACGATTATATTTATCTTTGCCGGCTTCCGAATGGAACGGCGAACCTTTGGGGAAATGCTCCGCGGCCAAGGTGAAGAACTGTGGATCGCCGAAACCGGCGAGCAGGATCTCCTCGTCGTTCAGCGCCATCTGGAAGGCTTGCCGCACTTTCACGTCCGCCATGGGCCCTTGCTTCGTATTGGTGGGGAAGTAAGGGAAGCCATAGGGCATGGTGAGAACGGCGCGGGCGCCCGATGCGGTGGACACCTTCTTGTTCGATTCGACAGGTAGTTGGTCGGCAAAGTGATATTGGCCGGCGACCACGCCTTCGACGCGCGTATTGGCGTTCGGGGCGGGAATGAAACGCAGCTCCGCGATCTTCGCCTCGCGCTTGCCGGCATAGCCGCTCGGCGCCTCGCTGCGAGGCGCGTAGTCGTCGAATTTGGTCAAGACGACATATTGATCCGGCCTGCGCTCCCGGAACTTATAAGGCCCTGTGCCGACGAATTCGACCAGGTTGTCGGCGATCGATTCCTTGGCCATGATCGCCGCGAAACCAGACGGCAGCCCCAAATGGGCCAAGAGGGCGGGCTGGAGATTGTTGAGTGCGATCTCGACGGTTGCCGGATCCTTCGCGGTGATCGAGGCGATGTCTTTCGTCAGCGCCTTGCCGCGCGCCGTCATGGCGAGCCAGCGGTTCAGGGAGGCGACGACATCCTCCGCATTCATGTCGCGGCCGTTGTGCAGTTTCACACCCTGGCGCAGCGGGATGGTGTAGAGCTTGCCGTCCTGGCTCACCGTCGGAATGTCGGCGGCGAGCATCGGCTGCACCTTCCAATCGGCGTCGAAGGTGTAGAGCGACTCGTAGACATGCTGCATGATGATGCTGACGAGGTCGGCGGTCGATGCCATGGGGTCGAGCGATTGCGGCTCGCCGATCATCGCGAGATTGGCGCTGGTGGCCCCTTGAGCGCGCGCCAGACCCGGCGCGAGCGATGTTGCCAGGACAGCGGCTCCCAGCCCGAGCTGAAAATCGCGGCGGCTCAGCAGCACGTCATCGTTCGCCATCGTCGTCCCCCTGGATGCTGGAACCTTCGTGGCCAGCCTTTGCGGCGCGAGGATAGGGACGTTCGTTTCGGGCTGTCAATCAGCCGATCTGTCGCTGCCCGGCCGCGAGGATTGGCGTTGACCTCAATCTGCGGTTTCACCTAGATCTTGCAGATCATTGCCCATGCCGCTCGACTTCAGCGGTGGAGGCCGCGAAAGGACCTGCGATGGACTATGATCTCGTGGTGACCGGCGGACGCGTGATCGATCCCTCGCAAGAGATCGACCGCGTGACGGATGTGGCTTTCGCGCAAGGCAGGGTGGCCGCCGTCGGCGACGGGCTTGCGGCGCACGGCGCGCAAGTCGTCGAGGCCGCTGGCCGGATCGTCACGCCCGGGCTCATCGACCTGCACACCCATGTCTATTGGGGCGGCACGTCGCTCGGCGTCGATGCGGTCGCGCTCGCCCGCAGCGCCGGCGTCAGCACGCTGGTCGATACCGGCAGCGCCGGGCCCGGCAATTTCCCGGGCTTCCGCAGCCATGTCATCGATGCTTCGCCGGTGCGCATTATCGCTTATCTCAACATCTCCTTTGCGGGCATCTTCGGCTTCTCCAGCCGGATCATGGTGGGCGAGAGCGGCGATCAACGGCTGATGGCGCCGCACGACACGCTCGAGGTCCTCGACGCCAACCGCGACGTGATCGCCGGGGTCAAGGTGCGGGTCGGCCGCACCGCGAGCGGCACGGCGGGTGTCGTGCCGCTCGATATCGCCCGGCAAGTCGCGGACGAGGCCGACGTGCCGATGATGGTGCATATCGACCAGCCGCCGCCGACACTGGAAGAGGTGCTGGCGCGGCTGCGGCCGGGCGACATCCTCACCCATTGCTTCCGGCCGTTCCCGAACGCCCCTATCAGGCGCGACGGCCGCGTGCTCGACGCTGTGCTCGATGCGCGGGCGCGCGGTGTCCTCTTCGATATCGGCCACGGCATGGGCTCGTTCGACTTCATTGTGGCGCGCGGCATGCTCGCCGCCGGCTTTCTGCCGGACACGATATCGAGTGACGTGCATGCGCTCTGCATCGACGGCCCGGCTTTCGACCTGCCGACCACCATGTCGAAATTCCTGTGTCTCGGCGTCAGCCTGCCGGAGGTGATCCGCCGCGCGACGGTGAATGCCGCGGCGGCGCTGCAAAGGCCCGACCTCGGCAGTTTCCGCCCGGGCAGCGAGGGCGATGCATCCATTCTCGAACTTGCGAACGGACGCTTCGACTATCGCGACGTGCTGGGCGCTGAGCTCATCGGCGAGCAAAGGCTTCTCGCACGCGGGCTCGTGCTCGCCGGCGAGCTCTGGCATTCGGCCGACCAAGCGGCCTAAGGCGCGGCGAGGATCAACGCGCGGAACCTCCGCCGCGCGCTGGACGGCGGGCTGTTGAGTCAGGCCTCCCGCCACTCGGGCTGCGACACTGCCTATTTCCGCACTCGACGGCGCGCCTGAGGAGCTCCGGCATAGCTGGTCACCTCTGCGGCTCTCCGTCGGCAGAGGCCCGCTGATCTCAATGCCCTGACTTGCAAGCTCTGCAAAAAGTTTGTTGTTCGCTGTCGGATTTGTGGTATATTGGGATACCGTAAGTCGCGTTCGTTCAAGTCAGTAATGTTTCAAGTGCGGCACGAGTGCCGCCGGTATCATTATGTAATGATTTGGAGAGTCTGTCGGAATTTGTGACGATAATCTGGACAAGCGGTATCAGGACATTGTGGGGATCAACGGCAACGGCCCGATAGGAGCCGCGTGGAAGCTGCATTAGGTGAGCTTTCACTGCCCGTCTTTGTTCAGGCGTCGTTCGTCTTTGATCCGTGCATTGGGATGCTCACGTCCGGTCGTCGAGACGCGTAACGCGAAAATCAGCAATCTTGCTGTGGTTCTCTCCTGGGGGGAACTGAGCCGTTGCTCGTGATCTTCGATCGCGAGGGGGGGAATGGCTCGCCTTTCTTGGTTGGACACATTATAGACTGGCAACGGTAACGCTCTGTCTTATGTGCTGGGCTGCAGCGTCGAGAGCGCGCGTACCCTCAACAGTGCCCATTGAGGCGCTTCCGCTGACGCCCGAGTGTGTCGGCGGCGGAACAACCTGGTCACGCCGCAGGGGTGACCTCTTAACAGTTCGACAAAGATTATCCGGCTCAATTCCTGTGCGGAATTCGCCGATTGTAAAGTATTTCTCATTTTCGAACTCGAATTCACTCGAACCGGTCAGTCTACAATATTGAATTTAGGAATTCATGTCTTCGGCTCTGATCGGAGCGGGTGATAATTGCGGCCATGGGCTGCGTCACTGTGAAGGGGATATTCACATGTCGACTCAAACTTTTACCACAGACGTTTTCAGCGTTGATACAATTCTGGATTGGCAAACCTTCAACCAGGAGAAGGCATCCGCTCGATCTTCGGCGCTCGACAGTGTCGGTCTCGACGCGACGGCCGGTCCCGATTTTCAAGCAGCGGACGGCGGCGTGGCGGCGGCGGATGCCACCCCCGTCATCATTCCCGGCGTGGCCGGTCTCATCCTCGGTACGGAGGGAGCCGACACCATCGACGGCACGACCGGTGTCGACGTGATCTTGGCCTTCGGCGGCAACGACACCATCAATGGTGGCGGTGGCGATGATATCATTTCCGGCGGTTCCGGCGACGATCTCATCTACGGCGATGGTCAACTCTACGGTGACGACGGCAACGACGACATCCACGGTGGCGACGATGCCTTCATCGTGGACTACCTGTATGGCGGTGCCGGCAACGATGTGCTCCATGGCGGCCAGGGCAATGATGGCCTCAACGGCGGTGCCGGCGACGATATTCTCTACGCCGACCCCGCGTCCAGTGATCCCTCCAACCCGATCAATGGCTATGGCGACGCCTTTATTTTTGGCAACGGCTGGGGTCACGATCAGGTCATGGACTTTGAGGACGGCATCGACGTCTTTGACATGAGCCAAGTCATTGGTCTGCTGGGCTACAGCCAGCTCACCGTTGCCGCATCTGGCGATGATACCCTGATCAGCTACGGCAACGACACGATCCTCGTCGTCGGGGTGGAGTCTACGGCGATTGATGCCGGCGACTTCCAATTCCTCGTATAGCGGGGGCTTGGCGGCCAGGCGGCGCTGCGGCGCCGCCTGCTTTTCGGCTTCTGAAGGCACCGTGTGTTTCTCGCCGTCCATCGCATGGACGAGTGACGGCAGATCCTCGCAGGCTTGGGGGGCGTGGATCTGCTGGGAGACCTGTTGAGGACCGGCGGGCTGATTTGAGGACTGAAACAACGCGGTGGGGCCTCGCACAACCAACCTATTGTTAAGCAGGGAATCGTGACATGTTTACACGATCATTTATCAGTGACTTTCTCGATACTGATCCGGACCTGGACTGGCACGGCTTCTTGCGTGGCAAGGTGCAGGCCGAAATCCGTTCCCATAGCTTTGGCCTCGACAGCCTCGACCCGAGCCTCCTGACGGATCTCGACACCTATCCGCAGGATTGGACTGCGGCGCTGGCCGGTTTGCATGGCGTCAGCGGCTCGCTCGACAATGCCGTGCAGTCCACTCCGGAGGCGGACAAGCAGACCTCGGAGAGCAGCTCCATCACAACGGCGGATATTCAGGCTGCCGCTGCGGACGAACCGGTATTCCCCACATCTCGACCCCCAGGGACAGAGTCAGAATCGACAAACGGCGATTCAGGCGGAGAGATAGCAAGCACAGGTTTAAATGATTACACTAACGGTATGGGCGGGGACGATATTATTATCAGCATTGATACAACGAATACCGGGGAGGATTGGATCTCCGGCGGCGCCGGTAACGATATAATTTTGGCCGGGGCCGGGCCGGATCACGTTTGGGGCGATGACGGCAATGACAACATATCGGGAGAGGGCGGTAACGACATAATCGTCGGCGGGACCGGCCGAGACACGATCGGGGGCGGCGGGGGCGAGGACACAATCTATGGTGGGCTCGGTGGCGATAACCTATCCGGCGGAAACAATAGCGATTTTATTATCGGAGGCCTCGGTGCGGATACCATCAATGGTGGGGACGGCTCTGACACGCTTTGGGGCGACGACAGTGACGTCGACGGCGCCGCCGGCGGAGCCGATTCGTTGATCGGCGGTGCCGGTGATGATGCGCTCTACGGTGCCCTAGGTAACGATACGCTCCAGGGCGGCGGCGGAAACGACGTGCTGGTCGGCGGCGGCGGAAACGACAGGCTCGTCGGCGGCGGCGGAAACGATAATTTGTTCGGAAACAATCTTCTTGGCGTTCCCGAAGCCGATACCTTTGTCTTTGCTTCCGGCTGGGGGAATGACCGCATCTATTCCTATAATGACGGCATGGACAAATTCGATATGAGGCAGGTGGTTGGCTTGCTCGGCTTCGATCAGCTTACCATTACGCAATCTGGAGGCGACACGATCATCGCGCTCGACAACCTCGGCGGTGTTTTGGGAGGCGGTACGATTACTCTACAGGATGTTGCTGCCTCGACGATTGACGCGACCGATTTCATCTTTCTCGTTTAGCAGGTCGAGGTGGGGCAGGCGGTGCTGCGCCGCCGGCTGTTCTTCCGATTTATGAAGCGCCGTGCGTCGCGCCCATCTGCATGGACTGGCGACAGCAGATCCGCGCAGGCTTGGTGGAGGCGTGGAACAGCTTGGGAAGCCCGATGTCGCCGACGGGCACATGGATGGCATCGGTCTCAATCACGGGAGGGCTGGGGGGCTGGTTCGGAGACCGAGCTTATGCCGCTGAATGCCCCGCAGCCCGAGTATTATCAAAATCAAGGAGATTTACATGTCCAATACATCATTTGTCAGCGACTTTCTCAATACTGATTTGGATCTGGACTGGCACGGCCTCCTGCGTGGCAAAGCGCAGGTACAGACCCATGCCTTCGGCCTGGACAGCCTCGACCCGAGCGTCCTCGCGGATTCCGACCTCCACGGTGCCGGTCTCCAGGTGCAGGATTGGAGCGCGGTGCTCGCGGGGATGCATGCCATGAGCGGAGCGCTCGACAACAGCGCCCAGCGCGCCGAGGGTGTGGGCAGCCAATGGGTGGCCATGGAAACTCAAGACGCGGCGACACCGCCTATCATTGGTACGGAGGGCAACGACCCCCTCTCCGGCACATCGGGGGCCGATATGATCGAGGGCCGCGGCGGCAACGACACGATCAATGCCGGTACGGGTGCCGATACCGTTTATGGTGGATTGGGGAATGATTCTATTCAAGGCGCAGGTGGTCACGACTATCTCAGCGGCTCGGTGAGCGGAGATCTCACCGACTTAATCCTCGTTGATGGCTCTGATACGATTGGCGGCGGCGCGGGCAACGACACGATCTTCGGTGGCGGAGGCAATGATTACCTCCGTGGAGGCGGTGGTAATGATGTTTTCCAGGGTGGTCCGGGCGCCGACATAATGGAGGGAGGCCCTGGGGATGACAAATTTATGAGCGCTTATTCCACTTTGTTCGGGGTAGTCGATGCCGGGAATACATATGTCCTGACTCCGGGTTGGGGGAAGGATCAAATGGACAACTGGAAAGATGGCCAAGATAAGATCGACGTCTTACTTCCCGAGGTGCACTCCATAGCTGATCTGACCATCGAGCCCGGATCGGCTCAAGTCATCATAAAATATGGAACGAATGAATTCAGAATCGGATTTGGATTCGGTGGAGCTGGTATCAATATCGATGCGAGTGATTTTATATTCCATTGAGCGGGCGAAGTTTAGTTAATAACGATTTTTCAGCGTTGCGAGGGGTGATTTCCTCTCGAAAGGCCAACTACGAGGGCGTTGCCGCCGGTGAGAGATGCTTAGCAAGCGAGTTGCTTGGACTCCTAGTATCGCGGATACATTTACGAGTCCGTAGTGGATGTCAGTGCCTTCACCTTTGCTTCAAGATTGCTCTGAATAAGGTTTGCGAGATGGATGCATCCCGCAAATCTGCTCCGATCGACCCTCGTCCAATAGACGGTGAGATGCGACTTTCTCATCCGCGGCTGTTCTCCACAACGATGGTCCGCGCACAGGCTTTAGCGACTACATCATCGGCAGGGGTGGAAACGATAACATCACGAGTATTGATCTCACCAATACCGGCGAAGACTGGAGTTCTGCCGGCAGCGGCAGCGGCAACGACACCGTCTCGGCTGGCGCCGGGCCGGATCACGTGTGGGGCGATGCCGGTGCTGACAACATCTTGGGAGGCTAAGGTAATGATAAAATATTCGGTGGGGCTGGTAATTACACGATCACAGGAGGTGCAGGCAACGACACCGTCCTGGGCGGCACCAACGACGATTCCATTTCTGGAGGAGTTGATGACGATTTGCTCATAGGGGGAACCGGCAGAGACACAGTCGACGGTGAAGATGGTGCCGATAGTCTTTATGGCGACAACCCGGATGACACGACACAAGGTGCCGCCGATCTACTGATCGGCGGCACTGGTTCTGGGCCATTGACGCCCTCGATGCCGACGATGTGGACTGGCAGCGCGCCGCCTGGCTGGGCGTGGAAGCCCATGCCGCAGTCGGGATGAACGGGCCTAAAGCAATCTGGCGGTCCGCGGTGCTGAGCAAGCCCGTTAGCGGAATAGGGGGGCGAAGCCGGCGCTGCGAGCCGACACGGCTCGAACCCATGACGAACGGGCGGAGCGGGTGATCAAGCTCGCGTGATCGAATGGGATAATATCGTTCTCCATCGAGGAGAGCGCGATCGGTTCGTCGGGGTCGGTTGCGCTTTCGGCTTTCGGCGTGCGTAGCTGGGGACCCGCTTGCGGAGGCATGAGCGTCGGTGCGACGCCTCGCGCAGATATGGGAGGCGCAGAAGGCAGCCCGGCGTCGGAAGGCCAAACCCGTGCGCATGAAGATAAGTATCAGCAGAATATATCATTAGATACGCGCTGCCTGCGATGCACCACTTCTATTCTCGGCTTATGAAAGGCTGGGCACTGGCGCGGTTGATCCCCATGGGTGCCTGGTCCGGATTGCATGATCAAGCATCTGTCGGCCGCATGACCGCACGGCAGCGTCGATGTCCGTTCCTGCTGACTCGTGCCCATTGCGACGATTATTTTATGCATTGTATGCGGGCAGGCCGTCATCTCCGCTATAGGCGCGAGATGTGGAGTTTCACTCCGACGACATGCCCCACTCATATGGAGTTTTTCGATGAGTATATCGAGAGAGTTTGTGGGGCCGGCACTGGGCAGCGGCAGCAATGCAGCTGGTGGTGATCTGAGTTCCTCGGAGTCGGACAAGAAGATCCAGGCTGATACCTTCCTGTCGCGCTGTTCATCAATCGCCCCGGCGGCGCGGGACGGCACAGATGAGCCGCGGGCGGCCGCGCCGGATGCGGACAGCTCCGGCGCGCAATCAGGTGACGCGACGCCACAGGCTGCCGACGCCACCGGCTCGTCGGTCCCTTCGGCTGTACCTTCCGAAGCGAACGTGGACGTCGCGCCGACTGGGGCATCCCGGCCACCTTTTGCCGCGACCTCCGAGGTTCAATCCTTTGGTGATACAGCCACCACCGACGCCCTTCCGCACGGAACTGTTAGCGGTATGTCCACCCCGGCATCACTGGCGGTAAATTCGGCCGGCACGGGCTGTCTCAACGACGCCAACGATGAAGACTGGTTCAAAGTCGAGCTACAGCCAGGTCGTACCTATACGTTCTCCGCCTTTAGCTACGGACAGAACCCAATTACCGATCTTAGAATTGTTCTTTTACAACAAATGGGGATATTCGGGTTGAATTGGACCACGGTCGTTGCCGAAAGCGATGAAGGTGGGCCGCTCTATGGGGCTCAGCTCACCTTTACCGTTCCTACAACGGGAAGTCTTTTAGGGCCGATGTATATCGCCATAGCGCGTGGCCATGAAACTGACAGTGGCTCACAATCTGGACAGTATATGGTCACCGTTGCTGAGGGAGATAAGCCATATCTTCCGACATTTACAGTTGACGAGATGGCAGATTATTTGAAATTCGGCTACTGGGCTGCCGCGGGAGAAACTCCATACCATTTCCCAGTGTCGGACTCAGGGCCGACTGAACTAACATATTCATTCGACTTTAATGATCTTTCTGAACAAGATCAGCAGCTTTTGGACCAAGCATTGCGCTTTTGGCAGGACGTGGCGAACATCACGTTTAAAAAGGTCAGCGGAACGGAATCCGCAAATATCACCATCAAAACTCCAAGCATTGGAGCGGATGCGAACATCGCCCACACCGGGCATGATTATGGCACCGGGGCGAGTACGGTTTACATAGGCGAGGAGTTTGCCGCTACGGACCGTTTCAGGATTCTGGTTCATGAGCTAGGTCATGCGCTCGGGTTGGGACACACGGGTCCCTATGACGGCGGGGCGCCGCAGTATGGGGCCGATAATGTGGCCAGCAACGACGAGTGGACGAACTCCATCATGTCCTACATGTCGCCTGATGATACGGGTAGTGGAAATTGGCCCATGCAGGTACGTATGCCGGGAATTGCCGACATTCGCGCAATTACCGACATTTATGGAGCGAATCCGTCTACCCGAACGGGTGACGACGTTTATGGTTTCAATGCCACCGACGAACGATTCGGAATTCCCGCACCAGACGGGCAAATTAGACCGATCACAATTTATGATCGCGCTGGCACCGACACAATCGACTTTAGCGGTCTAAGTAGCGACACCAATTCGACGATCGATCTACGGCAAGGTCAATTCTCCGGGTTCGCGAACCCCGACCTGTCCGGAAAAGGCATGGTCGCGATCTCGACGGTCGACACCGTGCTCGAAAACGCAAAGGGTGGCCCTGGAGCCGATGCCGTTGTCGGAAATGAGGCGGCCAACAATCTTCAGGGGAACGGTGGCAACGATAGTTTGACGGGCGGCCTCGGCCACGACCAATTATCGGGCGGGGATGGCGACGACCTCTTGAACTCGGGCGGAGGTGGTGAGGATGACCTTATCGGAGGTGCGGGCAACGACACCCTGCAAGGAGCCGCCGGTTCTGCGGATCGCTTCCATTATTATGAGAAGGACTGGGGGATCGATGCAATAACCCAGTTTAATTCCTCCGATGGGGATAAAATCTCCTTTGAGAGTATTGCCGAAATAGACGAGGCCTCCTTGATTTTGGAGTACGATTCTGAAAAGAATAAAACTATCATTAGATATGGATCGAATGAGATACATGTCACTGGAGCGAAGGTTGGCTTCGATGACATAATCTTCCGTTCGGAACGAGGAGAAGCGTGAAGGGCGGTGCCTTGGGACCGCCCGTAGGGCGGCAACTGTTGTGTATCTAAGACAGCAAGACGGCGCGGATCATCCGCAAAGTTATGCCTAACTTCGACCGGCGCGATCCAGTGCCGATGCGACCTCTCCCTCGCTGGCCAACTTATCGAGATGCAGCCGGATATGGGCCGCCTCCGCCGGGGAATTGGCGAGCGCGATCGCCTTGTCGAAAGCGATGCGCGCTTCCGCCTTGCGCCCGAGCTGCAGCAGGAAGGCGCCCTTAGCGCCGTGGAAGTGGAAGTAGCCGGCGAGTCGCTCCTCGAGCGGCTCGATCATGGCGAGTGCGGCCTCCGGCCCGCGACGTTTGGAGACGGCGACGGCGCGATTGAGCGTGACAATGGGCGAGGGCTCGAGCTGCTCCAACATGGCATAGAGCAGGTCGATCTCGGCCCAGTCGGTGTCCTGCGCACGCTTGGCGCGGGCATGGAGCGCGGCAATTGCCGCCTTGATCTGATAGGGACCGGGCTGACGGTGGCGCACCGCCTTGTCGATGAGCGCGAGGCCTTCGGCGAGCATCGGTCTCGCCCAGAGGCCGCGGTCCTGATCCTCCAGGAGAACGACGGCGCCATCCGGCCCGAAGCGTGCCGGTGCGCGCGCGTGGGTGAGCAGCATGAGCGCGGTGAGCCCCATGATCTCGGGTTCAGTGGGGAACAGCCGCAGCAGAAGGCGCCCGAGACGGATCGCCTCGTCGCAGAGCGGCGCACGCATGGGCGCCTCGCCGCCCGAGGCCGAGTAGCCCTCGTTGAAGAGGAGATAGACCATGGCGGCGACCGCGGCGAGCCGTTCCGCCCGCTCGATAGGGCCCGGTGTCTCGAAGGGCACCCCCGCCTTGGCGACGCGCGCCTTGGCGCGGGTGATGCGCTGCTCCATGGCGGCTTCGCCGACGAGGAAGGCGCGGGCGATCTGCGGCACGGTGAGCCCGCAGACGATGCGCAGCGCCAGCGCGATCTGCTGGGTGTCCGGCAAATCGGGATGGCAGCAGATGAAGAGGAGCCGCAGGATGTCGTCGCGGTAATCGGCATTGTCGAGGCGCTCGGCGAGATCGGCCTCGGCATCGTCGAGATCCGACAGAGTCTCCTCGGCCGGCAGCGGTTGCTGGCGACCGCGCCGGCGGGCGGCGTCGATTGCCGCATTGCGGCCGACAAGGATGAGCCAGGCGGCGGGATCGCGCGGCGGGCCGTTCTTCGGCCAGTTCTTCAGCGCTCTGAGGCAGGCCTCCTGAAAGGCCTCCTCGGCTGCGTCGAGATCGCGGAAATAGCGCAGAAGCGCGGCGACCGCTTGCGGCCGGGCCGAGGAGAGTGTCGCGTCGATCCAGTGGAGATCGTTCATGAAGCGACGCTCCCCGGGCGGAAGATGCCGACCGGCCGGATCTCGTAAGAGCCACCGGGATTGGCCGCGCCGAGCTCGCGCGCGATCTCGAGCACCTCGTCGAGCGATTGGCCATCGACGATGTAGAAGCCGAGGAGCTGCTCCTTCGTTTCTGCGAAGGGGCCGTCGATGACGAGCGGTGGCTCGCCGTGCTTGCGCAGGGTGGTGGCGGCGGTCGTCGGCAGGAGGCGGGCAACGGGGCCGAGCCGGCCTTCCTTCGCGAGCCTCTCCTGCACGACGGCGAGCCGCGCCATCACGGCCTCGTCCTCCTCCTTCGACCAGGCACAGACGACGTCTTCCGAATGATAGCAGAGAATGGCGTAGAGCATGGTTTATCCCTTCGTCTTGCTTAGGACGAAGGACTATGCCCTCTGCCGACACCTGCTGCAAAAATTCGCAGCTCAGGCCATGCGCAGATGGCGGATCGGCCGGCCGGGCACCAGCGTCTCGGCGGCGGCGATGATTGCCTGCGCGTCGATACCGTGATAGCGATAAAGATCGGCGATCGTGCCGGTCTGGCCGAAATGCTCGATGCCGAGTGTTCGCGTCCGGTGGCCGTGGACGGAGCCGAGCCAGGCGAGCGTCGCCGGATGACCGTCGAGCACGGTGACGAGCCCACAATGGGAGGGCACGCCGGCGAGCAGCCGCTCGATATGGCTCTTGGCATGAACGAGGCCGCGCTCGCGGGCGCGGCTCGCCGCCGTCCAGCCGGCATTGAGCCGGTCGGCGGAGGTGATGGCGAGAAGCCCCACATCTCGCCGATCCTCGGCCATCAGCCCGACGGCTTCGATCGCCTCCGGCGCGACCGCCCCCGTGTAGGCGACGACCACCTGGGCATTCGGCCCGGGTTTCCTCAGCCAATAGGCGCCGTTGATGATCTCCTCGGCGAGCGCCGGCGCCATCGCGCGCTTCGGCTGCTCGATGCTGCGCGTCGAGAGCCGCAGATAGACCGAACCGCCGACCGCATCGCGCAGCCAGGTGGTCTCGTTGGGCTCCGCCTCGCCCGAGCGCTGCAGATAGGCGAAGGACCAGTTGAGTATGGTGGCGAGCTCGTCCACGAATGCCGGCTCGAAGCTCGCCAGCCCATCCTGCGCCATGCCGATCAAGGGTGTGGCGATGGACTGATGGGCGCCGCCTTCCGGCGCCAGCGTCACGCCGGAGGGCGTCGCCGCGACGATGAAGCGCGCATCCTGGTAGCAGGCGTAGTTCAAGGCATCGAGGCCGCGCTCGATGAAGGGATCATAGAGCGTGCCGATGGGCAGGAGGCGCTCGCCGAAGAGCGAATGCGACAGCCCGAGAGCGGACAACATTATAAAGAGATTCATCTCGGCGATGCCGAGCTCCAAATGCTGGCCTTTCGGCGAGAAGGTCCAGCTATAGGTCGATGGAATGCGCTCGGCCTTGAAGACATCGGCCATCTCCTCGCGGGCGAAGAGCCCGCGGCGATTGACCCAGGCGCCGAGATTGGTGGAGACGGTCACGTCAGGCGAGGTGGTGACGATGCGGCGCGCGAGCTCGCTGTCGCTCTTGGCAATCTCGTGCAGCAGAAGGCCGAAGCCCTGCTGAGTGGACATCACCGGCTGTGCCGGAACAGTGAGCGCCTCCGGCACATCGACGGCCGGCGCGTGGTGGCGCCGTGTGCCCTTCTGCACGAAGGGCACCTTCTTCAGAAAGGTCTTGAGCTCGGCCGCAGGCAAGGGCAGTCCTTCGAAGAGGTCCCATTCGCGGCCTTGGCGGACCTCCATGGCAGCGCGCAGCGTCTCCATCTGCGTCGGCGTGAGCAAGCCGGCGTGGTTGTCCTTGTGGCCGGCGAGCGGCAGGCCGAAGCCCTTGATGGTATAGGCGATGAAGCAGACCGGGCGGTCATGGGCCCGCGCCGCCTCGAAAGCTTCGAGCAGAGAGGGCAGGTCGTGCCCGCCGAGATTGGCCATCAGCGCGGCGAGTTCATCGTCGCTGCGGCGCTCGATGAGCGCCGTCACCGGGCCCTGGTCGCCGAGCTCGTCGGTGAGGCGCTTGCGCCAGGCGGCCCCGCCCTGGAAGGTGAGCGCCGAATAGAGCTGGTTGGGGCAGGCGTCGATCCATTCGCGCAGCCGCTCGCCGCCAGGCTCGGCGAAAGCCGCGCGCTGCAGGGTGCCGTGTTTCAGGATGACGACGTCCCAGCCGAAATTGCGGAAGATCGCTTCGAAACGCGCCCAGAGGCCTTCGCGCACCACGGCATCGAGGCTCTGGCGGTTATAATCGACGATCCACCAGGTGTTCCTGAGCCCGTGTTTCCAGCCTTCGAGCAGCGCCTCGAAGATATTGCCCTCGTCCATCTCGGCATCGCCGACGAGCGCGACCATGCGCCCCTCCGGCTCATCCTTGCCCCAGCCCCTGGCGCGCACATAGTCCTGCACCAGGGAGGCAAAGAGCGTCTGCGCCACGCCGAGGCCGACGGAGCCGGTGGAAAAATCGACGTCGTCGGCATCCTTGGTGCGTGAAGGATAGGATTGCGCGCCCTTGTAGCCGCGGAAGTTCTCGAGCTTTTCGCGGCTCTGGTTGCCGAAGAGATATTGGATGGCGTGGAAGACCGGGCTCGCATGCGGCTTCACCGCGACGCGGTCTTCGGGCCGCAGCACCGCGCCGTAGAGCGCCGTCATGATCGTGACGAGCGACGCCGAGGAGGCCTGGTGGCCGCCGACCTTGAGCCCATCGGTGCTGGGGCGCAGGTGATTGGCGTTGTGAATCATCCATGTGGCGAGCCACAGGATCTTCTTCTCGATAGCGGCGAGCAGGGGAAGGCGAGGATCGGTCATGGGCGGCACCTGGTCTCGTTCCTGCGAATATAAGGCGGCTATGATGCCAAAAGGAGCCAAATTCGCTTGGCTGATCCGGCATTTTTGGCCATATCAGCTAACATATTCCTTCTTCATTGAGACATCTGCCAATGCGCGCCCTCGACGAGATCGATCGCAAGATCATCGCCGCCGTTCAGAATGACGGCCGGATCACGACCCAGGAGCTTGCCGAAAAGGTGGGGCTGTCGCCCTCGCCCTGCGCGCGGCGACTGCGCCTCCTGGAGGAAACGGGCATCATCAAGGGCTATACGGCGGTGATCGACCAGGACAAGGTCGGGCTGCCCATCAGCGCCTTCGCCTCGGTGAAGCTCGAGCGCCAGCGCGAGGAGGCGCTCGACCGCTTTGCCAAGGCGGTCGCGCTCTGGCCGGAGGTGGCCGACTGCTATCTGATGACCGGCCCGCGCGACTATCTGCTGCGCATCGTCGTCAGCGATCTCAAGGCCTATGAGCAGTTCCTGAAGGACAAGCTCACCCGCCTTGACGGCGTCGCTTCCATCGAGACGAGTTTCGCGCTGGGGCAGGTGAAGCGCTCCGAGGCCCTGCCGCTGGCGTGAGGGGCAGAGAGCAGTAGCTGGCTAACAGGCGAGCCGGTCATCCCGGACCGAGCGAAGCGAGGTGTCCGGGATCCAGACTCGATGTCACGGATCGTGAAGACGCGACGTCAGCCAACTTCGGCTCTGCTGCCCAGCCCCTCTCGGCACCATCTTCGGTTCTGGATTCCGGGCCCGCCCTGCGGGCGTCCCGGAATGACCAAGTTGCCGTTCAATCCCTCTGGTCGCTCCGGCACGACCTAGCGTATCAGATCATCGCCAATGGCTCTTTGCGGCGAGGCGGCGGAAAGTCCGCATCGATCGCCGCAAGATCCTCCGGCGTAAGCGCGAGATCGGCGGCGCGCGCATTCTCTTCGGCGTGGCGGCTGCTGCCGGCTTTCGGAATGGCGACGACATTATCGTCGCGCAAGGCCCAAGCGAGTGCCACCTGGGCCGGGTTCGCCCCGTGACGCTTGGCGATCTCGGCGAGCGCGGGCGAGCGCAACAGCCGCCCGCCCTGGCCGAGGGGCGAGTAGGCCATGATCGGGATCTGGTGCTCGCGCTGCCAGGGCATGAGATCGAACTCGATGCCGCGGTGCTCGGGGTTATAGAGCACCTGGTTGACCGCGCAGGCCCCGGCATCGGCGACACCGGCGAGTTCCTCCATGTCGTCGACGTCGAAATTCGACACACCCCAGCGGCGGATCTTGCCGGCGCGCGTCAGCGCGTCAAAGGCCTCGACGGTCTCGGCGAGCGGTACGCGCCCGCGCCAGTGGAGGAGATAGAGATCCACATAATCCGTCTTGAGACGTTCGAGGCTCGCCTCGCAGGCGCGAACCGTGCCACTGCGCGAGGCATTGCTCGGCAGCACCTTTGTCACGAGGAAGACCGCGCCGCGCCGCCCGGCGATCGCCTCGCCCACAAGTTCCTCGGAGGCCCCGTCGCCATACATCTCGGCCGTGTCGATGACCGTCATGCCGCAATCGATGCCGGCCCTAAGCGCTGCGATCTCCTTCCGGCGGTCGGCGCCGGAATCCCCCATCATCCAGGTGCCCTGGCCGAGCGCCGTGACGCTCGTTCCATCCGGCAAGGTGATCCGCTTCATGTGACCCGTCCCCGTATGATTGCCATCGGACACGATGATCCTTTTCGAATGCTCCGGGAAGAGCCCAATCGGCAGACCGCGCCGAGCGGGGGTCGACTGCCGTCAGCCGGTTGAACAGTGTTTACAGTACAGCTTCGGCAGTCACTTGTTGCGTCTGATGCAACCCGCCTTCCGGTGTGAGGTCGGCGAGCTGCTCCGATCCGGCTGCCTCGTGGGCGGAGCGCCGCGCTCATCACAATAAATTGATCACGGTTCACGCCGCCCCTCGGTGTTGGGCCGGCGTGAACCCGGCATCGCCGCCATTTGCTTGAGCTTGACCGTTTACAAGCTTCGTCCGGCGAGAAGACGGCGCGATCGCTTCAAAAGAATCATTCAGCCATTTCAGACTGTTATGTAAGATTTTCTGATCGCAGCGTAATGTCACGACAGGGGACGGGCCCTGAAGGATCAGCCGGAGATTGGGCCTAAATTGCACCCTGTGAAACCAGCTCTGGAGGTTTCTGGTCCAATCCCAGAACTGTGCATCGAGCAAGGTATAGATATCGCTGTACGGGCAATGACAAGTATCGCCCAGTATTGTGGCACGGCTGCTGCGTGCGCCATGCGGGCGGTTTCGACTGGTGGATTCGAGACGGTTAGCCGACACCTCATTTGGGCGTCTTCTCCGGAGCGGCTGTCTGCGAACCGCTGTTCCGGAGCGGTAGACCCTAGTATGGGCCGGAGATTTGGGACGCGGCCAAGTCCCATGGAATTATGCGCAGTTGCGTCCGCAGGGCCTCTCCGGGCATTGACATGCGCTTGCCCGCCAAACGAGTGGCTCAAGTAACAACATGCTGATATCCGTCACAGATTCGTCACAGCCAGCGTGAAGATCGAATGGCGGCAACTAATGCTATGCGATAACCACTTGTTAATACAGATACCGCTCCAGCGGTACTAGGTGTCCACGTACCATTCAGCGAACCATACAGTCTTTTATGACACGTATTGCTCGTGCATTTCCTCCAGTTCACGGCGCCGTGATTTCGCAAACCGCGATTTGCGCCATGAAAGACGGCGTGATGTCATACCGACATGCAGCTGTCACCCGGCGTAAGCTCTTGCGGCGCTGAACTATCGGAAGAATCGTGTGAAATTTGGCGTTAACCATAATCTCCACTCCCTTGTAAGGGGTCCTGAAGGGGTATTGATTTTACTAGGCGGCGTATTTCGATCTGTGATGGCTCGCTATTCTGTAGTTGATCTTTAAAGTTGTATGTCAATCCGAAGCGTTCTCGCTGCAACTAATGGCGTATGAGCGCATAGTTTACCGTTGCGATCGTTGTGGTATCGTATTGTTCAGAAACAGGCGCAGGAATTATGATACAGTGGTTCCTGGATGTCTCATAACTTCGTGAAATTGGCGATGCCGTTACGCGGCGACATTGGCCGGAGGAGGCCATGAAGCAGATCAAACCGGTTCTGGCGGACGACGATAGAGAGCGGCTGAAGGACATCGTCGGACAAGCGGGCACGCCGAAGGCGATCGCCCTGCGTGCCCGCATCGTGCTCGACAGCGACATGAAGACACGCCGGGCGGTCTCGCGTGAACTCAGCGTGGCCGTGCAGACAGTCGCCAAATGGCAGCGCCGGTACATCGCGGAAGGCGTGAACGGCCTCTACGACCGGCCGCGGCCGGGCAAGCCGCGCCGCTTTCCGCGAGAGGAACTCGCGTCCCTCATTCGGCAGACCTTGGCGACAGAATGTCCGAGCGGCAGTGGTTGGAGCGTTCGTCGGGTTGCAAAGGCGACGGGATTGTCGCCGGCGACCGTCGGACGCGCCTGGCGGGACCTGTTGCGTAACGAGGACCGGTGCCGACCCGAATCCGAGGCCAATCATCCGGGGCCGCCCGCCGAGCGTGATCCCAGCAGCTCCCGTCAGGATGCGCTGGGCGGTCACGCTCCGCCCGACCGGCCATCGGCGCATGCCGGCGCCGCGGTCCATCCGTCGCCGAGCCGGCACTGACGCAATCAATCGATAGACCAGCAAGAACTGGAACGGAGGCCGCTCGCGTTCGAAAGTCGATCCGCATCAACCCTAAAAACAGCCGAATATAAGTCACCAGAGAGGATTGGCATCATGACATCCGAAGCGCTCCATCGATTGCCCAGCGAACCGGTCTCCATGGAGGAGGCTTTGACGAGCATGGCGCGGGACAGGCTCCACAACATGGAAGCCGGGCCTCCGACGCCGGTCGTCCTGCCGTCGACGCAAACGACGATCGTCATCATCGAGTCGCGCGCGCTAATCCGCGACTGCCTCCTGCAGAGCCTGCGAATGCTGACGAAGGGCGATAACGTCGTCGCCTTCGCAACGATCGAGGACTGGCGCAAGGCCACCGTACAGCCGCCACCGGCGACCATCATCCTGCTCTGCCCCGCCGGTCGCAAGGCGGGCGAAAAATGCGTCGATATCGGGCGCCTTCCGGACAACATACCGGTCGTCCTTTTGTCCGATCTCGAAGAAGCCGAGCAGATCTTCGAGGCGCTGGACAGCGGCGCCAAAGGCTATATTCCGACCAGCATTCCGCTGCATGTAGCGGTCGAGGCGCTGCATCTCGTGAAGGCCGGCGGGGTTTTTGTCCCGGCAAGCAGCCTCATCTCCTCCCGGCGATCGATCGAGGAGCATGCCCATGCAGCTAAGAACCAGGGCTACGGCATGTTCACCGCCCGTCAAGCCGCCGTCGTCAACGCGCTGCGCCAGGGCAAGGCCAACAAGCGCATTGCCTATGAGCTCAACATGCAGGAAAGCACCGTAAAGGTGCACATCCGCAATATCATGCGCAAGTTGAAAGCCAAGAACAGAACGGAAGTTGCCGTCCTGACACAAGACTTATTTCCACGAACCGGCCGCGACTGATCGACAGACGCTATACTCAATCGCAGTGCCACAGGGGGCAAGACTATGATCGCGGCGCAGAGTTCATCACCGCACCGGGGAAAAACGGTGCGGGAGTGGCTTCAGATTGTCAAAAGACGGCGGGTTATCCTGGCTGCCAGCCTCGTCGTGGCCTTGGCCTTGGCGGCGCTCCTCATGGCCCTGACTCCGCCGCGCTATACGGCCGAGGCCAGTCTCGTGCTGGAAGCGCGCAAGGTTCAGGTCATTCTCCAGGATGCGGTGATCTCCCGTCTCCCGCAGGAAAGCCCGGTGCTGCGCACCGAGCTCGACGTGATCAGCTCGCGTTCCCTTGCCGAGAGGGTCATGGAGAAGCTCGGCGGCGAGCCGGAACCCGAGGCGCCACCGTCGCTCGCCCGCTCCACGCTGGCCTGGCTGCGCGGTCTCCTGCCGTTTTCCGCGGCACAGCCGGATCCGAAACCGCCGGCATCGCCGGAGGATAAGGAACGGGCGATCATCGATCGTCTGCTCGGCGGCCTCAGGGTCAGCAATGACGGCCGCTCCTTCACCATCTTCATCGCCTATACGTCCTTTGACCCCGTCTATGCAGCCCGTGTGGCGAATGCCTTCGCCGAGGCCTATCTCGAGCAGCAGACGCGCTTGCAGGCCGGCGCCACGCGCCAGGCGAGCGAGTGGCTCGGCAAGAAGCTCGGGGATCTGCGAACCGCGGTCGAATATTCCGAGGCGGCGGTGGCGGCGTTCCGGCGCGAGGCCGGGCTGATCGAGGCGAATGGCGCGCCGCTCAAGGCGCAGCAGCTCAATGCACTGAATGCCGAGCTCGCGGTTGCACGGGCGAGCCGAACCGGTGCCGAGGCACGGCTCGACACTGCGCGCATGCTCGCCAAGCAGGACGGTGGAGCCGCTTCCTTTCCGGAGGTGCTCGGGTCACCGGTGATCCAGCTCCTGCGCAAGGATAAGGCCGAGCTCACGCGCCAGCTCACGGCGCTCGAAGATGCCGGGGCATCGAAAAGCGTCCAGATCCCGGCGATCCGGTCGCAGCTCGCCTCCCTCGACCAGCAGATCGCTGCCGAAACCGACCGGGTGCTCGTCAGCCTCGCCAATGAGGTCGAGGTCGC
Source organism: Chelatococcus sp. GCM10030263 (assembly GCF_042666455.1). Taxonomy (NCBI): domain Bacteria; kingdom Pseudomonadati; phylum Pseudomonadota; class Alphaproteobacteria; order Hyphomicrobiales; family Chelatococcaceae; genus Chelatococcus; species Chelatococcus sp. GCM10030263. The sequence continues at coordinate 682,931 of NZ_JBHTDB010000003.1, read as the reverse complement.
CCGGCGCAAGGAAGAGGGGATCAAGGCGAGCTTCGACACACTGCAGGCCGACTACGCCGATTCCAGCCAGGCGATGATTCATCTCAATCAGCTCGAGCGGGAGGCGGAGGCCAATCGCACCGTCTATGAGAGTTTTCTCAACCGCTACAAGCAGACGATGGAGCAGGAGGGGTTGGCGACGCCCGAGGCGCGCCTCGTCTCGCGCGCCGAGCCACCGTTCTGGCCCTCGACGGCGCGCCTGCCCATCATCATCTTCGCGCTGATCGGCGGTGTTGGCGCAGGCCTTGCGCTCGCCCTCGTTGCCGAAGGCCTCGATGATCGCGTGCGGTCCCTCAGCGCTATCGAAGAAGCAACCGGGGCCCCGGTCATCGGGCAGATCCCCGAGGCGGCCTTTGCGGCGCGCGTGTCGCCTGCCGACCATCCCGTGAAGCAGCGGGCGTCGGCCTACAGCCAAGCCTTCGCAAAGCTCCAGGCAGCCATCCGACTGTCGCCCCTGTTCGGCACGGCGAAAGTGATCATGGTGACGTCGGCGGTACCGCATGAGGGCAAGACTTCGGTCGCCGTGTCGCTGGCGCGCGTCATGGCGCTCGGTGGCGAGAAAGTTCTGGTCATCGATGCCGACTGGCGGCGGCCGGCGATCGCCGGCACCTTCGGCGGCGTTGGACGACCGGGCTTGGCCGAGCTCATCCGCGGCGAGGCCAGTGGCAGCGACGTCACCCAGGTGGACATTCATTCGGGCGCGCATTTCATCGCTCCCGGCGTGACAAGTGGACTGCCGGAATCCGCGCTTGCGGCCGCGCCTCTCGTCGATTTCATCGCGCAATGCCGGCAGCGCTACGATGCGGTTCTCATCGACACCCCCCCCGTGCTGGCCTCGGCCGATGCTGCCCTCATCGGCAGCAGCGCCGATGCCGCTCTCTTCGTCGTGCGCTGGGGGGCGACCTCCGCCCGGGACGTGGTCGCGAGCCTGCGCGAACTCGCCCTCTGCGGCACCCAGGTCTCTGGCATCGTCATGGACGGCGTCGATCCGCGCCGGCATGCGCATTACGAGGCGGTCGATCAAACGGACCGTGACCGGAGCCCCGGCGCGCAAGCCGGACCACGTGACCGCCGCCCACGGGCGGGGGGCGCCATCGCCCGCCAGGTCGGGCTCGCAGCCGCGCGGATCTTCTCCAACGCGCCGGCCAAGGGGGAACGGTCATGAAACGCAGCTTCGCTTCATCACTGATCGTTGCCGCCTTCGGCCTATGGCTCACGACAAGTCCGAGCGGGGCGGCCGAGGGGCTGTCCTACCGCGCAGGTGTCGGCGACTTGCTGAATGTGGTCGTCTATGGCGATGACAAGCTCTCCGGCCGCTTCCGTGTCGGGCCGGGCGGCACCATCAGCTATCCGCTCCTCGGCGAGATCGCCGTGGCGGATCTGACGCCTCGCGAAATCGGCCAGAGGCTGGCGGATGCCTTGGCCGAGCGCATTCCCGGTGGCGGCGCACCGAGCGTCGAGATCGCGGAATTCGCGCCCGTCTTCGTCCTCGGCAATGTCGACAAGCCCGGTCCCTATCAATTCAGGCCGGGCATGATCGCGCTCGAGCTCGTAGCGCTCGGCGGGGGTGAACGGCGCCCGCCGAATGGCCAGAGCGGCATGCTGCAGCTCATCGCGGCAGAGCAGGAACTCGCCGATCTGCGCATCCAGCGCTTCTCCGAAGAGGCGAAGAAGGCCCGCATCCTGGCGGAGATCGCCGGCCACGATTTCAGCGCCCAGACGCCTATCGGCAACGGCGACCTGCTCCCGGCCGCGACCCGCCGCCAGATCCTCGACAATGAAGCGGCGCTCTTCGAGGTGCGCAAGCGCATCCTGGCCGACCAGGAGAAGGCGCTCGGCGCACAACACGCGAGCTATGACCAGGAGATCGCCTCGCTCAACGAGAGCATCGTCCTGCATGACGAGGAGGTGCGGCTCCTGGAACAGGAGGTCGCCACGCAAGAGACGCTGGTGCAGAAGGGGCTCGCCGTGCAGCCGCGGCTTCTCGCCCTGAAGCGGGAACTGTCGGCGACCCGACGTAACGCTCTGGAGCTGCGCTCCTATCTGGCGCGGGCGCGCCAGCGTCAGCTCGAAGTCGAGCAGAAGCTGGGTGAACTGAAGGATGAGCGCATCCGGGACAATGCGACCGTCCGCGCCGAACTCGACATCAGCACCGTGCGCACGGACGAGAAGATCGCCGCCACGATCGCCTCGATGAACGAGCTCAGGTCGCTGTTGAACAGCGCGCGCGAGGCCGGCCGGCGGGCGACGGTCTACACGGTCACAAGGCTCGAAAACGGCCGTTATGTAACGACGACCGTCGGTGAGCTCGATCCGCTCCAGCCGCGCGACATCCTGCGCATCGAGGTGCCGGGGGTCGCGACGACCGCGGCGGCGGCGCCCCTTCGGGCGGCCGCGGCAGGCCCGGTGGCAGGTGCTTCCCAGCCAAGTGCCGAACTGCCCTGAGAGGCGGTCACATCTCGATACGAGGGGAGGGGGCAGGAACGTCCCCCACAAGGACGAGCCCGGCCGATGGGGATCGGCCAGGCTCGTCCATCGTCAGGGTGGTGCTCTCGCGATGCTCGGCCCGGCAGATGCTTCCGCCTCGCGGCAGGACCATCGCACTATCCCGCCGCTCCCGGGACTAAGGCACCGCGGGATGGCTCACAGGCGCGCGCGTCGTCGCGAGCGGCAGGATGACGCTGTCCTCGCGCGCACGCCAGTGGCGGTAGGCACCGGCGAGGCCCTCGCGCAAGCCGATGCGCGGCGCCCAGCCGAGCGCCTTGAGACGGCTCGTGTCGAGCAGCTTGCGCGGCGCGCCGTCAGGCTTTGCGGTATCGAAGGCGAAGCTGCCGGTATAGCCCACGACCTCCGCGATGAACTCGGCCAGCTCGCGGATCGTCACCTCGTGGCCTGAACCCACATTTATGGGCTCCGCGGCTTCATAGTGATCGAGCAGGAAGAGGCAGGCGTCGGCGAGATCGTCCACATGCAGGAACTCGCGCCGGGGCGTGCCCGATCCCCAGATCTCGACTGTCGGCCGGCCCTCCTCCTGCGCCGTATGGATCCTGCGCATGAGGCCGGGAATGACGTGCGAGCCCATGGGGTCGAAATTGTCGTTCGGTCCGTAGAGATTGGTCGGCATGGCCGTGATGAAGCGGCAGCCGTGTTCGCCGGCGAGCGCCTGAGCCAGCTTGAGGCCGGCGATCTTGGCGATCGCATAGGCTTCGTTGGTGGGCTCGAGTGGGCCGGTCAGCAGGCTCTCTTCCCGCATCGGTTGCGGCGCGAGCTTCGGATAGATGCAGCTCGAGCCGAGATAAAGCAGCTTCACGACCCCGGTGCTGCGCGCTGCCGAAAGGACATTCGCGGCGATCATCAGGTTGTCGTAGAGAAATTCGGCCGGGAAGGTGGCGTTTGCAAGAATTCCGCCGACGCGGGCCGCGGCGACCACGACGATCTCCGGACGCATCCGCCCCATCCAGGCTTCGACGGCCGATTGGCGGGTGAGATCGAGGTCGTGATGATCGATGGTGATGAGGTCGCAGTCCTCGCGGGCGAGCCGGCGGCAGAGGGCGGAGCCCACCATGCCGCGGTGGCCGGCGACGAAGACGCGACGACCCGAGACGATGGCCGAGCCATTGAGGCCGTCAGACATAGCGGTCATTGCGTGCTGCCTCCCTGAGAACGAGGGTGAGATCGGCGGCGACCATCTCGGAGACGAGTTCCGGGAAGGTCACGCTGTGCTGCCACCCGAGCTTCGTCCGCGCCTTGGTCGGATCGCCCTTCAGGAGGTCCACCTCCGTCGGGCGGAAGTAGCGCGGGTCGATTTCGATGAGTACTTTGCCGGAGGTGGCATCACGCCCCTTTTCGGCGACCCCCTTGCCCTCCCATTCGATCCGCCGGTCGACATGCCCGAAGGCGAGCTCGACGAATTCCCGCACCGTGTGCGTCTCGCCGGTCGCGAGCACATAGTCGTCGGGCTTGTCCTGCTGCAGGATGCGCCACATGCCCTCGACATAATCGCGGGCATGGCCCCAGTCGCGCTGGGCGTCGAGATTGCCGAGATAGAGCTTGTCCTGCAGGCCGTGGTGGATCGCTGCGACGGCGCGCGTGATCTTGCGGGTGACGAAGGTCTCGCCGCGGATGGGGCTCTCGTGATTGAACAGGATGCCGTTCGATCCATGAATGCCATAGGCCTCGCGGTAGTTCACCGTGATCCAGTAGGCGTAAAGCTTGGCCGCGGCATAGGGGCTGCGCGGCTGGAACGGCGTGTACTCGCCCTGCGGCACTTGACCGACATTGCCGAACAGTTCCGATGTCGAAGCCTGATAGAAGCGGCAGCGGTTCTCGAGCTTCAGGATGCGGATGGCCTCCAGCATCCGCAACGTCCCGAGCCCGTCGGCATTGGCCGTGTATTCCGGCGTCTCGAAGCTCACCTGCACATGGCTTTGTGCTGCGAGATTATAGATCTCGTCCGGCTGTACCTCATGAATGATACGGATGAGATTGGTCGCATCCGTCATGTCGCCGTAGTGCATGAGGAAGCGGACATTGTCTTCATGCTGATCGCGATAAAGATGGTCCACTCGCTCGGTATTGAAGGAGGACGAGCGGCGCTTGATGCCGTGCACCAGATAGCCCTTGGCAAGCAGGCTCTCGGCGAGATAAGCCCCGTCCTGCCCGGTGACGCCCGCAATCAGCGCAACCTTGTCCGCCATGTCCGCCTCCTTGTCCTGAAATCCAATGTGACCTTAAGGTTTGGGCGGGATCCCTTCACCTTGTCCGAAGGTGGCGGAACACCTCCGGCAAGGGGGGATCAGGGCGCGCCGATGCAACCGAGGGGTCATGGCAGGGCCTTCGAAAGAGGTAAGCGCGTCCGGGCGCATGAACCCGGTGCCGACCGAAAGCACAGCTCGGCCTGCGGCGCCCGCCGCCGCAAGATGCGGCGAGCACTTCACATCATGGAAGACGCGTCATGCCGATCGCCGACATCATCGTGCCCTGCTACCGTTACGGGCATTTCCTGGAGCGATGCGTCGCGAGCGTACTGGCGCAAGGCGTGCCGGATATCCGGATCCTCATTATCGACGACGCCTCGCCTGACGGCAGCGGCGCGGTCGCCCGCGACATCGCCAGTCGCGATCGACGCATCACGGCGATCGTGCACTCCGTCAATCGCGGCCATATCGCCACCTATAACGAAGGCATAGCGTGGGCCGAGGCGCGCTACATGCTGCTGCTCAGCGCCGACGACATGCTGGCGCCCGGGGCGCTCGCGCGGGCGATCGACGTAATGGACAAGAACTCCTCAGTTGTTCTGACCTATGGCGGCTGGGTCGAGGTTTTCGGAGATGACGACGAGATCACCGCAACGGCCGCCGGCGACCATGACTGGCAGATCCATTCCGGAGCGGCCCTGATCGAAAAGACCTGCGCGACCGCGATCAACCCGGTCGTCACGGTGACGGCGATCCTGCGCACGGCCGCGCAGAAGGCCGCCGGCCTCTACGATGCGGAGCTCACCCATTCGGGCGACATGGAGATGTGGCTGCGTCTCGCGACGCTCGGCGACATTGCCGAAACTCCGGCGGTGCAGGGTGTCAGAGGCGTGCATGGGGAAAACATGTCGCTCGTGGCGCCCGATGTGCTGCTGCGCGATTACCTGCAGCGGGAGCTCGCCTTCGCGGCCTTCTTCGCCGGCCCGGGAAGCGTCCTGCCGGGGGCGGATCGGCTTCACCGGCTCGCTACAAGGCGGCTCGCCGAACAAGCCTTCTGGACGGGAATGGCGCAATGCTGGCGCGGCAATCGCGTCGGGGGGCGTGCGCTTCTGCGCTTGGCCTTGCGCCTCAATCCACGGCTCGCCATGGCGCCGCCGCTCGGGCATCTCTTGCGCATGCCGGGCATGGCCCGCCGGCTTGGCGCCGTGGTCGCGGAACGCGTGCCGGCCGCAGCCTGGCGCCAGCTCAGAAGGCGGGCGCCAGCCGTATCGCCGCCTTCAGCGCCATGAGCCGCAAGCGGTTGTGGCCGCGCCGGAAGTTGCGGTGCAGGGCCGTCGCACTGTCGCGATAGTCGACGAGGCTCTCGGGCAGATTGGCGAAGTGCGTGAAGCCCTTCAGCATCATGCGGATCCAGAGGTCATAGTCCTCCGCCAGGCCACGCAGGGCGCGGTAGCCGCCGGCCTTGAGCACGCTGTCGCGGTTCAATAGCACGCCCGTGTGGTTGACGAACCAATAGCCCGGCGAGGACAGGATATAGGATCGGGTGATGCGTGACGGATGGGTCGTCGTGTAGCTGTCGTGGCCGAAGGCGGTGAACTGGCTGCCGAGCACATCGATCGCTTCGCCTTTGTCGAGAAAGGCTGCATAGGCGGCGAGCAATGCGGGCCGGGCGACATCGTCGGCATCGAGCTTCAGCGCATAGGGTGTCGGGCAGGCACGCAGCGCCCGGTTCATGGTCGGCCCAAGCGACAGGTTGTCCCGATTGGTCAGCACCTGGACAAGGCACGATTGCCTGAGCGCGGCGAGATAGGCGAGCGTTTCGGGGCGGCTGCTGCCATCGTCGATGACGATGACCTGCGCCGGGAGAAGCTTTTGCCCGAGCAGCGAATCGAGCGCGACATGCAGCATTGCGGGGTCGGTATTGAAAACCGGCACGATGGCCGTGACCTCCTCGGCGACGGGCCGGCGCGCGTTGGCTTCCGTCACTGCGTCGACGTAGTCGGCAAGCGCCTGCTCCAGGGACAGATCCGGCGGGAAACAGGCGAGCTGGTTCAGGCGATCGATCGTGATCGTCGGGGCAATGGTCATCGTCACCATGCGACACCTCGGCGGAAGGGACGAGCGAGGGCCCTCTTCAGGCCCGCGACAGGGATGAGGGGCAGGACCAGGTCAAGAAGCGGATGACGGCTGAGCCTGAGTGCGATGAGCCAGCCGGCGCCGCCGCCCGCCACGGCGAGTGCGATCGCGCCGGCCGAGAGATCGGGGGCGAAGTCATGAGACCAGGCGATTGCGAGCGGCGCGAGCCCCGTACCAAGGACGACCAGGGCGCTGCGCCCGAGAGCGATCGCGAGATCCCGCCATGCGAAGGGCAATTGGCGGCGGATGAAGGCGAAACTGACCGCAGCCTGGAAGGGGCCGATGATGAAGAGGCTCGCGGCAACCCAGTCGAGACCGTGGAAGGCGGCCAGCGTGACGAGAAGCGCCGAGGGCGGCAGAACGATGAGGCTCGAGGTGAGCGTGTCGCGCACGCGCCCCACCGCAACAAGGGTCGGATAGGTGAGAAAGCCTGCGAAGAGCGATAAGGAGGCGAGTGCCATGAGGCGCACGACCGAGGCCGCCTCCGCCCAGGCCGGCCCGAGCACGACGTGCACGGCCGGCTCGGCCAGAATCGCCAAGCAGATGAGAAAGGGCCATTGCACGGCCGTCGCCAGCGCGATTGCCTGGATGTAAGGCGCCCTGAGGTCGCCGCCGCGCCTCGCCTCGGCGGCGAGCGCCGGCAGCACGACCGGCTGGAGAGCGGCGAGCAGCGAACGCTCGGGCATCTGCACCAGCATCAGCGCGCGGCTATAGAGGCCGACGGCGTCGAAGCCGAGGATTCGGCCGAGAACGAGCTGCGGCCAGGCCTGATAGATGTTGTTGAGGAAGGCGGTGGCGCTGGCGTAGCTGCCGAAGGACAAGACCCGCCGCCAATCGGCCAGCGTGAGCCGAAACACCGGATAGGGTGGCCGAAAGAAGGCGGCGGCGGCCGCTGTCGCGATCACTGAAACGAGATAGGCGAAGGCGAGGCTCAGATAGCCGTATCCGGCGGCTGCCAGGCCGATCGCGGTGACGAGATTCGCCGCTACGCCGACGGTGTTGATGAGAGCCACTTTGTCGAAGGCCATCTCGCGGCGGAGCAGCGCGAGGATCGGATTGATGAAGGGCCCGAGGAGAAAGCCGGCGGCCGTGATGGCGAGGACCGGTGCGAGACGTGGATCGCCGTAAAAGGCGGCGAGCGAATCGGCCGCCCCGAAGATCGCGCCGGCGAGGCCCACCGAAAGGAAGAGCGTCAGCGTGAAGGTGGTGCGGACGCCGGCGGGCGTGATCTCGCGCTCCTGAATAAGGTAAGTGCTCGCGCCGAAATCACGCAGGATCTCGCCGAGCAACACCACCGTGCCGCCCACGACGAAGACGCCGATCTCGGCGGGACTCAACAGGCGCGCGAGCACCGCCGTCATCACCAGATTGGCGATATTGGCGGCGTAACGCTCCAGACAGGAAAAGGCGAAGGAACGAGTGAGCCCGGTCATTGATCACCTCGGGCAAGGGCCCGCTCTGATGTGACCCTAAGGCACGCCACGGCCGTTCCATGCTCCCTCGAAGGTGGAGCCGCCGTCCTGAAAATGGGGGAGGGCTCACCCGGCCGAAGCGGGTGCGGGTCGCCCCCCGGTGCTGGCATACCGCCGACCGCCGCCGAACGGCCGCGCGTCCTCACCTGAAATCCTGAATCGCGGCGCGACAAGGCTTGGTGGAGATTGAAGGAGCCGATCGCCGGTATGGCGGCCGGCTGCGGAGAGAATCATGCCGCTTCACGCGACGCATTTCATGAACGCCTTCCTGCTTGCGGTCGTTCTCATCCTCGTCCTCGAGAAGGCCGCCTGGTCGGTCGGGCTCGTCGACCGGCCGAACGCGCGCAAGCTTCACGACGGCGGCGTCCCGGTGATCGGCGGGCTGGCGATCTTTTGCGCCTTCGTGCTGACCGTTCTGCTGATCAGCGGCACCGAGGCGCCCTGGACGCTCCTCGTCGGACTTGCCGTTCTCGTCGGCCTTGGCGTGGTCGATGATCTCGTCGACCTGCGGGCGCCCGTCCGGCTCACCGTTCAGGTGGGCGCGGCGCTTCTGATCCTGCTGCCCGGCGGCCATCTCGTCGAGGATCTCGGCAATATCCTCGGCAGCGGATCCTGGGAACTCGGCATCTTCGCCCTGCCGTTCACCCTCATTTTCGTCGTCGGGTTGATCAATGCCTTCAACATGCTCGACGGGCTCGACGGGCTGGCCGGCGGGGTCGCAGCGTCTGCCTTCTTCTGGCTCGCAATCGGCGCCGCCCTGGCAGGCCGCGGCGAGGAGGTTCTGCTGCTCGTCCTGCTCTTCTCGACGCTCGGCTTCCTCGTTTTCAATCTCCGCCATCCCTGGCAGGCTCGCGCCCGGGTCTTCATGGGCGACGCCGGCAGCACCATGCTGGGGGCCGGCATCGCCGTCTTCATCATCGCCGCGGCCACCGGGCCCGAGCGTCTCGCGCCCTTGCCGGCCTGGCTCTTTCTCTGCGCCCTGCCGGCCATCGACACCTTGAGCCTCATCGCCCGGCGCCTCCTTGCCGGTCAGAGCCCGATGGTCAGCGATCGCCGGCACCTGCATCACCTCGTCCTGAAGGCGGGGCTGTCGGAGCGCAGTACGGCGGCGGTGCTGGTGCTTTCCTCCTTCGCACTCGGCGGAATCGGCGTCGGCGGCGCGCTCCTCGGCGTGCCGGATGGCGTGATGGTGCTCGGCCTCATCGCGCTCGTCGGCCTGCACACTTGGTTCGTGCGCCACGATTGGCGGGTGGAGCGCCGCGACGGTGCGACGGCCGCAGAGCCGACCTTGCCCGCGCTGCCGCAGGCGCGGCCTGTGCGGAAGCGCATCTCATGATCTTCGCCTATTTCGTCTTCCCCCATCTCGGCGGCACGTTCACCGTCTACCGGCATCTGCGCGAGGGGCTCGCCGGGGCGGGCATCGATCTCAACTGGCTCGGCACCGGAGCCGCCGCCCATGCTGCCGCCGCCGACCCTGCCTGGGCGAGCGAGCGCGCCCACGGCCTCGTCACCGGCCGGCCGGGCGATGATGCGGCGGCGCAGGCCGAGGCCCTGGTCGAGGCCCTCGAAGGGGGCGACTTCGACGGCCTTTTCGTGAATGTCTATGCCGACCTGGTGCAAACCAATGCGGTGCGCTATCTCGCCCCGCATCTCACCCGCATCATGATCGTGCACAACATCACGCCCGCGACCTATGCCGCGGCGCGCGCTGTGCGGGACCATGTGCATGCGACGATCGGCGTATCGCCGCGCATCCGTGACGATCTCGTCAAGTCCTTCGGCTTCGATCCGCAATGGACCTTCGCCATTCCCAACGCGACGGACGTGGCAGCGCATTTGCCGAAAGCCCGGCCGCTTGCGACGAGCACGCCACTCCGGCTCCTCTCGCTCGGGCGGATCGACGACGGTGCCAAGGGCGTGTTCTGGCTGCCGGCGATCCTGCGCGCGCTGCCACCGGAGATGACGCTGACGATAGCCGGTACGGGCCCGGACCTTCCCCGGCTGCGCGAGCTCTGCGCGCCATTCGGCGAGCGCGTCCGCTTCGTCGGCGCCGTAGCGCCAGCGGATGTCGGTGCCCTCATGAACGCCCATGACCTGCTGATCGCGCCCTCGCGATTCGAGGGCTTCATGATCACGCTGGTCGAGGCGATGGCGCAGGGCTGCGTGCCCGTCGTCTCGCAGATCGGCGGCGTCACCGACGCCATTGTCACCGATGGCGTGGACGGGCTTCTCTTCCCGGTCGGCGACTGGCGCGCGGCGGCGCGCGCCATCCTGCGGCTCGACGCGGACCGCGCCATGCTGCACGCCATGTCGGCAGCCGGCCGGCAGACGGTACATGAACGCTATCGGGTGGAGACGATGGCGGCGCGCTATCGTGAAGTCATCCGCCGGCTCGCGCTCGGCCGGCCGCGGATCGCCGAGCCTCTGCCGCTCGGCGATTGGCGGCTTGCGGCAGGGCTCGGCCCGGGACTGCGCAGCTTCGTTCCGCTGCCCATCAAGAACCTTTTGAGAACCGTCAGGGAGCGCGCCGCCTCATGATGGATCTGTCGCGCAGCGGCGAGCATTTCCCGGCCATTGCCGATGTGGCGGCGCGGCCTTACCGGCCCTCGCCACATAGCCTCGCCAATCGCGCCGCGCGGGCGCTCTGGGGAACCGTCTGGCTCGTGCTCTTCCGTCCGAGCCCGAAGCCCTGCCACGGCTGGCGACGGATGCTGCTGCGCCTATTCGGCGCGCGCATCGGCCGCGGCGCGGTGGTGCACGCGTCGGCGCGGATCTGGGGCCCCTGGAATCTGGAGATGGGAGCCTTCGCCTGCCTGAGCCATCGCGTCGACTGCTATGCGGTCGATCGCATCCGTATCGGTGCCTGTGCCACCGTCAGCCAGTATTCCTTCCTGTGCGCGGCAAGTCACGACATCGACGCACCGGACATGCCGCTGATCCATGCGCCGATCACCATCGGCGACCATGCCTGGGTCGCGGCCGACGCTTTCGTCGGCCCCGGCGTCACGATCGGCGAAGGCGCGGTCGTCGGCGCGCGCGCCTCGGTCTTCAGATCGGTGCCACCGTGGACGGTGGTAGCGGGCAATCCGGCAAGGGCCATGCGTATGCGCAGTCGCGCCGTCAAAGATGGGCCCGCCGGCAGGGAGGGCGCAGCATGAGCATCTCGGTTCTTATTCTCACATTGAACGAGGAGAATATTCTTCCAGCTTGCCTCGCCTCTGTCAGCTGGAGCGATGACATCGTCGTGCTCGATTCCTTCAGCACGGACCGCACCGTGGAGATTGCGAAGGCGGCCGGCGCGCGCGTCTACCAGCGCAACTACGACAATGAACATACGCAACATACTTACGGCCTGAAGGAGATCCCCTTCAAACATCCTTGGGTCTACATTCCCGATGCGGATGAGATCACACCGTCGGAGCTGCGCGACGAAATGCTGGCGGTTGCCCAGCCGGGGCGGCCGGAGGCGGCCTTTCGCGTGCGCTTCAAGGTCATGTTCATGGGCCAATGGATCAAGCACAGCAGCCTCTATCCCACCTGGGTCGTGCGGTTGGTGCGGCCGGAGAAGGCTTCATTCGAGCGGGAGATCAACTCGGTCTGCGTCGTCGACGGGCCGATCGGTCGCCTGGAGAACCATTTCGTCCACTACAGCTTCAACAAGGGCCTGAATGCCTGGTACGAAAAACACAATCGCTATTCCTGGCACGAGGCTCGCGAAACCATAAAAAGCCGGGCAATCGGCGCTATCCGATGGAGTGACATTTTCAGCCTGGACCCGCCGCGGCGCCGGCGCGCCTTGAAGGAGCTCTCCTTCCGGCTGCCGTTCAGGCCGAGCCTGCGTTTCTTCTACATGTATGTGGTTTGCGGGGGCTTCCTCGACGGCTGGGCCGGCTATGTGTACTGTCGGCTGCTGGCCGCCTATGAATATATGATCGTCGTGAAGATCGCCGAGATCCGCCGGCGCAAGCAGGGGCTGCCGGTGTGACACGGCGCCTGCTCCAGTTCCTGCGTCGCCTCGCCCTGCTCATCGCCATTGTGGCGGTGGCGACGCTTACCCTTGGCCTTTCGGGATTTTTGGCGGCTGAGCCACTCCTCCTGGTGAGATCGCCACCGGGACACGCCGATGTCATCGTCGTGCTCGGCGGCGATGGCCCGCGGCGCGCCTGGCGGGCGGCGGCGCTTTACCGCGCGGGTGTCGCTCCTCGGGTCGTCGTCACCGGTGACGGCGATTGCACATGGATCCGCGCCACCATGATCGAGTCGGGTGTGCCTCCCGCCGCGATCACGATCGAATGCGCCTCGCGCAACACCTGGGAAAACGCTGCCTTCGCCGCTCCCATCCTGACGCAGCTGGGCGCGCAGAGCGCCGTTCTCGTCACCAGCTGGTTTCATTCGCGACGGGCGATCGCCTGCTTCCGGCAGGCCTCGCCGCAGATCCGCTTTCTCTCGGCGCCGGTCGGACCGGAATTTCCGTTCTGGCGCATCACCGCCGATCCGGACAGTCCGCGGGTGCTGCTCGAATATCTGAAGATCGGCTGGTATGCGCTGCGCTACGGGCTCGTCGCCTCGGTCGCGGCCGAGGAGCGCGTGGTATGAGCGAATTCGTCGCCAACTGGGCCTGGACCTTCCTGCTCGTCGGGCTCACCGTCTGGATGCTGTTTTCGGCCATGACCCGGCCGGGCAAAGTCTACGAGTTTCCCTTTCTCGCCGCAGTGATGACCTTCGCCTTCATCCTGCCGCAGCTTCCGGGTCTTGCGATCGACCGCTTTCTGCCGGCCGGCGCCTATGCGAAGACGATCGCCTTCACCGTCTTTTGTCTCGCCGCCTGTCAGATCGGCTGGTCGCTGCGCGTCAAGCCCATGCGGCTCATCGGCTGGACCTTCGACGAGAAGAAGCTTCTCATCGTGGCGACCGTCTTTTCGCTCGTCGGGGCTTTCTTCTATTTCAGGCTGAGCCGGCTCTCAGGAGAGGTCACCATCGGCACGATCATCAGCGGCCTGCCGGTGATCTACCTGTTCTTCGCACGGCTCCTCACCTATGGCCTCGCCATTGCCCTGCTGTGTCTGGCGCATCGCTTCTCGTGGCCGGCCTTCTGCCTCGTCGCCTTCGATTGCCTGTTCTATCTCGACCGCATTCTCGTGACCGGCAAGCGGGGTGAGACGCTCGAGCTCGTCATGCTGTTCGCGCTGGCCTTCTGGTTCTACAGCGGCCGGGCGTTGCCGCGCGTTGCCGTGCTGACCGGGCTTATAGCCGGCACGCTCGCCATGGGATCCACCGAGGATTACCGCAACATCACCCGGGATGCCGGCCGCCCCGTCTGGTCGGCGATCACCAATATCGACGTGGTCGAGAATTTCGAGAATATCCTCAGGAACGGTGGCCCGGAAATGCGTAACGCCATCCTGCGTGTTGCCGCCATTGACCGCACGAAAGAACTCGATTACGGCATCTTTCACTGGAATATTCTTGTCTTCAACTATGTGCCGGCGCAGATCTTCGGACCGGAGCTCAAGGAATCATTGATGACGCGCTTCCCCGGCGAATATGACCGGGAATACGACCCCTCGGTCGGCAGCACCGAGACCGGCATGGCGGATGCCTTCGGCTCCTTCTGGTATTTCGGCGCGGTGAAATTCCTGCTGATCGCGATGGCCATGCGCAGCATCTATGCGGCGGCCATGGAGGGGCGTGCCGGCGCGCAGATCCTCTATATGCTATCGGCCGTGCCGGCGATGCACACCATCTCGCATCACACCCAATGGGTCATCACGCTCTGGGTGCATATGGCGTTCTTCCTGCTGCCGGCGCTCATCTTCGCACGGCAGTGGCGGGACAAGAGCGCCGACGCGGGGCCCGTCACCACAGATCGATTGAGGCTGGCCGCGGGCCACCCCACGTGAGCCAGCGGTAGACCGCGCCGAAGTCGGCCGCGACGGCCGGCCAGGTGAAATGCTCGCGCGTCAATGTGAGCCCCGCCCGGCCCATGGCGCGCAGCCGTTCCTTCGACAGGCCGCAGAGCGTGGCGAGGCCGGCGGCGAGGCTGTCGACGTCGGGAAGGGCCGATAGGGCAGCTCCTTGAGCGAAGCCTTCCGGCAGGTTGCATTGCGGGGTCATCAGCACCGGCAGGGCCCGCGCCCAGGCCTCGAGCACCGCCATCGGCAGTCCCTCGCTGACCGAGGGCAGAACGAAGGCATCGGCTGCGGCGAGTGTCGCGTCCTTGGCGGGCCCGTGCTGCGGCCCGACGAAATGGACGCTGGCCCGGAGGTCGAGGCTCGCCGTCAAGCTTTCGAGCTCCGCGGCATGGCCGTCGGCCGACCAGCCGGCGATCACCAGATGCCAGGACGACATGTCCGGCCGCCCCGTCCGGCGCACGGCATCCCAGGCGCGAATGAGATTGACGAGTCCCTTCTTCGGCGTGACCCGGCCGAGAAAGAGCAGGATCTTCGCCTGGCGCGGCAGGGCATGGCGCCAGACGGCCGGCTCGGCTGCAGGCGCGACCACCGGGTCGATGCCATTGCGGATGACGCAAACGGGATTTTTGAGGCCGAAGGCGCGGATCGCTTCGAGCTCGGCTTCGCAAAGCGCATGGATGCAGGCGGCGTTGCGCAGATGGCCCTGCTCGTAAAGGCGCGCCGCGATCGTCTTCTTCCAGCCGCTGTTGGCCAGCGCCCAGGGGTCGAGCATTCCATGCGGGCTGACGATATAGGGCGCCCGCTGCCGTGCCGCCCAGCGTCGCGCGACGACCGAGGGATACATCCACAGGCCGTGCACATGCAGGAGGTCGAGGGAAGCGCGCTCGACGCTGCGCGCGAGTTCCGGCGCGAAGCCGAAGGCGGCCGGCCCGGCAATGGTGGACAGATTGACGGGAACGGGAGCCCAGGCCGGGAGATCCTGGCTCGTCTCCCGATCGGCCAAGGAAAAGACCTCGACGTGGCAGGCCGGCGGCGCATGCAGCGCCCGGCTCAAGGCGCGCAGGCATTCGCCAACGCCGCCGGCGGTGCGTGACACCGAGCCGACGAGCATGCCGATGGCGAGCCGGTCCTCGGCGGGCCCCGGTGCCGCCTGCTCATCGCTTTTGCGTGCGGTTTGATTCATGCGGATCCCTCCGCCGCGGCAATCTCGGCACCCCGCAGATCGCGGGCGCGGCCTAACGCACAGCGGAGTCGCTCGCCGTAATGGTCGAGATCGTAGTCGGCGGCGCGGGCGCTGGCGTTGCGGGCCATTTCGAACAGGCGCGTGCGGTCGCGCGCGAGCCCATCGAGGTGAGCGACAATGGCCTCGACATCGCGGATCGCGACGATATGGCCGTCGATGCCGTCGCGCACCACGCTGCCGGCGTTCGGCGTGGTGATGACCGGCAGGCCTGCCGCCAAGGCCTCATAGGTCGCGGTCGCCGAGCCTTCACAGATCGACGGCAGGAGGAAGACGTCCGCCCAGGCGTAATGCTCGCGAATTTGCGCGCGCGGCACACCCTCGATGAGCTCGAGCGCGGAGGCGAGCGCCGCCTTGGCGCCAGGCAAGAGCGGGCAGGGCCCGACCATGCGGAAATCCGCCTGCCCGGCGAGGCGTTTGGCGGCTTCGAGCACATAGGGCGAGCCCTTGCGCAGGCCGATGCCGCCGACCGTCAGCACGCGCAGACGGCCCTTGTGCGGCCGGCGCGGCAGCATGGAAAAGCGCCGGTCGATGCCATAGGGCACGACGATGGCGCGCCGCGGATCGCCGCCCATGGCGATGACGCCGTCGCGCACGAAGTGAGAGCCGCAGATGACGACATCCGCCTTCGTCCACTCGGCTTTCTCTTTCGCGGCGAAGGCTTCTGCGAAACGGTTTTGAGTCGTCGGTGCCTGCCAGCCGGGAAATCGCTCCTCTTCTTCGGCGACGAGACGATCGACAATCGTCCGTGGCGCGATGATCTGCTCGACCGCGGTCCAGAGCCCTGCCGAACGGGCCGCCTCCAAAACGTCGAGGCATTCGCCGCTGAAGGCATAGACGCCTGTGGCGTCGCCGAAGCCGCGTCCGGCGACGAGGCGCGACAGGCGCTCGCCGCCCCAGAGCGCCGCGGCCGTTTCGGCCGAGGCCGTGCGCACGCTGAGACGGCGCAGCGCCAGCGCGAGGCCGAAACCCGGAAAGCTCGTGACGAGATCTTCCGGCACGCCGGTCGGCACGCGGCCGGCGAGGCGCCTTATGGCCGCGGGCATGAGCCGGGACGGCATTGTCTTGACGAGACGCGGCCAGCCCTTGTTGGCGCAAATATCCGTGTAGAGCTGCGCGAGCTCGCCGTGAGCGGCGAGAATGCGGGGAACCGCGTAATGCATGCGCGCACCGAGCTGCACGACGGCGATCTTGCCGACGCTCGGGCGCGGTGCGGGCGCCTTGCGATCTGCATCGGCCAGAAGGGCGTGTCGCAGCATCGCCGTCAAGCCGACAGGCTGCGGCTGACGACCGGGGCATCGCCGCGATCGCCGGCCGGCGCGAGTCCCTTGATGAGGCGGCGCCACTCGGAGACGCCGCCGGCCTCGGTGAAGCGCTCGTCGAAGACGCGGCGGGCGTTGACGCCCCAATCGCGGCGCAGTGGGACCGACATGGCGAGATTGCGGATGACGCTCGCCAGCGCCTCCGCGTCGCCGATGGCGAAGGCGGCACCGCAATGGGCTTCGTCGAGCACGCGTGCGATCTCGCCGTCCGCATCGCCGATGAAGAGCGTCGGCCGGCCGGCGGCGGCAATGCCGTAGAACTTGCTCGGGACGATATAGGGCTCCATCTCCGGCAAGAGCGTCACCAGATGAACGTCGGGAACGCTGAGGCATTCGGCGAGCCGCTCGCGCGGCTGAAGCGGCTTGAAGATCACATTCGAGAGGCCGCGGCGCTTCACCTCCTCCTCGACCCATGGACGCCGATAGCCGCCACCGACGAACAAAAAGGCGATGTCGTCGCGGTGAGCGAGGCTGGCGGCTGCGTCGAGGATCGTCTCGAACTCGTGGGCGCGCCCGAGATTGCCGGAGTAGCCGACGACAAATTTATTGGCCAAACCCCATTCCTGGCGCAAGGCGCAGTCGCGAGCGTCGATGGGCCTGATGGCTGCACCGTCCGACCAGTGATGGATCACGGCGAGGCTTTCGGCCGGCACGCCGCGCTGCTCGAGATAGGCCGCCATCCGGTCCATGGGGGCGACATTGGCAGCGGCCGTTTTCAGCGAGAGATCCCGCAGCCAGAGAGCGAAGCGGGCCGGGAGGCTCTCTCGGCCGAGCACGCCGAGATCCATCGCCACCTCGGGGAAGAGGTCGAGAACCCAGTTCACCATATGGGCGCCGGTCAGTCGCGTCGGCACCATGGCCGTCACCGACAGCATCGGCGGGTCGGTGCAGATGACGACGACGTCGCCGCGCCGGGCGTGGCGTAGAAATGCGAAAAAGGCGCTCGCATGGAAGCTGGCGTAGTCGAACAGCCGCCCGGCAAGTCGGTCGCGGCCG
Organism: Chelatococcus sp. GCM10030263; assembly: GCF_042666455.1. NCBI lineage: Bacteria > Pseudomonadati > Pseudomonadota > Alphaproteobacteria > Hyphomicrobiales > Chelatococcaceae > Chelatococcus > Chelatococcus sp. GCM10030263. The sequence continues at coordinate 665,117 of NZ_JBHTDB010000003.1, read as the reverse complement.
AAGCGCGTCGTCCACAGCCGGTGCACCTTGACGCCGTCGACTTCTTCCTCCGTCGGCAAGGAACTCGCCGGGTCGTTGTGCAGCTTGCGGCCCGTGAGCACATGGACGGTGTGGCCGTCGCCGGCGAGTGCGCGCGCCAGGCTGGTCGTCATGCGGCTGGTCGCCGATTCGTCCGGATAGAAATAGCGGTTGGCCAGAATGATCTTCATGGCGCCCTCGAGATGCGAACGAGCGCGCTTCGAAACAGCGGCTTCGATGTTCAGGATGACTATTGTCGGTGGCGCGCCCACCCCGCGACAAGGCAAGCAAAGGTTGTAGCCGGGCGCCGCATCGTCGCCCGGTCTACCTCCGACGGGGGAGAGATCCTGCCTACACCCCCGCCCCTCTACGGCTTTTCTCCGAAGCCGTATCCGCCGCATTCGGGTGCTCCAACGGCGGCAGCTTCGGCCTAGCGTGTGTGACATCGAGCGCGGCCAACAATGCCGGCGCCGGGGGATTTCTCCATGGCCATTGTCAATGTGGATCTGGCGCGAGGTGCGACGATCGTCCAGCCGGACCTCGTCAATCTCTACGGATGCAAAATCGGCGCGGACACGCGCATCGGTGCCTTCGTCGAAATCCAGAAAAACAGCTTCATCGGCGCGCGCTGCAAGATCTCGTCCCATTCCTTCATCTGCGAAGGCGTGACGATCGAGGACGAGGTCATGATCGGCCACGGCGTCATGTTCACCAACGGCATCTATCCGCGCGCCACGACGGAAACGGGCGCCCTCCAGACGGATGAGGACTGGGAACTCGTGACGACGCTCGTCAAGCGGCGCGCATCCATCGGGTCGAACGCGACCATCATCGCCGGCACGGTCATCGGCGAGGGAGCGCTCGTCGCCGCCGGCGCGCTCGTCTCACGCGACGTGCCCGACCACGCGCTGGTCGTCGGAGTTCCCGCACGCGTGGTTGGCGATGTCCGTGAAAAGGAAAGTCGGGCCACACGCGCCTGGCTCGCACGAAAACAGGCCACTGCGGCCGGGAGAATTTCGCCATGAACGGCTCGACCATCGGTGTCGGCATTATCGGTTATGGCTATTGGGGGCCCAATCTTGCCCGCTCCGTCGCGGGCGTCGACGGCTGTCATGTGGCAGCCATCGCCGATGGCGCGGAGGATGCGCTCGCGAGGGCGGCGAAGATGCATCCGAGCGCGCATCTGTCGCGCGATTGGCGCGACGTGATCGCCGATCCGTCAGTCGACGCGGTGATGATCGCCACGCCGGTGCGCACGCATTTCGAACTGGCGCGCGCTGCGCTGCGCGCGGGCAAGCATGTGCTTGTCGAGAAGCCGATGACGGAAACCTCCGAAGAGGCCTCGATCCTCATCGAGGAAGCCGCACGCAGAAACCGCGTGCTGATGGTCGACCACACCTTCGTCTATACGGGAGCGGTCCAGAAGATCCGTGACCTCATCTCGCTCGGCATCGTCGGCGACATCTTCTATTACGATTCGACCCGCATCAATCTCGGGCTCTTCCAACGTGACGTGAACGTCATGTGGGATCTTGCGGTGCACGACCTCGCGATCCTGGATTTCGTGCTCGACGACAAGCCGGTGGCGATTTCCGCGAGCGGCGCCGACCACTTCAACGGCAGCCGCGAGAACATGGCGCATATCGTGCTCTACTTCTCGCGCGGCACCATCGCCCATCTCAACGTCAACTGGCTTGCGCCGGTGAAGGTGCGCCGAACCCTGATCGGCGGCAGCCAGCGCATGATCGTCTATGACGACCTCGAGCCGAGCGAAAAAGTGAAGATCTACGACCGTGGCGTCAATGTCACGGCAAGTCCCGAGCAAGTCTACGAGATGCGCGTCTCCTATCGCATCGGAGACATGTGGGCGCCGCAGATTTCCGTGAAGGAGGCCCTCGTCACCGAAGTCGAGCATTTCGTCGACTGCATCGCGAACAACGCTCTTCCCCTGACCAACGGACACTCGGGCCTTGCCGTGATCGAATATCTCGAATGCGCCACCCAATCGCTCCGCCAGCGCGGGCATCCCATCGAACTCGCGCCGCTGCGGAGGGCTTCATGATCCCGCTCGTCGATCTCAAAGCGCAGTATCGGCCGATCGCAGCCGAACTCGAAGACGCGGTGCTCGCCGTGATGCGCAGCGGCAACTACGTGCTCGGCGAGCGCGTCGAAGCCTTCGAGGCCGATTTCGCCGCCTTCTGCGGCGTGCGCGAGGCGGTGGCCGTCAACAGCGGCACGTCGGCGCTGCATCTGGCGCTGGAGGCATCCGGCATCGGACCCGGCGACGAGGTGATCACGACGGCGATGACCTTCGTCGCGACCGCAGCCGCCATTCTCTACGCGGGGGCGAAGCCCGTTCTCATCGATATCGATCCGCAGAGCCTGGCGCTCGATCCGGCGCGCATCGAGGCAGCGATCACACCGCGAACACGCGCCATCATGCCGGTGCATCTGCACGGTCGCCTGGCCGACATGGACGCCATCCTGGCGATTGCCCGGCGCCACGGGCTCCTCGTCATCGAGGATGCCGCGCAGGCCCATGGTGCGGAGCGGGATGGACGGCGCGCCGGCAATTTCGGCGACATCGGCTGCTTCAGCTTCTATCCCGGTAAGAATCTCGGCGCCTGCGGCGAAGGCGGGGCGATCGTCACCAACGATCCGGAGATCGCCGCGACCCTGCGCTGCCTGCGCGACTGGGGCCAGGCGGGCAAATACAACCATGTGCGCAAGGGCTACAATTATCGGCTCGATGCCGTGCAGGCGGCAGTACTCGGCGTGAAGCTCAGGCATCTGCCGGCCTGGACGGAGGCGCGGCGCCATATCGCGGCGCATTACGATGCGCTGCTCGCCGACTGCGACGTGGTCCGGCCGGCACCCGCCGGTCTCGACCATGTCCGCCATGTCTACGCGTTGCGTGTGCGTGATCGCGACGCCATGGCCGAGGCGCTGCGCGACGAGGGCGTCGCCACCGGCATCCATTATCCGCGGCCGGTGCATCTGCAGCCGGCCTATGCCGATCTCGGTGATGGCCCGGGCAGCTTCCCCGTCGCAGAGGCCTTCACCCGCGAGACGCTCTCGCTGCCGATCTATGCCGAAATGACGGCGGATCAGATCGCCCATGTCTGCGGTGCCGTCAAACGCGCTTGCGAGCGCCTTTCCTTCCAGATCGAAGAGGTTTCAGATGCCCGGCAATTCGCCTGAAGGGCCTGACGGGAACGCAGAACGCAGCCTCGCGGGCCGGCGTGTGCTCGTGACCGGCGGCGCCGGCTTCATCGGCTCGCATATCGTGGACCTTCTGGTCGCGGCCGACGCGGGCGAGATCGTCATTATCGACGACATGGTCCGCGGGCGTCCCGAGAATCTGGCGGCCGTACTCGGCAGCCCGCGGGTGCGACTGATCAACGGCGACATCCGCGACCGCCAGCTGATGGCGCGCCTCGTGCCGGGGGCCGACATCGTCTTCCACCAGGCGGCCTTGCGCATCACCCACTGCGCGGCCGAGCCGCGCGCCGCCATGGAGGTCATGGTCGATGCGACCTTCGACCTCCTGGAGGAATGCGTGAAGGCCCGCGTCGGAAAGGTGGTGATGGCCTCCTCCGCCTCGGTCTATGGCATGGCGGACGAATTCCCGACCACCGAGCGCCAGCACCCCTATGCCAATCGCACGCTCTACGGGGCGGCGAAGGCCTTCGCCGAAGGAATGCTGCGTTCTTTCAACGACATGTACGGCCTCGACTATGTGGCGCTGCGCTATTTCAACGTCTACGGCCCGCGCATGGATATCCACGGGCGATACACGGAAGTTTTGATCCGCTGGATGGAGCGCATCTCGGCAGGCAAGCCGCCGATCATCTTCGGCGACGGCAGCCAGACCATGGACATGATCCATGTGCGCGACATCGCGCGCGCCAATATTCTGGCGGCGACATCCAATGCCTCGGATGTCGCGCTCAATGTCGGCAGCGGGACGGAAACGTCGCTGCGCGGGCTCGCAGGCATTCTTGCCCGCGTCATGGGCGCGCCGGAGCTCACCCCGATCCACGAGGCCGAGCGCAGCGTCAATCCGGTGCCGCGGCGGCTCGCCGATGTCACCGGCGCGCGCGACGCGATCGGCTTCGAGGCCGAACTGCCGCTCGACGACGGCATGCGTGAGCTCGTCGGCTGGTGGCGTAGCGAAACACAGCGCATGCCCCTGGAGGCCGCACAGTGATCCCCCTCGTCGTGCCGGTGATCGGCGCGCCAGAGGCGGAGGCGGCGGCCGAGGTCATCCGCTCGGGATGGCTGACGCAGGGTCCGCAAGTGGCCGCTTTCGAGACGGAGTTCGGCGAGCTCGTGGGCGCGCCCTATGCCTGCGCCGTCTCCAACTGCACGGTGGCGCTGCATCTCGCGCTGCTGGCGCTGGGCATCGGCGAGGGCGACGAGGTTGTGACGGTGAGCCACACCTTCATAGCCACCGCGAATGTCATCCGCCAATGCGGCGCGACGCCGGTCTTCGTCGATATCCTGCCCGATACCTTCAACATGGATCCGGCGGTGATCGCCGCCGCCATCACGCCGCGCACCCGCGCGATCCTTTGCGTGCATCAGATCGGCATGCCCTGTGATCTCGCGCGGATCCTTCCCATTGCCGAGGCGCATCGGCTGCCGCTCATCGAGGACGCGGCCTGTGCCATCGGCTCGGAGATCCGCCTCGACGGCTCCTGGCAAAAGATCGGCCGGCCGCATGGCGACATCGCCTGTTTCTCGCTGCATCCGCGCAAGCTGCTGACCGTCGGTGACGGCGGCGTGCTGACGACCCGCAATCCCGAATATGACAGGCTCTTTCGCCTGTGGCGGCAGCACGGCATGAGCGTGCCGGATACGCTGCGCCACCTCAGCGCCCAGGTGATCATCGAAAGCTATCCCGTCACCGGCTTTAACTACCGTCTCACCGATGTGCAGGCGGCGATCGGCCGGCAGCAGTTGAAGCGCCTGCCCGAAATCGTCGAGCGCCGGCGCGTGCTCGCCGACGATTACCGCAGCATGCTCGCCGACATTCCCAATCTCCATCCGCCGGTCGAGCCGCATTGGGCGCGCTCCAACTGGCAGAGCTATTGCGTGCGCCTGCCGCCGGGCACCGACCAACTCGCGGTGATGCAGCGCATGCTCGACCGTGAGATCGCTACCCGGCGCGGCATCATGTGCATCCATCTCGAAGAGGCCTATGCGGATCTCGCCCGGGGGCTGTCGCTTCCCGCCTCGGAGCGTGCCCGGAACGAATGCATCCTGCTGCCGCTCTTCCCGCAAATGACGACCGAGATGCAGAGCCAGGTCGTGCGGGCCCTGCAGGAGTCGCTGCAGTGAGACTGGAGCCGTCAGCCTCGATGCGGAACAGGGGGCCGGTCTTGCGCGCCATCGAGGATCGTTCGGGCTTCCCGCCCGCCGGGCTCGTCGCCAGCATGCGGCAGCGGATTGCCGCGACGGGCCTCGACCTCTCAGGGCTGACGGTGCTGACCGAGGCGGCGACCGGGGCCTATAGCGTGACGCCGGTGATCGCGGCGCTGGCCGGTGCCGCCCAGGTCCATGCCGTGGCGCGGCCGAGCCGCCATGGGTCGGTCGCGACCGCCCATGCCGCCGTCGAGGCGCTTGCTCACGCAGCGGGCGTCGCCGAGCGCATCCAGCTTGCCGACCATGTGCCGGACGGGCTCCTGGCCCATGTGGACGTCGTGACCAACAGCGGCCATTTGCGCCCGCTCGGCGCCGAGCTCATCGCGCAGCTGCCTGCGCGCGCGGTCATTGCGCTCATGTTCGAGGCGTGGGAATTCCGGCCGAGCGACATCGACCTCGCGGCCTGCCGGCACTGCGGCGTCCGCGTCGCCGGCGTGAACGAGCGCCACCCCGCGATCGACGTTTTCTCCTTCCTCGGGCCGCTCTGCGCGCAGATGCTGGGCGAGGCGGGGGCGCGGCCTGCGGCGGGCCCAGTCGCGGTCCTCTGCGACAACGCCTTCGGGCCCTATCTCGAAGACGGGCTCGGGCGCGCCGGTTTCGAGATCGGACGCTTCACGAAGGCCGCGGATCTTCCCTGCCGCGCCTGGAACGCGGTGGTTGTGGCTCTCAGGCCAGCCGCCGAACCGCGGATCGATGCTGCGGCGGCGCGGCGTCTCGCCATGGCGGCGCCGGCTGCGCGCATCGTCCAGTTCTGGGGCGATATCGACCGGACGGCGCTCGCGGCGGCAGGGCTTACGGCGCATCCGCGCCGCGCGCCGCGGCCCGGGCATATGGGCATCCTCCTCGATGCGCTGGGGCCCGAGCCGATCGTGCGCCTGCAGACCGGCGGCCTCAGGGCGGCCGAATGGGTCTGGCGCGGTGGCGCCGTCACGCCGGACGGGTTTGCCGAGCTCTTGTGACGATCGCCGACCGTCCGCGATAGCCAGACCCTCCACAATCACCCATCGTTGTCTTGCTGCTGCTCCGGCTTGCGCGCGTCTTTGGTCGGGGGCCGCGCATATGATGTTGCTCGGCGCGGTTGGGCTGTCGGCTCGTGGGCTGCTGCGACCGGATCGGCGCGCGAGACAAGGATTTTCAGCCGCGTGAACGAAGCCTCAAGGGCTGAGCGTCGAAGATCGGCTGGGCAGGTCTTGAAAAATGGCCGCGCCCGAACACATGACGGACGGAGCCCGTAGTGCGCGATTCTGTTCTACATTTTGGTGATGTGGTACATTTCAATCGCGAAAAAATTTATGTGAAAATGAAGACAGGATGCGCTGGATCTGGCATTAAGGCATAAGGGCCGCGCCGCAAGGCCGGCTGAAGGTGGTTGGGTTCATGGCCCGTCGTGAGACGGTCCTGGGCGGCGCTGACGAGCAAGCGACAGAGTCTGATGAGCAATTTCTTCGAGGAACGGGTTCTGACCGTCAAGCATTGGACGCCGACGCTGTTCAGCTTCACGACGACACGAGACCCCACCTTCCGCTTCGTAAACGGCCAGTTCGTGATGATCGGGCTGCCGGTTGAAGGACGGCCGCTGCTGCGCGCCTATTCCATCGCGAGCGCCAACTACGAGGAAACCCTGGAGTTCTACTCCATCAAGGTGCAGGACGGGCCCCTGACCTCGCGGCTGCAGCATCTGAAGCCCGACGACACGATCATCGTCGGGCGCAAGCCGACCGGCACGCTGGTCCAGGACAATCTCCTGCCGGGCCGCAACCTTTATCTTCTGGGCACGGGGACGGGCTTGGCGCCCTTCCTCGGCGTCATCAAGGATCCGGAAGCCTATGCCCGCTTCGAGCGGGTGGTGCTGGTGCACGGCTGCCGTTATGTGGCGGAACTCGCCTTCCAGGAGCGGATCCTGCACGAATTGCCGAAGGACGAATTTCTCGGCGAAGAGATCAGCGCCAAGCTCCTCTATTATCCGACGGTCACGCGCGAGCCCTATCGCAACCAGGGCCGCATCACCGACCTTCTCGCCAAGGGCAAGCTTGAGGCGGATCTGGGCCTGCCGCCGCTCGATGGCGAACAGGACCGGGTGATGATCTGCGGCAGCCCGCAGATGCTGAACGACATCAAGGCGATGCTCGACGAGCGCGGCTTTATCGAGGGCAATCACGGCGAGCCCGGGCAATATGTGATCGAGAAGGCTTTTGCCGCACGCTGAAGGGGATTGTCGGTCGACGCTGGTTTACCTCTCCCCGCATGCGGGGAGAGGTCGGGCGCGAAGCGACCGGGTGAGGGGCGTCTCGTAAGCTTGAGCTTCAGGCCCCTCACCCTGTCCCTCTCCCCGCACGCGGGGAGAGGGGACGCAGACGCCGGACGACGCGCCTCAGTCGGCATTGACCTGCACCACCTTGCCAGCGTGAGCGCGGCATCACATCTAAGCGACGGTCGGGCGCCGGTTTCGATACCGGTGCCTTTGTGATTCTCCTCCTTGAAAGAGAAGCTGCATGTCGCTCACGATGTATGAGGCCTCTATCCCGGTCTTCATCCGCTATCTCGGCAATCTCTCGGCCCTGCTCGAGAAGGCGGAGGCCCATGCCAAAGAGCTCTCCTTCGATCCGGCGAATTTCGTCGAATCGCGGCTGATCGCCGATATGGATCCTCTCCGCTCGCAGATTCAGCGGGCAAGCGATTCGGCCAAAGGTTGTGGCGCGCGGCTCGCGGGCGTCGACATCCCGAGCTTTCCCGACACCGAAAAGACGCTTTCCGAGCTTCAGGAGCGGATCACCAAGACAGTCGACTTCCTGAAGTCGATCAAGCCGGCCGATATCGACGGCAGCGCCGACCGCGAGGTCATCCTCAAGATGCGCCGCGGGCCGGTGAATTTCACCGGGCGCAGCTATCTCTTCAACTTCGCGCTGCCCAATTTCCTGTTCCACGTCACCACCGCCTACGCCATCCTGCGGGCGAATGGCGTGAAGATCGGCAAGCTGGACTATCTCGGCGGCCTTTGATTTCGGCCTAAGTGGGACGGCCGTCATCGGCGCGCGTTTTGGGCGCGCGTTTTAGGCGCGCATTTCTCCATGGCGGTTTTTGCTTTCCCGGCTATGATCGTGGCGGCGGCTGCAAAAGCCGCCGTCATCAATCCCTATCGCCTATCAAAAGCCGGAGGGGCAGAGGTGGAATTGGTCAATAGCGTCGAGGTGCGGTCGTGAGCGGTGCCGAGCATCATGCCGGGGTTACGCCGGTTCTGTCCGTATCGAATCTGACGACGTCCTTTCTGGTCGAGGGCGATCTCAGGCCGGTCGTGCGTAATGTGTCCTTCGACGTCGCGCCGCGGGAGACGGTGGCGATCGTCGGTGAATCCGGATCCGGCAAGAGCGTCACCGCCTTGTCGATCATGCGCCTGATCGGCGCGACCAGCGGCCGTGTCGAAGGCAGCATCAAGCTCGGCGACAAGGAACTTCTGACGCTGCCGGAACCGGAGATGCGCAAGATCCGCGGCAATGAGATCGCCATGATCTTCCAGGAGCCGATGACGAGCCTCAACCCTGTGCTCACAATCGGCTATCAGATCGCCGAGGCGCTCACGCTGCATCGCGGCATGTCCCAGGCCGAGGCCCAGGCCGAGACCATTCGCCTCCTCGAGAAGGTGCGCATCCCCGCCGCCAAATCCCGCTTCCATGAATATCCGCACCGGTTCTCCGGCGGCATGCGCCAGCGCGTAATGATCGCCATGGCGCTCGCCTGCAAGCCGAAGCTCCTCATCGCCGACGAGCCGACGACGGCGCTCGACGTGACGATCCAGGCGCAGATCCTCGACCTCATCAAGGTGCTGCAGGATGAGGAGGGCATGTCGGTTCTCTTCATCACCCACGACATGGGCGTGGTCGCCGAGATCGCCGACCGCACCGTGGTGATGTTCAAGGGCCAGGCGGTGGAGACCGGGCAGACCGAGCAGATCTTCGCCGCGCCCAAGCATCCCTATACCCGTGCGCTTCTTTCGGCGGTGCCGAAGCTCGGCTCGATGGAAGGCCACAGCCGGCCTATGCGCTTTCCCGTGGTCGATACGGCAACGGGCGAGTCCGATGTGCCGATCGAGACGCCCGACACGGTGGTCGAGATGGAGCGGCCGGTGCTGGAGGTGAAGAACCTCACCACCCGCTTCGACATCCATTCCGGCCTGTTCGGCGGCATCTCCGGCCGGGTGCATGCGGTCGAAAATGTCTCCTTCGACGTGAAGCCGGGCGAGACACTGGCGCTCGTCGGTGAATCCGGCTGCGGCAAATCGACCACCGGCCGGTCCATCGTGCGCCTCGTCGAGCCCAACTCCGGCTCCATCTTCGTCGACGGCGAGAACGTGCTCGAAATGAAGCGCGAGCGGCTGCGGGAGATGCGCAAGCGCATGCAGATGATCTTCCAGGATCCCTTCGCGAGCCTCAATCCGCGCGCCACGGTGGGCGCGGCGATTGCCGAGCCCATTCTGACGCATGGCCTCGCCACGAAGGCGGCGGCGCGCGAGCAGGTCGCCGAGCTTCTCCGGCGTGTCGGCCTGACGCCGGACATGGCGAGCCGCTACCCGCATGAGTTCTCGGGCGGCCAGCGCCAACGTATCTGCATTGCCCGGGCGCTGGCGCTGCGACCGAAGCTCATCGTCGCCGACGAGGCGGTCTCGGCGCTCGACGTCTCGATTAAGGCGCAGGTCGTCAATCTGATGCTCGACCTCCAAGAGAGCATGGGCCTTGCCTATCTCTTCATCTCGCACGACATGGCGGTGGTGGAGCGGGTGAGCCACCGGGTCGCCGTCATGTATCTGGGTGAGATCGTCGAGATCGGTCCGCGGGTGGCGGTGTTCGACAATCCCCAGCACCCCTATACGAAGCGGCTCATGTCCGCCGTGCCCATTGCCGATCCGGCGCGGCGCGGCGAAAAGCGCAGCATCTCCAACGACGAGCTGAAGAGTCCCGTGCGCGCGCCCAACTACCAGCCGCCCGTGCGCGAATTTCGCGAGGTCTCGCCCGGCCATATCGTCCAGATCTGGGGTCCGGAATGGGACGAACGGGCGCTGGCGGCATAGGCTCCATTTGGCGCGGGCGAGAGCCGTCGGTCAGGTCTCGCTCCGCCCCCCATCACATTGAACCCCTTGGTTCGCCACCGTCATCCCGGGCCTCCTGCCGGGGACAATGACCGGGACAGGCGCAAGCGGAGCTGGACTCGAGCCTCACTGTAGCAACGAAGCAGTCAAATGGATTCGATCGGTGCAGGGTCGGTCTCAATCGAGCTCTTGTTGTTGAAGTGGCGCAATTTCAGGTCTGTTCTGAGCGATTTTGCCTAAGTTAATCCTAGCTATCGTTCCTTTTAAGCGCTGTATGCAAGCTATAGGCCGATAGACGCCACTCCTTTGCCCTCTGGATCTGTAGAATAACTACATCAAGAGGATAGGGGTGCATGCGCGAGTTGTCTTTGAATGAGATGCGTTTCACCGCAGGAGGGAAATAACTGTCCCATACTTGTCGGCCTGTCGGGCGCTGGGACGGGCGCCACGGTTGGAGTCATCGTGGCGGCTGCGACGATCCTCTTGCTCGGCGGGCCGGCGAGTATCGCCGCTGCTGCGGGGATAGGATTGGGGTCCGGCATTGCGGCCGGGACAGCTTCAGGAAGCTTTGTGAGCGTCGTCATGCACCGATCGTTTTGCACCGGCGACTGATCGGCCGATCAAGCCGATCTTTTTCAGAGCCGGCCGTGTTGACGTGGGGCCCGCTGCTCGCTCCGCTTGATAAACCGTACCTCGCGAGGACGAGACCGAGCCCCCGTCAGCCCTTCAGAGCCCCCGCGGTCAGGCCTGCTACGATCTTACGCTGAAAGATCAAGACGAGAACGACGATCGGCACGGTGACGACGACCGAGGCGGCCATGATCGGCCCCCAAGGCAGTTCCTGCCGGCTGGCACCGCTCAAGAGCGCGATTGCGACAGGAACGGTGCGTCTCTCCCCCGACAATGTCAGCGTGAAGGCGAAGAGAAACTCGTTCCAGGCAAGAATGAAGGCGATGAGCCCCGTCGGCACCATGGCGGGGATGAGGAGCGGCAGGAACACGAGCCGCGCGATCTGGCCGGGTGTGGCGCCGTCGGCGATCGCTGCTTCCTCGAGTTCCTTCGGCAATTCGCGCATGAAGGTCGTCAGGATCCAGACGGTGAAGGGCAGCGTCAGGATGAGGTTCGCCAGCATCAGTCCGGGCAGCCGGTCGTAGAGGCCGAGGAACCGGACGAGCTCGAAAAGTCCCGATAGCACCGCGATCTGCGGGAACATCGAGACCCCGAGGATGAGCATCATGATGGGCACCCGGCCGCGAAAGCGCACGCGCGCCAGCGCATAGGCCGCCGTCAACCCGAGAAAGAGCGACACCACGACCACGACCGCCGCGACGATAATGGAATTCAAGAGGTTCAGCCCGAAGGCCTGCTGGGTGAAGATCTGCACGTAGTTCGTCAGGTCGAGCCGCTCCGGCCATAGCCGCGGCACGAACAGCTCCGTGCCCGTCCGGAAGGACGAGACAATGGCGTAGTAGAACGGGAAGAGGGCGAAGAGGGCGATCGCTGCGACGAGCAGCGTGAACCCGAGGCGTGCGGCCAGCCTGCGCAGCGTCATCGCAGCCCATCCCCATCGCGGCCCAGCCGGCCGAGGGTGATGACCGTCAGCGTCAGCATGGCGGTGATGAGGAAGAGCAGGGTGGAGGCGGCCGAGCCATAGCCGACGTCCTGGAAATCCACGAGCTGCTGGCGGGCATAGACCGACATCGACATGGTGCTGCGCGCGTTCGAGGTGAGCACATAGATGAGGTCGAAGACGCGCATGGCATCGAGTGCGCGGAAGATGATGGCAACGACGAGCGCCGGCCGCAGCAACGGCAGGGTGATGTAGAAAAAGGCCTTCACCGGGCCGACGCCGTCCACTTTCGCCGCCTCGTAGCAGTCCTGCGGCAGCATCTGCAGGGCGGCGAGCAGGAGGAGCGCCATGAAAGGCGTCGCCTTCCAAACGTCCACCATGATCACCGCCCAGAGCGCCGTATCGGGATTGGCCGTCCAGGCGATCGGCTGGTCGATGAGCCCGAGCCCGATCAGCACATAGTTGATCACCCCGAACTGGTCGTTGAGCATCCAGGCCCACATCTTGGCCGAGACGACGGTCGGGATCGCCCAGGGCACGAGCACGGCCGCGCGGAGAATGCCGCGCAAACGGAAGGGCTGGCTGAGCGCGAGCGCCACGATGAGGCCGAGCACGGTCTCGAGGCTTACCGAAATCAGCGTGAACCAGACGGTCAGCCAGACGGCGTGCCACCAGTCGGGATCGGCCAGCAGGCCGTACCATTCGCCCTCGTCGTATTCGAGATAATTGCCGAAGCCGATGAAGCTATAATTCGAAAGATCGGCAAGCTCCGCATCGGTGAAGCTGAACCAGATGGTGCGGACGAGCGGCCAGCCGGCGACGAGCGCGAGCGCAACGAGCGTGGGCGCGAGGAAGACCCAGGCCGCGCGCACGCGGCTCCTGCCGAGGTCCAGGCTGGCTGAGGCCATCGGAGGCTCCGCGGCCTACCAGCCGCGCCGGCCGAGTCGCTTCAAATCGCGTTCCAGGCTCGATAGGGCCTGCTCGGGCTCGGCCTGGCCGGCCAGCACCCCATGAACCGCGTCCCAAAAGGCGTAAGAAACGCGGTTGTATTGCTCGCCGGTGACGCGCGACGGACGTGCTACCGCATCCGTGAAGGTGGAGTAGAGCGACTTCAGGAAGGGATTGGCCTTGAGCACATCGGCATCCTGGTAGAGGGCGGGCATGGTCGGATTGAAGGCGCCGACGATGGCGCGTCGCTTCTGCTCGGCACTGCCCGTGAGATACATCACGAGGCTTGCGGCGATCTCGGGATGGCGCGAGTAGCGGGAGACGGCGAGGTTCCAGCCACCCAGCACGCCCGTGTGCTTGCCTTTGTCGCCGCCGCGCGGCAGGGCGGCGACGCCGACCTTGCCGCGCACCGGGCTGTCGCCGCCATTGGTGAGCGCCCAGGCATAGGGCCAGTTGCGCATGAAGACCGCATCGCCCGCCTGGAAGACGCCGCGCGCCTCCTCCTCGGAATAGTTCAGCACGCCTTCGGGCGCGATGTCCTTGATCCAGCTTTGCGCCAGTTTCAGCGCGGCGGCCGCCTGGGGGTTGTCGACGGTGACATTGCCCTCGGCATCGACGATGGTGCCGCCGCCGAAGCTGTCGACCCATTCGAGCGCGTTGGCGGTCAGCCCTTCATAGGCGCGCCCCTGAAAGACGAAGCCCCACATCCTGTCGTGGCCGGCCTGCCGCTCGGCGGCTTGGATCTTCTTGGCGGCATTGGTCATGTCCTCCCAGGTCTCGGGCACCCCGAGGCCGTATTTCTCCAGGAGATCGCGGCGGTAATAGAGAAGGCCGGCGTCGGTGAAGAAGGGCATCGCGATCAGCTTGCCGTCGACCGTATTGTTGTCGACGATCGCCGGGAAATGCTCCTTCTCCTGGCCTTTGCTGTAGGGCTTCAGATCGACGAAATGACTGGCGAGAATGCCGGGCCACACCACGTCGAGCAGATAGACGTCTATATCGGGCGCCTGACCGGCAAGGAGTTGCTGGTAATAGGCGAGCCGCTCAGTGGCCGATTCCGGGGTCGGGACGAGTCTGACGCTATTGCCGGTCTGTTTCGCCCAGGCTTCCGCCCCCTGGCGGCACAGTTCGAGTTCCTGGCCCATGCTGCCGCAGGACACGGCGATCTCGACGGCCGAAGCGCGGCCAGAGCCGAGGCAGGCCCCCGCCAGAAAGGCGGCCGCCGCAATGAGCAAGGGAATCCCTTTCAGCATCATGGCGCGTTCCTCCTGTTCGTCTTGCTGTTTCGGCTTGGGCAGGCCAAGTCCGTCTTGGACAACCCTAAGTCCGTCTTGGACAACCCCAGGCGGGAAACCGATCGGATCGAGCGGCCCATGCCTGGCATCGCTGCGGGGTCCAACCAAGAGTGCTGACTTTGCCCTACTGCAGGCGCCATGTGCAACTCGACCATAGCGGTCAATACGCTGTGCAGCTGCATTGTTCCGCTTCCCTCGCAAGCCGGAGATCAATCGGTTGGGAGCAGGCGCATGGGAACTGGACGGGGGAGATGCCGGGCGTTCTCGCCGATATTGGGCAGAACCGACCCGCGGGTTCGCGGCCACACTTCTACGGCCGCTGCAGGTTCTTACGCAATCGGACCGATGTCGGGCGCGAGGCGCGCGCTTGGCCCGCAGTGCTATTGCCGGCGCGGCTATTTACCGACGGGGGGGCTTTTCGGTTTGGCTTTCGGCTTGGGCTTGGGCTTGGACTTTGGCTTCGGTGGCGCCTCTGCGGCTAGGCGCTTCTCGTCGGCTTCCTTGGCGAGACGCAATGCCTTGAGCCGTTCGCTCTTGGCGCGGACTGCGCGGCTGTTGGCTTCATAGTCCGCCATCGCCTTGGCGCCCTCCTGGGCATTCTTCTGCAGCTTATCGAAACGCTCTTTCGCGCGCAGGCGGCTTTCCTCTGAGCCCATAGGGGGTCTCCTCGTCCGACCCACCGATGCAAATCGGCGTCGGCGGGCATTCACTTCGATCGACCGAGGCGACGTCAGACGCATCGCGAAGGAGATCAACCCTGCTTCGATACGCCCGATGTCGGCACGTGACGGCGATCAGTTCTGCTTCATCCGCCAAAGCTGGAATCCCTCGCCCTCGATCGCCTTTTCGACGATGTCGCGCTTGATCCGGTGGGGTAAAGCGTGGTTGGGCAGGACGGTTCCAGTGGTTCGCCAGGGGCCGTGCCGTTCGGGCAATTGGCTTCCGGTCGAATCGCCGGCGAAGGCGCACAGACCGGTTTTCGTGGTCGATTCGAACATATAGATTTTGGGCACGTCTGATGCCTTTCTTGGTTGGCGCGTCCGTCGCCGGGACTGAGGCCTCCGCAACTTGGAGCCGCCGTGACTTGGGGCGTGATGCGTCCGTGGTGGCCATCAGTGCCGCGCAATCCACGGAAACTGCAGAAGCGGCGCCCGCATGCTCGGAGCGCTGACGGGAGGGCTTCGTCGCCCTTTCCCATCGCCATCATCGCACGCCCGGGCGTGAACGCCTAGCCTTAAGCCGTTCTGCGAGACGGGCGGACCCGCGTAGGGTAGCCGGCTGCAGTGCGGTTTAGCCCTATAGGCCCACCGCCGTGGATTGTGCTAAGAGGGGCGTTCCAGCTCGATGCAATCCGGCGCGAGCCTAGCCGCCACACCTCGCATTCATCCCTGGTGCCTGGCATGAGATAGGAACGATTTTGCAAGTCCTCGTACGTGACAACAATGTCGATCAAGCGCTGAGAGTTTTGAAGAAGAAGATGCAGCGGGAAGGCATCTTCCGTGAAATGAAGGCGAGAAAGGCCTACGAGAAGCCGTCTGAGAGAAAGACGCGCGAGAAGGCCGAAGCCATCAGGCGGGCTCGCAAGGCGGCGCGCAAGAAGGCGCAGCGCGAAGGTTTGCTTCCCGCTCCCAAGAAGCGGGTTCAGGATACGCGCGGCAGGCCGGGCGCTCTGAGGCCCGCCGCCGCCATTGCCTGAAGGACGTCTGCTCGAAGGAGCATCTTGGTGGGAGGCCCGTCCAGCCGGTCTATGCGGCTTGGGCCTCCACGGCCTTGCGCATCGACGGGGCAAGCTCTCGGCCACATGATGATGCATGCTGCGCGATGCCATCCTTGTGATTCGCCTGGGGCATGCGACCGATGAGACGCCACCCGACCCTCGCCCAACTCAGTGACGACCTCGCGACGGGCCGGACCACCAGCCGGCAGCTCGTCGAGGAATGCCTGGCGCGCATCGCCGATCCGGCGGGGGAGGGCGCACGCGCTTTTCTCAAGGTCAATGCCGAGGGCGCCCGTGCTGCGGCCGAGGCCATGGACCTGCTGCGGGCGGCAAATGCCGCGCCGTCGCCATTCGCGGGCATTCCGATTTCGGTCAAGGATCTGTTCGATGTCGCCGGCGAGGTGACCACCGCCGGTTCGCGCGTGCTGGCGGGGAACCCGCCTGCCGAGCGGGATGCTGCAGCCATCGCACGCCTGCGGCGCGCCGGCTTCGTCCTCATCGGCCGTACCAATATGACGGAATTCGCCTATTCCGGCCTCGGGCTCAATCCGCATCACGACACGCCGCGCAGCCCTTGGCATCGCGACGAGGCGCGCGTGCCGGGCGGGTCATCGTCCGGTGCGGCCGTCTCCGTCGCCGACGGCATGGCCCATGCGGCGATCGGCACCGACACCGGCGGCTCCTGCCGCATCCCGGCCGCTTTCACCGGGCTCGTCGGTTATAAGCCGACCGCCCGGCGCGTACCGCTCGACGGCGTCGTTCCGCTCGCGCCGACGCTCGATTCGGTCGGGCCGCTCGCGCGCAGCGTCGCCTGTTGCGCGAGCCTCGATGCCGTCATGGCCGGCGAGCCTCTCGTCGATGCTGCTCCGGTCTCGCTCGATGGGCTCAGGCTCGTGGTGCCGACGACCGTTGCGCTGGACGATCTCGAACCAGTGATTGCCGCCGCCTTCTCGGCGGCGCTCGAAAGGCTCTCGGCAGCGGGCGCCCGCGTCGAGGAACGGGCTTTTCCGGAATTCGCCGAGATCGCCGGCATCAACGCGAAAGGCGGATTTCCCGCGGCGGAAAGCCACGCCTGGCATCGCGCGCTGCTGGAAACCGGGGCGGCGGCCTATGATCCGCGCGTTGCGAGCCGCATCCGGCGCGGCGCGAGCCAAAGTGCAGCCGATTATATCGCGCTCGTGGAGGCGCGCCGCTCGCTGGTCGACCGGGCCACCGCTCGCCTCGCCGGCATCGATGCGCTCGTGATGCCGACCGTGGTGATGCTGCCGCCGCGCATCGCCGACCTCGCCGATGACGATGCCTTCACGCGCGCCAATCTGCTCGTGCTGCGCAACCCGACGCTCATCAATATGATCGACGGCTGCGCGATTTCCCTGCCGATCGCGGCAGAGGGCGACGCGCCTGTCGGGCTGACGCTCGCCGGTCCGGCCGGGGCGGATCGTCGTCTTCTGGCAATAGCTGCTGCGGCAGAGGCGCTGCTCGCTGGTGGAGCGCCTTTCAGGCGGCTATGACGTGCAGGCTTGTCGCTTAACCGGACGGTTCATGCGCGGCCCATGCCTCCTTTGCGTGTTCCCGAGAGAACGGACATGACCAGCCTCGCGCCATCCGTCGAAGTCGCCGCGGAATTCCGGTCGGCCATGCGGGCCCTCGCCGGAGCCGTCGCCGTGCTGACGATCGGCCGAGGCACGGAGCGGACCGGTTTTACGGCGACCTCCGTCGCGTCCTTCTCCATGGAGCCGCCGCGTATCAGCGCTTTCGTGAACAAGAAGTCGTCTTCCTGGCCCATGCTGCAGCGCTATCAGGCCTTCGGCGTGAATATCCTCGGCGAGGGCCAGGAGATGCTGGCTGACCGCTTCGCGGGGCGAAACGGAATGCGGGGAGGCGACCGCTTCGCGGGCGCCGAATGGGTGACGGCCGCCACGGGCACGCCGCTGCTCAAAGATGCCATGGTCGCCATCGACTGCACGTTGGAGGAGGCGATCGAGCGTCACACCCACGCGATCCTGATCGGCGACGTCCGCGCGGTTCGACTCGGCGGCAAGAGCGTCGATCCGCTGCTCTACTGGCACGGGCGCTACCACAGCCTTCGATGAAAGTGCAGCGGCGCGCCGGCATGAGGCAGGATCTTTTCGGCCAAGTCTTCGTTGAGATCGTTGCGCAAGAAGGTCTTGGAGATCGGGTGGCCGCGCTTGTATGAACCTTTGAGATCACTACAATACAAAAGTTGAGTGAGTGATGCGCGCCATCGCCCCGCGTGGCGGTGCTGGTCGTGCTATCGTTCGTCAGCGTCTTGGCCCGGTGAGGTCGGACGCTCCTTTGTCCGTCGTATCGGGCCATGTCCGACGGCGCCCCCTATGGTCAGGAGAACGATCGGGCCATGGCCATCTCCGTTGCGTTGGTCAATCTCGCCGGCTCCATCGCGCTCCTCCTGTGGGGCACACACATGGTGCAGACCGGCGTGCAACGGGCTTTCGGTCCGCGGCTGAGATCGATCCTCGGCTCGGCGCTGCGCAACCGTTTCACCGCCTTTCTCGCAGGGGTGGGCGTGACCGCTGTGTTGCAGAGCAGCACCGCGACCGGGCTGATGGTGACGGGCTTCGCGGCCGGCGGGCTGGTTGCGTTGATGCCGGCGCTCGCCGTCATGCTCGGCGCCAATGTCGGGACCACCTTGATCGTCCAGGTGCTGTCCTTCGACGTCGCCGCCTTCTCACCGATGCTCATCCTGTGCGGCGTGCTGATGTTCCGTCGCGAGTCGAGCACGCAGACGCACGATCTCGGCCGCGTCTTCATCGGCCTCGGGCTCATGCTGATGGCCCTGCATCAGTTGCTCGCACTGATGGCGCCTTACGAGAATGCGCCTGGCCTCAGGGTGCTGCTCGGGGCGATCTCGACGGTGCCCCTGCTCGACGTGCTGCTCGGCGCCGTCGTCACATGGGCGATGCATTCGAGCGTCGCCGTCGTGCTCCTCATCATGTCTCTTGCGGCGAATGGCATCATTCCTCCGGATGCGGCCTTTGCCTTCGTCATTGGCGCCAATCTCGGAACGGCCATCAATCCGATCATCGAGGGGACCACCAGCAAGGATCTCGCCGCCAAGCGGCTACCGGTCGGCAATCTCATCAATCGCGGCCTGGGGGCGCTGCTGGCGCTTGCGGTGCTCGAGCCGGTCAGTCGTCTGATGATGAGCTTCGAGCCCGATCCCGGTCGGGCCATCGCCGATTTCCACACATTGTTCAATCTGGTGCTGGCGCTCCTCTTCTTTCCGCTGCTCGGCCCCTATAGCCGCTTCCTGCAAAAGATCATGCCGGCGACGGTCGACCCGGCCGATCCATCGAAGCCGATCTACCTCGACAAGGCGGCGAAGGAGACGCCGATTGTGGCGCTCGGCGGCGCGGCGCGTGAATCGCTTCGGCTGGCGGATGTCCTGGAAGGCATGTTGCGCGGCGCGCGCGAGGCCCTCGCCAAGGGCGACCGCAAGCTCATCAGCGAGACGAAGCGTCTCGACGACGTGCTCGATAACCTCAACACGGCCATCAAGAGCTATCTCACCTCGATCGATCCGGACGAACTCGGCGAGGCCGATCACCGCCGGCTGAACGAGATCCTGGTCTTCACCATGAATATGGAACAGGCCGGGGACATCGTGGACCGCAATCTCCTGCCGCATGCGGCGAAGCGCCTGAAGCTCGGGCTCGCCTTCTCCAAAGAAGGCCAAGCGGAACTCACGGCCATGATGGACCGCCTGATCGTCAATCTACGCACGGCGGCTTCCCTCTTCATGACCGAGGACCCACGCGCCGCGCGTCTGCTCGCCGAGGAGAAGGTGGCTTTCCGCGAAGCCGAGAGCGCCGCGACCAATGCCCATTTCGCCCGTCTCAGAGCGGGGCGGCTGGACACCGCTGAGACGAGCTCACTCCATCTCGATCTCCTGCGCGATATGAAACTGGTCAATTCCCATATCGTAGCCGCTGCGGCCTATCCCGTTCTCGAGAGGACGGGCGAACTCCTGCCGAGCCGCATCGCGGCCAATGGTGGGTGAGGAGGCGGAAGGCGAGGTCGCGGCTATCTGTCCGTCAGATCGCCGCATTTCGGCGTGATATGCCACGTGTGTGATTCGGGTGGGAGACAAGGCGGATGCAGTTGCGCGCGTTGATGGTGGCCTTTGTTATGATCTCGACGAGCTTGCCGGCTCATGCGCTCGACCCGCGGGTGGAACGCAGCCTGCAGCGCCTCGATCCAGCCACGCGATTCGAACAGCTCTGCGACGTCGAAGCCATGCGCCATATACGCCATGACGGGCACGGCTATCATCCCGATCGTGCGGTTGCCGACGCGATCTCGTCACCCCAAAGCAAGGGCAATGTCTTGAAGGGCAAAGGCGCCGCCTTTCGCAGCGACGGGCATTGGTATCGCTACGATTTCACCTGCAAGGCCTCCCCCGATCATATGAAGATCGTGTCCTTCGATTATCATGTCGGGGGAATGATCCCGCAGACGAAGTGGGCCAATTACGGCCTGTGGCAGTAAGCGTCTGCGGGACCGCGCCGCTCTCAATTCCCGTGAGCGGCAAGCCAGGCCTTGGCGAGCGTCACGTCGGCTTGCGACAGGCCGTGGCCGGCCGGCAAGTTGCGATGCTCGACGGCCGCCCCGGCCTCGGTCAGCAGCCGCGCCAGCCGCGTTGAATTCTCGGCCGGTACGATCGGGTCCATCGCCCCCGAGAGGAGAAGCACGTCCTTGGCCGTGAGATCGGCCGGTGTTTCGGGCAGAGGAACCATAGCCCGCAGCAGGACAGCGCCGGCAAGCGCCTCCGGCTGCCGGTAGAGCACCGCCGCCGCGATATTGGCGCCGTTGGAGAAGCCGACCGCAATCGGCGCTGCGAGGTCATAGGCCGCCCGCACCTCGGTGATGAAGGCGGCAAGCTCATCGGCCCGGAAGCGCACGTCCTCATGGTCGAAGACGCCCTCGGCGAGGCGGCTGAAGAAGCGCGGCGCGCCGCCCTCCAGCACCTTGCCGCGTGGCGAGAGCAGAGCCGCGCCCGGCGCGATCATGCGCCCGAGCGGCAGGAGGTCGGTTTCGTCCGCACCGGTGCCATGCAGCAGGAGGAGCGGCGCATGGCCGGGCTCGCGCGCCGGCTCGAAACGATGGACGAAGGACAGGGTTGTCATGACAGGCCCTCTACGACCGAAAGGTCGGCTGCCCTCCCGCAGGCGTGCCGCGGGAGGGCGGGTGCAACACTAGGCGACGGCCGGCAGCACGGCCTCGATGTCCTGCCGCCGCGGCTCGAGGAACGGCGGCAGCTTTAGCGCCTCGCCCAGGCTCTCGACCGGCTCGTCGGCCGCAAAGCCCGGCTCGTCCGTTGCGATCTCGAACAGCACACGGCCGGGCTCACGGAAATAGACCGACCGAAAGTAGTTGCGGTCCTTCTGTTCCGTGGTCTGGATGCCGTGGTTGTCGGCGAGCTTCGACACCATCGCCGCCTGCGCGGCATCATCAGCCGCCCGGAAGGCGACATGGTGCACCGACCCACCGCCCATCCGCGCCGGCAGGAAGCCGCCCGCAATGCGGATATCGACGATGCCGCCCTGCACCTTGTCGCCAGTTGTGTAGCGGACGAGGCTTCCTTCCCGCGCAGCCTCGGCAAAGCCGAAGACGTCGGTGAGAATGGCGCCCGTCGGTGCGGCGTCTTCCAGCAGCAGGCTCACACTGTGGAAGCCACGGATGGCATATTCGGCCGGCACGTCGCTACCCGTCCAGGCAGGTTCGGCCTCTATGCCGGGAAGCCCCACCAGGGCAAGGCGCATGCCGTCGGGATCCTTGAAGGAAAGCACCGTCTCACCGAAGCGCTTCTCCAGCGCCTGGTGTGCAACGCCCTTATCGACGAAGCGATGCGTCCAGTAGCCGATCGAGCCTTCCGGAACGCGGAACACGGTTTCCTGCGTCTCGCCGATGCCGAGGCGGCCGGGGGCGACATGCTCCCAGGGAAAGAAGGTCAGAATCGTGCCGGGCCCGCCATGTTCATCGCCGTAGTAGAGGTGATAGCTGCCGGGATCATCGAAATTGACCGTCTTCTTGACGAGGCGAAGACCGAGCACCCGCGTGTAGAAGTCGACATTGCGGCGCGCTGGGCCGGCGATCGCGGTGACGTGGTGAATGCCGTTGTGGACCATAGCATGTCCTCCGTTGGGAGCCGCTGCGGCCCCCAGGGCGATCAGTTCGCCCTTCGATGGCCCTAGAGATAAGCCGATCTGTTCCGGGCGCCATCCGGTTTTCATTGCGTATGTGCAATGCAGGTTGTGCTATTCCGGAATGTGCATTGCGAATGGGAGGCGCTGCCGTGGCCGAAGCCATCAAAAATCTCGCCTGGGACGACTTTCGCCTCATCAAGGCGGTCGCCGATGCGCGCGGCTTGCCGGCGGCCGCGGCGCAGATCGGCGTCAATCATTCAACCGTCTTCCGGCGCCTGGGGCAGATCGAGCAGGCGCTCGGCGTGAAGCTCTTCGAGCGGCATCGCACGGGCTACAGCATGACGCCGGCCGGCGAGGAGATCGTCGCCGTGGCCGAGCGCGTCGACGACGAGATCACGGCCATCACGCGCAAGCTCGCCGGCCGGGAGATCGTCCCGGCGGGGGAATTGCGGGTCACGACCAATGACTCCCTCTTGGTGAACCTGCTTACGCCGCTGTTCGCCCGCTTTCGCGACCACTATCCAAAGGTGCGGCTCGACATCGTCCTGACGAACCAGGCGCTGAACCTGTCGCGGCGCGATGCCGATGTCGCCATCCGCGCCACCGACAAGCCACCGGAGACGCTCGTCGGGCGGCGCATTGCCGAGGTCGCCTGGGCGCTCTACGGACGCGCCAGCGACTTTCCCGAGCCGGTCGAGAGCGAGGACGGCGCCCAATTCTTCGACCGCCCCTGGGTATCGCTTGGCGACAACATGGCGAGCTTCAAGGCTGTCCGTTTTGTTCAGGAGCATGTCGCGCCGGAGAACATCGTCTATAAGGTCAATACGGTGCTTGGCCTTGCGGAGGCCGTCGAAGCGGGGCTCGGTGTCGGCCATCTGCCATGCTTCATTGGCGATGCCCGGCCGGGGCTCGTGCGGCTCGCCCCGCCCCATCGCGATTTCGCCGCCGAGCTGTGGCTCCTGACCCATCCCGACCTGCGCCACAATGCGCGGGTGCGCGCCTTCATGGATTTTCTCGCCGCCGAAATGGCCAAGCAGCGACGTTTCATCGAGGGCCTGCGCGAGCTCGCGTGAGAGGGGGCCGCGCAGCCCCGCCCCGAGCGTTTCACACGGAAGAGGCCCAGCCTCAGGCTTCCGGCGGCAGGAAGTGAATGTTGTGCACCTCCGCCAGCCGCACGACTTCCGCCGGATCGGGCACATTGTTGAGCTTGGTGAAGAGCTCGAAGAGCTTCTGTGTCGGGGAGACCCAGAAGAGGCATTTCACGGTCCGCTCGGACTTGTTGAAGATGCCGTGCGGCTTGTCGCGCGGCAGGCGGGTGAGATCGCCGGGGCCCGCCTTGTGGTTGGTGCCCTCCAGCCAGAAGTCGAGCTCGCCTTCCAGCATGTAGATATATTCGTCCTGGTCCGGATGGATATGCGGCGGCACGAAGGTGCCGGGCGGGAAGGTGGCGTGCCAGGCGAAGCTGTCGGCGGTGCGCGCCTTCGGCACATAGGTCTGGCCGAGGATGTTCCAGACGATGCCGTCCAGACCTTCTTGGGCGCGGGTAATGCCGGCGGTTTCAGCGAGTGTCATGTTGGTCCTCCTCGATACTCAGACATGCAGGAAACGGTCTTTGACGCTTGTGTCGGCCTTGAGATCGGCGCTCGTTCCCGTCCAGACGACGGTGCCCTTCTCGATGACGACGTGGCGGTCGGCGAAGGCGGCGAGCGCATCGACATTCTTGTCGACCACGAGGATCGCCTGGCGCTCCTGCTTGAGTCGCTTGAGGCAAGCCCAGATCTCCTGCCGGATCATCGGTGCCAAGCCCTCCGTCGCCTCGTCGAGGACGAGGAGGCGCGGATTGGTCATGAGCGCCCGGCCGATGGCGAGCATCTGCTGCTCGCCGCCCGAGAGCTGATTGCCGAGATGGCCGCGGCGCTCCTCGAGGCGCGGAAAAAGCGCGTAGACTTCGGCGAGCGTCCAGCGGGGCCGCTCTCCAGCGCGACCCGGCGACGCGGTGGCGACGAGATTTTCCTCGACCGTCAAGGTCGGGAAGACCTGCCGGCCTTCCGGCACGAGGCCGATGCCCTGGCGGGCGATGCGATAGGCGGGGAGCCCCGTGATCGGCCGGTCGTCGAAGCTGACAGCACCGCCGGCCGGTCGCAGCAGGCCCATGATGGCCTTGATCGTGGTCGTCTTGCCCATGCCGTTGCGGCCGAGCAAGGTGACGACCTCGCCGGCACCGACGGTGAAGGACACGTCGAACAACACCTTCGCGGGCCCGTAGGCGGCCTGGAGATTGCGCACCGCGAGCATCAGGCCGCCTCCTCGCCGAGATAGGCGGAGCGCACCTCCGGATTGCTCCGGATCTCCTCGGCGCTGCCCGATGCGATGACGCGGCCGTAGACCAGCACCGAGATGCGGTCGGCGAGCTGGAAGACCGCGTCCATGTCGTGCTCGATCAGGAGGATCGCGACGCTCGCCTTGAGGCTCGCCAAGGTGGCAATCAGGCGTGCCGTTTCCTCGTGGCTCGCCCCGGCCAGGGGCTCGTCCAGCAGCAGGAGCTTGGGCCGCGTGGCGAGCGCGATGGCAAGCTCCAGCTGGCGCTTTTCCCCATAGGAGAGGAGGCCCGCGGGCCGGTGCGCCCGCTCCGCCAGTCCGAAACGGGCGAGCGTGGTGAGCGCCGGCCCGTTCAAGGCGTCCTCCCGGGCCGCATTGCGCAGAAAGCGGAAGCTCGAGCCGGACTGCGCCTGCACGGCGAGCGCGACATTCTCCAGCACCGAAAAGCCCGGCAGGATGGAGGTGATCTGGAAGGAGCGGGCCAGGCCGCGGTGCACGCGCTCAGCCATCGTCAGCCGCGAGATGTCCTCGCCGGCAAAAAGGATGCGGCCGGCATCGGGCCGCGCCAGCCCCGATATCTGATGGATGAGCGTGGTCTTTCCGGCGCCGTTCGGCCCGATGATGGCGTGCAGCTCGCCCTCGCGGACATCGAGCGTCACATCATCAGTGACCTTCAGCGCGCCATAGCTCTTGGCGAGGCGCTCCAGCCGGAGAAGCGCCCCCGTCATGGCCGCGTCCTCTCGATCAGCGGCGTCAAGCCGCCACGGATGAAGAGAACGGCGAGGATGAGCAGCGGCCCGAAGATGATGTGCCAATGCTCGGTGATATCGGCCAGCACCTCTTCCAGGAGGAGGAAGGCGACGGCGCCGAGGATCGCCCCATGGAGCGAGCCCATGCCGCCGAGCACCACCATGAAGATGAGATCGCCCGAGCGCTGCCAGCTCATCACCGCGGGGCTCACGAACTCGCTGGTATTGGCGATGAGGAGGCCGGCGACGCCGGCGATCATGCCGGCGACGATGTAGAGCACGAGCTGATAGCGATAGGGCGAGAAGCCGATTGCTTGCATCCGCACCGGATTCTGGCGTGCGCCGCGGATCACCCGGCCGAAGCGCGAGGCCACCATCACGCGGCAGAGGCCGTAGAGGGCGAAAAGGAGCGCGAAGGCGAGATAATAGAGCCCGAGGTCGTTCTCCAGGATGGCATGGCCGAAGACAAGGCTGCGGCGGGCGAGGCTCATGCCGTCGTCGCCGCCGTAGGACGCAAGCGACGTCGCCAGGAAGAACAGCATCTGGCCGAAGGCGAGCGTGATCATGATGAAATAGACGCCGCGGGTCCTCAGCGAAATCGCGCCGGTGACGGCGGCGAAGACCGCAGATGCGGCGAGCGTCACGGCAAGCTGCACGAAAAGGTCGTCGATGCCATGGGCGGAGAGGATGCCGACCGCATAGGCGCCGATGCCGAGGAAGGCCGCGTGACCGAAACTGATCAGCCCGCCGTAGCCGATGAGGAGATCGAGCGACAGGGCGGCAAGGCCGAGCACCATGACGCGCGTCAGCAGCGAGAGAATGAAGCTCTCGGCGCCATAGGTGGCGAAGAACGGCGCGACCGCCAGGCCGACGAACAGCACGAGCGGAACGATCAGGCGCCGCAGAACCGGAGGACTCGGCGCAGGCCGCGCCGTCTCAGTGCTCACTTCGGTCAATGGGCGGGCGGCCTCCGTCATCGTCAACTCGTCAGCGTTTGGCCGGAAACAGGCCGGCGGGGCGGATGCAGAGCGTGACAGCCATCAGCACATAAATGAGCATGGGCGCAATCGCGCGGCCCGTCTGGCTCGCGGTCGAGGGGTCGAGGATGGCACGCAGGAGCATCGGCGCCATGGTTCGGCCGAGCGTATCGACGAGCCCGATGAGGAGGGCTGCCAGAAAGGCGCCGCGCAGGGAGCCGATGCCGCCGATGACGATGACCACGAAGGCGAGGATCAGCACATTGTCGCCCATCCCGGGCTCGACCGAGAGGATCGGCGTCACCATCGCCCCGGCAAAGCCCGCGAGCATCGCCCCGAAGCCGAAGACGAGGGTGAAGAGCAGGCGGATATTGACGCCGAGGGCCGACACCATCGGTGCGTTCGAGGCGCCCGCCCGCACCAGCATGCCGACGCGCGTGTGGTGGACGAGGCCGTAGAGCAGGAGCCCGACCCCGAGGCCCGCCGCGATGACGGCGAGACGATAGACGGGATAATTGAGGCCGCCGATGAGCGGAATGGAGCCGGAGAGGATTTCCGGCATCGGTACGCTCAAGGGCGCTGCGCCCCACAGGATCTTGACGCCCTCGTTCAGCGTGATGATGACGCCGAAGGTGGCCAGCACCTGGTCGAGATGATCGCGCTCGTAGAGCTGGCGGAAGACGAGAAGCTCGAGCAAAAGCCCGAAGGCGAGCGCCGTCGGCAGCGCCAGCAGCAGGCCATACAGGAAGTTGCCCGTGAGCGCGGTGAACATCGCCGCGAGATAGGCGCCAACCATGTATTGGACGCCGTGGGCCAGATTGATGAAGTCCATCACGCCGAAGACGAGCGTGAGGCCTGCCGCGATCAGGAACAGGATGAGCCCGAACTGCAGGCCGTTCAGCATCTGCACGAGGATGAGGCTCAAGGGCATGAGTGATCCATTGGACCGTTGACAGCGGGCTGCGCCCAGCTCCCCCTAGAGCAAATCCGGCTTGGATGGAATCACCTGCTTCCATCCAAGCCGGTGAATTTTCTCGTCTATTTTCAAGCGGAGCAAGTCCGCAGCAGACGACTTGCTCTAGAGAGGGCAATTGCATAGGCCGTTTTGGTCACCTCTCCCGCCGGGGAGAGGTGAAACGTCGTCCCGTCTGTCACTTGCGTGACGCAAGTCGGATTATCCGAATTGCGCGAGGATGAAGGGGAAGCCGGCAAGCCCCGAGTTCCGTGGCCGGGAGAGGGAGGGCTCCTCGCAACCGGCTCAGCCTCAATTCGTCAGCGCGCAATCCTTCACATAGGGGTCGGCATAGTCGTCGAAGACTTTTTCGACGATCTCCGTCTGGAACTTGCCGTCCGGGCGCTTCGCAACCTTCGTCAGGTAGAAGTCCTGGACCGGATAGCCGTTGGCGCTGAATTTAAAGTCGCCGCGGAGCGACTTGAAATCGGCCTTCATGAGGGCGGCGCGAAGGGCATCCTTGTCGGCGAGATCGCCCTTGACGCTCTTGACCGCGCTGTCGATGAGAAGCGCCGCGTCGTAGGCCTGAAAGGCATAGCTGCCCGGCACCTCGTTGTAGGCCTTCTCATATTCGGCGACGAAGGCCTTGTTCTGCGGCGTGTCGAGATTCGGCGCCCAATTCGAGCCGCCGAACAAGCCGACGGCTGCATCCTTCTGGGCGGGCAGGGTCGATTCGTCGACCGTGAAGGCCGACAGCACCGGGATCGTCAGCCCCGCCTGCCGATATTGGCGCACGAGATTGACGCCCATGCCGCCGGGCATGAAGGTGAAGATCGCATCCGGCTGCTGCGCCGCGATATTGGCGAGCTCCGACTGGAAATCGAGCGTGTTCAGCGGCACGTAGGATTCGGCCACGATCTCGCCCTTGAAGTCGCGCTTGAAGCCGGCCATCGAATCCTTGCCGGCCTGGTAGTTCGGCGCGAGCAGGTAGACCCGCTTGTAGCCGCGGTCCTGCGCCACCTTGCCCAGGATCTGATGGACCTGGTCGTTCTGGTAGGACGTCACGAAGAAATAGGGGCTGCAGTTCTTGCCGGCGAGAACCGAGGGCCCGGCATTCGGGCTGATGAGGAAGGTCTTGGCGTCGGTCACCGGCTTCACGATGGCCATCAGCACATTCGAGAAGATCGGGCCGACCACGAAATCGACCTGATCACGCTCGAGGAGGCCTTTGACGCGCGTGACGGCGACGTCGGGCTTCAACTCGTCGTCGACCACCGTGACTTCGGCGGGAAGACCCCCGAGCTTGCCGCCGAGATCCTTGACGGCGAGTTCGAAGCCGTTGCGTGCCTGCTGGCCGAGCACGGCCGACGGGCCGGACAGCGAGACGATCACGCCGACCTTGACCTTGTCGGCGGCAAGCGCCTGCCCGGCCAATACAGCCGTTGCGGCCGCCGCGACGAGGCCGAAACGAGATACCCTCTTCTTCATCTGACCAATCTCCCGCTGATCCGTTCCCCTGCGGCTTATACGTCTCCGCTGCCGTTCTGCCGTGGGAGGGGGATCATGTCTCCACACGGGCCGTTCGTCGAGCAATCCTTTGGGACAAAAGAGCTTGCCAGCCGATAGTTCAAGATTAAAATAAAATTGGCAAGCCGCAAGTGCCGCCGGGCAAGTGGGGATTCCGTCCGGGTTTGCGGCCTCGTATCCGGTCCGGCGCCGGCCGAGGTGGCTCGCGGGCCGCGCGAAAAAAAAGGGGCGCGTGGCCTGTCGATCAGGGAGACGACGATGGCTCACACCGCGCATGTCGATACCTTCGCCCGGGACAGCCTGCCGCCGCGCGAGCTCTGGCCGGACATCATCTTCACCCGCCCGGAGTTCCACTATCCCGAGCGCCTGAATTGCGCGGTGGAATTCCTCGATCGCTGGGTCGCCGAGGGCAGGGGGGATGCGCCCTGCCTGTTCTCGCCCGAGGTGAACCTCACCTACGCGCAATTGCAGGAGCGGGTGAACCGCATCTGCAACGTTCTCGTGAAGGATCTCGGCCTCGTGCCCGGAGGGCGCGTGCTCCTGCGCTCCGCCAATAACGCGATGATGGTGGCGACCTATCTCGCCGTGCTCAAGGCGGGAGGCGTCGTGGTCGCCACCATGCCGCTGCTGCGCGCCAAGGAACTCGTCTATCCGATCCGGAAGGCGAAGATCGCGCTCGCGCTGTGTGACCACAAGCTCGCCGAAGAGATGGAGAAGGCGGCCGCTCAGGTGACCGAGCTGCGGCGCCTGGTCTATTGGGGCGATGGCGCGCCCGACGCGCTGGAAAGCCTCATGGCAAGGGCGAGCCCGGACTTTGCGGCGGTTGAGACCGCCGCGGACGACGTCTGCCTCATCGCCTTCACCTCGGGCACGACGGGCGAGCCGAAGGGCACGATGCATTTCCACCGCGACATGCTCGCCATCTGCGACGGCTTCTCGCGCAATGTGCTGCGGCCGCTGCCGCAGGACCGCTTCATCGGCTCCGCACCGCTCGGCTTCACCTTCGGGCTCGGCGGCATCGTGCTCTTCCCCATGCGGATCGGCGCCTCCTTCGTCGTCCTGGAAAAGGCGGGGCCGGACGAGCTTCTCGCGGCGATCGAGCGCTTCAAGGTGACGATCTGCTCTACCGCGCCGACGGCCTATCGCGCCATGCTCGGCAAGCGCGGCGCATATGACATCGCAACACTGCGCAAATGCGTCTCGGCCGGCGAGTGCCTGCCTAAGAAAACCTTCGAAGCCTGGCTGGAGGCGACGGGCATCAAGATCATCGACGGCATCGGGGGCACCGAGATGCTGCATATCTTCATCAGCGCTTGTGAGGAAGAGATCCGACCCGGCGCGACGGGCAAGGCAGTGCCGGGCTATGAGGCGAAGGTCGTGGACGAGGAGGGGCGCGAGGTGGCGCCCGGGACCATCGGCCGGCTCGCCGTGCGCGGGCCGACTGGCTGCCGCTACCTCGCCGACGAGCGCCAGCGCAAATTCGTCCAGAACGGCTGGAACATGACCGGCGACACCTATCTCATGGATGAGGACGGTTATTTCTGGTACCAGGCGCGCTCGGACGACATGATCGTCTCGGCCGGTTACAATATCGCAGGTCCGGAAGTGGAAGCTGGCCTTCTCACCCATCCCGCCGTCGTCGAATGTGGCGTCGTCGGTGCGCCCGATTCCGATCGCGGCGCGATCGTCAAAGCCTATGTGGTGCTCGCCCCGGGCGAGGCGCGCGATGCCGCCATGGTCAAGTGTCTCCAGGAGCATGTGAAGGCCGAGATCGCGCCTTACAAATACCCGCGCGAGATCGTCTTCGTCGACGAATTGCCCAAGACCTCCAGCGGCAAGCTGCAGCGCTTTGCGCTGCGCCAGCGGGCGCAGGCCGAAGCGGCGACCGCGGTCGTGGCTGTCGCCGTTGCCGGCCAGATGTGAGCGGGCGGTCAATGGGGGAGCGAGAGGCAGAGGTCGGGGCACTCGACGCGGATTGGCATGAGTACCAGTATAATCCGCGGGTCGCCGTGCCCGATGCGCTGGCGATCATGGCCGGCTGGCCGGCCCGTGCGGAGGCCACCCGCCGCCGCCATCCGCCGATCGCGGACATCGCCTACGGCCCGCATCCGCGCGAAGTGATGGATCTGTTTCGGGCGCCCGATGCGCGCGGCACGGTGATTTTCATCCATGGCGGTTATTGGCGGGCGCTTTCCAAGCTTGAGACGAGCTGGGTCGCGGATGCCTTCCTCCGCCAGGGCCTTTCCGTCGCGGTGCTCAATTATCCGCTCTGCCCGGACGTGACCCTGGCGCGCATCCGCGACGCGGCGATCGCCGCTTTCGTGAAGCTCTACCGCGACGTGCTGACCCCCGCGGAGCGCCGCCGCATCGTCGTCAGCGGTCATTCGGCCGGCGGCTATCTTGCGGCGCTGCATCTCGCGACCGACTGGAGGGCCTATGGCTTGCCGGCGGAGCCCATCGCGGGCGCGCTGTCGATTTCCGGTATCTTCGGCTTGGTGCCGCTCATCAACACCTCCATGAACGAAGCGTTGCGGCTCGACGAGGCCGAAGCGGCGCGGCTCAGCCTGCTCGGCGTCCCCTGGCGGAACAGGGCGCGGCTCGCCTTCGCGGTCGGGGCTTTGGAGCCCGCTGCTTTTCACCGCCAGTCGGAAGATATGGCGCAGGCCTGGGCCGATCTCTCGCCTCGGCTCCTCGCCGTGGCCGATACCCATCACCTGTCCGTGCTCGACGGCCTCGCCGTGCCGGGCAGCGTGCTCAACAGCCTCGTGATCGAGATGATCGACGGATAGGGCACCTCCCACGGCCCTTAGAGCCGACCTCTCCCCGCCGGGGAGAGGTGAGCGGCGGTTGCCGTGAGCATCAGTGTCGTCAGAAGCCGTGCCAGAGTTGGCACTTCCCACCTCATCACGCCGGGGAGAGGTCGCGCCGCAGGCGCGGGTGAGGGGGTCACCAGGTTGCACGCCTTTCCAGTGCAGCGAGGATTGTTTCGAGCACAAAGTCGATGTGCTCGTAGATTTCCGTGTTCGTGACACGAAGGATCTCATAGCCGGCGGCACGGAGGATCGCTTCGCGCCTTCGGTCGGAGGCGAGTTCTGCATCCGTCGAATGGGTGGCGCCATCGATCTCGATGATCAGTTTGGCATCGAGGCAAGCGAGATCGACGATGCAACCGCCGATCGGGTGCTGCCGGCGGAACTTGCGGCCGCCGAGGTTACGGTTGCGCAAGGCGTGCCAAAGCTTGCCCTCAGCGGTCGTCTCGTCGGAGCGGAGGCGCCGAGCCCGGAGGATCGTATTCCTCATTGACGATCTTCCCCCTCACCCGGCCCTCCGGGCCGACCTCTCCCCGCCGGGGAGAGGTGAGCGGCGGTTGCCGTGAGCATCGTGTCGTCAGAAGCCATGCCCGAGTTGGCACTCCCCACCTCTCCCCGGCGGGAGGGGTGAGCGGCGCGTCAGGCGGCCCGGCCCTTGGCCGCGAAGCCGGCGCGCTGCGCGTAGCCGCGCACGATCGCCTCGCGCTCGGCATAGCTGAGCACGGCCTCCACATCCGCGAAGCCATCGGGCGCGAGTTCCTCGACCACGTCGATCACCCCCTCTGGGCCGCCCTTGCGGTTCGAGCGGACGATGTCGGCGGTCATCGGCAGGCGCTCGGCCTCATAGGCGGTAAGCGCCGCGACCGGATCTGTTTTCGCCAGCTGATCGGCAAGCGAACGGGCGTCGAGAATGGCCTGCGAGGCACCGTTCGAGCCAACCGGATACATGGGATGGGCCGCATCGCCGAGGAGCGTCACCCGGCCATGCGACCAGCGCGGCAGGGGATCGCGGTCGCTGAGCGGATATTCCCAGAAGGTCTCGGTGGCGCGGATCAGCGCATGTATATCCACATGCGGCATGGTGATGCCGGCGCAATTCGGCGCGAGATCCTCCCATCGGCCGGGACGCGACCAGTTCTCGCGCGCGGGCACGCTTGCCGCGTCGCCGAGCTTGCCGATGACGGCCCAATTGGTGAGCGCCGTCTCCGAGGTCGATCCATCGGCAATCGGATAGACCACCATCTTGGAGGCCAGACCGCCGGCGATGACCATGGAGCGGCCGGTGAGGAAGCGCGGCCATTCGCGCGCGCCCCGCCACAGCACGAGCCCGTTCCAGATCGGCCCGCCCTCGTCCGGGTAAAGCTCCCGGCGCACGACAGAGTGAATGCCGTCGGCTCCAATCAGGATGTCGGCTTGCGCCGTTTCCACCGCCGCGCCGGAACGGTCGCTGAACTGTGCCGTCACACCCGCCGCGTCCTGCGCGAAAGCGATCAGCCGGCGGTCGGTGCGCACATGGGCCGGGCCAAGCCGCTCCAGCACGGCCTCCAGAATGACCGATTGCAGCCGGCCGCGATGAATGGAGAACTGCGGCACGTCATGGCCGGCATCGAGCCCGCGGGGCTCTCGCCACACCTCCTGGCCATGGCGGTTGAGGTAGAACAGCTCATAGGTGCGGATCGCCACCTCGTCGAGCCGCTCCATGAGGCCGACCGCCGCGAGCTCCCGGATAGCGTGCGGCAGCACATTGATGCCGACGCCGAGTTCCTGGATGGCCGCCGTCTGCTCGTAGACCGCGCAATCGATGCCGCGTGCGTCAAGCATGAGGGCGGTGGTGAGGCCGCCGATGCCGCCGCCGACGATGATGGCTTTCATGGCTCGTTCCCGCTGCGGATAGGCTGCCGCCGACCCGCGGACCGGCGGCTCATGTTTTTAGAAATGAAGACGTATCATGCGTCAGCCGCCTTGGGGAGAGGAGCACCGGGCCACCGCACCCCTGGACGGCGTCCGCAGCCTCATCTAGCAGTTGCCTTCGAGGCAGGCCGCCGGCGAGCGGGACTGGGTGCAGGAGACGTGCGGTGAACGACAGGGCGATCCTCGAGGCATTGTTTGGCGCGGCGCTGGATGCGGCCTATCCGGACGGCAAATTCGCCGGGCGGCTGCCGGAGCCGCCGAAAGGCCGCACGATCGTCATCGGCGCCGGCAAGGCGGCGGCGCGCATGGCGGCCGCCTTCGAGCGCGAGTGGGGCCGGCCCTGCGAGGGCCTCGTCGTGACGCGCTACGGTCACGCCATGCCGACCCGCTTCATCGAGGTGGTCGAGGCGGCCCATCCCGTGCCGGACGAGGCGGGCATGGCGGCGGCCGGGCGTATTCTCGCGCTGGCGCAATCGGCCGGGCCGGACGATCTCGTCGTGTGTCTGATGTCGGGCGGCGCCTCGGCACTGCTGATGCTTCCGGCGCCGGGCCTCACACTCGGCGACAAGCAGAGCCTCAACAAGGCGCTGCTCAAATCCGGCGCGCCGATCGGTGTCATGAACCGCGTGCGCAAGGCCGTTTCCGCCATCAAGGGCGGGCGGCTTGCGGCGGCCGCCGCGCCGGCACGGCTCGTGACCTATCTCATCTCTGACGTGCCGGGCGACGATCCGCGCAGCATCGGCTCGGGCCCAACCGTCCCGGAGGCCTCCGACGCAGAAGGGGCGCTCGCCATCCTGCGCCAATACGCTATCGAAGTGCCGGCCCATGTGGAGGCCGCGATCCGCGCCAATGTGGTCGCGGACGTCCCCCCACCCGGCGAAATGCATATGCTGGCGACGCCCTTCATGGCGCTCGAGGCCGCTGCCGCGAAGGCGCGGGAACTCGGCCTGACGCCGCTCATCCTCGGCGATGCGCTCGAAGGCGAGGCGCGCGAGGTCGCGACCGTCATGGCCGGCGTCACCCGCTCCGTCGTCGAACACGGCATGCCGGCCAAGGTGCCCTGCGTGCTGCTCTCGGGCGGAGAGACCACGGTGACGGTGCGCGGGCAGGGCCGCGGCGGGCGCAACGCCGAATTCCTGCTCGCCTTGGCGCTTGGCGTCGCCGGTCTTGACCAGGTTGCGGCGATCGCCTGCGACACGGACGGCATCGACGGTTCCGAAACCAATGCCGGTGCCTTCATAGACGGTTCCTTCACCGCCGATGCGGCTGCGCGCGGGATCGACCTCGCCGGGCATCTCGCCAGGAACGACGCCTATTCGGCCTTCGCCGCGCTCGACCGGCTCGTCATCACCGGCCCGACATTGACCAATGTGAACGACTTCCGCGCCATTCTCGTGCGCTGACGGCCAGTTGCCGGGTACCGTTGCGATCACCTAAGATGATCGCAACGGCACAGCTTCGGGGCGATGATGATCGATTGGCTGATGAAGCGGCCGGCACGCACCGTCTTCGGGGCCGCGATCGCGCTCTTCGCCCTCTATGAATTGTCGGTGCTCGTGTTCGCCTATACCGGCGACGCCTATGTCACCAGTGACTTGGTCACGCTTTCTGCCGAGATCGAGGGGCCGGTCTCTGAACTCGCCGTCAAGGACAACGAGACCGTCACCAAGGGCGCGCGGCTCTTCACGATCGATCCGACGCCCTACCAGCTCGCTGTGGATGAGGCCACCGCAGCGCTCGCCAATGCCGAGGCGACGCTCGCGCTCTCCCGCGACCGGCTGACAGCGGCAGAAGCCGATCTCGCCGCCGTCCAGGCCGGCCAGACCAATGCCAAGGAGACTTTCGACCGCGTGAGCAATCTCGCGCGCTCGGAGTTCGCCTCGGGTCAAGCCATCGATGACGCAACGCGCGATCTTGCCACCGCGACGGCACGCTCGGCTGCCGCGGCGGCCAATGTCGAGATCGCGCGCCAGACCATCGCCGTCAATATCGCAAGCGTGCAGCAGGCGCGGGCGACGCTGAACCGCGCCCGCTACCAGCTTTCAAAAACGGCAGTGACGGCTCCGGAGGCGGGACGGGTCGCGCCCTTCCGGACGCGGATCGGCGATTATCTCGCGGTCGGCACACCGGTCATGACCCTCGTTACGAACAGCGATAGACGCATTATTGCGAATCTCTCGGAACGCCATCTCGCGCGCCTCAGCCCGGGCCAGCACGCCTGGGTGACGCTCGGCTCGCAGCCCTGGGTGCTGCACAGGGCGCGCGTCACGAGCATCGCCCCGGGGGTTGCCCGCTCGCAGAACGCACCCCTCACCGTGCCCTATGTCGATCCGGCCACCGACTGGGTGCGGCTGCCGCGGCGCTTCCCGGTGGAACTCGTGCTCGACAACTGGCCGGAGGATCTCGGCTTCTATCTTGGCGCGGATGCCCGCGTTCTCGTGTTCTTTTGAGGCGAGAGGCGGCGATGGATGCCATCACGCGCCAAGGCCTCATCACCGGCTTCGCCTGCCTCTTCGCGACACTGATCGCGATCGCGGCTAATCTCGATCAGCCTTATTGGGCGGCGATCACCGCCTATATGGTCGCGAATGTCGACCCTTCCGCGCTGGCCACGAAAGCCGTTCTGCGCGTCGCGGGCACGGTCGCAGGCTGCATTCTCGGCTATGTTCTCGCCATCGCGACCGAGGGCTTTCCGGTGTTGCAGGCGCTGGTCATGTTCATGGCCGCCGCCGTCGGCACCTACTGGCGCTTTCGCAGCCGCTACAGCTACGCCTGGATTCTCGGCGCCGTCAGCATCCTGATGCTCATCGCCACGAGCATCACGGAGCCGACCGAACTGCACGACTTCGCCTGGTACCGCTTCTACGAGATCCTCACCGGCGTGGTGGTGGCGACGCTGCTCAGCTTTGCCTTCACGCCGCTGGCCCATCTCCGTCTCGAGCCGGTGGCGGTGACCGTCAGCCACGACGTGGCCCGGCATCAGGCGCTCAGTGCCGGCCTCTCTATCGTCCTGATCGCGTGGCTCTGGGCGCTCTTCAATCTTCCGAGCCTGTTGCAGGTGATGATCACCAGCCTTGTTATCGTCAGTGCCGACATCGTCGGCACGCGCTTGCGCGGACTGCAGCGCATCATGGGCTGTATCCTTGGGGGCTGCCTCGGCCTTCTCGTCATCATCATCGATGCGGCGAATTTCTGGTGGTGGGCCTTCGCGCTGACAGCCGGCATCTTCCTGATGAGCCGGCTCCATCTCAGCCCGCATCCGCACGCCTATGTGGGCACGCAGGCAGGCCTTGCCTTCCTCGTCACGCTGATCAACGGCTCGGGGCCGCCAGACAGCATCGAGGCGCCGATCAACCGCTTGACGGGCATCGTCATCGGTGTCGCGATCATGACCTTTGTCAGCTGGGTGATGAGCGCCCGCTTGCGGCCGGCCGCGGCCGCATGAGCGCGAAGGCCGCTCAGCCAAGCGCAGCGCTATTCCCGATTCGCATACCACCTTGCGAAGGGGACGCTTAAAACGAACAGACAAGGCTCGCGATTTTCCTGCCGCAGCCGGCCGCGCCGGCATGCGTCCCGCAACGGCTCCATCGGAGGATGCCATGGAATACCGCAATCTCGGCCATTCCGGCCTTCGTGTTTCGCTCGTCGGCCTCGGCTGCAACAATTTCGGCGGGCGCCTCGATGTCGAGGCGACGCGCCGCGTCGTCCATAAGGCGATCGATGTGGGCATCACCCTCTTCGATACGGCCGATATCTACGGCAACCGCGGTGGCTCGGAGACGCAGCTCGGCGAGATTCTCGGCGAGAGGCGCAAGGAGATCGTGCTCGCCACCAAGTTCGGCATGGTCATGGATGAGAGCCGGGGGCTGAAGGGCGGCTCGCGGCGCTACATCATGCAGGCGGTCGAGGCGAGCCTGAAGCGCCTCAAGACGGACTGGATCGACCTCTACCAGCTGCATACGCAGGATCCGTTGACGCCGATCGAGGAAACGCTGCGCGCGCTCGAAGACCTCATACGCTCCGGCAAGGTTCGCTATATCGGCTGCTCCAACCTGCCGGCTTGGCAGGTGGTCGAGGCCCATTGGACGGCCCGCGACCGTGGCCTCACCGGCTTCACGTCCATTCAGGACGAATACAACCTCATCACCCGCGGCATCGAGGCCGAGCTCATCCCGGCCGCCGAACGCTACGGCCTCGGTCTTCTGCCGTTCTTCCCGCTGGCTAGCGGCCTTCTCACGGGCAAATATCATCGCGACCAGCCGCCGCCGAGCGGCACGCGGCTGACCGAAGATCGCTATGCCGTCCGCTACTTCAAGGACGAGACCTGGACGGTTGTGGAGGGACTGCGCAGTTTCGCGGAAGCCCGGGGACGCAGCCTGCTCGAGCTCGCCTTCAGCTGGCTCGCGGCGCGGCCGATCGTGACGAGCGTCATCGCCGGCGCGACCAAGCCGGAGCAGGTGGAGGCCAATGTAGCGGCGGTCGACTGGAAATTGTCGGCCGAGGACCTCGCCGAAATCGACCGCATCACCGGCAAGACGGCGGCTTAAGCCGCGACCAACCTCTCGTCATGGCACCGCTGCACGGCCGGCAGCGGTGCCGGCCTTTTGCCTCATGTAACTTCCCACGGCCGATGCAGGACCGATGACGGCGATTTCTCCGAGTTCCCCGTGGACCATCTTCAGACAACGGGATTTCACGTGGTTTCTCGGCTCGCGGTTTTCGGGGTCCGTCGCCCAGCAGATCACCGATGTCGCCGTCGGCTGGCTCGTCTATGACCTGACCGGCAGCGCGCTCGCGCTCGGGCTCGTCGGGCTCGCCGCCTTTCTGCCGGTCATCAGCCTCGTCCTTGTCACGGGCCATGCGGCCGACCGGGTGGACCGGCGGCTCATCATGTTGGCCTGCTACGGGCTCAATGCGGTCATCGCCTTCGGGCTCGCCGCTTTTGCCTTCATGAAGCCGCCGGTCATTTGGCCGATCTATGCGCTCGTCGTCCTCATGGGCGTTTCGCGCGCGTTCTATCAGCCGGCGAGCCAGGCCTTCCTGCCCAATCTCGTGCCGCGGGAGCTCTTCGGCCGGGCGATCGCCTGGGGATCGTCCATTTTTCAGGTCGCGGTGATCACCGGCCCCGCGATCGGCGGACTGCTCTATGTGGCGGGCTCCGAGGTCGCGCTGGCCGGCGCGGGCCTGCTCTTCGCCTGCGCCGCTATCTGCATGGCCGCCGTCCGCCTGCGCGCCGAAAAGGTCCCGCCGCCGAAGGTCGACTGGGCGACGCTGATCGCAGGCCTCACCTTCATTCGCGCCAAGCCGGTCATTCTCGGCGCCGTGACGCTCGATCTCTTCGGCGTGCTGCTCGGCGGCGCGACCGCGCTCCTGCCGATCTATGCGGCGACGATCCTCAGTATCGGGCCGGTCGGGCTCGGGCTGCTGCGCAGCGCGCCGGCGGTCGGCGCAGCCGCCATGGCGCTTCTTCTGGCCTACAGGCCTCTGGCGCGGCGTGCGGGATATCGCATGTTCACGGCCGTGATGATCTTCGGCCTTGCCACTATCGTTTTCGGGCTCTCGACCAATTTCTTCCTCTCGCTCGGCGCGCTCACCGTGCTCGGTGCAGCCGACATGATCAGCGTCTTCGTGCGCCAGACGCTGGTGCAGGCCGACACGCCCGATGCCATGCGCGGGCGCGTGGCGGCCGTGAACACCGTTTTCATCGGCGCCTCCAACCAGCTCGGCGAGTTCGAATCGGGGACGCTCGCGGCCTTCATCGGTGTCGTTCCGGCGGTCGTCGTCGGCGGCGCCGGCACCATCCTCATCGCGCTTTTGTGGACGCGCGTCTTTCCAGCGCTCCTCCACCGCGACAGGCTGATCGAGGATATGCGGCCTGATTGACTTTTGCGGCGAGACCACGTCTAGCTGAGCCCGCGAAGGTCCTCGCGAGAGGTTGAAAGGGAATTCCGGTGCGGGTCGATGACCCAATGCCGGAGCTGCCCCCGCAACTGTGAGCGGTAAGTCTCGCGCCACGATGCCACTGGATCCGAGGGTCCGGGAAGGCGGCACGAGGCGGCGAACCGTGAGCCAGGAGACCTGCCTTCGCCTGTGTCAACTCGGGCGGCTGCCGGTGGGGCGGCCAAGGAGGTTATCATGCAAGTTTATGCCGAGACCCGCGCCGGTTCGCGGACCGATGCTCTCAAGATCGCGCTCGTTGCCTTCGCGATGGGCGTCGCGCTCGTCTTCGTGACGGGCTTCGCCCATTCCGAGGCGATCCACAATGCCGCACACGACACGCGGCATGCGCTGAGCTTTCCCTGCCACTGACCGCGACATGCTCAATCGCGTGCTGGCGGTCGCACTTGCGGCCGGCCTTGTTGCGGGACTTGCGATTGCGGTCCTACAGCATTTCACCACGACTCCGCTGATCCTCGCGGGGGAAGCCTTCGAAAAGCCGGCGGGACATGCATCGCTCGATCCGGCGGCGGGTCTTCGCTTTTCCGGCGCCACCATCATTCTCGCGCATTCCCATGGCGAAGGCGCCCATGACGAGGCGGGCTGGAGCCCGACCGACGGCCTGGAGCGGACCGCCTTCACGAGCCTCGCGACCGTCGTGACGGCGATCGGCTTTGCCCTCATTCTCATGGCCGGCCTCGTCCTCTCGGGCGATCCGATCGATGGGAGGCGTGCGCTCGCCTGGGCGGCGGCCGCCTTCATCGCCACCGGGCTCGCGCCGGCGCTGGGGCTCGCGCCGGAATTGCCGGGCAGCGCCGCCGCGCCGCTGCTCGCCCGCCAGATCTGGTGGATGGGGACCGCCGTGGCCACTGCCGCCGCGCTCTGGCTTCTCATCCGCACGCCAGGGCTCTGGGCCAAGGCCGCCGGCCTCTTGCTGCTGCTCGCGCCGCATGTGATCGGGGCACCGCGTCCGGAGGTCTATGCGAGCGGCGCGCCGGCCGAACTCGCCGGCGCCTTCGCGGCCACTTCGCTCGTAGTCAATGCCGCGCTCTGGGCGAGCGTCGCCGTCGCCGTCGGCTTCTTCTGGCAGCGGTTCAAGCCGCACGCGTCATGAGCGCCGCACAGCCCGGCGTCACGCTCTATGTCTGCGTGACCTGCCGGCGGCCGATCGCCGAAGCGGATGCGGACGGCAAGGCCTATGACGAGCCGGGGCCCGGGCTTGCCGCCAGGCTCGCGGACCGTCTAGCAGCCGACGCGGAGGTCACGGTCACGCCCGTCGCCTGCCTCTCCGTCTGCCGTCGGCCCTGCACGGTGGCGCTCGCTGCGCCCGGCAAATGGACCTATGTCGTCGGCGATCTCGACGCCGACGGCAATGTCGACGACATCGTCACGGCCGCGCGCCAGTTTGCGGCGACCGCCGACGGCATCATACCCTGGCGCGAGCGCCCGCTGCCCTTCCGCAAGAGCGTCGTGGCGCGCGTGCCGCCGCTCGATTTCAAACCGATGGATGAACCGCGATGACAAGTCCCGATGCGGCGAGCGCGAAAATTCCCTGCACCATCGTCACGGGCTTTCTCGGCGCGGGCAAGACGAGCCTGTTGCGCCATGTGCTCGGCCAGGCCGACGGCCGGCGGCTCGCCGTGATCGTCAATGAATTCGGCGACGTCGGCATCGACGGCGAGATCCTGAAGGGCTGCGGCGTCGAGGCCTGCCCGGAGGACAACATCGTCGAGCTCGCCAACGGCTGTCTCTGCTGCACTGTGGCGGACGATTTCATCCCGGCGCTCGAAGGCCTCCTCGGCAAGGAGCGGCCGCCGGAGCATATCCTGATCGAGACGTCGGGGCTCGCCTTGCCGAAGCCGCTCGTGAAGGCGTTCAACTGGCCGGCGATTTCTTCGCGCGTCACCGTGGACGGCGTCATCACCGTGGTGGACGGCCCGGCGACGGCGGCAGGGCGCTTTGCCGACGATCCCGAGGAACTCGCCAGACAGCGGGCTGCCGACCCTTCGCTCGATCACGACAATCCGCTCGAGGAGGTGTTCGAGGACCAGCTTCTGTCGGCCGATCTCGTCATCCTCAACAAGTCCGATCTCCTTGACCCGGAGGACGAGGCGCGGGTGCGCGCCGAGATCGCCGAGACGGTGCCGCGGGCGGTGAAGGTCATCACCACGCGCGACGGCGTGGTCGACCCCAAGGTGCTGCTCGGCCTTCATGCCGCCGCCGAGAGCGATCTCGACGCCCGTCACTCGCATCACGACGCGGCGGGCGAGCACGACCACGACGACTTCGACAGCTTCATCGTGGAAATCCCCGAACAGCGGGCAGCAGAAGCCATTGTCGCCCGGCTGCGCGAGGCCGCGGCGACGCACGACATCCTGCGCATCAAAGGCTTCCTTGCGATTGCGGGCAAGCCCTTGCGGCTTCTCGTGCAGGGTGTCGGCGAACGCTTCCAGCAGCAGTTCGAGCGGCCGTGGCGCCAGGACGAAGCGCGCCTCGGCCGCCTCGTGGTGATCGGCCAGAAGGGCCTCGACCGCGCGGCGATCACCACAGCGATCACGGGCTGAGGGAAGGGCGATGCATCTCCTGCCGGTGACCACGGTCGGGCTCGACGAGGCGGAAACGCCGGTCGATCTCGCTCAGTCGCCGGCCGAGATGGTCGTGCTCTCCTTCACCGACACGGATCTGTCGGCGCTCGCCGTCGCTTACGGGCTGGAGCAGGCGCATCTGCCGACCTTGCGGCTGGCGAGCCTCAAGCATCTCCGCCATCCGCTCTCCGTCGACCTCTATGTCGAGGCCGTCATCAACCATGCGCGCGTCGTGCTGCTGCGCTGCCTCGGCGGGCGCGACTATCTCGCTTATGGCCTCGACCAGATCGCCGCAAGCTGCTGCCGCCGCGGCGCACTGCTCACGGCGCTTTCCGGCGACGACCGGCCCGACCCGCGGCTCGAAGAACTCTCGACGGTTCCCGGCGAGACCTATGCGGGGCTCGACGGCTATTTTCGCGCTGGCGGCGTCGACAATCTGCGCCAGGCGCTCAGGCTGATGGCGAATGGGCTCGGGCGGGCGCTCGCCGTTCGGCCGCTGCAGCCCGTGCCTGCGGCGGGTGTTGCTTCGCTCGCTAACGAAGAAGGCACTACGGCCGCCTTTCCCTCCCCCCTCGTGGGGGAGGGTAGGGAGGGGGGGGACGCGCCCTCACAGGCGCGTGACGTTCACGGCTTGGTCCCCTCGCCCCGCTTGCGGGGAGAGGGACAGGGTGAGGGGGGAGTTCAACAGGAAAATCAACGCCCCTCACCCGGCCGCTTGGCGGCCGACCTCTCCCCGCGAGCGGGGAGAGGGGGAGCCCCCGTCGCGCTCATCCTCTTCTACCGTTCCGTCCATCTCGCGGGCGATACCGCGCCCATCGACGCGCTCGGCGAGGCGCTCGCGGCACGGGGGCTCATGCCCCTGCCGGTCTATGTAACGAGCCTCAAGGACGAGGCGGCGATCGCGGTGGTCGAGGACCTGATCGCTCGCCACCGGCCGACGATCATCCTCAACACCACCGCCTTCTCGGCGCTGCGTGAGGACGGCACGAGCGTGCTCGACCGCGCCGATTGCCCGGTCCTGCAGGTCGTGCTCGCCGGTGCGCGCCGCGAGGCCTGGGAGGCGAGCCCGCGCGGGCTCGGCCCCGCCGATGTTGCCATGAATATCGCCCTGCCGGAGATCGACGGGCGCATCGCGACGACTGCCATCTCCTTCAAGGCGGAGACCGAGCGCGATCCGGCGCTCGAATTCGCGCATATCCGCCATCAAGCCGACCCCGATCAGATCGCGCTCGTCGCCGATCGTGCCGCGGGCTGGATGAAGCTCGCGCGCAAACCCCCTGCCGAGCGGCGGCTTATCCTCGTCATCGCCGATTATCCCTCGCGCGGTGGCCGCACCGGCTATGCGGTCGGGCTCGACACGGCGCGCAGCACGGCCGGCATTCTGAAGCTCCTCGGCGAGGCCGGCTATGCGGTCGAGACTGTCGACGCGACGGCCGTGCTGCCGCAGCTCGAAGCGGGCCGGGAACGGGCGC
Organism: Chelatococcus sp. GCM10030263; assembly: GCF_042666455.1. NCBI lineage: Bacteria > Pseudomonadati > Pseudomonadota > Alphaproteobacteria > Hyphomicrobiales > Chelatococcaceae > Chelatococcus > Chelatococcus sp. GCM10030263. The sequence goes on along the minus strand of NZ_JBHTDB010000003.1, from coordinate 621,638 downwards.
AGCTCTCGCTCGCGTCTTATGAAAAGTGGCTCGCCGGCACGTCCACCCCATTTCGCGAGGCCGTCATCGGCGCCTGGGGGCAGCCGCAGGACGATCCGGCCTTCAACGACGGTTTCAGCTTCCCCGTTCTGCGTGCCGGCCATGTGGTGATCGCGCTGCAGCCCGAGCGCGGCCGCACCGCCGAGCGCAAGGCGAGCTACCACGACCCGGCGCTGCCGCCGCGCCACGGCTATTGCGCTTTCTATGCTTGGCTTGCCCAGACAGAAGTCCTCGATGCCATCGTCCATCTCGGCACCCACGGCACGCTCGAATGGCTGCCGGGCAAGACGGTAGCCCTATCTCCCGCCTGTGCGCCGCAGGTGCTGACCGGCGGCTTGCCGGTGATCTATCCCTTCATCGTCAATAATCCGGGGGAGGCGGCGGTCGCCAAGCGCCGCATTGGCGCCGTGACCATCGGCCATCTGACGCCGCCCATCATGGAGGCGGGGCTCGACGGTCCGGCCGCCGAGCTCGAAGCGCTGATCGACGAATATGCCGCGGCCGACGGCCTCGACGGCAAGCGCCAGCTGTTGCTCAGGGCGGCGATCGTCGAGAAGGCACGGGCGAGCGGGCTCGCCGCCGAATGCGGGGCGGAGGCGGCCGACGACGAGGCGCTGATCACCGCGCTCGATGCCTGGCTCTGCGACCTCAAGGAATTCGCCATTCGCGACGGGCTTCATGTTTTCGGCGAGGCACCGCTCGCCGAGGCGGCGGCCGCCATGGCCGCCATGGCAGGGGAGGCGTGGGCGGAAGCTGCGCTGCGCTTGGCTGCCGCGCCGGGCGCCGAGCGGCAGGCGCTGCTCGCGGCGCTCGACGGGCGCTTCGTTCCGCCGGGCCCGGCGGGCGCGCCGACGCGCGGCCGGCTCGACGTGCTGCCGACCGGGCGCAATCTCACCGGGCTCGACCCACGGTCCATCCCGACGCGCACCGCACTCGTCGTGGGCGAGAGGGCGGCGGCCGAGGTGCTCAGGCGCTATCTCCAGGACAATGGCGAGTGGCCACGCGCCCTCGTCATGGACCTCTGGGCCTCGGCGACGCTCCGCACCGGGGGCGATGATCTCGCCGAGGCGCTGGTGCTGATGGGCGCGCGTCCCACCTGGGATCATGCGTCGAGCCGTGTCACAGGCGTCGCGATCGTGCCCGGGCCGAAGCTCGACCGGCCGCGCATCGATGTGACCTTGCGCGTCTCCGGCCTCTTCCGCGATGCCTTCGCGGCGCAGATCACGCTCTTCGATCAGGCGGTGCAGGCGATCGCCGCGCTCGACGAGGGCGATGACGTCAATCCGCTGGCGGCGGCGCGCCGGCGTCGCGCGAGCCTCGACCGCATCTTCTCCGGCGCGCCCGGCACCTATGGCGCGGGCGTCTCCGGCACCGTGCTCGATGGGGAATGGGAGAGCCGCGCCGGGCTCGGCGAGGCCTATCTCGCGGCCGGCGCCTATGCACTTCAGGCCGATGGCGGCGCGCGCCCGGCGGCCGCGGCTTTTCGCGCCCGCGTGCAGGCGGCGGATGCGCTCGTCCACGCCCAGGACGATCGCGAGCGCGACGCACTCGATACCGAGGATGTGGCCGATTTCGTCGGCGGCTTCGCGGCCGCAGCCGCGGCGCTCGGAGCCTCGCCCGCCCTGATCCATCTCGACACCAGCCGGCCCGAAGCGCCGCGCGCCCGCCTCATGGGCGAGGAAATCGCGCGCATCGTACGCGGCCGGCTCGCCAATCCGCGCTGGATCGAGGGCCAGCTCCGGCACGGCTATCGCGGCGCCGCCGAGCTCGCGCAAGGGGTCGATGCGCTCTATGCCTTCGCCGCAACGACCGATGTGGTGACCTCCAGGCAATTCGAGGCGGTGTTCGACGCTTATCTCGGCGACGAGGCGGTGTGGAGCCGCGTGATGGCCGTGAACCCGTCAGCCGGCAAGGCGATGGCCGCACGCTTCAGCGAGGCATTGCGGCGCGGGCTCTGGCAGCCGCGGCGCAATTCGGTCTTCGCGCGCTTGGCGAATGCCTTGGGCGAACCGGCGGAGGCCGCGGAATGAGCGCGCCAACGCAAGCATCCCTGCGCCGCGGCTGGTGCCCCGGCGCGCTCCGCCCAATGGCGACCGGCGACGGCTTTTTGCTGCGCATCCGCCCGCGCATCGGGCGGCTCACCGCCGAAGAGGCACACACCGTCGCGGATGTCGCGCGGCGCCACGGCAACGGCCTCGTCGACCTGACGAGCCGCGGCAATCTGCAGCTCCGGGGCCTCAAGCCGGAAACGCTCGACGATGCACAGGCGAGCCTTGCCGCGGCCGGCCTTCTCGATGCCACGACGCAAGCGGAGGCCATGCGCAATATGCTGGTGAGCCCGCTCACCGGGCTCGATCCCACCGCAGTCTGCGATGCGAGCGGTCCGGCGCGTGCGCTGGAGGCCGCGCTGACAAGCTTTCCCACGCTTCTTGGGAAGGGCGCTGGTTTACCTCTCCCCATCGGGGAGAGGTCGGCCGCGAAGCGGACGGGTGAGGGGTACTGTTCTCCAGCTGTCCCGGCTTCCCCCCTCACCCTAACCCTCTCCCCGCAAGCGGGGAGAGGGGATGACGGGATCGCCGCGACCAGTCCAGGAGCCGGGGACGGATCCGCCCTTCCCGACAAGTTCCTGTGGCTCGTTGACGACGGCGGGGCGGTGGCGCTCGACGATGTCGCCGCGGATGTCCGCTTTCGAGCGGAGCGCAATGGCGGGGGTGACCGCTGGGCCATCGGGCTCGACAGCGGCGATGGCCCATCTTGGATCGGCTTCTGCGCCGCCGATGCGCTGCCGGCGACAGCCGAGCGGCTGGCCCGCGCTTTTGTCGCCGTTGCCGGCTCCGCGCGGCGGATGCGCGAACTCGACGCCGCGGCGCGGGCGCGGCTGGTCGCGCGTGCGGGACTGGATGCTTCTGGCCAGAGCGCAGCGGCCGCGGAGCGGGCGCGCCGAGCGGGCGAGTGGTCCCCTCTCCCCGGCGGGGAAAATGCTGAGGTGAGGGGGAACGTTTCTCCCTGCATGAGCCTATCACCCCCTCACCCGGCCGCTGTGCGCCCGACCTCTCCCCGCCGGGGAGAGGTGAACGCGCGCCCTTCGGCCTGCGCGGAGGGGGAGGTCTCCCGGGGAGGCCCCCCGGTTGTCGGCCTATGGCCACTTGATGACCGCTGCGTTCTCACGGTCGCCGCCCCCTTCGGGCGTATGACGGCTGACGGCTTCGACCGGCTTGCGGTCCTTGCCGACGCATACGGTATCGGCGAAATGCGCTTCGGGCCGTGGCGGCAGATCCATATTCCCGGCCGCGCCGGCGCAGTGATGGCGCCTGCGCTGGAGGACGCCACAGCCGCCGGCTTCATCACCGATCCCGGCGATCCCCGGCTTGCGATCGCCGCCTGTCCGGGCAAGTCGGCCTGCACGAGCGGCGAGACCGCCACTCAGGCCGACGCGGCGCTCATCGCCGCCACCGTACCGGCCCTTGCAGCCGCCGGCCTCAACCTGCACATCTCCGGCTGCGCCAAGGGCTGCGCCCGGCCGGCTGACGCGGCGCTGACCTTCATCGGCGAAAATGGCCGTTATGGCCTCGTGCGCGGGCGCTCGACCCGTGCTAGGCCGCTCGTTCACATGGACGCGGCGCGTGCCGCCGCCGGTCTCGCGCGCTTGACCGCCTCCGGCGGCGCGGCGACGCTCGTGCGTCTCACCGACAAGGAACTCTGCAGCATGTTCGAGGCCGCCGATGGCTGAGCGGGACTACATTCGCGACGGCGCCGAGATCTACCGGCGTTCCTTCGCCATCATCCGCGCCGAAGCGGATCTTGCGCGTTTCTCGCTGCTCGAGGAGCGGGTCGCCGTGCGCATCATCCATGCCTGCGGCATGGTGGAGGTGGCGCGCGACATTCGCATGTCCGCGGATTTCGCCAGGACGGCGCGGGCCGCCTTGCATGCCGGTGCGCCGATACTCTGCGATTCCAAGATGGTGGCGAACGGCATCACGCGGGCACGCCTGCCGGCCGACAATGCTGTGATCTGCACGCTCGATGATCCGGCCGTGCCGGAACTGGCCGGCAAGCTCGGCAATACGCGCACGGCCGCCGCCATGGAGCTGTGGCGGCCGCGACTGGCCGGCGCGCTCGTCGTCGTGGGCAATGCGCCGACGGCGCTCTTTCGCCTGCTCGAAATGCTCGACGAGGGCGTCGCGCCGCCGGCCGCCGTCATCGGACTGCCGGTCGGCTTCGTCGGTGCGGCCGAGTCGAAAGAGGCGCTGATGGCCGACGGGCGCCTGCCCGCGCTGATCGTTGCCGGCCGCAAGGGCGGCAGCGCCATGGCGGCGGCGGCGGTCAATGCACTCGCGAGGGATGCGGAGTGAGCGAGGCGGTCAATGGCGGCACGCTCTACGGGGTCGGGGTCGGCCCCGGCGATCCCGATTATATGACGCTGCGCGCCGCGAAGGTGATCGGCGCGGCGGAGGTCGTCGCCTTCTTCGCCAAGCGCGGCCGGCCGGGCCATGCGCGCACCATCGCCGCCGGCCTCTTCTCCGGCAACTGTCGCGAGATGCCGCTCGTCTATCCGCTGACCACGGAGATCGCGCCGCATACGGAGGAATACCGAACGCAGCTCGCGGCCTTCTACGAGGAGAGCACGGCCGCCATTACCGCCGAGCTTCAGGCGGGCGCGAGCGTTGCCGTGCTCTGCGAGGGCGATCCCTTCTTCTACGGCTCCTTCATGCATCTTTGGCGGCGGCTCTACGGCCGCTGGCCGATCGAGGTGGTGCCCGGCGTCACCGGCATGGCCGGCGCCTGGACGCGTGCGGCAACCCCCATCACCTGGGGTGACGACATCCTCACCGTGCTGCCGGCCACATTGTCCGAAGAGATGCTGACCGACCGCCTCCAGGCAACGAATGCGGCCGTCATCATGAAGCTCGGCCGGCACCTGCCGAAGGTGCGGCGGGCGCTCGCGGCGGCGGGACTTGGCAGCCGCGCGGTCTATGTGGAGCGCGGCACCATGAGCGAAGAGCGCATCCTGCCGCTCGAAGCTGTCACCGATGAGACCGCGCCCTATTTCGCCATGGTGCTGGTGCCGGGGGAGGGCAGGCGGCCGTGACGGGGCGGCTCACCGTGGTGGGGCTCGGGCCGGGGCCGGAGCGCTGGATCACGCCCGCCGCGAGCGCCGCGCTCGACGCGGCCACCGACGTGGTCGGCTACGGACCTTATCTCGCCCGCCTTCCTGCGAAGCCCGGCCGCGTGCTGCATGCGAGCGACAATCGGGTCGAGCTGGAGCGGGCGCAGCATGCGCTGACGCTCGCCGCCGAGGGGCGCGCCGTCGTGGTCGCCTCGGGCGGCGATCCCGGCGTCTTCGCGATGGCGGCTGCCGTCTTCGAGGCCATCGAGGCTGGCCCCGCCGCTTGGCGGGCGCTGGAGGTCGTCGTCGAGCCGGGGGTCACCGCGATGCTGGCCGCCGCGGCACGCCTGGGGGCGCCGCTCGGCCATGATTTCGCTGCCGTGTCGCTCTCGGACAATCTGAAGCCCTGGGATGTCGTGCTCAAGCGCCTTCGCCTGGCGTCCGAGGCTGATTTCGTGCTCGCGCTCTACAATGTCGCCTCGCGCGCCCGGCCGCATCGCCTCGCGGAGGCTTTTGCGGCGCTCGGCGAGATCCGTGCGGCCGAGACGCCGGTCGTCTTCGCCCGTGCGGTCGGGCGGCCGGATGAGGCGATCACCATTTGCCGGCTCGATGAGGCGGCGGGAATGGTGGCCGACATGGCGACCCTCGTCATCGTCGGCTCGTCGCAGACCCGTGTGATCGAGCGCCCGGTCGGGCCGGCTGTCTATACGCCGCGCAGCTATGGGGTGGGGCATGAGGTGTGACGCGGCGCCACCACCCTCCCCTCGAGGGGGAGGGCTATGCCGACCGACCTCCCCCCTCGAGTGGGAGGTTGGATGCGGCTGCGGTTTCCAGCCACCCCATCACCTCTTCCGGCGCGTAGAATGTCGGCACGGCAGGCTTGTCCGGCCGGGCGACCATGATCACGGGAAGCCCGAGATGCCGTGCCGCGACGAGCTTGCCCGCAGTCGCCTCGCCGCCGGAGTTCTTAGTCACAAGGATCTCGATGCCTTCGCGCCGCATCAGCACCTCCTCGGCGTCGGCCGAAAAGGGGCCGCGCGCCTGGATGAGTGTGACATTCAAGGCGAGCCCATCCGGCGCGTCGATGGTGCGCACGAGATAATGATGCTGCGGCACTGCCGCGAAAGCGTGCAGGCTCAGGCGCCCGACCGTCAGGAACACGCGCTTCGGCGCTTCACCGAGGGCTGCGGCGGCCGCTTCGGCGCTCGCGACCTCCTGCCAGCGGTCGCCGGCTTGCGACGTCCACGCCGGGCGCGTCAGGCGGGCGAGCGGCAGGTCGAGCGCGGTGCAAGCTTTGGTCGCATTGGCGGAGATCTGTGCGGCAAAGGGATGGGTGGCGTCGACAACGGCCGCGATGCCTTCGTTCTGCAGAAAGCGTATCAGCCCGTCCACGCCGCCGAAGCCGCCGATGCGGCGCGGGATCGGCGAGGGGGCGAGGTCGCGCGTGCGCCCGGCCAGCGACAGGATGGGCGCCACATCCGGCCGGCCGGCGAGCAGGGCGGCGAGGCGGCTCGCCTCGGTGGTGCCGCCGAGCAGCAGGAGCTTTAAGGCCATGTCGTCGGGTCCTTCCCAAGTCGCGTCGCCATGGCTTGCCGTCATCGGCATCGGCGAGGACGGCATCGCCGGGCTCACCGCCGAGGCGCGCCGGCTGATCGGCGGGGCCGGGCTCGTCGTCGGCGGCCGGCGTCATCTCGCGCTGGTGGAGGGCCTCGTCAAGGGGGAGGCGCTCTCCTGGCCGAGCCCGATCTCCGATGCCTTTCCCGCTATCCTCGCCCGGCGTGGCACGCTGGTGGCCGTCCTCGCGAGCGGCGACCCCTTCTGCTACGGTATCGGCAGCGTACTGGCCGACCTTGTGCCTGCCGCGGATATGACGGTGCTGCCACAGCCCTCTGCCTTCAGTCTTGCCGCCGCCCGCCTTCGCTGGGCGCTGCAGGATGTCGCCACCGTCTCGCTGCACGGCCGGCCGCTCAGCCGACTCATTCCCCTGCTGCAGCCGGACGCGCGCATCCTGGCGCTCGCCTGGGACGCCACGACGCCGGGCAAGATCGCGGCGCTCCTTTCCGCCCGCGGCTTTGGCGCCTCGCGCGTCACGGTGCTGGAGCGCCTCGGCGGGCCGCAGGAGCGGGTGCGCACCGGCGTCGCCGCCTCCTTCGCGCTGCAGGATATCGATTCGCTCGTCACGATCGCGCTCACGGTCATCGCCGCACCCGATGCCGGCGTCATTCCCCTCGCCAGCGGGGTCGATGACGGATTCTTCGAGCATGATGGGCAGATCACCAAGCGCGAAATGCGCGCGCTCGCCCTGTCCGCCCTGTCCCCGCGCCAAGGCGAGCTGTTGTGGGACGTGGGCGCCGGCTCGGGCTCGGTCGCCATCGAATGGATGCTGTGCCATCCCTCGCTGCGCGCCATTGCCGTCGAGGCGCGCAACGACCGCGCCGGCCGCATCACGCGCAATGCCGAAGCGCTCGGCGTGCCGGAGCTTGCGGTCGTCGAAGGCGAGGCGCCGCAGGTGCTCGACGGGCTCGCACCGCCGAAGGCAATCTTCATCGGCGGCGGCGCCAGCCGCGAGGGCCTCATCGCCCGTTGCTGGGCGGCGCTGCCGGCCGGCGGGCGGCTCGTCGCCCATGCGGTGACGCTCGAAGGGGAGGCGGCGCTCGTGGCCGGCCAGGGACTCCATGGCGGCGAGCTCACGCGCATCGGCATCGAGCGGGCGGAACCCATCGGCCGCTTCCAGGGCTGGCGGCCGGCACGGCCGGTGGTGCAATGGCGGGCGCGCAAGTCGTGAGCACAGTCGGGGATATCGTCGCCGGCTTCGGCTTTCGCCAAGCGGCGACGGCTGAGGATTTTGACGCGGCGCTTGCAGCGACGCTCGCGGCGGCCGGCATGCCGGTGGCGGTGGTCGGCGCGATCGCCGTGCCCGAGGCGAAGCACAGCCCGGCCGTTGAGGTTTTTGCCGCCATGCGGGCTCTGCCGCTCATGGCAGTGAGCCGGGACGACATGCAGCGCGCGGCCCCTGGCTGCGCCACGCATTCGGCGCGCAGCGAGGCGGCGCAGGGTGTGCCCTCCGTGGCGGAGGCGGCAGCGCTGGCGGGCGCCGGCACCGGGGCGGACCTCATTCAGGCGCGGGTCGCGACGGCGGTTGTCACCTGCGCGCTTGCGAAGAAACGGTAAGTCATGACCATCCATTTCATCGGCGCCGGGCCCGGCGCGGCCGATCTCATCACCGTGCGCGGGCGCGATCTCGTGGCGCGCTGTCCGGTTTGCCTCTATGCAGGATCGCTCGTGCCGCGCGAGGTGCTGAGCTGGTGCCCGGAGGGCGCGCGCATCGTCGATACGGCGCCGCTCGCGCTCGACGCCATTATCGCCGCGATGGCCGAGGCCCATGCCGCCGGCCAGGATGTGGCGCGGCTCCATTCCGGCGATCTCTCCATATGGAGCGCTATGGGCGAGCAGTTGCGCCGGCTCGATCGGCTCGGCATTCCCTACAGCATCACGCCGGGCGTGCCGGCCTTCGCGGCGGCTGCGGCGGCGCTCGGACGGGAGCTCACGCTGCCGGGGGTCGCGCAATCCGTCGTGCTGACACGCACCTCCGGCCGCGCCACCGCCATGCCCGAGGGCGAAAAGCTCTCGGCTTTCGCCGCGACCGGCGTGACGCTCGCCATCCATCTCTCGATCCATGTGTTGGACCGCGTCGTCGCGGAGCTGACGCCGTATTACGGGCCGGACTGTCCCGTTGCCATCGTCGCGCGGGCGACCTGGCCGGACGAGCGCATCATCCGCGGCACGCTGTCCACCATCGCAGCCGCCATGGCGGCCGAGCCGGTGGAGCGCACGGCGACGATCCTCGTCGGGCCCGCACTCGCGGCCCAAGACTTTTCCGAAAGCGCGCTTTATGGCGCGCATTATGTGCGGCGCTTTCGCGGTGGGGAGGCGGGATAAAGCGCGCGCCCACCTCTCCCCGGCGGGGAGAGGTCGGCCCGAAGGGCTGAGTGAGGGGGACATCGTCGATGAAAAACACATCCTTCGACGGACGCAGAACTCGCCTCCAACCACAGGCGCGAAGCGATGCTCCGCGCTGCGGGCTACGAGATCCTTCGTGTCACGAATGCGGAGATCTACGAGCACATCGACTTGTGCTCGAAACGATCCTTGTCGCATTGGAAAGACGTGCGACCTGGTGACCCCTCACCCGCGCCTGCGGCGCGACCTCTCCCCGCCGGGGAGAGGTGAGGCAGCGCTGGGGGGCGAACCGCGCTCTTCGCGGGACGGCTACTCTACCGCTTGAAATGGCGATCGCCCCACGAGCCCACCGTCGCGGTCGAAGACGAGGATTTCGAGCATCATGCCGCTGCCGGCGAGGACGGCGGCGGCCGTCGTCCAGGCATGGCGGGCGATCGCTTCGCCGATCGGTATGCCCGCGGCTTTCGCCGCATTGAGCACTTCGAGCGCGGTATTGGCCCGCCGCGCATGGGCGATGAGATCGGCCGGGGCGCCGGTCGCTGCGAGAAGGCCGGCGAGCCAGTCGAGATCTACCTCGCCGGCGCGCGAGTGGAGATCGAGCCTGCCTTGCGCGAGCTTCGTCATCTTGGCGAAACCGCCCGCCACCGTGACGCGCGGCACGGGATGGCGGCGGAGATATTTCAACATCCCGCCGACGAAATCGCCCATGTCGATCAGCGCCTGTTCGGGCAGGCCATGAAACTGCTGCGCGGCCTTTTCCGAGGTGGCGCCGGTCGCGCCGGCCACATGGTCGATACCGAGAGCGCGCGCGACATCGATGCCGCGGTAGATGGAATGGATCCAGGCCGAGCAGGAGAACGGCACGACGATGCCCGTCGTGCCGAGAATGGAGATGCCGCCGAGAATGCCGAGCCGCGGGTTCATGGTCTTCTTTGCCAGCGCCTCGCCGCCGGGCACCGCGATCTCCACGACAATGTCGGTCGGACCGGCGAGCGCCTTCGCGGCTTCCTCGATCACGCCGGCCATCATGGCGCGCGGCACGGGATTGATGGCGGGCTCGCCGGGCGGCAGCGGCAGGCCGGGCAGGGTGACCGTGCCGACGCCGGTGCCAGCCCGGAAAGTGACGCCGCTGCCGGGAGTGCCACGCCGCACAGTGGACAGGATGAGGGCGCCGTGCGTCACGTCCGGGTCGTCGCCCGCATCCTTGACGATGCCGGCCTCCGCCGCATCGTCCATCAGCCGCTGCGTGGCGAGCGCAAAGGCCGGCTCGCCGCCGCCGGGCAGGCGCACGGTCACGGGATCGGGAAAGCGGCCCGTCACGAGCGCCTCATAGGCGGCGCGCGTCGCGGCCGTGGCGCAGGTGCCCGTCGTCCAGCCTCGGCGCAGATCAGGCCGTGAGCCAGACGTTTCATCGTCCTTCATGGCAAGTTCTGTAGCGCCTCCTTGCCGTCGCGTCATCTTGAGGGTAGAGCCGTTCGCGAGACGCCAGAAACACTCCGTCATCCCCGGCCTTGTGCCGAAATCGGGCTTGCCTGTTTTTCGGTTGAAGAGACCCAGGGTCCTGATCGGATTGACGCTGTCGCTCTCCGCATCGGGATGGCCGGGACAAGCCCGACCATGACGGTGGACATTGGTCCTACGGGCGAGCCGTCGTCAAAAGCTAAATGACCGACACCAACTTCGATAGCGAACAGAACGGCGGCGGGTTGCGTTCCCTCACCCCGCCCTTCCGGCCGGGAGAGGTCTGGCTCGTCGGCGCGGGGCCGGGCGACCCCGGCCTGCTGACGCTGCATGCGGTCAATGCGCTCGCCGAGGCCGATATCGTCATTTACGATGCACTGGTCGACAAGCGCGTGCTCGCGCTGGCGCGGGCCGGGGCGGTGCTCGAATATGCGGGCAAGCGCGGCGGCAAGCCGTCGCCACAGCAGGCCGACATCACCCGGCGGTTGATCGCCTTGGCGCGCGAAGGCAAGCGGGTGCTACGTCTCAAAGGAGGCGATCCCTTCGTTTTCGGCCGTGGCGGCGAAGAAGCGCTGGCGCTCGTTGCAGCGGGCGTGCCCTATCGCATCATCCCCGGCATCACGGCCGGGCTCGGCGGGCTTGCAAGCGTCCAGATCCCGGCGACCACCCGCGGCACCAACCAGGCGGTGGTGCTCGCCACGGGCCACGCGGCCGAAGGCTCGGACGAGGATCCGGACTGGGCGGCGCTGGCGAGGCTCGGCCAGCCGATCGTGCTCTATATGGCGCTCGCCAACCTGCCGCGCATTACCGCGGCGCTGATGGCGGGCGGCGCCGACGGCGCAACGCCGGTCGCCGTTGTCTCCTCGGCGACCCTGCCGAATGCGCGCGTCGTCGAAACGACGCTCGCCCGCGCCGTGGCCGATGCGACGGAAGCCGGGCTCGAGGCGCCAGCCATCGTGGCCATCGGGGCGATCGTCAGCTTGCGCGAACAGCTGCGTTCCGGCATCGCGCCGGATGCGTCGCAGGACGGGGCGGACGAATGACGCCGGGCCTCCTCGTCGCGGCGCTGCGCTCCGGCGCCGGCAAGACGACTGTTGCGCTCGGCCTCATGCGTGCGCTCGCCCGGCGGGGCCTCGCCGTCGCGCCGGTTAAATGTGGGCCCGATTATATCGACCCGGCCTTTCACGCCCGCGCCGCCGGCCGGCCGGGCGTCAATCTCGACAGCTGGGCCATGGGCGAGGATCTGCTCGGTGCGCTGCTCCGTCAGCAGGGGACGGGCGCCGACCTCGTCGTCGCCGAGGGCCTGATGGGGCTCTTCGACGGCGTGCCGGGACCCGCGGGGCATACCGGATCGAGCGCCGATATCGCGGCTCGCGCCGGCTGGCCGGTGATCCTCGTGCTCGATGTCTCCGGCCAGTCGCAGTCGGCGGCGGCAATGGCGCTAGGGGCTGCGCGCTACGACCCACGCATCGTGATCGGCGGCGTCATCCTCAACAAGGTGGGCAGCGAGCGCCACCGGCGGCTGGCGGGCGAGGCGATCGAGGCGATCGGTCTGCCGGTTCTCGGCGCCCTGCCGCGCGGTGAGGTGGCGCTGCCGGAGCGGCATCTCGGCCTCGTCCAGGCGCGCGAGACGGAAGCCCTGGACGCCCGGCTCGATGCGCTCGCCGACCTCGTCGCGGCACATATCGATCTCGATCGCGTCGTCGCCCTGGCGCAGCCGACGCAGATCTCTGCGGGTTCGACGGGCTCCCGGCCCGCTGTGCCGCCGCCCGGACAGCGCATCGCCATCGCCGACGATGCCGCCTTTTCCTTTGTTTATCCGCATGTGATCGCGGGCTGGCGGGCGGCCGGCGCGGAAATCCTGCCCTTCTCGCCACTCGCCGATGAGGCGCCGGCCGCCGATGGTGACGTCTGCTGGCTGCCGGGCGGCTATCCCGAGCTGCACGCCGGGCGTCTCGCCGCTAATAGCCGGTTTCTGGACGGCCTTCGCCGTTTTGCGACGACAAGGCCGGTGCATGGGGAGTGCGGCGGCTATATGGTGCTCGGCGAAGCGCTGGTGGATGCAACCGGCGCGAGCCACGCCATGGCCGGGCTCCTGCCGCTCGCCACGAGCTTTGCCAAGCGCAAGCTCCATCTCGGCTACCGCCGCGCGACCTTCACGGCGGCGACGACCTTCGCGCCGGCCGGCGCCACGGCGCGCGGCCACGAATTCCACTATGCCAGCGTCCTCTCCGCCGGAGAGGGCGCCGCGCTCGCCGAGATTACCGACGCCTATGGCCAGGCGCTCGGGCCGGCCGGCCACAAGGTCGGCCCCGTCTCCGGCTCCTTCTTCCACGTCATCGACGTCGCCCCATGATCGCCCCGCCCGGCAAGCCCGATCAGGGTCCGGCTGAACGGCTTCTCCTCGTCCAGATGCTGCGCGCCATGGCCGCCTCCATGGTGGTGGTGCACCATGCCCAGCACGATGCAGAGGCGGTGGCGGCGCATCTCGGCCTTGCCTTCACGCGCGGCGACCTTCTGCCCTGGCTTTCCGGCGTCGACATCTTCTTCGTCATCTCCGGCTTCGTCATGGTGCATGCCTCGGCGAATCTCTTCGGCCGCGTCGGTGCCCGGCGTGTGTTCCTGACGCGGCGGCTCATTCGGATCGTGCCGCTCTACTGGATCGCGACCACGATCTATCTCGCCGTTGCGCTGATTGCGCCGCGCGTGCTGAACAGCGATGCGCCGAGCCTGTGGCAGATCATCGCCTCCTATCTCTTCATCCCCTTCATGCGCGCCGACGGCTTCGTGCAGCCGGTCTATTCGCTCGGCTGGACGCTGAATTTCGAGATGCTCTTCTATTTCGTCTTCGCGGCGGCCATTGCGTTGCCGCGGCGCTGGGCGGTGGCGGCGGCCTCGGCCGGTCTCGCCCTCCTTGTGGCCGGGAACCGCTATCTCGGACCCTGGCCTTTACCGCTCGGCTTCTGGGGCGACACCATCGTGCTCGAATTCGCTTTGGGCATGGGGCTCGCGCTCCTCCGGGCGCAGGGGCTGCGGCTGCCGGGCTTGTTGCGGCTTGCCCTTATCGCTGCAGGCTTCTTCCTGCTGCATCTGGACCTTTCGGCCGCGGATGGCGGCGTCGTGCCGCAGTTCCTGGGCTACGGCATTCCGGCCGCCTTTATCGTCGCGGCCGCCGTACTCGGGCGCGAAACGGGCCGGCCGCCGGTCTTCGAACGCTTCCTCGTTGCGCTCGGCGATGCCTCCTACGCGCTTTATCTGCTGCATCCCTTCGCCATTCGCGCATTGGGGCAGCTTGAGGCGCGGACGCCACTCGGCGCTCTTCTCGGGCCCTGGGGCTTCGTCGCGCTCGCCTATCTCGCCGCGGTGGCGCTCGCGCTCGCCGCCCATCGCTGGGGCGAGCGACCGCTCCTCGACCGCCTCAGGCGACTTGGATCGCCGGCGCGTTGAGCGCCTCGGCCAGCGCCTTCGGCGACACCGCAAAGATGCTGAAGGGGGTTCCGGCGGCCGCCCAGACCTCGTCGAAGGCGATGAGATCTTCGTCGATATAGGTCTTCAGCGCCGTCGCATGGCCGAAGGGTGGGATGCCGCCGATGGCAAAGCCGGTCCATGCGCGCACCCGGTCGGCGTCGGGGCGCGTGAGACCCTCGCCGAGGATGGCGGCGACGCCCTTCTCGTCCACCCGGTTCTTGCCGGAAACGAGGAGGAGATAGGGATCGCCGCTCGTCGCCCCCTCGAAGACGAGCGACTTCACGATCTGCGCGACGGTCGTGCCGCAGGCGGCGGCGGCCTCGTCCGCCGTGCGCGTCGGCTCGTTCATGATGCGAATGGCGATGGGGAGGCCGAGCCTCTCGGCGGCTTCCTGGACCTTGAGGGCGCTGGCGGGCAATGTGGAGGAGGGTGCATCCATCGCTCGGTCTTTCAGGCTTGCATGGGCGCCGGTGGCGCGACATCAATGGAGGCGGCGGGGAACCAAAGCCGACCTCAAGCCTATAAGATGCAACGCGCGAAAGGGGAAGGCGAGGCGGCGCCTCGCCGGTGGACTGTCGAGATCACGAGGGCATTGCTGCGTGTCGGACCCGACCGAAAAGAAGGCTCATGACCTGCGCGAGGCGGTGCGCAGGGCGCGGCTCGACGACGTGGAGCGGGCGGGCATCGTCGCGGACCTGCGCGAGGAGGAATTCGCGCGGCTCGACCTCCTGCAGGCGCGGCTGGAGGCGATCTTCGCCCAGATTCCCGCCGAGGTCGATCTCTTCGACCACGGCATCGTCGCGGGCGACCGGCCGCGCTGCTACATCGACGTTCTCGCCTTCGTCGAGATGGAGCGCGACCGCCGCACCTACCGCTTCGAGGTCGATACCCGTCGTGGACGCGTCGTCGTCGCAATAAGCGAAGATGTGGAGGTCATCGCCACCGCGGTCACCGACTACGTCGCCCGCCGTCTGGTCGAGCGTGAACGGGCGCTTTCCAACAGCCGTATGGTCTTCGCGCCGGCCGATGAGGGCCCGGACCGGCAGCACGCGCTGCCAGCGCCGGCGGCTCAGCTCCCGACGGAGGAGCCGGCTGCCGCGGCGGTGCCACCCGCGCGTCCCGCCCGGCGGTTCGATTGGGGCGACATCATCTTCACCTTCCTTTTCGGAGGGCTTATCGGCGCTGCCATCTTCCAAGCCGTGCTGTGGTTTCTGGCATCCGGTATGCCCGTGCCCGCGTTTCTGGAGCGGCTGTTCGGACCGACGTCGATTTAGGTGGCAATGCGGGAGCGTTGACAGGACATCGCTTGCGCAAAGCCGAAAATTCCGCCTTGCGAGGGCGGGGTAAGAACGTCGATGCTCAGGAAACGGCGATTTCGCCGACCGGCCCTATGGTGGTCTTCGAAGCGTCGAGCCCGCGCGTGCGCACCACGAAGCGTGTCTCGGGGCCGTCCGGCTCAACGCTAATCACGTGGTAGCCTGCGCGATGGGTGAAAAGTCCGCGGATCGCCGAGCAGGAGGGCGCGCCGAGCACCGGCACCGGCTTTTTCGGCCCCTTGATGCGCACCAGCGAGGTGCGGTGATTATGCCCGTGCAGGATGAGCTCGGCCCCGGTCGCGGCGATGATCGCCTGAAAGGCGTCGGAGTCGGTGAGCTGCCGGCCGGCTTTGGCGCCTTCGTAATAGGGCGGGTGATGGATCAGGACGATCCGGCAGATCCCTTCCCGGCCGAGTGCGGTCATGATGGTGGCGAAGCGCTCGAGCTGCTTGGCGCCGAGCGTGCCGCTCGCCACGAAGGGCAGCGTCGGCACGGCCGAGGACAGGCCGACGAGCGCCACGCCCTCACGCCGCCGCACAAAGGGAAATGCGTCCTGCTTCATGTCGTCGCCCTGCATCCAAGGCGCGACGGAACGTGTCAGCGCCTTCAGCGAGCCGCGTACATAGGCGTCGTGGTTGCCGGGCACGAAGGTGACGTGGTCGGGCGTGCCGAGGCGCTCGAGGAAGGCGCGTGCGATAGGGAATTCAGCGGCGAGCCCGATATTGGTGATGTCGCCGGTCAAGGCAACATGGTCGACATTCTGCGCGGCGAGATCGGACAGCACCCGGTCGAGCAGGGGCATGTCATGGATCGCCGCCCGGCCGCGACGCCAATTGACATAGCCCGTGAAGCGCTTGCCCATGAGCTCGCGCAGCTTCGGCGCGGGCAGGGGACCAATATGCGGATCGGAGATGTGAGCAAGAAGCATGCGCGGCGAAAATACCAATTCCCGAGGCCAATGGCTCGATCATGTTGGCGGCCGTCGCGCCGCACAGGTCAAGCTTGCCAGATCTTGCGGGAGAGTCGCGAAAGATCAGGCTCCGTGTCGTACAACGGCTGCTTGCCTGTGAGAAGTCCCCAGTCTAGGAAACCCTAAACTGGGGACCGTGAGCGCGGTCTGAGCAGATGCCGATGATCGGCCGAAGCTGACCACAGCGACAACCATCGGCAGGGCACCCGCACCGCGAGAGTCCCTGCCGAACATCGGCATCTGTTGACCGAAATATCACCAATTCAACGCTATGAATGCCCGTTCGTGCAATGGCTGCGTCGCAATATCGTCTGTGAATCAAATCGATTTAAATATAGAGAAATAATGTCTCGAACCGGATGCTGGCGCTATGCGATCTCTGCATAGAATGTGGTGGGTTGAGTTGGCTTCGACCGAAGTGGATGGGCAGCTTTGACCTTGATCTACCGCCTGATGCATTTGTACTGGCGTTTGTCGCGGGGGCTGACGCTCGGGGTGCGGGCTGCCGTCATCGACGAGCGGAATGCGGTTTTCCTCGTCCGCCACAGTTACGTGAAGGGCTGGCATCTGCCCGGCGGCGGGGTGGAACCGGGCGAAACCCTGCTCGAAGCGCTCTCGCGGGAGCTTCAGGAGGAGGGCAACATCACGCTGACGCAGCCGCCCGCCTTGCATGGCGTCTTTTTCAATGGACGCGCGCCGAGCCGCGACCATGTGGCGGTTTTCGTAGCGCGACATTTCGTCCAGAGCACGCCGAAGGCGCGCGATGCGGAGATCGTCGAAACGGGTTTCTTTCCGCTGGATGCCCTGCCGGCGGACACCTCGCAGGCCACGCGCCGCCGCCTAAAGGAAATCGGTGAGGGCGCCGTCATCAGCCCGCTGTGGTGAAAGGCGAGCCTTCGGCGGGGAGCCGCGCGCGATCATGCGTGGCTGCGAGATCCAGTTCAGGCCCGATGGGCACGATGCCGGTCGGGTTGATGGTGCGATGGCTGCGGTAGTAGTGCTGCTTGATATGATCGAAGTTCACAGTCTCGGCGATGCCGTCGATCTGGTAGAGCTCGCGCAGATAGCTCGACAGGTTCGGGTAGTCCGCGATGCGCCTCACATTGCATTTGAAATGCCCGACATAGACGGCATCGAAACGCACGAGCGTTGTGAAGAGCCGCCAGTCGGCCTCGGTCAGCCGGGAGCCGACGAGATAACGCTGGCCTGACAGACGCGTCTCGATGTCATCGAGGGCCGCGAAGAGAGCCTTGCATGCCTCCTCATAAGCCGCCTGGGTCGTGGCGAAGCCCGCCTTGTAGACCCCGTTGTTGATCGCGTCATAGACGAAGGCGTTCGTGCGGTCGATCTCCGCCCGGAGATCTTCCGGATAGAGATCGTAGGTGACATCCGTGAAGGCGGCGAAGCCCGTGTTGAGCATGCGGATGATCTCCGCGGATTCGTTGTTCACGATCGTCGCGCGTCGGCGGTCCCACAGCACCGGCACGGTGACGCGGCCGGAATAGCCCGGATCGGCCTTTACGTAGACCTCGTAGAGATGGGCCGCATGGTGGACGGTGTCGGGCAGGGTGCCCGGCGCATCGCTGAAGCTCCAGCCGTCCGATCCCATGAAGGAATCGACGATCGACAGGCTGATCACGTCGTCGAGCTTCTTCAGCTTGCGCAGAATGAGCGTGCGGTGCGCCCAGGGGCAGGCCAGGGAGACATAGAGGTGGTAGCGGCCGGGCTCGGCGGTAAAGCCGCCTTCGCCGCTCGGGCCAGGCGCGCCGTCGGCCGTCACCCAGTTGCGGAAGCGGGACGTCTCGCGCTCGAAGTGGCCGCCGGTTTTGGCGGTATCGTACCAGCGGTCCTGCCAAGTTCCATTCACCAAAACGCCCATGGTTCACTCCTTCCGCACAGAGAACAGTCTCGCACGATTCCACGCCCGCTGCGCGGCTGGAACTGTGGACGCGCCGGGCCGCGCGTGCTAGAGGCCACGCGGTTTTGCCCCTATGTCACCGGGAAGCGACGGCCGTGAGCCTCATGGGACTGCTGCGACGACGATAAGCCTTGCTGGACCGGCAGCGCGCGCCGAGACGGTGCAACGCGGCAGCCGGTGCTTCCGTCCTGTCCAAATCCCATTCCGTTTTCGACGGCTTCCGAGACCTCGCGATGACCGATCTCACGCTGAACTTGCGCCACGAACTGCCTGAAGACGGCAGTGCGATCGAGAAGCTCCATGAACGGGCCTTCGGGCCGGGTCGCTTCGCACGCACGGCCTATCGCCTGCGCGAGGGCGTGCCGCATCTTGCCCATCTCTCCTTCACGGCGCTCGTCGGCACCCTGATCGTCGGCTCCGTGCGCCTCACCGAGGTCAAGGCGTCGAACGGCGCCAAGGCGCTGGTGCTCGGCCCGCTGACGGTCGATCCGGCCTTCGAGAACCGCGGCATCGGGGCCGCCTTGATGCGCATGTCGCTCGACGCCGCGCGGGCCGACGGTCACGGCCTCGTGGTGCTTGTCGGCGATGAGCCCTACTACAGCCGCTTCGGCTTTCAGATCGTCCCGCCCGGCCGTCTCAAGCTGCCCGGCCCGGTGGATGCGCGGCGCTTCCTTTATTGCGCCCTGAAGCCGGGCGCCCTGGAGGCGGCTGAAGGCATGCTGCTGCCGGCGACGGCCGAGGTGTGACCTAAACTGGACAGCCGCTATCACGCCCGGCGCGTGCGGCGGCCCTCCACCAGCCAGGCCGCCAGGACGACGCCGGCGAGCAAGGCAAGACCCGCGAAGCCGAGACCGAGCGGCACGACGGTCACGCCGCGTATGATGGCGCTGTCGCTCGGCTTGAGGCCTATCCAGTCGCTGCCGGCAAAACGTGAGCCGCTGGACACGGTCATGATGCGCGGAATGTCCAGCCCGCCGCCGGCGCTCGCCACCCGCCGCACGGATCCGCCGGTGGCCGTCGCAATGGGCTCGAGCCGGTCGGTGTCGCTGAAGACATCAGCCAGTTCTTTCGGGTTCTCCGGACCCACGCTGACGAAGGCGGTGAGATCGCCGCTCGCCAGCCGATAGAGCCCGAGCTCCGGTGCTGTCAGGCTGGCGGTGAAGAGCCCCGGCTCGGACGGCCGCATCACGAGCTCGCTCTCCTGGCCGCTCGGGCTGGTGAGGCGCACCGGCGGCGGCTGGTCCGCCATGGTCTGGCGTTCGACGGTGATCGTGTTGCCGCGCGAACTCGCCCGAAGCGCTTCTTCCTCGAGCTCCGGCTCCTTCATCATCCAATGGGCGAGACGGCGCAGGAGGTCGACCTGCGGACCGCCGTTCTCGAAGCCGCGGGCCCACAGCCAGACGTGGTCGGAGAGAAGAAGCGCCACGCGGCCCTTGCCCTCGCGCTGCAGGACGAGCAGCGGGCTATTGTCGGCGCCGGACATCACCACCGAGCCGCCATGCACATCCGCGCCCAGCAGGCGCAGCCAGTCCCCCCAGGCGGGCGGATTGCTGTTGCCGCCCGGCAGGTTGCGGGTGACCGGGTGGCGCTGGCCGGTATTGGTGACTGCGGCCCGGAACGGCCGCTCGACGACGCGGCCGTCCGGCTCGGCCGGCAGCACCTCGCCCAGCGAGGTTCGCGCCAGGCTCGCGGGGCCGGCAAATTCGGGGCCGGCGGCCACCAGCAGGGCGCCGCCGTCCTGCACGAACTGCACGATATTGTCGTAGTAGATCGACGGCAGCACGCTCTGGTTGGCGTAGCGATCGAAAATGATGAGGTCGAAGTCCTTGATGCGCTGCTGGAACAAGGCCCGAGTCGGGAAGGCGATCAGCGATAATTCGTTGATGGGCGTGCCGTCCTGTTTCTCGGGCGGGCGCAGAATGGTGAAGTGGACGAGATCGACATTGGCGTCCGACTTCAGGAGATTGCGCCAGGTGCGCTCGCCCGGATGCGGCTCTCCGGAGACGAGCAGCACGCGCAGCTTGTCGCGGACACCTTCGATGGTCACAACGGTGCGGTTGTTGGCGGTGGTGAGCTCGCCGGGAAGCGCATCGACCTCCACCTCGACGATATTGGGCCCGCCGTGTTCGATGCGGACGGGCACCGAAATCGGCGCGCCGGCGACGACGTCCCGCGTCAGCAGCGTCTGTCCGTCACGGCGCACGGTGAGCCGCATGGTGCCCGTGCCGCCCCGCTCGAAGGTCTGGACGCGCAGCATCTGATCGCGGCCGACGATGCCGAAGCGCGGCGCCTCGATGAGGGCCACCCGGCGGTCGCGCTCGTCCGGCCGGCCGGTGATCAGCCCGTGGATCGGGGCCTTGAAGCCGAGCTGGTCGGCGCTGCCGGGAATGTCGTGCACGACCCCGTCGGTGACCATGAGGGCACCGGCCACGCGCTCGGCAGGCACGTCGGCCAGCGATCGGCCGAGCGCGGTGAAGAGGCGCGTGCCATCGTCGCCCGATCCATCGGTGACGTCGACCACCCGCGTCTCGATGTCGGGCACTTGGCTCAGGCGATCTTCGAGGGCCTTCACGGCGGCGTCGGTCTGCGCGCGGCGGTCGCCGAGCTGCTGCGAGCCCGACCGATCGACCACCAGGGCGACGATGTCCTTGGCCTTTTCCCGGTTCTCCTGCACGAGCGCCGGATTGGCGAGGGCGGCGAGCAGGAGGGCGAGTGCGAGCGCCCGCACGGCGGCTGTGAGGCCGCGGGCGATGATGGCCACGACGGCCGCGATCACGACGAGCACGGCGAGGCCGTAGATTACGGCCATCGGCACGAGCGGCGAGAAGCTCAAACTCAGCATGTCGATTCCTACTGCCCGAGCCGTTCGAGGAGGGCAGGCACATGCACCTGATCGGCCTTATAATTTCCGGTCAGGGCGTACATGACCATGTTGATGCCGCTGCGATAGGCCATCTCGCGCTGGCGCGGGTCGGCGCCGAGCACGGGATAGAGCGGCATGCCGTCCGACCCGATCGCCCAGGCCGCTGCAAGATCATTGCTGGTGATGATGATCGGCGAGACGCCGTCGCCGGCACGCGCCGGCCGGCGCGTGCCGTCATCGGTGGCCGGAGGCAGCGCCTCGACCCAGGTCTGGCCGCTGCCATAGCGTCCGGGGAAATTGTCCAACAGGTAGAATGCCTTCGTGAGCACGTGATCCGGCGGCACCGGCTCGAGCTCGGGAATGTCGAGGGTCGCCAGCATGCGCCTGAGCTGCTGCGTCTCGGGCGAGCTTCCGCCACCCGACGTGAGGGCGTCACGCGTGTCGAAGATCACCGTGCCGCCGTTTTTCATGAAGGTGTCGAGGTGGCGCAGCGCCGCTTGCGAGGGCAGCGGCCGGCCCGCCACGACGGGCCAGTACAGCACCGGATAGAAGGCGAGCTCGTCGCGGGACGGATCGACGCCGATCGGTTCGGCCGGCTCGAAGGTGGTGCGCGCGATGAGCGCATCGGAGAGGCCGACGAGGCCGGCGCGGCTCGTTGCGTCGACCTGCTGATCGCCGGTGATCACATAGGCGAGCCGCGTGTGGAGGGCGGATTCGATATCCTGCTGGCGGAGCGGCGGCGTCGGTTGCGCCGCGGCACCGGCCGCCGGCGGGGGCGCAGCACCCTGCGCGTGGGCGGGCGCCGGCCCGATGAGAGCGAGCGCGGCTCCCAACGCGAGCGGAACGAGGAGGGCTGCGGTATGGGCGGCGGTCGGTTGCGGCCGCGTCGGGCGGCGGCCGCCGAGCCGGCCGAGAAGGCCGCCCATCCAGGCGGCGATCAGCGTGTCGAGCGCCAGCAACAGGAGCGCTGCCGTGATCAGGCTGCCGCGCAGGTCGATTGCCGAAGGCCGGGAGATCGCCCGCACATCGGCCGCAAGGGGTGCGACGTCGAGCAGGTGCAGGCGGTCCTGGCGGGCAAGCACATTGACGGCCTGCAGGGCCTCGTTCGGGCCATAAAGCCCGGCCGGGTGATCGGGGGTGGCCCGGCTGGAATAGCCGCGCGCCACGGGCTTGGCGGTCGCCGGCGGCTCGGTGAAGACGCCGAAACCGTCGAGAATATGCGACGGGGCCACGGTCTCCGCTTGCTCCGGATTGACGTCCGCCTTGCTCGGCGCGCCGGAGAGCTGGACGATGTGGCGCAGCATCTCGACGAAGAGGCCCGACATCGGCAGGTTCGACCATGCGGGATCGGCGGTGACGTGGAACAGCACGACGAGTCCGTCGCCGCGGCGCTCGGCGGTGACGATGGGCGTACCGTCCGAAAGCGTCGCCCAGGTGCGGCTGGCGAGATTGCCGTCCGGCTCGGCCAGGATCTGGCGCTGGATGCTGACGTCCGACGGGATGGCGAGGCCATGGAAGGGGCTCTGCTCGCCGAAAGGCGCGAGCGTCTTCGGCGAGTCCCAGGAGAGCGAGCCGCCGAGGCTGCGGCCACCGCGCCTCAGTCGAACGGGGACGAGCGCGTCATTGCCGGCCGCAAGCCGCGAGCCTGCAAAGCGCACCACGACGCCGCCGTCGTTGACGTAGCGCGTGAGCTTCTCGACGGTATTGCCGTCGAGCACGCCCACATCCGTCAATACGATCACGGAGACCTTCTGCTCGATGAGGGCATCGAGCGCCTCGGCCACGCCGCCGCGCGGTTCGCGCAGCTCGGCGAAGGGCTGCAGCGCGCGCGCGACATAATAGGTCGGGGCGAGCAGGGGCTGAGCGACGTCCGAGCTCGCGCCGGAGACGAGGCCGACGCTGCGGCGCTTGCCGTCGTCGCCGACCAGCGACACGGCGCCGGCCGAATTCTCGTCCACGACTTCGACGCGGGCGATGGCGTTGCGGATCTCGACCGGCAACGTGAAGCGCGCCGTCGTCTCGGTGGCGCCGGGGGCGAAGGAGAAAGGCGTGTCGCCGAGCGGCAGGCCCTTCAGGTCGGCGGCACGCAGCGTGCCGCGGTCGCGCCCTTGACCGGTCGGCCTGACGACCGTCACGTCGAAGCCGGCGCTGACATTGTCCGTGCCCGCGAGCGCGAAGGGCGAGGCGGCATCGCGTCGGTAAATGGTCATCGGATGATCGCCCTTGATCGCCGCGAGCCCTTCAACGAAGCGATCCTCGTCCACCCGGATGCCGCTCGTGATCCAGACGATATCGGCCTCCGGCTGCGCCTGGAGGAAAGCGCCGATGGTCGTGAGATGATCGCCGCGCTGGCTGGAGAAGGGCAGGGGCGCGATCGCCCGCAGGCGCTCCTGCGCCTGGCCGGGATCGCTCATGGCGACATCCGTCGTCGCCGGTCCGCCGAGGGCGACGACCGCGACCGGGCGGTCGTCCCGCGCCGCCGTGGCGATCACGCCATTGGCCACGTCCAGGCGCTGCTGCCAGTCGTTGGCTGCCGCGAAATCATTGTCGACGAGGAGAAGCACCGGACCTTGCCGCGCCGCGCTGTCGCCGACCGGCGGATTCCACACCGGTCCGGCGGCCGCCAGGATGAGCAGGGCGGCGATGACGAGCCTGAGCAGCAGCAGCCACCAGGGCGTGCGCGCCGGGGTTTCGCGCTTCGGCAGGATGTCGGCGAGAATGGCGAGCGGCGGAAAGGCGATGCGCCGCGGCTGCGGCGGGGTGACGCGCAGCAGGAGCCAGATCGCCGGCAGCGCGGCAAGCGCGGCAAGCACCAGCGGAGCGGCGAAGGCGAGCGGCAGACCGAACATGGCTTTAAGCCCTCGCTACCTGTGGAGAGAGCGCCGAGGCGCCGCGGCTCGTCGCTATGAGGTTGAGGAGGCGGAGCAGGATGGCGCTCGCCGGCTGATCGGTGTGATGCAGCGAAAGCGTCCAGCCGCGGCTCGCGAGGACGGCGCGCACGGCTTCGCGATGGGTGGCGATGCGCTTGCGGTAGTCCTCACCCCAGGCCGCGGCATCGCCCACCCTGAGGCGGCGGCCGCCTTCCGGGTCCTCGAGCTCGGCCTGTCCGGCGAAGGGAAAGGTTTCCTCCACGGGATCGATGATCATGACGCAATGGCCGCGCGCTCCACGCGCAGCAATGGTTTCGACGGCGCCGCGCAGCTTCTCCGGCGCAACGAGAAAATCGCTAATGACGATCGCTTCGTTGAGCGGCGGCAGCGCCTGCGGCGGCGGCAGATCGGCGGTCAAGCCGCCGCGGTCGGCGACGAGCGCTTCGGCCATGAGTTCGACGATGCGGCGCGAAGCACGCGGCTGCATGGCGCCCATATGGCCGACCCGCTCGCCCGCACCAACGAGCGAATCGGCGAGCGCCAGGCCGACGACGAGCGCGCGCTCGATTTTCGAGGCGGCGGCCAGGGTCGAGGCGAAGCCCATGGACGCCGAGCGGTCGATCCACAGCCAAACGCTTTGGGCTGCCTCCCATTCCCGCTCGCGCACATAGAGCCGATCGTCGCGCGCCGAGCGGCGCCAGTCGATGCGCGCCATCGCCTCGCCGGACGTGAAGGGGCGGAACTGCCAAAAGCTCTCGCCCGTGCCGGCGCGGCGGCGGCCGTGAATGCCATGGGCGACCGTCGCCGAGACGCGGCGCGCTTCCAGCACGATACGAGGCAGTCGCTCGGCGAGCGTGAGCGACGCGTCGGCTTCCTGCCGGCCCGGCGACCGCTCCTCTACCGGCAGAATCCTGACACGTGCCATTCCGGGCTCCTCAGCCGAGCCGGCTCACAAGCCGCCCGATGAGGCCCGTGATCGTCTCGCCATCCGCCCGTGCAGCGAAAGTCAGGGCCATGCGGTGCTTGAGCACGGGCTCGGCAAGCGCCGCGACGTCGTCGAGCGTGGGGGCGAGCCGGCCTTCGACCAGCGCCCGCGCCCGCGCCGCCAGCACGAGCGCTTGGCTCGCGCGCGGACCGGGACCCCAGGCCAGGAGATCGGTGATTTCCGCCGGCCCTTCGCCGGGCCGCGCCGAACGGACGAGGTCGAGGATCGCTTCGACGACGCTGTCGCCGGCCGGCAGGCGCCGCACCAGGCGTTGAATATTGAGCAGTCCTTCGCCGGTCATGGCGGTCGACGGGGCTACCGTTTCGGCGGTCGTCGTCTCCACCAGGATGCGCCGCTCCGCCGCGCGGTCGGGATAGCCGACGTCGATCTGCAGGAGGAAGCGGTCGAGCTGGGCTTCCGGCAGGGGATAGGTGCCTTCCTGCTCGATGGGATTCTGCGTGGCGAGCACGTGGAAGGGCCGCGGCAGGTCATGGCGCTCGCCGGCAACTGTCACATGGTGCTCCTGCATGGCCTGCAGCAGCGCCGACTGGGTGCGGGGGCTCGCGCGGTTGATCTCGTCCGCCATCAGCAACTGGGCGAAGATCGGCCCGCGCACGAAGCGGAAGCTGCGCCTGTGGTCGGCGGCTTCGTCGAGTATCTCGCTGCCCAGGATATCCGACGGCATGAGGTCGGGCGTGAACTGTACGCGCTGCGCATCGAGGCCGAGCACGGTGCCGAGCGCCTCGACGAGTTTCGTCTTGGCGAGGCCGGGCACGCCGACGAGCAGACCGTGGCCGCCCGACAGGATGGTGACCAAGGCCAGTTCGACCACATTCTCCTGGCCGAAGATCACGGAGCCGATCGCCGTCTTGGCCTTGCCGATCGACTCGAGCGCCGTTTCGGCCGCGGCCACGACAGCTTCGTCGATGGTCGTCGGCGCAAAGGCAGCGGCCTCAGAACGTGTCCCTGCCGTCATTCTTCATCTCCTTCATGCCCCGATCAGCTACTCTGGTCGTAGAGCGGAGTGCCGATCAAGGACCATGCAAGCACGATGCCGCGAGCGGAGCATCTTTCATCACACGGTCATTTCCGACTTTCAGACTCTTCGCGAGGCCATTAGATCACAATGAGCTCGATCGCCGCTTGTGTTAAATCGGTCAGCCGAGACCGATCGGCAACGGCACCTATATGACAATTAGGCCGCAACGCTTGAAAATGGATTCAGACTGCGGCCGAGTTGGGGCTGGAATGCAGGATGCGACAGGACAAGGCCCCCTCTTGCAGGGCCTTGACGGTCTCGGGGGCGGCAGGAAGACGCCGCCCGTCGAGCGCTGGAACCCACCCTATTGTGGCGCGATCGACATGCGCATCGCCGTCGACGGCACCTGGTTCTACCAGGGCTCGCCGATCCGCCGGCCGGCGCTCGTCAAACTCTTCTCCTCCGTCCTGCGCAAGGATCCGGACAGATATGTGCTCGTCACGCCCGTCGAATGCGTCGGCATCACGGTGGAGGACGTGCCGTTCCTGGTCGTCGAGATGGCGAGCGACGCAGCCGGCGTGATCCACGTGCGGACGAATGTGGACGATGTCGCCGCGATCGGGCCGGACCATCCCCTGCGCTTCGATGTCGCGGCGGATGGCGGCCTCAAACCCTATGTGAAGATCCGTGGCGATCTCTGGGCACGGATGACGCGTGCGCTCGTTCACGATCTCGTGGCGCAGGCCGAGGAACGGGAGGTCGCCGGGGTCGCGACGTTCGGCGTCGCGTCCGGCACGTCCTTCTTCCCGATCGCGCCGGTGGTGGAAATTCAAGGTCTTGACGATGGCTGACGCCGCGCAGCCGGAAATCCTGGACCGCGCCAGCTTCTTGGCGCTCGTCCGTGCACGGCTTTGGCCGGTGCCGCCCGACCCGGATAACGCGGGACGCGCCGGCGAGACGCTCACCGGCAAGCCCGTGCCGCGCGAGCGCCTCACCGAAGACCGGCCGGCGGCGGTGCTCGTGCCGGTCATCGCCCGGCCCGACGAGGTCACCGTGCTATTGACCCAGCGAGCCGCCCATCTCCGGCGGCACGCGTCACAGATCGCCTTTCCCGGCGGGCGCGTCGACGCCGGGGACGGCTCGCCGCTCGACGCGGCGCTGCGCGAGGCGGAAGAGGAGGTGGGCCTCGCCCGCCGCCATGTCGAACCGCTCGGCTATCTCGACACGTTGCGGACGGGGACCGGCTTCAGCGTCGTGCCGGTGGTCGGTTGGGTGGAGCCCGGCTTCACGCTCGTTCCCAATCCCGCCGAGGTGGCCGAGGTCTTCGAGGTGCCGTTCCGGTTTCTCATGGATGTCGGCAATCATCAGCGCCATATGCGCGATGGGCCGGGAGGCCCTTGGGAGGTCTATGCAATGCCCTATGGCGATCGCCATATCTGGGGAGCCACGGCACGTATCATCCGAAACCTCTACGAGAAACTTTATGGCGAGGCATGAGCAGAGCATTTTTTGAAGGACTGGTGCTGTTTCTGGCACCGTTCCTGTTGTTTGCGATCTATCTCGGGCTGCGCCGGCGCAATCCCTTCACGCGCCACGCCTGGGACGGGAACGTTCCGTGGCTCGTGCTCGCCGGGCTTTCCGTGGTGATCGCCGGGATCGTCTATACGGGCTTTGTCTCCGAGCGCAACACCGGAGCCTATGTGCCGACCCACATCGAGAACGGGGTTCTCGTGCCCGGTCATTTCGAATGACGCCGGAGGCGGCCTCTGCGGCCCTGCTCGCCCGCTCGTCTCTGAGGCGCCTTCTCGACGCCCTCGACGGGGGCGGGGAGGAAACCCGCGTCGTCGGCGGCGCCGTTCGCAATGCGCTCCTCGATCGGCCGGTCAACGACGTCGATTGTGCGACCACCATGCCACCGGCCGAGGTGATCCGGCGGGCGAAGGCGGCGGGCCTCAAGAGCGTGCCGACGGGGCTCAACCACGGCACCGTCACCGTTATCGTGGAGGGCACGCCCTACGAGGTCACCACGCTGCGCGAGGACGTGGCCACCGACGGCCGGCACGCAACAGTCGCCTTCGCGCGCGATTTCGCCGCCGATGCGCGCCGCCGCGACTTCACGATGAATGCGCTTTACCTCAGCCGCGACGGCCGCATCCATGACTTCGTAGGCGGTCTCACCGACATCGCGGCGCGGCGCCTGCGCTTCATCGGCGATCCGGATCAGCGCATCCGGGAGGATTATCTGCGCATCCTGCGCTTCTTCCGTTTTCATGCCGATTACGCAGAGGGGCCGCTCGATCGTGAAGGCTTCGCCGCGACGATCCGCCAGCGGGCGGGGCTCGACGGCCTGTCGCGCGAGCGCATCCGCGCGGAATTGATGAAGCTGCTCGTGGCCCGGCGCGCCGCCGAGACGCTCGCGGCCATGGCCGAAGCAGGCCATCTCACGCGGATCCTGGCCGGCGTCGGTGAACTCGGGCGGCTCGACCGGGTCGCTGCGTGTGAGAAGGCCGCGGGCGGTGTGTGCGACGCGGTGCTGCGGCTCGGCGCGCTTGCCGTTTCGACCTCCGAAGATGCGGCGCGGCTCAAGGAGCGGCTGAGGCTCTCCAATGAGGAGCACACGCGGCTCACCGCCTTCGCCGATCTCGCCGCGCATCTGCGCGGTCTGCCCGAGCGGCTTGACGGGAGGGATGTCCGGCGGCTTGCCGTCATCCGCGGCCTTCAACCGCTCACCGACGCCTTCGCCGTTCTTGCCGGGGAGCCTCGCCCGGAATTGACGGAGGGCGGCCGGGATCAGCTCGGCGCCTACCGCGCGGGGGCCGCACCGCCCGTCTTCCCGCTGTCGGGTCGGGACGCGCTCGCCCTCGGCATTGACAAGGGCCCCGCCGTCGGCCGCATCCTCGCCCGGGCGCGGGCGCTGTGGCTCGATGCCGACTGCCCGTCCGGGCGAGAGGCTGCGCTGCCCTTCCTCCGCCAAGCGGCGTACGAAACATCAGCCGAATCGTCGCAAGACTAATCCGCGACTCGCCTCCTGAGCCAACCGGCGGTAGATTGGGGAAGTGGCCCGCTCCCGAAAGCCGTAACCGGACCCGACCATGGCCCGTAATGTTCAGCGTCCCTCCGACGTCGCCCTGCGCCTCGCGGCGCGGCGCGATGTCATGCAGCGGCGCGAACGCGACGCGACCAACTCGCCCTGGCGGAGGGAGACCTTCACCCTGCCGCGCGAGGCCGCCCGCGCCAAGGCGCGTGAATGGTTCGAGCGCTTCCCGAAGGCGGCCTATATGACCGAGGTCGAGAACTGGCGGGAGCTCGACGACGGCCGCATCGAATTCACCATCCGCTGCCTGCCGAGCGCCGACTGATTTTTTGCTGTTTCGGGACGCCGGCGGGGCGAAGTCAGAAGCCCAGCAGAGTATGGCAGATTGCGCCCTTTTGATGCGCGACAACGTTTCTGGATCCCGGGCTCCTCGCGCTGCTCGGCCCCGGGATGACGTGTCCGACACCGTATCGCCGTCATTCCGGGGCGCGCGACAGGCGCGAGCCCGGAATCCAGAACCGATGCCGGTGCCCGGCCCAAGCGGTTAAGTTGCTGAGCGGTGACGGTCGGCTGGCGATCGAAGGCATCGTTCTTGATCTCGGGCCTACCACCTCCGGGGATGGCCAATCGCAAATCTTAAGGCCAGCGAACGCTCGGCGGCATCGAGGAGAGGATCGACTCCACGTTCCCCCCCGTCTTCAAGCCGAAGAGCGTGCCGCGGTCGTAGAGCAGGTTGAACTCCACATAGCGTCCGCGGCGCACGAGCTGCTCCTCCCGGTCGGCGGCGGTCCAGGCGGTGGCGACATTGGCCTCCACGATGCGGGGATAGACGTCGAGAAAGGCTTCGCCGACTGCCCGCGTAAAGGCCATGTCGGCGGCGAAGTCGCCCGACCAATGGCGATCGTAGAAGATGCCGCCGATACCGCGCGGCTCGTTGCGGTGCGGCAGGAAGAAATAGTCGTCGCACCATTTCTTGTAGCGCGCATAAGGGGCGACGCTCGCATGGGCGTAGCAGGCTGCGCGCAATGCGGCATGAAAGGCGACAGCGTCGGAATCCGACGGGCGGCGACGCCGCTCCAGCATCGGTGTCAGGTCCGCGCCGCCGCCGAACCAACTCTTGCTGGTCACGACGAGCCGGGTGTTCATGTGCACGGCCGGCACATGCGGGTTCCAGGGATGGGCGATGACCGAGATGCCTGAGGCGAAGAAGCGTGGATCGGCTTCCGTGCCCGGGATCTGCTGGCGGAACTCCGGGGCGAACTCGCCATAGACCGTGGACACGTGAACACCGATCTTCTCGAACACCCGTCCGCGCAGGATCGCCATGGTGCCGCCGCCGCCGTCCGCGCCCGTATGGTCGGTGCGTCGCCAGGGCTTGCGGTCGAAGCGGCCGGGCTGATCCGCTTCCGGAAAGAACGGACCGGTCGCGGCGTCCTCCAGGGCCTCGATCCGCGCGCAGATCCGGTCCCGCAGATCCTCGAACCAGAGGCGGGCCTGCGTCCATTCCTCGTCGGTGATGATCCTGTCGGTCATCTCGATGTCTCCCCGGCTGCCGGCCAGCCGTTCGTCTGACGTAACGCCTCGCCCAGGATCATGGCGGCGGCCACAGCCACATTGAGCGAGCGCAAGGCGGGCGCCATCGGCACGGCGACCGCGGCATCCGCGGCCGCATGCACCGCGTCGGGCACACCTGCCGACTCGCGGCCGACGAGCAGGATGTCGCCCGTCCGGAACGCAAAGGCCGTATAGGGCGTTGCAGCACGGGTGGTGGCGAGCACCAGCCGCCGGCCCGCCGCTGCCCGCCAGTTCTCAAAGGCTGACCAGGCCGCATGCCGCGTCAGCGCCACATGGTCGAGATAATCCATTCCGGCCCGCCGAAAGGCGCGATCGCTGACGGGAAAGCCGGCCGGCTCGATGATATGGGCGGGGACGGCGAGGCAGGCGGTGAGCCGCAGAAGTGTGCCGGCATTCTGCGGAATGTCAGGCTGGTAGAGGGCGAGATCGACGGGGGCCGATGGGGTGCGGGTCATGACATCGCCCTGCACGCCTTGGCAGCGCCCGTCAAGCGGATGATGGAAGGCGGCCGCGATCGGGGCTCCCGCGCTCTCACCGGGTGCCGTACTGGTTCATTCGGGCCGGCCCTTGTATTCTGGTCGGCTTTCGCCGGCGCCGCGGCCGCCGTATGGGTGCGGGGCCAAGTCGAGGATCGTCACGTGCTCAAAACCTGGTTGGATAGGTGCCTCGGCTGGTTCGAGCGGCGGGTCGACGTCTTCGCGCCCTTCGACGACACCTATATGCCGCCCGGCCGCTTTCTCGCCTTCGCCTGGTATTACCTCAGGCCGGTGCGCGGCTGGCTGGTGCTCGTTCTTCTCAGCTCACTCGTCATTTCCGTCATCGATTCGTCCCTCCTTCTGATCGTCGGCTGGCTGGTCGATCGGCTGACAGGGACGACGCCCGCCCAGTTCTTCGCAGAAAGCGGCGCCATCGTGCTTGCCGGCGGGGCGCTCATCCTGGTGTTTCGGCCGCTGTTCACGGCGATCAACGACATTCTCGTCGATCAGGTGGTGGTGCCGCAGCTCACAAACATGATCCGCTGGCGGGCGCATCTCTATACGCTCCGCCATTCGCTCGCTTATTTCCAGGGTGATTTCGCCGGCCGCCTCGCCAACCGCATCGTGCAGATGGGGCCGGCGTTGCGCGAGATCGCGACCGGCATCGTCGACAATCTCTGGTTCGTCGCCGTCTATGCCCTCACCGCCGTCACCGTGTTCGGCCATATCGGCCTGCTGCTCGCCCTGCCGGTGGTCGTCTGGCTCGGGCTCTATGTCGCGCTCCTCTGGTATTTCGTGCCGCGCGCCCAGGCCCGGTCGCAAGCGGTCGCGGACCGGCGGTCCTATCTCGTCGGCCGCGTCGTCGACACCTATACGAATATCCTGACGGTCAAGCTCTTCGCGCGCGATGCGGAAGAACGCTCGGCCGTGCGCGACGCCATCGCCGACCACACCCGCACGATGCTCGTGCAGATGCGGCTGATGACGGGCGCGAGCGTCGCCCTCGCGCTCCTCAATGCGACGCTGTTTGTCGTCTCGACGAGCGCGGCCATCTATCTGTGGTCGCTTGGGCGGATGTCGCCCGGCGAAGTTGCCGCCTCGCTCGGGCTCGTGCTGCGCATCATGACCATGTCTGGCTGGGTGATGCAGGTGGTGCGCAGCCTGTTCGACAATGTCGGCACGGTGCAGGAGAGCATGCAGACGATCGTCCGCCCGCACGGGGTGGTCGACCGGCCGGGCGCCCGTCAGCTCGTCGTCAGCGGCGGTGAGATCCGCTTCGAGCGCGTGCGCTTCCACTACGGGCGCAGCTCCGGCGTGGTCGACGGGCTCGATCTGGTGGTCAAGCCGGGCGAGAAGATCGGCCTCGTCGGCCCGAGCGGAGCCGGCAAGTCTACGCTCGTCAATTTGCTGCTGCGGCTCTACGACCTCGAAGGCGGGCGCATCCTCATCGACGGGCAGGACATCGCCGAGGTCACCCAGGATTCGTTGCGGGCGCAGATCGCCGTCGTCACCCAGGACACGTCCCTGCTGCACCGCTCGATCCGCGACAATATCCGCTACGGCCGGCCGGATGCGTCCGACGAAGCCGTGAAGCGTGCGGCTGAACTCGCGGAGGCGGAGGATTTCATCGCCGGGCTCGAGGACCACCGCGGCCGGCGTGGCCTCGATTCGCATGCGGGCGAACGGGGGGTGAAGCTCTCAGGCGGCCAGCGCCAGCGCATCGCCATCGCCCGCGTGCTCCTGAAGAATGCCCCGATCCTCGTGCTCGACGAGGCCACTTCGGCGCTCGATTCCGAAGCGGAGGCGGCCATCCAGAGCCAGCTCGCGCAGCTCATGCAGGGCAAGACCGTCATCGCCATCGCGCACCGCCTGTCGACCATCGCCGCGCTCGACCGGCTGGTCGTCATGAACAAGGGCGCCATCGTGGAGCAGGGGACGCATGAGGAACTCATCGCCAGCGGCGGGCTCTATGCGCGTTTGTGGCACCGCCAGTCGGGCGGATTTCTGGCCTCGGAAGCCGCCGAGACGATGTCAGAAGAGCTGGTGGAATAAACCCGGCACGCTTATTGCGCGACACGGCGCCGCGGAGCGGCGGGACTGCGACGGCTCGGCCTATGGACATGCTTCTGGAACCATGCCAAAGAGCCGCCGCATCGTGACCTCATGGGCGACTCCGGGTCGCATTGCGGCCATGGTCGCGCCGTGTTTGTTGCTTGTCCGGTGAGGGTCCGGGCCGCGGGAAGCCTCGATCCGGAAAAGCCTCTCGAGGCGTCGATCCCGGCCTTGCCGGGGGTGGCGCTGGAGCCTCGGTTTGCCTATACGGAGCCGGGCAGACCGGAATGTGAAGGACTGGGGAGCCATTGTGGCTGAGATAGCAAGTTCCGAGCCGACCAGGCGGGATTTCCTCTATATCGCAACCGGGGCGGTCGGCGCCGTCGGTTTGGGAGCAGCGATCTGGCCCTTCATCAGCCAGATGAACCCCGACGCGTCGACGCTCGCCCTGAGCACGGTCGAGGTCGATATCTCCCAGGTCGCCGAAGGGCAGAGCATCACCGTGAAATGGCGCGGGAAGCCGGTGTTCATCCGTCACCGCACCGCCCAGGAGATCAGCGAAGCCAAGGCGGTGTCGCTGGACCAGCTCATCGACCCGGTCGCGCGCAACGAGAACCTGCCCGCCGAGGCCCCCGCCACCGACGAGAACCGCTCGGCCAAGGGCAAGGAGCCCTGGCTCGTGATGATCGGCATCTGCACCCATCTCGGCTGCGTGCCTCTCGGCCAGCAGGGGGATTACGACGGCTGGTTCTGCCCGTGCCACGGCTCGCAATATGATTCGGCAGGCCGCGTGCGCCATGGACCCGCGCCGGAGAACATGCATATCCCCGCCTACGAGTTCATCTCCGATACGACTGTACGTATCGGTTGAGATGCCGCAGAAGCGCTGAAGCCGAGAGAGCCTGCTGAGAGAGCCATGAGCGGACATTCGACCTACGTTCCGAAAAGCGCCTTCATGAAGTGGTTCGAGAGCCGGCTGCCGCTCGGCGGGCTCATCCACTCGTCCTTCATCGCCTTTCCGGTGCCGCGGAACCTCAACTATCTGTGGACCTTCGGCGGCATTCTCTCCTTCATGCTGATCGTGCAGATCATCACCGGCGTCGTGCTCGTCATGCACTACACGCCGAGTGCGGAACTCGCCTTCAATTCCGTCGAGCAGATCATGCGCGACGTGAACTACGGCTGGCTGCTGCGCTTCCTGCACGCCAACGGCGCCTCGATGTTCTTCATCGCCGTTTACATCCACATGTTCCGCGGCCTCTATTACGGCTCCTACAAGGCGCCGCGCGAGGTGCTGTGGATCCTCGGCGTGATCATCTTCCTGCTGATGATGGCAACCGCCTTCATGGGCTATGTGCTGCCCTGGGGACAGATGAGCTTCTGGGGTGCGACCGTCATCACCAATCTCTTCTCGGCGCTGCCGCTGGTCGGCGAGCCGATCGTGACGTGGCTCTGGGGCGGCTATTCGGTCGACAACCCGACGCTGAACCGCTTCTTCTCGCTGCACTATCTCCTGCCCTTCATGATCGCCGGCGTCGTCGTGCTGCATATCTGGGCGCTGCATCACGTCGGCCAGAACAATCCGACCGGCGTCGAGGTCAAGGACCTGCGGAAGGACACCGTGCCGTTCACGCCCTATGCGACCGTCAAGGACGCCTTCGGCATGGTCTGCTTCATGCTGGTCTTCGCCTGGTTCGTGTTCTACACGCCGAACTACATGGGCCATGCGGACAACTATATTCCGGCCAATCCGCTGGTGACGCCGGCCCATATCGTGCCGGAATGGTACTTCCTGCCGTTCTACGCCATCCTGCGCTCGATCCCGTCGAAGCTCGGCGGCGTCATCGCCATGTTCGGCGCCATTGCGGTGCTCGCCTTCCTGCCCTGGCTCGACACCTCGAAGGTGCGCTCGGCCGTCTATCGCCCGATCTATAAGCAGCTCTTCTGGGTGCTGGTGCTGGTCTGCCTCGGGCTCGGCTATCTCGGCTCCCAGCCTCCCGAGGGCGGCTATGTGATCGCAGCCCAGCTGCTCACCGCCTATTACTTCATCCACTTCCTGATCCTCCTGCCGGCGCTCGGGCTCTTCGAGAAGACGAGGCCGGTGCCGAACTCGATCGCCGAGGCCGTGCTGGCGACGGGCCGCAGCGAAGGGGCGGTCGCGGCGGGCGCCGCGGCCGGGCGGAGCGCCAAGGGATGAGCCGATGTGGCATCGTGCGGCTGCTGCGCAACGCAGTCCGGCCGCAGCAGCCCTGCGCTGCGGCTGAGCGAGACGAGTCAATTGGGGCGGCCGATGGCCATCGCCGAGGGATTGTGAGGGATATGTCGAAGCCTGGTCTTCTCATCGTCGGTGCGCTGGCGGCGATGGCCGCGATCTCCGCGATCACCCCCGTACGCGCCGCCGAAGAAATGCCGCATCCGCCGCGGGAGTCGTGGAGCTTCTCCGGGCCTTTCGGCACCTTCGATCGGGCGCAGCTGCAGCGCGGCTTCAAGGTCTATCGCGAGGTTTGCTCCTCCTGCCACAGCTTGAGCCTGATTGCTTTCCGCAACCTGTCGGAGCCCGGCGGTCCGGAGTTCAGCGAGGCCCAAGTGAAGGCGCTCGCGGCCGAGTATCAGGTGACCGACGGTCCGAACGATGCCGGCGACATGTTCCAGCGCCCGGGCCGGCCGGCCGACCGCTTTCCGCCGGCATTCCCCAACGAGCAGGCGGCGCGTGCCGCCAATGGTGGGGCCCTGCCGCCGGATTTCTCGCTGCTCGCCAAGGCGCGCACCTATGAGCGCGGCTTTCCCTGGTTCGTTTTCGACGCCTTCACCCAGTATCAGGAGCAGGGGCCGGATTACATCCACGCCATCCTGACCGGCTACAAGGATCCGCCGCAGGGATTCGAGCTGAATCCGGGCCAGCATTACAACGAATATTTCCCTGGCCATCGCATTGCGATGCCGAAGCCGATCAACGACGGCCAGGTGGAATATCCGAAGGGTCCGGACGGACAAGCACAGGCGCCTGAGACGGTCGAGCAATACAGCCGCGACGTGGCGAGCTTCATGGTCTGGGCCGCCGAGCCGCATATGGAAGCCCGCAAGCAGATGGGCTTCAAGGTCATGGTTTTCCTTCTGATCTTCGCCGGGCTCGTCTACTTCACCAAGAAGCGGATCTGGGCGAAACTGCACGACGAAAAGGCGCATGCCTGAGGGTTGCGGCCAGACGCGTGGAACGGAATAGAACCATATGGCCGGGCTCATCCCGGCCATATGCTTTTTGAGGGCGGGAGCCTTAGCCTTCCGCGATCGCCGGGGCGCGGGGGAATCACTCCCGAAAAGGCAAGTGAGGCTCCATGGCCAGGACTGTTCTCGGCATCATCGGCGGTTCCGGCATCTACGACCTTCCCGGCCTCACGGATCTGCGCGAGGAAGCGGTCACGACGCCCTGGGGCGAGCCGTCGGACGTGCTGTGCCGTGGGCGGCTCGGTGCGACCGAGGTGGTCTTCCTGCCGCGCCATGGCCGGGGTCATCGCTTCTCGCCGAGCGACATCAATTATCGCGCCAACATCCACGCGCTAAAGGCGGCCGGTGTTACCGATCTCGTGTCGCTGTCGGCCTGCGGCTCCTTCCGCAAGGAGCTCGCGCCCGGCACCTTCGTCCTCGTCGACCAGTTCGTGGACCGGACCGTCCGGCGCGAGAGCTCGTTCTTCGGAGCGGGCTGCGTCGCGCATGTCTCGATGGCCCAGCCGGTCGGCCCGCGGCTCAAGGGGCGGATCGCGGCTGCCGCGCTGGCCGAGGGCATCGCCGTCGTCGAGGGTGGCACTTATGTCTGCATGGAAGGGCCGCAGTTTTCTTCGCTCGCCGAATCGCTGGGCTACAAAGCGGCCGGCTATGACGTGATTGGCATGACGGCGATGCCGGAGGCCAAGCTCGCCCGTGAGGCCGAGATCACCTATGCCACGGTTGCCATGGTGACGGATTTCGACTGCTGGCACGGCGACCATCAAGCCGTCGACGTCACGACCGTGATCGATGTTCTGCGGGCGAACGGCGACAAGGCCAACCGGCTGATTGCTCGGCTCGCACGGGATCTTCCGGCCGAGCGTGAGGCGTGCCCGGCTGGATCCGATCGCGCCCTCGAACATGCCGTCATCACCGCGCCGGCGTCGCGCGATCCGGTCCTTCTCGCCAAACTCGCCGTTGTCGCCGGCCGGGTTCTCGGCGCAGGAGCCCCAACAGGCTGACGACGGGCGTGGCGGATTGCGCATTGCCTATCGCCAGTCGATTTGCTCCATTCGAGGCGCAGCTTTCGCGCCCTCGAGCGTTTGATTACATGAAGCGGGCGGTTGGCCCGAAACAGGGGACGGCATGGACCAGCGCCTCATGACGGATTTGAAATCGACCATCCGCAGCATTCCGGACTATCCGAAGCCGGGTGTGGTCTTTCGCGACATCACCACGCTTCTCGGCGATGCACGCGCTTTCCGCCGCACGGTGGATGAACTCGTGCAGCCCTGGCCGGGATCGAAGATCGACAAGATCGCCGGCGTCGAGGCGCGCGGCTTCATTCTCGGCGGGGCGGTCGCGCATCAGCTCTCGGCCGGTTTCGTCCCCATTCGCAAAAAAGGGAAGCTGCCGCACGAGACCGTCAGGGTCGCCTATTCGCTGGAATACGGCATCGACGAGATGGAGATGCACCGCGATGCGATCACGCCTGGCGACCGTGTCATTCTCGTCGACGACCTCATCGCGACCGGCGGGACCGCGGCCGGTGCCGTCCAGCTGCTGCGTAACCTCGGCGCCGATGTGGTCGCCGCCGTCTTCGTCATCGACCTGCCGGACCTTGGCGGCGCGGAGAGGCTGCGCGGCATGGATGTGACCGTGCGCACGCTGATGGCCTTCGAGGGACATTAGGACGAGGGACCAGGCTTCCCCTGCGTGCCCCGTTTCCTTATCGGTACTTCGGGAAATACCACTTATCCGCTTCGGGCGTCATGATGTTGCCGCGCAGGGCAGCGGCCGGGCGGCCGACGATCTGAGCCGGATCGCGACGAGCACACCGACAGCGCCGGCAAATCTGATAGACCGCCAGCCAGCCGAAGCCGATCGAACGCTCGTTGAGCGCCATTGCGAGGTCATGAACGTAACGGATCGGCTTCGTGAAGGTGGTCTGCATGACAATGAGCCCAACCTCCCGCATGCCCCATCCATGGAGCTCCCGCGCCAGGGCCGTGGTCGCCCAGGGAACCGTCAACGTTCTTTGGCCGCAACCGACGATGATGAGCTTTGCCTGGCGATCAAGGGGTGCGAGCGAGCGGTGCCGGATGAGCGGCGAATAGAGCTTGTGGGCGCCGCTGGCTTGTGCCGGCGGCCAAAGCTGGCCCTGCGGCGCAAAGAATCGCTCCCGATCGATAGCGTATTTTTCGCGCCATTGATCGGCTGTCTCCCGTGTCCGATCGTCATCCGCATCGAGATTGATGAGATAGTAGCCGGTCCATCTCATCGGCAGCCCGTCATTTTAAGCGATACGTAGGCGGCAACATCGCGCCCATATCACTGAACGACAATGCCGCTCATTGCCAAAGCGGGCATCGCAACCGCTGCTGATCGTCTGTCGCGCGAAATAGCGGCTGGCAGTTTCAAGCCGGGTGTTCGACCGACCTCTCCCAGAAAACCACGCCGTCGAAGGCGAAGACCTGCTCGCCGAGCTGGTTATGGGCGGTGTTGTGATGGAACACGAGCCCCCATTGCGGCCGCGAGGCCGATGGTCGCTTGTTGGTGATAGCGGTGCTGTAGGTCAGGCGATCGCCGGCATAGACAGGCTTCAGCCATTTCACATGGCGCAGCCCGGGTGAGGGGCCGAGCCGGGCGGCGTGCCCCCGCCGCGCGATCGCCTCGACGGCAGCGACGCTGCGGCACGCCCCCATGAGCTTCATCCAGACGGCGGCCGTATGCCAGCCGGAGGCGCAGAGCCCGCCGAAATGGCTCGCGCGGGCTGCCGCCTCGTCGAGGTGAAACGGCTGGGGATCAAAGGCGCGCGCGAAGCGGATGATGTCCTCGGCCGTGAAGAGATAGTCGCCCAGCACCTGTGTCGCGCCGACCTCGAGCTCGTCGAAATAGCGTTGGGGTTCAACGACTGTCGATGCGGATGGGCTGTCGGCGGCGACCGGCTTGCGTTCCTCCGGCTGCCGAGGGATTGCTGGTGGGGCTATACGTGTTCCGAAGATGATCCAGTTGGTCTGGCGCATCAGCGGTGTTGCGTTCTGATTCACGACCGTGAAACGGAAGCGCACGAGCCCCATCTCCGGCCGGCTTCGCGATGCCCGCGTCTCCAACACCTCTTGATGCACGGTGATGCTGTCACCGGGACGCAGCGGCGCCAGCCACTCCACCTGCTCGATGCCGGGAGAGCCCATGGAATGCGCCTTCGCGAGAAGCTCATCGGCGATGGCACGCATGGTGAGGCAGCAGAGATGCCAGCCGGAGCCGATATGCTCTCCGAAAAAAGAGGTTTTCGCCTCGGCCTCACCGAGATGCATCGGCTGGGCGTCATATTCACGGGCAAAGGCGATGATATCGGCAGCGCTGACCGTTCGAGCGCCGTAGGTCATAGCGCTGCCGGGGATGAAATCTTCGAAGAACAGAAGGGACATGTCGACCGTCAGCCTTGCTCTGCATCATGATAAGGCCGGCAAGGCGCCCTGTGCCGTGCCGGCCGGTTGCCCAAGTCTAAAGGGCTTTTCCGCGACTGGGAACGACAGCCGTGGACTGAGCGCCGTCGGCTCATTAGAGGGCTAGGTGATGCTGCGCAGCACGTAATGCTCGTCCAAAGTCTGCGGCTGGCGGCCGAAGCGCCGGCTACCTGGGATGAGAATATCGGCATTGCCACGGACGATCTTGACCCGGTCGTAATCCGAATTCTTCAGCCCAAACTGATGCAGAGCGACGTCTTCCTCGCCCACCGCCTCGTGATTGACGAGGCCAGACGGGCCCCTGACCATCCGGACGCGTCCCCTGTAGCCGACGAGCCAACCAAATCGCATGCCACGCGCATCGAGAGCGCCCGCGAACTGATTGAGAAAGGGGCCGATGCCGAGATAGCACGCTTTGAGCGATATCAGGCCGACTTCGGCCAGTCCGTATTGACATAGTTTGTCTGCGAGCTGCTGCACGTTCAATCCCTCGATCAGAGAGGCATTGCCGTGACCTATGACGATCAATTTCGATCTCAGGTCGACCGAAGCCAGGGGCGAGGACCGGAGAAGGCCGGTTCCTCGCGATCGGCTCGCCAAGACGAAGATGCGCTCCACCGGGACTTGGTAACGACGGCTCCAGCAATAGGCGTGCGCGGCCGTCTGGCGGTCGTACATCGATAGGTTCAAAATGAAATATTTGCTCCACTTGCGCAGCATTAGCAGCCAGTTCGCTCGTTCGCGGATCACATGAAACGGGGGCTGTACGGATTGCTCACTGCGACATTGCCACGCACAGTCCGGATGCGCAGCGGATCCGGCAGTTTGATGCCGAGGCTGCGGCAAAAGGCGTCCTCTTCACTCGTCACCTCGTAGGCCTTCCCCAGAGAAGGGCCCTCCAGCCTGCTGAAGCCGCGATAGCCAATGAGCCAGCCGAAGCCGATACTTTGGAAGGCGAGGCCGCAGGCGAGCTCGTCGAGATACCTGCCCCGGCCAGCATGGCACGACTTGATCGATATCAAGCCGACCTGCCGCAAGCCCCATGCATATAGATGTTGAGCAAGTTCGGGCGGCGTCCAGTAGTTGATCGACCATTCGTTTCCATGAGAGACGATGATGAGCTTGGAAAAGTAGTCGGCTTCGGCGAATGATCCGCTGGTGAGAGGATATAGCGGCAGACAATCACTTCGGCTTGGCACTCCCAGCGAAAAGCAGCGATGATACGGTATCCCGTAGCGGATCTTCCAGGCTGTCACATGCTTGCAGGCATGAACGTCCTCTGCGCTGAGATTGACGACAAAGTATTTTTGCCACTTCATGCCGCCTATGATGGCATTGAGGTGAGAGATTGGTCAATGACTTGCAAATACTAAAAAATTAGCGAATATTTCAGTTGATTTTTTTCCTATTCTTCAGCCCTCTCCGTTTTTCCGGGGGCAAAAAGTCGTCGATGGCCCGCGCGTCGCCGGCGATCAGGGTCACCGGCTGCTGTGCAGGCGAGATCCAATAACGGGAACCGGTGCGGTGCAGGTGCTACGGCGACTTGACCAACAGCCTCAAGCCGGACGTCAGCTTAAGGTTCCGGCGGCGTTATGCGCCAGGCGGATGGGCTCGGGCAGTCGAAACTTCGGCGTGCAGGCGAGGGTGATTTCCACGGCCGAGGCGAGATCGCAGAGATGGCCCGGCGAGATATAGACGGGCTTCGTGCCGGCGCGCGTGCGCAAGGCGACGCCGATGGTCTCGCCCTTGTCGACGAGCGGGGCGGCGTTGCCCTTCTCTCGGCCGGGTTCGTCGTGCTGCCCGCAGAGCCGCGTCTTGCCGCAACCGATGGTGGGGAAATCGAGCCACAGCCCCATGTGGCTCGCAATGCCGAGCCGCCGCGGATGCGCAATCCCCATACCGTCGAAGATGAAGACGTCCGGTCGGTGGCGCAGCTTGCCGAAGGCCTCCTCCAGCACCGGGCCTTCGCGAAAGCTCAAGAGGCCGGGCACGTAGGGGAAAGGCGTCGGCATATGCGCCAGCACCGTCTCCACGTGGGTGAGATCGGGAAAGCTCACGACGACGACAGCCGCCTGGGAGACATTATTGCGCACGCTGACGTCGACGCCGGCAACGAGGCGGATGGCGGTGAGATCCAGCGGCCGGTCGAGGATCACGTCGCCCCTGAGCCGCTGCTGCAGCGCGATAGCGTCGCGCGGCGTCAGGTTCCAGTCGTGGCGGCGATGGAGCTGCACCACGTCAGTTGGCGAAGCGGAAGTGCAGCACGTCGCCGTCGGCGACGACATAATCCTTGCCTTCCAGCCTGAGGCGCCCGGCATCGCGCGCGCCGGCCTCGCCCTTGCCGGCGACATAGTCGTCATAGGCGATGGTCTCGGCGCGGATGAAGCCCTTCTCGAAATCCGTGTGGATGACGCCCGCCGCCTGCGGCGCGCGCGTGCCGCGGGTGATCGTCCAGGCGCGAGCTTCCTTCGGACCGACGGTGAAGAATGTCACGAGACCGAGAAGCTCGTAGCCCGCCCGGATCACCCGATTGAGGCCGAGTTCGACAAGTCCGATGGCATCGAGATAGTCCTTTTGCTCCTCGGGCGGCAGCACGGCGATCTCGCTCTCAATCTTGGCGGAGACGACGACGGCCTTGGCGCCTTCCTGGCGCGCGTGCTCCATGACCTTCTCGGAGAAGCCATTGCCCTTGTCGGCGGATGCTTCCTCGACATTGCAGACATAGAGCACGGGCTTGGAGGTGAGGAGGCCGAGGCCGACAAAGAGCTTCTCTTCCTCGGGCTTGCGTTCCACCAGCCGGGCGGGCTTGCCCTCGCGCAGCAGCACGAGCGAACGGTTGATCAGGTCGAGGCTCTCCTTGGCCTCCTTATCCCCGCCACGCGCTTTTTTGTCGAGCGTGGTCAGGCGGCGCTCGAGGCTTTCGAGATCGGCGAGCATGAGCTCGGTCTCGATGATCTCGATATCGGCGAGCGGGTCGATCTTGCCCTCGACATGGGTGACGTCGCTGTCCTCGAAGCAGCGCACCACATGGGCGACGGCATCGACCTCACGGATATTCGCGAGGAACTGGTTGCCCAGGCCCTCGCCCTGGGAGGCGCCGCGCACCAGCCCGGCGATGTCGACGAAGGTGAGCCGCGTCGGAATGATCTGCGCCGAGGTGGCGATCGCCGCCAATGTGTCGAGCCGCGGATCGGGCACAGCCACCTCGCCGACATTGGGCTCGATGGTGCAGAAGGGGTAATTCGCCGCTTGCGCGGCGGCCGTCTGCGTCAGGGCGTTGAAGAGCGTCGACTTGCCGACATTGGGCAGGCCGACGATGCCGCATTTGAAACCCATATCCTACTCCTTCGCGGCGTCGCGTTCGCCCACGCGTTTCACATCCGTCCAGCCGCGCGCATCCATGGCGAGATGCACCTTGTTCTGAAAACTCGCGTCCTCGCTCTTGGCGAGCAGGCCGGCGTGCTCGGCCATCGCTGCCGTCAGATCCTCGACCCAGGCCATCTCACCCTTGCCGAAGTCGTTGAGCACATAGTTCAGGACGAGCGCCTTGTCGCCGGGATGGCCGATGCCGAGCCGGGCGCGGCGATAATCATTGCCGAGATGGGCGGTGATGGAGCGCAGCCCATTATGGCCGGCATTGCCGCCGCCCGTCTTCATCCGCAATTTGGCGGGCGCCAGATCGAGCTCATCGTGAAAGACGACGATCTGCTCGAGCGGCACCTTGAGAAAGCGCGCGGCCTCGCCGACCGCCCGGCCGGACTCGTTCATGTAGGTCTGCGGCTCCATGAGCAGCACGCGCTCGCCGGCGATGGTCGCTTCCGCGACGAGGCTGTGAAAGCGCTGGCGCCAGGACCCGGCGGAATGAGCGCGGGCGATCGCCTCCACGGCCATGAAGCCGATGTTGTGACGATTGAACCGGTAGCGATCTCCGGGATTGCCGAGCCCGACGAAGATGAGCATGGCGTATCTCGCGTGGTCGGACGGGGCCCAT
Source organism: Chelatococcus sp. GCM10030263 (assembly GCF_042666455.1). Lineage (NCBI taxonomy): Bacteria > Pseudomonadati > Pseudomonadota > Alphaproteobacteria > Hyphomicrobiales > Chelatococcaceae > Chelatococcus > Chelatococcus sp. GCM10030263. The sequence goes on along the minus strand of NZ_JBHTDB010000003.1, from coordinate 577,900 downwards.
CAGGGCATCCGGAGGCCTGCCTGGTGCTGCATGAAGGGGAGGAGGCGGCGGGCCGCTTCCTCCCTCGTCAACCGTTTGCGGAAGGGCAATCCCTTCCGCATGCGGCTCTCACTCGGCCGTCGTTTCGGCGCCGGCAGCCTCAACCGCCGCCTCGGTGTCGAGCTTGGCCGGCGCGACGATGGTCGCCACCGTGAAATCGCGCTCGTTCGTTGCCGCGCGTGCGCCCGCTGGGAGCTTCACGTCGGTCAAGTGGATCGAGGCGCCGATTTCGAGACCCGTGACATCGACCTCGATCGCTTCCGGGATGGCATCGGCCGGTACGATCAGCTCGATCGCATGATGGACGATATTGATCGTGCCGCCGGCCTTGATGCCGGGCGAAGCAGCCTGGTTGATGAAGTGCACGGGCACCTCGACGCTGATCGTCGCATCCTTGGTCACCCGCAGGAAGTCGACATGCACCGGCGTATCCTTGACAGGATCGAGCTGGTAGTCGCGCGGGATGACGCGGGTCTTCTCGCCATCGAGATCGATCTCGAAGATCGACGTGAGGAAATGGCCGGCGAAGATGAGGCGCTTCGTCTCGTTGAAATCGAGTGCCACGGGGGTGGCGGGCTGGCCGGCGCCGTAGATCACGGCGGGAACCTGGCCTTGGCGACGAACGGCACGGGCGGCCCCCTTGCCGACCCGTTCGCGCGCCACAGCCTTGATCTGTTTCGTATCGGTCATGGCTTGACGGTCCTTACATGGTGGTCGGAACGCAAAAGAGCCGCGCCATCGCGCGGCCTCGCCGTCCCGGTGGGCGCCATTGCACCCGGTCCTGAGAGCGCGCCCGTGCCTCCAGGGGTGTCTGGCGGGCGCGCCGCGCTTATAGCGCCGATCGGCAGGAAAGCAAAGCCCGCGGCGGCGAGCCTTCAGGCCGGGACGAGGCCAAGCCGCGCGTCGCGGCGGCGCAGCCAATGCACGATGGGCATGGCGAGGAGCACCATCCAGGCTTTGCCGATCACCTGGCCGGCGAGGAAATCCAGGCTGCCGAAAGCGATGAAGAGGAAGACGGCGCTGTCGACCAGGAGGCCGACCAGGCTCGATAGCGCGACTGCGAGCACGAAGCGATGGCGCTGCAGGGGTGTATAGACCGCGAAATCGGCGAGTTCCGACAGCAGGAAGGCGAGGGTGGAGGCGATCACGATCGCCGGCGGCGCGAGGAAGGCGGAGATCACCGCCCCTGCGATGATTGCCGCAAGCGCCATCCCCGCGCCGAGGCGGCGCTGCACGATGTCGCGCAGCACGAGCGCCAGGCCGATCATCAGCACGCCGCTCGGCGCATCGATACCCGGTGCAACGGGAATGAGGCATGGGCCGTTCGGCACGCAAGTCGTGCCGAGATGACCGATGAGCCAATTGGCGGCCGGTATCGTCAGGCCGAACAGACAGAGGGCGACAAGACCCTCGACGAGGCGTCGGCGCGCGATGGAGGCATCAGCAAGCGTGTTCATGCGAAAATCCGGTTCGGATCAATCAGCGGGCGTTTCGCCCTGCCAGCGTGCCCAGCCGGCGGCGCGCAGGCTGCAGGCGGGGCAGGTTCCACAGCCGTAGCCCCAAGGGTGCCGCAGCGATCTGTCGCCGAGATAGCACGTGTGGGTCTCCTCGACCACGAGGTCGACGAAGCGGGCTCCGCCGATCTTCTCGGCGAGCGCGAAGGTCGCCGCCTTGTCCTGCCACATGAGCGGCGTCTGAAGGACAAATCGGGCGTCCATCCCCAGATTGAGCGCCACCTGCATCGCCTTGATGGTGTCGTCGCGACAATCCGGGTAGCCCGAGAAATCCGTTTCGCAGACGCCGAGCACGATATGGCGGCAGCCGCGGCGGTAGGCGAGGGCGGCGGCAAAGGAAAGGAAGATGAGATTGCGGCCCGGCACGAAGGTGGTCGGAAGGCCGGTCTCGTCCGTGGCAATCGCGACGTCGCGCGTCATCGCCGTTTCGGAGATCGCCCCGAGCGCATCGAGCTGGACGAGGTGATCCTCGCCGAGTTCGCCCGGACCGCAGATCCCGCCCGCGAGGCGCTCGCGGATCACTTGCCGGCAGGCGAGCTCCACGCGGTGGCGCTGGCCATAGTCGAAGCCGATCGTCTCGACATGGGCATAGCGGTTGAGCGCCCAGCCGAGGCAGACGGTCGAATCCTGACCGCCGGAGAGGAGGACAAGGGCCCGGTCGTCGGCGAGATGCGCCATGGCCGCTTCGCCTCCCGCAATCCTCAGCTCATGTCAGTCGAAGAGGCTGGAGACGCTCGATTCCGTCGCGGTGCGGCCGATCGCTTCGCCCAGCAGCGGCGCAACGGTGATGGTGCGGATGTTGCGCGCCACCTTGACCGCCTCGGTCGGCAGGATGGAATCGGTGATCACCATTTCCTTGAGCTGCGAGGAGGCGATGCGCGCAACCGCGCCGCCCGAGAGCACGCCGTGGGTGCAGTAGGCATAGACCTCGCGGGCGCCATGCTGGAGCAGGGCCTCGGCGGCATTGCACAAGGTGCCGCCGGAATCCACGATATCGTCGACGAGAATGCAGGTGCGGCCTTCGACATTGCCGATAATGTTCATGACCTCGGACTCGCCGGGGCGCTCGCGCCGCTTGTCGACGATGGCGAGCGCCGCATCGATGCGCTTGGCGAGCGCGCGGGCGCGGACCACGCCGCCGACGTCCGGCGAGACCACCATGACATTGTCGAGGTCGAGCCGTTCCTTGATGTCGCGCACCATCACCGGGGCGGCAAACAGGTTATCCGTCGGGATATCGAAGAAACCCTGGATCTGACCGGCATGAAGATCGACGGTGAGCACGCGGTCGGCACCGGCATGGGTCACCATATTGGCGACCAGCTTGGCCGAGATGGGCGTGCGGCCCGTCGCCCGTCGGTCCTGCCGCGCATAGCCGAAATAGGGCATCACCGCCGTGATGCGGCGTGCCGAGGAGCGGCGCAGCGCATCGATGATGATCAGCAGCTCCATCAGATGGTCGTTGGCCGGGAAGGACGTCGACTGGACGACGAAAACATCCTCGCCGCGCACGTTCTCGAGCAGCTCGACGAAGACCTCCATGTCGGCGAAGCGCTTGACCTGGCAGGCGGTGAGCGGAACCTCGAGATAATTCGAGATGGCCTCAGTGAGCGGGCGATTCGAGTTGCCCGCGACAAGCTTGATCGAGGCTTTCATACGGCCGGTTCCGTGCTTGATGATGCGGCGCGACTTGAGCGGGGCGCTTGATGTCATAATGCAGACATATTCGATCCCGCCGGGCTCATACCAGCCACGGCGCGCGCGAACAATAGCAGCGGTGCACGAAATGCTCGTGCAAGATGTCTCATCCTAACATAAATGGCCGGCAGGGCCGACTGCCGTTGGAGGTGCTCTGCCATTACGCGTGGCCGGTTATTCGCCGGTCAGTTACTCGTCGGCGAACCCCAGGGCGCTCGTCGACGTTCCCGAAGTCGTGACGGATGTGGTCGCCGCAACGCTCGTCGATGTCGTCCCTGGCTGAGCAGCCGTGCTCGTCTGCGCATCTGAGGCGAGAAAGCCGGCGACCTGGTTCATGCTCGCCGTGGCGACACCGGCGATGGTCGCCTGATCGAGTGCGGTCCAGGCATTGCCGCCGGCCGCGGTTCGCACGGGGCTCACGCCCTCGATCCGCTTCGCCCGGCGCTTGTCGCCGTCGAACACGTCCCAAACATAGGCGATCTCGGTATGGCCGTCCTGGCGGTCATAGGCCGTGACATAGCCTTTGATCCGGTAACGCGCATCCTGGCTTGGAACGAGCTCGATTTTGCGGGCGGCGGCTGCGGTGGCGAGCGCCGACGTGAGTTCGGTCTTCACCGTGTCGGGAGCGCCCTCGATGCTTTCGAGCGCGACCGGCATGCCGGGCGGAGCGTTCATCGCCACCGTATTCGTCTGGCAGGCGCCGAGCACCGGACCCAGCATCGCGCCGATAACAAGCATCCGGAGCGACGTCGATCTTGTCTGCATCATGCAGCTCGCAGCCTCCGAATCACCGACTGAACACTTAATGGAATGTTAAACTCTACGCCTCGGAACGCTCCAGGTCCAGCTTGAGGCAACATGTTGAGCGTTAACCGTTAATCCCGTCGGCGGAATTGAGCGCAATTCCGAGCCCCGGACTGCCGGAAATGCTTGCGTGCGTCATGTGAAAGCGCAACTTAGCAATATCGGGAACGGGGATGACGATGATGGGACGGGTGTCGCGATTGAGCTGGGCACGACGGCTCGCACCGTTGATCTTGCTGGCGGCCGCTGTCGTCCTCCCGATACGCTGCGAAGCCGCGACACCGGAGCAGGCGGCAGTCAATCCGCTGCGCGCGGAACTCGACAGCGGCTTCAATCGGATGTGGGGCAATCTCGATACCGCGGCTGACAGACTGGAGACCATTGTCGCGGCGCTGCCCTTCGCGCCGGCCGATCTCGTCACCGCGACGGATAGGATATTCGACCAGGCCGTCGATCCGGAATGGGCCATGGCCAAGGCGCTCGCCGTCGCGATCGTTGTTCTTTTCCTGCCGCTCCTGCTCAGTCGCTTTGCCGTGGCTCGCTTTCGAACATGGGGCTCCGCAGGTCCCGATGCGGGGGCGATCGCCCGGCGGGCGCTTCTGGATATCCTCGCGCTGGCGCTAACTATGGTGATTGCCGTTCCGCTCGGGCGGAGGCTTCTGCAAGGCGCGGCGCTCATCGACCTCCTGGCTGTGGGGCTCGTGACGGCGGCGGTGCAATGGCGCATCTGGATGCTGCCGTTCCGCATCCTGCTGCGGCCGGGGGAGCCCAGCTTGCGGCTCGTCGCTGCGGATGACGCGCGGGCGCGGCAAGCCTATCTCGCCGCCGGGGTCTGCTTCGCTTTCGGTTTCCTCATCGCTAAATATCTGCCGCTGGCGGTCGATGCCGGCATGACGGTGCCGAGCGCTCAGGCGGCGAGCCTCGTGGTCGGCGCTCTGATCGCGCTTGGTGCCTTGCTGGCGCTGCAGCGCTTCTTTGCCGGGGCGCATGGCTGGCGCAAGGCCGTCGGCAACGCCTGCAAAGTCATGGTGGTGGTCGCCTGGGGGCTGTGGACGATCGGCCTCAGCATGTTGCGGTTCAACGCCTATAACATCGCCTTCTGGGCGATGGCGGTCGTTCTCATCGCCTTCATCATCGAGCGCATGCTGTCATTCGCCATCAGGGGGCGTGCGGACCTATCGGCGGTGCACGGCAAGCATCAGTTCTCGCCCCTGCACGTCGCCCGACGCATGCTGGTGGCGGTTGCCAGTGCCACCGTGCTCGTGATGCTCGCGCGATCCTGGTTGGTGGACGTGCTCGGGATCTTCACCTGGGAGGAGTTCCGCGTCTTCGACCAGGCCATGGTGATGGTGCTCACCGTTCTCCTTCTCGGCTATCTCGCCTATGAGCTCCTCGGCCTGTGGACCTCGCGGAAATTCGGCCATGCCATGCTCGCCCTGCCTGGCATGCATGCCGACGACAGCGCGCCGGCAGGGGCGCCTGTCACGTCGCGGCTGTCGAGCATCATGCCCATTCTCCGCGGCTTCTTCGGCGTGCTGATCGTGGCGACGGCGGTGCTGCTCGGCCTCGACCGGTTGGGGGTGAATATCTCGCCGCTCCTTGCCGGCGCCGGCATCTTCGGGCTCGCCTTCTCCTTCGGCTCGCAGGCGCTGGTGCGCGATATCGTCTCCGGCATCTTCTTCGTGGCCGATGATGCCTTCCGGGTCGGCGAATATATCCAGGCCGGCAGCCACAAGGGCACGGTGGAGCGTCTCTCGATCCGCTCGGTGCGCGTGCGCCACCAGAACGGCCAGTTCCACACCATCCCCTATGGCCAGCTCGGTGCCGTCACCAATTTCAGCCGCGACTATGCCACCTTGAAATTCAACCTGCGGCTGGCGCGCGACGCCGACGTCGAGAAGGCGCGCAAGCTCGCCAAGGCGGTCGGTGTGGAACTGGCGGAGATGCCTGAATATGCGGAGGAGTTCCTCGCTCCCCTGAAGATGCAGGGCGTCACGGACATCGAGCCGACGGCGCTGTTGTGCCGCTTCAAATTCACGGTCAGGCCCGGCAAGCAGACGATGATCCAGCGCGAGGCGGTCAAGCGTCTCCACCGGGCGTTTAGCCAGAACGGTATCGAATTCGCCTCGAATGCGGTCGTCGTACAGGGCCATAACGCGTCAGCGCAGGCCGTTGAGCTGGAGAGCGCCGGAGCCGCGGCAACAACGCTGGCAAAGCCGGTGCGGGATCAGGTCGCCTAAGGCACGCTCACGCCAACGGGACACCGACGATCAGGTCGCGGCAGAGATAGCGCACCGTCTTGCCCGAATGGGCGAGCTGCGCCTTGCCCACCTCGGCAAAGCCGAGCGCCGCATGGAACGCATCGGAAGCCGGATTCGGCGGATCGCTGTTCACCTCGCAGACGACCCGCTCATGCCCAGCCGCGGCCGCGCGCTGGAACAGAGCGTCATAGAGCATGCGGGCCAATCCGCGGCCGCGCATCGCCGGGGCGACGACCACGCGATCGACATAGACGAAGCGCGGGAAGCGTTCGCGGAACCACAGGAAGTTCGGGCTGTCGTAGTCCGCGTCCTGATCGAAGGCGAGAAGGAGGGCATCCGCATCACCGATGCTGCAGGCGAGAAAGGCCTCCTCGACAAGTTGCGCCATGCGCGCGGCGCTGACAAAGGAGAGTTCCGTTGCGTGGGCGTTGTTCAGGAGGAGCAACGGTGCCTGCGAGCCGAGAGGTTCGCGGAAGAGCGAGGGCAGGAGGGGGAGGATTTTCGGTTCAGTCATCGATTTTCCAGATCATCAATTCTCCAGGCCATCGGTTATTCAGAAACACACATCGACAGGGACGCCTATCGGCAACGTTCGGCGCTGAAAATCAAGTCGGGCCGCGGCGAAGGAGCGCCACCCCTTGACCTCGCGCCTGTCCGGGGTCACGTCATGGCCATGGCTATCGGACGCGAAATCGATCCCGGCGAGGAAGCGCGGAACGAAGCGCTCATCGTGGAATCCCCTGAGGAGGCGGACGATGTCGCGTCGGGAATCGATCTCGGCTTCGCCGACAAGGCTCCCGCATCGCTGAAGGCCGGCGCGGCGATCATCCGGGATTTCTGGCAGACGGCGCCGAACGGCCCCGGCGTCTACCGGATGATCGATGCCACCGGCGACGTGCTCTATGTCGGCAAGGCACGGTCCATCAAGAAACGCATTGCGGCCTATGTCCGCGGCATCGGCCATGGCGGCAACCGCACGGCGCGCATGATCGCTGAAACGGCGGCGATGGAATTCGTGACGACGGCGACCGAGACCGAGGCGCTGCTGCTCGAAGCCAATCTCATCAAGCAGCTGAGGCCGCGCTACAATGTGCTGCTGCGGGACGACAAGTCCTTTCCCTATATCCTGCTCACCGGCGACCATGCCGCGCCGCAGCTGGTGAAGCATCGCGGCGCGCGCAACCGCAAGGGCGACTACTACGGGCCCTTCGCCTCGGCCGGCGCCGTGACGCGCACCGTGAATGCCCTGCAGCGCGCCTTCCTGCTGCGCACCTGCACCGACAGCTATTACGAGAACCGCACGCGGCCCTGCCTGCTCTATCAGATCAAGCGCTGCTCAGCCCCCTGCACAGGCGAGATCGACCCCGCCGACTATGCCGGGCTCGTCGCCGAGGCGCGCGCCTTCCTGTCCGGGCGCTCCACGGCGGTGAAACGGTCGCTCGCCGATGAGATGCAGAAGGCCGCCGAAGCGCTCGAATTCGAGCGCGCGGCGCGCTATCGCGACCGCCTTGCCGCTCTTTCGGCCGTACAGGCGAGCCAGGACGTCAATCCCCAGTCCGTAGCGGAGGCCGATGTTTTCGCCATCGATCTCCAGGCCGGGCAGTTCTGCGTGCAGGTCTTCTTCTTCCGGAACTGCCAGAACTGGGGAAATCGCGCCTATTTTCCCAAAGCGGACGCCGGAATGTCGCCGGCGGACGTGCTCGCCTCCTTCATCGTGCAGTTCTACGACGACAAGCCCTGCCCGAAGCTGCTGCTCATCTCACATGATCTCGCCGAGCAGGGACTTCTCGCCGACGCATTGTCGACCCGCGCCGGCCAGCGGGTGGAGGCCGCCACGCCCCGCCGCGGCGAAAAGCGTGATCTGGTCGACCATGCGCTGAAGAATGCGCGCGAGGCACTGGGGCGGCGGCTCGCCGAAGATTCCTCGCAGGAGAAGCTGCTCGCCGGGCTCGCGGAGGCCTTCGGTTTGACCGCGCCGCCGCGCCGCATCGAGGTCTACGACAATTCGCACATCATGGGCACCAACGCGGTCGGGGCGATGATCGTCGCCGGCCGCCAGGGCTTCATGAAATCGCATTATCGCACCTTCAACATACGGTCCGAGGATCTGACCCCAGGGGACGATTTCGGAATGATGCGCGAGGTGCTCCACCGGCGTTTCGCGCGGCTGCTCAAGGAAGCGCCGCGTGGGAACGTCGCTTCAACGTCGGCAACGGACGCAGCACTATCGGAGATCGCGTCCCCTCTCCCCGGCGGGGAGAGTGACGGGGTGAGGGAAACTTCTCCCTCCAATAATGAGTTCGACCTCCCTCACCCGGCCGCTTCGCGGCCGACCTCTCCCCGCCGGGGAGAGGTTGGCACCGGGTTCGAGGGCGAGATGGAGGTCGAGGAGGGGCTCGACGACGAGGAATTTCCCGCCTGGCCGGATCTCGTGCTGATCGACGGCGGGCGTGGGCAATTGGAGGCTGCACGCGGTGCACTCGCCGAGATCGGCGTGACGGACGTGCCGCTCGTCGGCGTCGCCAAGGGCGCCGACCGCGATGCCGGCCGTGAGACCTTCGTGATGACGGGCCGGGCGCCCTTCAAGCTCGCGCCGCGCGATCCCGCGCTCTATTTCGTCCAGCGCCTGCGTGACGAGGCGCATCGTTTCGCCATCGGCACGCACCGCGCGAAGCGCAAGCGCGCCTTCACCAAGAGCCCGCTCGACGAGATCGCCGGCATCGGTCCGGCCCGCAAGCGCGCGCTCTTGATGCATTTCGGCACCGCCAAGGCGGTTTCGCGAGCTTCTCTCGAGGACTTGCAGCGTGCGCCGGGCATCAATGCAGCGACGGCCAAGATCGTTTACGATTTCTTTCACGAGAATCAGGGTTGACTGGCATGGCCGATGGCGCCGCATCGAAACCGTTGACCTCGGCGGATATTCGTGATCCCACCGAGAGTAACGACGGGCAGCCCATGTATCGCGCGCGAACCTTCAATCTGCCCAATATGCTCACCTACGGGCGCATCCTGGCTGTGCCCGCGCTGGTCGTCTGCCTGTTCTGGCCACAGGATGCCTGGACACGCTGGCTCGCCTTCTCGATCTTCATCGCCGCGGCGATCACCGATTATTTCGACGGTTATCTGGCCCGCGCGTGGAAACAGCAGTCGGCGCTCGGGCGCATGCTCGACCCGATCGCCGACAAGCTCCTGGTCGCCGCGAGCCTCCTCATGCTGGTCGCCGGCGGCACCATAAACAGCTGGTCGCTGTGGGCCGCCATCATCATTCTGTGCCGTGAGATCCTGGTGTCGGGCCTGCGCGAATTTCTCGCCGAGCTGCAGGTCAGCGTGCCGGTCACCAAAGTCGCGAAGTGGAAGACGACGCTGCAACTCGTCGCGCTCGGCTTTCTCGTCGCGGGGCCCGCCGGCGACGACGTCGTCACCGGCATCACGCGCATCGGCCTCGGCCTCCTTTGGATCGCCGCGGTGCTGACCCTATATACGGGCTTCGATTACTTCCGTGCCGGGCTGCGTCACCTTCTGGAGGAAGACCGGCGCGGGCAGTAAACGGGGCTGTCGTCATCCCGGAAGCGCCGCAGGCGCTGTCCGGGATCCAGAAACGATGCGCATGCAATTGAGCGCACTCCGATGTCGTGCCTCTTCGGCCGGCCTCATCGGTTCTGGATCCCGGGCTCGACCCTTCAGGTCGCCCCGGGATGACAACGGAACCGGCAAGCATGAGGCCCCAAGGACCATGTCGGAAGTCAAGCTCGTCTATTTCGCCTGGCTGCGCGAACGCGTCGGTCTCGCATCGGAAACCGTCGCTCTGCCGCCCGAGGTGACGACCGTCGCCAGCCTGATCGGCTGGCTCAAGTCCCGCGGGGAGGGCTACGCGGCCGCCTTCGCGCAGGGCGACGTGGTGCGCGCCGCCATCGACCGTCGGCATGTGCGCGGTGATGCCTCCCTGGCCGGAGCGCAGGAGATTGCGTTTTTCCCGCCGATGACGGGCGGCTGATCATGGCCAGCATCCGCGTCCAGGAAGCGCCCTTCGATCCGGCCGAAATCGCCGGCGCGCTCACCGCAGGCCGGACCGATATCGGCGCCGTCGTGACCTTTACCGGCCTCTGCCGCGACGAGGGCGGAGAGCTCGCGGCGCTCGAACTCGAACATTATCCCGGCATGGCGGAGGAGGAGATCGCGCGCATCGTCGCCGAGGCGGAGCGCCGCTGGCCCCTGCAGGGCGTAAGCGTCGTCCATCGCCACGGCCTTATTCGGCCGGGCGAGGTGATCGTCGCCGTGGTCACGGCCTCCGCCCATCGCCAGGCGGCCTTCGAGGCGGCGTCCTTTCTGATGGACTATCTCAAGACTTCCGCCCCCTTCTGGAAGAAGGAGCACCGGGCGGACGGCAGCAGCGACGGCTGGGTCGCGGCCAAGGCGAGCGACGACGAAGCTGCGGAGCGTTGGCGGTATTAGTTTGCCGGCAAACTCATGAGCGTGCGCTGAGACACGTATAAAAAGACTTCATTACTGCTCAATCTGGCGGCAATCGCCGGCTTGCGCTACATCCCTGTGCATGACCATCCACGGGTACCATACGGCGGCCGGCCGCGAGGCTTGGCGCGCGGAGCTCCGCGCGACCCTGTCGCTCGGGTGGCCGCTCGTCCTGACCAATCTCGCGCAGACGGCGATGACGACGACGGACGTCATCATGACCGGGCGGCTCGGCGCGCATGTGCTCGCGGCCGGCGCGCTCGGCACCAATCTTTATTTCGCCGTGCTCATCTTCTGCATCGGTCTGGTCACCGCGACGGCGCCGATGGTGGCGCGCGAGATCGGCCGCAACCGCCATTCCGTGCGCGAGGTCCGCCGCACGGTACGGCAGGGCCTGTGGTCGGCCGGTCTCATCTCGATCCCTGCGTGGCTCATTCTGTGGAATGGAGAAACGATCCTGCTCGCCTTCGGACAGCAGCCGAACCTCGCGGCTGCGGCCGGCGACTATCTGCGGACGTTGCAGTGGTCGGTGCTGCCCTTCCTCGCCTATCTCGTGCTGCGCTCCTTCATGTCGGCGCTGGAGCGGCCGCTGTGGTCGCTCGCCATCGGGGCGGCGGCCATTCTGTTCAATATCGGGGCCAATTGGTGCCTGATGTACGGCAATCTCGGCTTCCCGGCCCTCGGCCTGCCGGGCTCCGGCATCGCCACGAGCCTGTCGAGCACGCTGCTCTTCGCGGGGCTTGCCACGGTCGCGCTCACCGACCGGCGCTTCCGCCGCTATCACCTGTTCGGCCGGATCTGGCGGGCGGATTGGCCGCGTTTCGTGGAGTTCTGGCGCCTCGGGCTGCCGATCGCCGCGACGCTCGCTTTCGAGGTGACGATCTTCAACGCCGCCGTCTTCCTCATGGGATTGTTGGGCGCAGCGGAACTCGCCGCCCATTCCATCGCCATCCAGATCGCCTCGCTCACCTTCATGGTGCCGCTCGGCATCGGTCAGGCGGCGACGGTGCGCGTCGGCCGCGCTTATGGCGCCGGCGATCCCGATGGCGTGACTCGGGCCGGCTGGACGGCCTTCGCGCTCGTCTTCGGCTTCATGTTGCTCACCGCGACCGCCATGATCACCATTCCGGAGGTGCTGGTCAGCGCCTTTCTCGATGTGCGCGATCCGGCCAACGCGCGGGTCGTCAGCCTCGCCGTCACCTTCCTCGCCTTCGCCGCGCTGTTTCAGGTGGTGGACGGCGGGCAGGCGGTCGCCATCGGCATGTTGCGCGGCCTGCACGACACGCGCGTGCCGATGATGATTGCAGCGACGGGATACTGGGTGCTGGGCTTGCCGCTCGGCGCTACGCTGGCCTTTCCGCTCGGCATGCGCGGAGCGGGCATCTGGATCGGGCTCGCGACGGGCCTGGCGATTGTCGCGAGCCTGCTGATGTGGCGCTGGATGCGGCGCGACCGGCTCGGCCTGGTCGGCGGTATAAGGCGTCCGGTTGAGCTCGCACCGGCGCATTAGCTTTCCGCCCTGGGCTGCACATGCGCGCCCAGGGCGGGATTGTGTTACGCCGCCTTCGCTTTGGGCAGCACCTCGCGCGAATAGTCTTCCATCAGCGTCTGCGTGATGGCGGCGGGTGTGTAACGATAGGGGCCGATCTCGCCGACGGGCGTCACCTCGGCGGCGGTGCCGCAGATGAAGCATTCGCTGAAGGAGGAGAGCTCCTCCGGCAGGATCGTGCGCTCGTTGACGGCAATGCCGCGGCGTTTGGCGAGTTCGATCACCGTGCGGCGGGTGATGCCGTCGAGGAAGCAATCCGCTGTCGGCGTATGCAGCACGCCGTCCTTCACAAAGAAGATATTGGCGCCGGTGCATTCGGCCACATGGCCGCGCCAGTCCAGCATCAGCGCGTCGGCATAGCCCCTGCGCTCGGCTTTATGCTTGGAAATGGTGCAGATCATGTAGAGGCCGGAGGCCTTGGCCTTGGAGGGAATGGTCGCCGGATCGGGCCGGCGGAAGTCGGCCATGTCGAGGCGGATGCCCTTGAGGCGTGCCGCCGGATCGAAATAGCTCGGCCATTCCCAGCTGGCGATGGCGAGGTGGATCTTGTTGTTCTGGGCGGAGACGCCCATCATCTCCGATCCGCGCCAGGCGACGGGCCGCACATAGGCGTCCGGCTTGCCGTTGGTCTTCACGACCAAGGCCTTGGCGGCGTCGATTTCGGCCGCCGTATAAGGGATCTCGAAATCGAGCAGCCGGCCCGACTGCAGGAGGCGCTCGGAATGTTCGGTGCTCTTGAAGATGGCGCCACCATAGGCGCGCTCGCCTTCGAACACGCAGGACGCATAGTGCAGTCCATGCGACAGCACATGCACGGTGGCATCCTTCCACGGCACAAGAACGCCATCGAACCAGATGGAACCTTCGCGTTGGTCGAAGGGGATAGCAGACATCTCGGGATCTCCTCGGCGATTCCCCGCGGTGGGCCCGGTGCGTGACGCACAGCTAATCTGTTCGCGCACCAACCCGTTAAGGTTCTTTCCTTTCGCGGATGACACTTGACGAGTAACAATCAGCCTGAAATATGTCAATAAGGCTGACATAAAAATGAGGAGGACCGGAGTGGCACGATCGAGTATCGAGACTGTTGTGCCCGGTTCGACCCGCCCCGCAGACGATCGCCCCGTGGCGGCAGGCGAGACTACTCCGAGCCCGGATTACGAGCTGATCGAGCTCCTCTTCTTCGCCTATCGCGATTTCGTGAGCGATCCGGATCGCATGCTCGGCGACTACGGCTTCGGCCGCGCCCATCACCGGATTCTGCATTTCGTCGGTCGGCAGGCCGGGCTGACCATCGCCGAGCTGCTCGACATTCTCCGCATCACGAAACAGAGCCTCAATCGCGTCCTGAAAGAGCTCATTCGCGACGGCTTCGTCGAACAGCGGGCCGGCGTCACGGACCGCCGCCAGCGGCTTCTTTTCCTTACCGAGAAGGGCAAGGAGCTCGCGCTCGCCATGTCCGAGGTGCAGCAGGAACGCATTGCCCGCGCGCTCGCAAAATGCGACGCTGGAACGCGCGAGGCTGCGCTGCGCTTCCTGTTCGCCATGATCGATCCGGACGACAGCGCCCATGTGGCACGCCTCGTCTGGAAAGGAGCCGCACCGAGGCCGTGACCCGCATCGACGTGGTGGAACCGAGACTGGCGGACGACGCGCCGCATCTGCTCGTGGTCGACGACGACCGCCGGCTGCGGCAGCTCTTGACGCGCTTTCTCAATCAGCACGGCTACCGGGTGACGGCGGCGGCCACGGCGGCGGAGGCCGAGGCCAAGCTCGCCCATCTCGTCTTCGATCTCATCGTGCTCGACGTCATGATGCCGGGCGAGAGCGGTTTCGACTTCGCCCGCCGGCTACGGCAGGATTCGGGTGTACCCATCGTCATGCTGACAGCGCGCGCCGAGCCGGCCGACCGGGTCCAGGGCCTGGAGATCGGCGCGGACGATTATCTGCCCAAGCCCTTCGAGCCGCGCGAGCTGCTGCTCAGAGTCGCCAATATCCTGAAACGCCTCTCCAACGAGGCGAACGAGACGAGGCCGCAGCGCGAGGCCGTGCGTTTCGGCGATTTCATCTTTCGGCTGGATCGCGGCGAACTGCGCCGCGACGGCGAGATCGTACGCATCACCGATCGTGAACGGGAGATCCTCACGATCCTCGCCGATCGCGCCGGCGAGCAGGTGCCGCGGGAAGACCTCGCCGGCAATGGCGCCGCGGCCAGCGAACGCACGGTCGACGTGCAAATGAACCGATTGCGGCGCAAGGTCGAGCGTGACCCGGCCAATCCCGTTTATCTGCAAACCGTGCGAGGCATCGGCTATCGGCTCGTCGTGGACGGATGACCTTTCTGCAGCTGGTCAAGACCATCAATGGACCCGGCCCCCTGCTCGACCGCATGGCCCGCCGGATCGGCAGCCTCTTGCCGAAGGGCCTCTATCCGCGCACGCTGATCATCGTCATCGCGCCCTTCATCATCCTGCAGTCGGTCGTCGCCTATGTCTTCATGGAGCGCCACTGGCAGCTCGTGACCCGGCGGCTGTCGTCGGCCGTGACGGCCGATATCGCCGCGCTCATTGATGTCTATGAAAGCTACCCGCAGGACGCGGATGCGACGACCCTGACGAATATCGCCAGCGAGCGGCTTGGCCTCGACGTCGACTTCCTGCCGGAGACGGATCTGCCGCCGCCCGGGCCGAAGCCCTTCTTCTCGATCCTCGACGCGGTTCTCTCCGATGAGATCCGCCGGCAGATCGGCCGCCCGTTCTGGATCGATACGGTCGGGCGCTCCAATCTCATCGAGATCCGTATCAAGCTCGACCATCGCATCATGCGGATCATCGCCCGGCGCAGCCTGGCCTATGCGTCGAACTCGCATATCTTCCTGATGTGGATGCTCGGCACCTCGATGGTGCTGCTCGTCATCGCCATTCTTTTCCTGCGCAACCAGATCAAGCCGATCTTGAGGCTCGCCAGCGCCGCCGAGAGCTTCGGCAAGGGGCGCGACGTCAGCTTCATGCCGCGCGGCGCGCGCGAGATCCGGCGGGCGGGCCAAGCCTTCCTCGAAATGCGCCGGCGCATCGAGCGCGCCATGGAGCAGCGCACCACCATGCTCAATGGCGTGAGCCACGATCTGCGGACGATCCTGACCCGCTTCAAGCTCTCGCTCGCCTTCATGGAGGAGGGGCCGGAGCTCGAGGCGTTGCGCGGCGACGTCGACGAGATGGCGCGGATGCTCGAGGCCTATCTCGCCTTCGCGCGTGGCGACACCACCGAACAAGCGGTACCGACCGACATCGCCGAGCTATTGGAGGCGGTGCGATCGGACCTCGAGCGCCAGGGCGACGACGTGCGCATCGAGGCTGAGGCGCCGCTCATGGTCACCCTGCGGCCGGACGCCTTTCGTCGGCTGCTCCTCAATCTCCTCGCCAATGCCATCCGCCACGGCACCCGGGTCGTGGTGACGGCGACCTCCGATGGACGCTGGCTGACGCTGACCGTGGACGACGACGGCCCGGGCGTGCCGGTCGACATGCGCGAGGAGGTCTTCAAGCCCTTCCTCCGGCTCGACGAAGCCCGCAACATGGATTCGGGCGGAACGGGCCTCGGCCTCGCGATCGTGCGCGACATCGCCCGGGCGCACGGTGGAGAGGTGACCTTGACGGATAGTCCGCTCGGCGGCTTGAGGGCGCTTGTGCGCCTGCCGGTGTAATCAGCGTGCTGCGGGCGTGTGTTGTCGATTCCTCAAGGGGGCGGCATCGCAGCTGATCGTGGGACGCGGGCCTTACCTCATGGCGGAATTGTCCTCCCCTGAGGGAGGGATCGGCGCGACGGAATTCAGCGCCGCCGGTGGGTGAGGGGAGCGCGCGAGACGAGAAGCTTGTCGATCCGCGCGCCGTCGAGATCGACGATCTCGAAGCGCCAGCCGTGCCATTCGAAGGATTCGCCGACCTGCGGCAGGCTCTTCAGCACGGCAAGCACGAAACCGGCGACGGTGTGATAGTCCCGGTCCGGGTCGAGGCGGATATTGAGGAGATCGGCCAATTCATCGGCGGGCGTCGAGCCGCCGATGAGGAAGGAGCCGTCGGCGCGCTCGACCACCCGCGGCTCGTGGTGCTCGTCTTCGCCGTGGAAGGCCCCGGCGATGCCGGAGAGCAGATCGGCCGGCGTGACGATGCCTTCGAAATTGCCGTACTCATCATGCACGAGCGCCATCGGCACCTGCGAGACGCGCAGCCGCTCCAGCACCGACAGGGCGCTGAAGGTGTCGATCACCACCGGCGCCTCGCGCACCAGCTCGTTCACGTTCCATGGCTTGCCGGAGAGAAAGGCGTTGAGCATGTCCTTCGCCTGGATGACGCCGACGGCGACGCCCTCCGCGTCCATGGCCGGCAGGCGGGAGCGGCGGCTGTCGAGGACGGTCCGACGGATCGTCTCCTCGTCGTCGGTGAGGTCAACCCAGTCCACGTCCGGCCGCGGCGTCATGATGGCGCCGACCGAGCGGTCCGCCAGCCGCATGACGCCTGCAATCATCTGCCGCTCCTCGGGTTCCAGCACCCCGGCAGTCTCGGCTTCGGCGACCAGTGTCTTGATTTCCTCGTCGGTGACGCCCGCCGATTGCTCCTGGCGCGCCCCGAGGAGGCGAAGGGCCGCTTCCTGGGAAACGTAGAGCAACCAGGCGAGTGGCGCGCAGATCCGCGACAGCACGACCATCGCCGGGGCGACGGAGGAGGCCACCGATTCCGGATTGCGCAGCGCGAGCTGCTTGGGCACGAGCTCGCCGACGACGAGCGATAGATAGGTGATGAGCCCGACGACAAGGCCGAAGGCCAGCGGGTCGGCCACCTCCGCCCTCATGCCCCGGCTCACCAGCACCGCCGTGAGCCGCCCGGCGAGCGTCGTGCCGGAGAAGGCGCCGGCCAGCACGCCGATGAGGCTGATGCCGATCTGCACCGTCGAGAGAAAGCGTCCGGGATCGGCGGCGAGTTGCAGGGCCGCATTGGCGCCCTTGCGGCCGTTCGCCGCGAGCGCCTTGAGACGGGGGATCCGCGACGACACGACGGCGAGTTCGGACATCGCCAGCAAGCCGTTCAGGAAAACGAGAACGGCGACGACCAGAAGTTCGAATATCACCATGACGAATTGGTCATAGCACGCGGGATCTATCCGCCGACAGTCGGCAATCTCTCATCAATAAAGACGACCGCCATCGGGGACCTTGCGGTCGGGCCCGATCAGCATGACTTCCCCGGCTTTGTCGGGAACACCGAGGGTCAGGACCTCCGACATCATCGGGCCGATCTGGCGCGGTGGAAAATTGACGACGGCGAGCACCTGCCGGCCGATGAGGGCCTCCGGCCGGTGGTTGCGCGTAATCTGGGCGGAGGACTTCTTGCGGCCGAGCTCGCCGCCGAAATCGATGACCAACCGAATCGCGGGTTTGCGCGCTTCCGGAAAGGGAGATGCCTCAACGACCGTGCCGACCCGAATGTCGAGCTTCAGGAAGTCGTCGTAGGTCGCGGTCGGCGGAGAGGAGATCGCGGGCATCTCGGCACGGTGGGGCAAGGCGAATCGTGCATTCGCCGCTTCGCCTTTTTCGTATCCTGCCGAAGGCCGGGATGCAAAGACCATTCAGATCGCGGGGACGAAATCCTCCCCCTCGTCGCGGCTGCGGTCCCGGTAGTCGTCACGCCGGTAGCGGTGCCGGCCTGAGCGGAACGTGCGGGCCATGGCGCGGAAGGGTGCGGTGAGACGGCCAACATCCTCGAAGCAGACGAGCAGGCGTTCGCCGGAGCGCAATTCGCGGTCGAGCCGCGCCAATGTCCGCGCCATATCCGGGTCGTCGTCGTCGAGCCAGGTCTGGAACACGTCCGAGAACACACATACCGAGCCCTGGATCTTGATGAGACCCATGGCCCCTTCGGTATTGATGCCCGCCGCGGCAAGCATGAAGCGGTGCGAGTTGAGCGCGAGCTTGTTCATGGCAGCGAGCGAGAGCGGATCGCGCCGGAACTCCGCGCTGATGCGCCGCAGCGCCGCCTTGTAGGGTGCGAAAGCATCGAGGCGCCGGGTGAGCACGTCGAACAGCCGCTCGCGCGCCGGCTCCTCCGCCAAATCGGCGGTGGTGCCTTCCAGCACCTGGCGGTCGATGCGGCGAATGAGGCCGCCGAGAATGGCGCCTTTGGAGGGGAAGGCATCGCGCAGGTCGGCGAGGCCGATGCCTGCTTCGCGCGCGATATCGGCGAGGCCGATCTCCCGCCAGTCCCGCTCAGCGGCAAGCTTCATCAAGGCGTCGATGGCGGCATCGCGGTTATTCGGCTTGGGCTGCCCCGCGGCAGGCGCGTCTGTATTGGGAATGTCAGCCATGGCCGTGCTCCTCTTCATGCTCCATCAGAACAAGATAGTACGCCCGGCATGGCGAAAAAGCGTCACTCGTTAAAAAGGCGCCGCTGCGACGCTTTTTCAGCCCGACAGCTCTTCAGCCCGGCAGCGCGCCGCCTCGGCCGCCTGCGTGATGAGCTGCTGCAAGCCATCGGGCGCCATCAGGATCTGCAGAGCAGCCGCGGTAGTGCCCCCGCGTGAGGTGACGTTCTCGCGCAAGGTCCCGGCCGGCAGATCCGACTGGTGCAGCAATTCGCCGGCGCCGCTCACCGTCGCCCGGGCGAGCCGCACCGCGACATCGGCGGGAAGGCCGAGCGCCCGGCCGGCCTCCGCCAGGCATTCGGCGAGATGGAAGACGTAAGCCGGGCCGGAGCCGGAGATCGCCGTGACCGCATCGATGAGGCGCTCGTCGCTGAGCCATTCCACCGCGCCGACACCGGCGAGCAAGATCTGCGCCAGCTCATGATGGCCCGCTGAGACCTCCGGGCTCGCCACCGCGGCGGTGATGCCGCGCCCTATCGAGGCCGGAAGATTGGGCATGGCCCGCACCACTGCGCCGGCTCGCGGTAGGCGCGCCTTAATGTCGGCGATGGTCTTGCCCGCAAGAATGGACAGGACGAGGCTGTCGGACTTCAACAAGCTGCCGAGATGCGGCGCCGCCTCGTCGAGCATCTGCGGCTTGACCGCGAGCACGAGCACCGCCTGTGGCGGCGTGCCGCCGGCCGCCGGGTTCAGCATCATGCCCCGCTCACCCGCAAGGGTGGCTATGGCGGGCGAGGGATTGGGATCGATGACCGTGATGCGCTCGGGAGGGAGGCCGGTCTTCAGCCAGCCGTCGAGCATGGCGCCGCCCATCTTTCCGGCACCGACGAGAGCGAGCGAGGTGGGGAGTTGGACAGTCATGACCCGAGGGACCTCCAGCATTCGCCCTCTTGTCAGGCGCGCGGAGGGGAAGGTCAAGCCGGATCGGCCTGCGAGGTGCGCCGCTCACCCTCGGCACCAGCGGGGAGGCTGGGGCGGAGGGTGGATAGTTCGCTGGCCTCAGGCCTCGCCTTCGGTCTCGAAGAGCACGTTGTCGAGCGCCTCGCGGGCGCTCTTGCCGGCCCACATGACGAACTGGAAGGCCTGGTAGTAGCGCTCGCAGGCCTCGGTCGCGGTGCGCAGCAGCATCTCGCACTGGCCGTGGTTCGGCTCCGCGCCGCCGGCGAGCAGCAGCGCATGCCTGAACATCACCACGTCTTCCTGGAGCCAGAGATCGAAATGCCCGACCCACAGCTGCTCGTTGATGAGCGCGACGAGGCGCATCACCTCGGTCTGCAGGCGGTCGGGAACCTTGAGATCGAAGGCGCAGGCGATATGGACCGCCTCCACATCCTCGATCCAGGTGAAGGCGATGTGGTAGTCGGTCCAGCTGCCGGACACCGACACCGACATCTCGTCGTCTTCGGCCCGGTCGAAGGTCCAGTCGTGATCGGACGCCAGCCGCTCGACGACGTCGAGCGGATGTTCGGAGCGGTGCACTTCAAACTCGACGTGGGTCATGCCGATCCCTCGGCTCGTACGGGGTCAATCGAGACGGTTGCCGTAAAGGCACGGGAGAACATCGGGCAAACATAAAAACCGACGACGCGACCACGCTGCGAAAGACCGAACACAGAGTCGATACATCCACGGGCGTATCCGCCGAACAGAACCTCGCTAACCAACGAGGCTCCGCCATCGAGCGAATCACTTGTCTGATTGACTATATCCCGCATGAGTCCCACCGCAAGAAGACGGAACGGACGCTCCGGGATTCGCCCTCGCGGCACAACTGCTCCTTGGGCGCCGTCCACAAGTCTTGCCGAAGACTCGTTGCATTATTGCATCACTGCAACGAGAATTGCGCATGTGGAAACGCCGTCACAATCCCTGTGTCGTGCCAGGATCTGCGGCGGAAAGTCGCGCTTCCAGAGTGTCCAGCCGGGCTTTCAGCCGGTCGTTCTCTTCGCGTGCAAGGATCGCCATCTGCCGAACGGCCTCGAATTCCTCGCGTGTAACGACATCCATGCCGCGCAATAGCCGCTCGATCTGCGCGCGCAAAATGGTCTCGGCCTCCCGGCGCGCACCTTCCGCCATACCGGCCGCGTCCGAAAAGAGGCGGGCGACGTCATCGAAGAGGCGGCCCGTGGTCTGCGTCATGATAAGAACCTCATTGCATGCGATGGAGGCGGAATTCGCTCGATGCCGCTCGTTGGCCCGGGGATTTCCAAGCTCCCTCTCGCCTTCGATATCACGGCTTGACCGGCCGGTCTCGGGATTGACAGTGTCGGCGCGCCGCGCAAGGCCCTAGGTCGGTCCGCTGCCGCGGTCGTGCAAGGGGTTCAGGTCGACGTGACACCTTTCGTTCTCGCCTTTCCGGTCATCGACCCGGTGATCGTCGCCATCGGCCCCTTCGCCATTCGCTGGTATGCGCTCGCCTATGTGGTGGGGCTCGTCGGCGGCTGGCTCCTGATGCGCCGCCTGGTCGGCCGGCCTACGCTCTGGGGCGCCGTCAAACGGCCGAGCGCCACCGATCTGGACGATCTGCTGGTCTATATCGCGCTCGGCGTCGTCCTCGGTGGCCGGCTGGGTTACGTGCTGTTCTACAACTTCAGCTACTACCTGCATGCGCCGAGCGAAATCTTCACCGTCTGGCGCGGCGGCATGTCGTTTCACGGCGGCCTCACCGGCGCGATCGTGGCGATGATCCTCTTTGCGCGGGCGCGGCGTCTGCCCATCCTGCCGATCTTCGATCTCGCCGGGACGGTTGCGCCGATCGGCCTCTTCCTCGGCCGTATCGCCAATTTCATCAATGACGAGCTGTGGGGACGCCAGGCGCCGGCGGATCTGCCCTGGGCGATCGTCTTTCCGTCCGGCGGGCCGGTGCCGCGCCATCCGAGCCAGCTCTACGAAGCCTTTGCCGAAGGCCTTCTCCTCTTCATCGTCGTCGGGCTCACCGTACGCATCGTCGGCTATCGCCGTCCCGGTCTCGTCGCCGGCATCTTCGGCGTGGGCTATGCGATCGCCCGCTCGGTCTGCGAATTCTTCCGCGAGCCCGATCCGCAGCTCGGCTTTCTCTTCGGCCAGAACGTCAGCGCGCTCGAGGGCGGCGTGACCATGGGCATGCTCCTGTCGATACCCGTGCTCATCGCCGGCCTCATCCTGATCGTTCGCGCCCTCAGGCGCCCTGCACCGGACGCGGAGGCGGCTGCGCCGGTCAAGGACGCGCCGGCGTGACGACGCCACTCGCCGCCGAACTGAAGCGCCTCATCGCCGTCGAGGGGCCGCTGACGGTGGAGGCCTATATGGCGCACTGCCTCGGCCATCCCCGTTACGGCTATTACATGACGCGCGATCCCTTCGGCGCCAGCGGCGATTTCGTCACCGCGCCCGAGATCTCGCAGATGTTCGGCGAACTTCTGGGGCTCTGGGCGGCCGAGACCTGGCGGCTGATGGGCGAGCCGGCGACGGTCAATCTCGTGGAACTCGGCCCGGGCCGGGGCACGCTGATGGCCGATGCGCTGCGCGCCGCCCGCGTGATGCCGGCCTTCCGCGACGCTCTCGATATCCATCTCGTGGAGACGAGCCCGGTGCTGCGCCCCCGCCAGCAGGCGACGCTCGCCGGGGAGAAAGGCGTCTCCTGGCACGGGACAGTGGCGACCTTGCCGGAACGGCCATCCATCATCCTCGCCAACGAATTCTTCGACGCGCTGCCGGTGCGACAGTTCGTGCGCACGCCGGCCGGCTGGTGCGAGCGCCGCGTCGGGCTCGGGGAGGACGGCGCCCTCGTCTTCGGCCTCGATGCCGAGCCCACCCGCGAGATCACGACGGCGGCGCCAGTCGGGGCTGTGCTCGAATTGCCGCGCGACGGGCTCGCGCTCCTGGCCGAACTCGGCGCACGGCTCGCGCGCGACGGCGGGGTGCTCGTCGCCATCGATTACGGCCATACGGAGCAGGGCTTCGGCGACACCCTGCAGGCGGTGCGCCAGCATCGCTATATCGATGTGCTGGCTGACCCCGGCGAAGCCGATCTCACGAGCCATGTCGATTTCGCGCTGTTCGGCCGGGCAGCGCGGCAGGCAGGGCTTGCCGTGCATGGCCCGGTGTCGCAGGGCGACTTTCTCGCAGGCCTCGGCATCCGGGAGCGGGCGGCGGTGCTGAAGCGCAATCGCGATGCCGCCGCTACGGCTGCCATCGACGAGGCGCTCGCCCGCCTTGTCGGCGATGAAACCAATGGGAAAGGGGAAGGCGCTAGAACAGAGGCGGGCATGGGCCGTCTCTTCAAGGTGGCCGCCTTCGCGCATCCCGCCCTACCGCCCCTGCCGGGCTTTTCGCCGTAACGCGAGTACCGTCATGACCGATACGTCCATTGCCGTTGCCATCGAGGCCGAGGCTCTGCGCCTGAGCGGGGTGATCCACGGCTTCTTCACACGGCAGGGCGGTGTGTCGGGCGGCATCTATGCGAGCCTCAACGGCGGCGCAGGCTCGGCCGACGACCCTGATGCGGTCGCCGAGAACCGGCACCGCATGGCGGCGCGCTTCGGCCTGAAGCGCGAGCATCTTCTCGGCCTCTACCAGATCCATTCACCCGAGGTCGTCACGGTGCAAGAGCCCTGGCCGGAAGGCGAGCGGCCGCGGGCCGATGCCATGGTGACCAAACGCCCCGGGGTCGCCCTCGGCGTCTCCAGTGCCGACTGCGGACCGTTGCTGTTTGCGGATGCCGAGGCGGGTGTGGTGGGCGCTGCCCATGCGGGCTGGCGCGGCGCCTTCACCGGCGTTGGCGAGGCGACGCTCGCCGCGATGGAGCGGCTCGGCGCGAAACGTGAGCGCGTGACCGCGGTGCTCGGCCCTACCATCAGCCGTGCGGCCTATGAGGTCGGGCCGGAATTCACCGCCCGCTTCAGGGAGGCGGATCCGGACAATGCCAGGTTCTTTACGCCTTCAACCCGCGCCGACCATCGCATGTTCGATCTGCCGGCCTATATCGGCGCGCGGTTGACGGCGGCCGGAGTCGGGCGATTCGCCGATCTCGACCTTTGCACCTATGGGGACGAGGACCGCTTCTTCAGCTACCGCCGGGCGACGCACCGCGGTGAACCCGATTACGGCCGGCTGATCGCGGCCATTGCCCTGACCGGCTGATCACTCGCCGACCTCGGCGTCTGGGGTCCGCCAGACGAGATGCTGCCCGCCGTCCACCGCGAGGACCTGGCCGGTAATGCTCCTGGCGCGCGCGAGATAAAGCACGGCCTCGGCGATCTCATCGACCGAGGGGCCATGACCGAGGAGGGCCGCGGCCCTTTGACGCGCGAAAACCTCCGGCGTCTGCCGCTTGCTGGGCAGGGTAGGGCCAGGCGCCACCCCGTTGACGCGGATGCGCGGTGCGAGTGCCTGCGCCATCGTGCAGGTGGCCGTGGCGAGGGCCGCCTTGGCCAAGGTGTAGGAGAAGAAATCGGGCGTGAGTTTGCGCACCCGTTGGTCGAGCAGGTTGACGATCGCGCCGCTGCGCCCGGCCGGCAAGCGGGCCGCCATCTGCTGCGCCAGGAAAATGGGCGCGCGCAGATTGACTGTCATATGGGCCTGCCAAAGATCTTCGCTGAGCGCCGGCAGCGTGTCGGGCTCGAACAGCGAGGCGCTGTTGACGAGAAGGGTGACCGGCCCGAGCGCCGAATCGGCGGCCTCGATGAGCCGCGTCGGCGCGTCATGGGCCGCGAGATCGGCGGCGAAGGCATCAGCGCGGGAGCCCGCCTGGCGGATCTCATCGACCACACTCTGCGCCTCGGCGCCCGACCGGCCATAATGCACCGCGACCGCATAGCCGGCGCGAGCGAGGGTGAGCGCAATGGCCCGGCCGATGCGCCGGGCCCCGCCTGTGACGAGTGCGACCTCGTTCGTCACAGCCGCCCCTCCCGCTTTGCGCGGGCGAGCAGCCGCCGTTCGATGTGTTTCGCGACCCGCAGATAGCGGTAGAAGGCGAAATTCATGGCCGTCATGAAACCGTAGAGGCCACGCACCGCGTGCCGGCGACCAATATAAGCCTTGATGAAGGCAGCAGGAAATTCCAGGAACAGGCGCAAGGTCGAAACACGCTGGCCGCGGACATCGAGGTCGTCGGCGAGGGCATCGGTATAGCTGTTGAGCTTGGCGAGCTGATCGCCCAGCGAGCGCACCGAAAAATGATGGATCGTGCCCTTGAGCCGCTTCACCCGCGCGCCCGGCACGAGCTCGACCCGGTCGTGCACGGTCGAGGGCGAATAGCGGCCCATGTCGCGCCGGTAGAGGCGGACCGGGGCGAGCGCATAGGCGAGCGGATGCGGGCGGCCCTCGCCCGGGAAGATCTCGGCGATGCGGATTTCATAGGCATCGGCGCCGGGCTCGCCGGCGGTGAAGAGCGCCGCAATCTCATCCGCGAGATCAGACGGAATCACCTCGTCCGCATCGATGTTCAACAGCCAGTCATGGCGGCATTGCTCCTCGGCGAAGCGCTTCTGCGGGCCGTAACCGGGCCAGGGATTATAAAGGACGCGGGCGCCGAGCTCCTCCGCAATGGCGACGGTCTCATCATCCGAGCCCGAATCAACGACCAGAAGATCGTCCGTCAGATGCCGGACGGCGCGAATCGTTGCCGCGATTCGGTCGGCCTCGTTGCGGGCGATGATGAACACGGACAGAGGAAGCGGCTGCGGCGTTGGCATGCTGCTTTAAGGCACGGTCTGCAGCGACCCGCAAGATTTCCAGCATGAATGCCGATGGGCGTCGCCTCCGAGGCGGCCCCGCAAGGTGAGCTGCCCATCGGAAATACTCTCAAGATCTTGCCGTCTGATGCGTGGCGGCTTCCATATCGTCTATATCTTCTAAGTATATCGATAGTACGTCTTGGTTTTTGTTGCGCAAACATGAATAACGATGCTTATACCTGAATGAAGATGTCCCTGGTTGGAGCGTATCCGGAGCGGGACATCTGCGAATTATTCTGCAGATCAAATTTCACGGAGATATGTATGCAAGGGTATTCACGTATTGCGAGCGTTACATGCAGCATCGCCTTTGGCGTTTGCGCGCTGGCGGGGGTGGCCTCGGCTGCAGATCTCCCGTTGCGAAACAGCGCACCGATCGCTCCGGTCGTCGTGGCGCCGCCGATCTTCACCTGGACCGGCCTTTATGCCGGTGTGAACCTCGGTTACGACTTCGCGAGCGGCAAGAAGGCGGATCCGTTCTTCGGTGGCGGTGGCGGTGGCGGTGGCTATGGCGAGGCAGACCGGCAAGGCTTCAAGGAGAAGGGCTATAGCTTCTCCGAGAAGTCCAAGGGTGGCGTTATGGGCGGCGCTCAGGTCGGCTATAACTACCAGCTCGGCCAAGTCGTTCTCGGTGTCGAAGCCGACGTGCAGATGCTGACATTATCCAGAGAAGCGACGGTCACGCAAAAGGACCTTGGCTATAATGGAACATTGAAGCAGACGCTGAGCGGCCTTGGCACGGTTCGGGGCCGGATCGGCTATGCCTTCGACCGCCTTCTCGTGTTCGGCACTGCGGGTTACGGCGTCGCCAAGTCGAGCCAGCGCGTGACAGATACGAGCGACGCCGGCGGTTTTGACGTCGAAACGTCGAAACGCACCTCCTATCTCGGCGGTCTCGTCGTCGGCGGCGGTGTCGAATACGCCGTGACCGACAATGTTAGCGTCAAGGGCGAATATCTCTATGCCAAGCTCAATCCGCTGAACAGCAGTTCGATTTCGAGCGAAAAAAGCGGCTATAGCAACAAGGACGCGACCTTCTCGATCGTCCGCGCCGGCATGAACTATAAGTTCTAAGCGAAGCGGCGGTACGTCAGTAGAGTTGTACCCGTTCACGGTTCCGTAACCGTGGCTCGGGGCTTTGCCGGGGGTGAGCGAGCTCATCCCCGCGCATCGCGAGCATTCGCTGGTCGTCCGGAAAGTGCTAAGCTCGCGCTTCGTTAACGAATTGGTCCGGCATTCCCCGGCCTTTGAGCGGGGATATTAATCACTCCTAATTTCTGTTAACCATTCGCCGCCGTTCTGGCGGCGGATTGCCATCGTCTCGCCACATATCATTAAGTTTGCTGTGGCCGGCTTGCAACAGACGCGGAGCCCGGGTTGGGTTACAAGAGAACAACTCCAGGGCGCCCCTGAAACGCCTGATGGAAGAAAAAAGGAGTGAGTGATGAAGAAGGTTCTTCTTGCGGGCGTGGCTACCGCAGGTCTCTTGGCTTCCGGTTTCGCAGCCTTCGCGGCTGACCTCCCGAGCCGCCAGGTTGCTCCTGTGGCGCCGATCGTCGTGCCGATCTTCACCTGGACCGGCTTCTATGTCGGTGTGAACGCCGGTTATGGCTGGAACACCAACAGCGATGACGAAGTGTTCATCCCGGGCGTCGGCTATGCCGGTACCGACAGCAACGACGGCGGGTTCGTCGGCGGCGGTCAGATCGGCTACAACTACCAGTTCGGTCAGTTCGTTGCCGGTGTCGAGGCCGACATCCAGTATGCCGACCTGAACTCCGACGACAACGGCTCGTACTACGCCGGTAACTACGGCGCCGGCTACGGCAGCCACGGCATCGAGTGGTTCGGCACCGTGCGCGCTCGCCTCGGCTTCGCCATTGACCGCGCGCTGATCTATGCCACGGGCGGCTTTGCCTACGGCGGCGGCGGCAACGGCAGCGGCGGCTACTATGACGGCTACTACTACGACAACGGTGACGACGTCCGCACCGGCTGGACGCTCGGTGGTGGTCTCGAATACGCCTTCACCGACAACCTGACGGCCCGGGTCGAGGGTCTCTATGTGAACCTCGGCAAAGAAGACGGCAACATCTTCTCCGGCGTCTACAACAACCGCAAGGACACGGAGTTCGCCGTCGTCCGCGCTGGTCTCAACTACAAGTTCTCCGGCTTCTAATCCAAGCTCGGTTAGAGAACATGAAGCCGGCGGGGCAACCCGCCGGCTTTTTTCGTTGAGAAGCCAGCTCGCTCGTGAATACCGCCGCGGTCCAGGCCAGAGGCGGCAGCCCCTTACCCCCGGAAGTCGTGTGGAGAATCGGGGGCATGGGTCGGAAGGCGTGAGCGCGGACCGGTGTCCGGGCTTACGATGGCGAGCCGTTCAGGCCGGACGGGTTGCCGCAAAGGCGGGGATCTTCACCGAGAAGTCGTCGAGCCACTCGACGAGACGGGGGTGCTGCGAGCGCCATTCACCCTCGAAACGCAGATCGAGATAGCCGAGCGCACAGGCGACTGCGATCTGACCGACATCGGGGATGGCGCCCGGTGCTGCCGGTGTCGTCTCCTCCAGAACGGCCAAGCCGCGCTCCATCTTGCCGCCCTGATGTGCCAGCCATTTCGGCGCGTGCATGTCGGGCTCACGCCAGCGTTTTTCATAGACGGCGAGGAGCGCCGCATCGAGGATGCCGTCGGCGAGCGCCTGCATGACCAAAACCGCATAGCGCGCCTCGCCCGTGGGAATGATGCGGCCGCCACCGGCGAGATGGTCGAGATAGTCGGTGATCACGCGCGAATCATAGAGTACCTGCCCATTCTCGAGGACGAGCGCGGGGATCTTTCCCAGCGGATTTTGCCGGCGAATCGAATCCCGCGGGTCCGCGGTATCGGCAGCCACCACCTCGATCTGGTCGCCAAGGCCGAGCACGTTGGCGGCTATCTGCACCTTGCGGCCGAAGGGAGAAAACGGCGAGGAACGCAGTATCAGCATGACAGTGTCCTTCTGTGAGCCGCCTAACCGCAAGGCGAGCGATGAGCCGCTGGAGGTCCGGCGGAATAACGTCAACGGCCGAGCCGTTCGCAGCGGAAACCGGCAACGGCGTCGCGCGCCAGCCGCTCGGCAAGCGCGGCCAAAAGGACGTCCGCCTCCTCGGCGAGCCGCCAGGGCGGGTTGATCACCAGGAGCCCACATCCATTGAGCCGGGCTGGATCGGTCGGGGTGTCGACCATGAGTTCGAGGCGCAGTGCCTCCGCCGGGATCTCGGCCGCGAGCCCTGCGGCGAGTTGATCTGCATCGACTGGGTTCTTGATCGGATACCATCCGGCAAAGATGCCAGTCTGCCACTTGCGCTGCGCCCGCACCAGTTCTCGTCCGAGGCGGGCGAGTTCCCCCGGTTCTTCATAAGGCGGATCGATGAGCACGAGGCCGCGGCGCTCCTTCGGCGGAATCATGGCGTGCAGGGCAACCCAGCCATCAAGCTCGAGCGCCCTGAACCGGCGGTCGCGCGCGAAGAGGCGGATGAGCCGCGCAGCATCCTGCGGATGGCGCTCGATCAAGATGGCGCGGTCCTGACGCCGCAACATGGACCGGCAGATCAGGGGTGAACCGGGATAAGCCATCGCATCGTGCTGCGCGGTGTCCTGCGGATTGTCTAGGCGCGCCGCCGCGACGGCCTCTCGATAGGGCGCGAGCAGGGCCTCGACCGTGTCGGTGAACGGCTCCTCCATGCGGCCGATGCCGCCTCTCCATTCCCCGGTCTTGCTCGCCTCCTCGCCGGCCAGGTCATAGAGCCCGATGCCGGCATGCGTGTCGATGACACGAAAAGGTGTCTCCTTCTTCAGGAGGTGAGCCAGGATTCGCGTCAGAAGCACGTGCTTCATCACGTCGGCGAAATTGCCGGCGTGATAGCCATGGCGGTAGTTCATGGGGCCGGAAGCTTCACGGAGCCGCCCCGGCAGCCGCGGCGGTCGAGCTCCGGGCAGGTCTGGAACCCGCGCAGGTCCCTGGTGAAGCAGATGCGTATTTCGCTGAGCACGCCCCTGCGGCAGGAAACCGACATCATGTCGGTGCGCAAGCCCCGATTGGCGGCGACAAAAGCCCGCTCCAGATCGATCGGCGTCCAGGTCGCGTCCTGGTTCATCGTCGCGATCGCGGGCGGTATGACAACCGCCTCGCGTACCCTGCGTACGGCCGCGAAATAGTCGGTCGGGCTCAAGCCGGAACAGGTGCCGTGCTTGCGCCACTCGTAGCGGGCAAGTCCCAGATCCGGGTAGACGCCTGCCGTGGCTGCCAATGCGGCGTGTGATGGCTGCGTCGCGGAGGTCGCGCATTCACTTGGATAGCCGCTGGTATATTGCGGCCAAAGGCCGTGCACGACGAAGCCGAGTTCACTGTCGCACTGCTTGCGATTCTTCTCGGCACCGCCGAGCGCGCAAAAGCCGGGTGACCAGGACAGGGCGAGCACATAGAAATCAAACTGACCGGGCCGAGCGCCCTTACGTTCACCGCCGCTTTGCGCAGTGGCGGTGGAAGCTGACATGACAGATATCGTCGCAAGCGACACCAGGATCGCAGCGGCGAGGCGCCTCGGCCATTTCGCCAGACGGGCCGCCGGCCGCGTCGCCTGATCTGCCTTGCGTCGCACCTTGGGGCCTAGGGCAGCGCCATCTTGCACCAGGGCGCGTAGCTCCAGCCACGATCGATGCCACGCACGCACCACTCGACGTCCCAGGTGAGGCCGATGCCGCCGAGGCCGGCGCGCACCGAATAGATCACCTCGCGCTTCACGCCATCGGTGACGAGCGATACCGCCTTGCAGAACCGCCGTGGCACGAAGTCCTCGCCCCAGGGCTTCCAGGCGATCATCCGGATGCGTTCGAAGAATGCGAGCTGCAGGTTGGAATGCCAGTATTCGGATTCCTTGCTGGCGAATTCCGAGCTGATTTTCCCCAGAACGGCAACCGAATCGCAGGCCGGCAGCGAACTCGGCAAGGGGATGGGATCGAGATCCAGCGGCATCCGCTGTTCGGCCAGACCCGGAGAACTCGCCGCAGCGAGGACCAGAAGAACGGCGATCAACCTGCGCATGGTAACTCCGACGCCAACATGGATCTGCCGACCATGCGGAAAGCCGCATGCCAGGTCAAGCGCAGCTAAGCCACAGTCACGCTCTAATATTGCGCGACACAGCCTACCGGCACAGGTCGGGTATCCGCCCCTCTTCGAGGTGTCCTGGCCGGCACCAGGGGCTTGATGGGATTGGCGCTCCTGTCGGCCATTCCAAGGGCAGATGTCTACACGCTCATCGGCGCGTGAGCGCTCCCGGCTCGAGAGAACCTATCAGCGTCCGACGAGGCCAGGGGGCCGCAAACCCGCGTCGCCCCAACTGCGCACGGGCGGCGCTACCGGCGGAACGGGCGATGGGGAATAACGTGCGGCGACCGGCCGTTGTGGCGGGCTCCCGAATTCCGGCGACGGCGAGGCAGCGGGGGCGAGCGAGATCGGCGCCTCCTCCAAGGGGCCGTGGTCATGGCTCGTCATGCCCTCGAGCTCCGGGGCAGCCGGCAGCTGCGGGTCGGCCGCATCGATGCCTGATGCTGGCTGCGTCATCGGATAGCTCTCGCCGCCTAATCCGCTCACCGCCTGCGGGTCATAAACCGGGGTTGGATTGTCCGGGTCGATGCGCGGCGTGAATTTCAGGATGGGCTTGCAGATCTTGCGGCCCTTGGCGTGGCGGGCGAGATCCAGATGAAGGTGATTGTAGTGGAAGCGGTCTGACCCTGGCGCCAGGACGGTGGAAAAATAGCGGCATGCGCCGACGAAGATCTCCCGGAGGAACTCCTGCTCCGCGGGCGCCCCGCGCCATCCCTTCTCGACATCGATGACGCGCCCGTCGACGAGCCTGAGCGACATGATGTCGACGGCATTGCCATAGGAATGCTCCGATCGCGACGCACCGGCCTGATTGTTCATGGAACGGCAGGAATAGGACCCGGCATTCATCTTGGCGACGGGTGAGCCGAAATAGAGCATGGCGGCTGGCTGCACGATCTCGGCGAGCCAGCGATCGGTCGTGGAGATGGCGGGACAAGCGAGGGTGGCGCGCGAGGTCAGCGTGACACTGCCTTCGGCAAAGGCGGTGACGCGAAAGGGATGATCCATCCCGCAGACGCCGGGGCCGGACATCGCGCGCATCGGCTGGACATAGGCGGAAGCCTGCACCTGCCTTGAAGCGAGGCAGGCCTCCTCGGCCTGGCCGCGCCAAGCGGCACGCTGCTCGATGGCGAAGAGGCCGCAACCGGCCACAGCCGCACAAAGCAGCGCCGCAACAATGACCTTCCGGGAAAGCGGACCAATCGGGCGCGCCATACGCAACACTCCGCGCGCGTCATCGAGTGGAAAAAAGCGCAGATCTAGTGGAGAGAATGCACGGAATTTTCCTAACGGATCATCAACGCGTTGCATCGCGAGAGGACGGGCGGCATTCAGCCGATGCACCTCAGGGTTGTGCTGGTCCGCATGGGGAGAGGGGGCACTCTACCGTTCTTCGTCACCCGCTCGGCTGACCAGGCGCGCCTTGAGAGAGCGGACATGGGATCGGACCTCATGTTCGGCGGCCTGTGAAAGATCAACTCGCTGCTGGCATTCGATCACACTCGCCTGCCTCGTCGGTATCCTCGCATTCCTGCAGGCCTAGTTGCCGCCCTTCACTTATCTCGTCGTGCCGCAGTAGGGCCGATCGCATCGAATCGTCTCCGGACCGGGGGCCGCGGTCCGGAGACGGCATGTCGGTCGTCAGCATGTCGTCCGTCACCTGCATCCGCATCGCGGATCGGGCTTGGATCGTCTTGTTCGGACGGGCGTGGTTCCCCATATCAACCGAGTATCGAGGCGCAAGCCTCCCAGAGGGGTTGTCGGTGATGAGTTTGATGTCTTTCGGCCGTCATGGCCGCCTTCTCGCGATAGCGACCGTCGCTTTGACGCTCGCAGTCAGCGTGGCTGAGGCCCGCATGGGGCGCGGCGGCAGCTTCGGCAGTCGCGGCACGCGCAGCTACAGCGCCCCGCCGCCGACTGCAACCGCGCCGAGCCAGGCCGCGCCGCTGCAACGCTCTACGACCCAGCCGGGCGTTGCTCAGCCTGGCATGAACCAACCCGGAATGGCACAACCGGGCATGCGCGCCAATTCGCGCCCCGGCCTGTTCGGTGGCGGTTTCGGCACCGCGCTGATGGGCGGTCTTTTGGGCGCCGGTCTTTTTGGCCTGCTCTCCGGTAGCGGCTTGTTCGGCGGCATGTCGGGCTTCGGCTCGCTGATCGGGCTTCTCTTGCAGGCGCTCCTCATTGTTGGCGTCATCGCGCTCGCCATGCGCTTCTTCCGGCGCCGGCAGGAGCCCGCGATGGCGGGCGCCGGCCCGCTGCCGCGCACTGCACTCGGCGCGGGCATGGGCGGTTCGGGCATGGGCGGTCTCGGCGGCGGCTCTGCGGCGCCGCGCAATCCGACGCAGCCGGTTGACGGCATCGGCATCGATGCGGCCGATTTCGAGACCTTCGAGCGTAGGCTGGGCGAGGTGCAGGCCGCTTATTCCAATGAGGACCTCAATGCACTGAGGCGGTTTGCGACGCCTGAGGTGGTGTCCTTCATGGCCGACGATCTGGCCGAGATGGCCTCCCAGGGGCAGGTGAACCGCCTGTCAGACGTCAAGCTGCTGCAGGGCGACCTCGCCGAATCCTGGCGTGAGGGCGACACCGATTATGCGACCGTCGCCATGCGCTTCTCGCTGATCGACACCGTCGTCGAGCGCGAGACCGGCCGGATCGTCGAGGGCAATGCGACCGAGCCCGTCGAGGCGACTGAACTCTGGACCTTCCGCCGCGCCCGCGGCGGGCAGTGGATGGTCGCCGCTGTTCAGCAGGCCTGACAGGCGGAAGACGGGATAAGACATGCCCGGGTGGTCACGGACCACCCGGGTTTTTTTGTGCGCGACGCCGCGGATGCGGGCGTGATGCGATCAGTGGGCGTCAGTTGCCGCCGTTGAGCGGCCCGCAGGTGTAGCCGACGAGGCATTGCGGATTGTCGCGGCTTTGAAGATAGGCCGGGACCTGGCTCTGCCGGATACCGCAGCTCGTGACATAGGTGTCGTAGAGATAGGGACCGGTGTAGAGCAGGACATGTCCGTTGCGCTGCACGAGGTTTTGCAGCGCTGAACAGCTTCGCTGTCCGGCTTCAATGCGTTGCTGGGCTTCTGCCTGATCGATATGAAAACCGAGGCCTGCGGCAATGCTCACGGCCGCCAGGACAGAGTGGCGAAACGTCATAGGCGCTTTTCTCCACACATGAAAGCCGGAGCGCAGCCTATGCCGTTCGCGGGCGGTCGTACAATCGGGCGGATCTTCACAATCAGGAAAAACGCGGTCGGCCGTGCCGGTCGCCGATGCCATTCAATTGTCCAGCAGCAACTTCCCATCCCGGAACTGCAGCAATTCGACGTTGCGAAGCTCTATTTCATAATCTCCACGGTAGTGCGCGACGACCCAATCCGTTTCCCGGGAGGAGACAATGTAGGAGCCGGCATCACCATCGATGATGACCGTATCTGTGCCTTTCCGGCCATCGATTTGGCCGGGAAAATGACCCACCGGGATCACATCGTTCAAATCGGTTGCCAAGCCGCAGTCGGAAACAATTCTCACGTCCAGCTCGCTGAGCGAAGAAGAGGTTCCGCGCTGAAGCGCCGCGCCCAAAGGCGATTGGAATGCTTCAGCGAAGTTTGACGCGATATGTGTTCCTGTCGACGCTGATAATGGAACGCCGTCCTTTGCGATTTTTTTCGTATTTGGCCCATGAAACTCATGTCCATATGGGCCATGTATGGTATATTTATCAAATACTGTAATCGCATCATAGAAGTTATATCTTTTTTGCTCGTGTACTCCGAAGTTGTGGCCGAGCTCGTGAAGGCATGTTGCCTTAAAAGCTTTAAAGTCGCCTTTGAGGCAGCGTTCTACCATATAATAGGTGAAATTTATATTTATATCTGGTGCGTCACCGTTAAGATCCGTCCCAGTTGTCGCCTTGTACGCCGGGATTGATGTGACGACTTTATGCTCCCCTATACTGCCGACTTGAACTGTATATTCGACCTCTGTGTTGGCTATTGCGTCTCCTAAAGAGGACTCTATCGTGATAGAAAGAGTGAGTTCTTCTTGTATTGATATAAATTTACTCCAGTCGTATACAGATTCTTCTATTATGTCTGCGATTGTTTTATTATTATCTTTAGTTAATTTCTCAGTCTTGTCGAGAATGTAGATTCGCGGGCGTTTCATCGATGTCCTGCCATTGAAGAAGCAGGATACTCATATACATGTCATAGTTCAACTGGCAATTGTATATTACAAATATATAATCTCAAGAAATGAGTATCATTGGTTAGTACTTACCCGCAAAAAATATCTCTGATTGTCAGGCTCTGAAATGCTCAACTGCGGAACTGTTCGCTTTCAGCTCGCAGAGACGGGCCGTCGCCGCGGGCCGCTTGCGGATTGGCCGTAATTATTGCGGCCCCGGGCGATTTACCGCCGCCGTCTCCCACCCTTTTTCACCTTGGCGGTGGCGGTCCAGTCGCCGGGCGGGCGCGGCTTGAACTCTTCGGCGCCGAGCGGGATTTCGCGGTTGTGGGGGCCCATTTCGTCGAGCGTCGGTTTGCGCGCGCGCGTTGCCGACCCCTCCTCATCGGCGGGTGGTTGATTGGCCTTGGCGCCGTATCTGCGCTGGCCAGCGAAGCGGCCGGCCTTGGCCTCCACCTCTTCCTGGCGGGCGAGCGGGTCGTCGGCAATGGCGAGCTCGGTCGCCTGCAGGCGCTTGATTTCGTCGCGCAAGCGCGCGGCGGTCTCGAATTCGAGATTGGCGGCGGCCTCCCGCATCTTCTTTTCGAGATCGGCGATCACTGCCTTCAGATTGTGGCCGGCCCCCGCGGCGGCAGGCGCCAAAAGGCCGGTGTCGACCCGGACGTGGTCGCGTTCATAAACCGAATCGAGGATGTCGCCGATGTTCTTCTTGATCGACTGCGGCGTGATGCCGTGTTCGGCGTTGTAGGCGAGCTGCTTCTCGCGGCGCCGGCCCGTCTCGGCCATGGCCCGCTCCAGGCTGCCGGTGATCTTGTCGGCATAGCAGATGACACGGCCGTCGACATTGCGGGCGGCGCGGCCGATGGTCTGGATCAGCGAGGTCTCGGAGCGCAGAAAGCCCTCCTTATCGGCATCGAGAATAGCGACCAGCGCGCATTCGGGAATGTCGAGGCCCTCACGCAAAAGGTTGATGCCGATGAGCACATCGAAGGCGCCGAGCCGGAGATCGCGGATGATCTCGATGCGCTCGATGGTGTCGATGTCGGAATGCATGTAGCGCACGCGCACGCCGTGCTCGTGCAGATATTCGGTCAAGTCCTCGGCCATGCGTTTGGTGAGCACGGTGACCAGGCTGCGGTAGCCGCGGGCGGCAACCTCCTTCACCTCGCCGAGCAGATCGTCGACCTGGCTGCGGGCCGGGCGGATCTCGACCGGCGGGTCGACGAGGCCGGTCGGGCGGATGACCTGCTCGACGAAGACGCCGCCGGTGCGCTCCATCTCCCAGGAGCCCGGGGTCGCGGAGACATGCACGCTCTGCGGGCGCATGGCGTCCCATTCCTCGAAGCGGAGCGGCCGGTTGTCCATGCAGGAGGGGAGGCGGAAGCCGTATTCGGCAAGCGTTGCCTTGCGGCGGAAGTCGCCGCGATACATGCCGCCAATCTGCGGGACCGTCACATGGCTCTCGTCGGCAAAGACAAGAGCATTGTCCGGCAGATATTCGAACAAGGTCGGTGGCGGCTCGCCTGGCCTGCGGCCGGTGAGATAGCGCGAATAATTCTCGATGCCGGCGCAGGCGCCGGTCGCCTCCATCATCTCCAAGTCAAAGGTGGTGCGTTGCTCGAGCCGCTGCGCCTCGAGCAACCGCCCCATGCGGTGCAATTCATCGAGCCGCCATTTCAGCTCCTCCTTGATGCCCTTGATGGACTGGAGGAGGGTGGGGCGCGGCGTCACATAATGCGAATTGGCATAGACCTTGACGAAGCCGAGGTCCGCCGTCTTCGACCCCGTCAAGGGATCGAACTCGACGATCGATTCGACCTCGTCGCCGAAGAGGGAAATGCGCCAGGCGCGATCTTCATAGTGGGCGGGGAAGATCTCGACGACGTCGCCGCGCACGCGGAATGTGCCGCGGCCGAAGTCGCCGCTCGTGCGCTTATATTGCAGAGCGACCAGGTCGGCGATGAGCTGGCGCTGCTCGATGGTTTCGCCCACCTTCACCGAGAAGGTCATGGCCGTATAGGTCTCGACCGAGCCGATACCGTAGATGCAGGATACGGAGGCGACGATGATCACGTCGTCGCGCTCGAGCAGGGCGCGCGTCGCCGAGTGGCGCATGCGGTCGATCTGCTCGTTGATGGAGGATTCTTTCTCGATATAGGTATCCGACCGAGGCACATAGGCCTCCGGCTGGTAATAGTCGTAGTAGGAGACGAAATATTCGACTGCGTTGTCGGGAAAGAAGCTCCTGAACTCGCCATAGAGCTGGGCCGCGAGCGTCTTGTTGGGCGCCAGGATGAGGGCCGGGCGCTGCGTCTCCTCGATGACCTTGGCCATGGTGAAGGTCTTGCCCGAGCCGGTCACGCCGAGCAGCACCTGGTCCATGTCGCCGCGACGGATGCCGTCGACGAGTTCGGCGATCGCGGCGGGCTGGTCGCCGGCCGGCTCGAAATCCGCCTGCATGCGGAAGGGAATGCCGCCTTCCGATTTCTCCGGCCGGGGCGGCCGGTGCGGCGTCCACAGCTTGCCGTGCTTGAAAAGTGGGTTGCCGCTTTCGAGCAGCGCCGACAGTGCCTGTACGGTGGCCGAGACGCCGGATGAGGTTTCTGGATCGGCAGGCGTGGTCGCGGCGCCGGGCGCGCCGCGCTTGCCACCGCGGGCCCGGCCGACGGGCGCCGTGGCGCCGGGCTCCCAGGCCGTTACGCCGGCATCGAAGCCGGCCTGCGGCATCTCCTCGAAGCCGCGCGGGGCCGTCTCGCCCGTACCGGATGCCGAGCCGCCGGGACCGGCCCGGCCGCGATTGATCGCCGGATTGAGGAGATCCGCGAGGAAGGGGTCTAGCGGCTGGACCGCCGGTTTCGCGGCCTTGGAGCGGGGCGTCTTGGGGGAACGGCTCATGGTTCCCAATATGGTACGGAATAGCGGCCAGGAAAAGACGAGGGCATGGTCTGCGACATCTCCGGCCGCGCGTCCCGCGACAGGCGCTCCTGCGTTTCAAACAGTCCTCGACCCGTAATCGAGTGCCGAGGACGATATGCGTCAAGTGAATGTAACCAAAGTCGCTGCGCTTTTCCGTAATGGGCTGCTCCTCTTTTTCGGTGGTCTCGTGCCCCTGGAAGGAGACGTGGCGATGGCTCTCGACAGCAGCTACAGCAAGCTGGATGCGAGAACCTGCCGCACCGTCGAGAGAACCCATGTGGGACGGCAGGTCTACGGGACAACTCAGCTTTGCCGCGGGCGAGACGGCTATTTCGTGCTCGTGAACGACGAGGATGATCGCCAGACGGTGTCCTTCGGCAGAACGGCCGGCGAGGCGCAGGCCGAGCCTGCCGCGCGGCAGCGCTTTCCGGCTTTCACGGACGTCGGCCGCACGATCGAATGGCGTCGGGACGGCGGTTCACCTTTCGCTACCATTCAGCGCTGGTCCGTTCGTTCGGAGGAGTTGAGCACGAGCCTCCTCGTGGTCACGCGGCTGTCGCCCGGGCGGGTCTGCCATGTGGCCTATGTGGATGCGCGCGCCAACCCCAATGCCAATGTTCTGGCACGCCGCGCCGCGGATGAGCTCGCCCACGGCTTCGCATGCGAGCGGGAAGCACCGGTGGTCTACGGAGAAATGGGGCCCGTGCTGCGGGGCCTGCTCGGCAGGCACTGATCGATCGCGAGAGCCGGGAGAGAGCGGCGCGGGCAACGAGGGTGCGACACGTCCCACTTTCCCGCTTGCCATCTCACATGGACGCCGGGCATTGGGTTACGCTTAGGCCGGTCCGAACCGCCGGCCATGAGAGGCCCGATGCACTGCAATATTTGTGGCGGCAGCGTTTTCGTCGATATGGCCAAGCGGCCGGCCGTGCGCTGCGCGCAATGCGGATCGCTGGAGCGCACGCGCATGGCGGCATTGCATATCGACCGGCTCAACCTTGATCCGGGTGCGCATATTCTCCATTTCGCGCCGGAGAGGGGCCTCGCGGCGAAGCTCCACGCCATTGGCGGCGAGAATTACCGCGCCGTGGATATCGACCCAGAACGCTATGCCGACGCGGGCGTGGCCGTCGCCGCCTTCGATCTCTGCCGCGACGGCTTTTCGCTGAAAGCCGGCAGCTTCGACCTCATCCTGCACCACCACGTGCTCGAGCATATCGCCTGCAATTACACCGTGGTGCTGGTGCAGCTTGCCCGCGCCCTCACTGATACCGGCGTGATGCTGTTCTCTGTGCCCATCGTCGGCGATGACTATTGGGAGGAGATCACAAGGCCGGAGACGGTCGATCCGGCGCGCTTCGGCCTGCACGGCCATCGCCGGCATTTCGGCAGGCGCTTCATCGCCGATACGCTCGGCATGATTTTCCACATCGATCCCGTCTTCGACGCCACCCGCGCATTTCCGGAGGCCGTGCTGCGCGAAGCCAATATTCCGCAGCACCTCTGGTCCGGGTTTAGCGGCACCAGCATATTCGCTGTGCGAAGGGCGGACCTGCGCATTTGAGCGGAACGAAGCGGCATCTTTGCAGGCGTATCGGGTGACGATTGCCGCATGATCGCACAGTGCGACAATATTTGCTCAGTGATAGTTCGAGAATTAACTTGTTTTACATAAGTAAAGGGGGGATAAAATCGGTTTATATTTTTTTACATTTTATCTATGGGAAACTATTGCCCGACACAGATGAGTATGGCAGAAAGTTATCGGCTCGCTTGGAGCTGCAATTTCGACTGTCGTCCATGCCAATCATCCTCACTGATGCCATCATTACCGAGTTCCTCGGTTCCCTTGCTGCGCTGCTGACGACGCTGTGCTGGATTCCCCAAGCCGTCCGGGTGATCCGCACGCGTGAGACGCGGGCCTTGTCGCTCGCCACGCAAGTCGCCTTCGCGGCCGGCGTCTTCTTCTGGCTGCTCTATGGCATCCTGGTGGCGAGTTGGCCCTTGATCGGCGCCAACGCCGTCACCCTGCTGCTGACGCTGCTCATCCTGCAGGTAAAGCTACGCTTCGGCTGATCGCCCTAACTTTTCCTTGCATCTGCCTTGCGGCTTCCGGCGATTTGTGTTGCAGTGCAGCGTAACGAGCCGGGTCGGGCGTGCGGCAGCGCACGGAAGGGCCCATGGCTGGACAGCTAGCGTGAGGGCTGTACGGGGGTGTTCGGGGCCTGTTGATCTGGCCCGCAAACGATCACTGCGACATTGACATGAGCTGTGTGGGGTCGGCGCGATCAATGCGAGTTTTGCGGTATTCTCGCCTGTTTGGCGCTTGCTTGGCGCTATCCGCCTGGGCAATCGGGCCAGTCGCACCCGCCCTGGCGCAGGAGCCGGCGGCGAACGGGCAGACACCGGCAGCCGCCGCCGCCGGCCGGACGCCGCATGCAGGCTTCGAAATGCCGAGCTTGGCTGAACTGACGGTTGCCGAACCGCTGCTCCAGTGGATGGACGACGAGACGCTGAAGCAACTCGAATTGCCCGACCTCAATTCACTGACACCCTATACCGGCCGGCGAAAGACGTCCCGCGCGACGGCCGCATGGAACGTCTCGCCGCTGGTCCGTGGAGTCAGCGCGTCCAAGCCCACCCTGCCGCTACCCGCCGTTCCGCAGCCTACGGAGAAGGCGGTCGGGATGGTCGTGGGGCCGATGCCGGGGCTCAGCCTGTCGACTGAAGTTGCCAGCGACGACGGACGGTGGGGTCACCAGGGTACACGTATGGACTGGGCCCTGACGCGTCAGGCGCCGCAGTCCACGCAGGGGTTCATCTGGGGCGGCTCCGCCTCGGGCGGCGTGGACGTGCAGGGGACGCCAAGCCAGGCCTTCGCGGTGAGCCTCGGCCTGCGCCGCGGCAAAGACGATGGCGCTTGGCGGGTGACGCCCGAGGTTGCCGTGAACTCGACCTATCAGCCCGACAATGCCTCGCGCTGGGGCACCACTGTCAAACCGAGCGTCGCTGCGTCGGCACGCATCTTCCACTCGGACCGCGGCTGGCTCGACGCCAATATCGACACGCGCGTCGGCTATTCGATTCCCGTGACGGCGAGCAGCGCAGGGCAACTCGATGCGGCGGCCATGCTGCGTCTGACGTTCAAGGGCTTCCAATAAGCTGACTGCGCAAGGCTGGGGCGCAGCATTCGCATTCAACGGAGGGCGACAAGGCTCTATCGTGCCGGTCTCGTCGCCCGTCTCCCGTGAGCCTTCCGAGCCTCCATGCCGCAATTCCTCGCGCTTCAGTCCACTGCCACAATCCTGCCGATCGCCCTGCTCATCTGTTCGAATGTCTTCATGACCTTCGCCTGGTATGGGCACCTCAACTACAAGTCCGCCCCGCTCTGGGCCGCGGTGGTGGTGAGCTGGGGCATTGCCTTCTTCGAATATTGTCTCGCGGTGCCGGCAAATCGCATCGGCGCGAGCGTCTACTCGGCCGCCCAGCTGAAGACCATTCAAGAGGTCGTCACGCTTGTCGTCTTTGCCGGCTTCTCGGTGTTCTTCCTGAAGCAGCCGCTCACCATCAACCATGCCATCGGCTTCGCGCTGATCGCGCTCGGGGCGGCCTTCATTTTCAAGAGCCCGCTGGCCTGAGCCTGAGCAGCCGGCCATTGCTCTCGTCGGTCAGGAGATAGAGCAGCCCGTCGGGTCCTTGGCGCACGTCGCGGATGCGGGCGCCGAGGTCCGTCAGCAGCCGCTCTTCGCGCAACACGCGATCGCCTGAGAGCTCCAGCCGCACCAGCATCTGGCCGGCGAGCGCGCCGGTGAACAGGTTCCCCTGCCAGCCGGGATAACGGTTGCTCGTGAGGAAGGCCATGCCCGAGGGGGCAATGGACGGGTCCCAATAGAAGACGGGCTGTTCCATGCCGGGCCGCGTTGTGCCGACGCCGATCTTGGCGCCGGAGTAGTGCACGCCATAGCCGATCACCGGCCAGCCGTAATTGGCGCCTTTACGAATGATATTGACCTCGTCGCCGCCGCGCGGCCCATGTTCGATGACCCACGGCACACGCGTGCGTGGGTTGATCGCTGCCGCCTGCGGATTGCGGTGGCCATAGCTCCAGACCTCCGGCCGCGCGCCTTCTCGTCCGACGAAGGGATTGTCCCTCGGGATCGACCCGTCGCGGTTGATGCGCACCACCTTACCGAGATCGGTCGACAGGTCCTGCGCCCTGTCGCGCAGGTCGAAGCGCTCGCCGAGGGTCACGAACAACGTGCCGTCGGGCGCGAAGGCGAGCCGCGAGCCGTAGTGATTGTTGCCGCTGTAGCCCGGCTCCTGGCGGAAGATGACCGCGACGTCGCTCAAGCGCAGCGCGTCCTCGTCGAGCCGTCCCCGCGCGACCGCCGTGCCGGCGCGCCCGCCGGCTCGCGGCTCGGCATAGCTCAGATAGATGAGGCGATTGCTGGAAAAATTGGGATCGAGCGCAACGTCCAGCAGTCCGCCCTGGCCGCGTGCCTTCACTTCGGGAACGCCGGCGACGGGCTGAGATTTCGCCCCTTCGCTCGACACCACGCGCAGGCTGCCGCCACGCTCCGTGACGAGCATCCGTCCGTCCGGAAGGAAGGCGAGGCTCCAAGGGCGGTTCAGGCCGTTCGCGACCGTCTCCACCACAACCTGCCCATCGACAGCCTGCCCACGTCGGGCGCGGTCCGGAGCGCTTTGCGCCCGTCCCTGTTCAGCCGCCAAGATCGCCGAACAGGCGAGCAAGCCCAGCGCGAGTGCACGCATCGTCCGTCCTCCGTCGTTGCCCAGCATAGGCACGCATCAAGCGTGCACATGGGGCCGGAGGACGGTTCGTCAAGCGCGTCCCTATGAAACGCGCGTCGGGACGGGCAGGCGGACGGTATCGGTCGTGGAAATGTGATTGATCGCGGTGATTGCGAGAGTGGCTACGGTCAGCACGATAACGAGCATGAGCGACATCTTGAACTGACGCTCGACCTCGAAACGCGACATGGATGCGGCGACGGTACGCGACTTGCGGATATCCGCCATCCGGATGGGATCATTGATATTCATACGAGCTCCCTCCGAGCCCTACGACTGATGTTCCGAACGTAGATCTGCCTGGGATTGCCAGCGGTGCGATGGCACACCATGGCAGATGCCGGTCGGCGTGGCTTCTGCAAGTCAATGGGGCAGTTAACGGAAAGTTCCCGCCGCTGCGCGGTGTCGCCTTGCGCGGCAATGCCCGAGCGACTAGTGTCCGGCGCCTTTCGAAAAACCCCTTGAGGAGCCGGTGCCATGGCCTTTCTTGCTGATGCCCTCTCGCGCATCAAGCCGTCCGCGACGATCACGCTGACGCAAAAGGCCCGAGATCTCAAAGCCACCGGTCGCGACGTGATCTCGTTGTCCGTCGGCGAGCCGGATTTCGACACGCCGGAGAATGTGAAGGAAGCCGCGATCGCCGCCATTCGCCGGGGCGAGACGAAATATACCCCCGTGCCCGGCATCGTGCAGCTGCGCGAGGCGATCACCCGCAAGTTCAAGCGCGAGAACCACCTCGACTACAAGCCCTCGCAGGTCATCGTCGGGACGGGCGGCAAGCATGTCATCTACAATGCCCTGCTCGCCACCCTCAATCCGGGCGACGAGGTGGTGATCTCCGCGCCCTATTGGGTCAGCTATCCGGAGATCGTCGCGCTGTGCGGCGGCACACCGGTGATCGTCAACACGATGATGGAGAAAAACTTCAAGCTGCAACCCGAAGACTTGGAGCGGGCGATTACCCCGAAGACGAAGTGGGTTCTGCTCAACTCGCCGTCGAATCCGTCCGGCGCAGCCTATAGCCACGACGAGATGAAGAAGCTCACCGACGTGCTCGTCCGGCATCCGCATGTCTGGGTGCTCACGGACGACATGTACGAGCATCTCGTCTATGGCGACTTCGAGTTCGTGACGCCAGCGCAGGTCGAGCCCGCGCTCTACGACCGCACCCTGACCATGAACGGCGTGTCGAAGTCCTATGCCATGACGGGCTGGCGCATCGGTTATGCGGCCGGCCCCGAACAGCTCATCCGCGCCATGGACATGGTGCAGGGGCAGCAGACCTCCGGCGCCTGCTCGATCGCGCAATGGGCGGCGGTGGAGGCCCTCGACGGTCCGCAGGACCATCTGAAGGTCTTCCGCAAAGCCTTCGAGGAGCGTCGCGCGCTTGTCGTTTCCATGCTCAACCAGGCGCGCGGCCTGACCTGCCCGACGCCGGAGGGCGCATTCTACGTCTATCCCTCCTGTGCGCCGCTGATCGGCAAGAGGACGCCGTCCGGCAAGGTCATCGAGACGGACGAGGACTTCGTCATGGAGCTGCTCGCCATCGAAGGCGTCGCGGCCGTGCACGGCTCGTCCTTCGGCCTCGGGCCGAATTTCCGCGTGAGCTACGCCACCTCCGTCGACAAGCTGGAAGATGCCTGCTCGCGCATCCAGCGTTTTTGCGCGGAGCTCCGCTGAGGCGAGCGCGCCGGACCGGAACTCGGCGGCGGAAGGGCGCGTTGGGGAAGCATCGACAGCGATCGATTTCTTGACGATCGACGGAGAGCTTCCATGAACAACCGCATCCTTCCGCGCCTTCTCGGCGCCGCGACTCTCGGTGTCGTCGTAGTCGCGACGAGTCTTCCGGCGGCTGCCCAACGCGGCGAGAACCGCGTCGGCCGATTGACCTGCAACGTCTCCGGCGGGCCGGGGCTCCTCATCACCTCGGCGAAGGCGCTGAGCTGCGTCTATCACGACCGCGCCGGCTGGCAGGACCACTATGTCGGCACGATCCGGCGCTTCGGTCTCGACCTCGGCGCGACCACCGGCGGCACGCTCGTCTGGGATGTGCTCTCGACGAGCAGGAGCGCACGCCGTGGGGCCCTTGCGGGTGGCTATGGCGGCGTATCCGGCGAAGCCACAGCGGGTGCCGGCGTC
This sequence comes from Chelatococcus sp. GCM10030263, assembly GCF_042666455.1. Taxonomy (NCBI): domain Bacteria; kingdom Pseudomonadati; phylum Pseudomonadota; class Alphaproteobacteria; order Hyphomicrobiales; family Chelatococcaceae; genus Chelatococcus; species Chelatococcus sp. GCM10030263. Next base: position 533,228 of record NZ_JBHTDB010000003.1, on the reverse strand, counting down.
GGGGCCAATCTCCTGGTCGGTGGATCGCGCCGGTCGTTCAGCCTGCAACCCCTGTCCGTCCAGGGACAGCGCGGCGTCAATATCGCGCTCGGTGTGGCTGCGCTCGAACTGGCGCCGGCGCGCGTCACCGGCCGGCGTCGCTGACGCCGCGCGCCGATTCGTGACGCGCAGCGACGGCCCTCCGAATACAGCTTGATTCGCGACGCCGATGGCGTGACCATCTCCCGAGGGGCCGCAAAGAGCCCGACAGATGCGACCACCGCCCCATGGCGGTGGCTCCGCGGGAGAGGAGAATGCCATGGTTGCGCAAAGCGGCAGAGACGCCGCGGGGCCGCGATTGATCGCGATCGTCGGTCCCCAGCAGAGCGGCAAGACGACACTCCTAGAAGCTATCCTGGCGCGGGCCGGCGCCATCGATCGGCAGGGCCGGGTGGCCGACGGCAATACCCTTGGCGACGCGAGCCCGGAGGCTCGCGCTCATCTCATGAGCGTCGAGGCCAATGTCGCCTCGATCGATTATCTCGGCGACCGCTATACCTTCATCGATTGTCCGGGGTCGGTCGAATTCCAGCACGAGATGCGCACCGTATTGCCGGCCTGCGATGCGGCAGTGGTCGTGTGCGAGGCAGACCCGCGCAAGCTGCGCGCCCTCGAAGTGGTGCTGCGCGAGCTCGAGGAAGCCGGCATTCCTCGCCTCGTCTTTCTCAACAAGGTCGATGGGGCGACGGCTGAACTCTGGGACGCCCTCACGCTTCTCCAGAGCGCGTCGCGCACGCGCCTTCTCCTGCGCCAGATCCCGATCTGGAAGGACGGCATCGCCGTCGGCTTCATCGATCTCGCCCTGGAGCGGGCCTTCGTCTATCGCGAGCATGCGGCGAGCGAGGTGGTCGAGTTGCCGGAAACCGAACTGCCGGCCGAGAAGGAAGCGCGCTACTCGATGCTCGAGAAGCTCGCCGACTATGACGACGCCCTTCTCGAAGCGCTTCTCGACGACATCGAACCGCCGCGAGACCGCATTTTCGACGATCTGTCGCGCGAATTGCGCGAGCAGCATGTGGTTCCGGTGCTGCTCGGGGCCGGCGAGCGCGGCAACGGCGTCACGAGGCTCCTGAAGGCCTTGCGCCACGAGGCGCCGGATGTGAGCGCGGTTGCGGTGCGGCTCGGTGTGCCCACCGAGGGCCCGGCGCTCGCGCAGGTGATCAAGACCTCCCATGTGGCCCAGGGCGGCAAGCTCTCCCTGGTGCGCGTGCTGCGCGGCAGCTTCAGCGAGGGCACGACCGTTACCGGATCGAGCGGCGCGGAGGCGCGCGTCGCCAGCATCCTGCGGCTCCAAGGCGCTGCCACGACGCGGCTCTCGGCCGCGCAGGCAGGCGATACGGTGGCCCTCGCGCGCCTCGAAGGCATCGCCACGGGCGAAACGATCGCCGAGGGCCGTGTCGCGCCGCTGGCGTTGGCACCGGTCGCTCCCCCGCAGCCTGTTTTCGCGAGCGCACTCGCCACCAGCGATCGCAAGGACGACGTCCGCCTGGCCACCGCTCTCGCCAAGTTCATGGAAGATGATCCATCGCTTACCGTGGAGCACCGGCCCGATCTCGGCGAAATGCGCCTGTGCGGTCAGGGCGAGATGCATCTGCGGGTCGCATTGGAGCGCCTGCAGAGTCGTTACGGCGTGCAGGTTTCCGTCCGTCGCCCCAATGTCGCCTATCGCGAGACGATTCGCAGCCCGGCCTCGGCGCGCGGCCGGCATAAGAAGCAATCCGGCGGCCACGGCCAGTATGGCGACGTGGTGATCGACGTCGCGCCGCTGGCGCGCGGTGAGGGGCTGATCTTCACCGACATGATCACCGGCGGGGTTGTGCCGCGGCAGTATATCTCCTCCGTCGAAGCCGGGGTGCGCGAGGCGGCAGGCCGCGGGCCGCTCGGTTTCCCGGTCGTCGATTTCGAAGTGACGCTGAAGGACGGCTCGTACCATTCCGTCGATTCCTCGGATATGGCGTTCCGGGCGGCGGCGCGGCTTGCGCTCGCCGAGGCCCTGCCGAAGGCCAGCCCCGTGCTGCTCGAGCCGGTGCTCGGCGTCGAGCTCGCGCTGCCGTCGGAGGTGATGGTGAGAATCACCGGGCTGATCTCGGCGCGCCGGGGGCAGATCCTCGGCTATGATCGCCGCCCGGGCTGGGATGGATGGGATGTTGTTCGCGCCCAGATCCCCGAAGCGGAGATCGGCGACCTGATCGTCGATTTGCGCTCGGCCACAGCCGGGGTCGGCACCTTCTCTGCCCGCTTCGATCATTTCGCCGAGCTCACCGGCAAAGCTGCCGAAAGCGTGGCGCAAGCGGCGCACGCATAGCGCCGCGCATGCATAATGGCCATGCCAACGAGAGACTTCGTTGTAAGATGCTTGTCAGATTGGCCTGAGGGCCGGGCAGGAAACGATCGATGGCCAAGACGGGTTCGCCGGGGGCAAGTGCCACCTCCGCCAAGAGCGTGAACGAGGGGAGGGGCCCGGGGGCATCATCGGCCCATGCTGCCCCCTGGCTCTCGGCCTATCCGCCGGGCATGCCGCAGGCGATCGATAGCGCAAGCCTCGGCACGCTCGCCGATCTCTTCACGACGGCCATCGACCGCTACGGCGAGCGTGCCGCCTTCCGCAGCTTTGGCGCCAGCCTGAGCTATCGCGACCTCGGCCGCGCCGCCGACGCGGTGACGTCCTGGCTGCAGAGCCGCGGGCTGCGTAAAGGCGATCGCATCGCCATCATGATGCCGAATGTGCTCGCCTATCCGGCGATCATGATCGGCGCGATCCGCGGCGGTTATGCGGTGGTCAATGTCAATCCGCTCTATACGGCGCGCGAGCTGAGGTTGCAGCTCGCCGACGCCGAGCCGCGCGTCGTCTTCGTTCTCGAGAACTTCGCGCATGTAGTGCAGGAAGTCCTGCCGGAACTCCCGCTCGAGGCGGTCGTCGTGGTGTCGCCCGGCGACCTGATGGGCTTGAAGGGCGGGATCGTCAATTTGGTCTCGCGGCATGTCAAAAAGGCCGTGCCGCCTTTCTCGCTGCCGAACGGCATCAGTTTCGCCAAGGCCCTCGCCGCCGGCCGAAAGGCGGCGCCCGCACCAGTGACGATCGCCGGCGAGGATATCGCCTTCCTGCAATATACCGGCGGCACGACCGGCATTCCGAAGGGCGCGATGCTCACCCATCGCAATATCGTCGCGAATGCCGCGCAAATCCGCGCCTGGGTCGGCACCTGGGTGCCGGACGATACACCTGGGCAGGTGATGGTGACGGCGCTGCCGCTCTACCACATCTTCGCGCTCACGGCGTGTTGCGTCAGCCGGCTGACGGCGGGCGTGACCTCGCTGCTCATCGCCAATCCACGCGACATCGGCCGCCTGATCAAGACGATGAAGAGCGAGCGCTTCACCATGCTGTGCGGCGTCAACACGCTCTTCAATGCCATCGCCAATCACCCGGCGGCGAAGAGCGTGGATTTCTCCCATCTCGCCTTCTGCGTATCGGGCGGCATGGCGACGCAGCAGGCGGTCGCCCGGCGCTGGAAGGATCTGACCGGCCGGCCGATCATCGAGGGCTACGGGCTCTCGGAAACCTCACCGGTGATTTCGGTCAACCGGCTGGATATCGAAGCCTTCACCGGCACGGTCGGCTATCCCTTGCCTTCGACGGAGGTCGTCATCCGCGCGCCGGGCAGCGACACGGATCTCGGCCTGGGCGAGGTCGGCGAGATCTGCGTGCGCGGCCCGCAGGTCATGGCCGGCTATTGGCGCCACCCGGAGGCGACGGCGGCGGTGATGACCGCCGACGGCTTCTTCCGCACCGGCGATCTCGCGGTGATGGAGCCGGACGGGGTGCTGCGCATCGTCGACCGCATCAAGGACATGATCATCGTGTCCGGCTTCAACGTCTATCCGACGGAGGTCGAGGACGTCATTGCCCGCCATCCGAAGGTGCTGGAAGTCGCGGTCATCGGCCTGCCCGATGCACAATCCGGTGAAATCGTCACCGCTTATATCGTGCCACGCGATCCCTCGCTCACCGAGGAGGAGATCCGCGCCTTCGCCAGGGAGAGCTTGACCGGCTACAAGCTGCCGCGGCGCATCGTGTTCCGGCAGAGCCTGCCAAAGTCCAATGTCGGGAAGGTGCTGCGCCGCGTGTTGCGCGAAGAGGTGCTGGCGGGCGAAACGGCGGGCGCGCAGGCCTGATCACTCCCGAAGGCGTGACTTGCAGCCGGCGCAAAATGCGCGCTTGTTTCCTGACAAACGAGGAAGCGAGGCTCTCGATGTTCGTGAAAAAAAGACGTGGCTGGGAACTGCCCGAGCAGGACGCAACGGCCGAGCCGCTTTTCTTCAACAGACGGGCCGTCATGGCTGGGACGGGCGCGATCGCCGGCACCGCCTTCCTACCGGGGCTGGCACGGGCTGCGGCGGATCCGACCGCGAGCCTCTATCCGGCCGCACGCAACAGTCACTACACGCTCGACCGGCCGATCACGCCCGAGGCCGACAACACCAACTACAACAATTTCTACGAATTCGGCTTTTCCAAGCGCGTCGCTTCGGCGGCGGAGGCCCTGCCGACTCATCCCTGGACCATCAAGGTCGACGGGCTCGTTGAGAAACCCTTCGAGATCGCTTTCGAGGATCTCGTAAAGCGGGTGACGCTGGAGGAACGCCTCTATCGCCACCGCTGCGTCGAGGCCTGGTCGATGGCCGTGCCCTGGACGGGCTTTCCCATGCGTGCGCTCGTCGAGATGGCAAAGCCCCTCGGCTCCGCAAAATATGTGGTGATGAAGACCTTCCTCGATCCCAAGATCGCGCCGGCGCAAAAGCAGACCTGGTACCCCTGGCCCTATACGGAGGGGCTCACGATCGCCGAGGCCACGAACGATCTCGCCTTCATCGTCACGGGCGCCTATGGCAAGCCGCTGCCCAAAGTGATGGGCGCGCCGATCCGGCTCGCGACGCCGTGGAAATACGGCTTCAAGTCCATCAAATCGATCGTCGCCGTCTCCTTTTCGGAGAAGCGGCCAGTCAGCTATTGGGAGAGCCTGCAATCTTCGGAATATGGCTTCTGGGCCAATGTGAATCCGGAGGTGCCGCATCCGCGCTGGAGCCAGGCGCGCGAGGAGATCCTGGGAACCGGCGATTATCGGCCGACGCTGATCTACAACGGTTACGGCGAGTATGTCGCCGATCTCTATAAGGGCATGGACGGGGAAAAGCTGTTCATGTGAGCGGCGGCCGGCCCAAGACGTAGGCGTCGCCGCATCGGAGCGTGCCGGCGCTCGATCCCGCACGGCTGAGTAACGCCCTTCGCGCCTGTGACGGCCGAAGCAGGCGCATGGCCGACGTTTTGATTCGCGCAAGGGGGATGCCGAGGCCCATCTGGGGCCGGGGCGGCGTGCAATGCAGCCGGTGCAAATAAAAGGGGCCGGAAATCCGTGAGGAAATCCGGCCCGAGTTAATGCCTGACCGAAGTCAGAACACTTCCAGAGGGGAACGGCCGAAAACAAGCTCTACGCCGGGAGGTGGTGCGGAGCCCAACGTCTTCAGCCACCATCAATATGATCCCGGAACTGCCTTTTTGCAATGCAACACGTGGCATGACTGCTATGCAGATGCCGCATATTTAATCGGCCTCACAACCCTATCAGTAGGTCCACCGCTGGGCCTTGCCGATCAGGAAATCGCGGAAAACCTGGACGCGAGCGACGTTCTTCATCTCCTCCGGAAAGACCAGGTAACTGTCCAGCGAAGGCATCTCGACGTCGGTCAGAATTTGCACAAGGCCAAGCCCAGGCTCGACGATGTAATCCGGCAGCACCGCAATGCCGGCGCCCCGCTCGGTTGCTTTCTTCAGAGCGGTCATGTTGTTGACCACGAGATGGTAGGGGCGCGGATCCTTGGAGTCGCGGCCGGCGGTAGCGAGCCAATGCACCGCCAACAGGTAATGGGGAATCGACCCGCCGAAGGTCAGGATGCGGTGGCTGTCCAGGTCCGCCAATTTGTCGGGTTGGCCAAATCGCTTGAGGTATTCGGTGGACGCATAGACATGAAAATGCACCGTGAAGAGGCGGCGCTGGATGAGATCGCCCTGCACGGGTTGCCGCAGGCGGATCGCCACGTCGGCTTCGCGCATCGAAAGATCGAGCTCGTCGTCGGTCAGGATCAACTCCACCCGGACATCCGGATAGAGATCGAGGAACTCGCCCAGCCGCGGCGTCAGCCAATGGGATCCGAGGCCAAGCGTCGTCGTGACGCGCAGATTGCCGGAGGGGCGCTCGCGTGATTCGGCGAGCCGCGCCCGCGTCGAATCGAGTCGCATGGTCATATCGCGCGCGGCGCGGAAAAGCAGTTCGCCCTGCTCGGTCAGGATGAGACCGCGGGCATGCCGATGAAACAGGGGCGCTCGCAACTCCCGCTCGAGCGCACTGACTTGTCGGCTGACAGCGGACTGGCTCAGTCCGAGATCATCGCCGGCGCGCGTGAAGCTGCCCGCCTCGGCGACGGTGTAGAAAATGCGAACTTTATCCCAATCCACGGCCGCCCCCCGGGCGTCTTCTATGTTCTGATTTCGGATCCGCGACGTCCCGTCACTCGGCCGCCCTGAGGTCGGCCTTTTGTGTGACCAACCATCGTTCTGCCTCCAAGGCCGCCATGCAGCCGAGCCCGGCTGCGGTGACGGCTTGGCGGAAGACCTCATCGGTCACGTCGCCGGCGGCGAAGACTCCGGGAATGGAGGTCGCCGTCGACCCGGGAACGGTGCGGATATAGCCGGAAGGGGTCAGGTCGAGCTGCCCGGCGACCATTTCGCTCGCCGGCTTGTGCCCGATCGCCACGAAGACGCCGTCCGTCTTCTGTTCCGTGATCTCTTTCGTCAACACGTTCTTGAGACGAACGTGGCTGACCGAGAGCGGCGCCTCGGAGCCGCAGATTTCCTCGAGTTCCGTATTCCAGAGCACCTTTATGCGCGGGTGCTGAAACAGCCGTTGCTGCAGGATGCGCTCGGCGCGCAGGCTATCGCGGCGGTGGACGAGCGTGACCTCCGCGGCGATCTGGGCCAGATAGAGCGCTTCCTCGACCGCGGTATTGCCGCCGCCGATCACGACCACCTGCTTGTTGCGGAAGAAGAAGCCATCGCAGGTGGCGCAGGCCGAGACCCCGAAGCCCTGAAATTTCTGCTCGGACGGCAGGCCGAGCCAGCGGGCCTGGGCCCCGGTCGCGATGATCAGCGTGTCGGCCGAATAGGTGTCGCCCCCGTCGCCCTTGAGCTCGAAGGGCCTGCGGCCGAGGTTCACGGACGAGATATGGTCGCTGACGAGCCGGGTGCCGACGTGCTCTGCCTGAAGCCGCATCTGCTCGACGAGCCACGGGCCCTGGATGACATCGGCGAAACCCGGGTAGTTTTCCACATCCGTGGTGATCGTGAGTTGCCCGCCCTGCTGAATGCCGGTGACGAGCACCGGCTCGAGCATTGCCCGGGCTGCATAGATGGCGGCCGTATAGCCGGCAGGCCCGGAGCCGACGATGAGAACTTGGGCATGCGTGTGGGTCATAGTCTGGTCCGGTGCGCGGCCTTTTCGACCGCTGCCGATGCGGCGCTCGCGCCGCGGGAGGGGATCACAGATGCGCCTGATACCGTCGAAAAGCTACGGCGATCGCATCCGCGATGATTGATGTTGAATTTAATGGCACGTATGCGCCCTGTTCAAGCCTTCCCGCGAAAGTGCGCACAGCTCCTGCGCACCTGAGGCCTTGGAGCAACGCTTTGATCTTATCGTGGCCGCCGGAGGGCTCGAAAACGAGGATGGGCATTCCCGTTACCGCTGCCTCGCTCAACATATTGGTCGAATCAGCGGTGACCACGACCGAATCAGCCAATGCGAGAAGCGCGATATAGGGATTGTCGCCCATGCCGTCCCATAGATAGCCGGCCCCCGATGCGGCGAGCTCGGCGAGTGCGGCGGCAAGGGGCGGGGGCGTGCGCCGCGATGCGGTCATCATCAGCGCAACGCCTGAGTCGGCGAGGCGGCGCAGGTCGGCCAGAAAGCGGGCGATGTCGGCCTCGGTGAAGCGGTAATGGCGGCTGTTGCCCCCGACGAGCACCGCCGCGCGCGGGGCAGGCAGAGCAGCGAGCGCCGGCGGCGGGTTCTCGCGTGCCGCCGCGAGCCGCTCGGCGGAGACGCGATGCGGGCTCGTCAAGGTGACGAGGACATTGTCGCCCCGCAGGCGGTCATGTTGCGCCACCCAGATGAAATCCGCCGCGCCGGTGCCGGTACGCGGGTCCTTGAGAATGACGGTGAAGGTACGCCCCCGCGAAGCCCGCTTCACATGGCGGACATAGGCGATGGAGCGCCGCCCGGAGGCGATGAGGAGATCGGGGAAGGGCGGCGCGACCGGGCTTGCCGGCCGGCCAGGCGCCTCGCGCGGGTCGATCGGCCCGTAAGGCATGGCCCAGGAGAAGGGCGGGCGGGGTGCAACGCGCCGCACGGCGGGCTCGAGGCCGAGCGCATCGGTGATGGCCAGGCACTGAGCCTCGTCGCCGATCTTGCCGTCCGTCAGCACCCATGCGCTCGTCTTCGCCGGTAGCGTCACGATGGGCTCCGATCAGCGGGCGCCTGCCGCGCCCTTGTGTCACTCTGCCGTCCGGTCTACACAGCCTGCGCAGCCGCGGGAAGGGATGGTTTCCCCTTGCGTTTCACCTTGGACGCCACCGATTGGAAGATCCTCAGCGGGCTTCAGGCCGACGGCCGCATCACAAATGTGGAACTCGCCAAGCGGGCGGGGTTGTCGGCTCCTCCCTGCCTCCGGCGGGTGCGTGCGCTCGAAGAAGCCGGCATCATCAAGGGCTATCGCGCGCTTCTCGATGAGAAGCAGCTCGGCTACCAGGTGACCTGTTTTGCGATGGTGCATCTGGCGAGTCAGGCCGAGACCGACCTCGCCCAGTTCGAGGAGCGCATCCGCGCCTGGCCGCTGGTGCGTGAATGCTGGACCCTCTCGGGCGATATCGACTACATCCTGAAATGCGTCGCGCCCGATCTCAGGGCTTTCCAGAGCTTCGTGCTGGAGCTGACCGGACTGCCCAATGTGCGAAACGTGCGCACAGCGGTGACGCTCGACGTCGTCAAGGACGAGCCGATCGTGCCCATGGAGCGCAGCTGACGCGACTGCGAGGTTAGCCGAGGACGTCGCGCTTTACCCAGCGCGCAAAGTTCTGCGAGAGGCTGACGATGCGTCGCTCGTCGATATTGGGAAGATACCACGCGCCGGCGGTCGAGGACGGCAGGGCGAGCAGAATGTGGTATTTGGCCAGCACCTCGCCGCGGCGTGACAGCACGAAGGCATCGCCTTCGAGATAGTCATTGGTGTTTTCGGCATCGCCGGGGAAGTCGCTTCCGCCACCACCGACGTAGCTCTCCAGCGTCACGCCCTGCATCACCACGCTCAGCTGGGCGCCGCCGCTCGCCATGCGCCCGGCGAATTCCCGCCGGAGCTGGTCGGCCGTCGCCTGCTGGATGAGGTCGGACCAGGGGCCGAGCCCCTTGGCGCGCAGCTGCGAGACATCGACCCGGATCGAGGAGATGACCAAAGATGAGGCGAGCCCCGCCGGCAGCGGGGTATTGCGGGCGGACACACAGCCTGCTCCGCCGAGAACGGCGAGCGCCGCCAAGCCGGCCACAATGGCCCTGCGAGACCGTACGCCATCCGGGCGGCCGGCCAACTCGCCCGGGGCGCTGTCGCTTACCGGTTCCCCCGTCTCCGCGAGGTCAGCGGAAGGCGACATTGACGATCTCGTAGGATTTCCCGCCACCCGGCGTATTCACCTCGACGGAGTCGCCGATCGTCTTGCCGATGAGGGCGCGCGCAACGGGGGAGGTGATCGACATCCGTCCGAGGCGCACGTCCGCCTCCGGCTCGCCGACGATCTGGTAGACCTTCTGCTCCTCCGTGTCCTCGTCGACGAGGGTCACGGTCGCGCCGAATTTGATGACCTGACCATCGAGCTTCGATACGTCGATGATCTCCGCGCGCGAGATCAGCGCCTCCAGCTCCTGCACGCGGCTTTCGTTCAAGCCCTGCGCTTCCTTGGCGGCGTGGTACTCGGCGTTCTCCGACAGATCGCCCAGCGCACGCGCCTCGGAGATTGCCTGGATGATGCGCGGACGTTCCTCCTGCTGGCGGCGCTTCAACTCCGCCTCCAGGGCGGCATAGCCCGCCGCGGTCATCGGGATCTTCTCCATTCGTCCTTCTCTCGTCATGCCGAACTAGCCGCGCCGTTCCCGTCTTGCGAGAACCGGTTGACGGCACGGCCGGGGTTAAACGCGACACTCACTATCATCTGTCGCGTCGGGCGGAGGATCAGTGCTGTGCCGGCCAATATTCCTGCAAGGCACGCACCTCCAATTCGCCGTCGCGATAGGCTTTGATGCCTTCGGCGGCGGCGGCGGCACCAGCAAGAGTGGTATAGTAGGGGACCTTATGCAAGAGGGCGGCGCGGCGCAGCGATTGCGAGTCCGCAAGCGCCTGCGCGCCCTCGGTCGTATTGAAAACGAGCTGGATGCCGCCATTCTTGATGGCGTCGACCACATGCGGCCGGCCTTCGAGCACCTTGTTGATCTTCGAGGCGGCGATGCCGTTCTCCTCAAGGAAGCGCTGAGTGCCTGAGGTTGCCACGATCTTGAAGCCGAGCCCGGCCAAGAGTCGCATGGTCGGCAGAATCCGCTCCTTGTCCACATCCTTCACCGAGACGAAGACGGTGCCCTCGGTCGGCACTTTGGTGCCGCCGCCGAGCTGGCTCTTGGCAAATGCGATGCCGAAGGAGCGATCGAGGCCGATGACCTCGCCGGTCGAGCGCATCTCCGGGCCGAGCAGGACGTCGACGCCCGGAAAGCGGGCGAAGGGAAACACCGCTTCCTTGACGCCGATATGATCGAGCTTGCGCGCGGTCAGGTCGAAGGCGGTCAAAGCCTCGCCGGCCATTACCCGGGCCGCGATCTTGGCGATCGGCCGGCCGATCACCTTGGCGACGAAGGGCACCGTACGCGAGGCGCGGGGATTGACCTCCAGCACGTAGATGTCACCGTTCTTGATGGCATATTGCACGTTCATCAGGCCGCCCACCTCGAGAGCGAGAGCCAATGCCTTTGTCTGGCGTTCGAGTTCGGCGAGGATATCGGCACCGAGTGAATGCGGGGGCAGGGAACAGGCGCTGTCGCCCGAGTGAATGCCCGCCTCCTCGATATGTTCCATGATCCCGGCGATATAGACGTCGCGCCCGTCCGCGAGCGCGTCCACATCGACCTCGATGGCGTCCGAAAGGTAGCGATCGAAGAGCAGCGGATTCTTGCCGAGCAGGGTGTTGATCTGGCCGGTCTTGTCGTTGGGATAGCGCGCCTTGATGTCGTGCGGCACGAGCGCCGGCAGGCTGTCGAGCAGATAATCGGAGAGCGCCTCGTCATCGCGGATGATCGCCATGGCACGTCCGCCGAGCACGTAAGAGGGCCGCACGACGAGCGGCAGCCCGACCTCGGCGGCAATAAGCCGCGCCTGCTCGACCGAATAGGCGATGCCGTTCTTCGGCTGTTTCAGGTTGAGCCGGTCCAGCAGGCGCTTGAAGCGGTCCCGGTCTTCCGCGAGATCGATGGCATCGGGCGAGGTGCCCAGGATCGGCACCTGCTCAGCCTCCAGGGCGCGTGCGAGCTTGAGCGGCGTCTGGCCGCCGAATTGCACGATGACGCCGTGCAGCCGCCCCGCCTGGCGTTCCGTGTCGATGATTTCGAGCACGTCCTCTGCGGTGAGCGGCTCGAAATAGAGCCGATCGGAGGTGTCGTAATCGGTCGAGACCGTCTCCGGATTGCAATTGACCATGATGGTCTCGTAGCCCGCGTCCTTCAGTGCGAAGGCCGCATGGCAGCAGCAATAATCGAACTCGATGCCCTGGCCGATGCGGTTCGGTCCGCCGCCGAGAATGATCACCTTGTTGTGCCCGCTCGGCGCCGCCTCGTCGGCCGGCGTGCCGGCGAAGGGCGCGGCATAGGTCGAATACATATAGGCGGTGGGTGAGGCGAATTCGGCCGCACAGGTGTCGATGCGCTTGAACACTGGGCGAATGCCGAGGGCGCGGCGATGCGTCTTCACCTCCGCCTCGCTGTGGCCGGAGAGAACCGCGAGCCGGGCGTCGGAGAAGCCCATGGACTTGAGCTTGGCGAAGGCGCGCGGCGTCTGCGGCAGTCCGTGGGTGCGGACCTTGGTCTCCGTCGCGACGAGCTCGGCGAGCTGTTCCAGGAACCAGGGGTCGATGCGGCAGGATTCGTGAATTTGCGCCGTGGTGAGCCCCAGCCGCAGCGCCTGGGCGACGATCAACAGGCGATCGGGGGTCGGGGTGCCGAGCGCTGCCTTCACGGCATTGCGGTCATCGCCATGTCCGAGGCCGGGAATGTCGATCTCGTCGAGACCGGTGAGCCCGGTTTCAAGCGAGCGCAGGGCCTTCTGCAGACTTTCCTGGAAGGTACGGCCGATGGCCATCGCCTCGCCGACCGATTTCATGGCGGTCGTCAGGGTCGGCTCGGCGCCGGGGAACTTCTCGAAGGCGAAGCGCGGGATTTTCGTGACGACATAGTCGATCGACGGCTCGAAGGAGGCGGGCGTCGCCCCTCCGGTGATGTCGTTGGCGATTTCGTCGAGGGTGTAGCCAACCGCGAGCTTCGCCGCGACCTTGGCGATGGGGAAGCCAGTCGCCTTGGAGGCGAGCGCCGAGGAGCGCGACACGCGCGGGTTCATCTCGATGACGATCATGCGCCCGTCGGCGGGATTGACGGCGAATTGCACATTCGAGCCGCCGGTCTCGACGCCGATCTCGCGCAGCACCGCCAGCGATGCGTTGCGCATGATCTGATATTCCTTGTCGGTGAGCGTCAGCGCCGGCGCGACGGTGATCGAATCGCCGGTGTGGACGCCCATCGGATCGATATTCTCGATGGAGCAGACGATGATGCCGTTGTCCGCCTTATCGCGGACGACCTCCATCTCATATTCCTTCCAGCCGAGGACGCTCTCCTCGATCAGCACCTCGCTCGTCGGCGAGGCGTCGATGCCGCGCTCGACGATGTCGATGAATTCGCCCTTGTTGTAGGCGATGCCGCCGCCGGTGCCGCCCATGGTGAAGGAGGGGCGGATAATGGCCGGCAGGCCGATATCGTCGAGTGCCGTAAGCGCCTGTGCCAAGGTCTTGACGTGGTGCGAGCGCGGCGTCTCCAGGCCGATCTTCTTCATCGCTTCGCGGAAGAGCTCGCGATCCTCGGCCTTGTCGATGGCTTCCGCCGTCGCGCCGATCATCTCGACGCCGAATTTCTCGAGCACGCCCATCTTGCGCAGCGACAGCGCGCAGTTGAGCGCGGTCTGCCCGCCCATCGTCGGCAGGAGCGCATCCGGACGCTCCTTCTCGATGATCTTGGCGACGACCTCGGGCGTGATCGGCTCGACATAGGTCGCATCGGCGAGATCGGGGTCGGTCATGATCGTCGCCGGATTGGAGTTGACCAGGACGATGCGGTAGCCCTCGGCGCGGAGCGTCTTGCAGGCCTGGGTGCCGGAATAATCGAATTCGCAGGCCTGTCCGATGACGATCGGCCCCGCGCCGATGATGAGGATCGAGGAGATATCGGTGCGTTTTGGCATGATCGTCCGGTCGGTGTGAGACTCTGACAAGTTTCGGCAGCGCGATCCGCCCGGCATGCCTCGGCAAGGCTCGCCAGTATGCGCGGAAGGACCGCAGGATTGAAGGATGACGGCTGAAGGCCTCGTTTACACGGCGCGGCCCGGCAAAGGAAGCCCTGAAAGCTCAGCCGTGCACATGCGAGGCGTGCAGCCGCCGGTACGCCTGCCCGTTCAGGCGCGGTAGAGATCCGTCAGGCCGCCCGTCCTGCCGGTAACGGGATCGGTTGCCGGCATCGGTACTTGCGCAATGCGCGCCGCGGCCGCCGTGTAACCGGCCGGGTCGGCCTTGATGAGATCGACCTCGACGCCCGGCGGATAGGCGCCGACCACCAGGAAATCGTCCGAGGCCAACTGGCGCTTGTGCCCGACACCTGCGGGGATGACGACGACGTCGCCAGCCTCGACCTCCACGTCTCGCCCATTCTCGCCACCGAAACGCACCAGGGCCTTGCCGCGGGCGATGCCGAGCGCCTCGTGCGCCGTCGAGTGATAGTGGTGGAAGGGGTAGATGCCGTCGCGCCAGAGGCCGGTCCAGCCATTCTCGGTAAACAGCCGTTCGATCGCCGCCGCCGGATCGTTCTCGTCGAGCTTGACGACCCCGCGGTAGAGGAGGAGCGGCAGGCGACTGTTGGGAACCCTGCCGTCGCCGATGAAGGTGAAGCAGGCATGGCGTGGGGGAAAGACTTGGCTCATCGCTGGGCCTCCTCGTCAGTCTTTCCCTGGATATATAGAGCGTTCAAGCGCGCCGCATATGGGCTCAGGCGCGCTTGGCCTTCTCCTCCTCGATCATCGCCACGAAGCGGTCGAACAGGTAGTGGCTGTCCTGCGGACCGGGCGATGCTTCCGGGTGATGCTGCACGGAAAAGGCCGGCCGGTCGGTCAGGGCGATGCCGCAGTTCGAGCCGTCGAACAGCGAGACATGCGTCTCGACCGCGTTGGCGGGCAGGGTCTCGCGGTCCACGGCGAAGCCGTGATTCATGGAGACGATCTCCACCTTGCCGGTCGTCTCGTCCTTCACCGGGTGATTGGCGCCGTGGTGGCCCTGGTGCATCTTGGCCGTCTTGGCGCCGACCGCGAGGCCGAGCATCTGGTGGCCGAGGCAGATGCCGAAGGTCGGCAGCTTCTCGTCGAGCAGCCGGCGGATGACGGGCACGGCATATTCGCCCGTCGCTGCCGGATCGCCCGGGCCATTGGCCAGGAAGACGCCGTCCGGCTCGAGCGCCAGGATGTCCTCGGCGGTCGCGGTCGGCGGCACGACGGTGACCTTGCAGCCGCGTTCGGCGAGAAGCCGAAGGATGTTGCGCTTCACGCCAAAGTCGACGGCGACCACATGGTGCTTGGCTGCGCCCTCGCGACGGCCGTAGCCCTTGCCGAGCACCCATGTGGTCTCGTCCCATTCGTAGCGCTGCGTCGTGCCGACGAGGGGGACGAGGTCGAGGCCGTCCATGGACGGGACGGCGGCAGCCTCCGCCTTCAGGCGGGGAAAATCGAAATTGCCGTCTGGGGCATGAGCGATGATGGCATTCGGCATGCCCTTTTCGCGGATCAGCGCGGTCAGGGCGCGGGTGTCGATGCCCGAGAGGCCGACGATGCCGCGAGATTTCAGCCATTGGTCCAGATGGCGAGTGGCGCGCCAGTTGGCGGGTTCGGTGACATCCGCATGCACGATGATGCCGCGCACGCCGGAGGAGGCGGCGATATTCACCGTCTCGATGTCGTCGTCATTGACGCCGACATTGCCGATATGCGGGAAGGTGAAGGTGATGATCTGGCCGGCATAAGACGGGTCGGTCAGGATCTCCTGATAGCCGGTCATCGCCGTGTTGAAGCAGACCTCGCCGGGCGCCTCGCCGATCGCCCCCAAGCCGAAGCCTTCGAGAACGGTGCCGTCCGCCAATACCAGGAGGGCGGTGGGACGCGGCTCGTCCCAGCCGTCCGACAGCCCGGCCTGCGCCGGCGCATCGTCTTGCAGCTTCGTCATGATGCGTTTAAGCCCTCGGTCAGCCCGGAGTGCGGGCGCAACAAAAACGGGCCAAAAAGCCCGAAGGCCGCCCGCAGGTCATATGGGTGGTCGTTTAATGAACTGCCACCATATACGTCAACGTTCATTCGTCACCGAGAGATTCGTCGAGAGGTCGCCATGCTACGCGAGCGCTTCACCACGGCCATGAAGGAAGCCATGAAGGCCGGCGACAAGAGCCGGCTTTCGGCTGTGCGCCTCATCCAGGCCAAGCTCAAGGACAAGGATATCGAGGCGCGGGGTGCCGGACGCGGCGAGTCGAGCGAGGAGGAAATCCTTGCCCTGCTGCAAAAGGAGATCAAGCAGCGCCAGGAATCGGCCGCGATCTACGAGCAGGCCGGACGCCCCGAGCTCGCAGCGCAGGAGAAGGCAGAGGCCGAGGTCATCGCGAGCTTCCTGCCCGCCCAGCTCTCCGACGACGAGATGGCGGCGGCCATCAAGGCCGCGATCGCCGAGACGGGGGCTGCCGGCATGAAGGACATGGGCAAGGTCATCGGGCATCTGAAGGGCCGGCATGCCGGCCAGATGGACTTCGCCAAGGCGAGCGGGCTCGTGAAGGCACAGCTCTCCGGCGGCTGATGTCAAACCTCGACGAGATCGAGCCTTTTCTCGATCCGGTCGAGGCGCGTCTCGATGCGGTCCATGCGGGAGGAGAGCGAGGCGTACTGCTGTTCGAGAAGCACGTATCGTTGCTCAAGAAGGCCGAGGCGCTGTTTGATCTCGCGATTGTCCTCGCGTAGCGCATCGACCTTCTCGTCGAGACGCCCGAGGTAGTGCAGAGCGATATTGTCTGGTTCCTCGACCATGCCGGAATGTCGGGGCAACCGCCAAGGCTGTCAACAAGAAGGGGCCATTGTGGCCCCCCGTGCCGGCGTCGAGCAGCTATATCCTCGGCTTCATACCGACGCTCACGCCGATCGAAGTGCCGTTGTCTAAGCGGTATTCCGCCCCGACGCCCACGATAGGCTCCGGCTTGAGGATAGTCTGACGGCCGTAAGGATCGTCCTTGACGTAGAATGTGTTGTCGAGGGCGGTAAAGCCGTAGATCATCAGCCTATCTGTTGCGAGGGTGCCGAGGCGCAGGCTCGCGCGGGCGGTTGCGTAGCGGTTGACGTCGATGCGCGAGGGGCCTGCGAAACGATGCCCGCAGGCCGGCTCCATGGCCACGTCGAAGGCCGGCCCCCAATAGACAGGGCCCGCCGGCTGCCAGAAGCCGGCCGAGCCCCCCAGGCTCGGACCTGCAAGCGTCATGCCCGACAGCGACGTGGCGGTGAAGCCGGCATTGACTGCAAAATAGGGGATCGTCCAGGCGATTCGCTGCGTCGAGAAGCCCCATGCGGAGGGCAGGCCGTCGTCGCACGCGCCGTGCCGAGACCGGCGAGCGCACAGGCGATCGAAAGAGCAACAGGCAACCGAAGACTCATGGCCAAACTCCCGAAACGTGGCTGTTCCGATCGGCCCTTGATGCGTAGAACTGATGGCCGCAGGGTGGGAGATTACCGGCGCTTTCGTGACTTCGGCTTGCATTCGCGAGCAATCAGGTTGCACCTGCCGCCTCGCGCGGCGAGCAACAAAGATTGGCGGCGATCCTTGTGGAAACTGTGGATAAGGCGAGCCTGGCAGGGTAAATGAGGAGTACACTGCATTCGCTTGTGCCGTCGCATTCACTCCTCGGAGAGCGATCGGGTGTAATCGGCTTTGTGACAGTTTCGACCCGTCGGGGCCTATAACCTGCTCATGCGCTTTCCGCCGTCCATCCTCGAGGAGATCCGGGCCCGTCTGCCGGTCACGGCCGTGGTTGGCCGGCGCGTGCGCCTGGCCAAAGCGGGGCGGGAATGGCGCGGGCTTTCGCCCTTCAATGCCGAGAAGACGCCGTCCTTCTATGTCAATGACCAGAAGGGCTTCTATCACTGCTTCTCCTCGGGCAAGCACGGCGACATCTTCACCTTCCTGATGGAGACCGAGGGGGTCTCCTTCCCCGAGGCCGTGGAGCGGCTCGCGGCGGAGGCGGGGGTCGCACTGCCCAAGATCTCGGAGGAAGCGGAAGTCGAGGAAAAGCGCCGTCGCGGCCTCCATGAGGTGATGGATCTGGCGGCCCAATTCTTCGAGGCGAATCTGGCGGGCAAGGCGGGCGTTCAGGCCCTGCGCTATCTGGAGGGTCGTGGGCTCGGCGAGGAGGCGCGACGCCAGTTTCGCCTGGGCTATGCGCTGCCCGAGCGCTTCGCCTTGCGCGACCATCTCGCCGCACAAGGCGTTTCGGTGGATGCGATGGTCGAGGCGGGGCTTCTCGCGACCCGCGACGATGTCGCTGTGCCCTATGACCGCTTCCGCGACCGCGTGATGTTCCCCATTTGCGATCTGCGCGGCCGGGTGATCGCCTTCGGCGGTCGCGCCATGAGCGCCGATGTGCAGGCGAAATATCTCAACTCGTCGGAGACGCCGCTCTTCCATAAGGGGCATGTGCTCTACAACCACCATGCGGCACGCAAGGCGGCCCACGACAAGGGCACGGTGATCGCCGTCGAGGGCTATGTCGACGTCATCGCCATGGCGCTCGCGGGTTTTCCCCATGTGGTAGCGCCGCTCGGCACCGCTTTGACTGAGGAGCAACTGGCACTTCTCTGGCGCATGGCGCCGGAGCCTATTCTTTGCTTCGACGGCGATGGCGCAGGCCGGCGCGCCGCATACCGGGCGATCGACGTGGCGCTGCCGCATCTCGTGCCGGGGAAGTCGGTGCGTTTTGCGCTGTTGCCCGAGGGACAGGATCCGGACGATCTTGCCCGCAGCGGTGGCGCGAGCGCCATCGGCGCCGTGCTCGATGCCGCCCGGCCGCTCGTCGACCTTCTGTGGACGCGCGAGGTGGAGGCGGCCCCGCTCGACACGCCCGAGCGGCGGGCGGCGCTCGAAAAACGCCTGTTCGGCCTGCTCGCCGGCATCCGCGACGAGGATCTGCGCCGGCATTACCGCGCCGAGATCGGCGATCGGCTCAGGCAGCTGCTGCCGCAAGGCGGCCGCCGCAACGAAGGGCGGTCGGATTATGCAGGCGGCCGTGGCGGCCGGGGAGGTCGTCAGCCGTACCGGCCGGATTTCCGTGCGCGGGGAACGGCGCCACTCAAGGCGAGCCCGAGCTTGGCGCGCCATCCGCTTTTCGCATCGGCGGGATCGGGCGCGCCGCGCGAGGCGCTGATCATGCTGACGCTCCTTGCCCATCCCGAATTGCTGCACCGCTACGGCGAGGAGGTAGCGACCCTCGAATTCACGCATGCGGACGCGATCCGGCTGCGCGCCTGGCTCGTCGACCTGGCGGGACGGGAGCAACTGGACGGGCGTGAGGCCATCGTCCTGGCGTCTGAACTCACGGCGAGCGCCGCGCGGCTGCGGGCCGCCGTACGCCCCGGCGACGTCTGGGCGCTCGATGGGGAGGCGGATATTTCCGCCGTCGATGAGATGCTCTGTCAGGCATTCATCTTGCATCGGCGCGCTTACACGCTACATAGCGAGTTGAGAGCTGCCGAGCGTGCCCTGGTCGATGAGGAGAGCGAGGCGAGCCTTGCATGGCTGGCGGAGATCCGTGCCCAGCTGACGTCGCTCGAAGGCGCGGCGGCTGATCGGGAGGCGGGAGCCGGCTCTGGTCTCTTCGGTTTGGTGGCCGGTCAGGCCCCTAATCCGGGGCGGCGTTCGTGACGACGGGCCGGTTTGCGAGGGCCGATCGCTTGGCAGGGGTCAAGCGCAGGCCGTCATTATTTTACGTATTTTCGGCGCGGCATGCTGCGACCGGAGGGTGGTTAACGATTAGTCAAGCGGTCACGCGCTTGTATCAGTGAAGAGATGGGTGGCGGGGCTTTCGCCCACGCTGCCCCTTTGGCTATGAGCGCACCCGGCTTGCGAATGGCCGGTGCGAGTGGAGCATGAAGATGGCGACCAAGACGACCGAGCGCGAAGACAACCAGGACGTCGCTGAACCGCAAGCCGACGGCCCGTTGCTCGATCTGACGGATGGCGCCGTCAAGCGCATGATCAAGGTCGCGAAGAAGCGCGGCTATGTGACCTATGACGAATTGAACGAGGTTCTGCCGTCGGAGGAATTCACCTCCGACCAGATCGAGGACGTTTACGCCCAGCTGTCCGAACTCGGCATCAATGTGATCGAGTCCGAGGAAGCGGAAGAGGGAACGCCCGAGAGCGAAAGCAGCGAAGAGGAAGAATCGGAAGGCGGCGACCTCGTCGAGGCTGCGCGCTCCGTTCCCGCCAAGGTCGAGAAGGCGAGCGAGCCGGCGGAACGCACGGATGATCCCGTGCGCATGTATCTTCGCGAGATGGGCTCGGTCGAGCTGCTGTCGCGCGAGGGCGAAATCGCCATCGCCAAGCGCATCGAGGCAGGCCGCGAGGCGATGATCGCCGGCTTGTGCGAGAGCCCGCTGACCTTCCAGGCCATTATCATCTGGCGCGACGAGCTCATGGAGGGCAAGGTCCTCCTGCGCGACATCATCGACCTCGAAGCGACCTATGCCGGCCCCGATGGCAAGGCGAGCCCCCAGCCGGAGAGCGGCGAGGACGCGCCGGAGGCGATGCTCGCCGAGGAGCCGCCGCTGCCCGACAGCGACATGGACGACGACGACCTCGAGAACAACGTCTCGCTGTCGGCCATGGAAGCGGAGCTGAAGCCGAAGGTCCTCGCCACCTTCGATGCGGTCGCGGAGAACTACAAGAAGCTGCGCCGCCTGCAGGACCAGGACATCGAGAACCGGCTGCAGAACCTGAAGCTCTCGCCCTCCCAGGAGCGCAAGTACAAGAAGCTCAAGGAAGACATCATCGTCGATGTCAAGTCGCTGTCGCTCAACCAGAATCGCATCGATTCGCTGGTCGAGCAGCTCTATGACATCAACAAGCGCCTGATCGGCCTCGAAGGCCGGCTGATGCGCCTGTCCGAGAGCTATGGCGTGGCGCGCGAGGACTTCCTCAAGCAGCACCAGGGCTCGGAGCTCGATCCCAAATGGATCCTGCGCGTCTCCAAGCTCGGCACGCGCGGGTGGCGCGAGTTCGTGGCGAACGAGAAGGATCGCATCCGCGAGTTCCGCCAGGAAATCCAGACGCTCGCCTCCGAGACCGGGCTCGAGATTCTCGAGTTCCGCAAGATCGTCTCGATGGTGCAGAAGGGCGAGAAGGAAGCCCGCCAGGCGAAGAAGGAAATGATCGAGGCCAATCTCCGCCTCGTGATCTCCATCGCCAAAAAATACACGAACCGCGG
Organism: Chelatococcus sp. GCM10030263; assembly: GCF_042666455.1. Taxonomy (NCBI): domain Bacteria; kingdom Pseudomonadati; phylum Pseudomonadota; class Alphaproteobacteria; order Hyphomicrobiales; family Chelatococcaceae; genus Chelatococcus; species Chelatococcus sp. GCM10030263. The sequence continues at coordinate 512,232 of NZ_JBHTDB010000003.1, read as the reverse complement.
ACTGCAGTTCCTGGACCTCATCCAGGAGGGCAACATCGGCCTCATGAAGGCGGTCGACAAGTTCGAGTATCGGCGCGGCTACAAGTTCTCGACCTATGCCACGTGGTGGATCCGCCAGGCGATCACGCGCTCGATCGCCGACCAGGCGCGGACCATCCGCATTCCCGTGCATATGATCGAGACGATCAACAAGATCGTGCGCACCTCGCGCCAGATGCTGCACGAGATCGGCCGTGAACCGACGCCGGAGGAACTGGCCGAGAAGCTCGCCATGCCGCTCGAGAAAGTGCGCAAGGTGCTGAAGATCGCCAAGGAGCCGATCTCCCTGGAGACGCCGATCGGCGACGAGGAGGATTCGCATCTCGGCGACTTCATCGAGGACAAGAACGCCATCCTGCCGATCGATGCGGCGATCCAGTCGAACCTGCGCGAGACCACGACGCGGGTGCTCGCCTCGCTCACGCCGCGCGAGGAGCGTGTGCTGCGCATGCGCTTCGGCATCGGCATGAACACTGATCACACGCTGGAAGAGGTCGGCCAGCAGTTTTCGGTGACGCGCGAGCGCATTCGCCAGATCGAGGCGAAGGCCCTGCGCAAGCTCAAGCACCCGTCCCGCTCGCGGAAGCTCAGGAGCTTCCTCGACAACTGAGAGCTTGGCGCTCCTGAATCGAATGGGCTCTGGGATGCCGATCGGCATTCTCAGGGCCTTAGGATGATCCGGATTGCGCTACGCGCGTCGAGGTTTTCGGCGCGATGGGAGCGGCTTCAGGTCACTGGCGGTATTGAGCGATCGCCATCGGCCATGGCAGCGGAGTGTGTCATGTCTTTCTTCAAGTCGCTTTTCTCACGCCGCCCTGCAGAGGAGCCGGCTGCGCCCAAAACGGTCAAGACGCTCGACCACAACGGCTTCCACATCCGCGCCGAGCCGTTTCTGGCCGAGGGCCAATATCAGACCGCCGGAGTGATCGAGAAGGAAATCGACGGCGTGCGCAAGGAACATCGTTTCATTCGCGCTGATCGGTTCAGCTCGCTTGAGGAGACGGCCGAGTTTTCCCTCACGAAGGGCCGGCAGATCGTCGACGAGCAGGGCGACCGCCTCTTCAAATAGCGGCTTTTCATCGCCCGCCGGATTTCCCATCGAGCAATCTCGCCTGTCGTAGGACTTGACGGCCAAGTCCCCGATTCGTTCCCTGGCGCGGTTCCTGTTACCTTGACGGCTTAGATCGGTGAGAACATAATGAGAACATCAATGGATGACTCTCGTTCCGCCGCGATTGGCGACAGGTCGCGTTTGTCGCCCGTCGATGGATTGCAGTTTCGGAAAGGCATGCACAAATGAATGTGCGCATGACCGGAGATCCTCCGCTGACCGAAGCCGATATGACGCTGATGAGCGCGGCACCCGCCGTTGCGCCGGCGTCTGGTCCGGCTGTCGGATCGAACGAGCGGACGCTCGGCGACGCGAACTGGGCGGCGGTTGCGCTCGAGAAGTCGCTGAAGGGCTTATCGCCGGAAGCGCTGCGGTCGATGATCACCATCCGGGACTGGCTGCTGACCGAGGCGCGGGAAAAGAAAGACCAGGATTCGTTGCTCGCCACGCTTGCCGAGCAGCTCAATGCGGCTGGCGTGCTGATCGATCGTGCATCGATGACGATGGTGACCCTGCACACCGAGCATTCCGCGGTCACGAGCCTGTGGCTCAAGGGGGGCACCAGTGAGCGGCGTGCCTTTCCCTATTCCGGCATGGCGGATGATACCTATGAGCGTAGCCCCTTCTACCACGTCCACCAGACAAAAAGGCCGCTGCTGCTCGATCTGCGGGAGACGCCGGACGAGCGCTTCGGAATTGTCCCGGAGCTGAAGGCTGCGGGCTATGTCGGCTATGCCTGCTTTCCGGTGTTCTTCACCAATGGTGACGAAAACGGCGTGTCTTTCGCGACGCAATCGCCGGAAGGGTTCTCGAAATCGGATATGTCGCTGCTCGAAGGCATCGTGCCGGCGCTGGCGGCCGCCATGGAAATCCGTGCCGGTTATGCGACGCTCGACCAGATCCTGAGGGTCTATATCGGCGACGAGCCCCACCAGCGGGTTCTCTCCGGCGACGTCAGGCGGGGGCAGGTCAGCCGCATCCGCTCGGCCATTCTCTTCGCCGACATGCGTAACTACACGCGGCTCACGTCGAATATGCATCCGGAGGACGTGGTCAGCCTCCTCAATATCTATTTCGATTGCCTCGTGCCGCCGATCGAGGCGGAGGGCGGCGAGGTGCTCAAATATCTCGGCGACGGGTTGCTCGCCATCTTCCGCGACCGCGGCGACGATACGGGCGCGGCGGCGCAGTCGGCACTTTCGGCGGCGCTCGATGCGCTGGCACGGATCGATGCGGCGAATGCAAGTGGGGTCGCCGGCGTGCCGCTGCAGGCCGGCATCGCCCTGCATCACGGCGAGGCGGCCTATGGCAATGTCGGCTCCGGCCAGCGGCTCGATTTCACGGTCGTCGGCCGCGACGTCAATCTGACGAGCCGCATCGCCGGGCTCAACAAGGTGCTCGGGGAGCCGCTGCTTTTGTCGCGCGCCTTCGTCGAGCATCTCTGGGCCGATCCGCGCAGCCTCGGGCTCTATACGCTCGACGGTCTCGACGGCTCGTTCGAGATCTATTCGCCCTAAGCCCGCGGCGTCTCGCCGAGGCGGCGGCGATTAACCATCAGCAGCACTCTCCGGTCGCGGTTGTTTCCATTCGAGAACCTGAAGTTTACGCTCGGGCGCTAGCCTGACCGTTGCAGGGGCTTATCGGGGACGATCGATGATCGAGCAGCCATCGGCCGGGCCGCGCCCGTCGCGCCGGGGCGCGGCTTTTCGACGTGTGCGGACATTCGGCCGGGCGCGTGACGGCAATGTCGCGCTGTGGTTCGCCTTGATGCTGCTGCCTCTGTTGCTGGCCGTGGGGGCCGCTATCGATTACGCGCGCGCCGCGACCCTGCGTGCCAAGCTGCAGCAGGCGACGGACGCCGCCATTCTCGCGGTCGCACCGCTTGCGGGGCAGAAAACTGATGCCGAGCTCAAGGCGCTCGCCGAGAGCTATCTTCGCTCCGCCATGAAAGAGGCGCTCGACACGATGGGCGGGCGGGACGCGCATGTCGAATCCATCGTGGTCACCAGCGATCGCGGCGACGTGACCATCACGAGTTCGGCCGTCTACGATCCCGTGTTCATGAATATCGGCGCGCTAAGGCAGCAGACGATCACGCTAGGCACGCTGTCGCGCAGCCTCGCTTCGGACGTGAACTATGAGATCGCCCTCGTCATCGACAATTCCGGCTCCATGGGCAACAAGGCCGGATCGGGATGGAGAGCGCCGACCAAGATGGCGGCGACCAAGACGGCGGCGCTCAGTCTGATCGATGCCATGTTTTCGACGACGTCCGGCGCAAGCCGCACGCGGATATCGCTGGTGCCGTTCAATCTCAGCGTCGAGGTCGGGACTGAATATGCCCGCTATCCCTGGACCGATACGGAGGGCAAGTCGTCAATTCACTGGGATGGCATAACCTTTGAGAAGCCGGTCAATCCGCCCGCCAAACAACCGGGCTGGCCGCCGAAATCGCGCTTCGATCTGTTCGACGAGCTGAAGCGTGGAAACGCGAGCTACGGTTGGGGCGGGTGTTTCGAAATGCGGCCGGGTGATTGGGGCGTAAACGACCTACCGCCGACGACGGCGGACTATGACAGCTTTTTCGTGCCGCAGTTCGCGCCGGACGAGCCTGATGCCAATAATGGTGATGATTACATATTCGGATCGGGACGGCGCAAGACGACCTGGCGTTATCCCAATAGCTATTTGGATGACAATTCGAATTCGGCCTGCAGTGACGAAGAGACCGGTGCGGGTGATTATGTCAAGGCGCAGACGAAGCTCTGCAAGTACAAATATAAGCAGAAATTTACAACACCGCAGTTGGATGACGGTGGTCCGAATTATATGTGCAACGTGCAGCCGCTGACCCGGCTGACGAGTGACAAAGACGCCATCGAGACCAAGATCAACCAGATGGTGGCCGACGGCACTACCAATCTCGTCGAGGGCTTCATGTGGGGTTGGCGGACCATTTCACCGAACGCGCCCTTCACCGATGGACAGCCCTATCAAACGCGCAACAACCGCAAGGTCATCATTTTCATGACGGACGGCATGAATGTGTGGTCAACGGCGAAGCAGGTAAACGAGGACGCCAGGGACAATCATGATAAATCGCAATATTCGCCGTTCGGATACTATATAAGCAATCGGCTGACCGCGAACGACGAGCGGATCAGCAACGCGACCGAGGCGGCCGAGGCCATGGACGCTAAGACGCTGGAGGCCTGCACCAATGCCAAGGCGGCCGGCATTCTCGTCTATACGGTGGGCTTCGACACGGGCTCGGACATCACCGAGCAAGGCCGGCAACTTCTCAAGGACTGCGCCTCCCCGGACCCCAGCGGCACGCAGAAGCTCGCCTATATCGCCACCAACAGCGGCGACATCATCAAAGTCTTCAACGACATCGCCCACCAGCTCGGCGCTCTGCGGCTCGCCCAATAGGTGGTAGGGCGGGCGTGGCTCGCCCGTCCTCCCACTCGGGGCTGCTTTTCGGCTCGTCCGTTAGCAGGGGCAGCGATGCGTCACGACGTCGCCGACTTCAGGATGCAAAAGCCAATTGGTCGACGGCAAAGCACGTGCGAGCTTAGCCTGAGCAATTGGAGCCGCCGCAAGCTATGTGAATTCCGCAGGACTGACGGTTGAAATGGTGCATTGCACTGGAACGTTGTGCGATGCACTATGTCCGTAAATCGATCGCCCTTCGGAGTGAGATCAGTGCCTGTCAGAACGAAGCTTCCGCCGCGCATCTTGCGCCCTCGGCATGAGCCGCCGACCATCCGCGAGGCTCTGGAGGCGGCTGCCGGGCTCACGGACGAGGTCGCTGACCAGATCGCCATTGCGGCATCCCTGATGGGATGCAGCGAAGAAGAGGTGCGCCAAGAGCGGTCGAAGCTCGACTTGGCGAAGCCTCAAGTGAGGCCGCGGCTGCGTCTTGCCACCGGCACTGTCACCTCGTCCACCCGGCGCCCCGTCATCGTGGAGCGTGTGCGCCCGCGCTTCGTCATGCGCTAGGCTCCCGGCCGCTTTCTTCGTTCAATAGGTCACGGTGACGACCACCGTGTCGGAATAGGTGCCAGGCCCCGGCGTCGTCTGGGCCGGCACGCGCCCGTAAACCGGCACATCGGTCGCGAGGCCCGTCCCGGTCGCAGCCTCCGTCGTGATCCCCAGGTTATCTCCCCAGGGCAGGGAGCGTGCGGTGTCTTGAAAAAGGCCGTAGCTCACGGTGGCCCCGCCCGGCCCGGTCATCTTACGAGCATTGGCGACATTGGCATTGGCGCCGGCCCCATTGCCCGCGCCGAGGCTGATGGTGAGCGGCGTACTGCTTGTACAGGTCACGGAAAGACGGCCGGCGGCATCCACCGCGGCGGCGAGCGCCCCTCGCGTGCCGAAGTTGACATCCTGCGTGACCGCCAACAGACAATTCTTGTTCACGGTGGTTTGCACCTGAAAGCTCGGGCCGGTCGAGTTCCGTGTCAACAGGGGACTGTCGCATCCGGTCAGCGCACTGACGGCGCCGTATTTGATCTGGGTGTTCAGCGTGGATGAATAGGTGCCGGTCGGAAGCGTCTGCTGCCCACCGAGCAGGCGCGCGTAGACGGTTCGCGTTGTCGATGTGCTACCAAGAATGACGGCGACGATGCCTATGCCGGGGACGGATCCGAGCGCCGGATTCGTGAGGGAGCCCCATGGCTGGCTGCGTGCCGCGTCCTGGTAGAGCTGGTAGGATGCCGTGCCGCCGCCGCCCTGGCGCTGCATGAAGCGGGCCGTTGAGCCATTGGCGCCCCCGGACCCTGCATCGATGCTGACGCAGATCTGCATCAGGCCGAGGAGGCCGCTGCAGGTGACAGTCAAGGTGGCGGTCGTGTCGATCGGAGCGCCGGCCAGCACGTCGGCGCCGCCAGTCCCGCCGAATTGTATCGGAGAGGTGATCGCAGCGCCGCAGGTCTGAGCCTCTGCGGCGCGCAGAAGCGCGAGCAGCACGAATAGGGCGATCGCGGCTCGCATCATGGAACGGCCTCCATCTCGCGACAGACGACATCGCGCAGCTGGACCTGCGTGCCCGGCGTCGGATTATAGGCGAATTCCGCCTGGCACGTCTTTCCGTCGAGGGTGGTGATCATGGCGGTATTGGCGGCACCGAGCCCACGGATATAGGCCTCACCGTCATAGCCGACGACGAAGGGCTCGCTCGTCCCGTCCAGCCGGCCGGATGAGCCGGCCGGCACATAGTCGCCGCTTGGTCCGCGGAAGCTGACGAGCGCTGCCTGCGTTCCCCCTGAGGCTCCAAAATCGACGACGACGCCACTGCGCTCGGCGGGCACGATCTTGCGGTTCGTCTCCGGTAAGTCCACGTCCACGGGCAGATCCGTCGGATCGAGCGTGATCTCGTTCGGTTGCCAGGATTGAAGCGAGGGCACCAGGAGGCGGCCCGACCGGTCGGTCGTGCCGACCGGTCGGTTTTCGCTATAGACGGTTACGCCGGGCACGCCGGCATCGACCACGGCAAAGGCATCGTCGATGCGGTTGGCAAAGAATACGCCGCCGCCTAGGACGGCGATTGCTCCATCGGCCTGCGCGGTCACCTGCGATACACCATTGAATTGTTGGACGCCGGCCTGCACTTGCGCAAAAGGCGTGCGATAGCTGACGGCGGCGGCCCGCTGCCGGATGCCGCCTTCGGCATCGCGAATGCGCCAGCCATAATCGCCCACATCAGGTCCCTGCATCCTGACAGCGTCCGCTGTCAGCGAAAGGCCCTCGGGCGTGGACTGCACGCCGGCGGTGGCCGAGATCTTCGGGCCGAGCGGAAGGTTCAAGCTGGCGAACAGCCCGTAGCTCCCCTTGTTGTCCAAGTCCTTGTAGCCGTTGATGGTGAGAGTGCCGCGCCAGGCGACCGCCCGGCTGTAGGAAGCGCCGACGATCCGGTAGTGCTGATCGCCGGGGTAACGGATGCGGCCGTAGTTCACGTTGAAATAGGACGCGTTATCGCCGAGCGGGATGGAGATCGACAGCTGATCGAGCGCCTGCGGCGGCTTGCTGCTCGCGAGGGGAAAGATAAAGTCGCCGATCCGTCCGATCCTGGCGGTTACGGACGCAATATCTTCGTAGTGACCGAAGGTGCGCTGAGAATTGGCATAGACACGCAAGCCGAATAGCGCGAATTCGATGGCAGCCGAAAGCTGGCCGCCCCATTGGTCGCGGTAGCGGCTGCCCGCGAGCGCCGCCGAGCCCACGCCGAAGGATCCGAGGCCGAAGACGGCGCCAAGGCCGCCATTGCCAAGGCCGGCACCGAGTTCGGTATGGCCTTCCACGGTCAAGTCGTTCGTCAGGCCGTGTCGTGCCGTGGCGGAGCCGACCACATGGCGATCATAGGCATCGGAGAAGGTGCCGTAGAAGTTGCGGGGATAGCCGGCCTCCAGGGAGAAGTCCGCAAGACCTTCCGCCAGAAGCCGCGGCGAGGAATAGAACGGCACTTCGGTGACCACCTCGCGCCCAAGCGCATCGCGCACGATAATGCGCGCCTGACCCGGGCCGGTCGCAAGCGGCAGGCCGGTGACCTGAAAGGGGCCGGCATCGACCTGCTCGGATAGGGTGCGCGCGTTGTTGGCATAGATCTCCACCGTCGAAGGCACGGCCGCGCTGCCGGAGAGTTCCGGCAGGGGCGCCGTTACGAGATCTGGCCGCAGCCCGAAGTTGCGCTCGACCTGGAGGCCGCCGAGCCGGATCGGTCGGGTCCAGCTGAGGCCGCCAGAAATGACGTCGCCGGCCTGGTAGGTAATGAGCGACCTTGGATCCGAATAGGTCCAGCGCGTATCGAGACGCACGAGATTGGGCATGAAGTCCGAATGGGTCGTGCGTGCTGTGAAGGACTGGATGATCGTGCCGAAGGGCGAGAACAGGCGTCCGTCGAATGTTCCCGCCACCCCTTGATAGGACGGGATGGAGAAGAAGCTTTCGTTCTGGAAATTGGCGAAGAGCGTGTAGTTGAGCACGGCGCCATAGGCACTCTGGCCCTTGGGTGCGTCATCCTGCGCCGGCCGGGCGTTGAGCACATGCGGGGCGCGCGCATCGTTGGGTGCCGTGAAGCGCATGGCCTGGGCGGCTTCGTCGTATTGATAGGTCACTCCTGGCAGCCGCTCGAGACGTATGCGGCCGGTGGTGTCCCGGGCGGCATCCCTCGGCACAAGCCCGACCTCCTGCAGCTCTTGCTCCTCTATGGAAAACCCGCCGTCGCTCTCATGGCGGAAAGCGCCGATGAGGTGGGTGGTCGCGCCGTTGATGAAAACCTCGAGCTGGAGGTCGAGGACCGGTCGGGCCGCCTGTACGCTGCTCAGACTGCTGCTCGGCGCTTCCGAGCTCTGCTGGACATCTCCTGCATCGTGGGGCGTGGCGCTCGCACCGGCGCCTCGTGTTGGCGTGGGAAGAAGCAAGCCGCTACCGAGAACAAACACCGCAACGACGATCGACGTCGGTCGAAGCCTAGTTGCTTCTGCCGATTGTCGCCCTGGCACGGACGGGCCCGGAGTCGCTCGTCGCGATAATTTCGATGGGACCTCGATAGGCGCCGGCGCGCCGCAAGGGTAACGTCCAGCGCATTGTCGAGTGGCCGAGCACATAGCCCAGAAGCCCATCGTTGCGCGCAAGGAGTTGTCCATTCCACGATACCGTAAGAGCGGAAATCCTGAGCCGGCGATCCCCCGCGTTCTGCGCGGTGAGGACGAGGCTTCTTCCTCGGAGCGTCGCCGACCAGGACACGGACGGGGGAGCGGCGCTCGCGCCCGAGAAGAAGATCGGGATGGACTGGCGCATGAGGAGCGTCACGACCCCCGGCCGGCGGGCCGTGGGATCGGGCAATTCGTCCACGAGAACGCGGTAGCTCGCCTCGCCTTTGATCGGCGCCTTCGATACGCGTACCAGGCGAAGCGCGTAATCGGCCTTCGAGCGAAGGGCGGCGAGGGGCGGGCTCGCCACCACCTCGTCCGTCTGCTCGAGACGTTCGGTGCCGTTACTTTGCACCCAGCGGAAAACGCGCGCCTGGATATTGAGCGGCGCCTGGCTATCGTTGCGCAGGCTGAGTGTGGCAGCCGCCGCACTGGTCGGCAGGTCAACGATGACGGGGCTCACCCGCAGCGAGGATGCCTGCGCAGCCCCGCCCGCCGCCAGCCAAAAGAGAGCGATTGCCGCGAAGGCGCTCCTGCGCACCATGGAGATAAGCCTCAATAGGTTAGCGTGACGACGACGGTGTCGTTGTAGGTGCCGGCTTGCGGTGTGGTCTGGCTCGGCACCTTGCCGTAGACCGGGATCGCAACGGCACTGCCGGTTCCGGTGCCGCTGAAGAGATTGGTGCTGGTATCGCCCCAGGGGTCACTCAAGGCGCTATCCTTGTACAATCCATAGGAAACCGTGTCGGTGCCGCTCGCCAGGGTCATGAACCGGCCATCGGCCGTAGCGGCGCTGGCGCCTGCTCCGGATCCGGCACCGAGGCCTAAAGTATAGCTTTGATTATTGGTGCACTGTACGGAGATGCTGCCCTGCGCCGTCTGGTCCGCGCTGAGCACACCATGGCTGCCAAAATTTACGTCGGTGATCGTTCCCAACAAGCATTCGCTGGTAATCGTAATCGTTACCTGAAGATCTCCAGTTGCCGTTGCTGCAGTTGCAGCACCCGGGCAAGTGGCAATGCCCGCGAGGAGCATTACAGCGAAGGACCTGAAGCCGGTCAGGCGCCAATCGGCTCGGGAGCACTTGGTGACAAGCGCTCGCCATTGAATATCGGCCATGTGTAGATTTCCCCAGATCGCGGCTGCGAATCACATGATTAAGACGCTAGACGACTATGCTATAATACGTCAATATATTGTATATAATGTTAACAAAACACTGTTCATGCGAATTGAGAGCAAGGCGGGCATTGGGCGCCGAGAGCGCGAAACCTGGTATTATTAAGGATAGTTGCGGCTTGAGCATTAGGCTGGGGTACTTGCGCTCCGGCGCAAGTCACTACAGGATTAACCATTATCGTGCCGGCCGCGTGGCAATATCTGCCGACGTGCAGTCACGCAACGCCTGCCGGCAGAATCGTCACCTGGAACGGCAAGAAGTGGTAAGGGTGTCGGACCGCTGTCGGCCCGAAAACTGATCGACAGCGTCTAATCAGCTAGCGCGTGCCGTCATTATTATTGTATGGCAAGCGAGGGAAGCCGCGTCCAATCGTCCGGCTGGGCGAGGCCAGCGCGGGTGTCCAGCCGGAGCGTCGATGTGCGGGTATTCGACAGAAGCCGGAGGCGGCCACGCGGACGCGCCTCCTGGAATGGCAAAGCCGCTGAGCGCCCATGTGGCGCTCGCCGGCTCATCTAGCGATTACCGGCAGACGCGGCGCGGTCCATAGGGCGTCATGCGTGTCCAGCAGCGATGATGGCCGACATAACGGCGCGGCGGCGCATAATGCCGAGCCCGGGGCGGAGCGCCGTGCCACCGGCGCGGCGGGTGGTCATAGCCGCGGCTGTGGGGAGGCGGGCCGCGATGCCAGCCGGGTGCGGGCTGGGCGCTTGCCGTGAACGTGCCGGCGACGATGAAGGCGGCGGCGAGCAACAGTTTTTTCAAAGCTCAACTCCTCTGAGCGGGGATAGGTAAACGGTTACGCCACCGCATGGTTCCGATATACCTGCTTCATTGCGCAGCACAGGCTTGAGATCGGCCGCAAACAGCCAAGCTCATTCGTTCGGTAGGACGGCCTGACGCCTTCAGGCGTAGGCCGGGCCGTGGCCCGGCTAGAGATGTGCATATCCCCGCTGTCTGTGCCATCCTCATCGGGAGATGGCACGGCTCACTTCCGCGCCGTGCCCGAATGCCTTTATGCGTCGGCGTCTAGGACCTGTATGTCCGGCTAACATGCGAGCGGCGGGGGCCGCCAAAGGGGCGAACGGCACGCGCCGCCGTGGCATCAGCGCTACACTGTCCAAATCATGTTTTTCTCGTGGTTACAAAGGGTTCATTCTATTGCGCATATTCCGCATCTAAAGTAATGATGCGTGCATACGAATCAGTCTTGGGCGGGGCGGGGCCTGTAAATCGTTAATCTAATCTTCCGTTGCGGCGGAGGCAGATCGCTGCCTCGGCTGGTGGCGTCTTGTCGCCGAAATACATCTCAGGAGACATTTGGATGAAGCGTGGCGATCTTTCCGCCGGGGGGGCGATTCGTCGAAATGGAGCTGCCAGTCGAAGGCGGGACGGTATAAGTCTCGCGATAGCGCTCGAGCCTCGCTTGATGTACGACGCGGCAGGCGGAGCGACCGCGGCTGCCGTTGCGCATAAGACGGACGCGCCGCCGGCCATGGCCGAGGCGCGTGCCCCAGATCATGCCGCGACGGATCCATCGAACCACGCCTCTGCCAATTCCGGGCCGGAGCATGCCCAGGCGTCGGTTGCCGATGTCGGTCCCTTCGGCAGCAAGGGGGAGGCGCAACTCGCCGCATCCGCCCGATCGGATGTGGCGGCGCCGATCACCGAGATCGTCTTCGTCGATGGCCGTCTGCCCGATCTTCCGCAGCTCGCGCCACGGCCCGGCGTCGAGGTCGTGGTGCTTGATCCGACCAAGGACGGCATTTCGCAGGTCTCCGAGGCGCTCGCCGGGCATGACCATCTGGCTGCTGTGCATTTCGTCGGCCATGGTGAAAGCGGCGAGTTCACGCTCGGGGCCACGCGCATCGATGCGGCAACCCTGGCGACGCGAGCCGGGGATATCGCTGGCTGGAGCAGTGCTCTCGGGCAGAACGCCGATATCATGATCTGGGGCTGCGATGTTGCGGACCAGCCCGCCGGTCAAGCGCTGATGAGCGGGCTCGCGTCGCTGACCGGTGCCGATGTCGCCGCCTCCACCGATCTCACGGGCTCTGCCCAACGCGACGGCGACTGGGCTCTCGAAGCGTCCACCGGCTCTATCGAAACGGCGGCCCCGTTCGAGGCTTCGTCGCTCGCGGCCTGGGATCATCTCCTCGATCCGCCCGCGATCACCAAGTCCGGCGGGGACACCCTGAACGTCGCCGAGCCTAGCGCTCTCAATGCCGCCGGCGCCGATCGCGCGTCGCTTGCGGCTTGGCAATTCGAGAGCACGGCGGGCGGTAATGTTACCGTCACCGCGGTCCTCGGTGACGCGTCCATCGGCAGCTTGTCGAGCACGGCAGGCGGTTCGGCGGTCGCCGGCGGCTGGACTTTCACCGGCACGCTCGCGGAAGCGAATGCCTGGCTCGACGGTCTCGTCTTTACGGCGGCGGATGTGGAGCGCGGCACGGGTTCGGGCAAGACCGCCATTTCGCTGACCATCACCGATGCCGATGGCGGCAGCGCGAGCAAGTCCATTGCGGTCGAGGTGACGCCGTCCAACGATCCGACGACGATCGCCGATCAGACGGCGAATGTGTCGGAGGGCGGCACCATTGCCATCGGCGCCTCGGTCTTGGCGCCGATGGACCCCGAGCTCGCCCAAGGCGCGCAGATTGCCAGCCAGATTGTCTATCGCGTGACGGACGATCCGGACTTCGGCTATCTGATGCTCAGCGGGCAGCGGATCGGCGTGAATTCCATCTTCACGCAGCAGGACGTGATCGACGGCAAGCTGGTCTACGTTCACACGGCCACAGGAGCCGATCAGAATACGGCCGACGGCTTCAGCGTTCTGGTCAATGACGGCGCTACGCCGCAAGCCAATTCGGACAGCGCCCGGATCACGCTGAACGTCACGCCGGTGAATCAGGCACCCACGGTTTCCGGCAGCGGGGCCGTCTATGAAGGCCAACCGGCGAATGCGACGGCGGGCGGCGTGCCGCAATCGATCGTCGGCTCCTTCATAACGGCCGATGGCGGCGGGGACCCGGGTGATGCGGCCCTGCATGTCCAGCTGACCGCGCTGCCGGGCAACGGCGCTCTCTTTTTCACCGGCACGGCGGTGGTCGGCGGCGTCTCGCAGACCTTCACCAATCACCAGATCACCGCGGCGGATATCGCCGCCGGCTTCATCTTCGACTATGCGGCGCGTGACGGCCTCACCTATGCGAACGACGGCGTCGACGGCCCCGGCGGGCGTCCACCGAACGACAGCTTCGGTGTGAAGATCATCGATGGTGGCGGCGGATCGGGGACCCCGGCTTCGACCGACGGTACGATCCAGCTCACGATCCGGCCGGTGAACGATGATCCGCTCTGGGTCGAGGGTAGCACGCGGACGGCAACGGTTCCCCAACCGACGGGCGACACGGCGACCGACTACAAGGTGACGCTGACCACGGCGATGCTCAACGTCACCGACGTTGATTCACCGGACCAGAATATCACCTTCGTGGTGAACTCGACGTCCGGCCTCGACCAGGGCAGGCTCGTCTTCACCGACACGAGCGGTAACTCCTCCTTCATCCCCCAGGGCGGGACCTTCACCCTCGCGGATGTCAAGGCCGGCCGCGTGCAATATTGGCAGCTCTCGGGCGCCGCTCCTGGCCAAACGGACCAATTCACCTTCCAGGTGGTCGACAACGCGACCGCGCCCCATTGGGATGCGGACGGCACCCAGTTCGAGCGCCTGGGGGGCGTCTATACCAACCTGACGTCGTCCGGCACGCTGCGCAATTTCGACTTCACGATCGATCTCGCCGATACGCCGAACGGGACGGGCGGCGGGCTTCCCGACCTCAATCCGGTCGTCGGGCAGGCGACCTCGACCTATGCCGGAACGAACCCGAATAACGGTGCGACGCTCGGTGAGCTCACCGAAGGCGGAACGGTTACCCTGACCAACGGAAGCGGCAACCAGCCCGGCTTGAACTATACCGTGCAGGGCGTCGACCCCTCACAGATCGTCTATACGATCCTCGGCTTCGACGGCGCCGGTGCGCAATGGAACGGCCAGCTGCAGAAGTTGGTCGATAGCGCTTGGGTCGATCTGGGCCTTTACGACACCTTCACGCAGGCCGATCTCAATGCCGAATTGGTCCGCTTCCGGCACGACGGGGGCGAGGACTTCGAATCGAGCGTCAGGCTCCAGGCCTCTGCGGGCATCTTGGTGAGCGACGGGCAAGGCGGCCTCACCGCCGACAAGTGGGATACCTCCTTCTCCTTCTATATCACGCCCGTGAACGATGCGCCGGTCGCCGTAGGATCGAGCGACACGGTGATCAATGAAGGCGACACGGTCGCCATCACCACCGATTTCCTGAACTTTAGCGATGCCGACGACGCGCAGAGTGAAAACTATCTCGAAGGAACGGCGACGCTGCCCGGCGGCGGCGGTAACAATTATGCCGTCAATCACGACGAATCCAATCCGCTGACCTTCACGGTCACATCCCTGCCGCAGCACGGGAAGCTGCAATATCGTGACGGCAGCGGCGTCTGGCAGGACGTGACAGCTGGGATGAGCATCGACACGTCCTGGATCACGGGCGATGCCGCGACCACGCGCCTGCGCTATGTGCACGACGGCGGAGAAGACCGCGCCGACGGTTTCGTCGTGCAGGCGACAGACCGCTGGGGAGCGACGTCGAACGTGGCCAACGTCGACTTCGCGATCACCAATGTCAACGATCCGCCGCAGATCGCCCAAAATCCAACCGCCACGGATCCGACGGGCATCCTGCCTGGCACCACGACGCCCGGCACGGGCGTCAACGAGCCGCTGACCATCGTCGGGGAAGGCAGCTTCGCCCAGATCACCGCGGCCATGCTGCAGGCGATTGACCCGGACAGCTCGGCGGACCAGGTGCAATACCGCATCACATCCGCTCCGGCGCATGGACGCATTGCCTATTCCGTCGATGGCGTGAATTTCGTGACGATCGGCGTCGGCTCGGCCTTCACGCAGGCCGATGTCACCGCCGGTCGCATCTACTATCTGAGCAATGGCGACGAGCCGTCCGGCCGCACCTATCCCGCGGCACCGGACGACACATTCGTCTTCACGCTCGCCGACGGCGCGGCCGAGCAGGCCGGTCGCGAATTCTGGATCTATACGAAGCCTGTCAATGACGCACCGGTCGTGCAGGCTCCCTCGGGCCCGGTCGATGTGACCGATACGTCTACGGACGTCCCGGGCTTCAGCGTCTCGGATCCCGATCTGACCTCGATCATATCGGGCGCCGAGACGGACTTCCTGCAGGTCGTGGTGCGCCTCACCCATGAGGATGGCACCGCATTCAGCGCGGCCGACTACGCCGCGCTGGGCGGCGTCGAGATCGACGTGGCGGCTAGCGGCGCGACCACCGACGGCAATCATGACGGCTCCAACGACTATCTCGTCCTGCGCGGTACCCGCACCGAAATCAATACGGCGCTCGCTGGCCTGAAGGTGGCCTTCAACGGTGACCGCGACGAGGTTTATCAGGTCGAAGTCATCGCCGACGACCGGCTGCGCGATGCGTCGGGCAATCTCATCGATCAGGACCCGGCCGCGGGCGTCCAGCCCTGGGCCAACGGGGGCACGCAGAACCAATCGGAAACGGTTTCGACCGGCTCGCCCGAAGCTATTTCCGGCCAGGACAACTTCGACTGGTATGCCGACGCAGTCCCGACGACGGGTGCGCTTGTCGGCAATATCGCGGCAGCGTCCGTCACCCTGCGCGCCTCCACCGTCAACGACCCCGCCACGCTGACCAGCGGGAGCGGCGAAGCGACGGTCAATGAAGATCAGGCGACCTTCATCGGCGACCAGATCAACTTCACCATCACCGACCCCGAATCCCAAGCCTTCGATACGCCCGTCACGGTGACACTGACCATTCCCAGCGGAACCCTGGACGTGGGCAGCGATACCGGTGCGGTTACCGTCGCTGGGGCGGGCACCGGAACGCTCGTTCTCACCGGCACGGCGGCCGATGTACAGCAACTGCTCAATGAGCATCTCACCTATAAGAGCGCGGCCAACGTCAATGACGATCTCAACGGCGCCGCGGCCGGGGACGTCACGCTCACCGTCTCCTTCGACGACACCGGTTCCAATATCGGCAGCGGCGAGGCGGCGAATAATCCGACCAATATCGAGATCGGCGTCACGATCACGCCGGTGAACGACGCCCCGACGGTTTCCGCAGGATCCGGCACCGTCATCATGGACGGGCCGACGCCGGTGCCCGGCTTCTCGGTCGGCGACATCGATCTCAGCGGCGACGGGGCAGCGGCGCCGGCCAATGGCGAGACCGACTTCGTTCAGGTCACGGTGCGCATCACGGACGAGGCGGGCAATCCGCTGGTGCAGGGTCTATATGCGGATGTGACGATCTCGTCGGCGAGCGCACCGGCTCAGGACGGCACTTTCCGCGTCGACGGCACCTATGACGGTACGGGAAGCGCGCTCGTCATCCGCGGGACGCGTGAACAGGTCAACGACTATCTCGCGGGCCTGCAGGTGCAGTTCGACGGCAGCCTCGCCAATAGCGATCAACATTACCGCGTCGAGGTGATCGCCGACGATCGCGTTCGCGACATCGATACAGGCGCGCTCGCCGGCAATGACGCCAATGGCGGGATGAACGACAACGGCGGATCTGGCACGACCCCGGTTCCGGCCGCGGCTATCGACCCGTATCAGGCGGTGCCCGGCGACCTCGATGCCAATGTCGCGGTGAATTCGCGCGATGTCTTCCCGACCGGCGCCAACGATCCCGCGCATATCGATGTGAGCGGGGCCAACCACAGCCCCGAGGGTTCGACCGTCCAGCTCGGCGGCATCCAGGTGTCCGACAGTGACGCACTGAGTGATACGCTGACCGCGACGGTCACCTTGCCGAGCGGCTTTACCATCTCGTCCGTCAATGGGTCGACGAGCGACAATCCCGGTCAGGTCACCGGCATCGGCACGGGCACGGTGACCATCACCGGGTCGCTCGATGAGATCAATGCGGCCCTGAACAGCATAATCATCAAGCTCCCCGATCCGAATGGCGTTCCGACGGAAACCGACTGGAACGGGCAGTTCGACGTCACCATCACGGTCAACGACGATGGCTACAACGGCGGCCGGCCGGGCAGCCTGCTTGGCGACAGCAACGACCCCGGTTCGAATCCCGGCGACTTCGACTATGCGGATGAAACGAGCGCCGCGCTCATTACAACGCGGACCTTCACCGTCACCGTCGATCCGGTGAACGACGCGCCGGTGGTCGCCGGCGATGGGAGCGAGGTTCTGGAGACGACGCCGGAAGATACCGCCAATCCCACCGGCAGGACCGTCAGTGAGCTGTTTGGTGGCCAGTTCGGCGACCCCGTAGATGCCATCGACGGCGGGTCGAGTTCCAATGCCTTCGCCGGCGTTGCCGTGACCGGCCTGACGCTCAATCCAGCCCAAGGCGCGTGGCAATATTTCAACGGAACCACCTGGGTAAATATAGGCGCGCGCAGCGCCTCCAATGCGCTCGTGCTGGGCGCCGACACGCTCGTGCGCTTTTTGCCTGCCGCGGATTTCCACGGCACGCCGAACACGATGACGGTCGTGCTCGTCGACGACAGCGACGGCGGCGATGGCTCGGCCGTTCCGGCTGCCGGGGATCAGGTCAATCTGAACGGTGCCGGCGCGACGGGCGGGACGACCCGCTACAGCGCCGGAACGGTGACGCTGTCGACCGCCGTCAGCAATGTCAACGACCGCCCGACGGTGGCCGACGGGGTTCTGCCCAGCGGGACCGAGGACGTCACCACGTCCGCGGGCAGCACGGTCGGTGACCTTTTCGGCAGCGGCTATAGCGACGCGACGGACAACAAGTCCGCGATCACCGGCGGCGGCAATGCCGCAACGGCGTTCGGCGGCATCGCCATTGTCGGCAATGCCTCTACCGCGGCGCAGGGCAGTTGGGAGTATTCGCTCGACAACGGCGATACCTGGAACGCCATTTCCGGCTCGGTCAGCGACACGGCGGCGCTTCTGCTTCCCACCGATGCGAAGCTGCGCTTCGTCCCGGCGGGCAATTTCAACGGCGATCCCGGCGGCCTCACCATCCGGGCAGCCGACACCGCGGTCAACTTCGCCGACGGTGCCGATATATCCGGAACGGTCGGCAACCAGACGAGCACCTGGTCTGTCACGCATTCCCTGATCACGGCGATCAATCCGCTGAATGATGCCCCGGTTCTCGGCGGCACGGCGACCAATCCGACCGCTTCCGAGAGTGGCACGTCGGGGATCGGCACGGACACGGTGAACCTCGTGAACACCGGCACCGTGGCCCTTTCGGACCTCGATCTCACCACCACGCCGGGCCTCAATTCTCAAGTCTTCGGCGCGGGGCGGGTCACGGTCAACCTGACCAATTATCAGGCGGGGGATGTGCTCTCCGTCCAGGGCGGGCTGCCGGCGGGCGTCACTGTCAGTGCCGGTACCGACGGCACACTGACCATCACCCTCGACGCCGACACCACGCTCGCCGAGGTGCAGGGCCTCATCGAGCGGATCACCTACCACAGCACGAGCGACGACCCGACGAGCGGCGGAACAGCGACGACCCGCGGCTACTCGATCGTCGTCAATGATGGAAACAACCTCCAGGGTGGCGGCAATGCGGGTGGGCCTGCCCTGCCGTCGAATGCGATCACCGGGACGATCACGATCAATGCCGCGAACGATCCCCCGGCGGCGGTCGACGACATCAACAGCGTCACGGAAGACACGCCCTCGGCCACCGGCAATGTAATTGCAGGCGGCGTCGGTGGCGCAGGGCGTGATACCGATCCGGATTCGTCGAATCTCGTCGTGATCGGCGTGACCTTCGAAAGCAATGGCCAGGGTGTCGGCACGCGCTTCGCGACAGAGCACGGCTGGCTGACACTGAGTGCCGACGGCACCTATACCTATGAGCTCGACAATACCGATCCGGCGGTGAATGCGCTGAAGACGGGCGACACACTGCAGGAGGTGGTCGGCTACACGATCAGCGATGGGACGGGCGGCACGGCGACGGCCACGCTGACCATCACCATTCAGGGCCGGACGGATGGTCCTCCGACCGTGGCGCCGGTCGACGGCAATAGCAGCGCGACGGGTGAGGCCGAGGTGCACGAGCACGGCCTGACCGATCCATCCGACACGACCGAGACGACCACCGGCTCTATCGCCGTCACGGCGGCGGATGGTCTCGCCTCGATCACGGTGGGTGGACGGACGGTGACGCTCGCCGAATTGAACGGATTGTCGACCACGCCTGTCACGATCGACACCGGCGAGGGCACGCTGACGCTCACCGGCTTTACGCCGGGTACGACAGTCGGTGGCGTGCCGACCGCCGGCACGCTCACCTACAGCTATGAGTTGAAGACGACCCAGGGCCAGCCTGGGGCGATCGACAGTACCGATCCGATCGCGCTGACCGTGACTGATGCCGGTGGCGGCACGAGCAATGGTACGCTCACCGTGCGCATCGTCGACGATGTGCCGGTGGCGACGAACGATGCTGCGGAGATCACCGAAGACCAGTCGCCGACGGTGAACGGTAATGTGGTCGGCAGCGGCGGCTCCCTGGACGTGGCGGACAGCCTCGGCGCCGATGGTGCGGCGGCGGGCGGCGCCGTCACGGGCGTCAGCTTCGATGGCAATACGCAGGCGCTTGGCACGGGCTTCGACACGGCCTATGGGCATCTGACGCTGAATGCCGACGGCAGCTACAGCTATGTGCTCGACAACAGCAATGCGGCGGTCAATGCGCTGAAGACGGGGGGAACGCTGCAGGAGGTGGTCACCTACACGATCACCGACGGTGACGGCGACACCTCGACCGCGACGCTGACCATCACAGTCCGGGGCAATACGGACAGTCCTCCGACAGTCGTGCCGGTCGACGGCAATGGCAGCGCGACAGGTGAGGCCGAGGTGCATGAGCACGGCCTGACGGATCCGTCGGACGGCAGTCAGACGACGACAGGCTCGATCGCTGTCACGGCGGCGGATGGCCTGCAATCGATCACGGTGGGCGGCACGACGGTGACGCTCGCCGAGTTGAACGGTCTTTCGACCACGCCTGTCGTGATCGACACCGGCGAGGGCACGTTGACGCTGACCGGCTTCACTCCGGGCGCGATGGTCGGCGGCGTGCCGACCGACGGCACGCTCATCTACAGCTATGAGCTGAAGACGGCGCAGAACCAGCCGGGTGCGATCGACAGCAGCGATCCGATCGCGCTGACGGTGACCGATGCCGGCGCCGGCACGAGCAATGGCACGCTCACCGTGCGCATCGTCGACGATGTTCCGGTGGCGACGAATGATGCCGCGGAAATCACCGAAGACCAGGCCTCGAACACGGTCAGCGGCAATGTCGTCGCCAATGGCGGACCGCAGGACGTGGCGGACAGCCTCGGTGCCGATGGCGCCGCGGCTGGCGGCGCCGTCACCGGCGTGAGCTTCGGCGGGGCGCCGCGGACCGTGGGGACGGTGTTCAACACCGCTTTTGGCCAGCTGACGCTCAATGCTGATGGTAGCTACAGCTATGTGCTCGACAACGGCAATGCAGCTGTCAATGCGCTGAAGGCAGGCGAGACGCTGCAGGAGGCGGTCACCTACGCAATCACGGACGGTGACGGCGACGCGTCAGCGGCAACACTGACCATCACCATTCGCGGAACCACCGATGGCGATCCGGCCATCGTGCCGGCCGACGGCAATGGCGGGGCGACGGGTGAGGCCGAGGTGCATGAGCACGGCCTGACGGATCCGTCGGACGGCAGTCAGACCACGACAGGCTCGATCGCTGTCACGGCGGCGGATGGCCTGCAATCGATCACGGTGGGCGGCACGACGGTGACGCTCGCCGAGCTGAACAGGTTGTCGACCACGCCCGTGGTGATCGATACCAGCGAAGGCACGCTGACGCTGATCGGCTTCACGCCAGGCACGATGGTCGGCGGGGTGCCGACCGATGGCACGCTCACCTACAGCTATGAGCTGAAGACGGCGCAGAACCAGCCGGGTACGATCGACAGCAGCGATCCGATCGCACTAACGGTGACTGACGCGGGCGGCGGCACGAGCAACGGCACGCTCACCGTGCGCATCATCGACGACGCTCCGACGGCGACGAACGATGTGGCGGCAGTTACCGAGGATACGACCTCGGTGACCGGCAATGTGGTCGCCAGTGGTGGGCCGCAGGACGTGGCAGACAGTCTCGGTGCGGATGGGGCGGCGATCGGCGGAGCGGTCACCGGCGTCAGCTTCGATGGCGACACCCAGGCGGTCGGCACGGGCTTCGACATGGCCTATGGCCAGCTGACGCTGAATGCCGACGGCAGCTACAGCTATGTGCTCGACAACAGCAATGCGGCGGTCAATGCCCTGAAAGAGGGTGACAGTCTGCAGGAGGTCGTCAGCTACACCATCACCGACAGCGACGGCGAGACCTCGACGGCGACGCTGACCATCACCATTCAGGGTCGGACGGACGGTCCCCCGACCGTGGCGCCGGTCGACGGCAATGGGGGCGCGACGGGTGAGGCCGAGGTGCACGAGCACGGCCTGACCGATCCATCCGACACGACCGAGACGACGACCGGCTCGATTGCGATCACGGCGGCGGATGGTCTCGAGTCGATCACGGTGGGCGGCACAACGGTGACGCTCGCCGAGTTGAATAGGCTGTCGACAACGCCCGTGGTGATCGATACCGGCGAAGGCACGCTGACGCTCACCGGCTTCACGCCAGGCACGATGGTCGGCGGCGTGCCGACCGACGGCACGCTCATCTACAGCTATGAGCTGAAGACGGCGCAGAACCAGCCGGGTGCGACCGACAGCATCGACCCGATCGCGCTGACGGTGACCGATGCGGGCGGCGGCACGAGTGCCGGCACGCTCACGGTGCGCATCATCGACGACGCTCCGATGGCGACGAACGATGTGGCGGCAGTTACCGAGGATACGACCTCGGTAACCGGCAATGTGGTCGACAACGACAGCCCTGGCGCCGATGGACTCGCAATCAGCCCGGTCACGGGCGTGCACTTCGGCACGACCGACCAGACGGTCGGCTCGGGCTTCGACATGGCCTATGGCCAGCTGACGCTGAATGCCGACGGCAGCTACAGCTATGTGCTCGACAACAGCAATGCGGCGGTCAATGCCCTGAAAGAGGGCGACAGTCTGCAGGAGATCGTCAGCTACACCATCACCGACAGCGACGGCGAGACCTCGACGGCGACGCTGACCATCACCATTCGCGGAACCACCGATGGCGGTCCAGCGATTGTGCCGGTCGACGGTAATGGCGGGGCCACCGGTGAAGCCGAGGTGCACGAGCCAGGCCTCACAGATCCATCCGACACGCGCGAGACGACCACCGGCACGATTGCGATCACGGCGGCGGACGGTGTCGCGTCGATTACTGTAGGCGGCACGACGGTGACGCTCGCTGAATTGAACGGTCTTTCGACCACGCCTGTCGTGATCGATACCGGCGAGGGCAGGCTGACGCTGACCGGCTTCACTCCGGGCACGATGGTCGGCGACGTGCCGACCGACGGCACGCTCACCTACAGCTATGAGCTGAAGACGGCGCAGAACCAGCCGGGTGCGATCGACAGCAGCGATCCGATCGCGCTGACGGTGACCGATGCCGGCGGCGGCACGAGCAATGGCACGCTCACCGTGCGCATCGTCGACGATGTTCCGGTGGCGACCAATGACGCGGTGGAGATTACCGAAGATCAGGTGTCGACGGTCAACGGCAATGTGGTTGCCGGTGGTGGACCGCAGGATGTGGCGGACAGCCTCGGTGCCGATGGCGCAGTGGCTGGCGGAGCGGTCACCGGCGTGAGCTTCGGCGGGACGGTCCAAGCGGTGGGAACTGTCTTCGACACGGCCTATGGGCATCTGACGCTCAATGCCGACGGCAGCTACACCTACGAGCTCGACAACGGCAATGCGGCGGTCAATGCGCTGAAGGCAGGCGAGACGCTGCAGGAGGCGGTCACCTACACGATCACCGACGGTGACGGCGACACGTCAGCGGCAACACTGACCATCACCATTCGCGGAACCACCGATGGCGGTCCTGCCATCGTGCCGGTCGACGGCAATGGCGGCGCGACGGGTGAGGCCGAGGTGCACGAGCATGGCCTGACGGATCCGTCGGACGGCAGCCAAACGACGACAGGCTCGATCGCCATCACGGTGCCCGACGGGCTTACCTCGATCACAGTCGACGGCACGACGGTGACGCTTGCCGAACTGAACGGTCTTTCGACCACGCCCGTCGTGATCGACACCGGCGAGGGCATGTTGACGCTGACCGGCTTCACGCCGGGCGCGATCGTCGGTGGCGTGCCGATCGAGGGCACGCTTACCTACAGCTATGTGCTGAAGACGGCGCAGGACCAGCCCAATGCGACCGACAGCAGTGATCCGATCACCCTGACGGTGACGGACGCCGGCGGCGGCACGAGCAACGGCACGCTCGCCGTGCGCATCATCGACGATGTTCCGGTAGCGACCAACGACAACGCCGAGATCGACGAGGGCACGGCCACGGTCACCGGCAATGTCGTCGCCAGTGGCGGGCAGGGTGACGTGCCGGATGATCTGGGGGCGGACGGCGCGGCGGCCGGCGGGGCGGTCACCGGCGTGAGCTTCGGCGGTACGGCTCATCAGGTGGGAACCGTCTTCGATACGGCCTATGGCCATCTGACGCTGAATGCCGACGGGAGCTACAGCTACGCGCTCAACAGCGGCAATCCGACCGTCGATGCACTGAAAGCGGGTGACACGCTGAAGGAGGTGGTCACCTACACGATCACCGACGCCGACGGCGAAACCTCGACGGCGACACTCACGCTCACCATCCGGGGCACGAACGACACGCCGACCGTTGTCACCGGCGGGGAACTGATCGACAGATCCAATATCGATGCCGAATTGATTGGCCCCGTCGATGTGACAGGCGGCTTCACCGACGTCGATATCGGTGACAAGCTCAGCTATGCGGCAGCGGGTCTGCCGCCCGGGCTCGTGCTCGATCCGCAGACGGGCATCGTCACCGGCATCCTCGATCGATCGGCGTCGCAGGGCGGACCGAACCAGGACGGCGTCTATGTCGTGACGGTCACCGCCACGGACGCGCAGGGTGCCTCCGTTGCCCAGACCTTCCGGTGGGTGGTGTCGAACCCGCCGCCGGTGGCGGAGAACGATGCCAATGTCACCGACGCGAATAGCACGGTCGGTGGCAACCTGATCATCGGCGCCGGTCCGGGGCTCGGCCGGGATAGCGATCCAGACCGTGACACCCTGACGGTGAAGGCGCTCGACGGCGAGCCGGTGTCCTCGGACGGAACGAGCGTTCGCGGCTCGCATGGCGGGACATTCACGATCAGGCCCGACGGCACCTATATTTTCGACCCGGGCAGCGATTTCCAGAGCCTCGGGCTAGGTGAAACCGCAACCACGGCCGTGACCTATACGATCGTCGACGTGGACGGTGCGACGGCCACGGCGACCTTGACCATTACGGTCAATGGGCAGTCCGGGAGCAACGTTGCCGCCTTCATGAACCTGCCGGGCTACGACCGCTGGGGGCTCATGTCGCAGTGGAGCAAATGGGCCGATCAGGACGTCTCGATCGACACGGTCGAAGATCTCGAGGGCGAGCACGTCTATCGCTACACCCAAGTGACGGAGGGCATCACGCAGCGGCTCCTGTTCCGGTATTCGGGCCAGGTCTCGCTCGGCGACCTCGATTACGAGGCGGGCCTCGGCCGCAATCAGCAGCTGCCGTGGTGGATCTCCTTCGACCGATCGACGCAGGTGGTCACCGCCATTCCGGACGAAAGTGTCGAGCCCGGCATCTATGAAGTGCGTGTAGTCGCGCGCGATGCTGCGCGCCATGAGGCGGAGTCGATCCTCACCATCCAGGTCGGGCGCGATGAGGCGAAGGTCCTCGAAGAGATCAAGTCGCGGGCTGAGGGCGGTCCGGGCATCCTGCGGCACCTGTCGCCGCCGCCGTCCGGAGATAGTCAGCCTCCAGCAACCGAGCAGCCGACCGGCAACGGTCAGGCGAAGCCGGCACAAGAAACGGAGAGGTCGCATGTCGAGCAACCGGCCTCCGCCGCGACCGGTAAATCGACTGAAGCTAAAGATCGAGTTCAAACCGACCAGGGGGGTGGTCAGAATGCATCCTTATCCAAGACATTGCACGGTTCCGGGGCGACGGGGCGGATGATCGAGGCCGCTCGTTTCCTCGAGGCGCTCGCTGTCGACGACCAGCCTCGTCACTAACGCCGTTCCGGCTCTTCATTACCCTTTTACGTGAGGCAACATTCATGCACCTGCGGATGCTCACTGCTGCCGCTTGCCTGGGGCTCGGGGCGTGTACCACCAATCCTCAGCCGTTCACGATGGCAGAAAACGCGGCGCGAACGTCGGCGGATGTCGCCGAGCTGGAGAACCTCACTCCGCAGCCATCCGGGCCGATCTCGCTCGAGGAAGCCGAAGCGCGCGCTCTCGCCTACAACCTCGATAGTCGGCTGCAGATGTTCAATGCCGCCCTGCAGGATCGGCAGCTCGATCTCACCAAGCTCGACATGCTGCCCAATCTCACCGCCAATGCGGGCTATGTGGCGCGCAACCCGCCGCTCGTGAGTTCGAGCGCGAGCTATCAGAATGGGCAGATCCTGCCCTCGAACTTCCAGACCGTATCGGTCGACAATGACCGCGTGTTTGGCGATCTGACGCTGTCCTGGAATGTCATCGATTTCGGCGTGAGCTACCTGCAGGCCAAGCAGCAGGCCGATCGCGTCCTGATCGCCAAGGAACAGCGCCGGCGCGTGGTGCACAACATCTTCCAGCAGGTCCGCTCGGCCTATTGGACCGCTGCTGCGGCGGAGGCGGTGCGTCCGCGGCTCAAGCCGATCCTGGCCGAAGCGCGCCGTGCGCTCAACTCGTCCCGGTCGCTCGAAGCCGCACGTGCGCAGCTGCCTCTGGAATCGCTGCGCTACCAGCGTGCGCTTCTCGAGATCATCCAGGAACTCGAGTCGGTCGACGACAAGCTGGCGATCGCCAAAGCCCAGCTCGCGCAGCTCATGGGCCTGCGTCCCGGCACGCGTTATACGCTGGCCGTGCCGAAGTCGACCGCTATGCCGCGGGTGCGCTTCTCGGTCAGCGAAATGGAGCAGCTTGCACTGCTCAACCGGCCCGAATTGCGCGAGGAGGGCTACAACGCCCGGGTCACCCAGCAGGAAGGCCGGCGGGCCCTCCTGCGCATGGTGCCGGGCATCAATCTGGTCTCCTCGCTCAACTATGACAGCAACAGCTACCTGCTCTACAACAACTGGCAGGAGGCCGGGGGCCGTATCGCGGCCAGCCTGATCCACCTCATGTCGGTGCCGGGCGTCATCAAGCTGAACGAGGCTCAGACGCAGATCGCCGAGACGCGGCGGCTCGCGACCACCATGGCGGTGCTGGCGCAGGTGCAGATTTCCGCTCAGCAGTATCAGATCGCTCGAAAGACTTATGAGCGGGCTCGCTCGATCGCGGATGTGAACCGGCGCATCGCCGGCCTGTCCGCCGATACCCAGCAGGCAGAGACATCCTCCGATCTCGATTTGATTTGGGAGAAGGCCAATTCAGTCATGGCCGAGCTCAAGCGCAACCGCGCCTATGCCGACTTGCAGAACGCCAGCGCTTCGATTTACGCAACGCTCGGCCTCGATCCTGTCCCCGAAGATGCCGACGGCCGCGATCTGAAAAGCCTCATGGCGGCGATCCGGCAGCGTGCGAGCGAATGGCAGGCGGGCAAGGTCACGGTGCCGAGCCTGGAGCAAGCCGCGCAGGCGCAGCAGCCGACCGTCGTCGAGAAAACCGCTATGGTGGATGCGAATGCCAAGCATTGACGTCGATTCCGGCGCCCGGAGAAGGAACGTGTGTTGAGGATCAAGGCTCTGCGGGTGTTTCCGCTCGTCATGCTGCTCGGGCTGCTCGGCAGCTCGCCCAGTGCTGCGGCCGGAGAGGACTTCGGCGGCATCGACGTGCGCGCTCAGCTGATTGCCCGCAGGACCACCGTTCTCTCCAGCGAAATCGCCGGCAAGATCTTGCAACTGCCCTTCAGGGAAGGCGAGGCCTTCAAAGAGGGGCAGGAGATCGCTGCGATTGACTGCGCTGCCTATCGCGCTCGCCTTCTGCGCATGGACGCGCAGGTCAACCACGCCAAGCGCAAGGCCGAAGCGCTGCGGTTCCTCGATCGGCGAGGCGCCACGGGCAAGGTGGATCTCGATCTCGCCGAATCGGATCTCGACGCAGCCGAGGCGGAGCAGCGGCTCGCCGCCATCGACGTCTCCCACTGCAGCATCACCGCGCCTTTTTCCGGCCGTGTCGCCGAACTGAAGGTGCAGCCCTTCCAATATGTGACCACGGGCCAGCCGGTGATCGATATCCTGAGCGATCGGGATCTCGAGCTTGAGCTGCTCGCGCCGTCGCAGGCGTTGTCGTGGCTGAAGCCGGGAGGGAGCTTCACCGTTCGCATCGAGGATCTGGGGCGCGATTTCCCCGCCGTCGTCACCCGCATCGGCGCCCGGATCGACCCGGTCAGCCAGACGGTGAAGATCTTTGGCCGGATCGAGGGCGACGTGCCCGACCTCATCCCCGGCATGAGCGGGCTCGCTCATCTGGCCCCCCGGGCAGAGGCTTCGGTCCGGCCATGAGCGATCTGCACGCGCGGCAACTGCTGCGCCTGACGATGCTCCTACAGCTGGAGAAGCGGGCGCGGGCCGCCGGAAGCGACGAACTCGCCTTCCTGATGGCCAACGAGACGCTGAGCGTCGTCCGCTATCGCCAGGCGCTTCTCTGGCGCGGCACGCCGGTGCGCCGGATCCTCGCCGTTTCGGGGGTCGCCATCCCCGATCAGAGATCGCCCTTCCTGATGTGGGCCAGTCGCCTCTGCGCCCAGCTCGAAACGGGTGAATCCGAGGAAATCCGCGAGATCACCGCCGCCGACGTTTCCGACAACCTGAAGGCCGAGTGGTCCGAGTGGCTTCCGCCCTATCTCGTCTGGATACCTCTCGCTCCCAGGTTGGGCGCCCTTCTGCTGGCGCGCGACGAAGCGCTCGGCGAGGCCGATAAGAATGTTCTCGCGGTTCTTGCCGACGCTTATGGCCACGCCTGGCAGGCCCGGCTCGCCAAACGGCGCCTCCGCGAAAGAGCAGCCTCGGCCGGATCCTGGAAAAGGAAGGCCTTGGTCGCCGCGGGCCTTCTCCTCCTGGTCGCAGCCGGCTTCCTCCCCGTCCGCCAGTCGGTGCTGGCGCCGGCGGAGATCGCGCCGCGCGACGCCGCGGTCATCCGCGCTCCGCTCGAAGGGGTCGTCGACAGCGTCTTCGTAAAGCCGAACCAGGAGGTGGAGAGCGGACAGGTCCTGTTCGCCCTCGATCGGCGTCGGCTTCAGAATCAACTGGATGTTTCCCTGCGCGCGCAGGAGGCTGCCGACACCGAATTGCGGCAGGCGAAGCAGTTTGCCGTCGTCGACTACAAGGTGCGCGCCACCCTTCCCGAGCTTCAAGGGAAATTCGACCAGGTGAGCGCCGAAGTCGCCTATCTCCGGGAGCAGATGAACCGGATCGAGATCCGCGCGCCGCAGAGCGGATTGGCCGTCTTCGATGACCCGAACGACTGGCTCGGCCGCCCCGTTGCCATCGGTGAGCGCGTCATGCTGCTGGCGGATCCGCAGAAGGTCGAGGTGGACGCCCGGTTGTCGGTCGCGGATGCCATCGATCTCGAGATCGGCGGACCGGTGCGGCTGTTCCTGAACACCGATCCCGAGCGTCCGCGCGATGCGGTTCTGACCTTCGTCTCCTACCAGGCGCAGAAGGGACCGGACGGGGTTCTGGGATATCGGGTTAAGGCGCGTTTGGCCGATGGCGAGACCCTGCCGCGCATCGGCTTGAAGGGAACCGCCAAGCTCTATGGCGCGGAAGTGCCGCTCGCCTATGCCATATTCCGGCGTCCCATTTCAGCGGCTCGGCAATGGTTGGGCTTGTAGACGCCTCGCCGGAGGTGCTGGCGCCCGGGGGCTCAGCTCAGCCGGCAGCGGGCGCCAGACATGCGGCCGGATCGAGTTTCGCCCCGCTGCGCGAGGAATTGGTCCTGAAGCCCGGCCCCTCGCTGCGCGGCGGCGCGCCGAGTTGGACGCTCTACGATCCCGTCGCCAATCGTTTCTATCGGCTCGGCTGGCTGGAATTCGAGATTCTGTGCCGCTGGCATCTCGGCTCCTCGGCGGAGATCGCCAATCGTATCGAACGGGAGACGACCCTGCGGCCGACGCCCGAGGATGTCGACGGCTTCGTGCAATTTCTCGGCGGTGCGGAACTGCTGCGCAGCAGCGGCCCGGAGGCAACGAGCCGGCTGTGCAGCCGAAAGGCGGCCGCCAGGACGAGCTGGTATATGTGGCTGCTCCACCACTACCTCTTCGTCCGCATTCCCCTGGTCCGGCCCGACCGCCTGCTCGGCCTGCTGCTGCCGCGCCTCCAGTGGATCTACAGCTGGGCCTTCCTGTGGGTGAGCGTCGCTGCAGGGCTCTTCGGCCTCTATCTCGCGCTGCGGCAGTGGGACTCGTTCAAGGCGTCGCTGCTTTGGTTCTTCTCGCTTGAAGGCGTGGCACTCGCCGGCGCGGCGCTTCTTGCCTCGAAGATGCTTCACGAGCTCGGCCATGGCCTGACGGCCAAGCGCCTGGGGTGCCGCGTCCCCACAATGGGGCTGGCGCTGCTCGTCATGATGCCCGTTCTCTACACCGACACCAGCGCCGCGTGGCATTTGCCGAAGCGCTCGCAGCGCCTCGCCATCGGCAGCGCCGGCGTCATCACCGAATGCTGCCTCGCCGCCTATGCGCTCCTGTTGTGGAATTTCGTGCCGGACGGCGTGTTCCGCAGCATCCTTTTCGTATGGGCGACGACCACCTGGGTGCTGACGGTGCTGATCAATATGTCGCCCTTCATGCGCTTCGACGGCTACTATCTTTTTTCGGATCTGATCGACGTCCCCAACCTGCAGGACCGCTCCTTCGCGCTCGCGCGCCACTGGCTGCGTGAGACCCTGTTCGGTTTCGGCGAGCCGCCGCCGGAGACGTGGTCGCCGGAGATGCGGCGCGTCCTCATCATCTACGCCTTCGCCACCTGGACCTATCGGCTCGTCCTTTTTCTCGGCATCGCCTTCATCGTCTACCACATGTTCTTCAAGGTCCTCGGCATTCTGCTCTTCGCCGTGGAGCTCTGGTGGTTCATCGCGCGCCCGATCGTGCGCGAAGTCGCCGCATGGGCGAGGTGGGGGCGGGCGCGCAAGCTCAACACGCGCAGCCTCGTCACGCTTGGTCTCCTCGGCCTGCTGGTGATCGCGCTCGTGGTCCCCTGGCGCACCTCCATCCACGCACCGGCGTTGATGGCGGCGGAGGCGCGTGTTCGCCTGTTTTCGCAGGTGCCCGGTCGCGTTGCTATGGTCCTGGCGCGGTCCGGCGATCCCGTGAGGGAAGGGGATCCGGTCATCGTTTTCGCCTCGCCGGACATCGAATACAAGCGCGCCCAGGCCGAGCGTCGTGTCACGAGCATCGAGGCGCAGATCCAGGCGGCTTCGCAAGAGCCGACCTTGCGATCGCGCGCGCAGGTGCTGGCGCGGCAGCTCCAAGGCGCTCAGGCGGAACTCGCCGCCGCCAGGGTGGAAGAGGCGCGGCTCACGATCCGCGCGCCGCTTTCGGGCACGCTGGTGGACATGGCGGAGCCGCTCGGGATCGGTGAATGGGTGAAGCCCGGGGAATTGCTCGGCATTGTAGCCGACATGTCCGGAAGCCGCATCGATGCCTATGTGGGAGAGGGCGACCTAGAGCGGATCGCACCGGGGACGCAGGCCGTCTTCGTGCCGACCGATGTCGCTGCCGGCCGGGTAGAGGCCGAGATCACCGGCATCGATCGCACTGCTGTGCGCGTGCTTCCCGACCCGGAACTCGCGTCCGTCAATGGCGGGGCGATCGCAGCGCGGCAAGGGCCCGACGACACGCTGATTCCCGAAAACCCCGTCTACCGTGTCACGCTCAGACCGTTGGAACAGGTTGATCTGCGGCACACCAGCACGGGCAACGCCATTCTCGATGGCAAGCCCTCCTCCGTCGCCGGGAAGGCGTGGCGGAAAATCGCAAGCGTCATCATTCGCGAGAGCGGCTTCTGATCGAGGCATAGCTACAAGCGGAAGCGGCCGTCGGTCCGTTTCCTCAGATGCGCAGCCGGGGACAATCGGACATGGCGTTCGCATGCCGGACCGACAGACATGCGGTCCGGCACCATCGAATTCAGCAGCCGATATCAGTTCAGCATGCGCGCTATACATCTTTTAACATGTAGAGGCTTTGGAACAGATACTTAGTTTTGAATCATTAAAATTTAAATCAGCAGTATGGAATCCATCTAAATACCGATAAATTCTTGCGTTTAACTCGATAGCTTGGTAGTCGCCTCCGCGAAATATATCGAGGAGGGCGGCAGCTGTGACCGAGCAGGATGACCAGGGCGAAGTCCGGGGCGAAGCGAGGCTGGGCGAAGTGCGGCCCGGAAAAGCGCTCCTGCGGGCGTGGCCGGCACCTCGGTCGCAGCCCCACCGGCCGGCGGCCGCGACGCTGCTCGTCGCGCTGGCTGCATGCCTTGCGGCGAACGGTGCCCTCGCCCAAGAGGGACCAGCCGAGAGCGGCAATACCGTCGAGCTCGACCCTATCCTCGTCGAAGGCCAGCGCAGCGACGATGCGGCGAGGGGGTGGCAGGGCGGCGCCGAAGGCCCGATCGACGGCTATGTGGCGAGAAGCAGCGCGACGGCGACCAAAACGGGATCGCCGATCATCGAAACCCCGGCATCGATTGCCGTCGTCGGCCGCGATCAGATGGACGCCCAGCGGGCGCAGTCGATCGGCGAGGCGACACGGTACTCGCCGGGCATTCGCTCCAACACCTTCGGCTCGGATTTCCGTAACGACTGGTTCCTCATCCGCGGCTTCAAGGCCGAGGACACCGGATATTTCCTCAACGGGCTGCAGCTCTTCGGCTATAACTATGCGACCTTCAAGCTCGAGCCTTACGGGCTCGAGCGCATCGATATCCTGCGCGGCCCGACCTCCTTCCTCTATGGCGGCTCAACGCCGGGCGGGCTCATCAATGCCGTCAGCAAGATGCCGACCACGGAGCCGCTGCGCTCCGTCGAGTTCGGCATCAACAATTTCGGCAATCGGTATGGTGCCTTCGATCTCGGTGGGCCGCTTGCCATCACGGGCGCCGAGGGCCAGTGGTTCTATCGGCTGACGGCGCTCGGCAAGGTGGGCGATACCCAGACCGATTTCACGCGGGAAGACCGCATCTTCATCGCGCCGGCGCTTACCTGGACGCCGAGCGCCGACACGACCCTGACGATCCTCGGCCAATATCAGCGGGATTGGACGAATGGTCTCAACTTCCTGCCCTATGAAGGGACGGTGGTGCGGGCTCCCTTCGGCTTCATCTCGCCCAAGCTCTTCACCGGCAATCCCGGGCTCGACACGTTCGAGCGCAGCCAGACGATGATCGGCTACCAGTTCGAGCATCACCTCAACGATACCTGGACGGTACGCCAGAACGCCCGCTACAGCACGATCGAGACGAAATATCTGTCGCTCTTCGGGACGGGCTATGCGAGCCCGCCGACGGCGACGTCCGCCCTGCTCGCGCGGGGCAATTTCAGCGCCCAGCCCTATGCCCAGCTGCTGACGATCGACAATCAGGCGCAGGCGCGCTTCGCCACCGGTCCGCTCGGCCACACCCTCCTGTTCGGCCTCGACTACAAGGGCTATCGTACGACGGACAAGGAGGGCTTTGGCGCAGGCCCCAACCTCGATCTGCTCGCGCCGATCGATCCGCCGGTCGCGCCGCAGCCACCCAACTTCATCAACAGCAAGATCACGCAGACGCAGATCGGCGCCTATGTTCAGGACGAGATCAAATTCGACAAATGGACCCTCGTCCTGACCGGTCGCCACGACTGGGTCGATACCGATACCAAGAACCGCCTCTCGCCATCGCAGAGCGCCGACAGCACGGATAGCGCGTTCAGCGGCCGGGTCGGCCTGATCTACAACAGCGATCTCGGGCTCGCCCCCTATTTCAGCTATTCGCGCTCCTTCTCGCCGCTCGTCGGTATCAACGGCAGCACGCAAAAGCCCCTCGTTCCGGAAACCGGCGAGCAGGTCGAGGTCGGCCTGAAATACCAGCCCGTGGGCTGGAAGAGCTTCGCGACGGTGTCGCTCTTCGATCTCAAACGGCAGAACGTGCTGACGACCGACCCGACGAATATTCTCAACCAGATCCAGAACGGCGAGGTGCGCTCACGCGGCATCGAGCTCCAGGCCGTGGCGAGCCTGACGGATGGGCTCAATCTGGTCGGTGCCTATACCTTCTACGATCTGGAGATCACCAAGGACCTCAATTCGAGCGTGATCGGCAAGCTGCCGACGGGCGTTCCGGAGCGGTTCGGCTCGCTATGGCTCGACTATACGATCCAGAACGGACTTTTCGCCGGGCTTGGCTTCGGCGCGGGCGTGCGGTTCGTCGGCCACTCCTTCGCCGACGTCGATAACACCTATCAAGTTCCGAGCCAGACACTCGTCGACGCGGCGCTGCACTATCAGCGAAACGGATGGCGGGTGGCGCTCAACGTCTCCAATCTCTTCAACAAGACCTATGTCGCCTCCTGCAGTTCGCTGTCGGCCTGCTACTACGGCGACGAGCGCAAGGGCACGCTCAGCGTCAGCTATCGGTGGTGAGACGATGCGCGCTTCCAAGATGTGCCGTCGGCGAGGAAGGTGAACAGCATGCGGGCCGCCAAGCACACCAAGGCGTGGATCTTCGTCCACAAATGGTCGAGCCTGATCTGCACGTTGTTCATGCTGCTTCTATGTGTGACCGGCCTGCCGCTCATCTTCCATCACGAGATCGATCACCTTCTCGGTGCGCCGGAGCCGTCGCCGGTCCATGACGGCGCGCCGCTCCTCGCCCTCGACCGGATTGTCGCGGCCGGAGAGGCGCAGCTCCCCGGCCAGGTCGTGCAGTACATCTTCTGGGAGCAGGACGAGCCCGCCATGGCCGGGCTCATCATGAACCATGCGCCCGGCGCGCATCCGAACGACTCCCGAACCATGACCTTCGACGGACGAAGCGGCGAGCTGCTCGACGGCAACAGCGGCAGCGGGCCGATGCTCGTTCTTCTCAGGCTGCATGTCGACATGTTCGCGGGCCTTCCCGGCAAGCTCTTCCTCGGGGCGATGGGCCTTCTGTTCATCGGCGCCGTCGTGTCCGGCATCGTTCTCTACGGGCCCTTCACGCGCCGGCTGTCCTTCGGAACTGTCCGGAAGGACCGATCGCGGCGGCTGCGGTGGCTCGACCTGCACAATCTCCTCGGCATTGTGACGATGGTCTGGGCCCTGACGGTCGGTGCGACGGGCGTTCTCAATACCTGGGCCGAGCTCATGCTCAATCATTGGAGGACGAACCAGCTCGCCGAGATGACTGCCCCCTATCGCGACAAGCCGATACCGGGCGTGCACATCTCGCTCGATACCGTCGTTGCCAATGCTCGCAAGGCCCTGCCGGGCATGGTGCCCCAATTTGTCGCCTTTCCTGGAACGCTGTTCAGCAGCAACCACCATTTCGCCGTCTTCATGCGTGGCGACCGTCCCCTGACCGCCCGGCTTCTGAAGCCCGCCCTCGTCGATGCCGAGACCGGCAGCGTAACGGATGCGCGCGACCTGCCATGGTACCTCACGGCCCTTCTCATCTCCCAGCCGCTGCATTTCGGCGACTATGGCGGCATGCCGTTGAAGATCATCTGGGCGCTGCTCGATCTCGTCACGATCGTCGTTCTCGGCAGCGGTCTCTATCTCTGGTGGAAGCGCCGGCAATCGCTTGCCGCGCAGCGCCCTGCCGCGCTGGAACGGAGCCTTGCCCATGGAAGCGGCCTCTCCCGGACATGAGGCTGCGCCGTGAGTTTCGAATACCGGTCATCCTCGGACTGCTGACGACGGCCGGCCTGCTCTCGGCGCTCATCGGTGACGGGATCTGGGACGTCGTTTCCTGGATCGGCCTGGGACTGCCGCTAGGTTTGGTTGGGTTCTATACCTTGCGCCGAACGCAATGAACTGGGACGTCCAGAGATCTTGTCGCGATCGGCGCCGCGAAAAGCTCTCTAGCGCCACATGCTGCGCATGCGCGCGCCGATATCGACCCGCGCCTCCTGGGGGGCACGTACCGAGGGCGAGGCGGCTGCCGCGAGCGGCCAGCTCGTCCTCTCGAAAGCGGCAAGAATACCATTGGGAATGAAGCGGCTGCGCGAGGCATAGACGTGGCGGTCGCCCCGGGCGTTCTGCCCATGGACGAAGAAGCGCTGCGGCAGAAGAAGATGGAGATCATCCTTGGCGCGCGTCATCGCCACATAGAGCAGCCGCCGCTCCTCTTCGATCTCGGCGTTGGAACCGACCGCCAGGTCCGAGGGCATGCAGCCGTCGACCACATTCAGCACGTAGACGGATTTCCATTCCTGGCCCTTGGCCGAATGGATGGTCGACAGGATCAGGTAGTCTTCATCGAGCGTCGGCACGCCGGCCTGGTCGCTCGTCGCGTCGGGGGGATCGAGCGTCAGCTCCGTCAGAAAGCGCTCGCGCGACGGATATCCCCCGGCGATTTGCTCGAGCTGCAGGAGATCGGCACGGCGCATCGTCGCATCCTCGTGGATGCGTTCGAGATGCGGTTCATACCAGAGCCGGGCCTGCTCCAGCTCGGCCGGCCAGCCGCTCGCACCGGAGGCGAGCCCCGTCATGACGTCGACGAAGACGGACCAGGCATCGCCAGCCCGGGGCGGTGCAGGTGCCGTCGCCAGCGCGGCTATACCCTCCGCCGCGTCGTCGATGTGATCGAGCACGCGTTGCGCCGAAGTCGGCCCGACGCCGGGCATCAGCTGCAGCAGCCTGAAGCCCGCCACGCGGTCGCGGGGGTTCTGCGCGAAGCGCAGGATGGCCAGCATGTCCTTGACATGCGCGGCATCGAGGAACTTGAGGCCGCCGAATTTCACGAAGGGAATATTGCGCCGCGTCAGTTCCACCTCGAGTGGGCCGCTGTGATGCGAGGCTCGGAAAAGCACGGCCTGGCTCTTCAGGGTGATGCCGCCCTCGCGGTTGTCGAGCACCCGCTCGACGATGTAGCGCGCCTGGTCGGCCTCGTCCCGGACGCTGACGAGACGCGGCCGCTCGCCCGCCGTGCGGTCCGTCCAGAGATTTTTGGTGAAACGCTCGCTCGCGAGTTCGATCACGGCATTGGCGGCCGCCAGGATCGGCTGGGTCGACCGGTAGTTCCGGTCGAGCGTCACCACATCGGCGGCCGGGCGGAACTCGCCCGGGAAGTCGAGGATGTTGCGGACTGTCGCAGCGCGGAAGGAATAGATGGCCTGCGCATCGTCGCCGACGACGGTAAGGCCGCGGCCGTCGGGCTTCAGCGCCCGCAGGACGGAGGCCTGCAGGCGGTTGGTGTCCTGGTATTCGTCGACGAGCACGTGGTCGAAACGTCCGCCCATGTCCTTGGCCAGCACCGGATCGCCAGCGGCCTGCGCCCAATAGAGCAGGAGGTCATCGTAATCGAGGACGTTCTGCCGCTGCTTGGCCTCGACATAGCCGGCAAACAGCGACTTCAATTCCTTCGCCCAGGCGGCACACCAGGGAAAGGCGGTTGCGAGCACCTCCTCGATCGTCATCTCGGCATTGACGCAGCGCGAATAGATCGCAAGGCATGTGCCCTTCATCGGGAAGCGGCTTTCCATCTTGGAGAGGCCGAGGTCGTGCCGGACCAGATTCATGAGGTCGGCCGAATCCTCCCGGTCATGGATCGTGAAGGCCGGGTCGACACCGATCTGATCGGCATAGTCACGCAGCAGCCTCGCGCCGACGCCGTGGAAGGTGCCGGCCCATGTCAGCGCCCCCGTCATCGCGGCCGCGCTCTCGCCCATCACCTGCCGGGCGATCCGCTCGACGCGCCGCGTCATCTCGCTGGCGGCGCGGCGTGAAAAGGTCATGAGCAGGATGCGGCAGGGATCGGCGCCATTGAC
The DNA here is from genome assembly GCF_042666455.1 of Chelatococcus sp. GCM10030263. Taxonomy (NCBI): domain Bacteria; kingdom Pseudomonadati; phylum Pseudomonadota; class Alphaproteobacteria; order Hyphomicrobiales; family Chelatococcaceae; genus Chelatococcus; species Chelatococcus sp. GCM10030263. The sequence goes on along the minus strand of NZ_JBHTDB010000003.1, from coordinate 475,003 downwards.
GATGAGATGCGCCACGCGATGCGCCAAGGTATTCGTCTTGCCGGAACCCGCCCCTGCGATGACGAGCAGAGCCGGAGCGGACGCGAGGCTTCCGACGCCGTGCTCGACAGCCCGCCGTTGCTGCACATTGAGTTTATCGAGATAAGCGACGGACATTCGGCTGCGAATCATTCGAGAGGAACGAAGCCACTGGAGCACGTTTCCCGTTTTGTTCGCAATCAGGTCTAATGCCTCGCCTGCGCCTTCACGACGTCGACGAAGGTACCCAGCGGCGTTGCTAGGACGGAGGCTCGGAGGCTCCGGAGAACTCACCACCGCAGGAGGCGCCTACCGAGCAGCGCACCGATGGCGGCAACGGCCGCGATGCCCAAGCTATACCAGCTGGCGAGGAAGGGCAGGCCCTGCTCCGTGCAATGGAAGGAATAAACCCAGGCGCCGAGTGCTCCTGATGCCAGTCCCGCTGCCGCCCCGGCCCATGTTGGGCTGGTCGGCGCGAGCCGGCGCATGAAAGCGAGCGCCGCGACCAGGAACGGCGTGGACAGCGCCATGACATAGAGCGGGCAGACGGAGGCTGTCCCGCCCATGAGCATCTCCTCGCGGGCATGGGCGGGCGCCGACATGTAGTTCAAGGCGGCGGCGACGCTTACGACGACGAAGCAGATCAACGCGCCGAGGAGTGGAACTCTGCCCCTGGTTCCGGGGCGGCCCAATCGTTCGATCGCCCAGACGCCGAACAGTCCCAAGATCAATGTGTAGGCCGACTTGATCCAGAAGATCGCCGTGTTCGTCGCCTCGGCCATGTCGGGCCGCAAGCCGAGCCAGATCCACATGAGCACGGCTGAAACGACGAGGGCGGCCGTGATAACGAGCGCAAGGCGCTCGAGCAATGCCGTGCGGCGCAGCGGCTTCAGATCGGCGGCGAGGCGAGTGATCAGGTCGTCGGTCATGACTTGCCTCCGAACCGCGTGACGAGGGCCTTCATGCCGCGATGCACGGCGACTTTGACCGCACCCTCCGACATGCGGCTCGCCGCGGCCGCTTCGGCGACCGATTGTTCCTCGACCTTGATGCGGCGAATGAGGGTGCCCACCCGCTTCGGCAGCGTGTCGAGAACCTTGTCGAGATCCTGGCGTGTGCCAGCGGTTTCAAGTTCGTCGGGCCCGGCGCGCAGAAAATCCGAAAGATCGTCGATCGGCACATGCTTGTGCTGTTGCGGGCCACGCAGCAAGTCCACGAGCTTGTACCGCGCAATCGCGTAGATCCATGCCGTAAACGGCCGACGCGGGTCGTATGTCATACGGCGGGTGTGCATGGCCAGAAGCGTCTCCTGAACAAGGTCCTCGACCTGGTCGAGCAGATCGGCGCGCAACCGCCGCCCGAAATAGCGGCGAAGATGACCTCGCAGTTCCGACATCAGGCTGCGATAGGACGCGGCATCGCCGTCGAGCGAGGCCAGCATCAGACTGCGCAGCCGATCTTCCAAAACTGGCAAATCGCTCATGTGAACCCATTCGCTTTGGCGGAGCGGAAGTTACACGATCGGCAATCCTATGCTCGCGTCTTAGTTCACGAAGACGTGAGCCCGTAACCTGGTGCCGCCTCCTTCCGAACTTCGAGACATCGCGAGTGGCTCGGGCATGGGGCTCGGCTGACCTCGCGGAAACCGGAGTTCACCGATGACCCGCTTCATTCGTAATGCCGCCTTCGCCCTGATCTGCGCCACGGCCAGCGTCGCCGCCGGTGCTGCCTTCGCCCAAGATGCCATGAAAGGCGGCGCCATGAAGGGCGATGCCATGCACGGCGATGCCATGAAAGGCGGCGCCATGAAGGGCGATGCCATGCACGGCGACGCCATGAAGGGCAGTGCCATGAAAGGCGACGCGATGAAGGGAAGCGCCATGAAGGGCGATGCCATGAAGGGCGATGCCATGCATGGCGACGCGATGGCTCCGAAGACGAAGTAATGGCCGTCCGGCTCCGCATTTCCACCGGTGGAGATGCGGAGCCGGTGTCGAGGTGTGTTGGTTCGCGGAAACGCGAGGGTATGATCATGCACGACAATCGCGGCATCCGGGCGAAGCTTTCGGGCCCGCTCATCTATCGGCAATCGGTCTGGACGCGGATCACGCATTGGCTCTGGGCCATATGCCTGTTCTTCCTCCTGTTGTCGGGGCTGCAGATCTTCAATGCGCATCCTGCGCTCAATATCGGCCAGGAGAGCGGCTTCGGCTATGACAATGCCATTCTCCATTTCGATGCCATCGATACGCCCGACGGTCCGCGTGGGCGAACGACGGTCTTCGGACATTCCTTCGACACGACCGGAATCTTCGGCCTGAGCGGGCCTGCGGATAATCCGAGCTTTCGCGGCTTTCCGGCGGCGCTGACCATCCCGTCCTACCAAGATCTCGCGACCGGCCGGGTGGTGCATTTCTTTTTCGCCTGGCTGCTCGTCGGGACCTTGCTCGTCTGGCTGATCGCCGGCCTTGTCAACGGCCATATTCGCCGCGACCTTGCACCGACGGGTAAGGACATCGCCAATCTGCCGCGGGACGTGGCCGACCATGCGCGGTTCCGGTTCCATCACACGCGCGATTACAATGTGCTGCAAAAATTCGCCTATTGCGGCGTGCTGTTCGTGCTGCTGCCGCTCATGATTCTGACCGGGCTGACGATGAGCCCCGGCATGGATGCGGCCTGGCCCTGGCTGCTCGACCTCTTCGGCGGCCGCCAGACGGCCCGCACGATCCATTTCCTCGTCATGACGCTGCTCGTTCTCTTCTTCGTCGTGCACATCCTGATGGTGGTGGCCGCGGGACCGCTCAACGAGCTGCGCTCCATGATCACCGGCTGGTATCGTGCAGATCCCGAGCCGGCCCCGGAGCCGGAGATGAAGCCGTGAACAAGATCATTCTCGACCGCAGGCGCCTTCTCGGCCTCGGCGCCGTGGGAGCTTCGTCCCTCATGCTGGCCGGATGCGATATGTTCGACGGTCTCGGCGACCGTGACAGCGAGGCGCGCGCGCTCCTGCAGAAGGCGAATGACCTGACCTACCGGGCTCAACGCCTGCTCATTCGGGACGGTGCGCTCGCGCCGGAATATTCCGAAAGCGAGATCCGACAGGGCCAACGGCCCAACGGTTCGACCGATCCGCAGTCGGCCGAATATCTGGCGCTCAAGGCGAGTCATTTTTCCGCCTATCGCCTGACCATCACGGGGCTCGTGGAAAAGCCGACGAGCTACTCTTTGGCGGAATTGCGCAACATGCCGTCGCGCACACAGATCACGCGGCACGACTGCGTCGAGGGCTGGAGCTGCATTGCCAAATGGACGGGCACGCCCCTCTCCCGCATCCTCGATGAAGCCAAACTGAAGCCCTCCGCGCGCTATCTCGTCTTCCATTGCTTCGATGCCATGGACGAGGGCCCTTCCGGGCCGATCCGTTACTATGAGAGCTGCGATCTGGTCGATGCGCGGCATCCTCAAACCATTCTGGCCTACGGCCTCAACAGCCAGCCGCTTCCCGTGGCCAATGGCGCGCCGATCCGTGTGCGCGTCGAACGGGCGCTCGGCTACAAGCAGCCGAAATATGTGCATGCGATCGAGGCAGTGGACAGCTTCAGCCGGTTCGGCCGGGGCAAGGGCGGTTATTGGGAAGACAACGGCTACGACTGGTACGGCGGCATCTGACGCCTTTCAGTTCTTCTGCGCCTCATCAGATGCCTGCGACGTTTTGCGCTTGCATTCAGCGGGAGAAGGCCGCGGCCGACCATTGATATCGGAAATCGAGAGATCTATTCTCGATTCTATCATGAACGTCTTCTTATTATGTTCTGTTTCACCAACATGATACGGACGAATACTTTTAAGGGTTGCCCGACCTATCAGCGATCGCGCTCCCAAAGAACCGAACGGCACGCCGTTTAATCGGAGGAGTACACTTATGTTCGATATGAAGAATTTGAGCCGCCTGAAGAAGCTCGACGAGAATGCCCCCGAGGCCATGAAGGCATTCTGGGCCTTCGACAAGGCGGCCTTCGCGGACGGCGCGTTGACCGGTCTTCATAAGCAACTGATAGCTGTTGCGGTCGCACTCACCACCCAGTGCCCCTATTGCATTGAACTCCATACCAAGGCGGCCCGCGCTGCCGGCGCGAGCGATGCCCAGCTCTCGGAGGCAGCGGTTGTCGCCGCCGCGATCCGCGCGGGAGGTGCGATCACCCACGCCACACATGTGCTGACCTGAACAGGGTTTTTGGCAGGCCGGCACCCGGGCTTGGCGCATCGGGCGCCGGTCCCCATTCGCTGATCGTCGGCGGCTCGGCGCCATCCGGAGAGACCACCCGCTCTCGCGGATACTAAGCTGAATTCTCTGGCGTTGCGGCCAAGGTTACAGCCGTCCCGGCACTGATGTCGGTGACCGTTCACGCTCGAGTGAGCAGGCTGCCCAGCCTTCACGCGGTCGAGCGGCCTTCGGCGTCCCTAAACACGTTACTGACGATCGAGTTGCGCCAGCGCCGGCCGAACCATGCCTTCCAGCAGTTCGCGCTCGGGCCGGACCCGGGCGAGCACGCGCAGCCCGACGAGCATGCCGAGCAGGTGGCGGGCAAGGTCGTCGGCCGGCTGGCTTGCGGCGATCGTTCCGTCAGCCCGGCCCTTCTCGATGCATCGGCGAAAGAATGTCTCGATCTCGACGAGGACTTGCGTGACGACATGCCGGAATTCGGGATCGTGCGGGGCCACTTCGAGCGCTGCATTCACGAGCATGCAGCCTTTGCATTCCGGATCGCCCAGAGAGCGGGCGACGATCTCCGCGAAAAAGGCATGGATCGCCTCGCGCGGGGGCATCGCGCCGCAGCGTCGGATGCGGGTCGCCACGCTCTCGTCGAGGTAATGATCGAGCGCCTTCTGATAGAGGGCGCGCTTGTCGCCGAAGGCGTTATAGAGGCTCGCGCCCGTGACGCCCGTCTGTTCGATCAGGTCCCGGACAGATGTGCCCTCATAGCCGCGGGCCCAGAAGCAGCCCACCGCGGCCGCGAGAACGGCAGCTTCATCGAACTCTCTCGGCCTCGCCACTCGTAATCCCCCCTGTCGCGCGATTGCATCTTGCCAGCTCTCGCTGAACATGCATTCTAAAACAGGCGTTCTAAAACGCAACCGCCAGTGTTCTGAAGCGCAACGGATGGTGACCCACGTGATTGCTCCGGATCGGCGAGCCACCTTCGAGTTCGGCGCAATCGACCGCAGCAGGCCAAGGTCCGAGCGCGCGTCGCTGGCGATGTGGGCAAGGCGAGCAGGATAACCGTGGACGTGGAGCTCACTCCGGCCGTCGAGCCGAGCGTCGGCGCGTCGCCCCGGCCGCGGCGCTTGTCTCGCTCGGTCGTCGCCGGTCTTGCCTGGGCCGCGCTCTCGGTGGCGATTTTCTCCGGCTGGTTCGTCGTGACGCGGTTCAGCGTCACGCGCGAATTGGGGATCTCGGACATCATGGTGCTTCGCTTCGGCATCGGCGGCCTTCTGCTCGCCCCGATGCTGCTCTGGCCCGGACGCCGCCTGCCGCCCAAGGCCTGGCTCGAGGGCCTCGTCTTTGCACTGCTCTGGGGAATGCCCTTTGTCCTTCTCGTGGCGCTCGGCCTGACGCTCACCTCGGCCGCCCAGGCGGCTTCGGTCGCACCGACGACAATGCCCATCTTTGCCGGTCTGCTCGGCTGGCTCTTTCTGCGCGAAAGACAGGGCTGGGCGCGCTGGCTCGGCTATGTGGCCATCATCGTCGGGCTGGCCTTCCTCATCGTCGCGGGAACGGCCGCGCATGGCGCGCCGAACCCCTGGGGTATCGCCGCGCTGCTTCTCGCCGCGGCGATGTGGGCGGTCTACACGCTTCTCTTCCGGCGCAGCGGCCTGACCTCGATCCAGTCGGCCGCACTCATCTGCGTCTGGTCCGCCCTGCTTTTCGTGCCCGCTTATGGGCTCCTCGGCTTGAGCCACCTCGGGATGGCCTCAGCCGGCGAAGTTGCGTTCCAGGCCATCTATCAGGGCATTCTCATGAGCGTGGTCGCCGTCATCACTTTCAACCGGGCGGTCTCGTTGCTCGGGCCTTCGGCCGCAACCGCGATCATCGCGCTCGTTCCTGCCGTTGCCACCTTGCTGGCCATTCCCGTGCTCGGCGAGTGGCCGGCACCGGCTGAAGCCGCGGCGATCGTCGCGATCGTCGCCGGCGTCCTTCTCGCGGCAAAGCCGGTGCGCGCGGCTGAAGCCTCCCCGACATCGTCGAAACGAAAGGAAGATCCATGATCCGGTTCTATTTCCATCCGACGCCGAACCCGGCGAAAGTCGCGCTTTTCTTGGAAGAGGCGGGGCTGCCCTATGAAACCGTTCCGGTCGATACCAGCAAGGGCGAGCAGCACGCGCCTGCTTTTCGTGAGATCAACCCGAACGGCAAGGTTCCGGCGATCGTCGACACCGATGGACCCGGCGGCCGGGAAGCCCGCGTCTTCGATTCGACGGCGATCCTGCTTTATCTCGCGGAGAAGACCGGCAAGTTTCTCGGCGCGCCGGAGGATCGGCCGGAACTCCTCTCCTGGCTCATGTTTGTCGGCACGGGGCTCGGCCCCTTCTCCGGCCAGGCCGTGCATTTCCAGTATGCCGCGCCGGAAGGTCTTGCCTATGCGGTCAACCGCTATCGGTGGGAGGCCGAGCGGCACTACCAGGTTCTGAATGATCATCTCGCCGGGCGCGAATTCATCGTCGGCGGCAGCTACACCATCGCCGATATCTCCGCCTGGGGCTGGCTTGCCCGCGCCTCGCGCGTGCTGAAGGGGGCCGAGGACCCCTTGGCGTCCTATCCCGAGATCAAGCGGTGGTTCGCGATGGTCGATGCGCGGCCGGCAGCGGCACGGGCGAAGGTGGTCGGAAAAGACCATGCCTTCAAATCCGTCAACGACGAAGAGACGAAGCGCGCGCTCTTCCCGTCGAACTATTCCCCGGTGGCATGAGGAACAAGCGATGAAAGTCGCGGGCAAACACGTTCTCATCACCGGCGGCACGAGCGGCATCGGCCTCGCAACGGCGCATGCTCTCATCGCCAAAGGGGCGAAGGTCTTCGTCACCGGCCGGCGGCAGGAGGTTCTCGATGCCGCCCTGCGCGAGCTCGAATCGGCATCCGGCGTGGCCGCGGACGTAGCGACGCGGGAAGGCCGTTCGGCGACGCTGGCGAAGGGGACCGAGACCCTCGGGGGGCTCGACATCCTCATCAACAATGCCGGCGGCGTGCGCGCCGGCCGGCTGGAGAACACCTCAGAGGAGGAGATCGAGGCGATGGTCGCCGTCGACCTTCTCGCCCCGATCCTCCTGACGCGTGCGGCACTGCCGGCGCTCCGCGCGAGCGGTGAGGCGGCCGTCGTCAATGTCGCGTCGGGAATTGCGCTGGTCGGCGCACCCTTCTACGCGACCTATGCGGCGGTGAAGGCGGGGCTCGCCCATTTCGGGGAGGCTCTGCGCCGTGAGCTGAAGGGCGAGGGCATCCATGTGATGACCGCCTATCCCGGCGGAACGGATACGCCGATGATGAAGTCGAACCGGGCCGGCCCGGAGCTCGGTTTCTCGCGCGAGCCGGCTTCGGCCGTCGCGCAGGCCATCATCGAGGGCATTGAAGCCAATGCCTTCGAGGTGATCCGGGGTGGGGAGGCTCGCGCCAAGATGATCGCGCTCAATCGCGATGATCCGGCCGCTGTCGACGAGCGTTTTCTTTCCCTGAAGCCGGCGCTGGAAGACGCCGTCAAAGATCACGCGGCGCTCTGAAGGCGCGGCGGGGAGGGCGATGACGCCGGGCGAGGACGCCCGGCGATAATTTTCAACACCGTGAATTTGGTGTCTTGCAAAGCTCGATTGCCTGTGCCTGTATATACAGGTCATCAGCCGATCGAGGCACACCCAGGTCATGACCTCCTCCGCAGCAGCAGGATCCGCGATGGGCGGGGCAACCGCTCCCGCCTTCGGCTTCGCCGGTCTCGACTGTTCAATCGCGAGGTTGGCGTGACAGCTGCGAAGCCGAAACCTGCAGGTGATGCACCGCATTACCTGCGGATCAAAGAAAAGATTATGGCGATGATCGCCGAGGGCGAGTTGAAGCCCGGTGATCGCGTCTATTCGGAAAGCGAGCTCGTCTCCTCCTTCGGCGTCAGCCGCATGACCGCCAATCGGGCCTTGCGGGAACTGATGTTCGAAGGCGTCCTGACGCGCAGCGCAGGGCTCGGCACTTTCGTCGCATCGCAGCGCCAGGACATCGACCTCCTGCAGATCAAGAACATTGCCGAGGAGATTGCGAGCCGCGGTCATCGTCATACCGCGCAGGTGCTGGTGGCGGACCGCATCGAGGCGGATGCGAAGGTGGCCCAGTCGCTCGATCTCGAGCCCGGTATCGAGGTGATGCACACGCTGATCGTGCACTTCGAGGACGAGCAGCCGATCCAGATCGAGGAACGCTACGTCAATCCGATCGTAGCGCCCAAATATCTGTCCAATGATTTCGCCAAGATCACGCCCAATGAATATCTGACCAAGGTCGCTCCGATCACCGAATTCGAGCATTTCGTCGAGGCGATAAAGCCCGACGCCATGGTGCGAAAGCTTCTCGGCATGAAGCCGGATCAGCCTTGCCTCAGGGTATTTCGTCGTACCTGGTCCGGCGCGGCGGTCGTGACCTGTGCGCTGCTGTCCTATCCCGGCGACAAATATCGGCTGGAAGCGCGATCGGGCAAGGGGCCGGGCAAGCCGCTCGCGCTCCTGAAGGGGAGGGGCGAATGAAGGCTGAAGGCCCCGTCGTGTTCACGCGCACCGCGCCCACGGTCGGCGACATCGTCGCCATCGCCAGAGGCAATGCGCAGGTGGCGATTTCGCCGGAGGTCGAGGAGAGGATTCTTGCCGCCCGCGCCGTTGTCGATCGCTATGTGGCGGATGATACGCCGGTCTACGGCCTGACGACCGGGCTCGGCGCCGGTGTCGACACGCGTCTTGCGACCGACGACCTCGTCGCCTTCCAGATGCGCGTGCCGCAGGCGCGCGCGGTGGGCGTCGGCGTTGCCCTGCCGCGCGAGACGGTGCGCGCCATGATGGCGGCGAGGCTCGCCGGCATGGCCGCCGGCGGCAGCGGCGTCTCGCTGCCGGTCTTTTCCGGCCTCGTCGCAGCCCTGAATGCCGGCTTTCATCCGGTGGTGCCGTCGCTCGGCTCGATCGGCGCCGGCGATCTCGCGCCCCTCGCGCATATGGCGCGCGCGCTTCTCGGCGATGGCGAAGCCGAGTGGCGTGGCGAAGTCATGGCGGCGGACGAAGCGTTGCGCCGGGCTGGACTTCAGCCGCTACGGCTCGCGCCCAAGGACGGCCATGCGCTCGTCGTCGCCAACAGCCTTTCGGTCGGACGCGCCTGCCTCTGCCTCGGCGACATCGAGCGCCTGTTCGACTGGTCGCTTGCGGCTCTCGCGCTCAATTTCGAAGCCTTCCGCGCCAATGTGACGGCTTTCGATGACCGGGCGCTCGCCACGAGGCCGGCGTTCGGCCAGCGCGAGGCGGCGGCGCGCCTGCGTGCGCTGCTGAGCGGAAGCTCGCTGCTCGCCGAAGGCGTCGCCCGGCGGCTGCAGGATCCGCTGAGCTACCGCTGCGCGCCGCAGGTCTCGGGCGCGCTCCTTCACGCCATCGGCGAGGCTCGCCAGGCTACCGAGATCGAGATCGCGAGTTCCGGCGACAATCCCGTCGTGCTCGCCGCCGAGGGACTTATTCTGTCACACGGCAATTTCGACATGACGGCCTTCGTGCTGGCCTGGGAGCATTTGGGCCAGGCGCTCGCTCATTGCGCCGCGGCAACGGCGCACAGATCGATGAAGATCATGTCGCCGGGAATGTCCGACCTCCCGCGCTTTCTCACGTCGCTGGGGCAGAGCCGGACGGGCTTCGCCACGGTGCAGAAGACGATCTCGGCGCTCGAAGCCGAAATCCGCCACCTCGCCGCGCCCGTTTCGCTCACGCCCCTAGCCGTCGCCGATGGGGTGGAGGATCAGGCCTCGCTCGCACCGAGCGTTCTCGCCAAGACCGAGGCGATCATCGAGCGCCTGCGCTACCTCGTCGCCATCGAGCTCATTGCCTCCGCCCAGGCAGTGGAGCTGCGCGGCGTGCAAAGGGAACTGGGCGAGGGCACGCGGGCTGCCTATGGCTTCGTCCGCGAGCATGTCCCGCCGCTGAGCGAAGACCGGGCCCAAGGGCCGGATTTCCAAAGACTAGCCGAGCTGATCCGCGCTTCATCCACGGGTGGTGAAGACGTCTATAAGCAATGAGAAGAGTTGAAAAGACCTGAATTCGCTCTGTCGGCATGCCGACGGTCGACCGTGAATAGCCAGAGGGAATGACGATGAAACGATTGATTCTGTCCGCCATCGCTGTCGCCGCTTCCGCCGCCGCCGCGCTCACGCCGGCCACGGCAGCCACCATCAAGGTCGGCAGCAAGAACTTCACCGAGCAGTATATCCTGGCCGAGATGTATGCCGCTCTTCTCGAACATGCCGGTTTCAAAGTAGAGCGCAAGATCAACCTTGGCGGTACGCTCATCGCCCAGCAGGCGCTGACCACCGGCCAGATCGACCTTTATCCCGAATACACCGGCACCGCCCTGTCGGCCGTCGTCAAGGGCACGATGTCGCCCGATCCGGCCAAGGTCTACAACGACGTCAAGGAGTTCTACGCCAAGAACTTCAATGTTGCATGGCTTAAGCCGACCGGCATCAACAATACCTATGTGATCCTGATGCGTCGCGAGGCTGCCGATGCGCAAGGACTGAAGACTTTGACGGATCTCGCCAAGGTCTCGCCCAATCTGGTCTTGGGCGCCGGCTCGGAATTCGCCGACCGTCCGGACGGCCTGCCCGGGCTGAAGCGCATTTATGGCATCGCCTTCAAGGACAACAAGCAGTTCGCCAAGCTCGGCCTGCGTTATGATGCCCTTTCGCAGAAGGATATCGATGTCGCCAATGGATCTGCCACCGACTGGCAGATCGGCACCAAGGATTTCAAGGTGCTCGACGACGACAAGGGCCTGTTCCCGCCCTATTACGTCGCGCCGATCGTGCGCCAGCAGGTCCTCGATGCCAATCCGAAGGTCGCCGAAGTGCTGGAATCGCTCGGGTCGCACCTGGACAATGACACCATGCGCGTTCTCAACGCCAAGGTCGAAAACGACCATGAAGAGCCGAAGGACGTCGCCGAGGACTTCCTGAAGGAAAAGGGTCTGTTGCCCTGACGTCGACCGAGGCGGCGGGACATCGCACCTGCCGTCCGACCGAGGGTTGCCAAGACCGCCTCACGCGGCCGTGGACCGGCGTCGCGCGCCGGCCGGCCGCCGCCAATGATGCGGTTAGAACCGCACTATCCCTGGAGAACGGGAATGCAGGAAATCTGGATCGACTATCTCAACGCGCTCGACGCCAAGGCGCTCGCCCTCAGCAACGACGAAATTCTCGGCGCGGTCGAGAAGGCACTGGACGCGCAAGGCCGCGGTGAAACCGTCATCGAACCGCGTGTTCATCTGGTGCCCGAAAGCTCCGACAAGGGTCATTTCAATGTTCTGCGCGGCTATGTGAAGCCGCTCGACTATGCCGGTGTCAAAGTCGTCGGCGACTTCGTTGACAACTACAAGGTCGGCCTGCCATCGGAAATGGCCGTGCTCAATCTGTTCGATCCACGCACGGGCGTGCCGAAGGCGGTGATCGACGCAACCGCGATCACCGATATGCGCACCGGCGCCGTCACCGCGCTCGGCGCAAAATATCTCGCGCGCAGGAACAGCAAGGTGCTGGGCCATATCGGTGCCCGCGGCACCTCCTATTGGAATGTCCGCCTTCTCGATCATCTCTTCGATTTCGAAGAAATCCGCGTCCATTCCCGCCGCCCCGAAAGCCGCAATGCCTTCGCCGCCCGGCTCGAGAAGGATCTCGGCAAGAAGATCACGGTCACCGACAACTGGGAGGACTGCCTCAAGGACGCCGACATCATGGTGGAGGCAAGCCGCCTGCCCGAGCCCACGCCGCTCTTCAAGACCGCATGGGTGAAGAAGGGCGCTTTCGTCGTCCCCTACGGCACCATGAGTGCGCTTGAATTCGACCTGACCGACATCATGGACAAGGTCGTGGTCGACGATTGGGGACAATGCGGCCCCGGCCGGCCCTTCGGTGCGCTTCGCCGGCATGTGGACGAAGGCAAGGTCACGGCGGAGAACCTCCACGCCGAAATCGGCCAGATCGTCTGCGGGATGAAACCCGGTCGCGAAAGCGACGACGAGACCGTCCTCTTCTGGCATCGCGGCCTTAGCACCACGGATGTGGCGCTTGGCGCGGCGATGGTCGAGAAGGCGAAGGCGCGCGGCATCGGCCAGCGGCTGCGTTTCGCGTGACCGGCGACGGAGCCCAGGACGAGATGTTCAGGTCCCGATGATGGACAAACGACAGATGCATGGCCGTTTGGGGAAAGGAGCCGCCCGATGAAATGGGTCCCCAGGAATATCGACCGGCTTCTCGAGGCCTTGCTGGAGCATCTCTATTTGGTCTTTTCCTCGGTAGGGATCGCCTTGGTGATCTCGCTGATCGTCGGCATTTGGGCGGCTCGTCGGCCGAATACCTTCAACACGATCGTGGTCGTCACCGGTATTCTCTTCGCCATTCCCAGTCTTGCGCTCTTTGCGCTCCTCATCCCCACTCTCGGCATCGGTGCAGCGCCGGCCATCGTCGGTCTTGCCGCCTATTCGCTCATGATCCTGATCCGCAATATCGGGCTCGGCTTCCAGGCCATTCCGCGTGACGTGCTCGATGCCGCGCATGGCATGGGCTATGGCACGCTGCGCCGGCTCTGGGAGGTCGAGTTGCCGCTCGCCATGCCGTTCATCGTGGCTGGCATTCGCATCGCCATGGTGACGGTGATCGGCATCGCGACCGTCGCCGCCTATATCAACGCCGGCGGCCTCGGCGTCATCATCTTCGAAGGCATCGACCAGCGCTTTCCGGAGAAAATCATCGCCGGCGGTCTGCTCACCTCGGCGCTCGCCCTTTTCGCCGATTATCTCTTCGCGTCGATCGAGAGAATAATTCGCCGCCGCAGCGGGAGGCCGGCGTCATGATCGTCATCGAAGCCTTCCAGTGGATTCTCGACAATCCGGGCAATTTCTTCAGCGCCTTCAATCGCCATGTGCTGATGTGCGCGATCTCGCTCGGCATCGCGCTGGTGATCGCCATTCCGCTCGGATTTCTCGTTGCGAGATCGCGGCGCGGCTCCTTCATCGCCATCAACATCGCCGGTTCGCTCAGATCGATCCCGAGCCTTGCGATCCTGTCGGCGGCAATGCCTATCCTCGGCATCGGTCTTCTGCCGTCGATCATCGCCCTCGTCGTGCTGGCGGTGCCGCCGCTCCTCCTCAGCACGATCGTCGGCATCCGGGAGATCGAGCCTTCTATTCTCGATGCCGCCAACGGCATGGGCATGGGGCGCGGTGACATCCTCTGGCAGATCGAAGCGCCGCTTTCCGTGCCGTCCATCCTCTCCGGCATCCGCACGAGCGCCATCCAGTTGATCGGTGGCGCGGCGCTCGCCTCCTTCATCGGTGGGGGCGGGCTTGGCGATTTCATCAACGCGGGCATCGCCATCATGAATATGCCGCGCCTGCTCGTCGGCGCGCTTCCCATCGCCCTTCTCGCCATCCTTGCCGAGCTGCTGCTCGGCAGGCTCGAGCGATCCCTCACGCAAAGACGATGACCGGGGGCTGCGAATAACATGATACGCCTCGACCACGTGACGAAGACCTATCCGGCTAGTGAGCGCCATGCCGTCGACGATCTCGACCTCGAGATCGAGACGGGCATGACGGTCGCGATGATCGGGCCTTCCGGCTGCGGCAAGACGACGACCATGCGCATGATCAACCGCCTGGAGACGCCGTCTTCCGGCCGGGTGCTGGTGAACGGCCGTGACGTCGCCGAAACCGATCAGAAGGAGCTCAGGCGCAGCATCGGCTATGTCATTCAGCAGGTGGGGCTTTTTCCGCATATGACGATCGAGCGGAACATCGCCACGGTGCCGCGCCTCATCGGCTGGGACAAGGTGAAGACCGACCGCCGCATCGACGAATTGCTCGACCTCGTCGGCCTCGACCCCGCGGTCATGCGCAAGCGCCTGCCGCATGAGCTATCCGGCGGGCAGCGCCAGCGCGTCGGCTTTGCGCGCGCGCTCGCCGCCGATCCCGCCATCATGCTGATGGACGAGCCTTTCGGCGCGATCGACCCGATCACCCGCGTCCGGCTGCAGGACGAATTTCGGCAGATCCTGAAAAGGGTCAGCAAGACCGTTGTCATCGTCACCCATGATCTCGAGGAAGCGATCAAGATGGGCGATCGCATCGCCATCATGCGGGACGGCAAGCTGCTGCAATATGATACGCCAGAGGCGATCCTGGCTCATCCCGCCGATGAATTCGTGAAGAACTTCCTCGGTCCGGACAGGGCGATCAAGCGGTTGAGCCTGATCGAGGTGGCGAGCGCGATGGGGCCTGCCGGTTCGCGGCCGGCGGGCGTATCCATCGGGCCGAGCGCGAGCCTCCATTCCGCCTTGGCGCTGATCCTCGCCGACGATCTCGCCGGCCTCGACGTGAAGGCCGATGACGGTGCGACCGTCGGCTATCTGTCGCGGGAGGCGGTGCTCTCCGCGCATCGCTGACCGGGCTATGTTTCTCCGCCGGGCGTGAAGCGCGCCACCAGCGCGTGCCGGTCGCCGGGATAGGTGAAACGCACGAAGGTCACCGGGCCGGTGCTGCTCCAGGTGCGGCGCTCGACGGCAAGGCAGGGCGCGGTTCGGGGGATGGCGAGCGCTTCGGCAGCCTCCGCTCCGGCGGCCAGCGCATAGATGCGGTGTTCCGCGGCACTCCAAGGCACGCGGCTGATGAGCCAGCTGCCGGGGGCCGTCGTCGAGAAGTCTTCATCGGCGGCCTCGGGCACGGTCGAGAGGCTGATGAGGCGCCGCTCCAGGCAGAAAGGGCGCTCGCCCGCATGGTGGATGCAGACGAGATCAAGCACCGACGCCCCGTCGGGGAGTTCCATATGCGTTCTGTCCGCGGGCTTTGCCGTCCGCTTGCTTCGTTTGACGAGTTTGTACGAATAGGGAAGCTTGAGCGAGCGAACCTCTGCCTCGATATCGTGGATTTCGAGCACGGCGGCCTGCGTCACCGGCTGAGCCACGAAGCTACCCGACTTCTTGCGCCGCTCGATGAGGCCGGTGCGTGCGAGATGCGTCAGCACCTTGTTCGCCGTCATGCGCGAGCAGCCATAGTGCGCGGCGAGGTCGACCTCGAAGGGCAGGCGGTATCCCGGAGGCCATTGGCCGGAAACGATGCGCCGCTCGATGTCGCTCAGAATGCGGCTGTGCAGCGTGGCCTCTTTGCCGGTCGTCATGAGGCCGTGAGGTCTTGCATCACGGCGGCGAACCGTCGGTCAATCATATCGCGGCGGCGATGGCGGCCGTTCTCGACCTGCTTGCGGCCGAGCGCCCAGACAGCGTCGACGGACACACCGCCCGCGAATATCCAGTGGTCGAGGATCTGATCATGGGAGAGGTGGGTGAGATCTTTGATGTCGAGCGCGACGATATCAGCGAAACGGCTCTCGGCAAGCCCGGCCGGCGCCGCGAGCGCTGCCCGGCCGCCGGCAAGCGCCTGATCGAAGAGCATCCGCCCGGTCGAGCTGCCCGGCGCCGCGACCACATTGCGCGCCCGCAAGGCGAGGCGCTGCGAATATTCGAGCTGGCGCAGTTCCTCCGGCACGGAGATCAGCACGTTGGAATCCGACCCGACGCCGAAGCGGCCGCCCTCGTCGAGAAAGGCGCGTGCCGGGAAGATGCCGTCGCCGAGATTGGCTTCCGTCACCGGGCAGAGGCCGGCCACGGCGCCGCTTTTCGCCATCTGCCGCGTCTCGTCGTCGGTCATATGCGTCGCGTGGATCAGGCACCATTGCCCGGAGACGGGCATATTCGCCATCAGCCATTCGATCGGCCGCGCGCCAGACCAGGCGAGGCAATCCTCCACCTCCTTCACCTGTTCGGCGACATGGATATGGATCGGCCCTGCGCCGGCGAGAGGCGCCACCTTCGCAAGCTCGTCCGGCGTCACGGCGCGCAGGCTGTGCGGGGCAACCCCGAGCGCGGCGCCGGCAAGGCCGGAGGTAATTTTCCGGCAGCCGTCGAGAAGCTTTGCGAAGCCGTCGAGCGAGTTGATGAAGCGTCGCTGGCCCTCGATCGGCGGCTCGCCGCCGAAGCCGGAATGGGCATAGAAGACCGGCAGCAGCGTCAGCGCGATGCCCGTCTCGGCGCTCGCCGCGGCGATCCGTTCCGCCATTTCGGCGATCTGGGCGTAAGGCTGCCCGTCAGTCGCGTGGTGGAGATAATGAAACTCGCCGACGCGACCAAAGCCCGCCTCGAGCATTTCCATGTAAAGCTTCGCAGCGACGGCCTCGACATGCTCCGGCGTCATCGACAGCGCAAATTTGTACATCACCGTGCGCCAGCTCCAGAAGCTGTCCTCGCCCGGGCCGCGCAGCTCTGTGAGGCCCGCCATGGCGCGCTGGAAGGCGTGGCTGTGCAGGTTCGGCATGGCCGGAACGAGGAGGCGATGCCGCTCGTCCGCCGCGTCGGGCTGAACGCCAGTCTCCACCTTGGCGATACGGCCGTCGGCGATCGTCAGCCGCACATCGTCCCGCCAGCCCTCCGGCAGAAGTGCCGTTGCCGCATGAAGCGTGGCCATGCTGTCCTCTCTCCCTTGCCTGTGACGAGCAATTTTCCTCTTGTCACTCAGGCTAATATGTATATACATGTTCTTCATCAAGGGAAAGGCGAAAGCTGATGCCCAGGAACGATTTCGCAAAGCCTTTATCCGGTCCGGAAGGTGCTTGTCGCCTATGGCGCAACGCGCGCATCGCCACGCTGGCCGGGGATGCGCCGGGGCTCGGCATCATCGAGCGCGGTGCGATCGCCATTACCGGTGGGCGTCTTGCCTTCGTCGGTTCGGAGGACGGCCTGCCGGCCGAATTTCACGACGCCGAGGCCGTCGATTGCGGCGGCCGCTGGATCACCCCGGCGCTCGTCGATTGTCACACGCATCTGGTCTTCGGCGGCGATCGCGCCATGGAATTCGAGATGCGCCTCACAGGCGCGAGCTATGAAGAGATCGCGCGGGCCGGCGGCGGCATCGTCTCCTCCGTCAAGGCGACGAATGCGCTGTCCGAAGACGAGCTCGTCGCGCAAGCGCTCCCACGGCTCGATACGCTGCTCGACGAGGGCGTCTCGACCATCGAGATCAAGTCCGGCTATGCCCTGACCATCGCGGGCGAGCTCAAGATGCTGCGGGCCGCCCGCAGGCTCGCCGAGATCCGGCCGGTGCGCGTCGTCACGAGCTGGCTCGCCGCCCATGCGACGCCACCGGACTACAAGGGCCGCAACGGCGACTATATCACCGACGTGGTGCTGCCGGGCCTCGACGCCGCCCATGCCGAGGGCCTGGTCGATGCGGTCGACGGCTTCTGCGAGGGCATCGCTTTCTCGCCGGAGGAGATCGCCCGCGTCTTCGACAGAGCGAAGGCGCTCGGGCTGCCGGTGAAGCTGCATGCGGAGCAGCTTTCCAATCTCGGCGGCGCGCGGCTGGCGGCCTCCTACGGCGCCTTGTCAGCCGATCATTTGGAATATCTTTCCGCGGACGATGCCAAGATCTTGGCGGCGGCCGGGACGGTCGCGGTTCTCCTGCCCGGTGCCTTCTATGCGCTGCGTGAAAAACAGGCCCCACCGGTGGTCGCCCTGCGCGAGGCGGGCGCCCATATCGCGCTGGCGACTGACAGTAACCCCGGCACCTCGCCGCTGACATCGCTGCTCCTCGCCATGAACATGGGCGCGACGCTGTTCGGCCTGACGGTTGAGGAATGCCTTGCCGGCGTGACCCGCGAGGCGGCACGCGCACTCGGCCTGCTCGCCGAAACCGGCACGCTGGAGGCGGGCAAATCCGCCGATTTCGCCGTCTGGGATATCGCCCGGCCGGCCGAGCTCGTCTACCGCATCGGCTTCAATCCGCTCGCCTGCCGGGTCTTCGAAGGCGCGAGGGTCGCGCCATGACCCTCGTCCTGGCGCCGGGGGCGGTCGGCCTCGATGTCCTCGCCGTAATCTATTGGAACGCCACGCCCGTGCGGCTCGATCCCGCTTGCGACGCGGCGATCGAATGGAGCGCGGCGCAGATCGCCCGCATCGCCGGCGGTGATGAGCCGGTCTACGGTATCAATACCGGCTTTGGGAAACTCGCCTCCATCACGATCGACGCCGCTGACGTGGCGACGCTCCAGCGCAACCTGATCCTCTCCCATTGCTGCGGGGTCGGTGCGCCGCTTCCCGAGGCGATCGTGCGGCTCGTCATGGCGCTGAAGCTGATCTCGCTCGGCCGCGGCGCTTCCGGCGTTCGGCTGGAGCTGGTGCGGCTGATCGAGGCCATGCTGGAGCGGGGTGTCACCCCCGTCATTCCGGAAAAGGGCTCGGTCGGGGCCTCCGGCGACCTCGCGCCGCTCGCCCATATGGCCGCGGTGATGATGGGCGAGGGCGAGGCTTCCTTCGCGGGCGAGGCCCTTCCAGGCGGCGAGGCATTGCGCAAGGCCGGCCTCGCGCCGGTCGTGCTCGCGGCCAAGGAGGGCTTGGCGCTGATCAACGGCACGCAGGTGTCGACGGCGCTCGCGCTCGCCGGCCTCTTTCGCGCCCACCGGGCCGTGCAGGCTGCGTTGATCACCGGGGCACTCTCGACCGACGCCGCCATGGGCTCCTCCGCGCCCTTCCATCCGGAGATCCATGAGCTGCGCGGGCACAAAGGCCAGATCGACACGGCGGCTGCGCTGCGGGCGCTGCTGGCCGGCTCGGCGATCCGCGAGAGCCACCTCACCGGCGACGAGCGCGTGCAGGATCCCTATTGCATCCGCTGCCAGCCGCAGGTCGACGGAGCCTGCCTCGATATTCTGCGGGCGGTCGGCCGCACGCTGACGATCGAGGCCAATGCGGTCACCGACAATCCGCTGGTGCTCTTGGATGGTGCCGTCGTCTCCGGCGGCAATTTCCATGCGGAGCCGGTCGCCTTCGCCGCCGACCAGATCGCGCTCGCCGTCTGCGAGATCGGCGCCATCGCCCAGCGCCGCATCTCCCTGCTCGTCGACCCGGCGCTCTCCTACGGGCTGCCGCCCTTCCTGACGAAAAAGCCCGGGCTCAATTCCGGTCTGATGATCGCCGAGGTCACCTCGGCGGCGCTGATGTCGGAAAACAAGCAGATGGCGCATCCGGCTTCCGTCGATTCGACGCCGACCTCCGCCAACCAGGAGGATCACGTTTCTATGGCCTGCCATGGCGCGCGGCGCCTCATCGCCATGACCGAGAACCTCTTCGGCATCATCGGCATCGAGGCGCTGGCGGGCGCGCAAGGCGTTGAGCTGCGAGCACCGCTCGCGACGAGCCCGGAGCTCACGAAGGCGATCGCCACCATCCGCGCGGCGGTCACCGCGCTGGAGGAGGACCGCTTCATGGCCGGCGACCTCGAAGCGGCAGGCCGGCTCGTCGCCTCCGGCGCGCTCGGCGCTTCCGTGTCGGACGGCATCCTGCCCAAGCTGGAGCTTTGAAATGAGTCTTGTCGAGATCCGGCGCGGCGCTTCGCCCGTCATATTGGGCTTTCCCCATACCGGCACCGACGTTCCCGCGCCCGTCTGGGAGCGGCTGAACGACAGGGGCCGCACGCTGGCCGATGCCGATTGGCATATCCACAGGCTCTACGACGGGCTGCTTGCCGACGCGACGACCGTGCGCGCCACCTTCCACCGCTATGTCATCGATGCCAATCGCGACCCGGAAGGTTCGAGCCTCTATCCAGGACAGAACACGACCGGCCTGATTTCGGGCACGGATTTCGACGGCCTGCCGATCTGGAAGGACGGCGAGGCGCCGACCGAGGCCGATGTCACCCAGCGCGTGCGGGACTTCCACGCCCCCTATCATGCGGCGCTCTCGGCCGAGATCGAACGCGTGAAGAAGGTCCACGGGGTGGTCGTGCTCTACGACTGCCACTCTATCCGCTCGCATATCCCCTTCCTTTTCGAGGGCAAGCTGCCGGACTTCAATATCGGCACGGATGGGGGCAAAACCTGCGATCCGGCGATCGAACGGGCGGTGGTGGACATAACCGCCTCCGCCGCGGGCTACACCAGCATCCTCAACGGCCGCTTCAAGGGCGGCTGGACCACCCGCCATTACGGGCGGCCGGAAGAGGGCATGCATGCGCTCCAGATGGAGCTCGCCCAATCGACCCATCTCGCGACGGAAGCGCTGCCCTTCGCCTATGACGCGGCGAAGGCCGAGCGGCTGCGCGTTCACCTCAAAGAGCTCCTGACTCACATCGAGCAGATCGCGCTCGATCTCGCATCACGCACCAAGAACCACCCCGCAGAATGAAAGCCGCGATGACCAATCCCCGCCACAACATCCGCACGATCCGCGCGCCGCGCGGGACCGCGCTCAATGCCAAGAGCTGGACGACTGAAGCGCCGCTGCGGATGCTGATGAACAATCTCGACCCGGATGTCGCGGAAAATCCGAACGAGCTCGTGGTCTATGGCGGCATCGGCCGGGCGGCGCGCACCTGGGACGACTTCGACCGCATCGTCGCGACGCTGAAGACGCTCGAGGAGGACGAGACGCTGCTCGTCCAATCCGGCAAGCCGGTTGGCGTGTTCCGTACGCACAAGGATGCGCCGCGCGTGCTGATCGCCAATTCCAATCTCGTGCCGCATTGGGCGACCTGGGACCATTTCAACGAGCTCGATAAGAAGGGGCTCGCCATGTACGGCCAGATGACGGCCGGGTCCTGGATCTATATCGGCACGCAAGGCATCGTGCAGGGCACCTATGAGACCTTCGTCGAGGCCGGGCGCCAACATTACGGGGGCAGTCTCCAGGGCAAGTGGATCCTCACCGGCGGCCTCGGCGGCATGGGCGGGGCGCAGCCACTCGCCGCCGTTATGGCCGGCGCCTGCTGCCTGGCCGTCGAATGCAATCCGGATTCGATCAATTTCCGCCTGCGCACCCGTTATCTCGACGCCAAGGCCGAGACGCTGGACGAGGCTATGGCGATGATCACCCGCTGGACGGAAGCCGGCGAGGCGAAATCCGTCGGCCTCCTTGGCAATGCGGCGGAAATCCTGCCCGAAATGGTGAGGCGCGGCATCCGGCCGGACATCGTGACCGACCAGACCTCGGCGCATGATCCGATCAACGGCTATCTGCCGAAGGGCTGGACCATCGCCGAATGGAAGGCCAGGCGCGAGAGCGACCCGAAGGCGGTGGAGAAGGCGGCACGCGCCTCCATGCGCGAGCATGTGGAGGCGATGCTCGCCTTCTGGAATGCCGGCATTCCGACGCTCGACTACGGCAACAACATCCGCCAGGTCGCCAAGGACGAGGGGCTGGAGAATGCCTTCGCCTTTCCGGGCTTCGTGCCGGCCTATATCCGCCCGCTCTTCTGCCGTGGCATCGGCCCCTTCCGCTGGGCGGCGCTCTCCGGCGACCCGGACGACATCTACCGCACCGACGCCAAGGTGAAGGAGCTGTTGCCCGACAATACCCACCTTCACAAGTGGCTCGACATGGCGCGCGAGCGCATCGCCTTTCAGGGGCTGCCGGCGCGCATCTGCTGGGTCGGGCTCGGCGACCGCCATCGGCTGGGGCTCGCCTTCAACGAGATGGTGCGCAACGGCGAATTGAAGGCACCGGTCGTCATCGGCCGCGACCATCTCGATTCCGGCTCCGTCGCCTCGCCGAACCGCGAGACGGAGGCCATGAAGGACGGCTCGGATGCCGTCTCCGACTGGCCGCTGCTCAATGCGCTGCTCAACACGGCCTCCGGCGCGACCTGGGTGTCGCTGCACCACGGTGGCGGCGTCGGCATGGGCTTTTCGCAGCATGCCGGCATGGTCATCTGCTGCGACGGCTCGGAGGATGCCGACCGGCGCATCGCGCGCGTGCTCTGGAACGACCCGGCGACCGGCGTCATGCGCCATGCCGATGCGGGCTACGACATCGCCGTCGACTGCGCCAAGGAAAGCGGGCTGCGCCTGCCTGGCATCCTGGGCAACTGAGCCATGCGGATCCTGCGCGCCGCCGATCACAAGCGCATGCCGTGGAAGAACGGCGGCGGGGAGACGGTCGAGATCGCCGTCTTCCCAGCTGACGCGGCGCTTGGCGATTTCACCTGGCGCGTGAGCATGGCGAGCGTCGCCACGGACGGACCGTTCTCGATTTTTCCGGAGATCGACCGGACGCTGTCGGTCCTCTCCGGCGCCGGCATGGAATTGACGATCGAAGGGCAGGGCGAGGTGGTGCTCGATCGCTCGTCGCCGCCGCATGCCTTTCCGGCGGACGTGCCGACGAAGGCGCGGCTCATCGACGGCCCGATCACGGATCTCAATGTGATGACACGCCGCGGCCGCTATGCGCATACGGTTCGGCGGGTGGAGGCCCCGCTCACGCTGCAGCCGAGTTCCGCGCTGCGGTTGCTGCTGTGCGCGGAAGGCGGGCTGAATGTTGGACAAGGGGAAGTGTCTCTGGCACTCGGTCCTCTGGATTGCCTTGTGATCGAGCCGGAGATGCAGGCCAGCGTCCGCGTCTCGGGTGAGGGAGCGGCATTCCTGATCGAATTGCGCGGCTTATGAGCGGCCTGCAGCTTGCTCGCACAAAAAGCGGTCGGCGAGGAACGCGGCGGCAAGATGAAAGGCTTGGGCCGGCGCGGCCGTGAGACGGCGCATATATTCGCGCCAGGGCTCGACGACGACCTCGATTTCCTCGCCCTCGTCCAGAGATTGGGTCGTGGTCAGGGCCGCACCGCTCCCGAGCATGAAGACGATTTCATTGGTGTGGTTCGACCAATTCGCGTAGGCCCGCCCGAGCTCACGCCAAATCGCGCAGGTGTAGCCGGTTTCCTCCGCGAGCTCGCGAGCTGCCCCTGCCGCCGGATCCTCGCGGGGAAGGAGCCCGCCGCCTGGTAGCCCGGTGGCGACGATGCCCGCGCCGTGCCGATACTCACGCGTGAGGATGACCTCCTGCGCTTCAGAGAGCGCGATGATGCAGACCCAGGGCGGATTGACGAGAACATGGAAAGGGTCGAGCACCTTCCCATCCGGCTTCACGCATCCGTCGGAGCGAACGGTCAGCCAACGGTCTTGGTAAGTGATGCGCGTGCTGCTGACGGTCCAGGGTTTGACCATTTCTTCCCCTCGTCCCCATACTTGAGCCGAACACTATCATGGCGGGCTATAGCGGACTCGGAAGGGCTGCTCCGCACGCATCACGAATCTGCATATTGTCAGCAGCGAGCATTAGGGTGCATAATGCGCCTATGGCACGCAATATCGACATCGCCCTCATCAGAACCTTCGTCGCGGTGGCCGATCATGCCGGCATGACGGTCGCCGCCAATGCGCTGAATCTCACGCAGAGCGCGGTCAGCCAGCATGTCGCGCGGCTCGAGGAGTTCTTGGGCGCGGAGCTCTTCGTGCGCGAGCGGCGCAGCATCAGGCTGTCGTCTGCGGGGGAACGGCTGCTCGGCAAGGCGCGGCGGATGCTCGCGCTCAACGACGAGATCTGGGCCGCCATGACGTCGGACCGCATGGACGGGCGGGTGCGCCTCGGCGTGCCCTATGATCTCGCCGGCATGGCGATGGCGCCCGTGCTGAAGGCCTATGCCGAGGCATGCCCGCAGGTGGAGGTGTCACTCGTCTGCGCCACCTCGCCCGACCTCATCGAGGCGCTCGGCCGGGGCGAGCTCGATCTCGCCCTCGCCGAGGAGCCCGCGGGGCTCTCGCGAGGAGAATGCCTCGCCGTTGAGCGGCTCGTCTGGGTGGGTGCCAAGGGCGGCTCCGCCCATCTGCGCACGCCGCTGCCGGTATCGCTGGCGGCGGAGACTTGCGCCTTCCGGCCCGCCGTGCTGGCGGCGCTTCGCGAGCATGAGCGGGACTGGCGGACGATGTTCGAGAGCGGCAGCCTCGATGCGACCAGCGCGATGGTGCGTGCCGATCTCGCCGTCACGACCCTGCTCGCCTTCACCGTGCCGATGGACCTCGACATCCTGCCGCCGGAGCTCGGCCTGCCGTCGCTGCCACCCTTCGGCATCAACCTGCACCTGCCGCAGCGCGAGATGGCGCCGGCGGTCGCCGAACTCGCCCGCCACATCCGCAACGGCTTTACCCGCCAGCGCCAGGCGGCGTGAGGGGGATCAGGCTTCGCCGCGGGATGAGGCCGACTATCTCACCCGCGCCACCGCATAAGCATCGAGCTCGACCGCGCCGCTGAGCGGCTGCCTGCGCTCCAGGATGTCGGGCGTGCCCGCCGCCTCGGTGAAGCGGGCGGCGTCGAGCACGGCGATCTCGCCGGCCGTTGCCCCCTCCAGCGCCACGCGCTGCGGCTCGCCGGTGAGATTGGCGAGCCAGATCTCCGTGCCCGTCTCGCTTTCGACGGCGAGCGCCTGGATTTCGTGTGGGCGCGAGATCTCGACCTGCCGCAGCGGCTGCCCGGCGAGGCGCGTCAGGCCGGCGATCACGTGAAAGACCGGAAAAAGCCCGCCGCGCCCATCGAACCAGGGCTGCGGGAAGGGCATCGGCGCATGCATCAGGCCGAAGGGCCCGACCGCGCCGCCGAGGGTGACGGCACTCGCCCCGCCATAGGCGAAATGGGCGAAATAGCCGAGGTTCCAGGCCGCGCCGAGCAAGCCGCGCTGGCGCGGGTCGTTGCGGTTCATGGCCTGGCGGATATTGCCCGGATTGGGCATGACGTCGGCGCCATAGGGATTGTCGCGCATGCCGATGGCGCTCGGGCCGACGGCGAAGGGCCGGCCGTCGATGAAGCTCTGCACACTGCGCGCGATATAGGGCAGGGCCTCCAGCGTCTCGGTGACGGAGCGGTCGTCGCCGGCATGGACGAGCGCCGAGGTGGTGAAGCTCACGAAATCGAGGAGATCGGACGGCGGGCGCTTGCGGTTGAGCTCGGTGAAATAGCTGAACATGCCGCCGCCGAGGCGGGCCATCGGGAAGGCCGCGCGGGCGGCGCGGAAGAGCTCGTCGGCCGGCGGGCAGGGCGGCCAGGGGCTGCCCGGCAAAGTGCATTTGAGGTCCGGCGCCGGCGAGACGAGCACGACGGGGAAGGGCGAGCCGAGGGCGCGCACGACATCGCCGAGCGCCGCCATCTTCTCCTGGAAGCCGTCGACCTCGGCGATGATCGCCTCGAGCCAGGGCGTGACACCGATCCGCTTCGCTACCTGCAGCATCTGGACGAGATGCGTGCGGTCATGCCCACGGCGCGGATCGTAATGGCAGACGAGATGGGAGAGCTTGGCGCGGCCGATCTCTTCGGCGCGGGCAACCGCCGCCTCCGCCTCGTCCGGATCAAGCGCGATGCCGAGCGTCGGCGCCGTGCCGGCGGCTGCGCCGAGCCGGACGGTGACGGCCTCGCCGCCTGCTGTGGCGGCACGCGGTGCGCCGCTCACGGTGAGTGTCACCGCCTGGTCCAGCGTCTCGCCGGCGGCGAGCCGGTAGGGCCAGGGCAAAGCGAGCGGGCGCACATAGGTCTTGTAGGAGGCATCCGTCCAGTTGCGCTGGTCCTCCATCTCGTAGGTGTCGCCGTCCATGCGGCAGGTAACCGAGGCGCCCGGCGCGAAGGAATGCGTGATGGCGCGCAGGTTCATCATCGGCTGCACGGGGTCGATGATGTCGGGGAAGGCCGTATCGGTGATGCCCCCGTCGACATCCTCGACGCGCGCCGGATGACCGGCGACGCCGGCCACGGGGTGCAGCACCACGAAGCCGGTGCGGTTTGTCAGGAATTCGGTGGCGGCCTGGCCCTTGCCCTCGAACCTGAGCGTGCCGTCCGGCTTGCCGGTGATCACGGCCGAGTAGCGGAATTCCTGGGTGTCGTCGCGGGTCACCGCGTCATAGGAGACGTAGAAACCTTCGTCGTCCTCGGAGATCAGCAGGTTGCTGATCTCCGGGTTGTAGGTGCCCCAGTTCTTGTCGCGGACGATGAAGGAGACGGCGCGGATCATCTCGATGCCGTCGAAGCGGATGTAGCGCAGGTTGCCGGCCTCGAGCTCAGCCGTGAGAGGCCCGGCGGTGAGCAGGCGCGGCGGCGTGACGGGCTCCTCCGTTCCGAACAGGCGGAGGGCGCGGGATGGGGCGTCGGTCATGGCAGGCTCCTGCGGGCGGTCGGCGGCGGCCTTCAGTGACGGCTTTTGGGGCTGAGCAGGCGTTCGGCGAGCACGGCGGCGATGATGATGCCGCCGATCGCAGAGCCCTGCCAGAAGGGCGAGACGCCCATGAGATTGAGGCCGTTGCGGATCATCACCATGATGAAGACGCCGATGAGCGTGCCGATGATGGTGCCGCGGCCGCCATAAAGGCTGGCCCCGCCGATCACGACGGCGGCGATGGCGTCGAGTTCGAGCCCGTTGCCGGCGAGCGGGTCGATGGAAAGGATCTGCGCCGATGTCATCACCGCGGCGATGGCCGTCAGGGCGCCGGAGATCACATAGGGCAGGATGCTGTAGAGGAGAACGTTGAGGCCGGCCGTGCGCGCCGCCTCCTGGTTCGAGCCGACCGCGTAGATGGTGCGGCCGCCCTTGGTATAGGTGAGGTAATACCAGGCGAGCGCATAGAGGACGAGCAGGGTCAAGACATTCGACTGGATGCCGAAGACGCTCGTATAGACGATGTTGTTGAGCTCGGGCGGGATATTGGTGATCGATGTCTGGCCCGAGAAGATATAGGCGAGGCTGCGGCCAATCGCCATCACACCTAAGGTGACGACGAAGGCGGCCAGGCCGAAATAGCCGACGAGCACGCCGGAGAAGAGACCGATGCCGGCGCCCGCCAGGATCGCGAGCGCGATCGAGACGGGGATATCGAACTGCTGCAGCGTGAGCCCCAGGACGACGCCGGTGAGGCCCGCGACCGAGCCGACGGAGAGGTCGATGCCGCCCGTCAGGATGACGAAGGTCATGCCGATGGCGACGATGCCGACCACGACCGACTGGTCGAGCAAGTTGAGGAGATTGGCCGTCGTCAGGAAGTAAGGCGACAGGAAGGACAACGCGATCGCGATGAGGAGCGCGAGCCCGATCATCCGCACTTCGAGCCGGCCGACGAGCGATTTGAGGCGCGAAGGGGAGGAGGCGCCGGTCACGGGCGTGGACCTCGTTTGCGTGGAAAGGGTCATTCCCCTCAAGTCCTCATAGGCTACACGGTGGAACGGAACTGTTCGACGATGGCGTCGCGGATCGCCTCGGCCGGCGGCGGCTCGCGCCCCGGCCCGAGCACGAGGCCGATGGCGCCGAGATCGTGGCCGCGGGGGCTCTTGACCTCCACGACGAGGCTCGACAAGCCGCTTTCGGGGTCGCGCACGAAGCCCTGCGCGCGGGCGGCGAGCGCCGCGCCGATCCGCGTTTCGCCGAAGCGCGGCGTCGAGCCGGCGTGGAAGGCCGGGTCGGCCTCCGCATTGGCGGTCACGGCATTGAGGCAGAAAACGCGGTCGTCGTCGACGATCGCCCAGAAGGCGGCGCCCCTATGCTCGCTCGCGAGCGCATCGAGGAGCCGCTGGTTGCGCTCCATGGAACTGCGCGGGGCCGCCAGGAGCGTCAGCTTCTCCTCGTCGAGCAACGCGCTCGGCACATCGGCGATGGACGCGCCGTCGCTCATGACGATGATGCGATGGCACAGCCCGAGCAGTTCCTCGAATTCCGAGGAAATGACGATGACGGCCGTGCCGGCCGCCGCGATGTCGCGCAGGATGGCGTAGATCGACGAGCGGGTGCCGATGTCGACGCCCTTGGTCGGCTCGTCGAGGATCAGCACCTTGGGCTCGAGCAGCAGCCAGCGGGCGATGATGATCTTCTGCTGCATGCCGCCGGAGAAGTTCAGCAGGCTGTCGTCCATCAGCCGATGGGCGGGAAGTTCGAGGCGGGCGAGCAGCTCGTCGATCTTTGTCTGCAGCCGGCCATAGCCGAGGCCGAAGCCGCGGTGCCGGCCGAGATGGGCGAGGAGCAGGTTCTCCTTCACCGACAGGTCGGGCACGATGCTCTGGCTGCGCCTGTCCTCGGCGACGAGGCCGATGCCGGCGCGGATCGCCTCGGCCGGCCTGCGCGGCGCGAAGGGTTTTCCCGCGAGCGTCAGCGTGCCGCCGGCGCGGGGCCGCAGGCCGAAGATGGCCTCGACCGTCTCCGAACGGCCGGCGCCGACGAGGCCGCCGAGGCCGAGGATCTCGCCGGCGTGCAGATCGAAGGACACGTCGCGGACAAGGGGCGGGGATTTCAGGCTGCGCACGGAGAGAACCGGCGCGCCGCGCGCGGCCTCCGCTTCTGCCGGCTCCGCATAGATGGCGCCGAGCTCCCGCCCGACCATGAGGCGGATCAGGTCCGTCTGGCTGAGCGAGCGCGTCTCCACCGAGGCGGCCACCGTCCGGCCCTCGCGCATGACGGTGATGACGTCGGTGATGGCGAAGACTTCCTCGAGCCGGTGCGAGACGAAGACGATGGCACGGTTCGACGCCTTGAGCCGGGTGATGATCTCGAACAGCCGCTCGACCTCGCCGGGGCTGAGCGAGGCCGTCGGCTCGTCGAAGATGATGAGCTCGGATTCGAGGGCGAGTGCCTTGGCGATCTCGACGAGCTGTCGCTGCGCGGCCGAGAGTTCGCGCACCTCCACGTCGAGGGTGAGCCCATGGTCCTGCCCGAGCTCGGAAAGGATCGCAGCCGCATCGCGCCGCATGGCCGCGCGCGAAAGCCACCCCGGCTGGCCGAGCCGCGGGAGAAAGATGTTCTCGAGCACCGAGAGGTCCGGCGCGAGGCTCGTCTCCTGCATCACCATGGCGATGCCGACATCGAGCGCCTCGCGCGGTGATTTGAGATCGAGCGGCCGGCCCTTGTAACTGATCGTGCCGCCGTCGCGGCGCACATGGCCCGAGATGACGCGCGACAGCGTGGACTTGCCGGCGCCGTTGGCGCCGAGGAGCGCATGCACCTCTCCCGCATTGAGCGTGAGGCGAGCCCCGGCGAGCGCCTTCGTGCCGGCAAAGTTCTTGGTGATGTCCTGCGCTTCGAGCAGGACGGAGCCTGAAGGATTCATGATGCCATGCCGATGCCCGGCCGGCCGGTTGATGCCGGCCGGCCGGAGCCCGTTACTGCACTTCGTTGGCGAAGACGGTTTCCTTGATGGTCGGCAGGATCTGGTCGATGTTCTTGCTGGTTGCCACGACGATCGGCACCAGGATTTCCTTCTCGGGCTTGCCGCCCTTCAGATGCGTGAACATGGCCTCGGCCGAACGCACGCCCATGAGATAGGGCTGCTGCATGCCGGAGGCGACGATCTCGCCCTTCTTGAGAAGGTCGATGAAGTCCGGGATGCCGTCGAAGGCAGCGACCAGCAGCGTGCCATCGCGGCGCGCCGCCTTAATAGCCCTGAGCGCACCAACCGTCGGCTGGTCGGTCTGGATGAACATGCTGCGCATATCGGGATTGGCGGTCAGCATGTCCTGCGTGAATTTGAAGGTCTCGTCGGCCGTGTAGGACTGCATCTGCTGCAGGCCCGCCTCCTTGGTGATGCCGGCTTCCTTCATGGCCTCGCGGAAGCCCGCCGTGCGCGCCTGGCCGTTCTTGCGGGCTTGGGAAATGGTGATGAGTCCGAAGGAGCCGTCGGTCCAGCCCTTCTCCTTCAGGGCCTCGGCGAGGGCTTTGCCGACGCCATGGGCGCCTTCCTTGTTGTCGGAGATGATGAAGGAAACATAGTCGCCGCTGTTGGTGCCGATATCGGCGATGACGACCGGGATCTTGGCGCGCGCGGCGAGCGTCAGCACGCTCGGGGCCGTCGAGGAATCGGTCGGGGAGATGATGATGCCGGCGACGCCGCGGGCGATCGCGTCCTGGGCGTTCTTCAGCTGCGTCTGGGCGCTGTTGTGCGAATCGAGCGCCTGGTAGCCGTAGCCCTCTTTCTTGGCGACCGACTCGACGCCCTTCGACAGATAGCGCCAGAAGGGCAGATCGAGGCCGGGCGTCAGATAGACGATTTCCTTATTCTGGGCCTGCGCGCCCCCCGTGCCGAGCCCGATGGTCAGGGCAAGGGCTGCCATCGTTTGAACAACCAAGCGTCTTTTCATCACGTTTCCTCCACTGGACCGGACCGTTCCGGCTGGTTTGTTGCCCTCTTAGCGACCCGCAGGCAATCGGGCGAGCATTTAGCTTTGTCTCGGCTTTTCGTCGCGCTCGTTCAGGATCGACAGGGTCGTCGTATAGATCCGCTCGATGTGGCGGCCGAAAGCCGCGACGGTCGCCTCAGAATCGCGCGTTCGCAAAGCCTGCATGATCGCCAAGTGATCCTCGTAGCTCTTCTCGATCGCGCCAGGATACGACATCGCTGCCCGGCGATGGTCGAGCATGTAGGTATAGAGGTCGACGACGAAGGCGGCGAGGAGCTGGTTGCCCGCGCAGCTATAGACCGCGACATGAAACTCGCGGTCGCAGATCAGGAAGTGGACGGGGTCCGCCATCGTGCTCCGCTGCATGACGAGCGAGCGCTCCAGCCGCGCGAGCGTGTCGTCGTCGATCCGTGCGGCGGCGTCCGCCACGACCGCCCGCTCGACCAGGAGCCGCGCATGGTGCACGGAATCGAGATCATAGCTGTTGATGGCGCTCGGACTGGTCACGCCGATCTTCAAGCTGTCGATATCCGCCCGGACGACACGCGTCCTGAGCCCCTGCACCACCTCCACTACGCCCTTTGCGGCCAGGCTCTGAATGGCGCCGCGCACCGTCTCGCGGCTGACCGAGAGGAGGGCGGCAAGTTCCCGCTCGCCCGGCAGCTCGTCGCCGACCTGGAGAATGCCGGACGCGATGAGCGAGGCCAGCTTGTCGCTGATCCTCTCCCGGACCGTATGCTTGGCGATCTCCGAGCGAAAGCTCGGGACCAGCGCCGGTAAAACCCGTTCGTTCCTACGCGCACTCATGTCTCAGCTGGCCGGCGTTGCTGTCCTACTGGTCGGTTGACCGGACCACGAAATCAGCACGCGGGTCTCGGGGTGTCAATCACATGACGCGGGCACATCACGCAGGCAGATGGTGCAGGTGCTTCGGAGCGGATACACGCGCGTTGCGATCACACGGAACGACCGATAGATTCGAAGTCGTGTCTCCGATGATAAGCTCCTCGCGATCGCCGCTGTCGGACCCGCTGCGATGGCCGTCGCCCGAGGCGTTCACCCCGCTTGAGATCGGCCACGTCCATCTCTGGTCCGTCGATCTCAGCGCCGTCGATCCTTTCGGTTCGGCGCTGCCGCTCAGCTCCGCCGAGGAAGCGCGGGCGATGGAGTTCCGGTTCCTGCGCGATGCTCACCGGTTCAGGGTCGCCATGTGGATGCGTCGCTCTGTCCTCGGCCGTTATCTCGATCGGGACCCGGCGAAAATCGCGTTTCGCGCGGGAGCCTACGGCCGCCCCGAGCTCGATGAAACCGGCGAGCCTTCGCGCCTGCGCTTCAACGCCAGCCATAGCGACACTCTGAGCATCCTGGCGGTCACTCTACAGGACGACGTGGGCGTAGATATCGAGATCCCGCGTCCGCTTCCCGACTGTGTCCAGCTGGCGCGCGACACATTCCATCCGCTGGAGGTACGGGCCATCGAGGGTGTCGCGGGCCAAGCCGAGCGGGAGGCCGCCTTTTATCGCTGCTGGACCCGCAAGGAGGCGCTGGCCAAGGCCGTCGGACTTGGCTTCCATCTGCCGTTCAACAGCTTTGCCGTGGAGGTGAGCCCACGCTCGGACCCGGCTCTAGTCGCGGTCGAGCGCGAGGCGGCGATTACCCAGCAATGGGCGTTGCGGGACATCTCGGTGCCGCCGCAAGCCTATATCGCCCTGGCAATGCGGCAGCCAGTTCGGCAGATCGCCGCCTGGTCATGGCGGCCCTTTGCGCTGCGAGGCTGAACCAGGTCAGGCGGCCCAGCGCAGCACGAGCGGATCGAGCCGGCGCGCGACGTCCAGCAGCCCCGCGCGGGTGGCGGGATGGAGCTGTGGGAATGGCGCGCGCGGCGCGTCGCAGGCGATGATGCCACCCTCGCGCATCAAAGCCTTGCAGGCGAGAAAGCCGCACTGCCGGTTTTCGTAATTGATGAGCGGCAGCCAGCGCTGATAGGCCTCGTGCGCCTCGTCCCGGCGTCCGGCGAAGAACGGGTCGGTAATCTGCCGGATGCCGTCGGGATAGCCGCCGCCGGTCATGGCGCCGGTGGCGCCGGCCTCGAGATCGGCCATGAGGGTTATGCCCTCCTCGCCATCCCAGGGACCTTCGACGGCAGTGCCGCCTTCCTCGATCAAGCTGCGCAGCTTGCCGGCCGCACCCGCCGTTTCGATCTTGAAATAGGCGACATTGGCGATCTCCCGCGCCATTCGCGCAAGAAAGCTCGCCGAGAGCGGCGTGCCCGCCACCGGCGCGTCCTGGATCATGATGGGGATCGAGATCGCGTCTGACACGGTCCGAAAGAAGTCATAGGTCGCCGCCTCGGGCACGCGGATCGTCGCGCCGTGGTAAGGCGGCATGACCATGACCATGGCGGCGCCAGCCGCTTCAGCCTGCCGCGAACGGGCGGCGCAGGCGCGGCTGCTGAAATGGGTGGTCGTCACGATCACCGGCACGCGCCCGGCGACATGGCCGAGCATCGCGTCCGTGAGCAGGTCGCGCTCGGCATCGGTCAGCGCGAACTGTTCCGAAAAATTGGCATGGATGCAGAGGCCTTCAGAGCCCGCATCGATCATGAAGTCGAGGACGCGCTTCTGCCCGGCGAGGTCGAGCTCGCCCTTCTCGTCGAAGATGGTGGGGACGACGGGGAAAACACCGCGATAGGGGCGCCGCGCAGGGGATGTCATTGGCCTATCCTTCTGTTGGAGGGTGCTGCGGGAGATCAGCTTGCGCCGAGCCTCCCCACACCCGCTGCGATCCGCTCGACCTCGGCCAGGATCGCGCGGCCGGCAATGCCGTCGCGCAGCCCCGCGGCAACGATGCTGCCCGCCTCTCGCTGAAAGATGATGTAGCCCGGGTGCCGGGGCCGGGTCCAGACCGTCTCCATTGATGATCTAACCGCTGAGTAGAAACCGTTAAACATTGTGTCGTTCGCGGGCGCGCTCCAGGCGGAGACGAGCGCTGGCTGGCCGTGGTGAGAGGGGATGAGGCGGTCCTGCACCTCCTCGGACAGCATAAAGGCGATGAAGGCCAGTGCGTCCTCGCGCCTGTCGGAGAAGCGTGAAAGGCCGAGCGCCGTTCCGCCGATCGCCGAACCGGCGTGATAGGGCGCGACCGCGCCGGCGAAATCGGCGAAAGCGAGCGGCTTGCGCATGTCCGCCTCGCCGTAGGTGGCATAACCGTAGACCGCCGGGCAGTAGACCACGTCGTCCCGCGCCACCATGGCGTCGTGCAGGTCGATGCTGTTCCAGGCGATCGCCTCCGGCGGGCACAAGGCCAGAAGCTCCCGCAGGAGATCGAGGGCCGCGAGAAAGGCCTCGCCATCGAGGGTCAGCGGCTCGCTCGGGGAGGTCTGCCAGGGCCGCCCTGCATTGGCCATCAGCGAGCTGATGGTCATCAATGCATGCGGCGTCTCGATGGCGATCCCGAGATGGAGCCCACGCTTTCGCAGGCGTGCGCCGAGCGCCAGCGTCTCCTGCCAGGAGCGCGGCACCGGCTCGACACACTGGGCGAGCAGGTCGGGACGGAAGATCGCATGCTGGGTCGCGGCATCGATAGGCGCTCCCCAGATATGGCCGCCCAGGCGATAGGTCGCGAGGCTCGGGCCGATATAGCGCGCATCGGCCGAGGAGCCCAGGATCTCGGGAAGATGGACATCGAGCGGCACGAACAGGTCCTGCGCGGCGATATCCCCACAGAACGGATGGTCGAAGACGACGAGATCATAGGCGCGCGCGACGCCGTCCATCCCCTGGTGCTCGAAGTCGCTCAGCGACCGAACCTCCAGCGCCAGCGAGATCTCCGGCCGTATAGCCTTGAACGCCTCGCGCGCCGCCTCGAGCGGGGCTACGGCACGCCGGTGCCCCCAGCACAGGACCTTGAGCGTGCTCATGCCGGCCGCCCCTCGTTGCGGCGCTCGACAAGGTGCAGATGCTCGCAGGCGAGCACGACTTCGTCGCGCTGATTCAGCACCTCGACCAACTCGACAAGCATGCCGTAGCCCGGCTTCTTGTGCTCGCGAAGCTCCTTATAGGTGGTGCGCACGCGGATGGTATCGCCGATGAAGGTCGGCCGGATGAAGCGCAGCCGGTCATAGCCATAGGACATGCTGCGCGGATTGATGACACTCGCCGCCATGCCGATGCCGACGCTGAAGACGAGGGTGCCGTGCGCAATGCGCTGCTTGAAGGGCTGGGTCGCGCACCAGTCCGCGTCCACATGATGGGGATACCAGTCGCCGGTCTGGCCGGCGTGCATGATGATGTCCGCTTCGGTGATCGTGCGGCCGGTCGTGAGATGCGTCTCGCCGATCACATAGTCTTCGAGATACTTTTCGACGATCATGCCTTGACCTCTCCGATTGCGTATTCCCTGCGGATTTCTTCGGTGTGTTCGCCGACCTTGGGGGCCCCGCGTGGGGTGGCGAGCCGCTTCCCGTCGATGCGGATCGGGCAGCGGGTGGTGACGAGCTTGGCGCCGCGGGCGTTGACGACTTCCTGCAGCATGCCGAGCGCGTTGAACCCGTCATGCGCGACGAGCCGCGGCCAGGTGAGCACGTCGGCGCACCAGATATCCGCGGGTTCGAGGACCGCAAGCCATTCGGCTGTCGTGGAGGTCTTCAGGTGATCCCACAGGATCTGCTTGATGGTGTCGCGATGGGTGAACCATGTCTTGGCGTCCACATAGGGCAGGAGCGCCTCGCAACCGATGAGCTCTGCCAGCCGGCCGACCGGGTTCATGGCGATGGCAATGAAGCCGTCCGCCGTCTGGTAGATGCCATAGGGGGCGCTGAGGTAGGCGCTGGCGCTCCCGAGCCGGGAGCGCTCCGGCGGCGTGCCGTCGCCGTTGAGGAAAGTCGTCAGAAACTCGAACTGCAGGTCGAGCGTCGATTCCATCAAGCTGACGTCGACACGGCCGCCACGCCCGGTGATGCCGCGGCGCACAAGATTGGCGAGAATCCCCTGCACGAGATGAGCGCCGGTGATGATATCGGCCACCGCCACGCCCACGGCCGTCGGCGCGTGATCGGCGTCGCCTGACAGCCAGGTCAAGCCGGACAGCGACTGCACGAGAAGGTCCTGGCCCGGCTTGTCGCGCCACGGCCCTTCCTCGCCGTAACCCGTGATCGAGCCGTAGACGATGCGCGGGTTCACCGCGCGAACTGCCTCGTAGCCGAAGCCGAGCCGTTCGATGACGCCAGGGCGGAAGTTCTGGATCATCACATCGGCGCGCCGCAACAACTGCCAGATCTGCGCGCGGTCGGCCTCGTCCTTCAGATTGGCCGCAAAGCTCCGCTTGTTACGGTTGATGGTGTGAAAGATGGTGCTGTCGCCATCGAGCTGCAGATTGGAGACATAGAGCTGGCGGCTGAGATCGCCGCCGTCTGGCCGCTCGATCTTGATGACATCCGCACCGAGATCCGCCAGGCGGAGCGCGGCGGAAGGCCCAGCGAGGAACTGGCTGAAATCGAGCACCAGCAGCCCCTTCAGAGGAAGCTCGATAGCCTCCTCCGTGTTGATGTTCTGATTGTCGTGCATGTGTCTATTGTCGTCCGTGCTGGCCCGGTCAATTCATCACGAGGTTCGGAAGGGCGAGGGAGAGCGAAGGGATGGCCGTCACCAGGGCGAGGACGGTCATGAGCGCAAGAAGCAGTGGCAGGGATTCCCGCACCGTCTCGACGAACCGCACGTGCAAGGCGCTGCTCGTCGTGAAGGACAGCGTCCCGACGGGTGGCGTGACCCCGCCGAGCGTCAGGTTCAACACCATGATGATGCCGAACTGGATCGGGTCGATGCCGAGCTTGACCGCAACCGGCGCCAGAATTGGCGTCAGCAGGATTAGCGCAGCCGTGCCCTCGATGAGCATGCCGACGAAGAGTAGAAGGATATTGACGAGGAGCAGCATGACGTAAGGATTGCTCGTCAGCTGCACGAGGGCATTGGCCGCTTCCGTCGGTATCCGCTCCCACACCATATAGTAACCGAACGTGGATGCCGCGCAGATGATGAGCATCACGACAGCAGTGGTGTGCAAGGTCTCGCGAATGATTCCGGGCACATGTTTCCACTTCAATTCGCGGTGCATGAAGACGCCAATGAGCGTGGCATAGACCACCGCGATGGCTCCGGCCTCGGTCGGCGTGAAGAAGCCATTGCGGATGCCGACCACGATGAAGACCGGCAGAGTGAGCGCCCAGCCCGCCTCGAGAATTGTGCGGCCGAGTTCTGGCCCACTCATCATCCGGGTGCGGATCGGGGCATAGCCACGTCGCTTAGCGACGAGGTAGACCGCGATGAGAAGCGCCAGGGTCAACACGATGCCGGGTACGATGCCGGCGATGAAGAGCCGACCCACCGACACATTGGCGAGATAGGCATAGACGATAAGGCCGATGCCGGGAGGGATGATGACGGCGATGATGGAGGAACAGGCCGTGACCGCGGCGGCGAAGCCCGGCGCATAGCCGCGGCGGATCATTGTCGGGCCGAGCATTTTGGCGAGCATGGCGGCATCCGCATTGGCGGACGCCGTGAAGCCACCCATCAGGGTGGCGAGCAGCACGCTGATCTGCGCAAGCCCGCCAGCAAAATGGCCGACAAAGGCGTCCGCCAGTTTCAGCAGATTGCGGGTGATGCCCGCGCTGTTCATGATGCTGCCGGCAAGGATGAAGAAGGGCAGCGCCAGGAGCGGGAAGGAATCCGTTGTGGCGACGATGCGCTGGGCTATGAGGTCGAGCGGCAGATCGCCTCCGAAGAGGAAGAACAGGAAAGCCGGTGCAATCATCGCGATCGCCACCGGAACGTTGATGGCAAGCAGTGCAAGCATCAGGAAGGCGGGCCAGAGCGTCATGCCGCATCTCCTGCGCGAAAGCGGCGGGTCATCGCCATGAGGTGGCGCAGCGCCATGACCGTGAAGCCGACTGCGGCCGCGCCATAGGTAACGCTCTGCGGAATGCGCAGAACTGTGGTCGGCACGTCAGTCGTCGACAGGGTCATGCCGATTGCGAGCCAGGCGACGGCCAGCAGTGTTGCGAGCACGACGAGGTCGGCAACCGTTTGCAGGATCCGCGCAATCGGGCGCGGACAGATCGCCAGCAAGGCGTCGACGGAACTGTGCTCACGCCGCAGAAAGGCGGCGGCCGCTCCGACGAAGACTGCCCAGGCGAAAGCGATGGAGGCCGCCTCCGACGTCCAGCTCGCCGGCGTGGCGAAGACATAGCGGGTCAGCACTCCCCAGGAGACCGACACGACGATGACGAGCATCATCACGGCGGCCAGAATTTCCTCGAAGGTGAGCTGCGAAAAGGAAAGGACATCCTCTTCGCCCTCCCGCTCAGCGACCTTATTCATGACCGAACTCTTCTCTCAGCCATCCATCTTGCGTGGCGGCTCTACTTCTGTCGTCGCCCCCGCCGGATGGTGCGGAGGCGCGGCCGGGCAAGGCGTCAATTGTCGAGGATCTTGCGGATCTCTTCGTAGAGCCCCGGCGTCCAGTTCGGGAAAGCCTTGTAGACGGGGGCCGTGGCGGCCCGATAGGCGGGCAGATCGACATCCGTGACCACGGTGACACCCTGCTGCTTCAGGTCCTCGAGCAATTTCTTATCGTTCTCGATGGTCAGCGCGGTCATGCGCTCGCCAGCCTTCTCGGCCTCCTCGACCAGGGCGTCCTGGATGTCCTTGGGATAGCTCTTGAAGAGCTTGTCGTTGATCACGAGTCCCACGAACTGGGTGAAATGCCCCGTCAGGGTGAGCGTCTTGCGCTGTTCCTGCAGCTTCGAGGCCGTCAGCGAGCCGAGCGGCGCCTCGACCGCGTCGACGACGTTCTGAGCGAGCGCGCCATAAACCTCCGTCCAAGGTAGCGGCACGCCGCGCGCGCCGAGCGCTTTGAACGTCTCGACCCAGATGGGATTGGGCGCGATGCGCATGGTCACGCCCTTGAGGTCGTCCGGCGAGCGGAACGGCTTGTTGCCGAGCATGTTGCGCACGCCGAAGAAGAAGTTGAAGGCGATCGGCCGCAAGCCGACCTTCTCGCTTTTCTCCAGGAGGCCGCGATAGAGATCGCTCGCCAGAAGCTTCTTGAACTCGGCCGGATTACTGATGAGATACGGCCCGTTGAGGACCCCGAAATCAGGGACGTAGTCGGCCATGAATCCGGCATCGGCAAGTTGTATGATCGGTGCACCCTGCCGCACCTGCTCCAGCATGTCCTTGTTGATGCCGAGCTGCTCCGATGGAAATACTTGGATCTGGACGCGGCCCTTGGTGCGCTCGCCGACGGCCTTTGCGAATTCCTCGGCAACAATATGAATGGGCTCGGTCGGCGCCAGCGCATGGGCTAGCCGCAGCTTATACTGCTGGGCCGATGCCGCGTTGGGCAGAAGAGCAAGTAAGGCCGCTCCAAACGCCATTCCAGATAGCAGAGCTTTCAATGTTTCTCTCCCATGGTTTCCGCTCGCATGTGCGAGGGCTTCGTGTCTGTCGAGCCCAGTGCCTTACGAGCGGTTTCGCGAGCCGCAGCCGCGGCAGAAAGCGGTTGACCAGTCAGTCCTATAATTTCATATTTGACGTTATAAACTCATAGGTGAAATTGAATGCATGTCAAGCAGGAGGCCGAACGGACAGCGGGGGCGCCCGCATTGGAAAAGGGCCTCGACCTCATCGAAGCTCTGGCGGAGGAACCGGAAGGCTTGACCCAGAAAGCCGTAGCCGATCGCGTCGGCCGGTCCGTCAACGAAATCTTCCGCATGCTCGGCGTGCTCGAGCGCCGCGGCTATGTGGCGCGTGACGCGCGTGGCCATTACGCCCTGACGCTACGGCTGTTCGAGCTCGCGCACCGCCATCCGCCGGAGCGCCGCCTGCTCGAAGCGAGCTTGCAGGCCATGGAGGAACTGGCGGCCACGGTCGGCCACGCTTGCCACCTCGTCGTGATGCACGCCAAGCATCTGCTCGTGCTCGCGCAGGAGCAGCCGGATTCCGTGCTGATGGGCTGGTCCGTCCGGCTCGGCGCGGCTTTTCCCATGGCGGAGAAATACGCCTCCGCACGTGTCATCGCGGCCTTCCAGCGCCCTGAACGGCAGGCGGAGCTCGTTGCCATCATGGCGGCGCAGGAGGGGGCCAGTCCGCCGGCCGCCATCAAGGCCAAGCTCGATGCGATTGCGGCCGCCGGCTACGACTATGCACCGAGCGGCATCGCCTTCGGGGTCACGGACGTCAGTTGCCCTGTCCTCAACCATTTCGGCCAGGCGATCGCGGCTTTGACGGTGCCCTACATGTCGCAGCCGGACGTGGAAGTCTCGAAGGAGGATCTGATCGGGGCCGTGCGCTCAGCTGCCCGGGTGATTTCTGTCGCGATGGGGGCGCCGCGAACGGACCAGGAGGAGGGCGCCAACGGCGAATGACTCCCCGCCAGTCTCGGCGCTGTACCCTGCGGGAGCGGATCGGCATGACCTAGGGGCCGGCACCCGAGGGTGTCATCGCGTCGTCATCAAAGCGGTGTCTGAGATGTTCTCCATGAAGGACATGGTGCCCGTTCAGTTCGCCGCCGTCGCGAAGCCTTCGGAGCATGCGCGCGCCGCGCCGCCGCCCGTCCTGGCGCTCGAGAATTTCGGCGTGGCGATCCGCCAGGGAGGCGCATCCGTGCCGGTGGTGCACGGCATCGAGCTTGCGCTCGCACCCGGCGAGGCGCTCGGCATCGTCGGGGAATCCGGCTGCGGCAAGAGCATCACCTGGCTGGCGGCCCTAAGACTACTGGGGCCGCGCGTCACGATCTCCGGTCGCGCACTCCTGGCCGGCCGAAATCTCGCCGGGCTCGGTGAGCGGGAGATGGCCGGCATCCGCGGCGGGCGGATCGGGCTTATCTTCCAGGACCCGGCGAGTTGCCTCAATCCGGTGCGCCGCATCGGCTGGCAGATCTGCGAGGCGCTGGCCCTGCACCGCGGCCTGCACGGAGCCGAAGCGCGCTCCGAGGCGCGGCGTCTGCTCGACCGGGTCGGCATCGCCGACGCCGAGCGGCGGCTCAACCAATATCCCCATGAACTCTCCGGCGGCATGAACCAGCGCGTGATGATCGCCATCGCGCTGGCGGGCGAACCGGACGTGCTCATCGCCGACGAGCCGACGACCGCGCTCGATGCCACCGTTCAGGCGCAGATCCTCGATCTCCTCCGCGACATTCGCCGCGACACCGGCATGGGGCTCGTGCTCATCTCGCACGATCTCGGTGTGGTGGCCGACCTGTGTGACCGCGTCGCGGTCATGTATGCCGGGCGGATCGTCGAAACGGGAGAGGCCGACAGGCTGCTCACAGCGCCACGCCACCCCTATACGCAGGGCCTGCTCGCGGCGCTGCCGGACTTGGCCGGCCCGCGGGTCCGGCTGACGGCCATCCCCGGCACCGTTCCAGCGCCGCACGCCCTGCCGCCCGGTTGTGCCTTCGCACCGCGCTGTGCCCAGGCCGCGGCCCTATGCGACACCAAGGTGCCGGTGCTCGCGGTGGGCCGCGACGGCCATGGGCTCGCATGCCTGCGGGGCGAGGCACTGCCTGATACCGGCCAGCGGCCGCGCAAATTGGCGGAGGCGCTGGCTTGAGCGCGCTCCTCGTCGCGGACAATTTGACCAAGCATTATTCGGTGGCCAGCGCGCATGGCGAGCGGCGCATGCTGAGAGCCGTCGACGGGGTCGACCTTGCCGTCGTCGCCGGTCGCACGCTCGGCATCGTCGGTGAATCCGGCTGTGGCAAGTCGACGACTGCGAGGCTCGTGCTCGGTCTTGTGCCGCCGACCGGCGGCCGCGTGCTCTTTGCGGGCGAGCCGGTGGGAGCCATGCGTGATGCACGCTGGCGGGCGCAGCGGCGCATGATGCAGATGGTCTACCAGGATCCGCTTGCTGCGCTCGACCGGCGCCTCAAGGTCGGCGAGCAGGTGATGGAGCCCTTGGTCATTCACGGCCTCGGCGCCAGTGCCACCGAGCGGCGTGAAAAAGCCCTGTCGCTCTTCGCGGCGGTCGGCCTCAGGCCCGATCTCTTCGACCGCTATCCCCATGAATTGTCCGGCGGTCAGCGACAGCGCGTGGTGCTTGCCCGCGCTCTCGTGCTCGAACCGAAGCTCGTCGTCTGCGACGAAGCGATTTCCGCGCTCGACGTGTCCGTGGCCGCGCAGGTTCTGAACCTGCTGCAGGACCTGCAGGCGAGCCTCGGCCTGACCTACCTCTTCATCAGTCATGATCTCAAGGCGGTCCGCCAGATCGCCGATGACGTCGCGGTCATGTATCTCGGCCGCGTCGTCGAGCAAGGCCCGGCCGAGGATCTGTTCCACGCGCCGGCGCACCCTTATACCGAGGCGCTGATCTCAGCCGTCCCGACCCCGCGGCGCCATGTTGCAAAGCGCATCCTGCTCGCCGGCGATCCGCCCAATCCGGTGGATATCCCGACCGGCTGCGCCTTTCATCCGCGCTGCCCACGCGCCAGCGAGCGGTGCCGCTCCGAGCGCCCGGTTCTGCGCACGACGGCCGAGGGTCGGCGTGTCGCCTGCCATCTCGTCGCGGGCGTGCCGGAGCTGTCTGCCGCGTGAGCGCCGGCAACCATCGCCAAACTCGTGCCAGGAGCCTCTGATGACGCAAGAAGCAAAGCCGGTCGCCGATCGCGTGATCGTGGCTGTGTTCGACGGGCTTCGGCCCGACATGGTGACGCCCGAGCTCACGCCGAACATGATGCGGCTGGCGGCTCGAGGTACCTGGTTCCGAGAGGCGCGCAGCGTCTTTCCATCGGTCACGCGGGTCGCCACGACCTCCATCGCCAGTGGCGCGCCGCCCACCGTGCACGGCATTATCGGCAATGCCTTCTACCATCCGGCTGCCTTCCCCGACCGCGTCTTCGACACCGGCCGGATCGAGCATATCCGCCGCGCCGAGGCGGCGCATGAGGGCCGTTTCGTCGACGCCGAGACCTTGGGCGATGTGCTGGCGGGCGCCGGACGGCGCTTAGCCGTCGTCCATACCGGGTCTGGCGGTTCTGCGCATATGATCAGTCCCCGGGCCCGCGCGAACGGCCATTGGACCTTTTCGGTGCACGGTCCCGATGCGACCCAGACGCCGGAGGCGGTGGCGGAGGCGGTGCAACGCATCGGTCCGCTGCCGGAACGCGAGCTGCCGCGCCTGCCGGATGCCCGCTATGCCGGCCAGGTGATGACCGATCATGTGTTGCCGATCTTGCGGCCGGATGTTGCCCTCGTCTGGTTCAACGAACCCGATACCTCCTTCCATTATCGCGAGATTGGCTCAGACGACTCCAAACGCGCACTCGCCGAGGCGGACGCCGCCTTCGGCCGGATCCTCGACTGGGTGGAGAACGAGCCCGACGCGGAGCGGATCGCGGTGATCGCTGCATCCGACCATGGCCAGATCGCCACCAGCGCCGCCGACCCGCTCTTCGCCGATGCGGGGAGCGCCGGATTTGCAATAGGCGAACGGGATGCGCTCGCCGATGCCGCCTTCGTCGCGACGGGCGGACGCAGCGGCGAGATCCGTCTGCTCGGCGGCGACCGCGCGGCCTTGTCGCGTCTGGCGGCCTGGTTGATGGAGCATCCGGCCGTGGGCCATGTCTTCGCGCGCGGCCGCAACGAGGTGGACGGGGAGCTACCCGGCACCTTGTCGCTCGACCTCGTCGGACAGGGCCATGCCCGGCAGGCCGACCTGATGTTCGTGCTGAAGTCGGACGTCGCGGATGATCGCTACGGACTGCCGGGTCGTGGGCTTATGACGCCGGGGGATGTGCCCGTCGGGGGCGG
Organism: Chelatococcus sp. GCM10030263; assembly: GCF_042666455.1. NCBI lineage: Bacteria > Pseudomonadati > Pseudomonadota > Alphaproteobacteria > Hyphomicrobiales > Chelatococcaceae > Chelatococcus > Chelatococcus sp. GCM10030263. The sequence goes on along the minus strand of NZ_JBHTDB010000003.1, from coordinate 431,895 downwards.
CATGCACGGCGGATTGAATCCGCACGAACTGAACACGGTACTCATCGTCGGCGCCGAGACCGCCGAAGGACGCGGCATGCGCTCCTCGGCACCGGCCGGCATCATCGATATCGCGCCGACGGTGCTCGGGCTCCTCGGCTTGCCGCCGGCCCCGACCATGGTCGGCCGCAACCTCGCGCTTCCGCCGCGCGCCGAGCCGAAGGTCACGCGCTTCTCGGCAGAGAGCGGCGCCTTTCTCCAGCATGTCGATATGGTGGAGCAGGACGGCCGACGCTTCATTGTCGGCGGTCACTAGCAGCCTCGACAGCGCAGTCCTGCTCGTTGCGAACCGTCCGTGCCGGTGGGGAGCCCGATCGTCGCAACGCGCGAAGAACGGCTCGCCCCGGCTGCAGCGAGAAATTCGGGCTCGCTCTCCAAGATTTGGAAGGTTCATCTATTTAGAGATGGATGGCTATAGCTATTAATTATCTTCAAATTCTATGAAACTATTGGGTTGTGGTCACTCCCTTCGGTTGTGCTGTTTACTGACCTCGTCTTCGACTGTTTCGATCAACAGATTGGATGAGAGACATGGTCACCGAACCGAGTTGGCTGAAAGTGGCACGCGATTCCATCGGTATGCGGGAGATTCCGGGTCCGGAGCACAACGCGACAATCGTCGATTGGTGGAAAGGAATGGGGGCGCCGTTCCGGGACGACGAGACGGCCTGGTGTGGTGCATTTCTGGACCATTGTCTGAGGGCCGCGGGCGAAGAGGTCGTCGACACCGGACAGGTGGCGCGCAACTGGCTCAAGCTGCCCGTCACGCTCGATGAGCCGGCGGTCGGCTCCATCGCCGTGCTGTGGCGTGAATCGCCGACGTCCTGGAAAGGCCATGCTGGCTTTCTCGTCGGCAAGGACAGTGATGGCAATCCACTGGTGCTCGGCGGCAACCAGGACGACGGCGTGAACGTCAAGGCGTTCCCTGCTTCGCAGGTTCTCGGCTACCGTTGGCCGAGCGGGCAGCCTGATCCTGAATTGCTGAAAATCCCTACCTTCACCGATGAACAGGTGGCCGCTTGGAACACGCCGCCACAGCCTGCGCCGGATCTTGCTGCGCCGTCGGTGCCCGAAAGCGCGACAGATGGGGCCGTCGCCGAGACCGCGCCAAACCCTGCCGCATCGGCTGATCCGGTGGTCCCGGCTGCGACTGCAGATAGCCAGCATCGGGATGTCATCGTCGTCAGGACGACGCGTTCCGCCACGCCGGAGAGCGGGCCGTCGCAGGATGAGGCCGTAGCCGATGCATGCGCCGAGGCCGTCGATGAGGTGGCCGACCAAGGCAAGACCGCCGAGGCGGGTAGCGACGGCAGGTTCCTCGATATGCTGCGCGCATTCGTCGAGGCTGTTTCTCGCGACGAGTCGATTGTCATCTCGAGTGATCCTCAGGACGGCGGAGCCGTTGCGCAGCCATCATCTGGCGAGCATGCTGCGCTCGACAACACGAAGGCTCCGGAGAACAGGAAGCCGTTCTCGCTCGCCGTAGAGGCGCTCGATAACGCGGAAGGCTATATGCCATATATCGGTGTCCGCGAGGCGGAGCAGGACGTCTGGGCGTAGACCTGCCGTGACCGTCTTCTGTTCTTCGAAAGGCCGCCGTTCATCTTGAGCGGCGGCCGCTGGGAGCGCTGCATCCCAAGCTGTTCGGCGGATAGGTTTGTGGTCGTGCCGTGCGTACTATGCCGCCCGAAGACGCCCTATGCGCCGCGCCGCCGTCATGAGAAATCCTGCAGGATGTTATTCCCGTGGAATGACAAGGGCTGGTGCGTATGGACGGGCCCACATCCGCCGAGATGGCCGGGACGTGCCCGGCCATGACGACAAACGAGCAAGAAGCCGTGCTTGGTGAAGGCGCTGTCCCGCGAGGGAAGCGCCTCAAGCGCGATCGAAGCTGAGGTTGTCGGGCCGCAGATCCATGAAGTAGAAGGTCGTCGGCCGCCAGGCGATGGAGCGCTTGATGGCATAGGCCTCGCTCGGCTGGTAGAGGATGGTCGCGGGTACCTCGTCCTCCCAAACGTCCAGCATTTGCGCGAAGAGCGCCTTGCGCTTGGCCGGATCGGTTTCCGCCTCGAGCGCGCGCCCGGCTGTGTTAAACGCCTCCGCGCTCTTCCAGAAGCCCGAGGTCTGGATTTCGCCGGCTGGCCCCCAGGCGACCCAGATCGCGCCGAGCGGATCGGGCAGGCGGGTCGAATTCGACCAATTGAAGATCTGCGCACCAGGACCGCGCAGCTGCGTCGAATTCTCGACGACCTGGAGGGAGGCGTTGATGCCCACCGCTTTCCACATCTCGATCATGATCTGCGCCGCTTCGACGGCATTGGTGTAGTAGTTCGCCTGGGTGCGGTAGACGATCGGCTCCCCCTTGTAGCCGGCTTCCGCCAGAAGGGCCTTCGCCTTGGCGGGGTCATAGGGGAGCTTCCGGCCTTCCAGATACATCTGGCCATATTCCGGATAGTTGTGGCTGGCCGGCACCTTGGCGGTGCCCTGCCACAGGGTGTCCACCAGCTTCTGGCGGTCGATCGACGAGGCGAGCGCCTGGCGCACGCGCTTGTCGGCGAGCACTTTGTCCTGCTCGTTGAAGACGAGCACATGGACATTGGCGAGCACCACCGAACGGACGTCGATATCGGGATAGCCGGCAACGACGCTCATCTGGTCGGGCGGCACGGTGGTGATCAAGTCGTAATCGCCCGCAACGAGACCGGCCACACGGGCGGCCAGTTCCGGCACCCGCTTGAAGGTGACGCGCTCGGCGGTCGGCCGGCCCATGAAATAGTCGTCGAAGGCCTCGAGTGCGGTTGCATCGGCGGCGTTATGGGAGACGACCTTGTAGGGGCCGGTCGCCACCGGCGCCCTCGAATAGGCGTCGAAACCCATCTCCTCATAAGCGCGCTTGTTGACGATCCAGGCGCACCAGGAGGCGAGCCGCTGCTCGAGCAGCACGTCGGGCACCCGCGTGCGGAAGCGGACCGTATAGGGGTCGACCACGTCGCAGCCGGCGAGAATGCCGAAATAGGGGCGCGCGCCGGGGATCTGCGGCTTCTCGCCCCACATGCGGCCCTCGCGGAAGGTATAGGCGACGTCCTCGGCGGTGAGCTCGTCGCCGTTGTGGAACTTGACGCCCCGGCGCAGGCTGACGATGAGCTCCTGCGGGGACTGGCGCTCCCATTTCTCTGCCAGATGCGGCTTCAACTCGGAGCCGCCGCCATCGGGCGAGCCGAGAAAATCGCGGCGGATGAGCGTATCGAAGATCGAATAGGTGACGCGCGTGCCAACGTTCGACAATTCGCGCGCGGGTTCGAGGGTCGCCGGGAGATCGGCGACCGCGACTGTGAAAGTCGGCCGGTCGGCGGCGGCAAAGGCGGAGCCGGCACCGAGAACGAGCGGTGCGGCAACAGCACCTTCCAGGAAGCGGCGGCGCGAGATCGTTAGCATGGGGGCTCCTTCAGTCAGGGGGCGGGCCGGGTCCGAACAGGATGCGGCGGCTCTAGAGCTCCTCTCGCGCCTTGAATCGCGAACGGAGCCCTAGTTTCTTGATTCAACATGTTTTCTTGACGCGAACCGGTATCCACTTGGCTCGAAAACGCTCTAGCCAAGTTCGACGACAGTGCGGTGACGGCCATCAAGGCGAGCGTGCGAGACGAGGATCATCGAGCAGGATGGCGTCCGGGCCGAGCGCGGTGAGCGCCGCCAGGCCGGGGGTATCGACATGGCCCGTGGGGAAGGGCGGCCATTCGCCGGGCAGAGGCGTGCTGCGGGGCTGGCCGGTCATGATGGCGACGCCGAGCCCTTCGGCGCGGGCCGCCGCCACGCGGGCGGGCGTGGCGGTGCCTTCCCAGAGGCGAAACCAGGCGGCGCCGGCCTGCCGCGCGGCGGCAACCGCGTCGGGATCCGCCAGGAAGGCGAGAACGGGTACCGCCGGAGCAAGGGCATGGGCCTCTGCGATCAGCGCGGGATGGCGCAAGCCGAGCAGGATGCGCTCGGTTGCCCCGCCCGCCTCCACTGCCGCGAGGATCGGCGCGAGACAGTCCGGCTGGGTGAGTTTCACATCGAGCAGCAGGCCGAGCGGCGCCGAGGCCGCCATGGCCTCGGCGAGCGTCAGCACATGCGGCACGAGCTGGCGGATGGTCGCGAGGTCGAGATCGGCCACCTGTCGGGGATCGCCCGCGAGGCGCCCAAGGTCGGCATCGTGCAGGCAGACGAGGACTCCATCGGCCGTGAGCCGCAGGTCGGTCTCGACCGCGTCCGCCCCGGCCTTTGCCGCAAGGTGGAATGCTTCGGCAGAGTTCTCCACCGCGAGCAGGGCGCCGGCGCGATGGGCGATCACGCGTGGGGGGCCGGATCTCGGCACGCGCCAAATGGAGTGCTGCATGGAGTCAGGTCCTGCCGTCGAGCGTCGGGTCGAGCCGGTCGCGCAGCCAATCGCCGAAGAGGCTCATCGAGAGGGTGGTGAGAAAGATGGTGATGCCGGGCAGCACCGCGATCCACCAGGCATTGAGCAGGTAGCGCCGCCCCTCGCCGAGCATCAAGCCGAGCGAGGTGCCGGGCGGCTGCACGCCGAGGCCAAGGAAGGAGAGCGACGTCTCGAGCAGCACCGTGCCGGGAAAATTCAAGGTCGCCTGCACCACCAGCGAGGCGATGATGTTCGGCAGAAGGTGGCGGAAAATCACGCGTGCCGTGCCGGCGCCAAGCGCCTCGACGGCCATGATGTAATCGCTCGCCTGTTCGGAGGCGACGAGACCCCGCGTCAGCCGGGTGTAGCGCTCCCAGCCGTCGAGGCTCACGAGGAAGATGAACAGGAGAATGTTGTTGCCGAAAAAGGCGAGCAGCGTCAGCGCCAGGAAGAAGGCGGGGATGGCCGCTTGCGCATCGACCAGCATCATCACCGCCTGGTCGACGGCTCGCCCGAGGCGGGCGGCGGCAAAGCCGAGCAGCGTGCCGACCACAGCGCCGATCAGCGTGCCGCAGACCGCGATGAAGATCGAGGTGCGGATCGCATAGATGATCCGGCTCAGGAGGTCGCGGCCGAGATGGTCGGTGCCGAGAACGTGAGTCAGATCGCCGCCGAAGAAGACCGGCGGGCGGAAGCGGGCGGCGAGGTCCTGGGTCGCATAATGGGTCGGGGCGAGCCATTCGGCGCCGAGCGACACGACCACCATGAGCAGCAGGAAGGCGACGGCGGCGGCAATCGTCGGCGGCATGGAACGGCCGCCCGCCTGTCGGCGTGGCGGTGTGGTGGCTGCATCGAGCGCGGTCATCGGGCGGGTGCTCCGGCCGGCTCACCCCACCTGCCGAGGCGCGGGTCGAGCATGGTGTGCAGCACGTCGACGAGGAGATTGGAGAGGACCATGATCAGCGTGATCGTCAGGATGGCGGCCTGCACCACCGGCAGGTCGCGGGTCGCGACAGAATCGACGATGAGGCGGCCGAGGCCGGGCCAGGCGAAGATCGTCTCGGTGACGGCGCCGCCGGCGAGGATCATGCCGATTTCGATGCCGAGAAACATGAGCAGCGGCACGGCCGCATTCGGCAGAGCATGCTGCAGGAGCACGCCCAAGGGACGCGCGCCCTTGGCGCGCGCGGCCCGAATGAAGGGCTTGCCCATGACCTCGAGCATGGAGGTGCGTGCAAAGCGGGCGAGGCGGCCTGCAAGCGGAAGCGCGAGCGTCAGCATCGGCATGATGAGATGGGCGGGCGTCGCCGAACCGGCCGAGGGCAGTACCCGGAGCTTGAGCGCAAACAGCAGGATGAGCAGGATGCCCAGGAAGAAGATCGGGATGGAATAGCCGAGCACCGCCGAGGCCATGGCGAGCCGATCAAGCGGGCCGTTGTGCTTGAGAGCGGCGCCGATGCCGAGCGGCAGGCCGATGAGAAGGGCAAGCAGAAGGGCCGAGCCGCCAAGGAGTACGGTTTTGGGCAAAGCGTCCGCTACGGCCTCGAAGGCCGGCCGGCCGTCGGCGAAAGACACGCCGAAGTCGCCCTGCAGCACGCTTCCGAGATAATGCCAGTACTGGGCATAGAGCGGCTGGTCGAGGCCCCACAGCTCCCTATAGGAGGCGATCACGTCCGGAGGGGTTTCCGGCGGCAGCATGATGGCGACGGGATCGCCCGCCACGCGCAAGGCGAAAAAGATGGCAGTGACACACAAGAGCAGCGTCAGACATGCGCGCCCGGCCCGCAGAGCCAAGAAACGCAGCATCGGCGAACTCGTCCGAAACGCAGCAACCATGCCGGTGCCAATGCTGCCTTTCGATGACAGCTGCATGACGGAAGGCGTGAGTGTCTCCGACCTCGGCTATTCGGTGGCCAAGCTTGGCCATGCGGCGCTGTGCTCGAAGGCCGGCGCGCCGCTCGGGCGATCGCTCAAAGCAACCGGCACTGATGCCGAGGACAGACGAGACGACCCCGGGAGCGGATGTTCGAGGATTTCGTGCGTCTATCTCAGACGTGTCGGCCAGCCAATTCTCACGAGAACATCGTCGGGGCCGTTGAGCGCGAACTCATACATCCCCCAAGGCTTTTCACTTGGACCCTCCTTCTCGATGATCTCGCCCGCAAATCGGGCGGCCAGCTCATCGACATCAGGCCGATAAAGATAAAGGCCGAAGGGATTGCGTCCTGCCTCCAGCCAGCCTTCCACTGCTGGTGCAAGGTGGACGAAGCCACCGCGTCCGTCCGACATCATCCGGTAATCGTCGGGACTGCCTTCGTCGCGTTTGAAATCGAGACGTTCGAAGAACGCCTGCGCAGCGTCCAAGTCGTTGGTGGGCAGGATGGCCGTCAATCTCTGGTCCACGTGAGCCTCCCGAGGGATCGCCGCGAGGGTAGGGAAGGAAGGCCGGTTCCACAAGGAACAGCCCTCGACGGCTTCCGGTCGAGCTTTGGCGCACCGGCTGATCCAGCGCCCTTATGAGCGGGCTTACCCGACCACAGGCCGATGCGCGTCGCCGGTCTATCCAAGAGGATAATTGCAGCGGTTCGGGCACGGGCGCATGATGGTCGGGAAGGCATAGCATAAGCCCGATCGATCATAGGGAGGTCACCATGCGCTGGTTGCTTTTTGCCGCATCGACCGTCGCGCTGGCGGGAACCGCTCTCGCCCAGCCTACACCGGCTCCCAAGGCCGGCAATCTCGACAAGCTCTCGGAATTTCGCCAGACGGGTACGGTCGAGCCGCCCCTGGTCCCGCAGACGGGCCGTCGCGTCGATGCGCTCAAGAAGAATCTCGAACGCGTCAAGCTGCCGTCGGGCTTCACAATCGAGCTTTATGCGGTCGTGCCGGACGCCCGGCACATGGCTGTCGGGCCCTCGACGGGGGTGGTCTTTGCCGGCACACGTAAATCCAAGGTCTATGCCGTCACGGACCGCGACAAAGACCGCGTCGCCGACGAGGTGAAGGAATTCGCGCCCTCCGTGGACTTGAAAATTCCCAACGGCGTCTGCTTCTCGCGCGACGGCATGCTCTATGTTGCCGAGCAGAACCGCCTGCTTGTCTTCCCGGCCGCCGAATTCTTCTACGAGGGACCGGATGTGGCGGCCTTCCTCGTCATAAAACAGGGCGATCTGATCCCGCCCACTGAAGAGAGCTACAACCACACGGCCCGCGTCTGCCGCGTCGGCCCGGACGGCAAGCTCTACATCACCCTCGGCCAGCCCTTCAACGTGCCGCCGAAGGAGAAGGCGGACCTCTATGCCAAGACCGGAATCGGCGGCATCATCCGCATCGACCAGGACGGCAAGAACCGCGAAGTTTTCGCCACCGGCATCCGCAATTCGGTCGGAATGGACTTCAACACCAAGGACGGGACGCTCTGGTTCACCGATAACCAGGTCGACGGGATGGGCGACGACCGGCCGCCGGGCGAGCTCAACCGCGCCGCCGAGGCCGGTCAGAACTTCGGCTTCCCTTGGTACGGCGGCGGTTCGGTCCGTACCACGGAATACCAGGCCGATCCCGTGCCGGAAGGCGTCGTGCCGCCCCAGGTGGAAATGGATCCCCATGCCGCCGACCTCGGCATGACCTTTTATAACGGCACCATGTTCCCGGAGCGCTACCGCGGCGGCATCTTCTCGGCGCAGCATGGTTCCTGGAACCGCACGAAGCCGATCGGCGCCCGCATCATGTTCACGTCGCTCAAGCCTGACGGAACGGTCGACAAGACGGAAGTCTTTGCCGAGGGATGGCTGACCGAGAACGGAGAATATCTTGGGCGACCTGTCGACGTGACGACCCTGCCTGACGGCTCGCTGCTCGTGTCCGATGATACCGCAGGCGCGATCTACCGCGTCTCCTATGAGGGACGGGACTGACGGGCATGCGATGCTCATGCTGCGTCACGGAGCCGGCGGACTATCGGTTCCGTGACGTCGCTTCGTCCTCGCGATGCCTCTATCCTTTCGGCTCGCGGCGGCAGATATGGGGGGCGGCATGATCTCAAAGCTATTATCGCTCGTCGTCGGTATGTGTGTTCTTGCGGCGGGGCCGGCTGAGGCCGCCGACGCCCAGGCCGGGCGGCAGAAGGCGACCACCTGCCAAGCCTGCCATGGCCTCGACGGCCTGTCGAAGCACCCGGAGGCACCGAACCTCGCCGGTCAGATCGAGAACTATCTCGCCAAGGCCCTGCGCGAATATCGATCCGGCGAGCGCAAGAACGAGATGATGACGATTGTCACCAAGGACCTGAGCGACCAGGATATCGACGACCTGGCCGCCTTTTATGCCTCCATCGAGGTCGAGGTCATTCCCCCGCAGTAGACGGCCACTTGGTTCAGCTGCCGCCGTAAAGCGTGCGCGGCAGCCATAAGATGATCTGTGGGAAGATGATGCAGAGCGCGAGGCCGAGCGCCTGCAGGAACAGGAAGGGCAGTGCCGAGCGGAAAATGATGGCCATGGTGATCTGCGGCGGCGCCACGCTTTTCAAGTAAAACAAGGAATAGCCGAAGGGTGGGCTCAAGAAGGCCATCTGCATATTGATCATGAAGATGACGCCATACCACAGGGCGATATCGGACTGTGGAATGCCGGGCAGGCCGAAGACGCCGTCGAAGGTAAGGCTCGTCATGATCGGCAGGAAGATGGGCACGGTCAGCAATAGAATGCCGACCCAATCGAGGAACATGCCGAGGATGATGAGGATCGCCATCATCATGACCAGAATGCCATAAGGCGGCAGACCGGTGCCGAGTATCTGTTCGGCTACGAAGGTCTGCCCGCCCTTGATGATGAAGAAGCCGACGAACATCGTCGCGCCGAAGAAGATCCACATCACCATGGCGGTCGCCTTGAGCGTCGCCATGGCAGCGTCGCTCACATTGATCCAGTTGAGCCGGCGATGCAACGCACCGACGAAGAGGGCGCCGAAGGTGCCGATGCCGGCCGCCTCCACGGGCGTCGCGATACCGAGAAAGATCACGCCCAGGACGAGCACGATGAGCAGGATGGGCGTGATCATCTTGCGCGCGAGGCGGAGCTTCTCGCCGAGCGTCAGCCGTTCCTCGGGCGGGAGGGCCGGGCCGCGCTTCGGATCGATATAGGACAGGATGGTGATATAGGCGATATAGAGACCCGAAAGCAGAAAGCCGGGAAAGACCGAGCCGATGAGGAGCTCACCCAGCGATTGCTGGGCGACGACGGCATAGACGATGGCCATGACGGAGGGCGGGATGAGGATGCCGAGCGTGCCGCCGGCGAGCAGCGCCCCGCAGGCGATGTAGGGGTCATAGTGCCGCTTGAGCATGGCGGGCAGGGCGATCATGCCCATGGTCACTTCCGTCGCGCCGACGACGCCGACCATGGCGGCGAGCGCCGTGCAGGCGATGACGGTGGCGGAAGCAAGGCCCCCTTTGAGGCCGCCGAGCCATTTATAGATGACGTCGAACAGCTCTTCGATGATGCCTGCCTTCTCCAGGATCGCCGCCATGAAGATGAAGAGAGGCACCGCCGACAGCTGGTAGTCGGTCATGAACGGAAAGATGCGGTTCGGCATCATGTTGAGAATTTCGGGCGTGCCGAACACATAAAGAAAGATGAGCGCAAGGCTGCCGGTGCAGAAGGCCATGGGCAGACCAAGCGCCAGCAGCAGGGCGAGCGAGCCGAACAGGAGAACGGAAAGCCACTCGATGCTGATGTCCAAACCCATCGCGCGCCCCCCTCAGGCTCCGAAATGTGTGCTGGCTGGTCCAGCCGCCACCGTGGGCGGGGCACCGCGCGCGACGAAGACGATGTCCTTGATGAGCTTCGACAGGCCCTGCAGGATCATCAGCAGGGCGCCGATGGGAATGGACAATTTGATGGGCCAATAATGCACCCCCCATTCGGTGAAGGAGTGCTCGTTGAGATTGATGGAATCGAGCGCGAAGCGAAGGCCTGTCACGAATAACGTAATCGCAAAAATGAAGAAGAAGACGGAGGTGAAGATGTCCATGAGGGCTCGGCCGCGCGGGCTGAGCTTGACATAGAAGACGTCGACCCGGACATGCGCATCGTCGCGATAGGCATAGGCGCCGGAATAGAGATATTGCATGCCGAACATCAGGAACATGCTCTCATGCACCCAGTTCGTCGGTGAGTTGAAGACATAGCGGCCGAGGACTTCGTAATAGTAGAAGAAGACGGCGATCACCGACCAATAGGCGACATAGACGCCCGCCGCCGTGCTGATGCGGTCCAGAATATCCGTGATCGGCGTGCGCACCCGGGCGGAGGTCGCCTCGGCGGTGCCGGCCATCGGCACCTCGGGCACCGGCGTGATCTCCGCCGGTCGCGCTCCCTCACGTTGGCGCGCGCTGCGCACCAGGCTCGGCAAGAGCGCGGCATCGATCAGCAAGAGGATGGCCATCGCTGTGGCGCCGGCCAATGACAGCCGCTGGCGGTGGCTCATGTCCGCCTGAGCGCTCTCGTAGTCCGTCCTCGTTCTCTGCTCCGTGTCGCGGGCCCGGCTCAGGGCATCGGCACTCCCCGGGCGATTGCTTTGCACGCGGACATCGGCGCGCTGAACGGCGCGCAACGCGAGTTCGTGCTGCTGGCGCGTGCGCGACACATCTTCGCGGACGGTCCGGATCGTGTCGTTGGTCCAAAGGATGAAGCCGAAGACGGGGATGAACAGGAGGCCCCAGGGATTGCGCAGATAGAACCGGTGCAAGCCGAGGAAACCGGCCATCAGCCAGAAGAGGTAAGCGAGCGGCAAATTGATGCCAGCACCAGGGCCGCGGCGGCGCTCGCGCCTGACGAAATAGATCGCGATCAGCGGGAAGATGACGAGGCCCGACCAATAGAGCCAGTGGGGCAAGATGAAGGTGAGGCTTGGCATGGGGGAGCTGCTTGATCGGAAATGTCGAAGAGAAGGGCGCCTCTACAGCTTCTTCGTTCGTCGGGTCGCGAAAGAAGCTGCTCATCCTTGATTATCGTGTTTCCAAGCGCGAACCGGGGGCAATTCGCTCGAAAACGCCTCCGTGGGGCGAACTTGACGTCAAATCCGCCCCACGAAGTCAATCGGATCACCCCGTGCGCCGGGGCCTCGCCTTCAAAGTTCGAGCTTCTGGTCTTTGATCATGTCCTGCGTGACATAGCCGAAGCTCGGGCTCAGCATGATGTCGAGCTGCGCCTGGAACAGCCGCGCGGCATCCTTGTCCTTGTTGGCCCATTTGAACCAGATCGGCACGGCGATGTCGGTGAAGCGCTCGATGTCTTCCTCGCCGAGGCGGTTCACCTCGATGCCGGCCTGCTGGAATTTCGGCCAGGCCTCCATGTCCGCCTTCTGCACCGCTGCATGATGGAGGGCCGAATAAACCTCCACCTCGTCGACCAGGAAGCGCTGCATCTTCGGGGAAACGGCGTTCCAATTGTTCATGTTGACGACGAAATCCATCAAGTCGACAGGCTGATAGATGGATTCGAGGCCGCGTGGCCCCATGGAGATGAATTTCGTCACCTGCTGGAAGCCGAGGTCCCAGTTCACTGCCGGCCCGGTATAGTCAGCGGCATCGATCGTGCCTTTCTCCAGCGCCGAGAACACCTCGCCGCCGGGCAGCAGCGTGGTCTTGGCCCCGGCCGCGGCGAAGGTCTCGGCGATCATGCCGCCCGGCACGCGCAGCTTCAGGTCCCTGAAATCGTCGATCGACCGAATGGGTGTCTTGGAATGGATGATATTGGGGCCGTGGTGGATGCGCCCGACGTAATAGAGGCCCTGTTTGGCAAAGATTTCGCGGGCCATCCTCAGCCCATCCTTGCTGTAGAAGAACACATCCCACTCGTGGGGATAGCGCAGCCCCAGCGTATAGGAACTGAGAAAGGCGGTGGCCGGCAGCTTGCCGGCCCAGTAGAGCGTGAACGAGTTCATCGCCTCGAGAACGCCGTTGCGGACGCCGTCGAGCAGTTCGAAGTCGCCGACAACCTCCTTGGCGGCGAAAGGCCTGAATTCGAGTTCGCCGCCGGTCTTCTCCTTGATGCTGTTCGCCCAATCCTTAAAGGTGGCGAGGCCGACGCCCGCCGGCCAGGAGGTCTGCACCTTCCAGACCGCCGTCTGTGCCTTGGCCGGATTGGAAATGAAGGGGGCGGAAACCGCCGCTGCCCCTCCGGCCACAGCCACCGTGCCCATCGTCTTCAGAAAGCGGCGCCTCCCGGGCGCCTCGCCGGTTCGGTCCATGCGAGACATGTCGTCCTCCTCCGATCTGTGCGGCTCCGTTACGCGAAGTCCGTCCTTTGAGAGGGATAATTTCAGATGTAACTACCCGGCGCAATTCGCCCTTGGGCGTAGCCGGTACAGCTGCCGGCATTGTCGCCCGCGAACCGCCGCGGTGCATGCACCGTCAAAGCCGCGTCGTGCTGATCGTGCGGCCTGAGCCTACGGCATCCTCATCTCGGAGACCCGGACGGGAACCCCAAAGGACCTGATCACGAAGGTGCGGCTACCAGGTCGCACGTTGCGTTCTCCACCTAATCGGTGGCAGTTTCGCCTCGGCCGGGGAGAGGGGCCAATGCCGACGGCGGCATCCCGACGCCTTCCAGGCACAGCGCGACGATAACGAGCCGTAACGGCGGGGAGGAATCGAGTGGCCGCAGACCCGGGCTCCCGGACGGGGGATGTCGATGAGCTATGAATTCGACTTCGCCGCCGTCTTCGCGGCATGGCCGGAACTGTTGCAGGGTCTCATCAATTCGCTCGTTCTCTCGGGCCTGGCCATGGCGATCGGCATGGTCGTCTCGGTGGCCGGTGCGCTCGGCAAGACCTCCGGTCCCAAGCCGCTGCGCTGGCTCATCGACGAATATATCGAGCTGATTCGCAATACGCCCTTCCTCATCCAGATCTTCGTGATCTTCTTTGGCTTGCCCTCCTTCGGCCTGCGGCTCTCGTCCAATGCGGCGGCGCTCCTGGCGCTCGTCGTCAATGTCGGCGCCTATGGCATCGAGATCATCCGCGCCGGCATCGAGAGCATCCAGACGGGGCAGGTCGAGGCCGGCAAGTCGCTCGGCTTGCGACCACTGCAGATCTTCCGCCACATCATCCTGAAGCCGGCAATCCAGGCGGTCTATCCCTCCCTCACCAGCCAGTTCATCCTGCTGATGCTGAACACCAGCGTCTGCTCGGCGATCGCGGCGACGGAATTGACGGCAGTCGCGGGCGATATCCAGTCGCGGACCTTCCGGAGCTTCGAGGTCTATTTCGTGGTCACTTGCATGTATTTCGGCATGTCGGTCTTTTTCTGGACTGTGTTCGCGGCCATCGAGCGCAGGTTCCTGCGCGTTCCAGCCCGGTAGGGGAAGCCGATGCGCGAACTCGGTCTGAGCGACATCATCTTCATCATCGCCGCGGTGCGCTGGACTTTGCTGTTGTCGCTCGTCGCCTTCCTCGGCGGGGCGGTGGGCGGCATCCTGGTGGCGCTTGCGCGCACCGGCGAGTTCAAATGGCTCAGGCTCGCCGCCAATGGCTATATCAGGGTCTTCCAGGGCACGCCGCTGCTCATGCAGCTCTTCCTCGCCTTCTTCGTGCCGGGGCTGTTCGGCTGGTCAGTCGACCCCTGGAGCGCGGCGGCGCTCGGCCTGTCACTTCACGCCAGCGCCTTTCTCGGCGAGATCTGGCGTGGCGCGATCGAGGTCGTGCCAAGGGGGCAATGGGAAGCGGGAACGTCGCTCGGGCTGCGCTATGGCCCGAAAATGATGCTGATCATCGTGCCGCAGGCGGTGCGGGTCGCCATTCCGCCGACGATCGGCTTCCTCGTCCAGCTCATCAAAGGCACCTCGCTCGCGTCCATCATTGGATTCGTCGAGCTGACCCGGGCCGCCCAGGTGATCAACAACGCGACCTTCCGGCCTTTCACCATCTTCGCACTTGTCGCGCTCATCTATTATCTGCTGTGCCGACCACTTTCGGCCTATAGCAAGAGGATGGAGCGCAAGCTGCTCGTCGCCGCCCGCTGATTGCGGCGGCCAATCGCCGACTTTCAAACGGAGAGGAGAACGCCCAATGTCCCTGTTCAAGTCCATTTGCCGCCGGAGTCTCGGCGCACTGGCTTTCGCCGGCATCGTCGCCGCAAGCCTGGGAATCGCCCCCGCGAGCGCGGCCACGCCGGAGGAGATCAAGGCGCGCGGCAAGCTCATGGTGGGCGTTTTGACCGATTATCCGCCCTTCGGCGGAACCGACGCCCAGCAGCAGCCGGCCGGCTATGACGTCGATGTGGCGAAGCTGCTGGCGAAGTCGCTCGGCGTGGAGCTCGAACTCGTTCCCGTGACGGGGCCGAACCGCATTCCGTATCTGCTGACGAACAAGATCGACGTCCTCATCGCCACCTTCGGCATAACGGCCGAGCGTGCCAAGCAGGTGCTGTTCTCCAATCCCTATAGCGCGCTGACGATCTATGTGCTGGCGCCCAAGAGCCTCAGCATCAAGACGCCGGAGGATCTGAAGTCCGTCTCGATCAGCGTGGCGCGCGCCTCCACGCAGGACACCGCCATCAGCGCAATCGCGCCCCCAGGCACCGAGCTGAAGCGCTTCGACGACGACGCCACCGCGCTGCAGGCGCTTATCTCCGGTCAAGTACAGGCGATCGGCGCCAGCAACACCATTCTCGCCCAGCTCAACAAGGACTATCCGCAGCTGCAGATGGAGCCGAAGCTGACGTTGCGCGAGCAGGCCAACGGCATGGCCTTTCGCAAATCCGACACCGCTCTGCAGCAATATGCCAATAGCTTCATCGCCGAGATCGAGAAGAACGGGGAACTGAGCGCCATCAATCAGCGCTGGTTCGGCACGCCGCTCACCAAGCTGCCGCCCATGCCGCAACTCTAAGCATCGCCCCAGCGGGCTCTCCGCGCGTAAATGCGTGGCGCCACTCGCGCAGACTTGCGGCAAGTTCGGCCGATGCTCGCACTTGGCTTTCCTCGGCCGCATATCCTCACCATGGAGACTTGAATGTCACCTCCCGATCAATTGCGTGCATTGCTGGCCGAGCCGGATTTCGTCGTCATGCCGGCGGTATGGGACGGGCTGAGCGCCAAGCTTGCCGCAAAGGCAGGCTTTCGTACCGCTTTCCTGTCCGGCTCCTGTGTGGCGGCCTCGCGGCTCGGCGGGCCCGATCTCGACCTGATCTCCTTTCCGGAGATGCTCGATTCCTTGCAGATGGTGCGCGGCGCAGCGCCCGAGACCTTGTTGTTGGCCGACGGCGACCATGGCTACGGCAATGCCATGAATGTGCAGCGCACCGTCCGCGCCTATGGCCGGGTCGGCGCCGCCGCGATCCTGATCGAGGATAAGGTGACGCCGCGCGCGCTGACGGCGAACGGCAAGCCCTGCCTGTCGCGCGACGAAGCACGGATGAAGATCCGCGCAGCGGTTCAGGCGGCCAAGGATTCGGGCATCCTGGTGATGGCCCGCACCGATTGCCGGCCGACGCTCGGCATCGAGGAGGCGCTCGCGCGCATCGAGATGTATGTGGAAGAGGGGGCCGATATCCTGTTTCTCGACTCGCCGGCGGACGAGGCCGAGATCAAGCGCGCGGTGGCGGCCGCCCAAGGCCGGCCGTCCTTTGCCGTGCTCTCGCCCGGTGGGCCGCGTGAGACGCCCTCGCAGGTGCGGGCGAAGGAGCTCGGCCTCAAGATCGGCACCTATCCGACGGCGCTGATCTCGCCGGTCGCCGCGGGGATACAAGCCGGGCTTGCCGCGCTCGCGGCAGACCGGCCTGAAGCGGACACGGCGCTCGAGCCGAGCGAGCTTCGGGCCGTGCTCGGCTACGCCGATTACGAGGCGGCGGCCCGGCCCTTCGTCATCGGCGGTTGACGCCGGCGAAGCAACCGGCGGCAACCACACTGTTTCGATGGACGAGAGGGCGCCCCAAAAGGCGCCCCTCTCACTATCTGCGAAGACACCAAACTCTAGGCAGCGCTGCGAGATCGTCGCCGTACGGCGATGATCCAGAGGCTTTCGATAGTCCGATCAGGTTGTCAATCAAGGTCTCGGACCGTCGAGTGCCTTGTCGGCGAGAAATTTAGAGACGACATCGGCAATCTGGACATTGTTGAGATCCAGCATGAGGAGATGGGTATTCCCCTTGATGCCGAGATCCGGCAGATAGACGATCTCCGCATCTCCCCCGATCCCATTCACCAGCTCCGCGAATTTTCTCGCGTAAGCAAGGCTGATCCGGCGGCGCTCCGGTCCTCGGACCTTCACCGACTCGCTCGGAATATAGTCTGCGAAGATCATCTGGATCTTCACGTTCTTGAGTTTCGCAAATTCCTCTGCGCTGACTTCAAGTCCGGGATCTTGGGGCTTATTGTTGAACCCGGTGATGATCGGCTCGGGCCGCTGACCGGCCGGGAAGACGAAGGCGGAGGGCTCGAACGCCTCGATCGCCTTGATATGGGCTCCCTGGGTTGCCGTATAGAAGCCCATCACGCCGCTACCGGAATGGGTGACGAGTACCGAATCGCCGATCTTGTCCAGAAGGGCGTTGACCGCTTTGGCATTGCGCGCATTTGCGTCGTCACCTTCGCTTTCGGGGTATCTCGCGCGCAAAACCTGGTTCAGCCACTCCTTGTTATCGGCCGGAACTTGGACGCCCGGATTGAACTTCGGCGGATCCGGCGGATTCCACGTACCGAACCGCCACCCGTCGAAAGTATATTGATCTAATCCTTTGCTCGGCTTGTAGAGAAGCTCCTCGCAACCATTGGCGGCGCGGCCCTGGCCGGGAAGGTCGATCAGGTAAACGGGAAAATTGCGGCGCAGAAATATGCTTTGAAAGCCATCTCGTCCGTCCGGTGAGGATTCCCAAGTTACCGTGCTGGCACTGTGCCAGAACACGAGTGGATATTGCCGGGCCTGAACCGGAATTTGGAACTGGGCATAGCCATGGCCGCAATGCAGGCTGTTGCCTTTGTCGTCGCTGATCACCGATCCGCCGAACGTAAAGGCGCCCATTCGCGACAGAACGATCGGCGGAGAATCCGCGGTGGCTGGGCCGGAGGAGGTGCCACTCTGCGCCAAGGCCGCGCCGCTCATGAGAATAGCCCCGAGCGCCAGTGCAGATCGGCCCCAGCGTTTTAGTCCGGCCCCTCGTCCGGATCTCGGCCGAGGGGGATCGACCGCGTGTTTCTCAGGCTGTTCATCGGTCCTTGAGCGCTTAGAGATCATCGTTCCATCTCCCAATCAATTCTTGTTGACCACGATCTGCGCGGAGCCGGCATCTTGTTGCGCGCGAGATCATCCTGCCGTCGCCGGCGGCAGCCGGCCGGCTGGGCGAAACCTTGACGGTGAGTATTTCCATTGTCAACAATTGACAATAATATGAAATGATTATCTGCTGGTCTGCAGGCGTTCAGCCTCCGCCGTCTCCTCCCCGATCGGCCCGATTTCGGTTATCGAGAGCGCCGGCCGAGCCTCCCGCCTGCGCAGCACCCGCCGGCCGTCCTTGACGTAAGAAAAAGCCCAAATGGCGATGCCGGGCCCGCTGGCCACGGCCGCGTGGATGCCCCACGAGGATGTTCGCCCTGCGGGAGGCGGCCCATGGAAATCGGACGGAATTGAGCGTAGGTGGGCAGCCGGGAAATAGCTCTGGAGACGACGATGACGATGAACAGCAGAACGTCCGATTTCGGCCGGTTCGACATCAACGAGATCGCTTCGTCTTTTCCGCCGCAGGCGGATACGCTGCTCCTCGACACCTATCTAACCAATGGGGAGGCTGCGAGCGCCCGCGTCTTCCGCGTCTATCGCCCGACGCCAGCGCATTATCACGCCAGCTGCGACGAATATCTCTATGTCGTTTCCGGACGCGGCACCTTCTGGATGGGGAGCCCCGACAATCTCAGGACCTTCGCGCCCGGGCAGCTTCTGTTCTTCACCCGCGGGACCGTGCATGCCCTGCCCGATATTCTGGAAGCGCCAGTTGTCTTCCTGTCGATCGATACGCCGCGGCGCGATCCGAAGGACATCATCTTCGCCAATCCAGAAGACGGCACACCCGAGACCTTCATCCGCAATCGACAGCCCTGAACGCGAGGCACCTTCCACGTTCTCCTCGCACCCCATTAGAGCCGGCGCGATCCGCAGCCGACCGCGTCAAGCCCGATAGATCCCCGGAAAGGAATTCAGTCATGAAAGCGATCGGCTATCACAAGTCGCTGCCCATCACGGATGACGAAGCCCTCGTCGAGCTCGATCTGCCGATGCCGGAGCCCGGACCGCGCGATCTGCGCGTCGCGGTCAAGGCGGTTTCCGTCAATCCTGTCGACGTGAAGCTGCGCGCACGCGCCGCCCCGCCCGCCGGGTCGCCGCGCGTCCTCGGCTTCGATGCCGCCGGCGTTGTCGAGGCGGTCGGCGCAGAGGTCACGCTGTTCAAGCCCGGCGACGAGGTGTTCTACGCAGGCGTGATGACTCGCCCCGGCAGCAACAGCGAATTCCACCTGGTCGACGAGCGCATCGCCGGCCCTAAGCCACGCTCGCTCTCCTTTGCCGAGGCGGCGGCGTTGCCGCTCACTGCCATGACGGCATGGGAGCTCCTGTTCGACCGACTGGGCGTGGCTTATGGCCGCAAGACCGGCGGCGGCACGCTCCTCATCGTCAACGGGGCCGGCGGTGTCGGCTCCATCTTGACGCAGATCGCGCGCCGCCTCACCGGGCTCACCGTCGTCGCTACAGCCTCCCGACCGGAAACCATCGCCTGGGTTGAGAAGATGGGCGCCGACCACGTCATCGACCATCGCCGGCCGCTCGATGAGGAGCTCAAAGCGATCGGCATTCCGGAGGTGGAGTATGTCGCCGGGCTCACGGCGACGGATGCGCATCTGCCGGCCATCGCCGAGGCCCTCGCGCCGCAGGGCAAGCTCGCACTGATCGACGACCCGAAAGTGCTCGACATCGTGCCGCTCAAGCGCAAGAGCATTTCAGTGCATTGGGAGCTGATGTTCACCCGGCCGATGTTCCAGACGCCGGATATGATCGAGCAGCATCGCATCCTCACCGAGGTGGCGGCCCTCGTCGATGCCGGCGTTCTGCGGACGACGCTGACCGATGATCTCGGCCCTATCACGGCAGCCAATCTCCGGCGTGCCCACGCACTTCTTGAAAGCGGCCGCGCCATCGGCAAGACCGTTCTTGCCGGCTTCGACACGCAAAGATGAAGCCCACGCCCTCGCGTGCTCTCCACCTTCTGCGCGCGCAACCGGTGCGAGCGCAGAAGGTCGTGCCCGTGCACGGCGCATGGACGGCTAGAGCTGGAGCGGGGTGATCGCCCGGCTTCAGGCCGGCTTGCATGTTACTGCGGTCCAGAATCGCTGACGTCACTCGCCGATCGGTTGCCGAGACGCGCCGCATCCTGGCGGCCGCCGGCCGCTGAGATCCAAACCGAGCGCGACCAGCATGCGACGGATCTGTCGCGCCGAGAGCGCCATCATGCGACCTCGGCCGCTCGTCAGGCCGGGGCATTTGCCCAGCGCGTGGCGCATTTCCGCTAACGTCCAGTTTCGCACGGACATTACGGCAAGAGTGGGATCCAACGGGCAAGCGCCGGGTTCTCTCATGAGCAACCCAGCTGAAAGCGTGGCCATGGCCAATCCGGCTCTATCTCCGCCTGTCGTACAGCCCACAAGGTCGCCGATACTGACCGCCGGCGGCATCGTTTTGGCGATCGGGACGCTGTACTTCGGCCGGGACATCTTCATCCCCTTCGCGCTGGCCATTCTCCTGAGCTTCGCGCTCACCCCTCTGGTGAACTGGCTCAGGCGCCTGAAGCTGCCGCGGATCGCGGCGGTGCTCATCGCCGTCGCGCTCGCTTTCATCCTGATCGGCGGCATCGGCTTCGTCGTCGGTCGCCAGCTCGTGCAGCTCGCCAATAATCTGCCGACCTACCAGACCAACATTGCCCAGAAGATCCGCTCCCTGCAACAATCTGCACCGGGCGGCGGCGTCGTCGATAAAGTCACCACCACAATCGAGGATCTCAGCAAGCAGATTTCCGGCGAGGGGAGCCCGGATGGCACGGCAGCCGCGCCACCGGGACCCGCACTCGGCGGCAGCACAGCGCAGGAACCGCTAACCGTCAGGCTGGAGCCTCCGCGACCCCGCCCGCTGGAGATGATCCAAACGGTCGTGGGGCCGCTCCTCGCGCCGCTCGCGACGGCCGGCCTCGTCATCATCTTCGTGATCTTCGTGCTGCTCGAGCGTGAGGATCTGCGCGACCGCTTCATCAAGCTCGTGGGGGCGGGCGATCTGCAGAAGAGCACGCAGGCGATCAACGATGCGGCCTCCCGGGTCAGCCGCTACCTGCTGATGCAGCTTGTCATAAACCTGACCTACGGCATTCCGATCGGCGTTGCGCTCTATTTCATCGGCGTGCCCAACGCGGTGCTGTGGGGCCTGCTTGCGGCCGTCTTGCGGTTCGTTCCGTATCTCGGCCCGTTTCTGGCCGCCCTCTTTCCCATTGCGCTCGCGGTTGCGGTGGATCCCGGCTGGACCATGCTGTTCTGGGTTCTGGCCCTCTTCATCGTGGCGGAGCTCATCAGCAACAACGTCTTCGAGCCGTGGCTCTACGGGTCCAGCACGGGCCTGTCGTCGCTCGCCATCATCATGGCGGCGATCTTCTGGACGTCATTGTGGGGCCCCGTTGGGCTCTTCCTCGCAACGCCCCTGACAGTCTGCCTCGTCGTGATCGGCCGTTATGTTCCGCAACTGGAGTTCCTGGGCGTCCTCCTCGGCAGCGACCCGGTGCTCGCACCAGAGGAGCGCCTCTACCAGCGCCTAATGGCCGGCAATCTGGAAGAAGCCGTGGAGCTGGCCGAGGATTATGTCGACGAGAACTCGTCGCTCGCCTTTTACGACAATGTGGCCATTCCCGCGCTTCGTCTGGCAGAGAACGATCGTCAGCGCAGTAGCACCGACACCAACTATCGCCGGCTCGTGGCCGAGACGGCGATCTGCGTGGTCCAGGAAGTGGAGGACCACGTCCGGGAAAAGACCGGATCGACCGAGGAGCCGAGCAAGGGCAAAGGTGGCGATACGTCATCGTCGGTCGCAGAGGCGCAGCCGGCCTCGGTTCTCTGCCTGGCGGGACGGACGGAGGTCGATCGCGCGGCGGCCGAGATGGTAGCGCAAGTGCTGGGGGAACGGGGTGTCGGCACACGCGTCCTGCCGCCGATCGCCGTCAGCCAGGGGACGCTCGGGCAGCTCGACCTGCAAGGCGTGGAGGTGGTGTGCCTGTCCTATCTTCACCCACAGCCGCAGGTCTATGCCCGCTACATCTGCCGTCGCCTGCGCCGCCGGGCGCCCGGCGTGAAGCTCGTCGTCTGTGCCTGGAATTTGGCCCCTGGCAGCGGACAGACCGAGGACCTGACGACGCAGATGGCGGCCGATGCGGTCTTCGCTTCTCTCGAGGCCTGCGTCGACCAGATAGATGCGTGGGGCCTGCGGCCGACATCTCCTGCCACAATCTCACCGGTTGCTCATGACACCGAGCAGGAGCAGTCCCAGGCGCTGCACGACCTCGGCCTGGTGGCGGGCAGGAGGCAGCAATTCGAGAGTGTTTCCCGAACGGTTTCCCAAGTTTTTGACGCCCCGATCGCCCTCGTCTCCCTCGTGGACCTCGTCCATCGGCCTCCGGCCGACCCCGGCTCGCAGGACGCCCAAGGCGATGGAAGCGAATCGTCTCATGAATCGCTCGACGCCCACGTGATCGCAGCGAATGAGGTGCTCGTATCCGAGGACGTAACCAAGGATCCGCGCTTTGCCGACGATCCGCTCGTGCTGGAGAAGGGCCTTCGCTTCTATGCGGGAGCCCCTTTGCGAACCTCCTCCGGACTGGTGATTGGCGCGCTCTGCGTCATCGACACCAAACCGCGGAAGTTCCCCGAGCCCGATCGTCGACGTCTGCAGGAACTGGCCGACGAACTGATGGCCGATCTCGAAAGCCGGCCGACGGAGGACGAGAACCCTCTTCCCAGTGCTGTTGGAACGGGCGGTTCATCACGATAGCGAAGAGGCGTTTCCTCGGACGGCCATTTGCGCCGCGTTCAAAAACACCACTTTGTGAGCGTCGCACGGGGTGACATAACACGAGCCGGGCTTTGACGGTCCGGACGGAGGCGGGAACGACTATGGAATGGGTGATACTCGCAATCATCGTCGTCGCGGTGATCTATGGCATCGCGACCTATAACGGGCTCGTGAGCCTTCGGCAGCGCGTCAACCAGGCCTTCGCCGACATCGACGTGCAGCTGAAGCAGCGCCACGACCTCATTCCCAATCTCGTCGAAACCGTGAAAGGCTATGCGGCACACGAGAAGACGACGCTCGACGCCGTGGTCGAGGCCCGCAACAAGGCCCTCGTCGCGCAGGGGCCGGCGCAGCAGGCTGCTGCCGAGCAGCAGCTCTCGGGCGCGCTAGGCCGGCTGATCGCCCTCAGCGAGGCCTATCCGGACCTGAAGGCGAGCGCCAATTTTCAGCAGCTCCAGACCGACCTCTCGGATGTCGAGAACAAGCTCGCGGCGGCGCGGCGCTTCTTCAACAATGCGGTCAGCGAATACAATGCCGCCATCCAAGCCCTGCCGGCCGCGCTCTTCGCCGGTCCCCTCGGCTTTCAGCCACGCGAGTTCTTCGACGTCGGCGCGGAGGCGCGCCAGACGCTGGACGTCGCCCCGAGCGTCAAGTTCTGACGCCGCGCCGGCAAGGCGGCCGCCATGCAGGCCTTCGGGCTCTATACGCATATCCGGGCGAACCGGATCCGCTCCGGCTTCCTCATCGTGGGGCTGTTCCTGCTCGTCTATGTGATGGTCTTCGCCGGCGCTCTGCTGGCCGAGGCCCTGACGGGAGATGCGCCGCTCGATGTGCTCCTGCGCATGGCCTTGAACGATCTGATCGCGGCAGCGCCCTGGGCGACCGCGGGGGCACTCGTCTGGCTCTTCATCGCTTATCACTTCAACCGCGCGCTCATTGCTGCGACCGTGGGGGCCCATCCGGTGACGCGCCAGCAAGAGCCAAAGCTCTATACGCTGCTCGAAAATCTCTGCATCGCGCGCGGCCTTGCCATGCCGCGGCTCTATATCGTGGAGAGCCCCGTTCTCAACGCCTTCGCGACAGGGCTCAACGACAAGCAATATTCGGTCACCGTCACCCGCGGGCTCCTCGAGGCGCTCGATGATGCGGAGATGGAGGCGGTGCTCGCCCACGAGCTGACCCATATTCGCAACGGCGACGTGCGCCTCATGGTCATTGCGGGCGTCGTGGCCGGCATCGTCTCCTTCGTCGGGGAGTTCGTGTTCCGAGGGCTCACGCGCATGTCTTTCGGCGCGCCGCGCCGACGCTACTCCACCGAGGGTCGCCGCGGCGGAAGCGGCGGCGGCGCTTTCGCCGCCGTCCTCATCGCCCTTGCGCTTGTGGCGGTCGCTTGGCTGCTCTCACAGGTCATCCGCTTCGCCCTGTCGCGTTCACGCGAGTATCTCGCCGATGCGGGCGCGGTCGAGCTGACCAAGAACCCGGACGCGATGATCGCGGCGCTGCTGAAGATCGATGGGCGCGGCGAATTGCCGAGCGCGCCTTCCAGCGTCATGGAGATGTGCATCGACAATCCCCGCTCGGGCTTCACGGATCTCTTCGCCACGCATCCGTCGATCGCGGCGCGTGTCGATCGGCTGGTGCAGTATGCTGGCGGTCGCCTGCCTGCGCCTACGCCTGCGCCAACCACGCCGCAGGGGCCGTGGGATCCGCCCTCCGATGCAGGACAACCCGGGCCTTGGGGGCCGCACCCGGCGTCCTCCTGAGGTCCACAGACGGCGCGACCTTCGATTGCTGTGCCGTTCAGCCGTCGCGAAGCAATGCGTCCAGGGTGTCGATCTCCTGCCGCTCGCCCTTCATGTTCTCGGCGAGGGCGGCATAGAAGTCCGCGATGCTGTCGTAGACGCCGCCCTCGGCGCGGTCGTGACCGACGAAGGCGGCAATCTCCCGGAGCTCCGGTGCCCAACGTTCCGCCTTCCCGAACATGTCGGGAATGCTGCGCCGGAAGCCGGCGAGCACCTGCGGCTGGCTTGCCGCGAGTTCGGCGACGAGCGCCTCGCCGCAGCCGGCGCGGGAGGCGGCGAGCAGCATGGCCGCGCCGAGGGCGATCGTTCCCTTGGTGATGCCGGCATAGCCCATCTTGAGCGCCGATGCCGCGCCGATCGGGCCCTCGATGATCTTGAACCGCACGCCCCGTCCTTCCAGGGCGGCGAGCGCGGGAGCTTCGGCACCGCTCACATAGAGGAGCGGTCCAGGTCCTTCGGCACCCGGCGGAAGGCCGATGATGCCGCCGTCGGCGAAGCGCCCGCCGGCGCCCTCCACAATGGCGGCCACCTCGTGGGCCCGCTCGGGGCTGACAGCGTTCCAATCGATGTAGAGCGGCTGATCGGGCTCGCCCCGGACGAGCTCGGCGATCCTGCGGGCGGTGTCCGCAGCGCCGCTCGGCGGCACGATCGAGAAGATGAAGTCGCTCCTGGCGATCTCCCGGTCCGGAACGATCTCGATGCCCGCGGCGCGCGCCCGGGCTTCGCTTGCCGCACTTCGGCCGGCGGGGGTGATCACCTTGAGGCCGCCGGCCTTGAGGCGGGCGCCGATGGCAGCACCCATCTGCCCCGGAGAGACGATTGCGACAGTCGGCAGAGCGTTGGCTGGCATGGACGCTGACATGGACTCAGACTCCTGAAGCGAGGATGGCGTTGACGCCCGCAGCGGCGATTTGGCCGTCCTGCTCGGGCGAGGCGCCGCTCGCGCCAATTGCCCCCACGATATGGCCGTCGACGATGATCGGCACGCCGCCGTCGTAGGGCAACATGCCCGGCAGGGCGGTGAGTGCGGTCGCGCCGCCCGCATAGGCCTCGGCGAAGACCTTCGTCGGGCGCTTGAACTGGACGGCGCAGCGCGCCTTGGCGATGGCGACGTCCACCGTGCCGGCGTGAATGCCGTCCATGCGGGTCAGATGCAGCAGCTGACCGCCGGCATCCAGGATGACAACTGTCACGACGAGCCCGTTGCGTTGCGCCTCCGCGAGTGCGGCCGCCATCGCCGCCTGGCAGGCCGCGAGCGTCAGTCCTTTCCGGTCGATCAAGAAGGCGGGCGACCCGTTCGTCATACCGAGTTCCTCGACTGCGTCAGAACCTTGAGGGAAACCGGCGCTGCCTCGCGCGTCGGCGGCGTGTTGAGCGCCTCCGGCTTGAAGAGAAAGCCGGCATTCAAATCGTCGAAGACGGGGCAGCCGATCAGGGCGAGGCTCAAGTCGATCTCCCGCTTCAGGATGTCGATCGCCTTGAGGGTCCCGTCGGTGCCGCCGGCGGTGACGCCATAGAGCATCGGCCGGCCGACGAAGCTGAAATCGGCTCCAAGACAGGCGGCGATCACGATATCCGACCCGCGGCGTATGCCGCTGTCGATCATGACGGGCATCTCGGGGCCGACCGCTGCCCGGATGCCGGGCAGACTGTGAAGAGGAGCGGGGAGGGGATCGTGGGCCTTGCCGCCGTGATTGGAGACGATGATGCCATCGATGCCGGCCTCGGCCGCCCGGCGGGCGTCCTCCGAATGCTGCAGCCCCTTCAGAACGAGTTTGCCCGGCCAAAGCGCACGAAAGGTTTCGAGATCACGCCAGGTGACGATGCTCGGGCTCTGCGAGCGGAAGAAGGCGGCGACCGCCGGACCGGAGGCGCCCGGGGGAGCGTAGCGCGACCAGTTCTCCATGCGCGGGAAGCCGCCACGCCGCAGATATTCCGTCACCCAGCCGAAATGCGTGGCCGCCTCGATGAGTGTGGACCATTTCTGCTGCCAGACGGGCTTGCCGAACCGATTACGGGTATCGCGCTCCCGGTTGGGATAGACCGGGTTGTCGACCGTCAGCACGAGCACCTCGCGCCCGCAATCGGCCGCGCGTTTGACGAGGTCGGTCGTGATGGCGCGGTCGCGCGCCGGATAGAGATGGCACCAGACGTGATCGGGAGCCGCAGCCGCGACCCTCTCGAGCGGCTCGATGCTGGCGCCCGAGAGGATAAACGGGATATCGGCATCGGCGGCCGCGCAGGCCATCATGCTGTCTGCTTCCTTGCGGAAGAGACCGGCGAATCCTGTCGGCGCCATGCCGAACGGCGCCGCGTAGCGCCTGCCGAACAGCGTCTTTCCCCGTTCGATACGGCTCACGTCCACGAGATAGCGGGGCCAGAGCTGGTAGTCACGGAACGCTGCCTCGTTCCGGGGGAGGGCGAATTCGTCCTCCGTGCCCGATTCGATGACCTCGAACACCACACGCGGCAGGCGTCGCTTCGCGAGCATGCGCAGATCGGCAATGCTGAGCGCCTCGGTGAACTTCATCGGCCGGTTCTCATCGCGCTGTCCGCTCAGCCCGCGCCGCGCGCTGCGGCAAGCAGGCGATCGACGAAGGCTTTGATCGGCATGCCCGGCGCGGCGCCGAGCCGGGCCGCGGCGGCATTGACGTGGGAGAGGATGCCATCGGCATAGATGGCGCGCGCGTCGCCGATAGGGGCGCTGGCGGCGGAAGCCGTGCCGGCGGGAATGCCGCGCTGGTCGAGATCGGCAAGGCGGGCAATGCCCGCGCCGTCGAGGCCGAC
Source organism: Chelatococcus sp. GCM10030263 (assembly GCF_042666455.1). Classification (NCBI taxonomy): domain Bacteria; kingdom Pseudomonadati; phylum Pseudomonadota; class Alphaproteobacteria; order Hyphomicrobiales; family Chelatococcaceae; genus Chelatococcus; species Chelatococcus sp. GCM10030263. The sequence goes on along the minus strand of NZ_JBHTDB010000003.1, from coordinate 404,786 downwards.
CCCGGCGTCGCTGAAGAAGATCGCCCCGACGTCGGGGCCGACCACCCCGTCGGGCTGGCCCCGGAACATGGCGGCGTGAGATCCCGTCACGACGATCTGCCCCGCGTCCTCCGGCACGAGCAGCGGCGCCGCGTCGAGGCAGAGCACCTTGGGCTCGCCCGGATCGTCCTTGATCGTGTAGCGCTTGCCGCCGCTGATTTCCGGCGGCGCCTCGCGAATGATCTCGCCTTTCTTCATCAGTTCGGCACAGTCGCGAACGGTCTGGCCGACGCGGCAGCCGAGGCGCTCCGCCGCGCGGTTGACGTGGCTGATCATGCCATGCGCGAGCATGTGCTCGGCATCGGCGATGTGGCAGGTCATGGCGTCGGCCGTGGCGGCCGGCAGGCCGATACGGTCGAGGTAAGGCAGGCCCTTGATGCCCGCGCCGTCCTTGCCGACGCCGGCATCGTTCAGGATGACGCCGCGAATGCCCCATTTGGCAGCGTGATAGGCATTGTATTCGCCGCCATAGGAACCGGATACGACCACCTGTCCGGCGCAATCGCCGGTTGCCGTGGCGCTGCTCGAGGCCGTGTAGATTTTCACCTCGCCGTCGCTCATGCCGGTAGCTCCTCCATGACGGATGCGGTCAGGTCTTCGGCCATCGGCGGGTCCTGCGGACCGAGGGCCGCGATGAGATCGGCGAGTTCCGCTCGCTCGGATGCGGTCAGGGGCGACAACGGGGGCCTGACGTGGCCGGCGCTGCGCCCGATGATGTCGACGCCCGCCTTGACGATGCTGACCGCATAGCCCGGTTGCCGGTTTCGCAGTTCGAGATAGGGGCCGAGGAAAGTCTTGAACACCCTATCACAGGTCGCCGCATCGCCCGTCTGCACGGCGCGATGGAAGGCGACCGCCGTGCGCGGAACGAAATTCAGGATGGCGGACGAATAGGTCGGCGCGCCCATGGCGCGGTAGGCGGCGGCATAGACTTCCGCTGTCGGCATGCCGTTGACGAAAAGAATGCGGTCTCCGACGAGGCTCCTCATGCGCAAGAGCCACTCGACATTGCCGAGGCCGTCCTTGATTCCGATCAGGTTGGGGCAGCTCTCGGCCAAGCGCGCCACGGTCGGCGGTGCCAGCCGGCAATTGCCGCGGTTGTAGACGATGACGCCGATGGATACGGCGCGGCAGACGGCCGTGACATGGGCCGCAAGGCCTTCCTGGGAGGCCTCGGTCATATAGGGCGGCAGCAGCAGAATGCCGTCGGCGCCCAGGCACTCGGCGGCTTGCGCATGGCTGACGGCGGCTTTCGTTCCCTGTCCGGCGGCGGCGATCACCGGCACCCGGCCCGCCGACCAGGCCACCGTTTCCGCCACGACGCGCTCGTATTCTTGATCGGTGAGGGAGAAGTATTCACCCGCGCCGCCGGCCGCGAAGAGCGCGGCGGCGCCATAGGGGCTGAGCCAGTCGAGCCGCGCGCGGTAGCTCTCCGGATCGAAGTTGTCGGCCGCGTCGAAATCCGTGAGCGGGAAGGACAGGAGCCCGCCGTCGATAGCCGATCTGAGGGCTTCAGGACTGAGTTGCGTCATGGCGATTTGTGATCCACGGATTCGACATGTTTCGACCAGGGCCGGCAGGGAACACGGGCCATCTCGCAACGGCCCGCGATGATCAATGGGCCGGCGCTGAGGACTTCGCCCGGCGAAGCGCCTCTTCCGCCGTGCTGCGGCCGGTCATGGCGTAGAGAATGAGCGCCGTAAGGAAGGGGCAGACGGCCAGGAAGAGGAGGCCCAGCTGGAAACTGCCGCTCGCCTCGCGAACATAGCCGACGAGATAGGGGCCGGCGAAACCGCCGAGGTTGCCGATCGAGTTGATGAGGGCAATGCCGCCGGCCGCTGCCGACCCGGACAGAACGGCGGTGGGCAGAGCCCAGAAGGTCGGCATCGAGGAGATCACCGCGACCGCGCCGACCGTGACCGCTGCGAGCGACAGCAGGGGGCTGCCGATATAGGCGCTCGCGACGAGGCCCGCCGCGGCCACGATGCAGGGCAGGACCGCGTGCCAGCGCCGCTCACCCGTGCGGTCCGAGCTGCGGGCGACGACGATCATGGCGACGGCGCTCAGGACGTAAGGAACGGCCGAGATGGTGCTCGTCACGAAATCGCTGTAGCCGAGCTGCTTGATGATCTGGGGCAGCCACAGACCGATGCCGTACATGCCCATGATGATGCCCACATAGGCGATGCCGAAGGCCCAGACGCGCCGGTCGTAGAGAGCCGCGGTAAAAGTCGGGGCGGAGACCTTGGCGCGTTCCGCCTCCTCGGCGCGCAGCACGCCCTCGATCCAGTTGCGTTCCTCCGCCGAGAGCCACTTCGCCTCGCTCGGCCGATCCGTCAGCACCTTGAGGCACAGGATGCCGAAGACAACCGTGGGCAGCCCCTCGAGGAGATAAAGCCATTTCCAGCCAGCGATGCCCAAGAGCCCGTCGAGACTGAGAAGTGCTCCCGAGACCGGCGCCCCGACGACGAAAGACAAGGGTAGGCCGAGGAAGAAGAGGGCCATGATCGCAGCACGCTCGCGCGCCGGGAACCAACGGCTGAGATAATAGACGATGCCGGGCAGGAAGCCGGCCTCGGCAGCGCCGAGAAGAAAGCGCAGCCAGTAGAAGCTCGTCGGCCCGGAGACGAAGGCCATGGCGCTCGCGACGAGGCCCCAGCTGATCATGATCCGCGCGATCCAGCGGCGGGCGCCGACACGCTCGAGCGCCCAGTTGCTGGGCAATTCGAAGAGAAAATAGCCGAGGAAGAAGATGCCGCCGCCGAAGGCATAGATTGTCGGCGTGAAGCCCAAGTCCTCGTTCATCTGCAAAGCAGCGATGCTGACATTCACGCGATCGAGATAGGCAAGCAGATAGCAGACCAGGAGAAACGGCAGCAACCGCCATTTCATCTTGGAAAGTGTTGTGTCTGCGAGCGTCGCCATCTGATCTCTCCCGCGCCGTCCGGTGGCCATGGTTTGTCCGGGCTGTCCGCCCTGGTTTCGCCGAACCATTTCAAAATCGCGCCGCCGTGTCAACGTGCATCGGGCATCGTGCACGATATCCGCTGGAGGTCGACAAGGAGACGGCGCTTGCCGGCATCGTGCATGATGTGCGACTAATCGTGACTGTTCCGGAGGAATCGAATGCCCTATCTCATCGACACCGTGATCCCCGCGGCCCGCATGGCGGAGCGCGATGCAGTCCGGCCGGACCATCTCGCTTATCTCGAAGCCAATATCGCCGTTCTGCTCGCCGCGGGCGCCAAGCTCAAGGAAGATGGGTCGGTCGGCGAAGGCTCCTTCTATCTGGTCGATGTGGAAAGCCAGGGCGAAGCGGAGCGCTTCATCGCTGGCGACCCCTATGCCAAGGCCGGCTTGATCACCGCGATGACGCTGACGCGGGTCCGCACCGGATTCTTCGATCGCGCACGGACGAAGCCGGCCGCGTCGAGGCACTGAGCCGGACAATCGTCTCGGTTCCCTTTATGGATCGCCCATGGCCAAAGCGACGTACAACGGTCGATCTTCTCCGATCAAAACGACCCTGACAGAGCAGACCTATGAGATTTTGAAGGAGCGGATCCTCGACCGGGGGCTTGCTCCGGGAACGCGCCTCAATATCGATGCTCTGACCCGCGATCTCGGCGTCAGCACCTCGCCTTTGCGCGAGGCTCTGTCGAAGCTCGAAGCCGAGCGGCTCGTCGTGACCGAGCTCTATAGCGGCTATTCGGTCGCGCCCGAACCGACGCTCGACTATCTGCGCGATCTCATTGATTTCCGCACGATGCTCGAAGGCCATTGCGCGCTGGTCGGTGCGCCGCGCAAAGCCGCCTCCGTGCTCAACGAGCTCAGGGCGGCCACGCGCCAGATGAGCGCGGCCAAGCAGATCGGCACCCACTACAAGCAATATAGAAAATTCGTCGCCGCCGATCAGCGCTTTCATCAAGTGATCGTGGAGAGCGCCGGCAATCAGGTTATCTCCGACACCTATCGCGGCATGAACGCCATTCTCCTGCAGGCGCGTCTTTATCTTTATCGTTCCGGCGGCCGGGCGCGGGCAGGCGAGGTGGCAGAGGAGCATGCTCGCATCCTCGCGGCCTTCGAAGCGGGCGACGGCCCAGAAGCGGCTCTCGCCATTCGCGAGCATCTCGAAGGCGGCAAGCGGCGCCTGCTGTCCGGCAACGAGGCGAGTGCGCCGGCGAACGACGTCGAAGCGAGCACGGCGCAGAAGCCCGCGGCCCGCGAGCGATCGCGGCGGACGCTCGATCGTACCTCGTGAGGAGGCGGGCAAAGGTGCCCGCGCTCCAGGCGTGATCAGCGAATTACGCGGCGCTCAGCACATAATCGCCACGCGGCGGGTAATTCTGGGCTGCCGCGAAAGTCGGCACTTCGAGCAGATCCGGAATCTTCGGACGCGCGAAGGGAAAGGTTTGGAGGATCGCGCCATAGAGTGTCAGATCACTTCTGACGAAAAGCACGGCCGGTTCGGCGAAAACGGGTGATTCCAGCGGCCTTATCTCGATGGAATGACTGAGATAGAGCCCAAGCCGGTCCGCATCGGTGATGGACAGCCCACCTCCGACGCGGACATCGGCGATATCCCACTCGGCGTAGCTTTTCGCGACCCGTTCAGCGCTGTCGACCGAGACGGCGATCACATCCATGCATGCATTCTTGAAATCCGCCATGGCCGCGTTGATGGCTTCGAGATGCTGGCGGCAGCGCGGGCAGTGATATCCGCGATAGATATCGACCATCAGCATGTAATCGGGGGCGTTCTGCGAAAGATACCATGTGCTTCCGTCGGCAAGCTTGGCGGAAAAATCGGGCACCTGCTGACCAGGAACAATTTTGTTCATTTCATTGACTCCGGGAACGGCCGCTGACTCGTTCCACCGCTTCCATTCATTCTGCGGCTGCAATCTGAGCGGTCTTGCGATGCGCGGGATGTTGAGGCCGCGGTAGACCCAGCTTCTCACGAAGGGTCCCAGGGGCATAGCCCGCATTGACTAGGCCGCGCTTGCGCAGTTCGGGAACGACGAGATCCACGAAGTCGTTGAGGCCGCCGGGCTGTGTGAAGGGCATGATGTTGAAGCCGTCAGCGGCATAATCGACGAAGCGTTCCTCGAGTTGATCGGCGATATGCGTGGGCGAGCCGATCAGGACCCAATGCGAGCGACCGCCGGCGATCTTCAGATAGAGCTGCTTGATGCTCAGATTGTCCTTTCTCGCCATATCGACGAGCAGCTTCTGGCGCGATTGGATGCCGTTTCCCTCAGGGATGTCGGGCAATGGGCCGTCGACGTCGAAGGAGGAAAAATCAAAGCCCGGGAACATGGCCGAAAGCTGAGAAAGGCCCACGACGGGATCGACCAGTTCCTGAAGCTCTTCGAATTTCTCCTGCGCCTCGGAGTCGGTTCTCCCGACCACTGGGACGACGCCCGGCATGATCAGAAGATCGCTCTCGTGCCGGCCGGCCGCCCTGACCTGCCGCTTCATCTCCGTATAGAACTCTTGGCCCGATTTGAGGCTGGTCTGCATGGTATAGATGAGATCCGCCACACGTGCTGCGAGATCCATGCCCGTCGTCGAGGAGCCTGCCTGAGCGATGACCGGATATCCTTGCGGCGGCCTTTCGATATTGAGCGGGCCTCTCACCTGGAAGTGCTTGCCTTGGTGGTCGAGCACATGAAGCTTGCTGGTGTCGCAGTAGAGGCCCGAGGCGGCGTTTCGGGGGAAGGCATCGTCCTCCCACGAGTCCCATAGGCCCATGATGACTTTAGCGAATTCATCGGCCCGGTCGTAGCGTTCGGCATGCAGGAAATGGGTATCGCGTCCGAAATTGCGCGCTTCGGCGTCGGTCGTCGAGGTGACGAGATTCCATCCCGCACGGCCGGCGCTCAGGAAATCCAGCGACGCCAGACGGCGGGCGAGATGATAGGGCTCGTTGTAGCTCGTCGATGCGGTCGCCAGCAGCCCGATGTTCTGGGTCATGGGGGCGAGGGCGCAGAGAAGCGAAAGCGGCTCGAACTGCACGATATAGTCGGAGACATGCTTGAGGGCCTCGAGATTGCTCTCTCGGACGCTCAAATTGTCGGGCAGGAAGATCATGTCGAAACCACCGCGCTCAGCGGTTCGCGCCATGTCCACATAGCCCGCAAGGGAAGTCACGAGATGAGGATCGGCGCTTGGGTGCCGCCAGGACGCAATATGGTGGCCGATGCCATGGAAGAACGCACCGAGCCGCATCACTCTATTTTGCTTGGACATGTTACCTCCTTCGTCAGTTGTCGTGCGGCGACGTCGCCCGTGGCTTTGCCGGCGTCTTATGCTTCAAGCTTGGCCGGCAGGCCCAGGGCCTCCCTGAAGGCGCTAAGGACATCCGCCAGACCGGCTTCGAACTTGTGTGAGAGGCCGCGCTCGTCTCCCGTGAACGCGTCTGCGGTCACGTAGAAGCTCGGGACCACGCACCGAGCGCCCATGCACTGGAGCACGGGACGTAGCGAGTAATCCAGGGCGAGAACATGGGCGAGGCTGCCCCCGGTCGCGAGCGGCAAAACGGCCTTGCCTGCAAGCCCGAATTGCGGAAGCAGATCGAGGAAGAGCTTCGTCAGCCCGGAGAACGACGCCTTGAAGGTCGGGGTGGCGATCACCAGGCCGTCGGCCCTGGAGACAGCCGCGATGGCCTGGGCGACAGGCCCGCGATCGACCTTCATCGCGACGAGGTCCTCGGCCGGCAAGTCGAGGAGGCGAAGATGTTCGACGCAAGTCTGCTCGCCACAGAGCCGCGCCGCGACCATGTCCGCCAGCAGCGCCGTCTTGGAAGGAATCGTAGGGCTTCCGGAAATGACGAGAACGCGTCGATGCCGAGCCGATTGGGCCTGGTCGCCAATTGCCGCTCCCTCGGGCTCCAACATTCTTTCCTCCCTGGCGATCGTTCGACCTACCGTCGCATGTCGTTCATTGACCGGCAGAGACTAGGCAGAACCGGAGCGCGCGGACCAATACCAAGTCCTTATATCGGCCCTGACGGCCAGAACCTGCGCAGCCTAACGCCCTCGTTCTGCTTCGGAAGTTCGGCCGGCGGCGCCAAAAAGTCGTTCGTGCTGCGGCTTTTACGAAGGGCGGTCGATTGACAACGCGTGCATCGTGCACGATCCTGCGCGCCAATCAGCTCGTCACAAAAGCACGATGCACATAAGGGAGGACTATCGGATGGCGACCATACCGGAGACCGTCGCGAGCAGCGGGCGGCAAGCAGACGCGGGCGCCATGACGTCTCTCGCGGATATCGCGAACCGCAAAGTCATTATGCGTCTGCTTCCCTTGATCACGCTGGCGTATTTCGTCGCGCAGCTCGATCGCGTCAATCTCTCTTTTGCCGCCTTGCCGATGAACAAGGATCTCAACTTCTCTCCCGAGGTCTACGGATTCGGTGCAGGGATCTTCTTTTGGGGTTACTTTCTCTTCGAGGTACCGAGCAACATGATCCTCGCCAAAGTCGGCGCGAGGGTCTGGATAGCCCGGATCATGATCACCTGGGGTCTTGCCGCGAGTTGCATGGCCTTCGTATTCTCGCCCAACAGCTTCTACCTGATGCGTTTCTTGCTGGGTTTGGCCGAGGCCGGCTTTCTTCCTGGGATGATGCTTTACCTCAGCTATTGGATCCCGGAGAAATCGAGAGCATGGGCCGCTGGCCTCTTGTGCCTCGCCGTTCCTCTCGGGCCGGCCCTGGCCGGGCCGATCAGCAGTGCTCTTCTTCACATCAACTGGTTCGGTCTTGCCGGCTGGAAGTGGATGTTCATTCTGGAAGGCTTGCCTGCCGTGGTGCTCGGTGTCGTCGTGTTCTTTTATCTCGACAACAAGCCGGACGACGCGAAGTGGCTTTCCGCCAACGAAAAAACAGCGTTGAAGCAGGCGCTGGATGAAGATCTGACCCAGCAACAGAAGGAGCCGCCGCTCTCCTTCTGGAAAGTACTCCTCGATCCCCGCGTGCTGGTTCTATCGCTGCTTTACCACACGATCGTGCTCGGTCTCTATGGTGTGGTGATGTGGTTCCCGCAGATCATAGCCACGCTCGGCGTTTCGGCCTTTACCATAGGTCTGATCAGCCCGATCCCGTTCTGCCTCGCCGCTGTGGCGAGCATCATCTTCGCCAGGAGTTCCGATCGCCGCAAAGAACGAAAGTGGCACATCGCGGTCGCCGCATTCATCGCGGCCATTGGACTGGTGGCGAGCGCCTATTTCCAGTCGCCGGTCCTGGTTGTCGCGGGGTTTTGCCTTGGCGCCATCGGCGTCTACGCGGTCTTGCCGGTGTTCTGGGCGCTTCCCTCGTCTTTCCTGTCGAGATCGGCGGCGCCGGTCGGCATTGCGGTGATCAACACGCTCGGCTCCTTCGGTGGGTTCACGGGGCCGTGGCTCGTGGGGCTCATCCGGCAGGAGACCGGCAGCTTTTTCCTTGCTCTACTCCTGCTTTCCATGATCATCGCGCTCGGAGGGTTGCTGGCCCTGGTGGTCGTCAAGAACAAGAAGGACACCACGCTGGCCGTCGCCTAAGGAGGAAGGCCGGATGGAGTTCAGACAGCTCCGCTACTTCGCATGCATCGCCGAGTTGCAGAGCATGACCAAGGCCGCCGAGGTCCTGTTCATCGCGCAGCCGGCGCTGTCGATGCAAATGCGCAACCTCGAAGAGGAGCTCGGCGTGCAACTCCTCGTGCGGCACAGTCGCGGCGTTCACCTGACGGAAGCTGGCCAGCTCTTCCTCGAAAAAGCCATCCGGATCACGCGGGATATCGAGGCCGCGCGGCGCATCGCCGCTCCCGCAGACGCCCCGGACAACGCACCGGTCCGATTGGGGATCAATCCAAGCCTCGATCCCGATCTCATCGCCCGAATATTGCGAGCGGCCAATGAAAGCTTGCTGGGCACAAGAATAACGATCCTGGAGGGAGCGAGTGACCAGCTTGTCGAATGGCTGCTCGATGGGACCCTCGACATGGCCATGGTTTACTTCATTCCGGATGATGCGAGCGGCATCGCCTGCGACCACCTCTTTCGCGACGACATCGTCCTGCTCACAGACAATGAGCAAACGCCACGGGCCGGAGTTCCATTCGAGCAACTGACAGCGATGCCGCTCATGCTGCAGCCAAGGCCACACAAGCTGCGATCGATGATCGAGGCGGCGGCCGCGGCGATCGGCAGGGAGATGCGCGTTCCGTTCGAGATCAGATCGGTCAATATGATCATCGATCTGGTCGAGCGCGGGCTCGCCTCGTCCATGCTGCCGGAAGGAGCCGCCAAGCGAGCGGCAGCCGATGGACGGGTCAATATCAGCCGCATCATCGAGCCGCACCTCAGTCTGGACCTGTCCTTGGCTTATCTCGAACCGAAGCGCCATTCGGAGGCGGAAGTCACTTTGCGTCGGCTCATCCGGGAACTCGCAAGTCGGTAGCGCAGCGTCTGAAGACGACAGGGGGCCTTAGCGCCTCGGCATGCCGAGGTGCTTGGGACACGTACGCGCCCGCCACCGGCCGACAGTGCGAGCGCCGTGTCGGATAGGCTGCCAATCGACCTCATCGCTCGGTGATGCCGTCGGCCGCCCGCACAGGAGGGCCCAGGAATTCAATGTTCCAGCGCGCGCCGAACTCATTGAGTCGCGCGCGATCGGGTATTCCGTGCCGCATGATTTCTCCGAGCTCGGTGAAGAAGCATTTCGCATCGAGCCCGGGAAGGATCATGATCAACTGGCGTGCCGGTCGATCCGTGACGTTGACGAAACCGTGCACGGCGCCGCCCGGCACGCTCACCAGGTCGCCCGCATCGGCAAAGAAGCGCCGGCCGTCGACCTCGTAGAGGTAGCGCCCCTCCATGACCCGGAAGACCTCCGTTTCAGGGTGGCGGTGGCGTGGTGGGCCGAAGCCGGGAGCGTTGACCGTTTCGATCACAGTCATCGCGTTCTGGTTGGACGCCGGCGGCAACAGAACGTTCAGCTCCAGGCCGATGGCGGGGATGAGAACGGATGGCTCATCACCGCGCGATCTCCAGAACGAAAATTCCATTGGTCTGTCCCGTTCCGATGAATCCTGGCCTGACTGACCGCGCGGCAGTTCGAACAGCGTCATTGACGCGGTGTTACGACCACCGTGGCCGACATCCCTGCAGCGAGTCCGACGCATGCCGGCAGCTTGGTCACCCTGAAATAGAAGTACATGGAGAGCGAATGGCGGTCGAGCGGCGCCATCGCCGAGCCTCTTGCCGCACAGCGGCTCGGCCCTCACAAGCCGCGGATCGGCACACGCCGGCATAGAAGACCTCACGCCTTGTGTTTCTTAAGCTCGTGAGGCCTTAGGCTCGTGAGGCTTTTCTTCCGCTTGTCTGGTGGAGCGCAGGACGGCCGCGATGCGGCCCACCTGCGCCGTGCGGGCTTGCAGCGCTAATCTCAGGCGGTGGCGGGCTGTTTCGAGCCGGAACGGCGAGTGGCCCAGAGGACCAGCACGATCCCGAAGATCGCCGGCATGGTCACAGCCGGAAAATCACGCGGAAGTGCCGCGGGGGAGCAGATGCCGACCGCGACTTCCCAGAAGTGGAAGAGTGCATGGGCACAAAGCCAAGCCGTGGCGACTGCCCAGAGTCCGACGCGCCGCTCGGGCAGGACCATGCCGGCGGCGAAGGCGACGCCGAGAAAAAGCTGGATGATCCCGATGTCACGGATGAAGTGCTGATTGAAGAAGCCGGTATCGGTCACACCCGGGATGAGTTCATACCAAACCAATGGGTTGATGAGCATGAAGAGCCCATTGACCGAGAGAAATACTCCGTTGAAAGCCACCATTGTAACGACGGCCGCTGCGACGGCCCGATTGTCCTGGGCGAAGTTCATGGTCACGCCCTCCCGGATTGGGGTGAATGACTGTTCGGGGATGTGCTGCTGAGGTCCGGTGCTCATGCGCGCGCCGGCGGCGCGCTGAGCCAATCCGCGAAGCGGGTCTGCCCTAGCCGCGGCTGGCCGATGGGCCTCAGGGATTTGTCGTTCAGCTCGGCGCCGAAATAGCGGGCCCTGATGTCGGCGACGACGTGACGCTTGTCCCCCTTGGCGGCGAGGTACTGCCGAGCGATCGCATCCATCGGGATGGGCTCCGGCCCGGCCACTTCGACCGTCCGGTTCAGCGGCGCGCCGACGGCCAGATCGGCCAAGACGGCGGCGACATCATCGGCGGCAATGGGCTGAAAGAGGGCCGGCGACAGGCGGAAAACATCGCCATCCGCTCCCGATTGGACGATGGCGTTGACGAATTCGAAGAACTGGGTCGCCTGCAGGATCGTGTAGGAAATCCCGGAAGCCTTGATCAGGTTCTCCTGGGCCAGCTTGGCACGGAGATAGCCGCTGTCGGGATTGCGCCCCGTGCCGACGACGGACAGCGCGAGGTGATGCCCCACGCCGGCGGCGGCTTCGGCGGCAAGCAGGTTGCGGCCGGACGTCTCAAAGAACTCCAGAACGGCCTTGTCCTCGAAGGAAGGCGAATTCGCCACGTCTACGACCACGTGAGCGCGGGAGAGCGCTTCGGCCAGCCCCTCGCGAGTGATGGTGTTGACACCCGAGGCAGGCGACGCCGCTATGACCTCATGCCCCCATGCGCGGAGCCTGTTCACCACATTCGTTCCGATGAGGCCGCTGCCGCCGATGACCACGATCTTCATGTCTTTATCCTCCGCCGACAAACGATCGCGCCAATCGCGATCCGATGACGGGAGGATGCCTGCAAGCCGACCAAAAGACCTTGCGGGCGTCTTGGGGCGAGCCTGAATTTCCCTTGATTATTCGTCCAAGCGGCCGTCGCGGTCGGGTGTCCAGGACGCCCCGGCGTGCTATCAACGGCTGTCGCGCAAATGATGGCTTCGTGGAGCGTCCACGTGCAATTCCTGTTCGAAGGTTATGGGCTCGACACCGCCAAACGCGAGCTGACGCGGGGCTCCGAAGCCATAGCGATCGGGCCGAAGGTCTTCGACCTCCTCACGCATTTGGTGCGAAACCACGAGCGTGTCGTCGGCAAGGACGACCTGCTGGATGCGGTGTGGAGCGGACGAATCATCTCTGAATCGACGCTTACCAGCTATATCAACGCGGTGCGCAAAGCCATCGGCGACAGCGGCAAGGAGCAGCGGCTGATCAAAACGATCGCCCGAAAAGGCTTCCGCTTCGTTGCCGAGGTCACGGAGATGCATCCATCGGCTGGCTCCCGTTCCGCGGAAGCCCAACCAGTCACATCCGGCGAGATATCGGCGCCGGCACTGCCCCTCCCCGACAAGCCGTCGATTGCCGTCCTGCCGTTCCAGAACATGAGCGGCGACCCGGAGCAGGAATATTTTGCCGATGGCATGGTCGAGGACATCGTCACGGCCTTGTCGCGTATCCGCTGGCTGTTCGTCATCGCGCGCAACTCGAGCTTCACCTACCGCGGCCAGGCGGTGGACGTAAAACAGGTCGGTCGCGAGCTCGGCGTCCGCTATGTGCTGGAAGGGAGCGTGCGCAAGGCCGGTAACCGCGTGCGCATTACAGGGCAGCTCATCGACGCGACAACCGGTGCGCATCTCTGGGCAGAGCGCTTCGAGGGCACGCTCGACGACGTCTTCGAACTGCAGGACCAAGTCGCAGCGAGTGTCGTGGGGGCTATGGCGCCGCAGCTGGAGCGCGCGGAGATCGAGCGGGCCCAGCGAGCGCCGACAACGAGCCTCAGCGCCTATGACTGCCACCTCCGAGGAATCGCAGACTTGCAGCGGGGCAGCAAGGAGGCGATCGGTGCCGCCCTGCCGCTGTTCTATCGGGCGATCGAGCTCGATCTCGAATTCGCCTCGGCTTACGGAATGGCGGCATGGTGCTATTTCTGGCGAAAGGTCAACGGTTGGATGACCGACCGCGCGCAGGAGATCGAGGAAGGGGTCCGATTGGCCAGACGGGCCGTCGAACTCGGCAGAGACGATGCGGTTGCGCTGACCAGAGGAGGGCACGCGCTCAGCCATTTCACCGATGATTTCGATACCGGCATCGCCTTGCTCGACCGGGCGGTGATGCTCAACCCGAATCTAGCGGCGGCCTGGTTCCTGGGTGGCTATCTTAGGGTCTGGCACGGTGAAACGGACGCCGCGATCGTCCATTTCACACGTGCCATGCGCCTGAGCCCACTGGACCCTGAAATGTATCGCATGCAAGCCGGAGTCGCGGTGGCGCATCTGTTCGCGGGACGGTTCGATGCTGCATCCTCATGGGCGGAGCAGGCGTTCCGGAACCTGCCCAGCTTTCTGATGGTGGGCTGCATCATCGCGGCGAGCCACGCACTCGCCGGCCGCTCCGCACATGCTCAGCGCGCCATAAATCATCTGCGCGAGCTCGATCCCACTCTGCGCATTGCTAATATCAAGAATTGGCTGCCGATCCAACGATCGGAGGATTTCGCGGTATTCGCGGAGGGCTTGCGAAAAGCAGGTCTGCCGGAATGAGGGCCGGCCGCCCAAATGTCGCCCGCGGCGGCGAGCCGACGGGCGTGCCACAAGAGTTTCGGGTCTCGAGCATCTTAATCCGGGGTAATTTCAAAGGCCCGACTCTTTTCAGATCGACCGGTGGTGTGCCAGTATGAACCTGCGGCTCATCGGCGAACGGCTTTTGTAATCATCAGTGAAATGGGAGCAGACATGCGGCGCCAGATGATGCTCGCCGGATATATTCTGGTGCCTGGAAGTCATTTCGGCGGGATGTGGCGGCATCCATACAGCGAGACGGATTTCTGCGACCGCGCTCTGTATGAAAACGTTGCGCGCACCCTCGAACGCGGCTGCTTCGATTTGGCCTTCGTGCCCGAATCGCTTTCCGTCCCTGTTGGGCTCAATGGCGATCACGAAACGCTGGTCAAGTATGGCGCCGTGGGCGCCATTCGCCACGACCCATCCCATCTCGTCGCACCCATGGTGGCCGCCACGCGGCATCTCGGTTTCACCATCACCTTATCGACCACTTTCATGGAGCCGTATCATCTCGCACGCATCTTCGGGACGCTCGACCATTTCAGCGCAGGTCGCATCGCGTGGAATGTCGTGACGTCTGCGGGCGAGAGCAACGCCTATAACTTCGGCCATCACCCGAAACTCGACCATGATGCGCTCTATGATCGGGCCGACGAGGTGCTGGACCTCTGCACCAAGCTGTGGCGGTCCTGGGAGCCGGATGCTCTGGTGCGAGATCAGGCCACCGGCATCTATGCCGATCCCGAGAAGATTCACAGGCTCGACCACGCAGGGGCCTACTTCAACGTACGGGGCCCCTTGTCCTTGCCGCGCGGTCCCGGCGGCGGGCCTGTCCTCATGATGGCTGGGGTCTCTTCCCGCGGACGAGATTTCGCCGCCCGCTGGGCCGAGGTGATCTTCGCGATCCAGAGCGATCAGCAGGGCATGAGGGAACTGCGCGACAACGTGCGAGCGCGTGCCGCCGAACTGGGCAGAACCGGAGCGCCGATCAAGCTGCTGGCGGCTGTTCAGCCTATCCTCGGCGAAACCAGGGACATCGCGCAGGCCAGGGCCGCCTATCTCGATCGCCTCATCCATCCGGAAATGGCCCGGGCCTTCTTCGCGGCGATGCTCGGAATAGACCTTTCGCATTACGCTCCGTCGACGCCGATCGAAGTCGTGCTGGCCGCCAGCGACGGCCGCAGCGCCGTGGACGCGGGGGCCGCGCGGCCGTGGCTGCAGCGCATCATCGCGGAGCGGCCGGACCATGCCTGGACCGTCGACGAGATTGCGATCAAGCTCGCGCAGAGTTCATCCACTCCGCGGCTGATCGGAACTGCATCCGATGTGGCCGATGAGCTCGAGGAACTCTTTCTCTCCGAAGCTTGCGACGGCTTCGTGGTGACACCCACGCATTTTCCGGGAAGCTTCGAAGAGTTCACGCGCGCCGTCGTACCCGAATTGCAGCGCCGCGGCCTGATGAGAACTCAGTATAAGCACGAGGGCTTTCGCAGCGAACTCGGCCTTGATGCTTGATAGGATTCTTGAGCTGGCTAGCGAACAGCTCTGCCATTAACCATAATTCTGTCAAAATGTGTCGAAAACGCGCTTACTTCGAATTGAGCGGTCGTGGTAATGAGGTAAATATCCGAAGCTGGAACCAGCAGAAGGTTGCCTGGCTCTGAGTCTGTCTGGGGGAGACGAAGAGGGCATGCATTGAATCATTCACGCCATGCGTTCAGGCATTCTCCAGAGCAATCGAGAACTTCCGAACATTCCTTGGTCGCCGATGGTGAGGCGGTTCCTGCGGCGATCGTAAGCGGTGAGCCCCATCGTCTTGCGCAGACGAATCTGGCGGACCTCTTCGAGGCGCAAGTCGCCCGAACACCCGAGGCGATCGCCGTCGTTTCGGAGGACGCGCGGGTAACCTATGCCGAGCTCGATCGTGCCGCCAATCATATGGCGCATCATCTCGTCGCCAAGGGTCTCGGCCCGGAGAGCATCGCGGGGATCGCCCTGCGGCGCTCCGTCGACAGTGTCGTCGCGCTGCTCGCGGTCCTGAAGAGCGGCGCCGCCTATCTGCCGCTCGACCCGGAATATCCTGCCGAGCGGCTCGCCTATATGGTGGAGGATGCCGAGCCGGCGTGTCTCATTCTTCGGTCGTCGATGCCGGCCGGCTTGTTGCCTGCGCGGACCGGGGTGTTCGTGCTCGATCTGGACGACGACGCGGTCCGCGCGCGTATCGAGGCGGAGCCGGCCCACGCACCGACTGACGATGACCGCCGCCAGCCCCTTAGACCGCAGCATCCGGCCTATGTCGTCTATACGTCCGGTTCGACGGGGGCTCCCAAGGGCGTGGTGGGGCTGCATGCCGGCATGGCGAACCGGCTCGCCTGGTTCGAAAGCCTCTGTCCAGCGCAGTCGGCAGGCCCGGCGGCGGTCAAGAGCTCGCTCAGCTTCATCGACGGCTCGACGGAACTGTTGGGTGCCTTGCTCTATGGCGGCACGGTCGTCCTTGTCGCGCCGGAGGTTGCCAAGAATCCCGGAGAGCTGGCTGCCGCCATCGCCCGTCACGGCATCGCCCGCATCACCCTCGTGCCGAGCTTGCTCGCCGCGATGCTGGAAGATGGCGATCCCGTCGCGCTGCGCGATTGCGCGCTCTGGATCACCAGCGGCGAGGCCTTGCCGGAGGCGTTGGCACGTGAGTTCGGAGAGGTCCTGCCGGCGGCGCGACTGCTCAATTTTTACGGTGCCTCGGAGGCGAGTGGCGACAGCCTCTTTGCCGCGGTCGAGAAGGATGGCGACGCGCCGATCGGCCAACCCATCTGGAACACCAGTGTCTACATTCTCGACGGCACCTTGCAGCCCGTTCCGGTCGGGTCCCCAGGAGAGCTTTACGTTGCCGGCATGGGCCTTGCGCGGGGCTATCTCAAGCGTCCGGGACTGACGGCAGAACGGTTCGTCGCCGATCCATTCGGCGGTGCGAATTCGCGGATGTATCGCACCGGGGACGTGGCGATATTGCGGGGCGATGGCGCGCTGGTCTTCGTCGGACGCGCTGACCATCAGGTGAAGATCCGCGGCAATCGTGTCGAGCCGGGCGAGGTGGCGGCTATTCTCGATCGCCACCCCTCTGTGGCGCGTTGCGTGGTCGTCGGCTGGGACGCTCCGCGTGGCGACAAGCAACTGGTTGCCTATGTCGTGGGCGCGGGCGACGTGGCGCCGGATGTGTCGGAGCTTTCCCGGCATCTTGCGCAACTCCTGCCGGACTTCATGGTGCCGCAGGCCTTTGTCGTCCTCGACGCTCTGCCTTTGACCGCCAACGGCAAGCTCGATCGCAAAGCCTTGCCGCCACCGGACTATGCTGCCCTGATCGGCGAAGACGCACCGCGGACCGCCCGTGAGGAGGCGCTGTGCCAGCTGTTCGCGGAGATTCTCGGCCTGCCGCGGGTCGGTATCAACGACAGCTTCTTTGCACTCGGTGGGCATTCGCTGCTGGCGACGCGGCTCGCCAATCGCATTCGCAACCGGCTCGGCATCGAAATCCCGATGCGGATGGTGTTCGACGCGCCGACGGTCGCGTCGCTCGCAGTGGCGCTCGAGCGGGCTGGCATGGCACGCGAGATTCCGCAGCGCATGCAGCGGCCGCAGACGATCCCACTGTCTGCAGCGCAGCGGCGCCTCTGGGTGGTGAGCCGTCTCGACGGGCCGAGTGCCGCCTACAACATCCCGCTCGCCACGCGGCTATCCGGGAAGCTCGATCGCGCTGCGCTCGGAGCGGCGCTCGCCGATGTCACCGACCGGCACGAGAGCCTGCGCACGATCTATCCCGAAGATCTCGGCCTGCCGTATCAGAGGGTGCTGCCGCCTGCGAGCGGGCGACCGAAAATGAGGATACGGGCAGTCTCCGAAGCGGATCTGCCGGTGGCTCTGAATGCGGCGGCCTCGGAGACCTTCGACCTCGCCACCGATCTGCCCTTGCGCGCTCATCTCTTCACGCTTGCCGCGCGTGAGCATGTATTGCTCCTCGTCCTTCACCATATCGCCGGGGACGGCGCTTCCCTGAACATTCTGGGACGCGACCTGACGACGGCCTATGCAGCACGGCATCACGGAACGGCCCCGACATGGTCGCCGCTTCCGCTGCACTATGCGGATTATGCTCTCTGGCAGAACGCCATGCTCGGCTCCGAAGAGGACCCGGCGAGCGCCTCGTCGCGGCAACTCGCCTATTGGCGTGAGATGCTCGACGGATTGCCTGAGCAGCTTGATCTGCCGACGGATTTTACCAGGCCTTCCATATTGCTGAAGCGGGGCGGCACGGTGCCGCTCCAACTCGATGCGACACTGCACCGTGCCATCGTCGCGCTCTGCCGAGATGAGCGGGCGAGCGTCTTCATGGTGCTGCAGGCTGCGCTCGCCGCCTTGCTCTCACGGCTCGGCGCGGGAGACAACATCGCCATCGGCAGTCCGATCGCGGGGCGGACCGATGAAGTGCTCGACGATCTCATCGGGTTCTTCGTCAATACGCTCGTCCTGCGGACAGATACGAGCGGATCTCCCAGCTTTCGCGCGCTGCTCGACCGTGTGCGCAAATCGGATCTGTCCGCCTATGCCCACCAGGACGTCCCGTTCGACCGGGTCGTCGAGATGCTCAATCCGGAGCGATCGCTCAGCCACCACCCGCTGTTTCAAGTGGCGCTCGAAGTCCAGAATGCCCCGGACGCGCCTTGGCGGTTTCCTGAGCTGCAGTCCCGCCCCGAGCCGGTCACGATCGATGCGGCGAAATTCGATCTCGTCTTCAGCCTCACCGAACGGCAAGACGCCGACGGGGCGCCGGTAGGGATCGAGGGCGCCCTCGAATACAGCACCGAGCTCTTCAAGCGGTCGACTGCGGAAGGCGTGGCGCGGCGCTTCGTGCTGCTGCTCGAACGGGCACTCGCGACACCCGACAGCCCGATCGGCGCACTCGATCTGCTCGCCCCCGACGAGCGCCGGCAGGTTCTGGAGACCTGGAACGAGACTGTCTATCCACATGCGGCCGTGGATCTCACCATCCCGCAGAGATTTGCCGAACAG
Organism: Chelatococcus sp. GCM10030263; assembly: GCF_042666455.1. Taxonomy (NCBI): domain Bacteria; kingdom Pseudomonadati; phylum Pseudomonadota; class Alphaproteobacteria; order Hyphomicrobiales; family Chelatococcaceae; genus Chelatococcus; species Chelatococcus sp. GCM10030263. The sequence continues at coordinate 386,189 of NZ_JBHTDB010000003.1, read as the reverse complement.
GTGAACCGGCGGCCGGATGCGGTCGCGCTGCGCAGCGCCGGCACGACCCTGACTTTTGCGGAATTGGACCGGCGCGCCAATCGCGTAGCAAACCGGCTGATTGATCTTGGCGTCCGGCCTGAGACGCGGGTCGGCGTGCTCATGGAGCGTTCCGCCGCGCTCATCGTCGCCACCCTCGGCATCCTGAAGGCCGGCGGGGTCTATGTTCCCTTGCACGACAGTCATCCGGAGGCGCGGAAACGGCAGATCCTGGAAGAAACCGAAGCGGCCCTTCTGGTGATGGATCTGGCCAGTGCGGAGGCGGCGCCCTCGGGAATAGCCCACCTCGTCCTCGATACCGAGGCCGCCCTGGCAGCGGCGGGTGACCACGATCCGGGGGTTGCCGGGCATCCCGATTGGCTCGCCTATGTGATGTATACGTCGGGCTCGGCCGGCCTGCCGAAGGGAATTGGCATCAGCCATCGCAACGTGCTCGGGCTCGCCCTCGACCGGTGCTGGGATCGAGGCCATCACGATCGGGTTCTGCTGCACTCGCCTTACGCCTTCGACGCCTCCACCTATGAGATCTGGGTGCCGCTGATGACCGGCGGTACCGTCGTGGTCGCCCCGCCGGGGCCTCTCGATCCGTCCTCTCTCTGCGAGCTCATTGCAGAAGAGCGACTGACCGGGCTGTTCATAACCACGAGCCTCTTCAATCTTTTCGCGGAGGAGATGCCCAATTGCTTCGCGGGCCTGAAGACGCTCTGGACGGGCGGTGATGCCGCCTCGCTGTCGGCCTTCCGGCGGGTGATGGAGCATTGTCCAGGTACCACGGTAGTGAACGCCTACGGTCCAACCGAGACGACGATGTTCGCTACTTCCCATCGGCCAGGACTGGACGAATGGTCCGAGCGGGCGGTGGCCATCGGCAGGCCGCGGGACAACACCCGGACCTATGTGCTGGACCGGTGGCTGTCGCCGGTGCCGGTCGGCGTCGTCGGCGAACTCTACATCGGCGGCGATGGTGTGGGTCGTGGCTATATCGGGCGTGCCGGCCTGACGGCGGAGCGCTTCATCGCCGATCCCCATGCCGGCCCCGGCGCGCGCATGTATCGCACCGGCGATCTCGTGCGGCACCGGCCGGACGGGGCGCTGGAATTCGTCGGCCGCGCCGACGATCAGGTGAAGATCCGCGGCTTTCGCATAGAGCTCGCCGAAATCGAGGCGGCGCTCGGCAGCGAGGCTTCGGTCGGTCCCTGCGCCGTGGTCCTGCGGGAGGATCGGCCGGGCGAAAAAGCACTGGTCGCCTATGTTGTCGGTGCCAACGGCGTCGCGCCGGACGTGGCGGCCTTGCGCGACCATCTCTCCGCGCGCCTGCCGGACTACATGGTGCCGGCCGTCTTTGTGGTTTTCGACCGCCTGCCGATCACGCCGAACGGCAAATTGGATCGCCGCGCGCTGCCGATCCCGGCGCTGCCCAAGCCCTCCGCCGGATCGGGCGCCCGCAATCCTCGTGAGGAGCTGCTCTGCCGGTTGTTCGCGGACGTGCTGCATCTCGATGCGGTCGGCCCCACAGACAGTTTCTTCGCCCTCGGCGGCGACAGCATCATGTCGATCCAGCTGGTCAGTCGCGCCCGGGCGGCGGGTCTTTCCTTCAGTCCGCGGGACGTTTTCCGTCTCAAGACGGTCGAGGCCTTGGCGCGCGCCGCAAGTGCCGTGGACACGCATGAGGCGGGTGCCGAACCCACGATGGCTCCCCTCGTTTCCTTGACCGGGTCGGAGGTGGAGGAACTGGAGGCGTCTGTAGCGGGGCTGGAGGAGGTTCTGCCTCTGTCGCCGTTGCAGGAGGGGCTTCTGTTCCATGCCTTGTATGACGCAGATGCAGATGCCTATGGGGTCGAGGTGGCCCTCGATCTCGCGGGACCGCTCGATGCCCCCGCCCTGCGGCAGGCTTTTGCGGCGCTGCTTGCTCGCCATGCCAATCTGCGGGCGGCGTTCCGGCACCGGGGGCTCACGCGTCCCGTCCAGGTGATCGCGTCGGCGGTGACGCTGCCCTGGACGGAGATCGACCTCGGGGAGACGCCGGAAGCGCAGTGCGACGCCCGGCTCGCGGCGTTCATGGCGGAGGAGCGGGCGCGCGGCTTCGTCATGGACGAGGCGCCGCTCATGCGGGTCGCGCTGGTGCGGCTCGGCGCCGATCGCCACCGGCTGATCCTCACCAATCACCACATCCTGCTCGACGGCTGGTCGATGCCGGTGGTGCTGGACGAGCTGTTTCGGCTCTACCGCGGCGAGAGCCTGGCGCCGGCGACACCGTACCGTGCCTATCTCGCCTGGCTCGGCCGGCAGGACCGGGAGGCGGCGCGGGCCGCCTGGCGGGAGGCGCTTGCCGGGCTCGAAGAGCCGACGCGGCTCCTCGACGAACTGTCCGGCGCGGGGGTGCGCGAAGCGCTGCCCGAGACGGCGGCTGCGCCCGGGCGCGTGCAGCGGCATGTGTCGCTATCCTTGTCGCCGGCGCTGACGGGAGCGCTGGGCGACCTGGCGCGGCGCCATGATCTGACCCTCAACACGATCGTGCAGGCGGCCTGGGCGCTGCTGCTCGGGCGCATGAGCGGCCGCGACGACGTCGTGTTCGGGGTGACGGTGTCGGGCCGTCCGGCCGAGATCGCCGGCGTCGAGACGATGGTCGGCCTGCTGATCAATACGGTGCCGCTGCGGGTCAAGTTGCGGCCGGGCGAGCCGGTGGCGGAGCTTCTGGTGCGGCTGCAGGCGGGGCAGGCGCGGCTTCTGCCGCATCAGCATCTCGGGCTGACGGAGATCCAGGCGGAGGCCGGGCTGGGCGCCCTGTTTGACACGCTGGTGGTGTTCGAGAACTACCCGCTCGACCGGGGCCGGCTCGATGCGCCGGCGCCGGGGCTGCGGGTGGCGGGCTTTGCAGCTGAAGACGCAACCCATTATCCGGTGAGCCTGATGGCCATGCCGGGCGAGCGGCTGGAGCTGCGGCTGGACTATCGCCCGGAGCTGGTCGCGGCGGCGATGGCCGAGGCTTTGTCGGTACGTCTGGAGCGGCTTCTGGCGGGCATGGCGGCGGATGCCGGCCAGCCGGTTGCGGCGCTCGATATCCTCGCCCCGGCGGAGCGCCAGCTGATCCTGGACGACTGGAACGCGACCCGGCATGAGGTGCCCGGGGCGTGCCTGCCGGCGCTGTTTGCGGCGCAGGTCGCAGCGAGCCCGGAAGCGGTGGCGGTGATCGCCGAAGGCGAGCGCCTGAGCTACCAGGCGCTCGACGACCGGGCCGAGGCGCTGGCGCACCGGCTGGTCGCGCGCGGCGTCGGGCCCGAGGACATCGTGGCGATCGCCTTGCCGCGCGCGGCGGCCATGGTGGCGGCGGTGCTCGGTGTGATGAAGGCGGGTGCGGCCTATCTGCCGCTCGACCCGGACTATCCGCGCGAGCGGCTGGCCTTCATGCTGCGGGATGCAGCCCCAAAGGCGCTGATCGCCAGCGAAGCGACGGCGGCGGCGATCGGCGCAGGCAGCCTCCTGCGCTTCGACCCGCCCGAGGCCGCAGTGCCCGCCGGCTCGGGCCGCCGGCATCCGGCCGTGCCGCGGCAGCCGCTCGATCCGCGCCATCCCGCCTATGTCATCTACACATCCGGTTCCACCGGGACGCCAAAAGGCGTCGTCGTGACGCATGGCGGCATTGCAGCGCTCGCCGGTGCCCAGATCGAACGCTTCGGGGTGAGCGCGCGCTCGCGCGTTCTCCAGTTCGCCTCGTTCAGCTTCGATGCGGCATTCTCCGAGTTCTGCATGGCACTCCTCAGCGGCGCGGCCCTGGTACTGCCGAAAGAGCGCTTGATGGCCGGCGCCGAGCTGGCCTCCATCATCGAGCGGCATCAGGTGACGCATGTCACGCTGCCTCCGGCGATCCTCGCCGCGCTTGAGCCCGGAACGCTGTCCCCGGATGTCACCATCGTGACGGCCGGAGAGGCTTGCCCGCCCGATGTCGTCGCAGCCTGGGCACCCGGGCGGACGATGATCAATGCCTATGGGCCGACGGAGACGACCGTCTGCGCCACCATGAGCGATGCGCTCTCGGCGGCGGATGCCGCCTCAGCGCCGCCGATCGGCCGGCCGATCTGGAATACGCGGGTCTATGTGCTCGACGGCGGCCTGCAGCCGGTGCCCACAGGGGTGGCGGGCGATCTCTATATCGCAGGCGACGGGCTCGCCCGCGGTTATCTCGGCCGCGCCGGCCTGACTGCCGCGCGCTTCCTCGCCGACCCTTTCGGCCTGGCGGGGGCCCGCATGTATTACACCGGCGATCGCGCCCGCTTTCGACCGGACGGCAGCCTCGATTTTCTCGGTCGCAGCGATCAGCAGGCGAAGATCCGCGGTCACCGCATCGAGCTCGGCGAGATCGAGGTGATGCTCGCCCGCCATCCGGGCGTGACGGCCGCGGCGGCGCTGGTTCGCGAGGACCAGCCCGGGCACCGGCGGCTCGTCGCCTATGTCGTGGGCTCGGCCGATCCGGACGCGCTGAAGGAACAGCTTGCCGCCGAGCTGCCCGAGCCGATGGTGCCGCAGGCGATCGTGACGCTTCCCGTCTTGCCGCTGACCCCGAACGGCAAGCTCGATCGCAAGGCCCTGCCGGCACCGGATCTTGCCGGGCCCACCGGCCGCGGGCCGCGCAACGACCGCGAGGCGCTGCTTTGCCGCCTCTTCGCCGATGTCCTCGGCCTCCCTGATGTCGGTATCGACGACAGCTTCTTCGCGCTCGGGGGCGACAGCATCGTCTCCATCCAACTGGTGAGCCGCGCTGCCTCGGCAGGCCTCATCTTCACGCCCCGCGACGTTTTCGAGCACAAGACCGTGGCGAGACTTGCGGAGATCGCAAGCTTCGCCACAGGTCCCCGCGTGGCCGATATCGGAACGGGGCGCGTGCCGCTCGTCCCAATCATGCATTGGCTGGGGACCCAAAGTGGTCCGATCGACCGATTCAACCAGACGATGCTGTTGGAGGTGCCGGCCGGCCTCGATCCTGCGGACCTGAAGGCGGCTCTCCAGGCCGTCCTCGACCACCACGACGCTCTCCGGCTGAGATTGACTGTGAAGGGCGACGATTGGGCGCTCACGATCGCCGATCGCGGCGCCGTCGATGCCGCGACTTGCCTGCGGCGGGTCGTAATCACCGGCCTCTCGACCGACGCGATGGCCATGCGCATGGCCGAGGAGACCGCGGCGGCCGCCGCGCGCCTTGTCCCCGGTGATGGGGTCATGGTGCAAGCCGTCTGGTTCGATGCAGGTGGCGACAGTCCGGGCCGCTTGCTCCTGGTGCTTCACCATCTGGTGGTGGACGGCGTGTCGTGGCGTATCCTCGTTCCAGATCTCCAGCAGGCGTGGGAGGCGAGCGCCGCCGGGAAAGTGCCGCATCTGGCGCCGGTCGGCACGTCGTTCCGGCGCTGGGCCGCGCATCTCCATGCCGAGGCGGGCACGGACGGGCGCCGGGCCGAGCTGGCGCATTGGCTGTCGGTGCTCGCAGAGCCGGACCCGCTCATCGGAATGCGGCCCCTCGATCCAAGTCGCGACGTGAACGGCACCGCTGGCCACATCGCGCTGACCCTACCGGCCGATGTCACGGCGCCGCTACTCGGACGCCTGCCGGCCCTCTTTCACGGCAGAGTCAACGACGTGCTGCTCACCGCCTTCGCGGTCGCCTTCACGGAATGGCGGCGCGACAACGGCTGGGGTGCCGGCTCGTCGATGCTGCTCGACCTCGAAGGGCATGGTCGCGAGGAAAGTGGCGATATCGACCTGTCACGGACGGTCGGATGGTTCACCAGCCTCTATCCCGTCCGCCTCGATCCCGGCCAGGATGCTTCGATCCAGGCGTCGTTGAAGCGCGTGAAGGAGCAGATCCGGCAAGTGCCGGACAACGGCCTTGGCTTCGGCCTTCTGCGCTATCTCGATGAGGCGGGAGCCGCCACATTGCGCGATGCTCCCCGCCCGCAGATCGCCTTCAATTACCTCGGGCGCTTTGCGTCGGAGACCGGACCCTGGCTGCCGGCGCCAGAGTCCGACGGGCTCGGCGGTGATGGTGACGCGGCGATGGCGCTCGCCCATGCCCTGACCCTCGACGCGCAGGTGATGGACGAGAAGACGGGGCCACGGCTCGTTGCCCATTGGACCTTTGCGACGGGCATATTGACGGAGGAGGCCGTTTGCGATCTCGGCGGACGGTGGTTCCGGGCCCTGACGGCTTTGGCCGCTCTCAGTCGGGATCCTCGTGCGGGCGGGCACACGCCTTCGGATTTTCCCCTTGTTTCCTTGACCGGGTCAGAGGTGGAGGAACTGGAGGCGTCTGTAGCGGGGCTGGAGGAGGTTCTGCCTCTGTCGCCGTTGCAGGAGGGGCTTCTGTTCCATGCCTTGTATGACGCAGATGCAGATGCCTATGGGGTCGAGGTGGCCCTCGATCTCGCGGGGCCGCTCGATGCCCCCGCCCTGCGGCAGGCTTTTGCGGCGCTGCTTGCCCGCCATGCCAATCTGCGGGCGGCGTTCCGGCACCGGGGGCTGACGCGTCCCGTCCAGGTGATCGCGTCGGCGGTGACGCTGCCCTGGACGGAGATCGACCTCAGGCAGACGCCGGAAGCGCAGCGCGAGGCCCGGCTCGCGGCGTTCATGACGGAGGAGCGGGCGCGCGGCTTCGTCATGGACGAGGCGCCGCTCATGCGGGTCGCGCTGGTGCGGCTCGGCGCCGACCGCCACCGGCTGATCCTCACCAATCACCACATCCTGCTCGACGGCTGGTCGATGCCGGTGGTGCTGGACGAGCTGTTTCGGCTCTACCGGGGCGAGAGCCTGGCGCCGGCGACACCCTACCGTGCCTATCTCGCCTGGCTCGGCCGGCAGGACCGGGAGGCGGCGCGGGCCGCCTGGCGGGATGCGCTTGCCGGGCTCGAGGAGCCGACGCGGCTCCTCGACGAACTGTCCGGCGCGGGGGTGCGGGACGCGCTGCCCGAGACGCCGGCTACGCCCGGGCGCGTGCAGCGGCATGTGTCGCTATCCTTGTCGCCGGCGTTGACGGGCGCGCTGGGCGATCTGGCGCGGCGCCATGATCTGACGCTCAACACGATCGTGCAGGCGGCCTGGGCGCTGCTGCTCGGGCGCATGAGCGGGCGCGACGACGTGGTGTTCGGGGTGACGGTGTCGGGCCGTCCGGCGGAAATCGCCGGCGTCGAGACGATGGTCGGCCTGCTGATCAATACGGTGCCGCTGCGGGTCAAGTTGCTGCCGGGCGAGCCGGTGGCGGAGCTTCTGATGCGGTTGCAGGCGGGGCAGGCGCGGCTTCTGCCGCATCAGCATCTCGGGCTGACGGAGATCCAGGCGGAGGCCGGGCTGGGCGCCCTGTTCGACACGCTGGTGGTGTTCGAGAACTACCCGCTCGACCGGGGCCGGCTCGATGCGCCGGCGCCGGGGCTTCGGGTGGCGGGCTTTGCGGCTGAAGACGCGACCCATTATCCGGTGAGCCTGATGGCCATGCCGGGCGAGCGGCTGGAACTGCGGCTGGACTATCGCCCGGAGCTGGTCGCGGCGACGACGGCCGAGGCTTTGTCGGGGCGCCTGGAGCGGCTTCTGGCGGGCATGGCGGCGGATGCCGGCCAGCCGGTCGCAGCGCTCGATATCCTCGCCCCGGCGGAGCGCCGGCTGATCCTGGACGACTGGAACGCGACCCGGCATGAGGTGCCCGGGGCGTGTTTTCCGGCGCTGTTTGCGGCGCAGGTCGCAGCGAGCCCGGAAGCGGTGGCGGTGATCGCCAGGGACGAGCGCCTGAGCTACCAGGCGCTCGACGACCGGGCCGAGGCGCTGGCGCATCGGCTGATCGCGCGCGGCATCGGGCCCGAGGACATCGTGGCGATCGCCCTGCCGCGCTCGGCGGCCATGGTGGCGGCGGTGCTCGGCGTGATGAAGGCGGGTGCGGCCTATCTGCCGCTCGACCCGGACTATCCGCGCGAGCGGCTGGCCTTCATGCTGCGGGATGCGGCGCCGAAAGCGCTGATCGCCAGCGAAGCGACGGCGGCGGCGATCGGCGCAGGCAGCCTCCTGCGCTTCGACCCGCCCGTGGCGGGCTCCAGCCGTCGGCATCCGGCCGTGCCGCTCACGCCGATCGACCCGCGCCATTCCGCCTATGTCATCTACACATCCGGTTCCACCGGGACGCCAAAAGGCGTCGTCGTGACGCATGGCGCGCTGAACAATTTCCTGGCCGCCATGCAGGACGAGATCGGCTTCGCACCACGCGACCGCCTGCTGGCTGTCACTACGCTCGGATTCGATATCGCCGGCCTGGAGCTGTTCGGGCCGCTGCGCGCGGGAGGCTCGGTCGTGCTCGTCGGCCGCGACACGGTCCAGACGCCGAGAGCGCTGGCCCGCGCCGCCGTCGAAACCGAAGCCACGATCATGCAGGCTACACCGTCCCTGTGGCGGTCGTTGTTGAACGATGCGGGCGCCGCCCTCCCGCGGCTGCGGATGCTCGTGGGCGGAGAGGCGTTGCCGGGCGACCTTGCCGTGCAGATGCTTGAAGCGGGCCGAAACCTCGTCAATCTCTATGGGCCGACGGAGACGACCATCTGGTCGACCGCGGCCCGCGTTGACGGCGCCACCGCCTCAGCGCCACCGATCGGCCGGCCGATCTGGAATACGCGGGTCTATGTACTCGACGGCGGCCTGCAGCCGGTGCCCGCAGGGGTGGCGGGTGATCTCTATATCGCAGGCGACGGCCTCGCCCGCGGCTATCGCGGCCGCCCCGGCCTGACTGCCGCGCGCTTCCCCGCCGACCCTTTCGGCCTGGCGGGGGCCCGCATGTATCGCACCGGCGATCGCGCCCGCTTTCGGCCGGACGGCAGCCTCGATTTTCTAGGCCGCAGCGACCACCAGGTGAAGATCCGCGGCCACCGTATCGAGCTCGGCGAGATCGAGGCGATGCTCGCCCGCCATCCGGACGTGATGGCCGCTGCGGCGCTGGTTCGCGAGGACCAGCCGGGGCACCGGCGGCTCGTGGCCTATGTCGTGGGCTCGGCCGATCCGGACGCGCTGAAGGAACAGCTTGCCGCCGAGCTGCCCGAGCCGATGGTGCCGCAGGCGATCGTGACGCTTCCCGCCTTGCCGCTGACCCCGAACGGCAAGCTCGACCGCAAGGCGCTGCCGGAACCGGACATTGCCACCACCACCGGCCGTGGGCCGCGTAATGACCGCGAGGCGCTGCTTTGCCGTCTCTTCGCCGATGTCCTCGGCCTTCCTAATGTCGGTATCGACGACAGTTTCTTCGCGCTCGGGGGGCATTCCCTGACGGCAGCGCGTCTCACCAGCCGGATCCACAGCATGCTCGGCGCGGAAATTACCATCCGCGACCTTTTTGAGAGACCCACGGTTGCCGGCCTCATCGAGAGGCTCGATGCCCGGCCCGGCGCGAGCCCGCTCGACGTCATCATCCCCTTGCAGTCCTCCGGGGACGAACCGCCACTGTTTTGCATCCATCCCGGTTATGGCCTCGGCTGGAGCTATACCGGGCTGGTTCCTCACCTCGGGCCGAACATTCCGATCTATGCGCTGCAGGCGCGCAATCTCGATCACGACGAGCCAATGCCGCGTTCCGTCGCGGAGATGGCGCGCGATTATCTGGCTCATATTCGGCGCGTCCAGCCCCGTGGCCCCTATCGTCTTCTCGGATGGTCCTTTGGTGGATTGGTTGCCTTTGCGATCGCCACCATGCTGCAGGAAGAGGGCTCCGAAGTTTCGCTCCTCGCGCTGCTCGACAGCCATCTGCCTGCGACAGAGGGCGAAGGTTTTGGATCTCCCCAGTTGGAACCCTCCCGTGACCGTCACCTGGCCATGTTCCTCACCATGATCGGCTACGACGGCTCGGTTCCGTCCGCGGATGAGGTGCAATGGCAGGACATCGCCGCCTCTCTTCGGCGCAGAGATGATCCGCTCGGCCGGCTTCCGCCGCGCGCATTCGAAGGAATGTTGGCGGTCAGCGCCAATAATTTGAGGTTGGCGCAGCAGTTTTCGCCCTCTGTCTACCGGGGCGAACTCATCTATTTTCGCGCGGCCCGGGGTGACGTCCCCGCATCGGCAGGCGCCTGGAATGCGGCGGTCGATGGCGGTCTCCGTGAATACACGATCGATTGCAACCACGACGACATGACGAAGCAGGACAGTCTCGCCGTCATCGGGCCGCTGCTGGCAACGCATGTCGGCCGGATCAGACGCGGTGGATGAGGGCAGGATGAGCAAACCCGAAGATCATATCACTGGCGTCCGGCGCCCATTCACGGGTGCTGAATATATGAATAGCCTGCACGATGGGCGTGAAGTCTATATTTATGGCGAGCAGGTCCGCAATCTGGCGGAACATCCAGCCTTCAGCAATTCCCTCCGCTCCATTGCGCGGCTCTACGACGCGCTGCATGCGCCGGAGGCAGGAGAGCTGCTGACCTGCGCGAGTGATACGGAGGCGGGCGGACCAACCCAACGCTATTTCCGGGTTGCGCGCAGCGCAGATGATCTGTGCCGGCAGCAACAGGCGATCGCGGCGTGGTCACGCCTGACCTATGGCTGGATGGGGCGTACACCGGACTACAAGGCGTCCATCATGAATACCCTGGGCGCCAATGCGGGCTACTACGGCGCCTTCGCTGACAATGCACGCCGATGGTATCGCCGCACGCAGGATGCCGTGCTGTTCATGAATCACGCATTGGCCAATCCGCCTGTCGACCGGGCCAAGCCCGCGAGTGAGGCGCGCGACGTCTATGTCCATGTGGAGCGGGAGACCGACGCGGGGCTTTACGTATCGGGAGCCAAGGTGGTGGCGACGTCGGCCGCCTTCACCCACTATACCTTCATCAATCATCATGGTGCGGTTGCGGCCAGCGACCGAAGCCTTTCTGTCATGTTCTTCACGGCGATGGACGCGCCGGGGGTGAAGCTGTTCTGCCGCAATTCCTATGAGCAGCAAGCAAAGGCGAGCGGAACGCCCTATGACTTTCCGTTGTCGTCCCGGTTCGACGAGAATGATGCCATTCTCGTTCTCGACCAGGTGTTCGTTCCCTGGGAAAACGTCCTGGTGCACGGCGAAAAAGGCGTTCCCGCTGATTTTCCCACGTCCTCCGGCTTTCTCCAGGGGACGAGCTTCCACGGCTGCACGCGTTTTGCGGTGAAGCTCGATTTTCTCGCGGGGCTTCTGTCGAAGGCGCTGCATGTCACCAGCGGCGACGAGTTTCGCGGCAACCAGGTGATGCTCGGCGAGGTCATCGCCTATCGCCACCTGTTCTGGTCGCTGTCCAACGCTATGGCGACGAATCCCGACCCGTGGGTCGAGGGGACGATGTTGCCTAATCTGCAGGCTGGCCTCGCTTATCGGGCGCTCGCGCCTGATGCTTACGGCCGCATCAAGGAAATCATCCACAAAATCGTTGCGTCCGCGCTGATCTATTTGCCGTCATCGTCGCGCGATTTCGACAATCCCGAGATCGACCGTCATCTCTCCCGCTTCGTGCGCGGCTCCAATGGCATAGGCTACAGGGAGAGAATCAAGATCATGAAGCTCTTGTGGGATGCCGTCGGCAGCGAGTTCGCCGGGCGCCACGAACTCTATGAGCGCAACTACGCGGGCAACCACGAGGAGATCAAGCTCGGCCTTCAGACGATGGCTCGTGCGGACGGATCCCTCGCACAGATGACCGAGCTGGTTGACCGTTGCCTCGCCGATTACGATGAAACCGGCTGGGTCAATCCCGCCTGGTCTCGAGATCAAGGATGAGGCGTTGCACGATATCTTTGTCGGCATGAGGTGGCATAACGCATGACGAATCCCTTCGACGATGAAAATGCCAGCTTCTTCGTTCTCGTGAACGAGGAGGGGCAACATTCGTTATGGCCGAGCTTCGCTGCGATGCCGGCTGGATGGAGCGTGGTCTTCGGCGAGGACAGCCGCAAGGCTTGCGTCGACTATGTCGAGGCCCACTGGACGGACATGCGCCCCAAGAGCCTCATCGAGAGCGGCGGCCCAAGACCAGACGACGCGCCTAACCCATGAAATTCATCAAACTGCTGTTCGCGGAAGCAGGTGACGACCGCCTCAAGCTGCTGCTGATCTCGATTCTGCCGGGCATCGTCATGGCAGTGGTCATCGCCCTCGTGACCACCGTTTCCAATAACGACAGCGCCCAAAATCTGCATATCGTCGCGCTGGGCTTCTTTACCCTGGGGTGCGCGACGGTTTTGTTCACGATGAACCGCGCGCTCAACGCCATGACCATGTTGGTGTCGGGCTTCCTCGACCGCAAGCGGCTCGCGATCGCGCAACAGGTGCGCGGTCTCAATCTGACCTCCTTCGAGCGAATTGGCTCGACGCGTATCAACGAGGCCGTCGGGCGTGATTTGCAGACGATCGACGAGACGGCCCCTGCGGTGGTTGCGCTCATCTTTTTCGTCATGCAGCTGGTCGCCTCTGCCCTCTACATAGGCTACCTGTCCATTCTGGCCTTCGCGGTGACGCTCATATTCTTGGGCGCGGCCACCTACTTCTATCGCCGCAGTTACGTCGATGCGGAAGAGCTCTGGAAGGAGGCCACGGCGAGCGAGAGCGCTTTTCGTGTGAGCCTCGACCATTTGCTCGCCGGCTTTCGCGAGGTCAAGCTCAACACGGGCCGTGGCGAGGATCTGTTCGTCAATCATATCGTTCCGCGTTCCCACTCGGTGGAGAAACTGAAGGTGGCCTCAGGCCGCGGCTTCAATCGCGGACAGACGCTGAGCGACGTATTCTTCTATGCACTGATGGGCGCGATCGTCTTCGCCATCCCGCATTATCTCAGCGACACGTCGATACCGGGCAAGATCACGCTGGTCATCGTATTCTCCAGCGGGGCGATCGGCAGTATCATCAGGACCCTGCCCATGGTGGCACGAGCCAATGTCGCGGTTGAAAATCTCGAGCGGCTGGATCAGGACCTGGCGACGGCGCGTGGTGCTCTTCCGGACAGTGGCGCGCAGAGGGAAGCCCGTCTCGCCGAAGGTTTGAATGCCCGGGCATTGACCTATAGCTATGTCGATCCGGCGGGCGGGCCTGGGTTTGCCATCGGGCCTTGCGACTTCGACCTCGCGGCTGGCGAGACCGTTTTTATCGTGGGTGGAAACGGCAGTGGAAAGTCGACCTTCATAAAGCTGCTGACCGCACTTTACGAACCGGACGGCGGTGTCTTGCGTTGGGATGGCCGGCCGGTGTCTGCCGCCAATGTGGAGGCCTATCGCGGCCTCTTCACCGTGATCTTCTCGGACTTTCACCTATTCGATCGGCTCTACGGGATCGAGGAGGTCGATCCGGACCAGTTGCAGCGCCTTCTGAAGGAGATGCGGCTGGAGGATAAGGTCTCCTTCGAGGGGGGCCGCTTCAGCACGACCGATCTCTCGTCAGGCCAACGCAAGCGCTTGGCCATGATCGTCGCGCGCCTGGAAAACCGGCCCATCTGCATCTTTGACGAGTGGGCGGCCGATCAAGACCCGGACTTCCGGAAATATTACTACGAGACCTTGCTGCCCCAGCTGAAGGCGGAGGGGCGAACCGTCATTGCGATCACTCACGATGACCGATATTTTCATGTGGCCGATAAGATCGTCTGGATGGAAGAAGGCCGAATCGTCCGCGTGGGACGGGGTGCATAAGGCACCCTCAGGCCCTGCCTCAAATGACCAGCGCTCACGATCGCCGCTACCGGCCCCATCGCGAATGGCTATCGCCCGAGGCGTTCACCCGCGCGTGATCGGCCGTGTGCGGGCGATCACGCCAACCGAGGATCGAGGTCATCCATGGTGGCGTGATCGATAGGTCGCTTTCTTTCCTGGGGCGCTAGCGCGGAGCAAGCGGCGGACGGTGGATGATTTCCACCTCATCCGGCGGTGGCGTCAGCAGGATTAGCCCGACGAAAACGATGACTGGCGTAATGAACAGGCTGAGAAGGAAGGCACCGAGATAACCAAGCGGAGTGCGCCGGCCGCGATGCGCTACCAAAAGGCAGAGAAGCACGTAAATGGCGGCCGGTATCACCAGCATGCTCAAGCCTCCGCAGCGGCCGGTGCTGCAGTGCGCCGCGGACGGCTTTTACCGGCCGTCTTCGCTTCTTCCTGCTTCTCGGCTGCAACCGTCCGGCCGCGAACGTTCATCTCTCGAAAGTATTCGCGGTAGGCCCGCGGATTGAGATCGATGAAAGTGCCCCCCGACTCGAAATGCCGCAGGAAAACCTTGCCGATCGCATAGGTGAAAGCACCGAAGGCGACACTCGTTCCGGCTATGCCCACGGCCGTACCGACGACGGGGATGAATTTCAGGAAACTTGCGCCGGCGATCGCAGCCGCGCCGGCCCCGCCCAAGGTGCCGAACAAGGCCGTTACCGTGCTCTTCGCGGCGTCTTGCCGGAAGGGGACATCGTAGAGCGTCGCCAGCCGCTTCAACATGGTCAGCTGAACGGTGAAGGCGGCGACCAGATCGAGGCCCGGTCCGGGGACCAGGCCGGAGGCGACGGCGAGTAGAACGTGATCCTGAATGATGCGCTCTGCCGAGGCAGTATTCTCGTCGCTCACCCCATGAATGCTCTGGCTTTCCGTTACCGTAGACTCAGGTACGATGCTTTCGACAGTGCTCATGGGGTGCCTCCATTGCAGTTTTCAGGGATGCCGGCGGACAAGCGGCATGTCTCGCCCATCGAACGCGCCATAGGTATCCTAGTCATACAACACTTTTCTCCAGCTGGCTTCCTCATTGTGTGTTTCCGGAGGATGAGCTGGGGGACTTGCGCGAGTCGCCGGTGCCGAGGGCGGCATCGGGTTGAATGCCGCTGCGGGTCCCCTCGGATGCGCTCTCGCTGGTCGACCGGCCGGTCGACTGGCTGGCAGTGGAAGGTGCCGGCTGTGAAGAGATGTCGGGGAACATGCGCGGAAGTTCGTCGAAATTGGGCAGGAGATTGCTGTTGGGGTTCACCGGGGCGGGAGAGGGCAGGGCCGGCTGGTTGCCGATGTCGCTACCAAGGATAAGCGGCATTTGATCCTTGCTGCCGCCGACGATCACGACTTTGCTGTTGGGTGAGCGCGCGATCTGCACGGTGGCCTCGATGCCGCGCCAAGTCAGCAACTGGGGCGACAAGGCATTGGCAACGATCGAATAGAAGGTCTGGATCCCGATCGCTTCCACGCGCTTGCGTGCCGCCTCCTTCTCCGCCTGAACGATGAGGAAGTCGTAGGCCTGCGCGTTCTGCTCCTCCGTCAGCTTGCGGGTGATCGCTTGGTTCAGGTTCTCCGGCAAAGTAATTCGCCTGATGATGACGCCCTCATAGTCGATGAGGCCGACGGGTGCGATCTTGAGCTGGCTGAGGATCTGTTGTTCCAGGGTCGTCACATCCCTGCGATAAAGATCATGCGGGCCGTTTTTGCCTATAACGTCACGCACGGCTTCGGTGGTGACAGGGCGTACCAGGCGCTCGGCATAATCCGGGCCGACCTCCCTGTGCAGCAGGCCGGCTTTGCTGGGAATGGGATGGTAGAGGACGGTGACCTCGAAGGCGACGCTCAGCCCGTCGGCGGCCAATCCGTTGATCGTCTCGTCGCGGGCCTGGGTGCGTACCTCATATCGGTAAATCGTGTTCCAGGGCCATTTGACCCCGATGCCTTCGTTATAGACGAAGGTCGTTTCGGTACCGCCGCCGAACAGATGGTAGAGAACACCGACCTCACCGGGCCGTATGGCGAAAAAGGTTAACGGGGTTAGAAGTAGAGCAACGAGGCCGATGAACAGCACTGTGGCGATGGCTTTGTCAGTGCGTGTCAGGCGAAAACCCCGCCTGCGGCGCGCAATATAACCAGGCGCAGACGGTTCAACGGCGGTCACAATTCACATCCTTTTCCACTTGCGCCGGCATTGTTCTTCACCGAATTGCGATCTGCAAGCCTATAAATGCAATGGCCCGTCGATATGTTGGAGAGGTCCTTCGCGCGGGAATAAGCTGGCGATGAAGTCGAGGGAGGTGATGTTTGGGACCGAGCGGCGAACCCCATATCATGGCACGCCTGTTGCTCACCATCGCGCTCGCAGGATATGCCATCCTGACGCTTCGAGCCGATCTTGGAGAGACGCATGCGAGAAATCCACGCTGGCGCCCGCATGCGCGATTCCACGTGGTCTGGCAAGCCGTCACCAACGCCGCCAGCGTCCTGCTCGGTTTGGCCTTGATCTGGTGGCCGGGGTCGATGCTCTTGGCGCGCTTCTATCTCGCGGCGGTGATCGGAGGAATTATCCTCGGCGCTTTTTACGTGACGACGCTCGCCCAGTCGGCCTTCGGCGGCGCGCTTCGCGACGAGGAAGGGGAAGAGCCGCTGCGCTTGAAAATTGGCGCGCTGTCGATCGTGTTGGACACCAATGTTGTTCTTTTCACGGGACTTGCGGCCTTTCTGGCGGCGGCCGTGGCAATCACTTTGATCTAGCTTTCCACCTCCAAGACCATTGTTCGGGAGACGACGAGTGCGCATGCCTTCCTCCAGCGATGCGTTGACGCCAAAGACCTTGAGCGGCTTCTTCTTCGATCTCTACGACGATGCACCGCGGCCCCTGCGCATGCTCATCGCAGCGCGCCCCTACGTGTGCCCTTACGACAAGCTGGTGAGTTTCGTTCCACAAGGCGCCACCGTGCTCGATTTCGGCTGTGGCACCGGCACCTTTCTGGCGGTCCTCGCCGCGATCGGCCGGTTGCGTCATGGCACCGGCTGCGATGTGTCGCCTGCCCCGCTCGCCGCGGCGCGAGCCGCCGCGGCGCGTATCGGAGCGGCCGACCGGTTGGACTTCGCCCCGATCAAGGACGTCGGCAGCGCACCGGAAGGTCCGTTCGACGTCGTGGCCATGGTCGACGTGCTCCATCACATTCCGCCGGCGGACCGGGCGCAGGCGATCGCTGCAGCCGCACGCAGGACAGCGCCTGGCGGCGTCTTCATCTACAAGGATATGACCGATCGCCCGCTTTGGCGGCGCTTCGCCCATAGCTTGGATGACCTCGTCTTCTCGCACGAACTCGTCCGGCAGGTGCGCCAGGGCGAGGTCGAGGCCTGGGCGGCGCAGTCAGGCCTCCACCTGGAGCATACGGAATACATTCCGCGCCTCGTCTACGGGCATCAGCTGCGCGTGTTCCGAAAACAGTGACGGCAGGCGATTGCTCAACGCCCGCTTGCCGATCTCTACCGCATCAGCACGATGCTGAGCGGGTTGATGCCGAGGCTATGCCGTAGGCGTGGTTTGACGACCGCTGCCGGCTCCATAGCGAAGCCCCGCGGAGCGTCGACAGTGCTTCCCACAGGTGTCCGCAAAGTCGTTTCGATCGTCGGGGGCCGGCCCTCTCCTTCGTCCTTGGAGTGCGCCTCCTAATCGGCGCTGGCCGTGCTTTTCTGCAGCATCGGTCGCAATGGGGGTGAACACGACCGTCGTCGGTTGTCTCCTGCCGCACCCAGCCGGCAGATCAAAGTCTGTCGAATACATCAGGGCTGACCGCCCCATGAAGCTCCCAGGAAAGCCTTCATCGTCATGGCGGGCGACGCGCAGCCAGAAGACGTCGAACCGGCGCACGCCATGTACTTCTCGTTTCTAGCGACCCATCCCATCACTCCCCACCCCCTGCCGCACGGCCGGCCTTTTTGCGCCACGGCGCGTCCCTTTCCCAGTTGCCGCCATGATGCAGCCGGCCGGGGTGGCTCGGTCGCCGAGCGCGGCGTGTGGTCCGCTCCTGAGAGCAGCCTGCGCCGCGGCGTTGAAAAGTTTCTGTGGGGATATCGGTGGGGTGACTCCGGTGGTCACCCAAAACCTGGGAAAACATTGGTGGGCCCGGCAGGACTTGAACCTGCAACCAGACCGTTATGAGCGGCCGGCTCTAACCATTGAGCTACGGGCCCTGGCCGATAGAATCGAGGCCTTCGCCGATCCGGCTTTCATGTGCCGCGGAGCAGCGGCGCAGAAACGAGCCGTGCAAAGGCGTGATGCCTCGATCGAGCGGACTGAGTGCCATGGCTGCCGGTGCCGGTCAAGGCGATCGCCGGCCGGTCGAGTGCTGCCCGGGGCTACCAGCACCGCCACCGGTTGCAGCGCCGATAAGGCCGGTAATAATAGCGCGGCGTCGATGCCGCTCCGACCACCGCACCGCCGATCGCGCCGGCTGCCGCGCCGATCGCCACCGCATTGGCCGTGTCCTGCGACCGCTGCCGGTTATAGGAATAATTGACGCTTGCGCAGCGCTCGAAGGCGCGGGTGCCGGGGCGCAGGCCCGACGCCTCGCAGGTGAATTCGGCATCGTCCATGGACTGCTGCGGCGATTGGCAGCCGGCAAGCAGGACGATCATCAAACCAGCAGCAGCGGCGATTCGTATCACGGTTCTTCTTTCAAACGTCAGCTAAGCTATTCGACGATAAGGGATCAGGCGGCGGGCTTCAATGGAAATTGCAAACGCCGCACGCCGGCTCTCCATAAGCCCTGCAGTGCCTGGTTCCAGATCGAGGGACGCCACATCACCCGCGTGCCGAACGAGCCTGATCTGGTCGATTGTCGATGCACTGCACAATAGGGCTTGTCGAAAGCCGAGACTCACTGCCTACTGTCGATGTCGGCAACATTAGAAAGGAGGTGATCCATGTCTCATTGTCTTCACCAGCGGTCAAAGGTTTCGGTGAGCTGGATTCTGACCTCTGTCGGAGTGTGCGTCGCGTAAGCGACGACTGCTCATTCGATCAGACCGCGGTCTGACAATGGAAAGGCTGTCCGCAAGGGCAGCCTTTCTCGTTGGGCGGTCTTGCGGCCCGTCGGGCAGCGGCTTATCCACTGCAGGATGACCCTGCCGCTGTCGATTTCCATCCTTCTCGACGCCGACGCCTGTCCTGTCAAGGACGAGACCTATCGGGTCGCGCAGCGTCGCCAGGCCAAGGTTTTCGTGGTCGCCAACAGCGGCATCGCCGTGCCGCGCGAGCCCTGGATCGAGCGGGTGATCGTCGGCTCCGGGCCCGACGCTGCCGACGATTGGATCGCCGCACGCGCCGGCCCGACGACGGTGGTCGTCACGGCCGACGTGCCGCTCGCCAGCCGCTGCGTGAAGGTGGGTGCGACGGTTCTCGGACCGAATGGGCGGGCTTTCACGGAGGATTCGATCGGCATGGCGCTCGCCACGCGCAATCTGATGGCCGATCTCCGCTCCGCCGGTGCGGTGACCGGCGGACCGAAGCCTTTTTCGGCGCGCGACCGTTCGGAATTTCTCGCCGCGCTCGACCGTGCGCTCCTGCGCCTGCAGCGGGCCGCCAGCGCCTGATCCGCCTTCCGGGCAAGCGTGCCCGGCGCGCCGTGCATCGCCTGGGGCTTGCCTCGGGCTCGCATCGCGCGCATTCATGACAGATGCTGCGGTGGGCATTAATGCCCACCGCGTGGGAGATGGGACGAGACAACGAGGACGGGCACGTTTCCATGCGTATTCTTATTATCGGCGCCGCCGGCATGGTTGGTCGCAAGCTCACTGCGCGCCTGGTGGCCGACGGCCATCTCGGCGGTAAAGCCATCTCCGCCCTGTCGCTGGTCGACGTGATCGAGCCCGAGGCGCCGCAAGGCTTCTCCGGAGAGCTCGAGCGCCGCGCCGTCGACATCGCGGAGCCCGAGGTCGCAGCCACACTCGTCGCATCCCGTCCGGATGTGATCTTCCATCTCGCCGCCATCGTCTCGGGCGAGGCGGAAGCCGATTTCGACAAGGGCTATCGCATCAATCTCGACGGGACGCGGTATCTGTTCGACGCGATCCGCGCGGCGAGCGAGAACGGCGCCTATTTCCCGCGGGTGGTCTTCACCTCCTCCATCGCCGTCTTCGGCGCGCCCTTTCCGGAGGTCATTCCGGACGAGTTCTTCACGACACCGCTCACGAGCTACGGCACGCAAAAGGCCATTGGCGAGTTGCTGCTGTCCGACTATTCGCGTCGCGGCTTCTTCGACGGCATCGGCATCCGCCTGCCGACTATCTGCATCCGGCCGGGCAAGCCCAACAAGGCGGCCTCCGGCTTCTTCTCCAATATCCTCCGCGAGCCGCTCGTCGGCCAGGAGGCGGTGCTGCCGGTGTCGGAGGACGTTCGGCATTGGCATGCGAGCCCCCGCGCGGCGGTCGGCTTCCTGGTGCATGCGGCCACCATGGATCTCGGCGCCCTCGGCTGGCGACGCAGTGTCACGATGCCGGGCCTCGCCGCCACCGTCGGCGAGCAGATCGAGGCGCTGAGGCGCGTCGCCGGCGAGAAGGCGGTGAAGCTCATCCGGCGCGAGCCCGACCCGGTCATCGTGAAGATCGTCGCAGGCTGGCCGACGGCCTTCGATGCGCGCCGCGCGGCGGCACTCGGCTTCAAGGCCGAGAGCTCCTTCGACGAGATCATCCGCGTGCATATCGAGGACGAACTCGGCGGTCAGCTCTGAATCTCAATAGGATCGAATTGACCTCTCCCTGAGACGTGGTGATCGAGGAGCTCCGCCATGCCCCGCTTTGCTGCCAATCTCGGCTTTCTCTGGCCGGACCGTCCGCTTCTCCACCGCATCGATGCTGCGCACCGCGCGGGTTTCAAGGCGATCGAGCTGCACTGGCCCTATGATGTGCCGGCGCAGGAAGTGAAGGCGGCCTGCGTCGCGCGCGGCCTCACACTGCTCGGCATCAACACGGTGACGGGGGATGCGGCGCGCAGCGAATTCGGGCTCGGCGCGGTGCCCGGCCGGGAAGAGGCCTTCCAGGCGGCGGTCGATCAGGCGATCGCCTATTGCCGGGCATCGGGCGCCAGCGCCATCCATGCCATGGCCGGCGTCGTGCCGCCGGAGCGGATGGCGGAGGCCACGGGCGTCTTTGCGGACAATCTCCAGTTTGCCGCGGAGAAGGCGGCGAGCCATGGCCTGACGATCCTGCTCGAGCCGATCAACCAGCGCGACAAGCCGGGCTATTTCTATTCCACCATCGCCCGCGGCGCCGAGATGATCGCGCGCGTCGGGGCCTCGAACGTCAAGATCATGTTCGACGTCTATCACGTCGGCGTCAGCGAGGGCGACGTACTCAGGCGGATGGAGCGCTACCTGCCGCTCATCGGCCATGTCCAGATCGCCGCTGTGCCGAGCCGCGCTGAGCCGGACGAGGGCGAAATCAACTTTCCCGCGATCTTCGCCGCTCTCGACCAGCTGGGCTACGAAGGCTGGATCGGTTGCGAATATAAGCCGCGTGGAGATACGGACGCCGGCCTCGACTGGACGGCCAAGCTCGGCGTCACGCTTTAGGGGATGCCGAGCTGAGCCTCATTCGGCGGGCCTCTGCCGGGCAGCCGCTTGCTCGCGCAGGAAGATGAAGAGCCCGGCGGCGACGATGATGGCTGCACCGATCAGCGTTTCCGGTCGCGGGATATCGGCGAAGAAGACATAGCCGAAGATGACCGCCCAGACGATCATCGTATATTGGTAGGGAACGACGACCGAAGCCGGCGCAAGCTTCAAGGCGCGGTTGACGCAGAAGCCGGCCGACATCGACACGACCCCAAGCAGGCCGAGCAGAACGAAATCGAGGCGCGACGGCTGCAACCAGCCGAGCGGCGCCACGATCAGGCCGAAGATGAGTGGCGCGACAACTTGCATGGTGATGAGCACCGTCTCGGAGGTACCCCGCAGCTTGCGCGTGATGATCATCAGAAGCGCAAAGGAGAGGCTGCCGGCGAAGGCGGCGACCGCCGGCAGGCTGAGCGTGCCGGCGGAGGGCCTGAGCGCGATGAGCACGCCGACGAAGCCGACGATCACCGCCGTCCAGCGTCGCCAGCCGACCCGCTCTCCTAGCAGAAAGGGCGAGAGCGCCGTCACATAGATCGGGCCTGCAAGGTAATAGGTCATCACGTCGGCGAGCGGCAGATAGGCCACCGACCAGTAGAAGCAGGTGACTTCGAAGACGACCGCGGCGCCGCGCAACAGCTGCAGTCCCGGACGCGGCATTGTCATGAAAGCCGTCCGTCCCTCCCGCCAGATGAAGGGCGCGAGGATCGCGAGGGCAAAGATGCTGCGGATCAGCAGAATTTGCGGCACCGAATAGGTCGATACCAGCCATTTGCCCATCACGTCATTGACCGAATAGGCAAAAATGCCGAGCACCATCAGCCCAATGCCGACGAGGGGAGCATTGCGGGCAGGGACGGAGACGGTGGGCGACACAGGCGGATCTGACGGGCTCATGACGAGGGCAGATATAGGGCATCTCCGAAGAGTTGCAGCCGCTTTTTTATGCAGACCCGACCTTACCCAAACGCCGCCTCACGGCCGATGAAACCCTTGGGCGCGGTGACCTTTCACTGTAAGTCGGTTGACAGCGCGATGGGATTTGTCGGACGTTTAGTTCGCCGTCGGCCGGACATGATCGCGGAGTCCGCCGGCCGCTCAGGGCTCTCGGTCGATGCTCTGTGTCGCGGTTGGGGAGACAGGTCCGTGAAGGGGGTAGGGGTGCAGAAGCGGCCGAATTCTCACTCCGGCCGTGCGCCGCGTTATCGCCATGCGGAAGCAGCCGTGACCATCGGGCGGCGCATCGTCGGGGGCGAATGGCAGCCGGGCCGGGCGCTTCCTCCCGAAGAGGCGCTATCGCGCGAATTGACGGTCTCGCGTTCTTCGCTACGCGAAGCCATCAAGCTGCTCGCCGGCAAGGGGCTCGTGCATTCGGCGCCGCGGCGCGGCACGGTGGTGCGGGCGCTCGTCGACTGGAACCTTCTCGATGCCGATGTGCTCAGCTGGCACAGCGAGGGTGGGCTCAGCGCAGCCTTCGTGCGTGGGCTCTTCGAATTGCGGGGCATGATCGAGCCGGAGGCCGCCGGGCTCGCGGCCGAGCGCGGCGATGCACACAGCCATGCCGAAATCGCGGCGGCAATGGCCGCCATGGCCGCCGCGGAGGCGCAATCCTCCTCCTCGGTCGAGGCCGATCTCGCCTTCCACAGGGCCGTTCTCGTCGCCTCGCATAATCCCTTTCTAGCCGCGCTCGCGCCGGCGATCGAGGCATCCCTGTCCCTCTCGTTCCGTGCCTCGCGCAGGGCGGGGAATCTCGACCACCTCGTCCCGCTCCACGCAGCGGTTGCCGAGGCCATCCTTGCCCGCAAGGGCAGCGCGGCGCGAGATGCCATGCGGCGCCTCCTCGTGCTCTCGGAGCGGGACGCTATGTCTGCCGTCACGACGGGTTTCGAGGAAGAAGCTCGGGATGGCGGCGACGGCGGCGACAAAGCTACGGACGAGGTGGCAGCGGGCACGCCCCAATGACATCTGTCTTCCCGTCTCCCGCCATCACGGCGAGCGCTGTGTCGCCAGGGAGGCGCGCGCGGCGCGCGGTGTGCGCCTCACGAATCCATGGCGGCTAGTCTCGCGGCCGTCCGACGGTTGATGGAGAGGTTGCCGAACCACGGATTGCGATTTCGCTCGCGGTATGGGTCGTCCGCGAAGAAGTCGGCGGGCTGGCCTGGAGACCACTCCTGGTTGGAATTGCCGCTGACGGTGAGGGCGGCGTTGCGAATGGCAAGCGCATCGCAGCAGAGGCCCTTGACGGTCAAAGTCGGCGAGCGGATCTTCAGAAGGCGATAGGCCCCGCTTGCGGTGAGGATCCGCTTGACGATGTCGACGCAGCTGTAGTTGTCGTAGACCGGGCCATAGGGGAGGGGGAAATCCCTGCTCGGCGTGAAAGCGCCAATCGCTACTTTCGCGGCCGCCTCATCCACCAGCGCACGGGTGAACCATTCATAGGCGGCGGTCTCGCTGACGCCGATACGGAATGGCCGGTTGTCCTCGTCGGTGGGGATGCGCACACGATAGACCGGGTCACCGAAAATGCCCCGCTTGTAGCGCTGCAGGGCCGGCGATTTGCCCCTCCGAATCCAGGAGATGTAGATCGACTTCGGCCCAAGCCCCGTGAGCGCTACGGCGGCATGGCCGAAGGCGGTATTGACACTCACGTAGTCCCCTAATCCATAAACAATGATCATCGGAAGATGGATCTCATGACATACAATTGAAGTATTCGACGTATAATCCATAAACTGATACTTGCTTACAGGATGCCATCAGCTGCGTGGGAAGTCGAGACTGTTTGCTGGGGTGCTGCTGTCGATCGGCGTGGTGGCATGCGGCGCACTGCTTGGTGGCGCACCCAGTGATCTTATTCCGACGTTTGCTCTCCCGCGCAGCCCACAAGTAAGTAAACGTCAGAACAAAAATACCACTTGTAACCTATAGGTATCGTAGATCTTGGAAATTGAACGTTTGAACGCGTCTAAAGCCCAATGGGATTCATAGATCAAATTCGACCCACCCGATCAATGAGTATGTTGCCGCGCGACGGCGATGGCAGCTGCCCGAGTTGCTCGCTTGGGCGGGCGAAACATCTGCTCTCAGCAGGGTGGATAGGCGCGGATGTTCCAGCCTTCTGATATTCCCGAGGCCGGCATTCTGACCAGCTCGCCGTTGCAGTAGTAATTTCGGTTCAACGGCGGAGAGGGCACGTGCCAAGTTGCGCCATCCCAAATATGATCGATGATCTCCTGAAATTTTCGGTTTCCCTCGAAGGTGCCGATGTCGCGCAAAATTTTCGCTTCCTTACCTTCATATGAAAACTCGTCTTCGCTCGGAAAATGCATCCCGGAAAGGGTCCATGAGCAGATGGTTTGGTCGCAATTATACTCGAGGCGGAAACGAGCGTGGTCACTTTCCAACCTCTTTGTCCAGGTTAATGGGCCCCCAAGAATTTCTTCATCATAAGTCGTCGAAGTCCAGAGCACATCGTCGATGTCGTATTTCGTCATGCCATGTGTGATCTGGGTGAACTGGCGTCCGCCGGCGACAAGGCTGCAATCGTTAGTGCTGATCTCGTACATATTGGGGCTGGCCTGATCGATGTGTTATGCCACGTCCGGCACGTGCCAGTCCGCGCCGTTTCGCAGTTGCTCTATCGTCTCGTCAAGTTTCCTGGCTCCTTCAATCTCGTCAGCTTCGTCTAGGCTTGCCGCTTGTTCGCCGCTTTGAACGAAGGCTTCGAAGGTCGCGGAATTCTTTCCCCAGAGCCGCCACGTGCATTGCTCATTCCGGCAATCGTAATGCAGGCGAAAGACCACATTCGTGCCCTCCAGCCGTTTGGATCCGGTTACATATTCGCCGTCTACTGATTCCTCGTAGTTGGTGAGGGTCCAAGTCGCTCTTCCCATATACTTTTTCGTCGAATGCTTGATTTCTGAAGTAACGAGCCCGCCAGCGACAACGTTGTATTCCTCAATTTTGACTCTGCGCATCGATAAAAGCCTCTCATGATAAAGAGAGTTGGAGGAAGATCGCCTGCAACGCCGCGGTCTCATCGCCCCTCGGTCCCGGTGCAGCAGGAGCGCGACTGTGAAGCCATTTCGTCTCTGGCCGAACGCGCGCACCTTTACGGCGGCAGACGTGAGATGCAATGCAAATCGGGCAATACCGACTGCATATAGCGAAGGTGTTGGTGTGAGCGTCAAAGATAAAGGCCGCCGTGGTGAGCGGCGGCCTTGTGTTTTTCCGGCGATTTCGCGCTGATTGCGCCAGGCTCAGCCCGGCAGCGTATAGGCCGTCTTCACGGTCGTGTAGAACTCCTTGGCATAGGAACCCTGCTCGCGCGGGCCGTAGCTCGAGCCCTTCCGGCCGCCGAAGGGCACGTGGTAGTCGACGCCCGCCGTCGGCAGATTGACCATCACCATGCCCGCTTCGCTGTTACGCTTGAAATGCGTGGCATATTTCAGGCTTGTCGTGCAGACGCCGGCGGCAAGCCCGAACATCGTATCATTGGCGAGTTCGAGCGCCTCGTCGTAGCTCTTGGCGCGCGTCACCGTGGCCACAGGCCCGAAGATCTCCTCGCGCGCCACCCGCATCGAGTTCTTCACTTCGGTGAAGAGGGCGGGGGCGAGATAGAAGCCGGGGTTCTCGCGGTTGAGGAGTTCGCCGCCATAGACGAGCTTGGCGCCTTCCTCCTGGCCGATCTTGATATAGGAGAGGTCCTGGTCGAGCTGGCTCTGGTCGACGACCGGGCCGATATGCGTGCCCTGCTTCACGGCGTCGTCGATGACGAGGCTCTTCAGCCGCTCGGTGACCGCATCGACGAATTTGTCGTGGATCCCCTCCGTCACGATGAGGCGCGAGGAGGCCGTGCAGCGCTGGCCGGTGGAGAAATAGGCGCCGTTGACGGCGCATTCGACCGCCGTGCCGAGGTCGGCGTCGTCGAGCACCACGAGCGGGTTCTTGCCGCCCATCTCGAGCTGGAACTTCTTCATGTTCTCGATGCAGGTGGCGGCGAGCTTGCGTCCCGTGGGCACCGAGCCGGTGAAGGTGATGGCATCGACATGGGCGTGGCGTACGAAGGCGTCGCCAACGACCGAGCCGCGGCCCATCACGAGGTTGAAGACGCCCTCGGGAATGCCGGCCCTGACAATGATCTCCGAGAGCGCATGGGCGCAGCCGGGCACGAGGTCCGCCGGCTTGAACACGACGGTATTGCCATAGGCGAGCGCCGGCGCGATCTTCCAGGCCGGAATGGCGATGGGGAAGTTCCACGGCGTGATGATGCCGACGACGCCGACCGGCTCGCGCGTGATCTCGACGTCGATGCCGGGCCTCACAGACGGCAGCTTCTCGCCGGCCATGCGCACCGTCTCGGCGGCGAAGAACAGGAAGATCTGGCCGGCGCGCGCCGCCTCGCCGATGCCTTCCGGCAGCGTCTTGCCTTCTTCGCGGGCCAGCAGCTGGCCGAGTTCCTCCTTGCGCGCCAGGATCTCGTCGCCGACCTTCTTCAGGATGTCGTGGCGCACCTGCGGGCTGGTGCGCGACCAGGCGGGGAATGCGGCGCGCGCCGCTTCGATCGCCCGCTCCGCATCCGCCGCGGTGGCACGTGCGTATTGGCCGATGATGTCACGGGTGTTCGAGGGGTTGACGTTGTCGGCCGCCTCGCTGCTTTCGCGCCATTCGCCGGCAATGTAGTTCTTGAATTGGCTGGTCATCGTCGTCCTCGGTGCTTCCATGGATCGGCCGGCTATGCCGGCCCCGATTGGGATCTCTGGCCCAACACTTAGCATGTCGGGTGCAGGGCTTATAACCGCCAGGGCGGGTCAGCCGCTAGCGGCTGGTTTTTCTCCTTGAGCGCTCCTCATGGGACCGGCTGCCGCGTTATGCGGTGGAGGCTTGGGTTTCATGGCGAGGTGGGCTCCCCCGCCGCATCTCAGTCTCTTCCCGCGAGATTTGCCGCCCGGCCCCCGCGTCGAAATCGACAATTTCCGCCCGCAGCCGCGGCAGAGCATGCGGATATTCGGTCTGCAGGAACGCGATCAGCTTCTCGCGTACTTCACAGCGCAGATCCCACACGCGGGGCGAGTTGCGAGCGCTGACAAGAGCGCGCAGCTGAATCGTGTCGCGCTCGGCTTCGACCACCTGCAGATTAATCACGCCGCCGTCCCACAATGGCGAGGCCTTGACGATGTCCTCCAGCTTGGCGCGCACCCGCTCGACGGGGACGGTATAGTCGACATTGAGCAAGACCGTGCCGATGATCTGCGCCGAGCTGCGCGTCCAATTCTGGAAGGGCTTCTCGATGAAATAGGAGAGCGGCACCACGAGCCGTCGCCAATCCCAGAGCTTGATCACCACATAGGTGGAGCCGATCTCCTCGATCCAGCCCCACTCGTTCTCGACGACCACGGCATCATCGATGCGGATGGGCTGCGTGATGGCAATCTGGATGCCGGCAATGAGATTGGCGAGCACCGGGCGGGCGGCCAGGCCAACAACGATGCCGGCGGCCCCGGCCGAGGCGATGAGGCTCACCCCATATTGCCGCACCGCCTCGAATGTCATCAGGGCGGTGGCGGCGGTGATCAGCACGACCAGGATGTTGATGCTTCGTTTGAGGATATTGACCTGGGTGAGGTGCTTGCGCGCCAGCAGATTATCTTCGGAGTCAAGTTTGAAGCGGCGCAGATAAAACTGCGCGGCGAGATCGATCGCCGTCAGAGCGCTCCAGCCGACCAGCACGATGAAAGCGACCAATAGAAGTTGTGCGATCGTGCGGGTCGCCCCCGACGCCAAGGGCGCGGCCGGGAGAACGGCTGCGACCGCGAAGATCACCAAGGCGAGGCGAATGGGACCGTGCGTGCGCGTGATCAACGACTGCAGGAAGGCCTGTTTCGGCCCGATCAGGCGGCGCAGGGCGCGCAGCAGCATTCGAAAGAGAAGGAGCGCGACGATCGCGGCGCAGGCAAGCAGGAGTGTGGCGTAGAGCCAGTCGGGCACCCAGAAGAGGGTCGAGCGGATCGATGTCAAGGTGGAGCCAAGCGTCATGCCGAGGCAACTCCTTTCGCGGAGCGGTGCGGTTCTTGCAATGGGCTGATGGGGTGAGCCTAGCAGCCCGGAACGCGCCGGCGCAAATCCCGACGACAGGCGCGCAGCTGCACGGACCTTGCCGTGGTGCCGGCCTGCGTCTAGATACAAGCGAATTCCCGAAAGAAAGATCCGTCGCGCCGAGCGAGGGTTGGAGCTCGATTACTCATGTCTGCTAAGCAGTTCGTCTACCACATGCGCGGCCTGTCGAAGACCTATCCGGCCGGCAAGAAGGTGCTCGACAATGTGCACCTGTCCTTCTACCCCGGCGCCAAGATCGGCGTGCTCGGTGTCAACGGCTCGGGCAAATCGACGCTGCTGCGCATCATGGCCGGCATGGACAAGGAGTTCACCGGCGAGGCCTGGGCAGCGGACGGCGTGCGGGTCGGCTATCTGCCGCAGGAGCCGCAGCTCGACGCCGCCAAGAGCGTACGCGAGAATGTCATGGAGGGCGTGGCTGAAAAGATGGCCATTCTCGCCCGCTACAACGATCTCGCCATGAATTATTCGGACGAGACCGCGGATGAGATGACGCGCCTGCAGGACGAGATCGAGGCGCAGGGCCTGTGGGATCTCGACTCCAAGATCGACCAGGCGATGGACGCGTTGCGCTGCCCGCCGGACGACGCCGATGTGGCGGCGCTTTCAGGCGGCGAGAAGCGCCGCGTGGCGCTCTGCAAACTCCTGCTCTGGGAGCCGGATCTGCTCCTCCTCGACGAGCCGACCAACCATCTCGACGCCGAGACGGTGGCCTGGCTCGAAGGACATCTCAGGAGCTATGCCGGCGCCATCCTGATCGTCACCCACGATCGCTACTTCCTCGACAATGTCACGGGCTGGATTCTCGAGCTCGATCGCGGCCGCGGCATTCCCTATGAGGGCAATTATTCGTCCTGGCTGGAACAGAAGCAGAAGCGCCTCAAGCAGGAAGGCCGTGAGGAAGAGGCGCGCCAGCGCACGCTCGAGCGCGAACAGGAGTGGATGGGCTCTTCCCCGCGCGCCCGCCAAGCCAAGAACAAGGCGCGCATCCAGCGCTATGACGAACTCGTCCAGAAGGCCAATGACAAGGCGCCCTCGACGGCGCAGATCATCATTCCGATCGCCGAGCGGCTAGGCAACAACGTCGTCGATTTCGACCATCTGACGAAGGGCTTCGGCGACCGCTTGCTGATCGACGATCTCACCTTCAAGCTGCCGCCCGGCGGCATCGTTGGCGTGATCGGCCCGAATGGCGCGGGCAAGACGACGCTCTTCCGCATGATCACCGGGCAGGAGACGCCGGATTCCGGGTCGATCACCGTCGGCGAGTCGGTCAAGCTCGGCTATGTCGACCAGTCGCGCGATGCGCTCGACGGCAAAAAGACGGTGTGGGAGGAGATCTCCGGCGGCAACGAGATGATTTATCTCGGCAAGCGGGAGATCAACTCGCGCGCCTATTGCTCGACCTTCAACTTCAAGGGCGGCGACCAGCAGAAGAAGGTCGGCCAGCTCTCGGGCGGCGAGCGCAACCGCGTGCATCTCGCCAAGATGCTGAAGTCGGGCGCCAATGTCCTCCTGCTCGACGAGCCGACCAATGATCTCGACGTCGACACGCTGCGGGCGCTTGAAGAGGCGCTCGAGGATTACGCCGGCTGCGCAGTGATCATCAGCCATGATCGTATGTTCCTCGACCGCATAGCCACCCACATCCTCTCCTTCGAGGGCGACAGCCGCGTCGAGTGGTTCGAGGGCAATTTCCAGGATTACGAGGAGGACAAGAAGCGTCGCCTCGGCATCGACTCGACCATCCCGAAGCGCATCCAGTACAAGAAGTTCGCGCGGTAAGTTTCTCAGATCGATCGGCAGCGCGGCGTCACGTCCGTCGGGCGACGTTCGACGCTGCTGGTCGAAGTCGTCCCGTCCGTGCCCTGGCGCTCGCTATGATGCGACGGTCGGGCGGCTGCAGCCGCGGCTTGAGCGAAGGTGTCTACTCCATCACCTTCCAGTATTCCCTGACGAAGCCGCGTGGGTCGACACTGCGCACCGCGCCCTCGTTCTTGGCGTGCTGACCGTCGCAGCTCCATTTGAAGATCGTGTCGCGTCCGGTCGCCCAGCTCGGGACGACTTCGCTGTCGGGATGCTTCGCACAAAAGGCGTCTGCCTCGGGCGTGGCGATGGTCTGGGTGTCGGCGCGTCCGCAATAGCGCTCGCCGCCCGGTATGCAGACCATGACCTTGCCGTTCATGCAGTGCCAAATCGGTTCGACGGCCTTGTCGGCCGGCAGACCGAACATCCCCTTGGCCTTGGCCGCCATGACCTCCGGCAGCGGACGGGCCATATTGTCATCGCCCTCGCGGCTGCAATAGGCAGCGGGACTGTCCTGAGCGGCTGCAGCCGAAGCGGCGAGGCCGAGCGCGATGGCGCCGGCCAGAATAGTTTTGAACATGTTCCTTCGGTTCTCAGCCTGCTATTGTTCGCAATGGACATGGCGTGATTCATCCATTCCGCGCAAGTGACCTCGACGCGCAAGAGACCTCTCGTCGCGGCCGGGCCCTTGTGCAACCCGTTGGGATTTCGAATTGCTAAGGCTTGCAGGGGTTCTCATACTCCTATTGACGGTCGAAACCGGTGTCACCCCCGCAGTTGCCGAGGATTTCTCCGGATTTATTGCTGCCTTGAAGCCCGAGGCGGAGCAACTCGGCGTCAGCGCTGCCACCTTCGCCGCAGCCACGCGCGATCTCGAGCCCGATCTCACCTTGCCCAATCTCGATCTGTCGGGCCGGCGGGGGCCGTCGAATGCCGGCCAGGCGGAATTCACCCTAACGCCAGCCCAATATCTCGCGCCTAAGGCCCTGGCTGGGCTTGCGGCGCAGGGCCGGCAGCTCGCGAGCCGCCATCGGGCAACGCTCACGGCCGTCGAGGACCGCTACGGCGTGCCCGGTGCGATCGTGCTCGCCATCTATGGGCGCGAGAGCGGCTATGGTCGGGCCAAGATCCCCTATGACGCGGTCCGCGTGCTCGCCACCCAGGCTTATGCCGGGCGCAGGAAGCAGGACTTTCGCCAGGAGTTCCTGCTCGCTTTGAAGATGCTGCAGGACGGCGTGCCACGGGCGCAGTTGCGCAGTTCCTGGGCCGGTGCCATTGGCCTCGGCCAGATGCTGCCGTCGCAATATTATAAGTATGGCGTGGACTTCGATCGCGATGGACGTGTGAATATCTGGTCGTCCGAGGCGGACGTCTTCGCCTCCATTGCCAACCATCTCGCCGGCGAAGGCTGGACGCCTGGGCTCGCCTGGGCCTTCGAGGTAGCCCCGCCAGCCGGCACCCTATGCTCGGAAGCCGATCCCGGTAAGGCCATGCCGGTCGCGGCCTGGCTGGCGCGGAGCTTTACCGTGCTCGGGCCGAGGGCGCCCGGCGCCACTGATCGGGCCGCTGCCGCATCGCTTTTCATGCCGGCCGGCCCCTATGGCCCGGCCTTCCTCATCACGCGCAACTATTATGCCTTGAAGGCCTATAATTTTTCGGACCTGTACGTGCTCTTCGTCGGCCATCTCGGCGATCGGGTCGCGGGTCGTGGTGACTTCGTCACGCCCTGGCGGGCAAGGGCGCAGGGGTCGGCGGCGACGATCGCCGCAATTCAGCGCGCGCTCGCCGACAAGGGCTATTACAGCGATACAATCGACGGCAAAGCTGGCATGCAGACGCGGCTTGCGATCGGCCGCTATCAGCAGGCGCGCGGCCTTCCGGTCGATTGCTGGCCGGCCGAGGGCGTGCTCGGCGACCTCAGGGCAGCTTCGCGCTGAGGAGAAGGGGGAATAGGGGACATGACGGAGTGGAATGCGAACCTCTATCTCAAATTCGAGGATGAGCGCACGCGTCCGGCGCGCGATCTGCTCGTTCAGGTGCCGCTCAGCGGCGTCAAATATGCCGTGGATCTCGGCTGCGGACCGGGAAATTCGACCGAACTTCTCGCAATTCGTTACCCCGAAGCCGAGATCATCGGCGTCGACAACTCCGAGGATATGCTGGCCGAGGCCCGCCAGCGCATGCCGGACCTCAAATTCGTTGCAGCCGAGGTCGCCGAATGGCGACCGCAGATCCCGCCTAACCTGATCTTCGCCAATGCCGTGCTGCAGTGGGTGCCCGATCACGAGCGGCTGTTCCCGCGCCTCGTCCGGCTGCTTGCGCCGGGCGGCGCCTTGGCCGTGCAGGTGCCCGATAATCTGCAGGAACCCTCGCATATCTTGATGCGGGAGGTGGCGAGCCAAGGCCGCTGGCGCGACAAGCTCGCTGCGGCGGCCGATTCGCGCGTCCACATCGGCAGTCCCGGAGCCTATTACGATCTTCTGAAGCCATTGGCCCGTCGCGTCGACATCTGGCACACGGTCTATCAGCACGCGTTGAGTGGGCCGCAGGCCATCGTCGAATGGGTCAAGGGCACCGGGCTCCGGCCCTTCCTCGCGCCCCTCGACGCGGATGAGAGACGCGAGTTCCTGGCGATCTACGAGGAGCGGCTCACGGCGGCCTATCCGGCGCGCGCAGACGGAAAGGTGTTGCTCGCCTTTCCGCGGCTCTTCATTGTCGTGCAGGCCCTCTGACCCACGCCTCACGGATGCTGCCATGGATCTCTTTCCCGTTCCGCCGACGCCCGGCCGCCGCCTCACCGGGCGCGTCACCGCCACGCTCAAGGCGGAGGCGGGCGGGGGAGACTACGGCTTCGTTACGCGCCCGATCGACGCCCTCGAGGTGGCCTACGAGGGCATTCCTGGCGATCGGCATTTCGGGCTGACGCGCCGGTCCGGCGGGCGCGAGCCCTGGTATCCGCGCGGCACAGAGATGCGTAACGACCGGCAGGTGTCGCTGCTCGCCGTCGACGAACTCGCCGCGATTGCCGGCGGGCTCGACATTCCGGAGGTCAAGGCGGAGTGGATTGGCGGCAATATGGTCATCGACGGGCTGCCGCAGCTCTCGATGATGCCGCCGCGCACGCGCCTCATGTTCGCGGGCGGCGCCGTCATCGCCATCGAGGGCCAGAACGGCCCCTGCCGCTTCTCGGGCAAGTCGATCGCAGTTCATTATCCGGGGCGGGAGGACATCGAGCACGGCTTCGTCAAGGTCGCGAAGCGCTTGCGCGGCGTCGTAGGTTGGATCGAGCGCCCCGGTGTCATCCGGCCGGGCGAAGAGGTCGTTGCGCGCGTGCCCGAGCATTGGACCTACGCGCCGCCGGCCGGGGTGGACGGCTAGGCGTTTGGATGACCGCCCGGTGGGGCATGACAGGGGACATCCAAGCCGGCTTTACCGGCTTGGCACTCTTTCAAGCTGAACTCGGCAACACCGCGTTCGGTTACTCCGCCGCGGCGCGCGTGTAGTTTGCCGGGTCGTAGTTGAGGATGGGCGCGAGCCAACGCTCGATCTCAGCAATATCCATGCCCTTACGCAAGGCATAGTCCTCGGCCTGGTCGCGCTCTACCTTGGCAACGCCGAAATAATAGGACTCGGGGTGCGAGAGATAGAGCCCGGACACCGATGAGCCCGGCCACATGGCATAGCTCTCGGTGAGCGTGACGCCAATGCGCGGTGTCGCCTGTAGAAGCTCGAAGAGCGTCTTCTTTTCCGTGTGATCGGGCTGGGCGGGATAGCCCGGCGCCGGGCGGATGCCGGCATAGTCCTCGCGAACCAAGGCCTCGTTGTCGAGCGCCTCATCCGGGGCGTAGCCCCAGAATTCCTTGCGCACGCGCTGATGCATGCGCTCGGCCAGGGCTTCGGCAATGCGGTCGGCCAGCGCCTTCACCAGAATCGAGGCATAATCGTCGTTCTTCTCGGCGAAGCGCTTGGCGATACGCTCCTCCTCGATGCCCGCCGTGACGACGAAGGCGCCGACGTAATCGGCCTTGCCCGTCTCGGCCGGCGCGACGAAATCCGACAGGGCGAGGTTGGGCCGGCCGTCGCGGCGCAGCAGTTGCTGGCGCAGCGTGAAGAAGGTGGCGAGGGTCTCCTGCCGGCTCTCGCCGGTATAGAGGGCGATGTCGTCGCCGACGGCATTCGCCGGCCAGAAGCCGATGACGGCTTTCGGATTGAACCAGCGCTCCTCGACGATGCGGGCGAGCATCGCTTGCGCATCCTCGTAGAGCTGGCGCGCCGCCGGCCCTTGCGCCTCATCCTCGAGAATGGCCGGGAAGCGGCCCTTCAGCTCCCAGGTCTGGAAGAAGGGCGTCCAGTCGATATAGGGCACGAGTTCCGCCACCTCATAGGTGCGGAACACGCGCGTGCCGAGGAAGGTCGGCTTCGGCGGCGTGTAACCCGCCCAGTCGAGCTTCAGGGCATTGGCGCGTGCCTTGGCGAGCGGCAGCCGCTGCTTGTCGGCCTCGGCGCGGGCATGGGCATTGGCGACCTTGGCATATTCGGCGCGGATCGTGTCCACATAGCTCTCCCGCGTCTCGGGGGAGAGGAGCGAGGAAACCACGCCCACGGCGCGGCTCGCATCATTCACATAGACGGTCTGGCCGCGGCTGTAGTTCGGGTGGATCTTCACCGCCGTATGCACGCGGCTCGTGGTGGCGCCACCGATCAGCAGCGGGATGTCGAAGCCCTCGCGCTCCATCTCGCCGGCCACATGGCACATCTCGTCGAGCGAGGGCGTGATCAGGCCGGAGAGACCGATGATGTCGACCTTCTCCTTGCGCGCCGTTTCCAGGATCTTCTGGACCGGCACCATGACGCCGAGATCGATGACGTCGTAGTTGTTGCAGGCCAGCACGACGCCGACGATGTTCTTGCCGATATCGTGGACGTCGCCCTTCACCGTCGCCATCAGGATCTTGCCGGCAGCCTCACGCTCGCCGCTGCCGCCGTTGTCGAGCTTCTCCTGCTCCATGAAGGGCATGAGATAGGCCACCGCCTGCTTCATGACGCGGGCCGATTTCACCACCTGCGGGAGGAACATCTTGCCCGCGCCGAAGAGATCGCCGACGACGTTCATGCCGGCCATCAGCGGGCCTTCGATCACATGCAGCGGCCGCGCGGCCTTGAGCCGGGCCTCCTCCACATCCTCTTCGATGAATTCGGTGATGCCGTTGACGAGCGCATGCTCCAGGCGCTTCTCCACCGGCCAGGTCCGCCAGGCCAAGTCGGTTTCCCTGGCGACCTTTCCCTTGCCTTTGTAATCCTCGGCGAGCGCCAGCAGCCGCTCAGTCGCCGTCGTCGTGTCGCCCTCGCGGTGGCGGTTGAGGACCACGTCCTCGCAAGCCTCGCGCAGCACAGGGTCGATCTCGTCATAGACGGCGAGCTGGCCGGCATTCACGATGCCCATATCCATGCCGGCCTGGATGGCATGAAAGAGGAACACCGCGTGCATGGCCTCACGCACAGGCTCGTTGCCGCGGAAGGAGAAGGAGAGGTTGGAGACGCCGCCCGAGATATGGACATGCGGCAGGCGCTCGCGGATGCGGCGCGTCGCATTGATGAAGTCGACGCCGTAGTTGTCGTGCTCCTCGATGCCGGTGGCGATGGCGAAGATATTCGGGTCGAAGATGATGTCCTCGGGCGGAAAACCCACCTCTTCCGTCAGAAGCTTATAGGCGCGCGCGCAGATCTCGACCTTGCGGTCCTCGGTGTCGGCCTGGCCGGTCTCGTCGAAGGCCATGACGACGACCGCGGCGCCATAGGCACGCACAGTGCGGGCCTCAGCCAGAAACTTTTCCTCGCCTTCCTTGAGCGAGATGGAATTGACGATCGCCTTGCCCTGAATGCATTTGAGGCCGGCCTCGATCACGGAGAATTTCGAGGAATCGACCATGATCGGCACGCGGGCGATATCGGGCTCGGCGGCGATCAGGTTCAGGAACTCGACCATCGCCTTCTCGGAATCGAGCAGGCCCTCGTCCATGTTGATGTCGATGACCTGCGCGCCGTTCGCCACCTGGTCGCGTGCCACGTCGAGGGCAGCCGCAAAGTCGCCGTTGGTGATCAGCTTGCGGAAACGCGCCGAGCCCGTGACATTGGTGCGCTCGCCGATATTCACGAAGGGAATGTCCGACGTGAGCGTGAAGGGCTCGAGCCCCGCAAGGCGCATCAGCCGGGACGGGGAGGCGACGGCGCGCGGCGCCTTGTCCTTCACCGCCTCGGCGACGGCCTTGATATGGGCGGGCGTCGAGCCGCAGCAGCCGCCGACGATATTGACGAGGCCGGATTGGGCGAATTCGCCGACGAGCTCGGCCATCGCCTCCGGGCTCTCGTCATAAAGGCCGAATTCGTTCGGCAGCCCGGCATTGGGATAGGCGCAGACGAGCGTATCGGCAATCTGCGAGAGCTCGCGGATATGGGCGCGCATCTCCCTGGCGCCGAGCGCGCAGTTGAGGCCGATCGAGACGGGGTCGGCATGGCGGAGCGAGTTCCAGAAGGCCTCCACCGTCTGGCCGGAGAGGGTGCGGCCGGAGAGATCGGTGATCGTGCCGGAGATCATGATCGGCAGGCGGGTGCCGGTCTCCTCGAAGACCTGCTGCGCGGCGACCACCGCCGCCTTGGCGTTCAGCGTGTCGAAAATTGTCTCGATCAGGATGAGTTCGGCGCCGCCGGCGATGAGCCCGCGAACCTGATCGGCATAGGCGTCGCGCACCTCTTCGAAGGTGACGGCACGGTAGCCGGGATTGTTCACGTCCGGCGACAGCGACAGGGTGCGGTTGGTCGGGCCGATGGCGCCGGCCACGAACCGGCGGCGGCCGTCTTCCTTCGCGGCAATGGCGGCGGCCTCGCGGGCGAGCCGCGCGCCCTGGCGGTTCAGCTCGAATACGATCGACTCGAGCGCATAATCGGCCTGGGCGATGGCCGTGCCGGAGAAGGTATTGGTTTCGACGATATCGGCGCCGGCGCGGAAATAGTCGAGATGGACCTGCTTCACCGCCTCGGGCTGGGTGAGGATCAGAAGGTCGTTGTTGCCGCGCAGATCCCGGTTGTGATTGCGGAAGCGCTCGCCACGGAAGTCCTCTTCCGTGAATTTGTGCGTCTGCAGCTCGGTGCCCATGGCCCCGTCGAGCACGAGGATGCGCTCGGCCGCTGCGCGCTTGAGCGCGGTACGGATCTCATCGCCGTCGACGGGATCAGGGATGAACTCGGACATTCGCGTTTATTCTCCGTGTCATCCCGGAACCGGCGTAGCCGGGGTCCGGGATCCAGAAACGATGCGGCCAACTGGTAGAGCTCAAGCCGATCGGTTTCACGATCAAAACAGCTCGGTTCTGGATTCCGGGCTCGGCCTTCGGCCACCCCGGAATGGCCAGAGGCTCAAGCCGCCGCCACGGCCTTGGTTTGAAGGCCTGTCTCGCCCTTCAGCCCCAACAGATGGCAGATGGCATAGACGAGGTCGGCGCGATTCATGGTGTAGAAGTGAAGCTCGGTCACGCCGCTGTCGACGAGATCGATGACCTGCTCGGCCGTGACCGCCGCGGCGATCAGCCGGCGGGTTTCCAGGTCCTCCTCCAGGCCATCGAAACGCGCCGCCAGCCAGTTTGGGATCGTCGCACCGGCACGGGCCGCGAAATTCGCCGCCTGCTTGAAATTCTGCACGGGCAGGATGCCGGGCACGATCGGGATATCGATGCCGGCGGCGCGCACGCGATCGACGTAGCGTAGATAAACGTCGTTGTCGAAGAAGAACTGCGTCACCGCCCGGTCGGCGCCGGCGTCGACCTTGCGCTTGAGCATCTCGATATCCGAGTCGACCGAGGGGCTCTCCGGGTGCTTTTCCGGATAGGCGGAGACGGTGATCTCGAAATCACCGATGCGCTTCAAGCCCGTGACGAGATCGACGGAGGAGGCATAGCCGCCGGGATGCGGCCGGTAGCTCGCGCCGATGCCGTCTGCCGGATCGCCGCGTAGCGCCACGATGTGGCGCACGCCCGCATCCCAATAGGCGCGGGCGACATCATCGACCTCCTCGCACGTCGCCGAGACGCAGGTGAGATGGGCGGCGGGCTTCAGCGCCGTCTCGTCGACGATGCGCTTGACGGTGGCATGCGTGCGCTCGCGCGTCGAGCCGCCCGCGCCATAGGTCACCGAAACGAAATGCGGCTTCAAGGGCGCGAGGCGCTCGATCGACGCCCACAGCGTCTCTTCCATCGCCGGCGTCTTCGGCGGAAAGAATTCGAAAGAGACGTGCAGCGGCCGGGAGCCGTGCCGGCTCGGGCGGAAAGACGCGAGCGCCATCAGGCAACCTCCCGTTCGGGTGAACGCTGGTGAATGTCGGTGATCACGCGCCGGTCGCGTCCGAGCCAGAGCGAGACGGTGAGCTGTTCCGGATGATCCTGCGGGGGCTTGAGGTCCCGATGCTCGACGAGGTCGAGCCCGGCTTCCTCCAGCCAATCGCCGAGCTGGTCGCGGGCGAAGCCGAGCCGGCGATGGGCATGCTCGTCACGCAGGAATTCGAGATTATGCGGGGCGAAGTCGACGACGAGAAGACGACCGCCGGGTGCGAGCACCGATGCCGCCTCCTGGATGGCGCGGGCGGGGTCGTCGAGATAATGCAGCACCTGATGCACGAGCACGAGATCAAAGGCATTGCGCTCGACCGGCAGCGCGTGGATGTCGCCCTGCTTGAGCAGGACGTTGCTGACGCCCGCCTCCTCCAGATTGGCGCGCGCCACCGAGAGCATGGCATGGCTTGCGTCGATGCCGACGGCGCGTGTCGCGGCCGGCGCGAGAAGCTGCAGCATGCGGCCCGTGCCGGTGCCGAGATCGAGGAAGGCCTGCACCGGCCGCGCTCCGACCACTTCGCGAATGGCCGCCTCGACCTTGGCCTCCGGCACATGCAGCGAGCGGATGCGATCCCAATTGGCCGCGAGCCGGGCGAAATGCGCTTGCGCCGCTTCGGCGCGGGCCTGCCGCGCGGCCTTGAGCCGCGCCCGGTCGCCGGCGAGCTGCACGTCCTCTCGGTCGAGCCCAGACAGGACGTCGCGCACGGCGGCGGCGGTTGCATTGCGGTCGGCCAGCCGGAAGAAGGCCCAGGCGCCTTCCCGATGGCGCT
This sequence comes from Chelatococcus sp. GCM10030263, assembly GCF_042666455.1. Classification (NCBI taxonomy): domain Bacteria; kingdom Pseudomonadati; phylum Pseudomonadota; class Alphaproteobacteria; order Hyphomicrobiales; family Chelatococcaceae; genus Chelatococcus; species Chelatococcus sp. GCM10030263. The sequence continues at coordinate 346,745 of NZ_JBHTDB010000003.1, read as the reverse complement.
CGATGAGGCCGGCTTCCGTCAGGAGCTTCAGATGGCGCGAGATGCGCGGCTGCGACTGGCCGAGGATATCGGTAAGGTCGGAGACATTGAGCTCGCCCTCCGTCAACAGCGCGAGAATGCGCAGGCGCGTTTCCTCACCCGCCGCTTTGAGCGCGGCGAGGAGGGCGGGGAGCGAGAAAGGCCGGGGTGCGGCCGTGGTGTCATCACGAGACATAAAGATATGTATATATGCTGTCTCGCATAACCGCAAGCGATTGCCACCCGTGCAGGCCGCCTCAATCAGCGGCCCCGCGCCGCACGCCGGCCGGCGAGAACGACGGCAACGACTGCGCCCGCGAAGCACCAGGTAGCGAGGTCGATGTCTTCGTGTGTGACGGCGGCGGCAATGGCCAGGGTGAGAAAGGGTTGCAGCAGCTGTGTCTGGCTCACGAGCGCCACGCCGCCGAGGGCAAGACCCGTGTTCCAGGCGAAGAAGCCGATATATTGGCTCATCAGCGTGATATAGGCGAGCCCGATCCACGAGGCCGCGGGTACGTCGGCCGTCGTGACGGGCCATGTAGCCCAAGTCAGCGGCAGCGAGACGGGCAACGAGAGGACGAGGGCCCAGGACACGACCTCCCAGCCCGGCATGCGGCGCGACAGATCGCCCGACACGGCATAGCCCACCGCGCAAATGGCGACGGCCGCGAAGATCAGGACATCACCGAGGCCGATGCCGTCACCGCCGCCGCGCAACGCGAAGGCGGTGACGAGGCCCGCGCCGACCACGGCGCTCAGCCAGAAGGCTGGTGGCGGGCGCTCATGCAGCAGAAGCGCCCCGCAGACGGCAGTCGCCAGCGGCAGCACGCCGATGATGACGCCGCCATGAGCGGCGCCGACGTGGCGCATGGCAAAATTGGTGAGGCCGGGAAAGCCGAACACGAGGCAAAGGGCGATCACGGCCAAACGCCCGAGCATGGCCTTCGGCGGCAGCGGCCGGCGCAGCATGATCAGCACCAGCCCCGCCAGGATACCGGCGAGGGCCGGGCGCGCAGCCGTGACAAAGGCGGGCTCGAGGCCCGCAACGGCCATCCGCGTCGCCGGCAGGCTGCCGGCGAAAATGGCGACGCCGACGAAACCGAGCAGAAGACCGAGGCTCACTCGGCGCTGAGGGGCGGGGACGAGGACCTGGCGCATCAAGTGAAGCTTAGCGACTCGTGACCCGTCCTACTCATCTTACTTCGCGCACCGTCTCATTCGCGAACTTGATGAAAGCGGCGCGATCCAATCGGCGCCGGCTCAGACCTCCAGCTGCGGATGCAGTGCGTCGGCGCGGCCGATCTCGCAGCGCGCGCCGCAATGGGCGGTGGCCAGGGCAACGAAGTCGGCGACCGCCGCCTCGATGTCGCCGACACCATTGGCCTGGATGGTGACGACCGCGCGCGTGGTGCGCGGCGAGATGCCGGTCCGCGCGTCCTGGCGCCAGTTCCAGCGCCGACAGAGCACATGGCGCATGTCGGCATAGACAACCTCGCCCTCTTTCGGCGGGTCGTTCGGGTCGGTGCCTTCGGCGGCACCCATGTCGAGGAAGCTGTCGGCATCGCGGGCATAGCGGAAGGCGAGCGGCGGCTCGACCTTGTCGAGATCGTCGGCGCCGCAGCACATCACATGGGAGAGCGAGACGGCATTGTAGAGATCGACAAAGGTGTTGACGACCGGCAGGCGCTCGCCGGCGAGCACACGCTTGACGAGGCGCTCCACAGAGGAACGGTAGCTCGTGCGTTTGATGCCGAAGCCCTTATAGGCGCTCCGCCAGACGGCGATGCCGGGGATCTCGGCGAGTTCGCGATCCGCCCAGGCGGCGCGGCAGGCGCTCTCCCGTTCCGCAATCAGCGTATCGAGCGATGGCGCGCGGGCGCCTGTGATCGTGAGGTTCTCGGCAACGATCACCGCAACCCGGAAGTCGGGAAAGCGCGGCGCAATCTCCGCGATGGACAGCTGCATGCTCGGTGTCCCCATTCGAAGGCGGCGACAGATTGCCTGCTTCGGAGGGCTTCAGCCATGCTGGGGAAGCAATGGGGGCTTGCAGGAGCGTTAACCTTTGTGTCACCGGAAGGGCGGTTCGTCGAAGGAGCGCAGCTTGCGCGAATGCAGCGTGTCCGGTTGTCCGCGCAGGAGATCGAGCGCCTTTAGCCCGATCCGCAGATGCTCGCCAACCGCCCGCTCATAAAAGGCATTGGCGGCGCCGGGCAGCTTGATCTCCCCGTGCAACGGCTTGTCCGATACGCAAAGCAACGTGCCGTAGGGCACCCTGAGGCGGTAGCCCTGGGCGGCGATGGTGCCGCTTTCCATATCGACCGCGATGGCGCGCGACAGATTGATGCGCCGCCGCTCCTGGCTCCACCGCAGCTCCCAATTGCGGTCGCCGTTGGTGAGCACGGTGCCGGTTCGCAGCCGGCGCTTCAGGGCTTCGCCGCGGTCGCCGGTGACCTCGGCCGCCGCCTCCTGCAGCGCGACCTGCACCTCGGCCAGCGCCGGCACCGGGATATCCGTCGGCAGGAGGCGATCGAGAATGCCGTCCTGGCGCAGATAGGCATGGGCGAGGACATAGTCGCCGATGGTCTGAGATTGTCTCAGGCCACCGCAATGGCCGATCATCAGCCAGCATTGCGGACGCAAGACCGCCAGATGATCGGTGATGTTCTTCGCATTGGCAGGGCCGACGCCGATATTGATGAGCGTCGTTCCCCGACCCTCCGCATCGATGAGATGATAGCCGGGCATCTGGAAGCGATGCCAGGCGACGCCGGTGATGCGTGCGACCGCCTCGTCCTCCGGCAGTCCGCGCTCGATGACGACATTGCCCGGCAGGATGAGCCGCTCGGCCCGTCCGGCGGCGAGTTCGGCAAGGCCGAGCCGCACGAACTGGTCGACATAGCGGTGGTAGTTCGTGAGCAGGATCCAGGGCTGGATATGGCGCCAGTCTGTGCCAGTGTAATGCACGAGCCGGCGCAGTGAGAAATCCGTGCGTGCGGCATCGAAGAGGGCGAGCGGACGCATGCCGGTTGCGTCCTCCTCCCACAAGCTGTCGGCAATCTCGTCGCCAACAACGGCGAGAAGCGGCGTCGGAAAAAACCGCGCCAGCTCGGCTGCCGTCACCGCGGTGCCGGCGAGCTCGTCGCCACGCGTGACCACGTAAGGGTAGGGGATCGCCTGATCGCTGAGCCCGACGGTGACGCTCGCGCCGAATTCCTCCATCAGCGGCCTGAGCTGCTCGATGAGATAGGGGCGGAAATAGCCGGGTTGCGTCACCGTGGTCGCATAGACGCCGGGTGCCTGGAACTTGGCATAGGCGCGCGCGGTGATCGGCATCAGCCCGGTCGGTGCATAGGCCACCCGGATTTCCGGGTAGCGGAACAGAACGCGTTCGGCGGCCGTCGGCTCTTCCTTGCGGTCGAGATAGCGGTCGAGCGCCTCCCGCAGCCCATCGGCGGCACGCGTGTGAAGTGCTGCGAGGCGATCGACCGCTTCCTCAGCATTCTTCACCTCGACGAAGCCGTTGCGCTGACCAGCCACGGATTTCTCCTGTTTCATGCCGCGAAGGTGGCGTCGCCGCGGCACGTGCGCCGGGCCTGTCGCGAAGGAGCGAAACACCATCGCCTGGACGATGGCAAGGTATGGCCCTGCCTACCGATATAGGCCGGGAATTCGGCACGGCGGATATCGCCTGCTCGCCATCAGTTGCTCGGACTGGCGCGGCTATTCCGACGAGCCGGTATTGCCGTGCGTTTTGAGGATCTTCAGGATCTGAACAGCGCTCGGCAATTCGATCAGGAATTCCGGGTCGCGGTCGAGGTGATGAATCTGGGTCGGATCGGCCCCCGTGAAGCGGGCCATGGCCTCTACATCTTCCCAATAGGAGATCGTCACGAATTCCGTCTCGTCGCCGCGGTCTTCGCGGAATGTCTGGACGCCCAAGGCTTTTTCGATCAGCGGCACAATGCCCACGTCATAATTATAGGCCTCGTATTCGTTGGCGCGTTCGCGGCGGACGCGACCGCGCCAGATGCGCGCAATCGTCGGCTCTCTCCTGATTTCGGCGTTCATGATCGCACCTTTCGTCGTGAACGGCTGCGCTGCCATCCTGTCGCGCGTTTCGGACGCATTTTGGGCGCGCCTCGCCCGGATCCAGGAGGGGCGCGAGATCCTGCTGCCACGGTTGCGCTCGCCGCAAATCGCCCCCTATGCTACGGGAAAAGAAACGAGGGGTTTTGTGCTTTCCCGCTCTTTCCACGCGATCAAATCTGAACTGTCACCTGCGGATCTCGCGAGCCCTCACCAGCGCCGGCTCGGCGGGGCGATTGCGGTCGTGGCCAGTTTCATCCTGGTCTCCGCGACGGCACTTCCATCCTTCGCCCAGGGCATCACACCACCTGCGGCGCCGGCCGCGAATGCGGCAGCCAGTTGGGAATGCCTCACTATGCAACCGGTGCTTGCCGTCAACGGCCAGCTCAGCCACACGGCAGCCCGTTTTGCCAGCGGCGGCCGGCTGACGATCCTCGCCATAGGCTCGTCGACGACGGCCGGCGTCGGCACGTCCTCGCCGGCGGCGGCTTATCCCGCGCAGCTCAAGGCGCGGCTCGAAGAGAAGCTGCCCCTCGTCCAAATCGACATGCAGGCCTCCGGCATCGGCGGCGAAACGGCCGTGCAGACGCTGGCGCGGCTTCAGAAGGAGGTGCTGACGGTCAAGCCCGATCTCGTGATCTGGCAGGTCGGTACCAATGATGCGCTGACGGCGGTCGGCGAAGATCGCTTTCGCGCGCTCGTCGAGGGCGGCATCGCTGCGACGGCAGCCGCGGGCGCCGATCTCATCTTGCTCGACCAGCAGTTCTTTCCATCAATTCAGGACACGGCACGCTATGAGCGCTTCGTGAAGCTCGTCACGGATATCGGCATGAAGACGAAAACCTGCGTTTTCTCCCGTTATGCGCTGATGAGGGCCTGGGGGCGCCAGTCGGCCACCGTGCTCCATGCCATGTTGGCGAGCGACGGCTTCCACATGAGCGATCGCGGTCACGCTTGCATGGCGGGGCTGCTCGGCCGGGAGATTCTGCGCGCGGCACGCGAGAGCACCAAGCCGGTCGCCGCACTCACCGGGGCCTCGAGCCAACTACGACCGGCTTCGGCGAGCCGCTAGAGCAAGTCCGTCTGTTGCGGACTTGCTCCGCTTAGAAATAGACGAGCAAAATCACCGACTAGGATGGAAGCAAGTGATTCCATCCTAGTCGGATTTGCTCCAGGCGATCCGCCCTTCGTCATCGCGCACTTTGCAACATCTCCAGCAGCCAGACCCATGTTACTTTGGCGCCACACCGGACGCGAATGATCGCGAAGCCTACATGCGCGCTTTTGCCACCGGGCCTGCGGGCCCAGAGCGTTTCAGCAGATAAGATTTTGAACCAATTGGTTTTCAGGCTCAGCGAAGCGGCGCGCCGTCGTCGTCCGACGTCTGAATATCGCTCGCTGGCGGAAGATGCGGTATGCGCCTAGTGCATGGAAATGCACTTGCCTCTTTTGCGTTCGCGAAGTAATGTTGCGTTGCGATATGGCCATGCCATGTCGCTGCCCTCCTTGGGCGTTTCCTCCCTAGACTTGGGCCGCACATCACTGTGCGGCCTTTTTTCTTGAGAAGGGCAGCGACCCCGCCGGCTGGCGCCAGCGGTCCCTCTGATGGCCTGCAGGTCGAAACCCGACAAGAAAGACCGCCCTCCGGAAGACCGTGGGCGGTCTCGTGCGCTTCCTCCTGCGACCTGGGCGCAGGCTTATAGTTGCGCACGAAACGGCATGGGTTAGCAAGCAAAATGAGCAGGCTGCCTGCAATTTGTGAATACCCGGCCGCTGCCGCTTCATCGAGCAATGCTCAAAAGCCTCAGCCAAGCCTTTCCACTGATCGCTGCGAACGAAGTGACGTGTTCCGCGTTGTCCATGCAAGGCTCACCACCAGGAGAGGCACATGGACAACGATCGGGTCAAGGGAACGGTTTCGCAGGTCGGCGGAAAAGTGAAGGAAGCCGCGGGCGATCTGACGGGCGACGAGGGACTGCAGGCGGAAGGCGCCTATGATCAGGCGGCCGGGGTCACCCAAAGGGCCTATGGCCGGGCAAAGGATACAGTGAAGGACGTGGCGCGCCACGGCCAAGACTACGTCGAGCGGGTCAGCGAGGCCGGCACAAGCTATTATGACGACGGCATGCGCGCCATGGAACGGCGTATCGAAGAACGCCCACTGAACAGCGTGATGGCGGCGGCCGCCATCGGTTTCGCCGTCGGCTGGCTGTTCCGCGGCCGCAACTGACGCTCATGACGACGGACGCCCGCGAGGCCATCGCGGGCGTTCGAAGGCGATCAATCAGGATCTAAGTTCTTCGAGCTTCAAGCAGCGATGACTTAGTCGCGCCGGCTCTTCGCCTTGAAGCGCTCGTACATCTCGTTGCGGCCGGCCTGTTCCTCTGCCAGGAAGGCACGGAAAGCGCGGATCTCTTCCACCAGCGCCCGGCGGTCGGCGTCGATGCGCGCAAGCGTCTCGCGGACATGCGCGTCGAAGGCAGCATTGCCGGTGAGTGCGAGGTCATCCTCAGGGATCGGCGCCGTGCCGGCGAAGAGCCCGCTGGCCGTCTCGCGCACACGCATGAAGCCGTCGCGCAGCGCCGTCTCGAAATCCTTTGGCCGCGCCGAGCGGTCATTCCAGAACTTCCAGGCGAGCACGGCAAGCCCAAGCGGCCACCAGGCGATGAAGCCGACAACGAGTGCGGCCAGTTCAACCGGCCGCCAGGTCCAAGCGGACCGCGGCGAATAGCTCGGATTCATGGGCGGTCTCCTCACTGCCGGGCAGGGCTCACGTCTGCAAGATCATGTCTGCAGATCATCCTTGCAACAGATGGGGCCGCGCCAGGTGCCCTGCAAGCTGGCTTTCTCTCACGCGACCGACGAAGGGCGCGATGCAATGAGATCGCGCAAGGTCGTCAGTGTCGAGGCATCGGCGATGCCGTCCACGCGCTCGGGCCGGAAATGCCGCTGAAAGGCACGCACGACCGCTTCGGTCAGCGCATCATAGACCCCACTGACAGCGATGCCGTAGCCGTAGAGCGCGAACATGGCCTGCAGCGCCTCCACCGGCTGGCCGCGGTCGCCCGGGCTTAGGAAGCGGCCGCCGCCTACCGCAGCCGGCCGAACCCAATGGCCGATGCCGGCCGCATGCAACCGCTCCCAAGGGAAGGTTTCGCCGGGGTCGCACTTGCGCTCGGGCGCGATATCGGAATGCGCCACCACCCGCTGCGGAGCAATGCCCCAGCGGGCGACGATATCGCGGGTCAGCGCGATCACCGCGTCGATCTGTGGCTCGGCATAGGGCGGCATGCCGCTCGGGTGGCCGGGATGGGCGATCTCGATGCCGATCGACGCCGAATTGATGTCCGTCTCCCCGTCCCAGGAGGACTGCCCGGCGTGCCAGGCGCGACGCGCCTCCGGCACGAGCTGCAGGACATGGCCGTCTTCGAAGACGAAGTAATGCGCCGAGACCTGCGACACCGGATTGCACAGCCACTGCAGCGCCTGGCCGGCATCAGGCATTCCGGTGTAGTGCAGCACGAGCATATCGGGACGGCGGGGCGCGCCGTCCCTTGCGAGCCGCTCCCCATGGTTGGGCGAGGGAAAGATCTTGGCCGCGACCTTGCTGTCGGGGGCGGGCAACTGCGGCCGGGAGGTGGTCATCGTTCGGTCCGTCATGCCAGCCCCCGCTCGCGGGCTATCATGTCCCAGGCGGCATTGATGGCGGCCAACCGGGCGGTTGCGATCTTGATCGCCTCGGGCGGCAGGCCCCGGGCGATCTCGCGGTCCGGGTGGAACTCGCGCGCCAGCTGGCGGTAGCGGTGCTTCAGCTCGTCGCCGTCCATGTCGCGGGTCGCGCCGAGGATAGCGTAGGGGTCGTCGTCGCGGTGCAGGTGGCGTGCCTCGATGCGGGAATAATCGCTGCCCGTCAGGCCGAAAATCTCGGCGACCGACTTGAGATAGGCGATCTCGCCGTCATGCACGGCACCGTCGGCGGTGGCGATCAGGAACAGGCCGTCGAGCACGTCCTCGAGGAGTTGCGGCTCGTCCGCAAGGAGTTCGCTGAGCTGGCGGGCATAAGCCTCGTAGCCCGCGGTCGTCGCCTTGGCGAGATCGAAGAGGCGGATGATGTCGGCGAGCCCGTCCTCGGGCACCTCGACGATACGGCGGAAAGCCGCGACTTCGTCGCGCGTCACAACGCCGTCGGCCCTGGCCATCTTGGCGGACAGTGCGACGAGACCGGTGGTGAAGATGACCTCGCGCGGCGGGCGACGGAACGGCGCTCCCTCGCGGTCGACGAGAAAATGTCCGGCAAGCGCGCCGAGGAGCGCACCCAGCGGCCCGCCTATGGCAAGGCCTAAGCCGGTGCCGCCCAGCTTTCCCCACATGATGTCCTGCGGTCCCTCTCATGGCATGACCCTCAAGGCATGACCGCCGGCATGCCGGCGGTCACCCGGGTCGACGGATCAGTCTCCGCCGCCTGTCATCATAGAGAGCCGCAGCCTCCTAGGGTAGTGAGGCGATCAGTAGCAATCCTGATAGCGGCGCCCGCGGTAGTAGTAGGTCTCGCAGTTCTGCGGAGCCGTGGCCGCGCCAACGATGGCGCCGCCAGCCGCGCCGATGGCGCCGCCCGCGAGAGCCCCGCCTGCGGTCCCCGACGCGAGGCCGCCGACGGCCGCGCCCGTCGCGCCACCGATGAGGGCGCCACCCGCTGCCCGGTCTCCAGGCGTGTTGCAGGCTGTCAGACCGCCGGCTAGCCCGACAGTGACAAGACCGATCGCCAGCATCTTTTTCATGAGGTCGCTCCCTTTCATACGCGCGATATGCACGCGCCGATAACGCTTGGTAAGCTCGGCGGTTCCATTTTTGAGTGCTGCGCTGCGCATATTGCGACTGCGAAGGTGAAAATTAGGCGGTCGCCCGTCTGATCAGAGATTATCAATGAATACTTTTAAACGTAGTACGGTGATGTAATGGGTAAAATTATGGGTCTGCCGGTTGTTGCTTTTTTATTTGGCGCAAGCTTGACAGTAACGACCTGATTCGCTGCCCGAACATTGCCGCATTTTTGGGTCAGTTCACCGCCTCATGAACGGTGCGGTTCTTTCGACGTCATCAACTACGGTGACGGCGAGGGAGTTTGATCGTGCCCGAGTGTCGCGGGCATTCCGGCCGTGGCGGTTCAACGGGAGAGGACGTGCGGATGGATGTGACGCGGGCATGACGACGGGATCATACGGACTGGGAACGACGCTGCTGGCGATGACGCTGGCCGCTTCGTTCAGCTGCATCGATGCCGCATCGGCTCAGGCTTCCTCCGCACGCGTCAAAGAAGCCACACAGGGGGCTAAGGCGCCCGTCTCCCCGGTCGGCGGCGCTATACCGGCCCATGTCGCCTCGAACGGGGCCGCGGAGCCGGCCGTCAAGGCGATGCTGCCGCCTGTAAAGCCCACCGCCAAACCGGCCCGCAAGGGACGGAAACCGGTCGCGCGGGCGTCGCATCGGCATGCGCCGCTCGACCTTTCGTCGCCGGCCTTGCGAGCGCCCGTCGTCTCGTCACTCGCGGAGCCCGGACTGACGAAGCGTGGTCCCAAGGCGGCCACGCGTGCAGGTACTGAGGCGCAGCAGCGGGACGTCACGAGCTCACCGCCTAGAAGCGCTGGCACGGGGAAAGGTTCCGGGGGCGACCGGATTCAAGTGCTCCTTGCGAGCTATGCCGCCGCAAACGGCATTCCGGTCGAACTCGCCGCGGCGGTGGTCAGGGTCGAGAGCCGCTTCAATCCGCGGGCGCGCAACGGCGCCAATGTAGGGCTCACGCAGATCAGCACCTCGACCGCGCGGGCCATGGGCTATCGCGGTTCGGTGGAGGGTCTCTACGACGCCGACACCAACCTGCGCTACGGAATTCGCTATCTCGCGGAGGCTTACCGCCTCGCGGGTGGGGACACCTGCCGGACGGTCCTGAAGTACCAGGCCGGCCACCGCGCCACGAGCATGACAGGCGCTGCACGCGCCTATTGCGCCAAGGTGAGACCCCATGTCAGTCGCCGCTGACCTTGGCCAATAGCCGAAGGTAGAGCCGGAGACAGACTTCACGCACCGCCGCATTTGGCTGGCAAGCCGCAGGGGCATCCCGCGCGGCAGGTGTTCTTTTGTGCATTGTTGGGAGTAAGACTGTTGAAAATCGTCAAGTTGATTGGGCTTGTGACCTTTTGCGGCCTGAGTGTCGTTGCCACGAATGCCATGGCGGCTGGAGAGCGTGGCGATCCATCCAGCGTCTCCGGTCTCAATATCGAACGACTGGGCGAACTCATTCTGGGCAAGAGGGCGGCCGATGCGGCCGATAGTGACCTTGCTCCGACGATTGCGCCGAAGCTCAAGAACCGTCTGAAGCGGGTGAAACCGCTCCGTTTCGACCCCAAGTATCGCAATCGCTATGTCGAGCTTGCCGCTCGGTATGCGAAGCAGTACGGCATTCCTTATGCGCTGGTCGATGCAGTCATGCGCGTCGAGAGCCGCTACAAACGTACCGCCTATAATGGCGGCGCTGTCGGGCTGATGCAGATCAAGCCGGGGACTGCACGGGACATCGGCTATTCCGGCACGGTATCCGGCCTCTATGCGCCGGAAACCAACATCAAATACGGCGTCAAATACCTGGCCGGTGCCTACCAGCGCGCGGGAGGCGACATCTGCGGCGCCATCATGCGCTACCAGAGCGGCTACTACGCCCGCCGTATCAACAGCGCCAATCTCGCCTATTGCGCGAAGGTGCAGTCGATCATGGTCAGCCTCGATTCGAACGCGCCTGCCTAACCCATGGTGGCCGCGCCCTTGACCGGGCGGCTGTCGATGCCTATCCCACAGTCGTCAGCCGGCCAGGCGGCCGCTGCCGGAGGAGCGATCCTCAGGTGGAGGAAAGTCCGGGCTCCACGGAAACACGGTGCCGGATAACGTCCGGCGGAGGCAACTCCAGGGAAAGTGCCACAGAAAGCAAACCGCCGGAGGCCTCGGTCTCCGGTAAGGGTGAAAGGGTGCGGTAAGAGCGCACCGCGCCGGCGGCAACGCAGGCGGCAGGGTAAACCCCACCGGGAGCAAAACCGAATAGGGGCGGCAGGGCTCTAAGCCCAGGGCCCGTTTCCGGGCCCGTCGCCCGGGTTGGTTGCTGGAGGCGTTCGGTAACGATCGTCCCAGAGGAATGGTCGCCGCGTCGGCGAACAACCGTTCGTCGGCCCTACAGAACCCGGCTTATAGGCCGGCTGACGCCTTTCCCATCACCTACACATGCGAAGCCTGCACGGGTCTCGCCGACGAGGACGTCGGCGAGGGGGCTTGCCGCGTCCGCATGGGCGCACTTGGGCGCGTCGCTCACCCCTCGATGAGGAAAGGTCCGATTTGCAGATGCTTCGCGGCGGAAGCGGCTGCAATGCAAGCCTTCGTTAACCTTGAGAGAGTCTCATGGCCACGCCGGAAATCCATCACCGGAACTCCTGATTCCATTGACGACCATAAAATCCCATGCTATCCCAAATCATCCCGTCAGTGGCGGGATCCTCAGGTCAACGTCCACAGCGGACTCGGTTCGATCGGGGGTGTGATGCGCCGCGTCCTGTGCGCATTGAGGAGAGTGCGCGTTCGCTCATAGCGATGCAGTGGGCAGGCGACGGGACGGCCGAGGTCGGGTGCCATGGACCGGTTTGTGTCCAACTTCACCAATCGGTTGGACACGAAGGGGCGGGTCTCGATTCCGGCGTCGTTTCGGGCGGTTTTGGCAAGGGACGGGTTCGACGGGCTCTATGTGCATCCGGCGCTGGACAGTCCGGCGCTCGATGCAGGAGGCAACGCACTTCTGGCGGAGATCGACGGCTTGCTATCGACGCTGTCGCCTTATTCGGAGGAGCGCGACCACCTGTCGACCGCCCTTCTGGGCACGAGCGAGGTTCTGAAGGTCGACGGGGAGGGCCGGGTTATCCTGACGGACGCATTGCGCGACCATGCGGGCATCTTGGACCAGGTGACCTTCGTCGGCCATGGACAGAAGTTTCAGTTGTGGCGGCCGGAAGCCTTCCGGGCGCATCTCGAGGAAGCGCGCGCCAAGGTGCGGGAGCTCAAGCGGGCTCTGGGCGAGCGCCATCTCGGGGAGAGGTCTTCGGGTTCTTCCGGAGCACGGGAATGATGATGGGCCGCGGCGGCGGCTCGACCGGTAACGGTCTGGCCGGTGCTGCTGGCGGACCGGCCCGTCACGTTCCCGTGCTCCTGGAAGAGATGCTCGCGGCCTTGTCGGTGAAGCCCGCGGGGCTTTATCTCGACGGTACATTCGGCGCCGGCGGCTACACGCGCGCCATTCTTTCCGTTCATTCCGATACGCGGCTGATCGCGCTCGATCGCGATCCCGACGCCATTGCCGGCGGCGACGACCTCGTCCGCGCTGCGGCCGGGCGCCTGACGCTCGTTGCGGGGCGCTTCGGCGAGCTCGACCATTACGCCGAGGAGCATGGCTTTGCGCCACTCGACGGTGTGGTGCTCGACATCGGCATCTCCTCCATGCAGGTCGACGAGGGGGGGCGTGGCTTTTCCTTCCGCCATGCCGGGCCGCTCGACATGCGCATGGAACAGGCCGGGCCGAGCGCAGCCGATATCGTCAACGACGCTCCGGAAGCCGAGATCGCCGATATCCTCTACCATTTCGGGGAGGAGCGTCGCTCCCGGGCCGTAGCCCGTGCCATCGTGGAGGCGCGGCGGCGCAGTCCGATCGAAACCACCGATGCCCTCGCCGACCTCGTCGCCGGCATCGTGCGTGCCGAACCCAACGGCCCGCATCCCGCGACCCGCACCTTTCAGGCGCTGCGCATTGCGGTGAACGACGAACTCGGTGAACTTGTGCGCGCGCTGCATGCGGCCGAGCGGGTGCTCAAGCCCGGCGGCCGCCTCGTCGTGGTGACCTTTCACTCCCTCGAAGATCGCATCGTCAAGCAGTTCATGGCCCGTCGCGCGGCCCGTACTATCGGCGGCTCCCGACATATGCCGGGCGGGACATTGCCTGCGCCGACTTTCGCGCCGGTGACGCGCGGCCCCGTCTTGCCGTCGCCGGCCGAACTCGCCGCCAATCCGCGGGCCCGGTCCGCCAAGCTCAGGGCGGCGGAGCGCACGGACGCGCCCCAGCGCCCGCTCGATGATGACGTCGCCGCGCTCGCGCGGCTGCCGCAGTCTGTCCGGCCGGGGGCACGGCCAAGTTCAGGTCGAGGAAGAACACGCTGATGATCCGCCTCCTCCACGTGCTCGCCATCGCGCTCCTCGTGAGTTCCGCCGGCTATGCCTATTCGATCAAATACGAGACCATCTACTACGCCGAGCAGGTGGCGAAGCTGAAGGCTCGGATACAGAAGGAGAAGGATGCGATCGCCGTCATGCGGGCGGAGTGGCAGTTCTTCAACCGGCCCGATCGTCTGCAGGTGCTCGCAGGGCGGCATCTCGACCTGCAGCCGTTGGCGCTCAACCAGGTCGTGCGCCTGAGCGACATCCCCGAGCGGCAGCAGAAGGTCGATGCGATCGGCCGCAAGCTCGAGGCGCTCGGTCTCGGCGAGCCGACCGCGACCCCGCAGTCGGGGGGAGCAGCCCCCGCCAATACGCCGTCTGCGTCTCGGTGAGGTGAGCCAATGTCCACTACCCATCCCTTCGACGGGGTTCACGACGAGCTTGCCGCGCGTGCGCCGAAGGCCCACACGCCGAAGACCTTCACGCTGTCGCTCGATCTGCTCAAGCGCTTCTTTCGCATGCGTGCCGACAAGGGCGTCGCCCGCATCGGGCTCGTCGGTGTCTTCTTCACAATTCTTTTTCTTCTGATCATCGGTCGGCTTTCCATGCTGGCGCTGGCGCCGGACGCGCCGAGCGATTTCCACCGCACGGCGACCGCCGCGATCCTGTCGGCAAGGCCCGACATCGTCGATCGCAACGGCACCATTCTCGCTACCGACGTCAGAACCGTCTCCATCTTCGCCGAGCCGCGCAACATCATCGACAAGGACGAGGCGACGGAGCTGCTCACCGCCGTGCTGCCGGATCTCAATGCTCGCGAGCTGCGCGAGAAGCTGAGCACGGGCAAGGGTTTCGTCTGGGTGAAGCGGGAGATTACGCCCAAGCAGCAGGCCGAGGTCTACCGCCTCGGCATTCCCGGCGTCGGCTTCCTGCCGGAGAACAAGCGCGTCTATCCCAACGGACCGCTCGGCTCCCATGTTCTCGGCTTCGCCAATATCGACAACCAGGGCATCGCCGGCATCGAGAAGTATATCGACGGGCAAGGACTGCAGGCGCTCGCCGGCGCCGGGCTCGCCCGCACGGCCGACGACCTGAAGCCGGTCGCGCTCTCGCTCGACCTCAGGGCCGAACAGGCGGTGCGGGACGAACTCGTCAAGGGCATGGAGCATTTCAAGGCCAAATCGGCCGCGGCGGCGATCCTCGACGTCAATACCGGCGAGGTGATTTCCCTCGTCTCATTGCCGGATTTCGATCCCAATAATCCCGTCGAGGCGCTCGATCCCAACCGCATCAACCGCATGACGGTCGGCGTGTTCGAAATGGGTTCGACCTTCAAGGCGCTGACGACGGCCATGGCGCTCGATTCCGGCAAGGTGAACATCAATTCCACCTTCGATGCGCGCTTTCCGCTCGCCTATGGCCGCTTCCGCATTCACGATTATCACGGTACGCACCGCATCCTGACCGTGCCGGAGATCTTCCTGCATTCGTCGAATATTGGCACCGCGCGCATGGCGCTCGCCGTCGGTGTCGAGGGGCACAAGGCCTTCCTCAAGAAGATGGGTCAGCTCGATCGCATGCGTACCGAGCTGCCGGAAAGTGCCGAGCCTATCGTGCCGGCCAAATGGGGCGAGCTCAACACCATCACCATTTCATACGGCCATGGCCTTGCCGTGGCGCCGCTACAGGCGGCGGCAGCGGTCTGCGCGCTCGTCAACGGGGGCACCTTCGTACGGCCCACCTTCCTGAAGCGCACCCCGGACGAGGTGCAAGCCACTGCGCTGCGCGTCATCAAGCCGGAGACGAGCGAGGCGCTGCGCTACGTCATGCGTCTCAACGCCGAGAAAGGGTCGGCCAGGTTCACGGATAAGCTCGCGCCTGGCTATTTCATCGGCGGCAAGACCGGCACCGCCGACAAGGTGATCAACGGGCGCTATGCCAAGAACAAGAATTTCACCACATTCATGGCCATCGTGCCCGCCGATAAACCGAAGTATCTTTTCGTGACCATCTATGACGAGCCGCAGGGCCTGCCGGAGACCTACGGGTTCTCGACGGCGGCCTGGAACGGTGGCGTGACGACCGGCAAGATCATCGCGCGCGTGGCGCCCCTTCTCGGGTTGCCGCCGCGTTTCACGCCGCCGGTCACGCCGTTCCCGATCATGACGCGACTCGGGGCATGGGGCACGCGATGATTGGAGCAATGAATCGGGGCATGCCATGAGCCCGCTGCCGCTCCTCGGCGAACTTCTCCCCGGCGTCTTCGCCGGCGACGAGGCGCGGCGCGCCATCGCTGGCGTGACTGCCGATTCACGCGCCGTCGGGGCGGGCTTTCTCTTTGTCGCGGTGCCCGGCACCAAGGCCGATGGTCTCGCCTTTGCCGCCGATGCCGCGGCCCGCGGCGCCATCGCCGTCGTCGGCGAGAGCGAGCGCCCGGCTAACCTGCCGGCGACCGTCGCCTTCGCGCGCGTCGACAATGCGCGTCGCCTGCTTGCGCTCGCCGCGGCGCGCATTTATCCGCGTCAGCCCGGCACGATCGTCGCCGTGACCGGCACGAGCGGCAAGAGTTCTGTCGTCGACTTCGCGCGGCAGATCTTCGCGGCGCTCGGACATCCGGCGGCGAGCCTCGGCACCATCGGTGTCGTCAAGCCGGACGGTGCAACCTACGGCTCGCTCACGACGCCGGATCCCGTCGCGCTGCACAGGACGCTCGACAGCTTGGCAGGCGAGGAAGTGACGCATCTCGCCATGGAGGCCTCGTCGCACGGCCTCGATCAATACCGGTTGGACGGCGTGCGCCTGACGGCCGCAGGCTTCACCAATCTCGGCCGCGACCATCTCGACTACCATCCGACGGTCGAGGCCTATCTGCAGGCCAAGCTCCGGCTGTTCGACACCCTGCTGCCCGACGAGGCGCCGGCCGTGGTCAACGCGGACGCAGCCGAATCCGATGCCGTGGCGGCGGTCGCCGGCGCGCGCGGCCTCGCGCTGTTCTCGGTGGGCCGGAAAGGGCGGGATCTCGTCCTCGAGGATGTGGTGCGCGCCGGCTTCGACCAGCGCCTGACGGTCCGCCATGCAGCCGGGCGCCAGGAGGTGACCTTGCCGCTCGCCGGCGATTTCCAGGCGGCCAATGCTCTCGTCGCGGCGGGGCTCGTCATCGCGGCGGGCGAGGAGCCGAGCCGGGTCATCGCGGCGCTGGCCGGGCTGAAGGGAGTGAAAGGCAGGCTCGAACGGGTTGCCGCGTTCAAGGGCGGGCTCGTCTTCGTCGATTATGCGCATAAGCCGGACGCGCTCGCCCATGCGCTTGGCGCGCTCAGGCCCTATGCATCGGGCCGGCTTATGGTCGTCTTCGGGGCCGGCGGCGACCGCGACCCCGGCAAGCGGCCGATCATGGGCAGCGTCGCGGCGGAGATGGCCGACGTCGTCATCGTCACCGACGACAATCCCCGCTCGGAAGATCCGGCGGCGATCCGCGCCGCCATCCTCGCCGCCGCCCCCGGCGCCCGCGAGATCGGTGACCGGCGCACGGCCATTCGAACAGCTCTCGCGGACCTTGGTGCCGGCGATGTTCTCGTCATTGCCGGCAAAGGTCATGAAACGGGCCAGATCGTCGGCACAAGGACGCTGCCGTTCTCCGATCACGACGTCGTGCGCGAATTCGCCCGCGAGTTCGACGACGCGGCGGGCGCGCAAGCGAGGCTCACATGACGACGCTCTGGACAGGACAGGAACTGATTGCGGCAACCGGCGGACGGGCTGAGGGCGCGGTTGCCGCCGCCATCGGCGGCGTCTCCATCGACACGCGCAGTCTCTCGCCGGGCGACGTCTTCTTCGCCATACGCGGCGACGTGCACGACGGCCATACCTTCGTTGCGGAGGCCTTTCGCCGGCAGGCGGCAGCCGCCGTGGTGGACGAGGCGCATGCGGGCGAAATGGCCGGCCTCGGGCCGCTCATCGTCGTGCCGGACGTGCTGTGCGCCCTGGAGAATGCCGGCCGCGCGGCCCGTGTGCGCAGCCGCGCCGGCGTCGTCGCGATTACCGGATCTGTGGGCAAGACGGGCACGAAGGAGGCGCTGCGCCTGGCGCTGGCTGATCAGGGCACGGTCCATGCCTCGGCGGCCTCCTACAACAACCACTGGGGCGTGCCGCTGTCGCTCGCGCGCATGCCGGCGGGAACCGACTTCGGGATCTTCGAGATCGGGATGAGCGCCTCCGGCGAGATCGTGCAGCTCACGGGCATGGTCCGGCCTGATGTGGCGGTCGTGACCACGGTCGCCCCCGTCCATCTCGAATTCTTTCCCTCGGTCACCGCCATCGCCGATGCCAAGGGCGAAATCTTCATGGGCCTCGAGCCGGGTGGCGCCGCGGTGATCAACCGTGACATCGCCGAATTCGAACGGCTCAGGGCCCATGCGGCGGCTTCACCGGCCGGGCGGATCGTCACCTTCGGCGAACACGAGCAGGCCGACGTGCGCGCCAAGCGCATCCTGTCGCGGGCCGAGTGCACGGTCGTCGAGGCGGACGTTTTCGGCACCCCGGCCGTCTACCGCATCGGCAGCCCCGGCCGGCATATCGCGGTCAACAGCCTTGCCGTGCTCGCCACGGCCAAACTGCTCGGCGCGGATCTCGCGCTGGCGGCGCTCGCGCTCGGCCAGCTTTCGCCGCCTGTCGGCCGCGGCGAACGCACGCGCTTGCAGGTACCGGGGGGCGAGGTCGTCCTCATCGATGAGAGCTATAATGCCAATCCGGCCTCCATGCTGGCGGCGCTCGCCGCGCTCGGCCAGACGGATATCGGTTTCCGCGGCCGGCGGATCGCGGTTCTCGCCGACATGCTGGAACTCGGGCCGGAAAGCGAGCGCCTGCATGCGGGGCTCGCCTCGGCAATCGAGGAGAATGCCATCGACCTCGTCTTCGCCGCCGGCCCGGCCATGCAGGCGCTGTGGCATGTGCTGCCGCCTATGGTTCGCGGCGCCCATACGCAGGCCCCCGACGGCCTGGAAGGGCCGGTTCTCGCGTCGCTCAGAGCCGGTGACGTGATCATGGTCAAGGGCTCGAATGGAACACGTATCTCGCGTCTGGTCACATTCCTGAAGAACCGCTTTGCCGATGCCGCGCCCGCAGCGGTGAGAGCCTGAAGCCGGGTCAACCCACGAGGATCATCACATATGTTCACCTGGCTTGCGGAGTTCTCGGGTACGTTCTCCGGCCTCAATGTATTCCGCTACATCACCTTCCGGGCAGGTGGCGCGACCGCGACCGCGCTCTTCATCGTCTTCATGTTCGGGCCGGGCATCATCTCGCTCCTGCGGGTGCGTCAGGGCAAGGGCCAGCCGATCCGGGACGATGGCCCGCAGACGCATCTCGCCAAGCGCGGCACGCCGACGATGGGCGGGCTGATGATCCTGTCCGGGGTCATCATCTCCATCCTGCTGTGGGGCAATCTCGCCAACGCCTATGTGTGGATCGTCCTGTTCGTCACGCTGCTGTTCGGCGCCATCGGCTTCTATGACGATTATCTCAAGGTCACGAAGCAGTCGCACAAGGGCTTCTCGGGGCGTTCGCGGCTCGCCCTCGAGGGCGTGATCGCCGGTCTCGCCTGCCTTGCCATCATCTATGTGAGCCGTGACGCACTGCCGCCGACACGCGAGTTCCTGGCAACCTCCATCGCCATTCCCTTTTTCAAGGATCTCCTTTTCGACGTCGGCCTCCTGTTCGTCGTCTTCGGCGCCTTCGTGATTGTCGCCTCCGGCAATGCCGTCAACCTGACGGACGGCCTCGACGGTCTCGCCATCGTGCCCGTCATGATCGCTGCCGGCACCTTCGGCATCATCGCTTATCTCGTCGGCAACGCCATCTTCGCCAATTACCTGCAGGTGAACTTCGTGCCGGGCACGGGCGAGCTCGCCGTCGTCTGCGGCGCGCTCATCGGCGCCGGCATCGGCTTCCTGTGGTTCAACGCCCCGCCGGCGCAGATCTTCATGGGCGATACGGGATCGCTCGCGCTCGGCGGACTGCTCGGCACGGTCGCCGTGGCGGTGAAGCACGAGATCGTGCTCGCGATCGTCGGCGGGCTCTTCGTGCTGGAGGCGCTCTCGGTGATCATCCAGGTCGCGTCCTTCAAGCTCACCGGCCGGCGCGTCTTCAAGATGGCGCCGATCCACCACCATTTCGAACAGCTCGGTTGGACGGAGCCGCAGGTGGTGATCCGCTTCTGGATCATCTCCGTGGTGCTCGCCCTCATCGGGCTCTCGTCGCTCAAGCTGCGGTGAGGGTGATGACTGGCCAGGTGATCAGCGCGAGCCGTACCCATTCCTGTCCCCGTCGGGGAGAGGTGAAAGGCCGGTCCGCATGATCCCCGTCACGACCTTCGCGGGCCAGCGCGTCGCCGTGTTCGGGCTCGGCGGGTCCGGCCTCGCGACGGCCGAGGCGCTGATCGCCGGCGGTGCCGAGGTTCTTGCCTGGGACGATGGCGAGGTGGGGCGCGCCAAGGCGGCTCAAACCGGAATTCCCGTTGCCGATCTGCGCGAGGCGGACTGGGGCCGCTTTGCCGCGCTCGTGCTCTCGCCGGGCGTGCCGTTGACCCATCCCGAGCCGCATTGGAGCGCCAAGCTCGCCAAGGCCGCGGGCGTCGCGATCATCGGCGATATCGAGCTCTTCTGCCGCGAGCGCGCCAAATTCGCCGCGGACGCGCCTTTCGTCGCCATAACAGGCACCAACGGCAAATCGACCACGACGGCGCTCATCGCCCATATCCTGACCGTCGCCGGACAAGACGTGCAGATGGGCGGCAATATCGGCCGGGCCATTCTCTCGCTCGAACCGCCCGCGCCCGGGCGCGTCCATGTGGTCGAGTGCTCGTCCTTTCAGATCGATCTCGCCCCCTCGCTCACACCGAGCGTCGGCGTCCTCCTCAACGTCACGCCCGACCACCTCGATCGGCACGGCACGATGGAGAATTACGCGGCCATCAAGGAACGGCTGATTGCGCGATCGGGGATGGCGGTCGTCGGCGTCGACGACGATTTCACCGACGCGGTGGCGGCGCGGCGCGCCTTTGCCGGCCGGCCCTTGATGCGCATCAGCGCGGCGCACCTCCTCACCGAGGGCGTGCACGCCGAAGGAACGAAGATCTTTCGCGACGGCTCCGAGGAGATCGCCGATCTTGCCGGCAACGGCTCGCTGCGCGGGCGCCACAATGCCCAGAACGCTGCCGCCGCCGCAGCCGCGGCCCTTGCGCTGCGCGTGCCGCGGGCGACTATCGCCGCGGCGGTGAAGAGCTTCATCGGCCTGCCGCATCGCATGGAAGAGGTCGGACGCATCGGCTCGACCCTCTTCATCAATGATTCGAAGGCGACCAACGCCGATTCCACGGAGAAGGCGCTCGCCGCCTTTCCGGGCGGCATCTTCTGGATCCTCGGCGGCAAGCCGAAGGAGGGCGGCATCGCCCCGCTCGCTCCCTATTTTCCGCGGATCGCCAAGGCCTATCTGATCGGCGAGGCGAGCGAGGCTTTCGCCGCGACCCTCGACGGGCATGTGCCCTTCACGCGCTGCGGCACGCTCGATGTCGCCGTGGCCGCCGCCGCGGCGGATGCGGCAGGGGCGGGCGAGGCGGTGGTCCTGCTCTCGCCGGCCTCAGCCTCCTACGACCAGTTTGCGAATTTCGGGGCGCGCGGCGACCAGTTCCGCGATCTCGTCCTCGCCTTGCCGGGCCTCGCGCCGGCCGCCAGCAACAGGGGAAACTGACCCATGGCATCACGCGCTGAACGGACCCTTGTCGGCGAATGGTGGTGGACGGTCGACCGCACCATCCTCGTCGCGCTCGTGGTGCTGATGGTGGCCGGCCTCGTTCTCCTCATGGGCGGTGGCCCGCCGGTTGCCGAGCGGCTCGGCCTGCCGACCTTCCACTTCGTCAACCGGCAGATCATGTATCTCCTGCCCGCCGTCGCGACGATGGTGGTCGTGTCCTTTCTGCCGCCACGCTACGTGCGGCGCGTGGCGCTCGTCATCTTCTGCCTCGGCATCGCGATGATGATCGCCGCGCTCTATATCGGGCCGGAGGTCAAGGGCGCGCGGCGCTGGCTGACCCTTGCCGGCATCACCATCCAGCCGTCGGAATTCGTGAAGCCCGCCTTCGTCGTCATCACCGCCTGGCTCTTCGCCGAAGGCAGCCGCCGGCGCGACATGCCGGGCACGCTCCTCGCCATCCTCATCCTGCCCGTGACCATCGTGCCGCTGATCCTGCAGCCGGATATCGGCCAGACGATGCTGATCTCGATCGTCTGGGCCTGCCTCTTCTTCACCGCCGGCCTCCACATCTTCTGGGTCGCCGGCATCGGCGGAATGGGCGTTCTCGGCCTTGCGGTGGCCTATGAGTTCATCGCCCATGTGCGCGACCGCATCGAACGCTTCTTCGACAAGTCGGCCGGCGACACCTTCCAGATCGACACCGCGCTCGATGCCTTCGCGCAGGGCGGCTGGTTCGGCAAGGGCCCGGGCGAGGGCACCGTCAAGCGCATCCTGCCGGACGCCCATACGGACTTCATCTTCGCCGTCACGGCGGAGGAATTCGGCATTATCGTCTGTATCGCGCTCGTGCTCCTCTTCGCCTTCATCGTGCTGCGCGGGCTCTATCTCGCGCAGAAGAACGAGGAGCCGTTCTGCCGGCTCGCCGTCACCGGGCTCGTGACCCTCTTCGGGATCCAGGCCTGCATCAATATGATGGTGAACGTGCATCTCATCCCGGCGAAGGGCATGACCTTGCCCTTCGTCTCCTATGGCGGCTCCTCGCTTCTTTCGCTCGCGATCGGCATGGGCTTTCTCATTGCGCTCACGCGCAAGCGTCCGCGCGCCGAGATCCTCGACCGCATCGCGTCGCGCCGGGAACCGGAGACGCGCTCCTTCGGCAGCAGGACCGCGCATGACGCTTGAGGCCGAGCCCGAGACCAGGCAGGCACCACTCGTGCTGCTCGCCGCAGGCGGCACCGGGGGACATCTCTTTCCGGCCGAGGCGCTCGCCGAGCGGCTTGCCGCGCGCGGACTCCGGGTGGCGCTTGCGACGGACGGGCGGGCCGCGGCCTATGCCGGGTATTTCCCCGCCGAGAATATCTTCGTCATTCCCTCCGCTACGCCGTCGCGGCGTTCGCTGCCCGTCGCCATCAAGGCCGCGGTGACGCTCGGGCGGGGCATCTGGCGGGCACGGGCGCTCGTCAGGCGCATCCGGCCGGCGGTCACCGTCGGCTTCGGCGGCTATCCCTCCGTCCCGCCGCTGCTCGGGGCATCCTTCAACGCCATCCCGACCGTCATCCACGAGCAGAATGCGGTGCTCGGACGCGCCAACCGCTTTCTCGCGCCGCGCGCCACCGCCATAGCCACCGGCTTCGCGAATGTCGGCGGCTTGCACGATGGGCTGAGGGGCAAGGCCACGCAGACCGGCAATCCGGTGCGTCCGGCTGTGCTCGCAGCCGCGGCAACCGCCTTTTCGCCGGTTCCGGCCGGCGGGACTTTGCGCCTTCTCGTCACCGGCGGCAGCCAGGGCGCGCGGGTGATGAGCGATATCGTGCCGCCAGCCATCGAGCGGCTCTCCGCGGACGAGCGCGGGCGCCTCGCGATCGTGCAGCAGGCACGCGACGAGGACCTGGAGCGTGTGCGTGAGACCTATGCCCGCCTCGGCGTTGCCGCAGAGGTTGCGGCCTTCTTCAAGGACCTGCCGGAGCGCATGGCACAGGCGCATCTCGTCATCGGGCGGGCGGGTGCCTCCACCGTCGCGGAACTCGCGGTGATCGGCCGGCCGTCGATCCTCGTGCCCCTGCCGGGCGCGCTCGATCAGGACCAGGCCGCCAATGCCGCAACCCTCGGCAAAATCGAAGCGGCGACGGTGATCACCCAGGCCGATTTCACGCCGGAGCGGCTCGCCCGCGAACTGTCGGAGGCGCTTGCTCGACCCGAGCGCTTGACCCGTGCGGCCGAAGCGGCCAAGAGCGCCGGTATCCCTGATTCGGCCGAGCGGCTCGCGGACCTCGTTATTCGCATCGGCCGACTTGAATCGGCACTGGAGACCCGACGATGAAGCTGCCGCGCGAGCTCGGCCCCATCCATTTCATCGGCATCGGCGGCATCGGCATGTCCGGCATCGCCGAGGTGCTGATGAATCTCGGCTATACGGTGCAGGGCTCGGACGCCGGCGACAACGCTAATGTCGCGCGCTTGCGGGAAAAGGGGGCCAAGACCTTCGTCGGCCATGCGGCCGAGCATCTCGGCGCAGCCGAGGTGGTCGTGGTGTCCACCGCGATCCAGCGTGACAATCCCGAGCTCGTCGCGGCGCGCGAGAAGCGCCTGCCGGTGGTGCGTAGGGCCGAGATGCTGGCCGAGCTCATGCGGCTCAAAACCTGCGTGGCGATTGCCGGCACGCACGGCAAGACGACGACGACCTCGCTCGTCGCCACCCTGCTCGATGCCGGCAATTTCGACCCGACGGTCATCAACGGCGGCATCATCAATGCCTATGGCACCAATGCCCGGCTCGGCGCCGGCGACTGGATGGTGGTGGAGGCCGACGAATCCGACGGCACCTTCCTGAAGCTGCCGGCCGATGTCGCCATCGTCACCAATATCGACGCCGAGCATCTCGATCACTTCAAGACCTTCGACGCCATCAAGGCGGCCTTTCGCTCCTTCGTCGAGAACATTCCCTTCTACGGCTTTGCCGTCATGTGCATCGACCATCCGGTGGTGCAGGACCTGGTCGGCCACATCGAGGACCGGCACGTCATCACCTATGGGGAGAACCCGCAGGCGGATGTGCGGCTCGAGCTCCTCGATCTCAACGGCGGCAAGAGCCAGTTCCGCGTCACAATCCGCGACCGCAAGACCGGCGGCGAGACCACGCTCGACGAGCTTGTGCTGCCCATGCCGGGCCATCACAACGCCCTCAACGCGACGGCTGCCATCGCGGTCGCCTATGAGCTCGGCATGCCGCCGGAGGTGATCCGCACGGCTCTCGCGTCCTTCGGCGGGGTCAAGCGGCGCTTCACGCGCACGGGCGAGTGGAACGGCGTGACCATCTTCGATGATTACGGCCACCATCCGGTCGAGATCGCGGCGGTTCTCAAGGCGGCGCGCGCTTCGACCAAGGGACAGGTGATCGCGGTGATGCAGCCGCACCGCTATACGCGGCTTGCCTCGCTATTCGATTCCTTCTGCACCTGCTTCAACGACGCCGACGCGGTGATAATCGCGCCGGTCTATGCGGCGGGCGAGCAGCCGATCCCCGGCGCGGATCGGGACGGCCTGATCGCCGGGCTGAAGGCGCGTGGCCATCGCAATGTCGTGCCGCTGCCGGAGCCGGCGGCACTTGCCGGCATCGTGCGCTCCATGGCGCAGCCGGGCGATTACGTCATCTGTCTCGGCGCGGGCTCCATCACGGCCTGGGCCTATGCGCTGCCCGGCGACCTTGCGACGGGGGATGCGGCGTGATTTCGGGCGATCACCCCCACCCCTTTCCATCTCCACAGGGGGGAGGGGCGCGTCTGGCGTCGCGGATTTTGCAGGACGCAGGGGAGGGCGTGGATGACCTTTCCTGACATCACGTCGGATCTCCGGCAGGCCATGCCCGGCCTTCGCGGCACGCTCGAGGCCAATGCGCCGATGGCGCCGCTCTCCTGGTTCCGCACCGGCGGGCCGGCGCAGGTGCTGTTCACGCCGGCCGACGAGGATGATCTCGCGCTGTTTCTGGCCGCTGCGCCGCGCGACCTGCCGCTTCTCGTCGTCGGGCTCGGCTCCAATTTGCTGGTGCGCGACGGCGGCGTGCCCGGCATCGTGCTGCGGCTCGGCAAGGGCTTTTCCGCCATTGCGGTGGAGGCGGGGCATCGCGTCAGGGCAGGGGCTGCGGCCGCCGACGTCAAGGTGGCGCGGGCAGCGGCGGAGGCAGGGATCGACGGGCTCTCCTTCCTGCGCGGCATTCCCGGCGCGATCGGTGGAGCGCTCCGGATGAACGGTGGCGCCTATGGCGGTGAGACGGCGGACGTGCTCGTCGAGGCCCGCGCCATCGACCGGACGGGGCGTCGCCATGTGCTGTCGCTGACCGACATGGACTTCTCCTATCGCCATTGCGGCGCGGCCGACGATCTCGTCTTCACCGAGGCGCTGTTTGCCGGCCGGCCCGGTGATTCGGCCGAGATCCTGGCGCGCATGAACGCGATTACGGAGGCGCGCTCTTCCACCCAGCCGGTGAACACGCGTACCGGCGGCTCGACCTTCAAGAATCCGCCGGGCGCCAAGGCCTGGGAGCTCATCGATCGGGTCGGCGGCCGCGGCCTGAAGCGCGGCATGGCCCAGGTGTCGGAGCTGCACTGCAATTTCCTCGTCAATCTCGGTGGCGCGACCGCCTCCGACATCGAGGAACTCGGCGAAGAGTTGCGCCGGCGCGTGCGCGAAGAGACCGGCGTGATGCTCGAGTGGGAAATCAAGCGGGTCGGGGTGGCGGGCTGATCGTTCGGCGCGATCAGTGGCAGCGTTAACGCAAGGTTAACCAAAGGCGGTCGTTCTGGATCCCCGGATTCCTCGTAGGGAGAGGGCCGCGGGAAGGGCGGAGGGAATCATGACGCAACACGTCGCAGTGCTGATGGGGGGCTGGTCGGCGGAACGGGACGTTTCGCTCGCCTCCGGCACGGCCTGCGCCGGCGCGCTCGAGACGCGCGGCTATCGCGTCACCCGCGTCGATGTGGGCCGCGACATCGCCGCCGTGCTCGAACGGCTCAAGCCGGATGTCGCCTTCAACGCCCTGCACGGGCGGGTTGGAGAGGACGGCACCATCCAGGGCATCCTGGAGGTGGTGCGGATCCCCTATACGCATTCCGGCGTGCTGGCCTCGGCCCTCGCCATGAACAAGGACCGGGCCAAGGTCGTGATGAGCGCCGCCGGCGTGCCGGTGGCGCACGGGCGCGTCGTGACCCGGCACGAGGCGGCCGAGCGTCACGTCCTGCCGCCCCCCTATGTGTTGAAACCTGTGAACGAAGGCTCTTCCTTCGGCGTCATCATCGTGCGCGAGGACAGGAGCCACCCACCGCAGGAACTCTTGCGGCCGGACTGGCCGCACGGCGACCTTCTCCTGGCGGAACAGTATGTCGCCGGGCGGGAACTGACCTGCGCCGTGATGGGCGACAAAGCCCTCGACATCATCGATATCCGGCCGGCGACCGGCGCGTTCTACGACTATGATGCGAAATACGCCGAGGGTGGTTCAATTCACGTCCTGCCGGCCGAAATTAAACCGAATATTTACCAACAGGTTCAACAGTTGGCATTAACGGCGCATCAAGCCCTCGGCTGCCGAGGCGTCAGTCGCGCCGACTTTCGCTACGACGATCGCCCTGATGGAAGGGGAGAACTCGTGTGTTTGGAAGTGAATACCCAGCCGGGGATGACGGCGACGAGTCTCGTGCCCGAAGCGGCCGCTCACGCCGGTTATTCCTTCGGTGAGCTCGTGGAATGGATGGTGAAGGACGCTTCCTGCGACCGGTGAAGGCCGTGGGGGCAGGGGGTGTAGCCGGGAGTAGCAACGTGTCCGCGTCCATCTTCCGTTTCTTGAAAGGTCGGCGTGCGAGGATGCGCGCGCGCAGGGCCGCCATGTCGCCTCTGGCGCGGCATCTGCCGAGGGGCATGGGCAATCTCCTCGTCGGCGGCTTTTTCATTGCGGTCACCGCCTATGGATTCGTGCGCGGCGGCCATCTCGACGAATTCCGTCGCACCTATGGCGAGCCGCAGCACGCCATCGCCAGTGCCCTCGGCTTGGGCATCAAGGAAATCACCATTTCTGGGCTCGTCGAGCTGACGCCGACCGAGGTGCTCGGCGCCGCCGGCATCAGCCCGAAGGTTTCGCTGGCGCTGCTCGATGCGGCGGAGGTTCGGCGGCGGCTCGAACTCGTGCCGCTCATCAAGGAGGCCTCCGTCAGGAAGCTCTATCCCAACGAGCTGTCGATCAACATCGTCGAACGCAAGCCGAAGGCGCTGTGGCAGCGGAATGGCGAGTTATTCGTCGTCGCCGGCGACGGCACCGTCATCGACATGCTGAATGATCCGCGATTCGCCAGCCTGCCGCTGGTCGTGGGTGATCAAGCCAATCTTCATTCCAAGGACTATATCGCGCTGCGCGAAGCCGCCGGCGCGCTGAAGTCGCAGATCCGCGCGGGCATTCTGGTTGCCGGACACCGCTGGGATCTGAAGCTCTACAACGGCATGGACATCCGGCTTCCCGAGGAGGGCGCCGTTGCGGCGCTCACCCGGCTCGCGGCGCTGGAGCGCGACGAGCACATCTTGGAAAAGGATATCCTCTCCGTCGATCTCAGGATGCCCGACCGCCTCGTCATGCGCCTCAGCGAAGAGGCCGCGGCCGCCCGGGCAGCGCAGCTCACCAAGAAGAGCACCAAGCCGAAGGGGCCGGAAATATG
Organism: Chelatococcus sp. GCM10030263; assembly: GCF_042666455.1. Lineage (NCBI taxonomy): Bacteria > Pseudomonadati > Pseudomonadota > Alphaproteobacteria > Hyphomicrobiales > Chelatococcaceae > Chelatococcus > Chelatococcus sp. GCM10030263. The sequence continues at coordinate 318,960 of NZ_JBHTDB010000003.1, read as the reverse complement.
AGCTTCAGCAACGGTCTCACGCCACGGCTGAAGCCGCTCTCGGCCCGCAAGAGCGCCATCCTTTCGGTGCTCGACGTCGGCACCAGCAAGGTGGTCTGCCTCATCGCCCAGCTCAATCCGGTGAGCGAAGGCGAGGCCCTCAAGGGGCGCACCCATCTCGCCCGCGTGCTCGGCATCGGCCATCAGCGTTCTCTGGGCTTGAAGGGCGGCATCGTGGTCGACCTCGAGGCGGCGGAGCAGTCCATCCGCCAGGCCGTCGATGCCGCCGAGCGCATGGCCAAGGTCGAAGTGCGGTCGATACTGGTCAATCTCACCGGCGGCCGCGCCGGCTCGCAGAGCTACAACGCGAATGTGGGCGTGCGCTCCGGCTCGGTGTCGAACGGCGACATCCACCGCGTGCTCGATGCGGCGAGCGCCTATAGCGTGCGTCCGGGGCGGGCGGTGCTGCACGCCCTGCCCACGGGCTTCTCGCTTGACGGCCAGTCCGGCATTCTCGATCCGGCCGGCATGATCGGCGGCAATCTCGGCGTGGACATGCATGTCGTGACCGCCGACAGCGCCGCCGCCCGCAATCTGATGCTCGCGGTCGAGCGCTGCCATCTCGATGTCGAAGCGGTCATCTCGACGCCCTATGCCGCCGGCCTTTCGGCGCTCGTCGACGACGAGGCGGAAATCGGGGCGACGCTCATCGATCTCGGCGGCGGCACGACGAGCGTCGGCGTCTTCGCCGGCGGCCATCTCGTCCATGTGGATGCGCTCGCCGTCGGCGGGCACCACGTGACCATGGACATAGCCCGGGGGCTTTCGACCCGTGTGGCGGTGGCGGAGCGGCTGAAGACTTTGTACGGCGCGGCGATCTCCTCCCCGTCCGACGAACGCGAGGTCATCTCCGTGCCGCAGGTCGACGAGGAAGAGCGCGACGTCGCCAATCACATGCCGAAGTCGAGCCTGGTGCGCATCATCAAGCCGCGGGTCGAGGAGATCCTGGAACTGGTGCGTGATCGGTTGCGCCGCGCGGGCTTTGCGACGGAAGCGGGCCGCCGGATCGTGCTGACGGGTGGGGCGAGCCAGCTGACCGGGCTGCCGGAAATGGCGCGGCGCATTCTCGGGAGCGAGAAGGGGCCGGGCCAGGTGCGGATCGGCCGGCCGCTCGGTGTGAAGGGATTGCCGGAAGCGGCAAAAGGGCCGGCGTTTTCGGTCGGAGTAGGCCTACTGGTCTATCCGCAGGTGGCCCATGTGGAGCATTTCGAACCCGGAGCCGGGAGCGTTTACCAGGGCACGGGGACGGATGGGTATCTGTCGCGTATGGGACGGTGGATCAAAGACAGTTTTTGACCGCCAAACTTTGACCGAACAAGAGCTTAGACCGAAGGCGGCGCGGCGGCCGCATTGAGGTCCGGATAGACGGAGAGGGCGCACAGCCGAGCGCCGTTCAGTACAAAAGAGGCCACGACATGGCGATCAATCTGCAAGCCCCGGACCTCCGGGAACTCAAGCCTCACATCACGGTGCTCGGCGTCGGCGGTGCTGGTGGCAATGCGGTCAACAACATGATCGACTCCGGCTTGGTGGGAGTCGAATTCGTCGTTGCGAATACGGACGCCCAGGCGCTGTCGAGCTCGCACTGCGAACGCATCATCCAAATGGGTATTCAGGTCACCGAGGGCCTGGGCGCCGGCTCGCAGCCGGAGATCGGGCGGGCGGCGGCCGAGGAGGTGATCGACGAAATCCGTGATCAGCTCTCCGGCGCCCATATGGTGTTCATCACCGCAGGCATGGGCGGCGGCACCGGCACAGGGGCGGCTCCGGTCATCGCCCGGGCCGCGCGCGACATGGGCATCCTCACCGTCGGCGTCGTGACCAAGCCCTTCCAGTTCGAGGGCGTGCGCCGCATGAAGGTGGCCGAATCGGGTATCTCCGAGCTGCAGAAGGCCGTTGATACGCTGATCGTCATCCCGAATCAGAACCTCTTCCGGGTCGCCAACGAACGCACGACCTTCGCCGATGCCTTCGCGATGGCGGACCAAGTGCTCTATTCGGGTGTTGCCTGCATCACCGACCTGATGGTGAAGGAAGGCCTCATCAATCTCGACTTCGCCGACGTGCGCGCCATCATGCGCGGCATGGGCAAGGCCATGATGGGCACGGGCGAGGCCTCGGGCGACAACCGTGCGATCACGGCTGCCGAGGCGGCCATCGCCAACCCGCTGCTCGACGACGTCTCGATGAAGGGCGCACGCGGCCTCCTCATCTCGATCACCGGCGGCAATGATCTCACCCTCTACGAGGTGGACGAGGCGGCAACCCGCATCCGCGAGGAGGTCGATCACGAGGCCAATATCATCCTCGGCGCGACCTTCGATGCGAGCCTCGACGGCGTCATCCGCGTCTCCGTGGTGGCGACCGGCATCGATCATGCCCTCGTCGAAAGCGAGCAGGACGTTTCGGCGACCGAGCAGCGCATTGCCGAAGTTGCCGAGCGCCTGCGGACGGAAGCGCGCCAGCGCTCGACCTCGGTGCCCGTCACAAGCCAGCCGATGATGAGCGAATCACCCGCGCAGATCGCCGAACAGGCCATCAGCGCGCAGCTTGCGATGCCCGCCGCGGAACTCGCGCCGCAGCAGGCCGCCGTCGTCCACCGTGATGTCATGATCGAGCCGGCGCAGCCCCGCCCGAGCATGATGGTGAGCCCGCCTGCCGCGCCGCAGCCGGTCGAGCCCATGCCCCAGTCGCAGCATTTCATCCCGCCGCAGGCCGAACGGGCGACCATCCGCCCGGCCCGCATGCCGCGGGTGGAGGAACTGCCGCTGCCGGCGCAGAACCAGATCCGCGCCAGCCGCGGTGAGACGGAAACCCGCAACGCCGCCGAATCGAAGCGCATGACGCTTCTGCAGCGCCTCGCCTCGGTTGGGCTCGGCCGCAAGGACGAGCCGGCGCCGGAGCCCCGTCCGCGTCAGGCGAACCCCGGCTATCAGCCGCAGGCACCGCAGCCGTCGCCGGCCCATGCGGAATATGCCAAGCGCCCGCAGCCGCAGGCGCCGCAGTCCTATCGCCCCGCCCAGGGCAATCTCGATCAGCACGGGCGTGCTCCGGCGCAACCTCGCCCTATGGATGATGATCAGCTGGAGATCCCGGCCTTCCTGCGCCGTCAGGCAAATTGATCACACACTTCCGCCCGATTCGCTGATGGCGTCGGGCGGCAGCAAAAGAATCGATTCGCGTAAAAGCCACGCTGCAGCCTCTTCGCCTTTGCGAAGGGGCTTGCGGCGTGGTGATTGGGGCAAGATCAGGGCGTGCAACGCGCCCAAGTGTAAATAATTGATTAATAAGTCGGAATCTGCGCACGGCTCTGCGGGGCGCAATGTTACACAGCGTAAACAAGCGTGATTTGGCCCAGAAAAAGGTGACGCGTATGGTGCGCCAGTCGTCAGCAAAGCAGAAGCTGATTGTCAGCAAATCTGGCGGTGTTGAGACGGCGATAGTTGCTTTTGTAACGAAGCCTCGTTGATCGAGGAAAAGGTCCGGACACGAATGATGCGATCCATCAAGCAGACGTCTCTTGCAGGGCCTGTGGCGCTCGATGGCATCGGTGTTCATTCCGGCGAGCCTGTCAGTCTCGCCCTCCATCCGGCCGATGCGGGCCACGGTATCGTTTTCCTGCGGACGGGACTGCCCGATGGGCGCGACCGGCTCATCGAGGCGGGCCATCTCGCGGTTTCCGCGACGGAGCTTTGCACCGTGCTCGGCGATGAGAGCCGCGGCGCGGTCTCCACCGTCGAACATCTCATGTCGGCGCTCGCTGGACTCGGCGTGGACAATGTCCTTGTAGAGATCGACGGTCCCGAGGTGCCGATCCTCGACGGCAGCGCCGCGCTGTTCGTCGACGCGATCACCCAGGTGGGCGTCGTTTCGCTCTCCGCGTCGCGCCGCTATGTCAAGGTCTTGAAGCCGGTCAGGATCGATCACGGGCGGGCCTTCGCCGAGCTCCTGCCTTACGAGCACGGCTTCCGGCTCGACGTCGAGATCAATTTCGACAGCCCCTTGATCGGCCGCCAGCGCAAGATCGTCGAGCTCGAGCCGAATGTCTATCGCCGCGAGATCGCCCGCGCGCGTACCTTCGGCTTCATGCGCGATGTCGAGCGCTATTGGAAAGCGGGCTTTGCCCTGGGTGCCTCCCTGGACAACACCGTCGCCATCGGCGAGGACGGGGTGGTCAATGCCGAGGGGCTGCGCTTCCCGGACGAATTCGTGCGCCACAAGCTGCTCGACGCGGTCGGCGATCTCGCCTTGTCCCAGTATCCGATCATCGGTGCCTACCGCTCCTATTGTGGCGGTCACCGCATGAATTTTGCGGTGCTTCAGGCGTTGTTCAGCGACCGGACCAACTACGCGCTCGTGGACGGCTCCAAGCTCACCACGGCCAAGTCGGAAGGCGTCAAGGCACGCCGCGAGGTCGGCCATGCCGACATGCCAGCCGGCATTGCGATGCCTGCTTTCGCTCCGGAAGTGAACTAAGCAGCGCATAGTGTCTGTTGTTGCGCGCTGGTGCCTTGGAAAGGTCGCTTTCCCCCTGAAGCTTCCGAATGGTCACCGGGTATGAATCGCGTCGCGCTTGGCGGCGGCTCGACCTTAGGTTAAACAGCCGAGGGTCGCGTCGACTGTGCTGGCGGATGCGCCGGTTTTGGAGGGTCGTCCAGGGATGGGTTCCGCATATTTGTCGAAGATCGGGCGAGGGGGTTGCCGCGCCGTGCTCGTGAGAGGCTTGGTGCTCGTGATCGCCGGCCTGCCGCTGGCCGGTTGCGATTCTCTCTCGTCGCTCAATCCGTTCGACAAGACGGAGAAATACAAGCCCGAGATCATTCCGCAGGTTCCAGCGGATCAACTCTACAATGATGGCTTGGCCCTTCTGGAGAAGGCAAGCTACGAGGACGCCGCCAAGAAGTTCGACGCTATCGATAAGCAGTATCCTTACTCGCAGTGGTCGCAGAAGGCCCTCATCATGAACACCTACGCCAATTATGAAGGCGGGTTGTATGATGATGCGGCCAATTCGGCTCGCCGTTACATCGCCCTGCATCCGGCTAGCCAGGATGCTGCCTACGCGCAGTATCTCATGGCGATGTCCTACTACAAGCAGGTGCCGGACGTGACGCGCGACCAGGACACCGCGGAAAAAGCGCTCGTTGCGCTGCAGGAGCTGGTCGACCGTTATCCGAAGTCGGAATATGTCGCCGACGCGAAGTTCAAGATCCAGGTGCTGCGCGACCAACTCGCCGCCAAGGAGATGGAAGTCGGTCGCTTCTATCTGAAGCAGCGCAACTATACCGCCGCCATCAACCGGTTCCGAGTGGTCATCAGCCGGTATCAGACGACGCGCCATACCGAGGAGGCGTTGGAGCGGCTGGTCGAGGCCTATATGTCGCTCGGCATCGTCAGCGAGGCGCAGACGGCGGCGGCCGTGCTCGGCCATAACTACCCCGACAGCCAATGGTACAAGGATGCCTACGCGCTGCTCGCTAAAGGCGGTGTCGAACCGCGCGAAGACACGGGCTCCTGGATCAGCAAGCTGTTCAGCGGGGGCCGCCTGGGCTGAGATCGGCGCATGCTGATCCAGCTCACCATTCGCGATATCGTCCTGATCGACCGGCTCGATCTCGTTTTCGCCGGTGGGCTCAGTGTCTTGACCGGCGAGACGGGCGCCGGCAAGTCCATCCTCCTCGATGCTTTCGCGCTCGCCCTCGGCGGGCGCGGTGATGGCTCGCTCGTGCGCCACGGGCAGCCGCAAGGCCAGGTCACGGCCGTGTTCGACATCCCGACTAATCATCCCGCGCGGCGCCTGACCGCTTCTTCCGACATCGATATCGACGGCGATCTGATCCTGCGGCGGGTGCAATATGCCGATGGCCGCACGCGCGCCTTCGTCAATGATCAGCCGGTGAGCGTGCAGACGCTGCGGGGGATCGGCGGCACGCTGGTCGAGATCCACGGCCAGCACGACGACCGGGCTCTGGTCGATCCCGCCGAGCATCGGGCGCTGCTCGACGCCTTCGGCGGGCACGGGGCCCAGGTAACGGCCGTGCGCGAGGCCTATGCGCAGCTCAGCCAGGCACGTGCCGCACTGAAGCTCCACACCGAACGCATGGAGACGGCACGCAAGGAAACCGACTTCCTGCGCCATGCCGTGGACGAACTCACGAAGCTCGCCCCCGAGCCGGGCGAGGAGGAGCGTCTCGCCGAGCGCAGGCAGGCCATGATGCAGGCCGAGAAGGTTGCCAAGGAGCTCGCCGAGGCCTTCGATGCAGTGGCGGGCGGGAGTTCGCCGGTCCCGGTTCTCTCGGCAGCTGTCCGGCGGCTGGAGCGGCGCGGCACGCAGGCGCCGCAGCTCGTGGACCCCTGCGTCAAGGCGCTCGATGCGGCGCTCGTCGCCCTCGACGAGGCGCGCGGTGTCCTGGAGAGCGCGCTGCGCGAGGCCGATTTCGATCCGCGTGAGCTGGAGACGGCGGAGGAGCGGCTGTTCGCCCTGCGAGGCGCCGCGCGCAAATACGACGTTCCGGCGGATGATCTCGCCGCGCTGCGCGAGCGCTATGCGGCGGATCTCGCCGGTATCGACGCCGGTGAGGCGGAGCTCGTCGCGCTCGAGGTGGCCGTATCCGACGCCGAGACCCTCTATGCGGAGCGCGCCCGCGAGCTCAGCGCCGCGCGCCGCGCGACCGCGCAGACGCTCGATGCGGCGGTCGCCGCTGAACTGCCACCGCTGAAGCTGGAGCGTGCGCGCTTCATCACGCGGGTCGATGTGGACGAGGCGGCGCGGCTGCCGGACGGCTACGACCGCGTGGAATTCTGGGTCGAGACCAATCCCGGGACGCGACCGGGGCCGCTGATGAAGGTCGCCTCGGGCGGCGAGCTCTCGCGCTTCATGCTGGCGCTGAAGGTGGTGCTTGCCGACCGCGGATCGGCGCCGACGCTCGTCTTCGACGAGATCGACACCGGCGTCGGCGGGGCGGTGGCGGATGCCATCGGCGGGCGGCTCGGGCGGCTTGCGCGCCAGGTGCAGGTGATCGCCGTCACCCATGCCCCGCAGGTGGCGGCGCGCGCCTTGAGCCACTTCCTCATCGCTAAGGAGGCGGCCGCGGCCGACCGTGTCGCGACGCGCGTGGTGCCGCTCGCCGCCGAAACCCGCCGCGAAGAGATCGCGCGCATGCTCGCCGGCGCCACCATCACCGAGGAGGCCCGCGCCGCCGCCGCAAGGCTCCTGGAGGCCGCCGGGTGAGGTGAGTCCGCAGGGCGTTAGCTACTGGACCTACATCATGGCCAATGGCCAGCACGGAACGCTCTATGTCGGTGTGACCAACGACCTGTCTCGTCGGGTGTTCGAGCACAAGCAAGGCTGGGGGAGCGCCTTCGTGCGGCGCCATCGAGTGACCCGGCTCGTCTGGTATGAGGAGTACCCCGATCCTGTTTCGGCGATCGCCCGTGAAAAGCAACTAAAGAAATGGCATCGTGCGTGGAAGACGCGTCTCATCGAGGAGATGAACCCGCTCTGGATTGATCTTTACCCGACCCTCAATCTATAGGGTCGCCCCGGCCTTGGGCCGGGGCCCAGAACCGATGCCGAGACTCGTCGATTCGCGACATCGGTTCTGGGTCCCGGGCTTGCGCCAAGCGCAACCCGGGACGACACGGAACACCGAGCCCCATGCCGACCGAAAACAACCTTCGCTCCGTCGCTGTTGCCGTCCTCACCCCGCGCGAGGCCAAACGCGAATATGAGGCCTTGGCGGCGGAGATCGCCGGCCACGACCGCCGCTATTACCAAGAGGACGCGCCGACCGTCTCGGATGCGGACTATGACGCGCTGCGTCGCCGCTACGAGGAGATCGAGGGGCGCTTCCCCGAGCTCAAGACCGCCGAGAGCTTGTCGGAAAAGGTCGGCGCCAAGCCTTCGGAGAAATTCGCCAAGATCCGGCACCGCGTGCCGATGCTGTCGCTCGCCAACGGCTTCGCCGATGACGACGTGCGCGACTTCGTCGCCCGCATCCGCCGCTTTCTCGATTTGAAGCCCGAACAGCCGCTTGCCTTCACCGCCGAGCCGAAGATCGACGGCCTGTCGCTCAGCCTGCGCTATGAGGGCAGGAAGCTGGTCAGCGCCGCGACCCGCGGCGACGGCGAGGAAGGCGAGGAGGTTACCGCCAATGCGCGCACGGTCGGCGACATTCCGCAGCAGCTCACGGGTCCCGACGTGCCGGAGGTGATCGAGGTGCGCGGCGAGGTCTATATGCGCCACAGCGACTTTGCCGCCATGAACGAGCGCCAGGCCGCGCTCGGCAAGCAGATTTTCGCCAATCCGCGCAATGCAGCCGCCGGGTCGCTGCGGCAGCTCGATCCGTCCATTACCGCGTCGCGGCCGCTCGCCTTCTTCGCCTATGCCTGGGGGGACCGCACGGCGCTGCCGGCCGATACGCAGATGGGCGTGATCGAGGGCTTCGGCCGCTGGGGCTTCCGCGTCAATCCGTTGATGAAGCGCTGCGAAAGCGTTGAGGAGCTTCTCGCCCATTATCACGCCATCGAGGCCGAACGGGCCAACCTCGGCTATGACATCGACGGCGTCGTCTACAAGGTCGACAGCCTCGCGCTGCAGGGCAGGCTCGGCTTCGTGTCGCGGGCGCCGCGCTGGGCTCTTGCTCACAAATTCCCGGCCGAACAGGCGATGACGACGCTAACCGCCATCGAGATCCAGGTCGGCCGCACGGGTTCGCTAACGCCGGTTGCCAAGCTCAAGCCCGTCACCGTCGGCGGCGTGGTCGTCGCCAATGCCACCTTGCACAACGAGGACGAGATCGCCCGGAAGGACGTGCGCATCGGCGACACGGTCGTGGTGCAGCGGGCGGGCGACGTCATCCCGCAGGTCGTCTCGGTGGTCTTGGACAAGCGGCCGCCCGAGGCCGTGCCTTACGTCTTTCCCACCAGCTGCCCGGTCTGCGGCAGCCATGCCGTGCGCGAGATTAATCCGCGCACCGGCCGGGAGGATGTGGTGCGGCGCTGCACCGGCGGGCTCATCTGTGCCGCCCAGGCCATGGAGCGCCTGAAGCATTTCGTGTCACGGGACGCCTTCGACATCGACGGCCTCGGCGACAAGCAGGTCGAGTTGTTCTTCCGCGAGGGGCTCGTCAGGGCGCCGCAGGACATCTTTGCGTTGGAGGCACGGGACCGGGCGAGCCTGCAGAAGCTCAAGGACCGCGAGGGCTTCGGCGAGACGAGCGTGCGCAATCTCTTCGCCGCCATCGAGGCCCGTCGGCGCGTGCCGCTCAACCGCTTCATCTTCGCGCTCGGCATCCGGCATGTCGGCGAGACCACGGCGCGGCTGCTCGCCCGCCATTTCGGCTCCTTCGACGCGCTACGCGAGACGGCGACGCGCGCCGCCGATCGCACGAGCGATGCCTGGCAGGAACTCACGGCGATCGAGGGCATCGGCGTGATCGTGGCGGAGGCGATCGTCGATTTCTTCGCGGAAGAGCATAACCAGACGACACTCGACGCCATTCTTGCCGAGGTGACGCCGGAGCCGATGGAAGCGGTGACGACGGACAGCCCCGTCGCCGGCAAGACGGTGGTGTTCACCGGCGCGCTCGAGCGGATGTCACGCGACGAAGCCAAAGCAATGGCCGAGAGCCTCGGCGCCAAGGTGGCGGGCTCGGTCTCGAAGAAGACGGATCTGGTGGTGGCAGGGCCGGGCGCCGGCTCCAAGCTCGCCAAGGCCAAGGAATTCGACGTCGAGGTGATCGACGAGGACGCCTGGCTGAAGCTGGTGGGGCGGCTGCCCGAGGAATAATCGAAGCGCCCGTTCACCTCTCCTCGCAAGGATGTCGGATTTATCCGACTTCCTGATCGGGAAAGCGCAACGCGGGAGCACCCGAGTGGCGACCGACCTGTACTGACCCCAGCCGAGATACGCGGCGCGTGACTTTGCCGCCGCGCTGTGGTCACTGCGGGAAGTTTCCCAAATGGTCACGATCAATGCTCGAAGGTCTGCCGCCTCACAAACCCACCCATGTGCTGCGCATCGAGACGGATGCGGACTCGGCGCGTCGCATGACGGATCTTCTCGGCGAAATCTTCGATCCCGCCGAGACGGCGGTTGCCGCCTTCGAGGGTGTCGACAATGGGCCATGGCTGCTGGAGGCCTATTTCTCGCGCCCGCCTGATGAGCCAGCCATTCGCGACCTCCTGCGCCTCATCGTCGGTCATCGCGCCGATGACGCGGTGTTCGGGGAGGTGGAGGCGAGGGATTGGGTCAGGACCAGCCTGGAAGGATTGAAGCCCGTCCGTGCCGGCCGCTTCCTGGTGCATGGTGGGCACGACCGGGAAGTAGCAAAGGCCAATGATATCGCGCTGGAGATCGAGGCGGCGCTCGCCTTCGGCACGGGGCATCACGGCACGACGCTCGGCTGCCTCTTGGCGCTTGCCGCCATGCTGAAGCAGCGGCGACCGCGCCATGTGCTCGATGTCGGCACAGGCACGGGCATCCTCGCCATCGCGGCGGCCAAGGCGCTGAAACAAAGGGTGGTGGCTGGGGATATCGACCCGGTGGCGGTCGCGGTGGCGCGCAGCAACGCCAGGCTCAATGGCGCGGCGCGCGACCTGCGCTTCTATGTGGCGCCCGGCGTTCGCCATGCTATGGCGGTGCGCAGGCGCTATTTCGACCTCGTCTTCGCCAATATCCTGGCGAAGCCGCTCCGGCGGCTTGCACCGTCCATTGCCGCGGTCGTGGCGGCGGACGGCATGCTCGTACTGTCGGGACTGTTGCCGGGAGATGTGCCCGGCGTGCTCACGGCCTATGCAGCCCAGGGGCTGCGGCTCGTCGAACAAAGACAGCGCGAGGGCTGGGCGACGCTGTGCCTCAAACGAGGCGGCGCCGCACCACGGCCGATACGCGCTGTCGCGCATTCACCTCACAGGTGAGGGTAGCGCTTCTGCATGGCGCGCTGGAGCTCCACCGCCTCGGTGAAGATCTCGTGCGCCGTCTTGAGGGCACGCATGACGTTGTTGAAGAGGGCCACGATAACCATCGGTCAAGCTCCGTAGAGTGGCGCCAAGGAACCGGATGACCGGGGCCTGGGACGCGTTCAGTTACTGCTTTGCACTGTCGGCCGGCTGGGCATCGAGGTGGTGCGCCAGCAGAGGGTGGTACATGTCGAGGTAGCGCTGGGCCTTTTCCATCTGGGCGGCCTCGAACCGCGCCCACAGGCGGGCGAACCAGCCGGGCTTGCCGGCATCCCGGCCCGCATCGCCGACATAGGCACTCGCAAGGCGGGAATTCGCAAACTCGGTCGCAATCTGGGACATCGTCCAACTCCAATTCGAGGGGGATGACTGGCGCGATCACTTCGCGATCATTTGGCCATCCCCGATGCCTCACAACATAGGTGATGTTGCATGTGCGAAGAAGATGGGTCAGCGCATGTGACCTAATCTCAGCCATGCATCACGCGCATGGATTGCGACTTGATTGATCGGTGGCCCGGTTCTTTTCGCGCCATCTGCCGCTTCGCTCGGCAGGCAGGCGCAGCGGACGGTGCTCCGTTGCGGGGCTGGGGCCGAGCACCTAAGCTCGCTCGGTGAGACAGTTGCGGCAACACCTGCAGGAACGGGTATGGCTTCGAGCATTTTCCAAAGCTTCGACAAGGCGACGAGCGCGGCGACGGGGGCGGAGCGGCTCGCAGCCCTGCGGATGGAACTCGCCCGGCGCGGTCTCGATGGCTTCATCGTGCCGCGGGCCGATGAGCATCAGGGTGAATATGTGCCCGCGAGTGCCGAGCGCCTTGCATGGCTGACAAGCTTCACAGGCTCGGCTGGCTATGCCGTCGTGCTCGCGGACAGGGCCGCCGTGCTCGTGGACGGCCGCTATACGCTGCAGGTGCGAGATGAGGTCGATCTGGCGCATTTCACGCCGGTGGCCATTGCCGACACGAGCCTGGAAGCCTGGATCGAGGCCAATCTGCCTGCCGATGCAAAGCTCGGCTACGATCCCTGGCTGCATACGGCCGATCAGGTTGCGCGGTTCGAGAAGGCGGCGACCGCGGCCGGTGGCACGCTGGTAGCCGCCTCGCCCAATCCGCTCGACGCGGTGTGGACTGACCTGCCTTCGCCGCCGCGGGCGCCTGCCGCCGTCCAGCCGCTCGCCTTTGCCGGGGAGGCCGCAGAGGACAAGATCGCGCGGGCGCGCGAGGCGCTCGCCAAGGCGCGTGCTGCGGCCCTGGTCATCAGCGATCCGCATAATCTCGCCTGGCTGTTCAACATCCGTGGCGCGGACGTGGGCCATACCCCGCTGATGCTCGGCTATGCGATCCTGCCGGCGGAGGGGCGCCCGACGATTTTCGTCGATCCCGCCAAGATCACCGACGAGGTCGCGGCGCATCTTGCGCCTCTTGCCGATGTGGCGCCGACCGATGCCTTCGTCCCAGCGCTCGAGGCGACGGCGCGGCGCGGCGCGGCGATCCGCATCGATGCGGCGACCGGGGCGGTCGCGCTGAAACAGGCGGTCGAGGCCGCCGGCGGCAAGGCGGATGTCGGCGCCGACCCGCTGACCAAGATGAAGGCGGTGAAGAACGCCGCCGAGCAGGAGGGCTCGCGCAGCGCCCACCGCCGCGACGGCGCCGCCATGGCTCGCTTCCTCGCCTGGTTTTCGCGCGAGGCGCCTTCGGGCCAGCTCACCGAGATCGACGCGGCCGAGCAGCTGGAGGGATTCAGGCGCGAGACCAATGCGCTGATGGACGTCTCCTTCCCGACGATCTCGGCGGCGGGCCCCAATGCGGCGCTGCCGCATTACCGCGTGACGCGCGCCTCCAATCGCGCAATCGAGCCGGGCATCTTCCTCGTCGATTCCGGTGCGCAATATCGCGACGGCACCACGGATATCACCCGCACGATGGCCGTTGGCGCCGTCAGCGACGAGATGCGGGATCGTTTCACGCGGGTGCTGAAGGGCCATATCGCGATCGCGACCGCGGTCTTTCCAAAAGGCACCTCCGGCGCGCAGATCGATGCCTTGGCGCGCCAGGCTTTATGGCAGGCAGGGCTCGACTTCGACCACGGCACGGGCCACGGCATCGGCGCCTATCTTTCCGTGCACGAGGGGCCGCAGCGCATCTCAAAGCTCGGCACGGTGCCGCTCGAGCCCGGCATGATCCTCTCGAACGAGCCCGGCTATTACAAGGAAGGCGCCTACGGCATCCGCATCGAGAATCTCATTCTGGTCGAGCCGCGCGACATTCCGGGCGCCGAGCGGCCGATGCTCGGCTTCGAGACATTGTCTTTCACGCCGATCGACCGGGCGCTGATCGAGCCGAGCCTCCTAACGGCCGACGAGATCGCTTGGCTCGACCGCTATCATGCAGAGGTTCTCGCGCGCATCGGCCCGGCCGTCGACGAGGAGACGCGGGCCTGGCTCGTCGAGGCGACGAAGCCGTTGGCGTGAAGCGGCTCGACCCTCCCCTCGATGGGAGGGTCGACGCGCTAACCCATCAAGGCGCGCAGGGCGACGACGGCGGCGACGCCGACGGCGATCGTGGCGAGCAGCGGCAGGCGGGTGGCGGCAGCGGCCGTAATCAGCGCGGCGAGGGTTTCCGGCCAGCCAGTGGCGAGCGCGCTCGGCGCGATCACGGCGATCAGCACGGCGGGTGGGATGGCGTCGAAAGCAGCCTTGGCGCGCCCGCTCAGCGCAAGCCGGCCGGCCAGCATGATGCCGGCGATGCGCGTGAGATAGGTGACGATGGCCATGCCGAGGATGGCGACGAGTGCTGCGCTGTCGATCGTCATGCCGCTCCCTCCGCCTCCGCCGGGGCTGCGATATAGGCGGCGGCAATGCCGGCGAGCGCGCCGGCCGCCACATGCCACGGCGGACCGAGGGTGACATAGGTGAGGGCGGCGACACCGCCGCTTGCGGCAATGGTGGCCGCCGTCACCCTCCCGTTCCAGAAGCCGGCGACAAGGCCGATGAAGAGCGCGGTGAAGGCAAAGTCGGCGCCGACCTGTCGCGGATCGCCCAGGAAAGCGCCGATGCCGGCCCCGACGAAGGTCGAGCCGATCCAGGCTGTCGGCAGCATGGTGGCGAGCGCGAACCAATAGGCCGGTGTGAGCCGGGCCTTCAAGGCGCGGCGTTCGGCGAGCGCCCAGCTTTCATCGGTCAGGAAATAAAAGCCGAGGTAGCGCTGCCAGGGCGAGAACAGCCCGGTCTTGGGCGTCAGCGAAGCCCCCATGAGGATATGACGCGCATTGATCAGCAGTGTGGAGAAGATAAGCGCCGCGACCGGCACGGGATGGGTCCAGAGCTCGAGCGCGGCGAATTGGGCGCCGCCGGCGAAGACGAGCACGGACATGAGGCCGGCCTCCAGGACCGAGAGGCCCTTGGCGCTGGCGAGCGCACCGAAAAGAAGGCCGATCGGGACCGCAGCGATGGCGACGGGCGCGATGGCGGCAAGGCCGGCGCGCCACTCGCGCCAGCGCTCGTCCCGCCGCTCTCGGGCGGGCACGCTGGCGGCCGTCATGCGGCGAGCGCCGTCCGATAGGCGCCGGGCGTCACGCCGAGCCGCGCCTTGAAGGCGCGCGTGAGATGGGCCTGGTCGCTGAAACCGGTGGCAACTGCGGCCGCCGCCGGGGTCTCGCCACGCTTCAGCCGCGCCTGTGCGGCGATGATGCGGCGGTCGACGAGAAAGGCATGCGGCGTCAATCCCGTCTCGCGGCGGAAGGCGCGGATGAGATGATGGCGCGGCAGCCCGGCCTCCGCGGCGAGTTTTGCCAGCGTCAGGTCTTCCGCGTGGCGCTCGATCATCAAGGCCTTGAGGCGCTCGACCGCTGCCCGCTCCCGACCGGTCGGCGCGGGCGCAAGGCCCGCATGGCGCGCCAGGCAGTGGGCATAGGCGCGGTAGAAGAGCTCCTCCCCGGCGAGTTCCTCGCCGCGCTCCATGGCCTCATGCGCGGCGACGAAGAGGGCGGCGCCTTCCGGGTCATGGACGACCGTCGTTGCAAAGAAGGGCGTGGCGGTCATCGGCCGGCCCATGATCTCGGTCGCGATACGCTGCATCATCGCAACCGAGGGATAGCTCATGCGATAGCTGTAGCCGCCTTCGTGCGGCGCACCGTCGTGGACTTCCCCCGGATTGATGAAGACGAAGCGGCCGGGGGTCGCATAGCCGCGGATGCCGCGCACCGTCCAGGTTTCGCAGCCCTCGACGATGGAGCCGACGACATAGGTGTCGTGCGTATGCGGCACGTAGCAATGGGTGCGGAAGGTCGCCGTGAGGCAGTCGAGGTCTTCGAACTGCCGACAGGCGAAAAAGCGCGTTCGTTCGCCGCGCGCGAGCGGCGAAAAGCCCATGGAGTCGTGGGGGGCGGTCGTGTCCATGGCCGAAATCTAGCGTGCCGGACGGCGAAGTCTTGAAAAAAAGTGACGACCCGACAGGCCACCGGCCCCGTTGCCGTCGCCGGACGGACTGGTCCCTGCGCGACGAAGCGTCGGATGCCGTGAACCTTTTGATCGACCTGAGAGGGCGCCGGTCGGTCTCGCGTGGGAACGAGACAAGCTGCGGCCGCATTGTTGTCGGCAAGCGGCCGGTCCGTTCCGGCCCCCATCAGTCGGAGAGGGTGATGAGAGCCATTCTGTTCGTTACGCTTTGCGCAGGTCTCGGCCTTGCCGCCTGCACCACCACCGAGCAACGGGTCGGCGGAGCGGCTGCGGGCGCCGGCGTTGGTGCGATCGGCGGGCCGGTCGGTGCGGTGGCTGGCGGTGCCGTCGGCGCGGTGGCGGGGCCGAGCGTCGGCCAGGCCACGGGCGTGCCGCAGTCCGGCCGGCGTCGGTAGTCGGCGACGAGCCGCCCATGCCGGTGTGCAGGCAGCCTGCCGGTCGCGGCTCTGCTCGCCCTCAAGTGAACGTGATGCACAGCGCCTAGTCTCGGCCGCATCGGAGTGGCAGTTTCGCGCCGCTCCGGCGCGGACTGCGAGCCTTTTCGGTCCGCGCCGGCCCGTCCCCTCATCAAAGGAGCGCGACCGGGTGAAGAATGCCCTTGCTTGGATGGCCCTCGTGACTGCAGCGATTGCCGCTGCACCCGCAATTGCGGCCGATGTGCCCGCTTATGGCCCCAACCTCGAGTCCTTCGACTATCCCCATCCGGTCGAGCGGTTTGATTTCCAGTCGCAACAGCAGACGCTGTCGATGGCCTATATGGACGTGAAGCCGCAGACGCCGAACGGCCATACGGTCGTGCTGCTACACGGCAAGAACTTCTGCGGCGCCACCTGGGAAGGCACCATCAAGCCGCTGTCGGAGGCCGGCTACCGGGTGATCGTCCCCGACCAGATCGGCTTCTGCAAGTCGACGAAGCCGAAGGCCTATCAATACAGCCTGCAGCAACTCGCGGCGAATACCCACGCCCTCACCGAGAAGCTCGGCGCCGGCCGCATCATCCTGATGGGGCATTCCATGGGCGGCATGCTCGCCATGCGCTATGCCCTGATGTACCCCGATCAGCTGGAAGCGCTCGCGCTGGTCGACCCGATCGGGCTCGAGGATTGGAAGGCGAGGGGCGTACCCTTCCAGACCGTCGACGATTGGTACAAGGGCGAACTCAATACCAGCTACGACCGGATCAAGAACTACCAGCTGCACACCTACTACGTCGGCCAGTGGCGGCCGGAATACGACAGATGGGTGAAGATGCTCGCCGGCATGTATGCGGGCGAGGGGCGGGAGCTCGTCGCCTGGAACCAGGCGCTCACCTACGACATGGTCTTCACGCAGCCCGTCGTCTACGAGCTCGGCAACATCAAGGTGCCGACGGTGCTCTTCATCGGTGCCAAGGACAATACCGCCATCGGCAAGAACCTGGCCCCGCCGGAAGCCCGGACATCGCTCGGCAATTACGCCGCGCTCGGCCCGGAGACGGCCAAGCGCATTCCCGGCGCCAAGCTCGTGATGTTCGAGGATCTCGGCCATTCGCCGCAGATCCAGGATCCCGACCGCTTCAACGCGGCGCTCCTGGAGAACCTGAAGGCGCTCGTCAGGCCCTGACCGTGCTCACTGCCGCTGGACGAAGCTGTCGAGCACCATCTTGCGGCCGGCTTTATCGAAGTCGACGGTCAGCTTGTTGCCGTCGACGGCTGCCACCGTGCCGGGTCCGAACTTCACATGGAAGACCCGGTCGGACGGCGTGAAGTCCGAGACGGCGCCGGTTGACTTCGCGACGAGCTCGCCCTCGATCAGCATGCCGCCGCGGCCGGTACCCGTCGCGGCACCGTGGCCGCCGCGTCCCTGGGCGAAGCCGCCACGGCTCGCGCCCGTGCCGCCACGGCCAAATCCCCCGCGCTCCTGCGCCCGTTTCCAGCCGGGCGTGGCATAGGACGACGTGAAGGGCTCGACCGTATCGAAGCGGCTCTTGCCATAGCTGCCGTAGGAAAAGGCGGCCGAGGCTTCCGTTACCTCGACATGCTCCTCCGGCAGTTCGTCGACGAAGCGGCTCGGCACGGTCGCATTCCACAGGCCATGGATGCGGCGGTTGGAGGCGAAATAGATCTTGGCGCGGCGGCGCGCGCGGGTGATGCCGACATGGGCGAGCCGGCGTTCCTCCTCGAGCCCGGCGCGGCCGCTCTCGTCGAGCGCGCGCTGGTTGGGAAAGAGCCCTTCCTCCCAGCCCGGCAGGAAGACCGTGTCGAATTCGAGCCCCTTGGCGGCGTGCAGCGTCATCAGGCTGACGCGATCCTCGCTGTCGTTTTCCACCGCATCCATGACGAGCGAGACATGTTCGAGGAAGCTCGGCAGGTCCGGAAATTCCTCCAGCGAGCGCACGAGCTCCTTCAGGTTCTCCAGCCGGCCGGCGGCTTCGGCCGAGCGGTCCTTCTGCCACATGTCTGTATAGCCGGACTCCTCCAGGATGGTCTCGGCCAGCTCCGTATGCGCCGCGGTTTCCAGGCGCTGCGACCAGCGTGCGAAGGCGGCGATGAGGTCGCGTAGCGCGCCGCGCGGCTTAGGCTTCAGCTCTTCCGTCTCGATGATGTAGCGCGCCGCTTCCATCAGCGGAATCTTGGCGGCGCGGGCGTGGCCGTGCAGCACCTGCAGCGTCGCTTCGCCCAAGCCGCGCTTCGGCGTGTTGAGGATGCGCTCGAAGGCGAGATCGTCCGCCGGCTGCGCCACGCAGCGGAAATAGGCGAGCGCGTCGCGGATTTCCATGCGCTCGTAGAAGCGCGGGCCGCCGATGACGCGATAGGGAAGGCCCAACTGCACGAAGCGGTCTTCGAGCTCGCGCATCTGGGCGGAGATGCGCACGAGGATGGCGATTTCCGAAAGCGCATGGCCCTTGGATTGCAGCGCTTCGATCTCCTCGCCGACGAGCCGCGCCTCTTCCTCGGAATCCCAAGCGCCGGTGATCGTCACCTTCTCGCCCGGTTCATCCTCGGTGCGCAGCGTCTTGCCGAGACGGCCCTCGTTATGGGCGATGAGATGGGAGGCGGTCGCCAGGATATGCGCATGGGAGCGATAGTTGCGCTCCAGGCGGATCACCACGGCGCCGAGAAAGTCGTGCTCGAAGCGCAGGATGTTGTCGACCTCGGCGCCGCGCCAGCCGTAGATCGACTGGTCGTCGTCGCCGACGCAGGCGAGGTTGCGCTGCCCCGGCTCACGCCCCTGCGCCAGGAGCCTCAGCCACAGATATTGCGCGACATTGGTGTCCTGGTACTCGTCCACCAGCATGTAGCGGAAGCGCTGCTGGTATTGCGCGAGCACGTCCGGATGCTCGCGAAAGAGGCGGATGGCCTCGGTCAGGAGGTCGCCGAAATCGGCGGCGTTCAGGATCTTCAGGCGTTCCTGGTAGAGTCGGTAGAGATGAGCGCCGCGCCCGCCGGCGAAGGCGGCGGCTTCGCCGTGCGGCACCTGGTCGGGGCCGAGCGCGCGGTTCTTCCAGCCGTCGATGATGCTGGCGAGCTGCCGGGCCGGCCAGCGCTTCTCGTCGATGTTCTCCGCCTGGATCACCTGCTTCATCAGGCGGATCTGGTCGTCCACGTCGAGGATCGTGAAATCGCTCCTGAGCCCGACGAGCTCGGCGTGGCGGCGCAGGATCTTGGTGCAGATGGCATGGAAGGTGCCGAGCCAGGGCATGCCCTCGGCCTGCGGACCGATGAGGGTCGCTATGCGCGCCTTCATTTCGCGCGCCGCCTTGTTGGTGAAGGTGACGGCGAGAATGTCGAAGGGGCGGGCGCGACCGGTCGCGACGAGATGGGCGATGCGGGTCGTCAGCACCCGCGTCTTGCCGGTGCCGGCGCCGGCGAGCACGAGCACCGGTCCCTCGGTCGTCTCGACCGCGAGCCGCTGCTCAGGATTGAGGCCGGCGAGATAGGCGGCGGGTGCCGCTGCCGCCCGCGCCCGTTCGCTGAGGCTCGTGCCGCGCGAGGCAGGCCGCATGTCGTCGGCGCTGTCGCCAAGCTTGGGAGAGAGCTGATTCATATCCCGATTCATAGCCGACCTTGGACCAAAAGGCGAACGGCACGGCGAATACCCGACAGGGGAAAAGTGAGCGGCCGCAGCTTGATTGCCAATGATAAACCCTTGGTCGCGACGTCATGTCGTCCCATATTTCGTTTGGGCCGACCCTATATCGTGAACATAGGAGGCGGGTGAGATGCGGCACGCACGAAAAGAAGCAACTGAATGGGGCACAGGCAGGCGCGGGGCGGCGACGCTTCTGCGTGGGGCGTGTCTCGCCATGATTGCGCTCGCCTCGCTTGCGGCGGCGACCGGCGCCCAGGCTCAGAGCGACAGCGAGTTCCAGCGTTTCTACGGTTCGCAGAACCAGCAGATTCAGCAGCGGCTGCAGGATACCCAACAGCGGCAGTATCAGCAGCAGCAGTTCAATACTCTGCGCGACCAGCAGATGCGCCAGCAACTGCGGCCGCCGCCCGTGCCGCCGCCGCCAGCCCCGACCCTGCGTCGCTAAGCGTCGTCATTGGCGTGGAGAGCCTTGCCTCCCGCGGGAATGGCGTTATGCCATGACGATGGGAGCGATCGGCGGCGATGGTGTCGCGGCCGTCGAGACCGCGAGGCATGAGGCTCGATCGAGATGCTGAACACCATTGAGGCGCAATCCGCCGGGCACGGCCCCGCCCGCCCCTCTGCCGACGCCTTGGAGCGTGTCATTGGCGCATTGACGGCGGAGTTCGGCGACAGGCTCGCGACCAGCCAGGCGGTGCGCGAGCAGCACAGCAATACGCTCACCTGGGTCGCATCGCAGCCACCGGACGCGGTGGTCTATCCGCGGACGACCGCGGAGGTCGCCTCGATCGTCAAACTCTGCGCGGCGCATCGCGTGCCGATCATTCCGTTTGGCACCGGCACCTCCTTCGAGGGGCATGTGAACGCCCCCTTCGGCGGCATCTCGGTCGACACGAGCCAGATGAAGCGCGTCATCGCGGTTCACGCCGAGGATCTCGACTGCGTCATCGAGCCCGGCGTCACGCGCAAGGAATTGAACGACTATCTGCGCGATCAGGGGCTGTTCTTTCCGATTGACCCCGGCGCCGACGCTTCGCTCGGCGGCATGGTGGCGACGCGGGCGTCCGGCACCAATGCGGTGCGCTACGGGACGATGAAGGACAATGTCCTGTCGCTCACGGTCGTCATGCCGAACGGCGAGGTGGTCACGACCGCACGCCGGGCCAAGAAATCCTCGGCCGGCTATGACCTGACCCGGCTCTTCGTCGGCTCTGAGGGAACGCTCGGCATCATCACCGCGATCACGCTCAAGCTGCAGGGCATACCGGAGGCGATCTCGGCCGGCATCTGCCCCTTCCCGAGCGTCCGCGCGGCGTGTGACGCGACCATCCTCACGATCCAGTCGGGGTTGCCGGTCGCCCGCATCGAGCTGCTCGACCAGGCTATGGTCGCCGCCCTCAATATCCATTCGAAGCTCGCGCTGCCGGACACGCCGCTGCTCCTGATCGAGTTCCATGGCACCGATGCGGGTGTGCGGGAGCAGGCCGAGCGGTTCGGCGACATCGCCGAGGAACTCGGGGGCGGCCCCTTCACCTGGGCGACGAAGGCGGAGGACCGGACGAAGCTTTGGCAGGCCCGACATGACGCCTATTGGGCGTCGCTGTCCTTGCGGCCGGGGGCGCGCCCCGTGCCAACCGACGTTTGCGTGCCGATCTCGCGGCTGGCGGACTGTGTGGAGGAAACGCGGCGCGATATCGAGGAGAGCGGCTTCATCGCCACCATCGTCGGCCATGTGGGCGACGGCAATTTCCACGTGCAGCCGCTCGTCATGCCCGACGATCCGGCGGAAGTCGCCGTGCTCGACGCTTTTCTCGAGCGCCTCGTGGCACGGGCGCTCGCCATGGAGGGTACCTGCACGGGCGAGCACGGCGTCGGCCACAAGAAGATGAAATATCTCGAAGCAGAGCACGGTTTGCCCGCGCTCGATCTGATGCGCAGCCTGAAGCGCAGCATCGATCCGCTCAATATCATGAACCCCGGCAAGATCGTGGCGGTGTGAAATCGATGCGAAAGCGTTCATTTGCGGCAGATGAGAGATCCCGTAGGCCGATCTGATCACCTCAAGGCCGCAGAATTCGCTACACTGTGCCGTGTCAGTCGGTGCCTTGGCCGGCAGAAGGCTCGACTGACATCGGTCGATCGGTTCACGAGCGGTTAAGCGTGCGCGACATCCTCACCATTCTGGCAGCCCTGGTCATCGTCGCGTTGAGCGCGGCTTTGGCCGTGCCTTATTTCGTCGACTGGGACGCGAGGCGGGCGGATGTGGAGCTCGCGCTCGGGCACGCGCTCGGGCTGCCGGTGACCACCCAGGGCGATATCAAGCTGCGGCTTCTGCCGTCGCCGCGGCTCGTTCTCGGCAAGGTGAGCTTCGGGGCGCCGGGCGCCGGCCAGCCCGGCATTGCCGCGGATGCGCTGTCGGTGGAGCTAGACGCGACCGCGCTTCTCACCGGCACGATCCGCGTGGTCGAGGCCGACCTGACCCAGCCGGTCATGACCGTTATCGCCGAGCCCGACGGCAGCCTGCGGCTGCCGCAGCCGCGGACGGCCATCGATGTGCCGGCCCATACGGTCGGCATTGAGAAGATGACCGTCAATGACGGCCGCCTGCGGATCATCGAGGGCGGTGGCGGTGCGCGTGAGCTGGGGCCGGTGACGGCCGAGGTACAGGCCACGACGCTGGCTGGACCGTGGCGTGTCGCCGGCACGATCGGCGCGATTCCCATGCGGCTCTCCACCGGCACCTTGGATGGCGATGGGCAGCTTCAGCTCAAGGCGAGTTTCGGCCAGCCGGGCAGCAGCCATCTCGACTTCGACGGCGACGTGGTGCTCGCCTCCACCGGGCAAAGCCTGAAGCCGCAGGTCACCGGCCGGCTCCAGCTCGCCGTTCCATTCGGGGGCGGGCAGGCCACCCCAGCAGCGGCGCCTGCCGCTCCGGGCGAAATTCAGCCCGGCCTGACGGCTTCCGCGACCGTGAAGAGCAGCGGTGGGCATGCGACGCTCGAAGGTATCGAGATCACGAACACCGGCGATGGCCCAGGTGCGACGCTTGCGGGCGGCGGTACATTCGACCTCGACCAGGACGGACCGACGCTCGCCCTCGATCTCGATGCACGGCGGCTTGATCTCGGTGCCATCGACGGGGCCGCAGCAGGCATGAGGGATCTCGGTCGCATGCTTGCCGACACCTGGCCGGGGCTCAAGGCGAGCGTTGCGGTCAAGGCAGCAAGCATCGCCCTGGCCGGCGAAGAGTTCGGCCCTGCGGAAGCCGCTTTCCGCCGAGAAGGCGATCGGCTCGCGGTTGAGCGTTTCACGCTTGGGGGCGCGGGAGACGCCCGCTTTGCTGCCTCCGGCACGCTCGGCCTGGTTGGCGGGCTCGACTTTTCCGGCCATGTGCAACTCGCCGTGCGGGAGCCGGCTCGCCTCGCGCCCTCCCTCGCGCGCATGGGCGCCCCCGCAACCTTAACCACGGCGCTGGCGGTCCTGCCGTCATCGACGCTCGCGGCTGACGTGGCGGTCTCGCCCGTCGTTTTCGCGGCGCGCAATATCCGCTTTGCCGCCGGTGACTCCCGCCTCTCCGGTCTCGTTCGCTACACGCCGCCGCTTGGCCTGGAGCGGGCCCGTTTTGAGGCGCAACTCGCCGGCAAGGGTGTCGATCTCGGCGGGCTGCCGCTCTTCGATGCCGGGGCGACCATGCTCGCTTCGGCCGATGTCGGTCTCGCGATCGATATCGATGCGCCCCGGTTCGGACCGGTTCCGTCGCCCGGTGGGCGGCTCAAGGCCCGCATCACCAGCACCTCCGAGGCGCTGACCATCGACGGCGCCGAGATGACCAATGTCGATGGCGCCAATCTCACCCTGGCCGGTCGGCTCGGCCGCGAGGGCGGGCAGATCGAAGGCCGGCTGACGGCACCGCGTCCGGCGACGATCGCGGCCATGGTGGCGCGGTTTCTGCCGGAGCCGCTGGCCAAGAGCCTGGCTTGGGTGGCGCCCCAGGCAGCGCCGCTCGATCTCGCCATCCGCGCCGAGCGTCGCGACGCCCGCGCACCGATCACCGCCACGATGGAGGGGCAGGGGGCGGACACCTCCTTCCACATCACCGCGCGGCTGCCATCGGGGGCGGCATCCGGCGGGGCTGATGCCGCTGCTGTGAGGGCGGAGATCCAGGCGCCCGACGGGGCCGATCTTCTGCGCCAGCTGGGCGCCGATGTAGCGCCGGTGGCCGGCACCGGCCCCGGCCGGCTGACATTCGATCTCACCGGGCCTTCGCTCGCCGATCTCAGGGGCCGAGGTCAATTGACAGCGGCCGGTGCCGTGGTGACGGCGGACGGGCGGCTCGATCTCCTGCAAGGGGCGGGCGTCGGCGGAGAGGGCATGCAGGGACGCCTCGTGCTCGAAACGCATGATCTCGCGACCCCTACCCAAGTGCTGGCGCGGTCGTTCCCGGGGCTCACCCCGGGCACGCCCGCCCGGATCGCGGCAAATGCGGCCTGGGGCGCGCAGGGCCTTTTCCTGAAGGATCTCAGTGGCACGGTCGGCGGCAGTGCGGTCTCCGGTCAGCTTGCCGTCGGCACGGATGGTCGCATCGACGGCGCTCTGAGCGTGCCGCGGCTCGCCCTGGCCGGTGTGGTCGGGCTTTCGCTCGGGCCCCTTCCGCCGCCGAGCAAAGGACAAATCTGGCCGTCCGGCCGTTTCATAGAAGCGCAGCCACCCATCATCGGCCGGGTGGCGCTGAAGGTCGGGCAGCTCGATGTCGTCAACGACATCGCCCTCGACGACAGCCGATTCACGCTCGAACTCGCGCCGGACGGGATCGCTCTGCGCGATCTGGCCGGACGTCTCGGTACGGGGACGGTCACGGCCAATCTCAAGCTGCAGCGGCAGGGAACGCTCGCGGCTCTGACGGGCAATGTCGCGCTCGCCGGAGTCAGCCAGGCCGTGCTCTTGGGGCCTGGCTTCGATGGAACCCTGTCAGGACGGCTTGAGGCTGCCGGGTCCGGCGAAAGCGCGGCGGGGCTCGTGACCAATCTCGCCGGCGGCGGCGAGTTGACGGCAGACGGTATGCGCCTCGACCATATCGACCCCACCGTTCTCTCGCGGGTCATCGCCCAACTCCTCGCCCAGGATCAGATCCGTGCGGACGCGGCCTTCGTGCGTGACCAGGTGGCCGGCGAGATCGGCAAGGCCGCCTGGCCGGTCTCGCGGGTCGTCGCGCCCGTGACGCTGTCGGGCGGCACGGCGCGCGTCGGACCGATTACGCTTGAAGCGAAGGGTGCCACCTTGCGTGTAACCGGGACGGTGGACCTCGGCAGCTTCAATGTCGACGCGCGCGGTACGCTTGCGGCGCGGACGGCTCCGCCCGGCTGGACCGGAGCAGCGCCGGAACTGTCGCTCGTCTGGCGGGGGCCGCTTCTTGCGCCGGGCCGCAGCATCGATGCGGCGGCGCTCGCCAATGGGCTTGCCGTCGTTGGTCTGGCGCGCGAACTCGACCGCATCGATAAGCTCGAGGCGGACGCCAAGGAGCGGGCCGAGCGAATGCGGCAACTGCGCCTTGAACGGGAGCGGCTGGCTGCGGAAAAGCGTGCCGCCGAGCAACGCGACAGGCTGGATCCGGCGACGACCGGGACGACGACGCCTGGCGGGAGCCAGCCAGCACCTGCTTCCCCTCCGACGGCGCCACCGCAGGACAGCTCCGCGGCACCCACGATCCAACCGATACCGCCGGATGCCCAGCGCGAGGTGTATGGTGAAAGTCGGGCCGAGGCTGTGGGTCAGCACTCGGTCAGCGATCATGGCGTGCGACCGGCGCCGCCTCGATCGCCCAGCCCGCCTCGCTCCGCCCCCCGTTCAGGGGCGCCTCTCGATCTCAGCCCCGACGCGCTCGCGCCGGTGCGGTAAAGCAGGCACGGGGCGCGGGCACGTTCGATCGGTTCCGCCTTGAGAAGGCGCCTTAGTTCGACGACGCGCGGGTACGGTAGTGCTGAAGAACCGTGACCCGGATCGCTGACGAGAGATTGTTGCCGGCGCGCTCGGCGTCGATCGAGGCGATCAGCTCAGCGATCGGCTGTTTGCGTCCGGCGGCGATTTCCTTCAGCGCCTCCCAAAAGGGCTCCTCGAGCGAAACGCTCGTTCGGTGTCCGGCGATGACGACGGACCTTTTGGCGACGAAGCTTCGTGGCCTGGATTGTTTCGTTGCCGGCATCATGATGGGGGATCGCCGTCGGCGCTCCCAACCCGAGCAGCGACCAGACGATGGCCTTCGTGCTGGTGCTCCGTGCGCCGCTCACCGTCCTTGCGCGCGCGACGTAATGACGTCGGCTCGCCATGCCGGATGCGGTTACGTTCGGCTTCCGCTTCGCGCTCGGCCCGGGCCTTCGCCTTGCGCGCCTGTCGCAGATTGACGATATCCGTCATGATCATCCGCCAATTATCGTTACCCTCTGGGAATAACATTATACCTGATCTTCGGGCTTTCTGGAGGCAGCACCGTAAGCGGTAGCGTCCACCATCTAGAGCAGGATGCGATCCGGCTTGCTCGGAACCTGCTCTAAGCCTTTGAAGTCATTATGTCTCAATTGGGCCCGGTATGGGAAATGCTAATCTAGTGTGGGTGCAACATGTCCTGCGGCCGCACGACGGCATCGAACTCCTCGCCGGTGACGGCACCGGATTTCAGCGCCTCCTCCCGCAAGGTCGTGCCGTTGTGGTGAGCGGCCTTGGCGATCGCCGCCGCCGTATCGTAGCCGACCTTGGGCGCGAGCGCCGTCACGAGCATCAGCGACCGGTGCATCAGATCCTCGATACGGGCGATATTCGGCTCGATGCCGACGACGCAATTGTCGGCGAAGCTGATGGACGCATCGGCGAGGAGCCGCACCGATTGCAGGAAGGCGTGGCCGATCACCGGCTTGAAGACGTTGAGCTCGAGATGGCCCTGGGCTCCGGCGAAGGCGACGGTTGTCTCATTGCCGAGCACCTGGGCCGCGACCATCGTCATGGCTTCCGCCTGGGTCGGGTTCACCTTTCCCGGCATGATCGAAGAGCCGGGCTCGTTTTCCGGCAATGACAGCTCGCCAAGCCCCGAGCGCGGGCCGGAGCCGAGGAGGCGAATATCATTGGCGATCTTGTGCAGCCCGGCGGCGAGGCTCGTCAGTGCGCCATGGGCGAAGACCACGGCGTCGTGGCTCGCGAGCGCTTCGAATTTGTTCGGCGCGGTGATGAAGGGCAGGCCGGTGATTTCGGCGACCTTGGCGGCGAAGGCCTCGGCGAAGGCGGGATGGGTGTTGAGCCCTGTGCCGACGGCCGTGCCGCCCTGGGCGAGCCGGTAAAGATCTTCCAGGGATTTCTTGATGCGGGAGATGCCGAGCTCGACCTGCATGGCATAGCCGGAGAACTCCTGGCCGAGGGTGACCGGGGTCGCATCCTGCAAATGGGTGCGGCCGATCTTGACGATATCCTTGAAGGCTTCGGCCTTCCCGGCAAGCTCCTGGTGGAGATGCTCGAGCGCCGGCAGGAGACGCCCCGTGATCTCGCGCGCGGCCGCGATATGGATCGCTGTGGGGAAGGAATCGTTGGAGGACTGGCCACGGTTGACGTGGTCGTTCGGATGCACCGGCTTTTTAGAGCCGAGCTCGCCGCCGAGCATTTCGCTGGCGCGATTGCCGATGACCTCGTTGGCATTCATGTTGGATTGCGTGCCGGAGCCGGTCTGCCAGACGACCAGCGGGAAATGATCGTCGTACTTGCCGTCCATGACTTCGGCGGCCGCCGCCGCAATGGCATCAGCGAGCTTCGGATCGAGGACGCCGAGGTCCTTGTTGACGAGCGCCGCGGCCCGCTTGACGAGGGCGAGCGCATGGACGAGCGGCAGCGGCATGCGTTCGCCGCCGATGCGGAAGTTCTGCAGGGAGCGCTGGGTCTGGGCGCCCCAATAACGGTCGGCGGCAACCTCGATCGGGCCGAAGGAATCAGTTTCGCTGCGGGTCGTGGGCA
Organism: Chelatococcus sp. GCM10030263; assembly: GCF_042666455.1. Taxonomy (NCBI): domain Bacteria; kingdom Pseudomonadati; phylum Pseudomonadota; class Alphaproteobacteria; order Hyphomicrobiales; family Chelatococcaceae; genus Chelatococcus; species Chelatococcus sp. GCM10030263. Next base: position 291,440 of record NZ_JBHTDB010000003.1, on the reverse strand, counting down.
TTGAGCGCTCCTGTCGCGGTTCTGCGCTCGCATATAAGCCCAAGGCGATTGAGTCGAGAGGCGCTTGGACGGAAAGCTCAGGAGAAAGGTCGTCGCCCCGGCCGGTGTCTTTCTTTACGCGTCCACCGACCTTCAGGCATTCCCCTCAGGGCTTCTTGCGGAAGGCATCGAGGCTCACGACCTCGGCGCTCGCGTCGGCCTCGGCCGGCTCCCGTGGCGGCTTGGCAGAAACGCCGCCGTCCTTCTTGCCTGTCATGGCTGGGTTTGCGGCGGGCTGGCCGGGTGCCTTGGCTTGAGCGGGCTTGGCCGGAGCGGGCTTGGCAGGCGCAGCTGGCGTGCGTGTACCGCCCAGACCCGGCTTGGCCGCCTCGTCGCGGGCCGGCAGGCGGCCGATCGAGGCCTCCTTGCTGGGCGCTTCCCGGCCCGGCGCGTCCTCATCCGGATCGGCAACGGCGTCCCCGTCCATCTCGAATTTCAGGCCGAAATCGACGGAAGGGTCGAAGAAGCCGGTCACTGCGTCAAAAGGCACAACCAGACGCTCGGGCACAGTCGAGAAGGACAGTCCCACCTCGAATCCCTGGTCGGTGACCGTGAGGTCCCAAAACTGGTGCTGCAGCACGATCGTCATGTCGTCCGGATAGCGTTCGCGCATGCGCGCAGAGAGCCGAACGCCCGGGGAATTCGTGCGGAACGAGATGTAGAAGTGATGGTCGCCGGGCAAGCCCTCGCGTGCCACCTCGGTGAGAACCTTGCGTACAACGCCACGCAGGGCTTCCTGGACATGCAGATCGTAGCGGATTTGATCCTGGGCCATCAGCTCGGAACGCTCGGAACGGGCAAACATCAAAAGTGAAGTGGAGGCTTCTGTTGCCAGGTGCCTCCGAACCCCGCCCGACGGGGCTAACCGCCGGGACTTTTAAATCGGGTACCTAAACTGCGTTACGCAGCCTGGGCAACCGGAGCATAGTTGTCGTTGGCAACTATAAGTTCGGCCCGATAACGGCGGAACCATGCCGGACAAAAGCCCACCCTTTACACCCTCGTCGATCCTATTTCGCCCCCGCCGAAGGGCACCGCCGGAGGTCGTCGACCTCGACAATGCCCTTGGGTGGAGGCGCCGGGTACCGCCCCCGGGTCCGATAGGCTTATTACGATGGCCGTTTATTGCCATAGCCGCCTTGCGACGGCATTCGTAATATAGGGACGTTGGAGGCCGGTGGGAAGATCGCCCGCGCATCCCCACACAAGTTCGGTATGCGCGCCCGCCGCGTTTTTTCGCCGCGGAGTAGCCGCTGGTGCCTGATCAGCCGCCGCGCAGACGCGCAGCAGAGCGGACGAGGCCGAGAAATACCTGGTATTTCGCTGATATGCGCCATCAAGCGGTGGATGCTGGTTAACCGTCGGAAATGCCTGACTTTTGTCGCCTTTCGACACGTATATAGTGCATCGTGAAACTAATACACGTTCCGGTGCATTCTGGTTTGCGATCAGTATTTTCTGATCTTTTGACGTGAGGTTTTGACATGTTGAAACATGCATTGCTTGTTGCGACCGCTGCATTTCTTGGCGGCATGACGATGACTGCGGCTCCGGCCTCCGCTCAGATGCTCGTTACCAGCGGATATGTGGCAGGCGGCCCGGTCTATCTCGACACGACCGCCGGCCCCTTCGTGCCGGGTTATACCCTGGCGCGGGGCATCCTCGGCGAGCGCGTTTATGTCCGTACCGCGCCGGCCGTCACCGAGGTCATCGCTGCGCCGGTTGTTCACCGCCAGGTGATCGTGACCCGCACTCGCGTCATGAAGCCCCGCTGGGCTCATATCGGCTACGCTCCGGTCTCCGAGGCCTTCTACGGCTACGCCTACTAAAATCGGGCTGTCTCCTCGGGACGGGGCAGCTCCGATTCGGCTGCCCCGTTCCGTTCCCGGCGCGGCGCCCCCGGGGCATATGGGCGGTGCGTCCTCGCAAGATGGAGGGGTGAGGGCAATCACAACGGCGGTTTCTTGTGTGCGAGACTGGATCGGTCCATTTCCGAGGGCCCTTCGATCTGCTAATTTCGCGCCGAACGAGGCCCCGCTATGCAGCCCTATCTCGATCTCCTGCGCCGTATTCTCGATGAAGGGCAGCCGAAGTCCGACCGGACCGGCACCGGAACACTTTCGGTCTTCGGCCATCAGCTCCGATTCGATCTGACCCAGGGCTTTCCGCTGGTCACCACCAAGCGGCTGCACCTGAAGTCGATCGTTCACGAGCTCCTGTGGTTCCTGAAGGGCGACACGAATGTCGGCTACCTCCGGGACAACGGCGTCACCATCTGGGACGAATGGGCGGATGAGAAGGGCGATCTGGGACCCGTTTACGGCCAGCAGTGGCGGTCCTGGCAGGGGCCGGACGGGCGGGTGGTCGATCAGATCGCCTGGGTGCTCGACGAGATCCGGCGCAATCCCGATTCGCGGCGCCTCGTGGTCAGCGCCTGGAATCCAGCCGACCTCGACCGCATGGCACTTGCCCCGTGCCACTGCCTCTTCCAGTTCTATGTCGTCGATGGCCGGCTCTCCTGCCAGCTCTACCAGCGCTCGGCGGACGCCTTCCTCGGCGTGCCCTTCAACATCGCGAGCTATGCGCTTTTGACCCATCTGGTCGCTCATGTGAGCGGGCTCGGCGTGGGAGATTTCGTGCACAGCTTCGGCGACGCGCATCTTTATACGAACCACCTCGATCAGGCCCGGCTGCAGCTGACGCGTGAACCACGGCCCTTGCCGCAGCTTCGGCTCAATCCGCGGGTGCGCTCGCTGTTCGACATCAGCTTCGACGATATCGGGATCGAGGGCTACGACCCGCATCCGGCCATCAAGGCGCCGGTGGCGGTGTGATGAAAGCGAGCGGCCGCCCGTGACCCTGTCGATTCGTCCGGCGACGCCGCGCGATGCCGCGCTGATCGTCTCCTTCATCCGGGAACTGGCCGAGTACGAGAAGCTGCTCGACGAGACACGGGCGAGCGAGGCGGATATCGCGACGGCGCTCTTCGGCGAGAATCCGCGGGTCTTCTGCGACATCGCCGAGTGGGACGGCGTGCCCGCCGGCCACGCGCTGTGGTTCTACAACTTCTCCACCTTTCTCGGCCGGCATGGCATCTGGCTCGAGGACCTCTATGTGCGGCCTCCTTTCCGCGCGAAAGGCATCGGCAAGGCGCTCATCGCCCATCTCGCCGCCCGTTGCGTTCGAGAAAGGCTCGGTCGGCTCGAATGGTGGGTGCTCGATTGGAACGAGCCCGCAATCGGCTTCTACAAGAGGCATGGCGCCGTCCTGATGGACGACTGGACCCTATGCCGTTTAAGCGGTGAGCCGCTCAAACGGCTTGCGGAGGAGGGGCCGTGACGCGGCCGATAGCGCTCGTCGTGGCCGTCGCCGACAATGGCGTCATCGGCGGCGACAACCGCCTTCTCTGGCATCTGCGGACAGATCTCAAACGCTTCCGCAGCCTGACGCTCGGGCGGCCGGTGCTCATGGGGCGCAAGACCTATGATTCGATCGGCCGGCCCCTGCCGGGACGAGAGATTATCGTCCTGACGCGCGATGCCGGTTTCGCCGCGCCGGGCGTCACGGTGGCGCGCGACCTTCCCGAAGCGCTGGAGAGCGCCGAATCGGCGGCCGATCGGCTCGGCGCCGATTCCATCATGGTGGCGGGTGGCAGCGATATCTTCGCGCTGACATTACCGCTCGCCACTCGGATCCATCTCACTCGGGTGGAAGCCACGCCGGCCGGCGACCGCTTCTTTGCGCCGGTGGATCTGCAGCTTTTTCGAGAGACGTCGCGCGAGGCCCATCCGGCCGGCCCAGCGGACGACCATCCTTTCGTCTTCATCGATTACGAGCGGCGCGGCTGAGCCTGTCGCCGGCACGCATGACGGGTGGCGCACCGCATTTCTCGTCTGCAAACCTCCGCTCACGTTGACGAAGCGGTGTTCGCACCCCACTTGCGCTTGACATGGTGGGCAGGGCCAACCATCAACCACTTTCGGGTCTCCGCGCGGTCCGCCATCAGCGGCGCTTGCCGGGGAGACGGCCGGCAGCGCTCGTCGGACCGAGCGGTGCCGGAGACGGTATGGACCGGGACCAAGCCATGGCGCAGAGCCGCGATGGCGCGGCTTCCCCAAAATCCGGCCCCAGGTCGGAACAGGACGAGGAACGGCTGAGCATGTCTTGGAGCAACCACAGCGGCGGTCCCTGGGGTCAAAAGCCCGGCGGTCCCTGGGGATCGGGGCCTTCGGGCGGAGGAGGCGGCACGCCCCCCGATCTCGAGGAATTCCTTCGCCGCGGCCAGGATAGGCTCCGCTCGATTCTGCCCGGCGGCGGGGCGAGCGGCCGTGGCATCATCTTCATCATTCTCGGGGCCGTTCTCCTCTGGCTCGCGACCGGCTTCTATACGGTTCGCCCCGACGAGGTCGGCATCAACCTCGTCTTCGGGCGCTGGGTCGGCAATACCGGCGAGGGTCTACGCTACAATTTCCCCTATCCGATCGGCTCGGTGATCACCCCGCAGGTGACGACCGTCAATACGATCGAGGTTGGCCAGCGCACCGGTGACACCTCACGGCGCGTCGCTCCGGCACGCGAGGTGCCGGAAGAAAGCCTGATGCTGACCGGCGACGAGAATATCGTCGACATCAATTTCACGGTGCAGTGGCAGGTCAGTCCCGCCAAGCCGCAGGACTATGTCTTCAATCTGCAGAACCCGGATTCGGCCATCAAGGCGGTCGCCGAGAGCACCATGCGCGAGGCCGTCGGCCGGCGGAACATCCAGTCGGTGCTGACCACCGACCGCGGTGCGATCGAGTCCGAGGTGCGCGAATCGATGCAGACGATTCTCGACCAGTACGGCGCCGGCGTCGAGGTCCGCCAGGTGCAGTTGCAGAAGGTGGATCCTCCGCAGCAGGTCATCGACGCCTTCCGCGACGTGCAGGCCGCCCGTCAGGACCAGGACCGCATCCGCAACGAAGCCGAGACCTATGCGAGCCGTGTCGTGCCGGAAGCGCGTGGCGAGGCGACCCGCATCATTCAGGGCGCCGAAGCCTATCGCGAACGCGCGGTAGCCGAGGCACGCGGCGCGGCGTCGCGCTTCACGCAGGTTTACGACGCCTATCGCACGGCGCCCTCCATCACCCGCGAACGCATGTTCCTGGAGACGATGGAGCGTGTTCTGGCGAATGCCGACAAGGTGCTGATCGACCCGAAGGAACAGGGAGTCGTGCCCTATCTGCCACTCGGCGACCTGCAGCAACGGGCGACTCCGCCGGCCAATAGCAACACCCGGCAAGGAGCGACGCGATGAGCAGCACGATGAAAACCGGCGGCGCAATCGCCCTCCTCGTCGTTCTCGTTCTCGTCTACGCGTCCACCTTCGTGGTGCAGCAGACGCAAATCGCGCTCGTGCTGCGCTTCGGCGCGGTGCGAGACACCATTCTCGACCCGGGTCTGTATTTCAAGGTGCCGCTCATCGAGAATGTCGTGAAGATCGACAAGCGCGTGCTCGATCTCAGCCTGCCGGAGCAGGAGGTGATCGGTTCCGATCAGAAACGCCTCGTGGTCGACGCTTTCACCCGCTATCGCATCACCGATCCGGTGCGCTTCTATCAGACGGTGAGCAATGTGGCCGGCGCCAATCTCCGGCTCGCCAATATCATCAATTCCACCACCCGGCAGGTGCTCGCCGACGCCAATTTCAGCGATATCGTGCGGACGGGCCGGGAAGGGCTCATCCGTCGCATTCGCGACGAGGTGAACACGCAGGCCGGCGGTCTCGGGCTTGCCGTCCTGGACGTTCGGCTGAGGCGGGTCGATCTGCCCCAGCAGAACAGTCAGGCCGTCTACCAGCGCATGCAGACGGAACGTCAGCGCGAAGCCGCTGATATCCGGGCTCAAGGCTCGGAGATCGCGCAGGGCATCCGCGCCCGTGCCGACCGTGACGTGACGGTGATCAAGGCGGACGCGAGCCAGAAGGCAGAAGAGCTGCGCGGCGAAGGTGATGCGCAGAGCAACCGGATCTTCGCCGAGGCCTATGGGCGCGATCCGAGCTTCTTCGCCTTCTTCCGCTCGATGCAGGCCTACGAGACCGGGCTTGGTGCCACGGCTACCGGACCGACGCGGCTGGTTCTGTCGCCCGATTCGGATTTCTTCCGCTATTTCAGCAAGAGCCCGGAGCCGACGCCGTCACCTGCCTCTCCAGCCCCAGACGCGGTTCCTGCACCGCAGGCGCCGACGGGTGCGCCACCGGCATCGCCCTGACGCGCCAGGCGGGCGGGCATGTATGACTTTTTCGCCGCCCTCGGCCTGCTCCTCGCGATCGAGGGCATCATATTCGCCGCCTTCCCAACGGCCACTAAGAAGGCCTTGGCGGAGGCGGCGGAAGCACCAGTCGAGCGCATGCGTCTCGTTGGTATCCTGTCGGCCGTCGCCGGGGTTTGTGTCGTCTGGCTCGTGCGCAGCGGATTATTCTGAGCGCCGCGGCCGCAGCGGCGGTGTCGTGTCGCCGATTCCATCGGCTTCACAAGGGCGTGACCATGCAACGGTCGCGGAGCGGGGGCATTTCGTGTTTCAATAAGGACCGCCCTGCGGCGGTTCTGCACAAGCGATGAGGGCTTCCATGGCCGCTTTCCGGAACATTTCGGTGTCCCTGGTTTCGAACGGAGCCAGACGTGCGTTCACGTCCCTGGCGATTGCCGCGACGATCGCCTTTGCCGCGCCACAGGCGGCGCTGGCGCGTGCCCCCGAGTCCTTCGCCGATCTCTCCGCGCAGGTCACCGACGCTGTCGTGAATATTTCTGCGGCGACCACCAGCGAGGTGCGTGAGCGCGGCATGCCGCAACTGCCGCCGGGCACACCTTTCGAGGACCTCTTCGAGGAGTTCTTCAAGCGGCGTGGTCAGAACGCCCCGACGGTTCCGCGCCGTGCCAATTCCCTCGGCTCGGGCTTTGTGATCGATCCGTCCGGCATCATCGTCACCAACAACCACGTGATCGGCGATGCCAACGAGATCACCGCCATCTTCAACGACGGCACCAAGCTCAAGGCCGAGATCATCGGCAAGGATACGAAACTCGACATTGCCGTGCTCCGCGTGAAGCCGGACAAGCCGCTCAAGGCGGTGAAGTTCGGCGATTCCGACAAGCTCAGGATCGGCGACTGGGTGATTGCCATCGGCAACCCCTTCGGCCTTGGCGGGTCGGTCTCGGCCGGCATCGTGTCCGCCCATGACCGCAACATCGATCAGGGACCCTACGACAACTACATCCAGACGGACGCGGCCATCAACCGCGGCAACTCCGGCGGCCCGCTGTTCAACATGGACGGCGAGGTGGTCGGCATCAACACCGCCATCCTGTCGCCCACCGGCGGCTCAGTCGGCATCGGCTTTGCCGTGCCGTCCTCCATGGCCGGTCCCGTAGTCGATCAGCTTCGCCAGTTCGGCGAGACCCGCCGCGGCTGGCTCGGCGTGCGCATTCAGCAGGTGGACGAGCAGACCGCTGATGCTCTCGGGCTCGACCGGGCGCGCGGCGCGCTCATCGCCGGCGTCGACGAGAAGGGCCCGGCCAAGCCCGCCGGCATCGAAATCGGCGATGTGGTCGTCAGGTTCGATGGCAGGGAGGTCAAGAGCGCACGCGATCTGCCGCGGATGGTGGCGGCGACGCCGGTCGGCAAGGACGTCGAGGTCGTGGTCCTGCGCAAGGGCCAGGAGATGCCGAAGACCGTGAAGCTCGGACGCCTGGAAGATGGCGAGGAGCAGGCGGCCCTGACCAAGGGCGATACCGACACCGACAAGCCGGTGGTGTCGCGCAAGGCGCTCGGGCTTGACCTCTCCAGCCTGACGGACGATCTGAAAAATCGCTACTCGCTGAAGGACGAAACCAAAGGTGTCATCGTCACGGACGTCGACCCGAATTCGGCGGCCGCCGACAAGCGCATTCAACCTGGCGACGTCATTATGGAGGTCGGTCAGGAGGCCGTGGCGTCGCCGGCGGATGTGACGCGACGGGTGGACGCCCTGAAGAAAGAGGGCAAGAAGTCAGCGCTTCTCCTCATCGCCAATACGCAGGGTGAAGTGCGCTTCGTGGCCATCAGCATCGAGTGAACAAGGGGAGGCGCCCGATCGGGCGCCTCCGTACCTATGCCCGGGGCGTGTAGACGTCGACGGCGCACGGGATCACGTGAAAGCTCGCCGGCGTATGGGCGGTGAGCTCGCCGTCGGTATTGACGCTGCGCGGCCGGCGCGTCTCGACGGTGCAGGCCGTGGCGGCAAAGGTGCGGACCTTGCGCCACCGCCCCTGCGTGCCGCGCTTCAAAGCCGGAACGAGCGCAACCAGCTCCCACCAATGATCCACTTCCAAACTGTAGACGTGGAGGAGCCCGTCGTCGGGGCTTGCCTCCGTGTCGACCGTCAATCCGCCGCCGTAATGACGGCCGTTGCCCACCGACACCTGCACTGTGCGTACGATCTCGGTGGTATCGTCGTGGTCGATCTTGACGGTGAAGGGGCGCACGCGGGCGAGAACCCGCATGGCGGCGAGCACATAGCCAAGCGTGCCGAAACGCTGCTTCGCCTCCGCCGTCAACTCGCGCGCGAGATCCGCGCTGAAGCCGATGCTGGCGACATTGAAGAAGGGCACGCCATTGACTTCGCCGAGATCGATCGGCCGATGATAGCCGTCAACGATGATGCCGGCCGCCTCGACCGGGGTTGGGGGGATGCCGAGACTGCGGGCGAGATCATTGGCCGTGCCGAGCGGCAGGATGCCGAGCGGAAGTTCCGTGCGCGACAAGGCGGGCGCTGCCCGGTTGAGGGTTCCATCGCCGCCACCGATGATGACGCAATCAAATCCCGCCTTCGGTGCGCTGTCGATGAGAGCAGGAGCATCCAGCGGATCAGCGTCTGTGAGGTCGATGCCGCCGTCGCGCAACCGCTCGAGCGCTTCCGCCGGCACAGCCGACCCGCTGCGGGCATGGCGGTTGATAATGAGCAGAGCCTTGCGGCGATCGTTCGGCACTCTTGTCTCCTGCTGCGGGCCGGGGGCGTTGCTATAGGCGCGTCCGAGGACAAACTGTAGGTTGCTGCGATGCAATACAAGACCGCAGTCAAGCGCTATCTGCCGTTCGATCTCAGTCGCGCGTCGCAATGGGCCGCCCGCGAAATCGGCATCCTCGCCGCGCTCGCCGTGGCGGCCGGCGGCGTCCTCGGCTTCATCGCCCTTGCCGATGAAGTGCGCGAAGGCGAAATCCGGGATTTCGACAGCGCAATCCTTCTTGCGCTGCGCAATCCCGCCGATCACGCCGACCCGATCGGGCCGCAGTGGTTGGAAATCGCCATGCGGGATCTGACGAGCTTCGGCAGCGTCTCGGTGCTCACCTTCATGGTGGCCGCCGTGCTCGGCTATCTTCTTCTCATCCGCAAGCGCGGCGCGGCGCTCCTCGTGCTTGTCTCGATCGGCGGCGGCACGGCACTAAGCAGCCTGTTGAAGTTCGGCTTCGACCGCCCGCGGCCGGATCTCGTCGCGCATCTCGTCGACATCCACACGCTGAGCTTCCCCAGCGGCCATGCGATGCTGTCCGCCGTGACCTACCTGACGCTCGGCGCCCTGCTGGCGCGCGTCGACGCCCGTCGCGCCGTCAAGTTCTATATCCTTGGGGTTGCCGTCGCGCTCACGCTCGTTGTCGGGATAAGCCGGCTTTACCTCGGCGTCCACTGGCCAAGCGACGTGCTCGCCGGCTGGTGCGCGGGCGCGGCCTGGGCGATGTTCTGCTGGCTGGTCGCGCTCGTCCTACAGCGACGGGGCACGATAGCCCCCGGGGCCGAAGGCGAGGTGGGGCCGAAAACCGGCTGATGCGATGACTTCGTCTGGCTATGAACCAGTGACGAAGTCGCTGGTCCGGTAGCCCTGGGCGTAGAGGAGCGCCGTGAGATCGGCGTGGTCGAGCCGGGCGTCCGCTGCGGCCGCCACCGCGGGCTTGGCGCGGAAGGCGACGCCGAGGCCGGCCTCGTCGAGCATGGCGAGATCGTTCGCACCGTCGCCGATCGCCACGGTTTCTTCTGCACGGACACCAAATTTCTGGCGGAGCTCGCGCAAGGTGGCGAGCTTGGCCTCGCGGCCGAGGATCGGCTCCTCGACCTCGCCCTTCAGCCTGTCCCCTTCGACGATGAGGCGGTTGGCGCGGTTCTCGTCGAAGCCGAGCATCGCGGCGATCCGGCTCGTGAAGAGCGTGAAGCCGCCGGAGACGAGGCAGGTATAGGCGCCGTTTGCGCGGAGCGTCGCGATGAGCGTCTTGCCTCCCGGCGTCAGCGTGATGCGCTCGGCGACGATGCTGTCGACCACGGTGATGTCGAGCCCGGCGAGCAAGGCGACGCGCTCGCGCAATGCCGGTTCGAAGGCGATCTCGCCACGCATCGCGCGCTCGGTTATTGCCGCCACCCGATCTTTCAGCCCCACGAAATCCGCAAGCTCGTCGATGCATTCCTGTCCGATCATGGTGGAATCCATGTCGGCGAGGAACAGCCGTTTGCGCCGGTGGGCGAGTGGCTGGACGATGACGTCGACCGGCGCGCCGTCGAGCGCGCCACGGGCGGTTGCGGCGGTGACCCGCGGGTCCGGAAAGGCGCCGCCCGCCGATCCCGGCGCGAAGGGGATATCGGCGGCGAGCTTCTTGTCGAGACGCGTAGGAGCTGCCGCATGCGGCAGCACTTGCGCGATGCGGCCGATGAGGGCATCGCTGAGCACGTCCGTGCCGGAAGCTGCGACCAAGGTCGCGACATGGCTGGGGGCTGGGTCGGTTTGGGCGTTCATGCAGGGACCATAACGGGGGAGACGGACGTGTCGGACAGGCTACGGGCCGTCCTCATCGCAGGGCCGACGGCTTCCGGCAAGTCCGCGCTGGCGATCGCGGTTGCCCAGCGCATGGGCGGCCTCATCGTGAACGCGGATTCCATGCAGGTCTATCGGGATCTGCGCGTCATCACGGCGCGGCCGAGCCTGGCGGAGGAGGCGCTCACCCCGCATCTGCTCTATGGGCATGTGGACGGGGCCGAGAATTATTCCGTCGGGCGCTATCTCGCCGATGCAACGCGCATTCTCGACGAAGCGCGCGCAGAGGGCCGACCGGTGATCGTCACGGGCGGCACAGGCCTTTACTTCAAGGCCCTCACCGAGGGTCTCTCCGATATCCCGCCCGTGCCGGAGACGGTGCGGCAGGAGGTTCGTGCGCAGGCCGAGGGGCGGGAGACGCCGCATCTATTTGCCGATCTCGCCGTGCGCGATCCGGCGAGCGCTGCCCGGATCAGTCCCACCGACCGGCAGCGCATCCTGCGGGCGCTCGAGGTTTTTGCCGCCACCGGGCGCTCGCTCACTGCCTTTCGCGGGCAGCGCAAGCCCGGACCGCTGGCTGGTGCCGCCCGCTCCGCCTTCTTTCTGGCGCCGGACCGGACCGAGCTCGGCAGGCGGATCGATGCGCGCTTCACCGGCATGATCGATGCCGGCGCGCTTGACGAGGTGCGGGCGCTCGCCGCGCGCCGGCTCGACCCGGACCTGCCGGTGATGCGCGCTCATGGCGTGCCCTGGCTCATCCGGCATCTCGCCGGGAACCTTGCCCTCGACGCCGCAATTGCCGAAGCGCAGGCGGACACCCGCCGCTATGCCAAGCGGCAATTCACCTTCTTCCGGCACCAGCTCACGGGCTTCACCTGGGTGACGCCGGAAGACGCGGAGAATGCGGTCGCGGCATCGCTCTAGCTCGGCGTCGCGCGGGCCGCTATCGGCCCTGCTCCACGGCCCGGCGTGCATCTGGGAGCGCCTCCTCGACGAGGGTGGCCGGAGGCTCGGCGGTCACCTCCACCTCGACCTCCATGCCGATATAATCGGATGGAAAGCCGATCCAGGTTCCGGACAGCGGCACGGCCTGGCGCGGGTCCCGCGCCACGGCGACCCGGATCAGGTCGCGGTTGCCGATGATGCCATTGGTCGGGTCGAATTCCACCCAACCGGCTCCGGGCAGATAAATCTCGCACCAGGCATGGGTGGCGCCGCCGCCGTTGTGAGAGGCGCCGTCGCGATCCGGTACATAAAGATAGCCCGAGACGAAGCGGGCCGCGAAGCCGAGGGAGCGGACGGCCTCCATCATCAAGAGCGCGAAGTCGCGGCAGGTGCCCTGGCGCAGCGCGAGCGTGGTTGAGGGCGACTGCGTGCCCGCCTCCATCCGCCGCACGTAAGTGAAGCTCTCGCGGATGGCGCAGGTCATCGTCATCAGCAACGAGCCGGTATCGGTCTGCCGCCCGATCTTCAGGAATTGCCGTGCCCATGCATGGAGCGTCCGGTCGGGATCGGGATAATGCGCCTCCATCGAACGGGCGAGGTCTGGCAATTCCTCCGCGTCATAGGAAACCGGATAGGTTTTGGCATGCTCGTCCATCTGGAAATCGGGCGCATTGGATGGCGAATGCTCCAGCCGGATGTGGCTCTCGAAGCGCAGTTCCGCCGCCCGCCCGGAGAAGCGCGCAAGTGCGACGCAATTGCCGAAGACGTCGTGGATCCAGCGCAGCGAGGCGGGCTGCGGGGTGATGACGAGATCGCTCGCGAGCAACCGCTGATCGTAGCTGTCGCGCGGCCGGAACATCATGCGATGTTCGCCGAAGCCGACCGGCTGCTTGTAGCGGTAGGTCGTGACGTGGCGGACTGCGAAGATGGTCAAGCCAGTACCCGCCTTTTCCTCTGCGGAGCTGCGCGGCGTCATGCTCCAGCTTTCCGCGTCGCTTTTCAACCGAGCGTCCGAAGTGAACGTTCGAAGTGAACGTCCGAAGTGAGCGTCCACGATTCGCGCAATTCCTACCATGGCCAGGCTGCGGGCGCGGCTGCTGTCATGCGGGCTTTGCACATCGGAGTGCATCTGGCGCATGTGCAGGTCGACCGGGGGAGGCGGCAAAGCGGCGCCGGCATCCCGCCCTGGCGACAAATGTGGTGAAAGCATCTTGACCGGCTTTCCGCTCTCCACTAACGTCCCGCAACTTCAATCGGGATGACCAGCGCATGCGCGCGAAGCTTATTGTATCGGGGGCGCCATCGACGGAGCGGGTTTGACCCGCAGGTCCGGTTGGTGGCGCATGCAGGCTCCTTCGGGGGCCTTTTTTATTGCCCCGATCGGATCCGCTGTCCGGTTTGCCGAATACGGAACGGAGCATATCCATGAGCGAGACAATGAGCGGCGCCGAAATGGTGGTCCGCGCCCTGCAGGACCAAGGCGTCGAATTTCTGTTCGGCTATCCGGGCGGCGCCGTGCTGCCGATCTATGACGCGTTGTTCCACCAGGAGAAGATCCGCCACGTGCTCGTGCGCCACGAGCAGGGCGCGGTCCATGCGGCCGAGGGCTACGCCCGCTCCTCCGGCAAGGTCGGCTGCATTCTCGTGACCTCAGGGCCCGGCGCGACCAACGCTGTCACCGGCCTAACGGACGCGCTGATGGATTCCATCCCGCTCGTCTGCATCACCGGCCAGGTGCCGACGCAGCTCATCGGCTCGGACGCCTTCCAGGAATGCGACACGGTCGGCATCACCCGGCACTGCACGAAGCATAATTATCTCGTGAAGCGCATCGAGGACCTGCCGCGCATCTTGCACGAGGCCTTCTATGTCGCGTCGAACGGCCGGCCGGGTCCGGTGGTCGTCGATATCCCGAAGGACATCCAGTTCGCCAAGGGCAGCTATCTCCGGCCGACCGACAATCAGCACAAGACCTATCGGCCGCAGGTCAGTGGCGATCTCGACAAGATCAAAGCCGCCGTCGCGCTCATGGCCTCGGCCAAGCGGCCGATCTTCTATACGGGCGGCGGCGTCATCAATTCCGGGCCGGAGGCGTCGGCGCTGCTGCGCGAACTCGTCAAGCTCACGGGCTTTCCCATCACCTCGACGCTGATGGGCCTCGGCGCCTATCCGGGCTCCGATGGCCAGTTCCTCGGAATGCTCGGCATGCACGGCACCTATGAGGCCAATCATGCGATGCATGATTGCGATGTGATGATCGCCATCGGGGCCCGCTTCGACGACCGCATCACCGGACGGATCGATGCCTTCTCGCCGCATTCGCGCAAGATCCACATCGATATCGACCCGTCGTCGATCAACAAGAACGTCAAGGCGGATATCGGCATCATCGGCGATTGCGGGCATGTGCTCGAAGACATGGTGCGGCTATGGCGCACGACTGCGCCGCAGGTCGACAAGCCGGCGCTCAAGAGCTGGTGGGGCGAGATCGGCAAATGGCGGGCGCGGGATTGCCTCGCCTATCGCCGTTCCGACGAGATCATCAAACCGCAATATGCGCTGGAGCGCCTCTACGCGCTGACGAAGGACCGCGATACCTACATCACGACCGAAGTCGGCCAGCACCAGATGTGGGCGGCGCAGTTCCTGAAGTTCGAGGAGCCGAACCGCTGGATGACCTCGGGCGGCTTGGGCACCATGGGCTATGGCCTGCCGGCGGCAATCGGCGCGCAGATCGCCCATCCCAAGGCGCTCGTCATCGACGTCGCCGGCGAGGCCTCGATCCTCATGAACATGCAGGAGATGTCGACCGCGATCCAGCACCGGCTGCCGATCAAGGTCTTCATCCTCAACAACCAATACATGGGCATGGTGCGCCAGTGGCAGGAGCTTCTGCACGGCGGGCGCTATTCGGAGAGCTATTCGCACTCCCTGCCGGACTTCGTGAAGCTCGCCGAGGCCTATGGCGGGGTCGGCATTCGCTGCGAGAAGCCGGGCGATCTCGACGGAGCGATCATGGAGATGATCGATACGCCGCGGCCGGTGATCTTCGACTGCGTCGTCGACCAGACCGAGAACTGCTTCCCGATGATCCCCTCGGGCAAGGCGCATAACGAGATCCTGCTCGGCGATGCAGCCGCCGCGTCCGATATCGGCACGGTGATCGACGAGAAGGGCAAGATGCTGGTGTGAGCTATACGGGTTCACCCACCCCGCCGCGGCTGACGCCGCGACGACCCTCCCCCTCAAGGGGAGGGTGGGGCCGGGCGCTGGTGTACCCTCCCCTCGAGGGGGAGGGTCGCGCCGAAGGTGCGGGGTGGGGTGATGCCGACGAGGCGCGGAGACGGGCATGTCGCAGCACGACGGACTGCGTAAGTTCCGGGTCGCTCGCGCCAAGGCGCTCCGGGCTAGGACGACCGAGCCGGAGCAGGTTCTCTGGCGTGCCCTGAAGCGCGTACCCACGCTCGGCACGCATTTCCGCCGGCAGGTGCCGATCGGACCTTATGTGGCCGATTTCGCCTGTCTCAGGGTGAAATTGGTGATTGAGCTAGACGGCGGACATCATTCCGAGGAGGCGACAGTGGCACGTGATACCCGCCGAACGGCGTGGCTGGAACAGGAGGGGTATCGCGTCCTGCGCTTCTGGAATGCTGAGCTGTCGGACAATCTGGAAGGTGTATTGGACACGATCTACGCGGCATTGCACGGTGGCCTCGCCGCGGAGATGAAGCCGGTCGCCACCCCACCCCACCCCGCCGCGGCTGACGCCGCGGCGACCCTCCCCCTCAAGGGGAGGATATCGAACCCGTTGTGATCACGCGAGGTCCCATGCCCACGCTCGTCATCGCCAATAAGGTCTATTCGTCCTGGTCGCTCCGGCCGTGGATCCTCATGCGTCAGCTCGGCATCGCCTTCGACGAGGTGACGATCCCGCTCGATGAGCCGGACACCAAGGCGCGGATCCTCGCTTACGGGGCCGGGGGCACCGTGCCGATCCTCGTCGACAACGACGTGACGGTATGGGAATCAACCGCGATCATGGATTATGCCCACGAGCGCTGGCCGGAGGCAGGCGTATGGCCGGCGGATCGCGCGGCGCGGGCAATGGCACGCGCGGTATCGGCCGAGATGCATGCCGGTTTCCGGGCGCTGCGCTCCGCCTGCCCGATGAATATCGCCAAGAAATTCGCGGCGCGCGACCGCGGGCCGGATGTCGCCCGGGACGTCGCGCGCATTACCGCAATCTGGCGTGGCACGCGCGAGCGCTTCGGCGCGGGCGGGCCGTTCCTCTTCGGGCGCTTCTCGGCGGCCGATGCCATGTACGCGCCGGTCGTCACGCGTCTCGAGACCTATTCCATCGACGTCGATCCGGTGAGCCGCGCCTATATGGACGCCGTCCTCGGCACGGAGGCCTTCAAGGCCTGGAAAGAGGCAGCGCTCGCCGAGACTTGGGTTGTCGCCCATGACGAGGTCGACGAGCCCGCCATTGCCGATTATCGCAAGAAGACCTGATCATGCGCCACGTTCGCCCCCCTTTGCTGCGAGGAAAGTCCATGTCGTCCGTCTATTCGGATCCCCTGCCGGCGGCCTCGGTCGCGCGCCACACGCTCGCCGTGATCGTCGACAACGAGCCCGGCGTTCTCGCGCGCATTTCCGGGCTGTTCTCGGGGCGCGGCTATAATATCGAGAGCCTGACGGTTTCCGAGACGGAGCACGAGAAGCACATCTCGCGCATCACTATCGTGACGACCGGCACGGACGCGGAGATCGAGCAGATCAAGGCGCAGCTCGCCCGGCTCGTGCCCGTTCACCGGGTGCGGGACCTTTCGGAGGAGGGGCCGACGCTCGAGCGCGAGCTGGTGCTCCTCAAGGTGGTGGGGCAGGGAGATCACCGCGTGGAGGCTCTGCGCCTCGCCCAGGCCTTCGGGGCACGCACGGTCGATGCGACGCTCGCTTCCTTCGTCTTCGAATTCACCGGCACCTCGGAGGAGGTCGAGCGCTTCGTTGCGCTCATGGCCGAATGCGGCTTGGTCGAAGTGTCACGCACCGGCGTCGCGGCGATGAGCCGCGGCGCGGAGGCGATGTGAAGGCGTGGCCGCATCAGCCGCCGAAGCCGCCTTCGTCCAGAAAGCGCTGCTCCTCGGGCGTACTCTCCCGGCCGAGGACGGCATTGCGATGGGGAAAACGCCCGAAGCGCGCGATGACGTCGCGGTGGTGCTCCGCCCATTTCACCGAGTCGGGGTCGCCGAGGGAGCGGTTCAGCGCGACCGAGCGCTCCTGGTCGGCCGGATCTTCCGAATGCATGTAGGGCAGATAGAAGAAGCGGCGCAGCTCGAGCGCGACCGCGTGATCGAAACCGCGGGCGATCGCCCGGTCGGCGACGGCGCGGGCGAGGGGATCGGCCGCCCAGGTGCGCGGATCGCCGCGAAAGATGTTGCGCGAAAACTGATCGAGCAGAATGACGTGGGCGAGCGCGCCCTCGGCCGTGTCTTCCCAGGCGGCGAGCCGGCCAGCCGCGGCCTCGGCTTGCAGGGCGCTGAAGCGGTGGGCGATCTCCGCGTCGAAGGCATCATCCCGCGCGAACCACCGGTCCGGCCCCGCTTCCTGCCAGAAGGCGATCACGTCATCGGGCGTCGGCGTCATGGTGAAAACCTCCTACGTTCTGCATCGATGTCGCACCGAGCCGGTAACGCAGCCTGTGTCGAGCGTTCTCGGCATTTCCGGCAAGCGCGGCTGCCTTGCGTTTTGCCACTTGACCTCAAGTTGACACTTGACCGCAAGCGCCGCTCGGGCTTTACCGCCGCCAGCCGCTGCGGTCGGCCCGTGACAAGAGCCGGAACAAGCCTACAGCGTAACCAAGTCTGCCAAGGAAAGGGCATCTGATGCGCGTTTATTACGACCGCGACGCCGATATCAACCTCATCAAGGGCAAGAAAGTCGCCATCATCGGCTACGGCAGCCAGGGCCATGCCCATACGCTGAACCTGCGCGATTCCGGCTTGAAGGAGATCGCGGTCGGCTTGCGCAAGGATTCCGGCAGCGTCAAGAAGGCGGAAGCCGAAGGGCTCAAGGTCATGGAAGTCGCCGACGCGGCCAAATGGGCCGACGTCGTGATGATGTTGACGCCCGACGAATTGCAGGCCGACATCTACCGTGAGAGCCTCGCCGAGAACATGAAGCAGGGCGCGGCGCTCCTCTTCGCCCACGGCCTCAACGTGCATTTCAACCTCATCGAGCCGCGCAAGGACCTCGATGTGCTGATGGTTGCGCCGAAGGGTCCCGGCCATACCGTGCGCTCCGAATATCAGCGCGGCGGCGGCGTGCCGACCCTCATTGCCATCCATCAGGATGCCTCGGGCAATGCCCATGACCTCGGCCTCTCCTACGCCTCGGCGATCGGCGGCGGACGCGCCGGCGTCATCGAGACGACCTTCAAGGAAGAATGCGAGACCGATCTCTTCGGCGAGCAGGTCGTGCTCTGCGGCGGTCTCGTCGAGCTCATCCGGGCCGGCTTCGAGACGCTGGTCGAGGCGGGCTATGCGCCCGAGATGGCCTATTTCGAGTGCCTCCACGAGGTGAAGCTGATCGTCGACCTCATTTATGAGGGCGGCATCGCCAATATGAACTACTCCATCTCGAACACGGCCGAGTTCGGCGAATATGTCACCGGCCCGCGGATCATCACCTCGGACACGAAGGCCGAGATGAAGCGTGTCCTCACCGACATCCAGTCCGGCAAATTCACGCGCGACTGGATGCTCGAGAACAAGGTCAACCAGACCTCGTTCAAGGCGACCCGCGCCCGCGTCAACGCCCACCAGATCGAAGATGTCGGCGAGAAGCTGCGCGCCATGATGCCGTGGATCAAGGCGAAGGCGCTCGTCGACAAGTCCAAGAATTGAGCCGATCCACGGCATCTGCCGGACGGGCCCGCTGGCGCGGGCCCTTTGGGATCAAGGCGAAAGCGCTCGTCGACAAGTCCAAGAATTGAGCCGATCCACGGCCTCCCAGTGACGGGCCCGCTGACGCGGGCCCTTTGGGATCAAAGCGAAGGCGCTCGTCGACAAGTCCAAGAATTGAGCCGATCCACGGCATCTGCCGGACTGGCCCGCTGGCGCGGGCCCTTTGGGATCAAAGCGAAGGCGCTCGTCGACAAGTCCAAGAACTGAGGCGTTTCAGATGGGCGGCTTCGGCCGCCTTCTTGGCTGAACGTCGCGGGTCATCCCGGAACCGAACGCAGCGAGGTGTCCGGGATCTAGAACCGATGTCATGCAATGCGATGCTGATCGGTTCCGCTTCTTCGTTATCTCCATCGATTCTGGATTCCGGGCTCGCCGCTGCGCGGCGCCCCGGAATGACCGAACCGTTCCAGGTAGCCGGGACAAGCCCAATGCCATGGGCGTGAAAATCAGCCGAGCTTCCGCCATTCCATGATGTGGCAATAGGGTAGGCGGCGGTAGTGCTCTTGGCGGGCGGGATCGCCGCCCATCGGTGCCGGCTCGGCGAAAAAGGTGAGCGTCAGTCCCTGGGCGAGCAGCAGCGCCATATAGGTGCTGAGCGGCCGGTGCCAGTTGCGGATGCGGATGCCGCGCCAGCTCAGCCATTCGGCCCGCTCGTCGAGATAGCGGTCCATGACGAAGCGCAGCTTTGTCGGGTCGCTCTTATCCCAGGCCCCGGCCGTGGCGAAGCTGTTCAGATTGACGATCAGGAGATCGCCGCCCGGTCTGAGCACGCGCGCCATCTCGGCGATCGCCGCCTCAACACCGTCGATGTCGATCAGCGTGAGATAGCTCACGACGAGATCGAAGCTCGCATCCGCAAAAGGAAGGGCCTCGGCGCGGCCGAGCCGGTAGTCGCCATCGGGATCGCGCCGGTGCGCGGCATTGAGCAAGGCGGCGGTCGGGTCGATGCCGGTCGTTGCGATGCCGCGGGCGCGCAGCATGCGGCAGAACCGGCCCTCGCCGCAGCCGACGTCGAGCGCTGTCTTATAGCCCCGGCCTTCGATGCGGGCGAGCACCGGCGCGTCCGTCACCCACTGCCGCGTGAAGTCGCCTCCGTCGCACATATCGGCGATCCAGGCCGCAGCCGATTCCTCCCACCCGTCCGACATGGCTGCGCTCCCTCCAAAAAGGGGCGGGAGCTTGCACGTCCGGGCTGGGGCGTCAAGACGCGCTTCCGCCGGGCGGCTTGATTCTATAAGTTTATGGACTGCAACCGTCCGGAGAACGTCAGTGGCCGGATCTGGCTTCTATTCCGAAGTGCCCATCTTCACGCGCTTCCCCGACCTGCTCGATGGGAGCTACTATCGGCCCCTGCCGGAGGATTGGGTGGTCGGCATGACGGATGTCGTGTCGTCGCGACAGGCCATTGCCGAAGGGCGCTACAAGGCGGTGAACGTGGCGGGCGTCGCCGTCATCGCGGGATTGTCCAACGCCTTGGGCCAAGAGGAATTTCCTTTCGTCTTCGGCGGTGACGGGGCGAGCTTCGCCATCCCGCCGGAAGCGGCCGAGGCGGCGCGTGGCGTGCTTGCCGCCAGCGCCGGCTGGGCGCGGGAGGAACTGGGGCTCACGCTCAGGGCCGCTTTGATGCCGGTGGCGACCATTCGCGAAGCGGGCTCCGATGTCCGGGTCGCACGCTTCGCCCCCTCGCCGAATGTCTGTTATGCGATGTTCGCCGGCGGCGGGCTCGCCTGGGCGAGCGCCGCGATGAAGGCGGGGCGCTTCGCCGTTCCGCCCACGGCCGGCGCCAGCCCGGATCTGAACGGCCTTTCGTGCCGTTGGCAGCCGATTCCCGCGCGCCGCGGCGTCATCCTCTCGCTTATCGTCGTGCCCGCCGGCGCTGTTGTGAGCGAGGATTACCGCCGGCTTGTCCACGACATTCTGGAACTTGCCACCCATGCCGAGAGGCCGGTTCCCTCCGTCGCCGCCGGCTGGTCGCCGGCCGGCGCCGAGATCGAGGCGCATGTCATGCGCCGCAGCAGCGGGCCGCTTGCGCTCAGGCGGCTTCTTGCGCGGGCCAAGGGCTTCTTCAGCTTCGCTTTTCTCAAGACGATCCCGCGGATCGGCCAGTTCGACACGGCCGCTTATATCAAGCAGACCATTGAAAATTCCGATTTCCGCAAATATGACGACGGGCTCAGAATGACCGTCGATTGCACGGCGGAGGAGGCCGACCGCATCGAGGCGCGGCTTGCCGAGGCCGATGCCGCAGGCATCTCCCTCTCCGGCGCGCACCGCCAGGATGCGGCGCTCATGACCTGCTTCGTGCCTTCGGCCCTGCGCAGCGACCACGTGCATTTCATCGACGGGGCCGGCGGCGGCTATGCGGCGGCGGCCATCGCCATGCAGCGCAACGGCCATTCGCGGCAGGGGGAGACCGAGCCTACACCGGCATGAGGTTGCGCACGGCCGTCGCCGCGGGCGCGAGCACAAGGAAGGCCCAGAGCATCGCCGAGGCGATGTTCGAGACGTGAAACAACAGCCGCGGCGTGCCGAAGGCGCCGGCGACGAGTGGACCCACACCGTGCAGGGGTCCCAGAAACCGCGTGAAAAAGACGCTCCAACTGCCCCATCGCTCGAAGAAGCGATGCGCGGCCGCCATTTTCTCGGGGTACCGGTTGAAGGGCCAGACGTTGACAACGCGCTCCTCGTAATGGTCGCCGATCCGGTAGGAGATCCAGCCGCCGATCACGCTTCCAGAGGCGGCCCCGAGCCAGACCGGCCATAGCTCCACCCCGCCGGCGCCGATCAAGGCGCCGACGGCGGCGAGCACGAGCGAGCCGGGCACGACGAGCGACAGGACGACGAGGGATTCGCCGAAGGCGAAGCCAAAGGCGAGCGCCGGCGCCCAGGCCTGATGATCGCGCGTCCATGTCACGACGGTATCGACGAACTGATCAAGCGTCATGGAAGTCGGCCTGGTCGAGGCAGAATGTCGGGTCGGGCAGGCGGCCACTTTCCCCCGGTCGCTGTGAAACGGTCATTGTCATATCGACCGGGTTGCACGGTGGGGCGCTTCGAGTAGTGTGGTGCGCCCAATGCCCATAGTTTGAACATGCCAAAGCCATTTGCCGCCCGCGAGGCCGTTTCGCATCAACCGGAAGCTGCGCCACACGAATCGGCCGTCGAGCTGGCGCAGGTCGCAATCTCTTTTAACCTCCAGGGCGGTGCAGGCTATCGCGCTGTGGACGAGATCGATCTGGCCGTTCAGCCGGGCGAATTCGTGGCGATCGTCGGCCCGACCGGCTGCGGCAAGTCCACCCTGCTCAATGCGGCGGCCGGCCTCCTGAAGGTTTCGGCCGGTTCCGTGCGCATCTTCGGCCGTCCGATCACCGGGCTCAATCGCCGCGCCGGCTATTTGTTTCAGCAGGATGCCCTGATGCCGTGGAAGACGGCCATCGACAATGTCGCCGTCGCGCTCGAACCGCAGGGCGTGCCGCGCGCCGAGGCGCTGCAGCGCTCCCGGCAATGGCTCGGCCGCGTCGGGCTCGGCGCTTTCGCCGACCGTTATCCGCATATGCTCTCCGGTGGCCAGCGCAAGCGCGTGGCGCTCGCCCAGATGCTGATCCGCGATCCGGAAATTCTCCTGATGGACGAGCCCTTCGGGCCGCTTGATGCGCAGACGCGGCAGATCATGGGCAATCTCCTGCTTGACCTGTGGGCGGCGAACCGCAAGGCGGTGATGTTCGTGACGCATGATCTCGACGAGGCGATCGCGCTCGCCGACCGTGTCGTCATCATGTCGGCGGGGCCGGCCGCGACCATCGTCGGCGACTATTCCGTGCCGCTCTCGCGGCCGCGCGACATCGGCGAGATCCGCGCGGAGCCGGCCTTCATGGATCTGCACCGGGCGATCTGGGCGACGCTCAAGCTCGAGGTGCAGAAGGCCTATGCGCAGGGCGAGGGGAGGTCGGCATGAAGCGAGCAAGTCTCCTTGCCACCCAGATCGGGGTCGGCGTGGGCTTCCTGCTCATCTGGCACCTGCTGACCATGAAGATCGGCACGGGCAAGCCCCTGTTCGATCCCTTCTTCTTCTCGACCCCCGGCGATGTCCTCTTGCGCACCTGGCGGGATCTCACCGGAACCGAAATCTGGCGGCATATCGGCATCACGCTTCTGGAGACGGTGCTCGCCTTCCTGTTCGGCGCCATCGGCGGCATCCTCACCGGCTTTACCTTCGCGCGCCGGGAGATCCTGGCCTCGGTCTTCGAGCCCTATATCAAGGCCGCCAATTCCCTGCCGCGCGTGGTGCTCGCGCCGATTTTCGCGCTCTGGTTCGGCTTGGGCATCTGGTCGAAGGTCGCACTGGGCTTCACGCTCGTCTTCTTCATCGTCTTCTTCAACGTCTACCAGGGCGTGCGCGAGGTGAGCCCGGTGGTGCTGTCCAACGCGCGCATGCTCGGCATGAACGAGCGCCAGCTCCTGCGCCATGTCTATTGGCCGTCGGCGCTGACGTGGATGTTCTCCTCGCTCCACACCTCGGTCGGTTTTGCCCTCGTCGGCTCGGTCGTCGGGGAATATCTCGGCTCGGCGGCGGGGCTCGGCTACAAAATTCACGAGGCGGAGAGCGTGTTCGACACCACCGGCGTATTCTCCGGAATGCTGGTCTTGTCGATCTTCGTCATTCTGATCGATCTCCTGGTCACCGCCATCGAACGGCGGCTGCTCGTGTGGCGGCCGCCCGTCGTCGCGACGACCTGACCTTCGTCTCGAAAAGCCTCAACCAAATTGCTCAGGGAGGGAAAGTCGATGTTCATGAAAACCATTGCGGCTGCAGCTTTGGCGGTGCTCGCCGCGACCGGCGCGCAGGCGCAGGCGCCGGAAAAGCCCGATCTCGTGCTCGGCGTCGGCGGCAAGCCGCTGCTCTATTACCTGCCGCTGACGATCGCCGAGCGGAAGGGCTATTTCAAGGAAGAGGGGCTCAACGTCACCATCAACGACTTCGGCGGTGGCGCGAAGTCGCTGCAGGCGCTCATCGGCGGATCGGTCGACGTGGTCGCCGGCGCCTATGAGCACACCATCCGCATGCAGGCGAAGAACCAGGACATCCGCGCCGTCATCGAGCTCGGCCGCTTTCCCGGCATCGTGCTCGGCGTGAAGAAGGACAAGGCCGGCGAGATCAAGACGATCGCAGACCTGAAAGGCAAGAAGATCGGCGTGACGGCGCCCGGCTCGTCGACGAATTTCTTCGTCAATTATCTCATCGCCAAGGCCGGCGGAAATCCGAAGGATGCCGCCTATATCGGCGTCGGCGGCGGCATGAGCGCCGTTGCCGCCATGGAGAAGGGCGAAATCGACGCGATCTCCAATCTCGATCCGGTCATCTCCAAGCTGGAGACGGACGGCGAGATCACCATTCTGGCGGATTCCCGGACGGAGCAGGGAACGCGCGAGATCTTCGGCGGCTCAAACCCGGCGGCGGTGGTCTATATCAAGGGCGACTTCATCGAGAAAAACCCGGCCACCGTCCAACACGTGGTCAATGCCTTCTACAAGGCCCTGAAGTGGCTCGCGACGGCCTCGCCGGATGATATCGCCGCGACCGTCCCGCAGGAATATTGGCTGGGCAACAAGGACCTCTATATGCGCGCCGTCAAGGCGTCGAAGGACACCTATTCGGTGACCGGCATCATTCCGCCGGAGGGCATGAAGAGCGCCAATGACATGCTGAAGCAGTTCGATCCCGAACTCGCCAGCGCCAATATCGATCTGGCCAAGACCTTCACCGACAAATTCGTGAAGGCGGCGGCGACGCAGTGATCGGCGACGGGCGACGGCCGGCCTCGCCGGCCATTCGCCCGCCACGCCTGCCACTGCACGAGCGAAAGCTCTAGACGCCAAGAACCTGCGTGAGGCCTGCATTAGCTTGCCGTCCCGAGTCGGACGACACCGGCTCGTGCCGCGTAGGATTGGCCGATGCTCGCTGTTCGTTTGGTGGTCCTCATGGGAGCCCTGGGTCTGTCCGGTTGCGTCGGCACCGGGCAGCCGCCGCTCAGTCCGGAAGAGCTTCGCGCGATCGACAGGGACAAATGCGCATCCTTCGGCTTCAAGCCCAGGTCGAAGGATTTCGCCGATTGCATGATGAGGCTTTCCCTGCGGCGCGAGGCAGACGAGGCGGCTGAGCGAAGGGCGTGGATCCAGAGCAATGCGATCGACCAGAGGCCGATCATCGCCGAACATCACGTCCACGTCGCGCCTTACGGGTGCCGCTACTGGTTCGACGACGGCTGGTGATCCGCAAGGATCGCGGCGCGCCCGCCACTCATCACGCCGGCTGACGAATCGCTTTTCGCCTTTTCATTTGTTCGCGGCCGCAGGCTCGGGCTAGACATGCGCATCATCGAGAGTTGATGCGCCATGAATATCCTCTCCATCCAGTCGCATGTCGCCTTTGGCCATGTCGGCAATGCCGCGGCGGTTTTCCCCTTGCAACGGCTCGGCGTGGAGGTGTGGCCCATCCACACCGTGCAATTCTCCAACCACACCGGCTACGGCGCCTGGAAGGGCCGTGTCTTCGACGGCCCGGCGATCGAGGAGGTGCTCGAGGGCATCGCCGATCGCGGCGTGCTCCGCACCTGCGATGGCGTGCTTTCCGGCTATATGGGCTCGGCCGATATCGGCACGGCGATCCTCGGGGCGGTCGTCCGCGTCAAGCAGGCCAATGCGCAAGCGCTCTATTGCTGCGATCCGGTGATCGGCGATGTCGGACGCGGCGTCTTCGTGCGGCCGGGCATCCCGGAATTCATGCGCGACCAGGCTGTGCCCGCCGCCGACGTCGTCACGCCCAACCAGTTCGAGCTCGGTTTTCTCGCCGGCCGCGAGATTGCGACGCTTGCCGACGCCAAGGCGGCGGTCGCCGCGGTCCATGAGCTCGGACCGAAGGTCGTGCTCGTCACGTCGCTCGACACGGCGGAGACGCCGGCCGATGCCGTCGACCTCCTGGCGTCCGACGGCGATGGCACGTGGCGGGTGCGCACGCCGAAGCTCGGCATCAGCGTCAATGGCGCGGGCGATGCCATCGCCGCCCTGTTCTTCGTGCATTACCTCAAGACCCGCCGCGCGGCCGAAGCACTCGCCGAGGCGGCTGCCTCCATCCACGGGCTTCTCCGGCGCACGGCCGAGGCAGGCTCGCGCGAGATCCTGCTGGTTGCCGCGCAGGAGGAATTCGTCAGCCCCAGCCAGCGCTTTGCCGTGGAGAAGCTGTGATGTCCGAGAGTGCCACCAAAACCGGTCGGCGGTTCCTGACGCTCGACGTCTTTACCGGGCGCGTGCATGCCGGCAATCCGCTCGCCGTCGTTCTGGACGCCGAAGGGCTGACGGACGACGCCATGCAGGCGATCGCGGGCGAGTTCAACCTGTCGGAAACGGTCTTCGTGCTGCCGCCGGACGACCCCGCCCATCGGGCGCGCCTCAGGATCTTCACGCCCAAGCAGGAACTGCCCTTCGCCGGCCATCCGACGGTCGGCACGGCCGTGCTGCTCGCGCTCGCGGGAGGCGCTTCGGCCGATTTCGGGCTCGAGGAACAGGTCGGGATCGTGCCCTGTAGCGTCATGGTGACGGGTAAGCGGACGGGCCGCGCGACCTTCGCGCTGCCGCGGCTGCCCGAGCGCCTCGGTGATCTGCCCGAGGCGGAAACAATCGCCGCCGCCCTTGGGCTTGCAGCCGGGGATATCGGCTTGTCCGGGCATAAGCCGGCGCGTTATTCCGCGGGCACGCCTTTTTCCTTCGTGCCGCTGGCGAGTCGCACGGCGGTGGACCGGGTGCGGGCCAATTCGCAGAGCTGGTCGGCAGCCTTCGGCGAGGGGCTCAGGGCCAATGCCTTCATTTATTGTCGCGAGCCGCTCGATTCCGGCCACCATTACTACGCGCGCATGTTCGCGCCGGGGCTCGGCATCGGCGAGGATCCGGCGACCGGCAGCGCGGTCGCGGCTTTCGCCGGGCTCATCATGGACTGCGACCGCTTCGCGGATGGCGAGCACAGCGTCGTCATCGAACAAGGCTATGCCATGGGGCGGCCGTCCGATATCACGCTGACGATCACGGCGTCCGGCGGCGCGCTGGAGCGCGCGACGATCGGCGGGGAAGTCGTTCTCGTCAGCGAGGGAAGGCTGCTGCTCTAGGTCCCCGTCGCACGCCGAACCCCTCTTCCGAGGCCGCTCATGCATTCCACGACCGAGCCGAGACTTCTCACCCTGCGGGAGGTCGATCTGCGCCTCGTGGACGGCGTCTGGCCCTGGGCCGAGGCCAATCGCGCTGCCATCGAGGCACATTGGGCGGCGCTGACAGCCGCCAACCCCGCGCTGTTCAACGGCCGCGTGCTCGTGATGCGCCAGCGAGAGATCGACGGCGAAGTGATGACCGGGCAGGTGATCGCCGTCGATTACGCGAGCTTCCTCGCCATGCGCGACTTCGGCGCGCCCGATCCCGGCACCGGCAATTGCTTCGCCATGGCCGCCCTGCGCTCCGCCGATGGCGCCTATGTGCTCGGCGTGATGGGGAGCCACACGGCCAATGCCGGTCGCGTGTATTTCCCAGCCGGCACCCCCGACATGAGCGATGTGCTGCCCGATGGGCGCCTCGATCTCCTCGGCAGCGTGACGCGTGAACTTGCCGAGGAGACCGGCATCACGCCTGACGACGTCACGATCGAGGAGGGCTGGACCGCGGTGTTCGAGGGCGCGCGCGTCGCACTGATGCGTATCGTGCGCTCGCCTTTATCGGCGGCAGAGCTCGTCGGCCGGATCGAGCGCTTCCTGGCGAGCGAAGAGCAGCCGGAACTCGCCGGCCTCAAGCTGGTGCGCCGTGCAGCGGATATCGATACCGCCACCATGCCGCTCTTTCTGCAGCATTATCTACGGCACGTGCTGGCCTAGGACGCCGTCATCCCGGAAGCGGCGGGCCGCTGCCTGGGACCTGGAAACGGAGTCAGATGCACGGTGGGACGCGCCCGAAAACGCGCGTGAGATCGAGCGCGCTCGGGCGGTCGAGGCTACCGCT
This sequence comes from Chelatococcus sp. GCM10030263, assembly GCF_042666455.1. Lineage (NCBI taxonomy): Bacteria > Pseudomonadati > Pseudomonadota > Alphaproteobacteria > Hyphomicrobiales > Chelatococcaceae > Chelatococcus > Chelatococcus sp. GCM10030263. The sequence continues at coordinate 263,650 of NZ_JBHTDB010000003.1, read as the reverse complement.
CACGACCGACGGCATCGGTTCTGGACCCCAGGCGCCGCACTGCGTCCGGCCCTGGGATGACCGCCAAGTTTCACGGATAGCCGTGGCGCGACTTGATCGCATGCAGCTCCGCCAGCGCCTGGCCTTCGTTGCCGCGCGCGCAGGTTGCCGCCACGCGGGCGAGATCGGGCGTGATCACCTTATAGACGGAGGGGCTCAGGAGCCCGACCTGGATGTCGTTGTCCACCAGGCTGCGGAACTTCAGCAAGGGCTCGCCGCAGCTCTTGCCGGCAAGGCTCGCCGTATCGAGCGGCGCCGCGAGTTCCACCCCGTTGCTCGCCGCAGGCGTGGGCGGCGCCGAGGCTGTGGTATTGCAGGCCGCAAGGCCGGCGAGGATCGGCAAGACAAAGCTCAAACGACGCAGCATCGGTGTCCCCGGGCGTGATTCCCTCACGCTTCAGCTTTCGTCTTTGCTGCCTCCCGGTCAACCGGGTGATTGTCGCGCTTGTCAGCGACCCTTCGTCTCGGGTACAAGACTATCATCGTCGCTGCGGCTCAGGCTCGCGTCGGCATCGGGAGAGGATCGTAGTCCAGTGGACATGACGGCTCGAGAGATCGCACGGACGACCGCGGCTTCCGCCGCCGGCGTCGCGTATGCGCGTCTCGAGCTCTCCCTGGATATCGGCCTCGCGGGCCTTCTTCTCCTTAGCCGCCCCTGAGGGCCGGCCGGGCTTGGCGCCTGGGCCTTCAGGGGATTGTGCGGCACCGAGATCCGAGCGCTCCCGTGAGGCGCTCTCCCATGCTCAAGGACGATATTCATGACCAGCCCCGTATCCGCGGCCGAAAAGGACCGCGTCGTCATTTTCGACACGACCCTGCGCGACGGCGAGCAATGCCCCGGCGCTTCCATGACCTTCGAGGAGAAGCTCGAGGTTGCCGAGCTCCTCGACACCATGGGCGTCGACATTATCGAAGCCGGTTTCCCGATCGCCTCGATCGGTGACTTCGAGGCGGTCTCCGAAATCGCCAAGCGCGCCAAGCGTGCCGTCATCGCCGGGCTGGCGCGCGCCATTCCCGCCGATATCGCGCGGGCCGGGGAGGCGGTTCGCCACGCCAAGCGGCCGCGCATCCACACCTTCGTCTCCACTTCGCCCATCCATCTCGCGCATCAGATGCGCAAGAGCCAGGAGGACGTACTGGAGATCATCACCGCGACGGTGACCCAGGCGCGCAACCTGGTCGAGGATGTCGAGTGGTCGGGCATGGATGCGACGCGCACGCCCGTCGACTATCTCGTGCGCTGCGTTGATGCCGCCATCAAGGCCGGCGCCACCACCATTAACCTGCCGGACACGGTGGGCTATGCGACGCCGGACGAATACCGCGCCATGTTCCGCAGCGTGCGCGAGCGCGTGCCGGATGCCGACAAGGTGGTGTTCTCCGTGCACTGCCACGACGACCTGGGGCTCGCGGTCGCCAATTCGCTGGCGGGCGTCGAGGGCGGTGCCCGGCAGGTGGAATGCACCATCAATGGTCTCGGTGAGCGCGCCGGCAATGCGGCGCTCGAAGAGGTGGTGATGGCCATCCGGACGCGCAGCGACATCCTGCCTTACGCTACGGGCGTCGACGCCACCATGCTGACGCGCGCCTCCAAGCTCGTCTCGGCGGTGACCTCCTTCCCGGTGCAGTACAACAAGGCCATCGTCGGGCGGAACGCCTTCGCGCACGAGAGCGGCATCCACCAGGACGGAATGCTGAAGGAGGCCTCCACCTACGAGATCATGACGCCGGAGTCGGTCGGCGTGTCCAAGACCTCGCTCGTCATGGGCAAGCATTCCGGCCGCCATGCCTTCCGCGAAAAGCTGAAGGCGCTCGGCTACGACCTCGGCGACAATGCGCTGGAAGATGCCTTCCGGCGCTTCAAGGATCTGGCGGACCGCAAGAAGGACGTCTTCGACGAGGATATCGAGGCGATCGTCGATCAGGGCATCCTGACCGCGCATGATCGGGTGAAGCTGATTTCGCTCTCGATCATCGCCGGCACGCGCGGCCCGCAGCGCGCCACCATGAAGCTAGATGTCGGCGGCGACGTGCGCACGGAGGAGGCGGAGGGCAACGGGCCAGTGGATGCCACCTTCAACGCCATCAAGGCGCTCGTGCCGCACGAGGCCGTGCTCGAGCTCTACCAGGTGCACGCGGTCACTGAAGGCACGGACGCGCAGGCCGAGGTTTCCGTCAGGCTGGGGGGCGGCGGCAGCTCCGTGACGGGCAGGGGCTCGGATCCCGACACGCTCGTCGCCTCGGCGCGCGCCTATCTCTCGGCGCTCAACAAGCTCATGGCGCGTGGCGAACGGCTGCACGCCCACGCCGCCGCCTGACGGCGCCCTTGTCTGACTGGCTTTTTCGCGGTCTTCTGAATCGCGAAAAAGTCCCAGATCCTCGCATTATCGCGTTTTCTGAGCGCCGGGCAGCCACGCGCCCGAACACGTTCCCAGCCGCACGAGACGGCCGCTTCGCTCCGGGCGAGGCGGCCTCGTCCTTGAAATGCGTTTGCGGCAGCCAAATGCCGGCAAAATGTGCTGCGACGCTGGACAGCGCCCGGCGTCTTTGCTAACACCCGCCCATGCCGGCGCTCGCAGCGCCGCGGCGGGTGCATAGCTCAGTTGGTAGAGCAGCTGACTCTTAATCAGCGGGTCCAAGGTTCGAGCCCTTGTGCACCCACCATCGAACCACTTGAAAACGATAGCTTTTCTGGTTTGGTGGTGGCCGCCTCAGCGAGGGCGGTTTTCCAAATTCAGCTGCCGTTTTCCAATTCCCGTTCTGTTCCCGTTCTCGGCAGCGACTTCGGCCGCAGCTCGGCCCAGCGGTTTTCGAGTAGCTTCATGCCGTCACGCGCCAGCGCACGTCGCGGCAATAGTGCCGTACCATCTGCTCGCTCATATTGACGATCGCGCCAACCTGGCTTTCGGTGCAGCCAGCTTGATGCCTCAGCCCGCCTTCTTCCGATCATCGCCCTTGCGCGCCCGCCGCACGGCCTTGAGCAGCTCCGCATCGATGCGGCGATGCCAGCCGGCGCCCGTGGCGCGGAAATGCGCCAGGCACGTCCTGGGACAAGCGCAGCGTGACCTGCTGCTTGGGCGCCTCGCTCTTCGGCCGGCCGCGGCGCACGAGCGTCTCGCCCTCATACAGGTCGGCGCGTGCGAAGTGCTCCTCCGTCAACTCCGGCGCGTCATCGGGATCGATCCACTCACCCGAAGTGCTCGCGCCAGCGCTTTTTTGCCTTGGCATGGCAGTACCTCATCGAAATCACATGCCGCGCTTGCCGCGAGGCGTCCAGACGCTCGCCGATCAGGCAAGCCGAACGACCGGCAGCGTCGGCCAGGCATGGCAGAACCTCCAGACCGAGGTGGTGAAGGTCGTCGGCCAATTCGACGATGTGACGAAGGCCTCGGGCGTCACGGCCCATGCGATCGACGGCATCGCCACCGCGATCAGCAAGATTCCCCAGGCGATCGCCGATGCATCGGGATCGGTGGCGGACTTTGCCGAGCGGCTTCGTCTGCTTGGATCGCAGCTTCCCGTCATCTCTGATCTTCAGAAGATCGCGAACGATAACAGGACACAGGGGGCGCTCGGGGCCGAGCTCGGCGCCCTGATCAACGGCGACACCCGCAAGCTCGCCCCCGGGGAGGTCTACGGGCCGGTATTGCCGGCGGCGCCGCCGCCGAAAAAGGTGTCCATCAAGGACTTTCCGGCCGCGCCGAAATCCGGTGCCGGCGGAGGGGGCGGATCATCGCGGCGTTCGCCGGACGATCAGTTTCAGCGCTCATTGGACAGCACGCGTGAGCAGATCGCCGCGCTCAATGCCGAGCGCCTCGGTCTGGACCAGACGACCGAGGCCCGCGAGAAGGCGGCCGAGACGGTGCGGCTCTATGCCGATGCCAAGCGGGCGGGGCTCGCCGTCGACAAGGAAGGCGTGCCCGTCGATGCGCAGGCGCGCCAGAGGATCGATGAGCTGACCTCCGCCTATGGGCGTGCGGCGCAGGCGCTCGATGATGCGCGGGACAAGCAGCAGCAGTTTCAAGAACTGCAGCAATTCATCGGCGACAACCTCTCAGGCTTTTTCTCCGATATCGTTACGGGCTCGGCGACGGTCGAGGATGCGTTGAAGCGTGTCGTCTCGGCGCTCGGGGATGCGGCCCTACAAGCGGCGCTGCTCGGCCAGGGGCCGCTCGCCGGGCTGTTCGGCACCTCGGCCGGCGCCGGCAAGACGGGCGGCCTCATCGGGGCGCTGGGCGGCCTCTTCGGCGGGTCGAGCGGCGGCGGCGCCACGATTGCCGGAGGCTCGGGCGGCCTTTACGCGACCGGCGGCTATACCGGGCCAGGCGGCAAGTATCAGCCGGCCGGCGTCGTCCATAAGGGCGAATATGTCTTCGACGCCGCCGCCGGCGGCCCGCGCGATGGGCATCGGCGAGCGCTCCGCTCGGCGCATCAGAAATGCCATGCTGGCGCAGGCGGCCGAGAAGCCGCCGGAGGCGCAGCGCCGCGAGCAGCACGATGCGGCTTTCTATCGGCGGCGCTCGCTCAGCCTGGCGCGCGAGCTCGCCAAGGTGGAGCTGCTCGCCGAACAGTTGGCGGGCATGCGCGGCCAGTCGGTGCAGCCGCCTGCGTGGTTGCTCGCGGCATCGTCGGGCAAGCGCAGCCGTTCGGTGATCGGGCTTCTCCTGTCCGACGTGCATGCAGGGGAGGTGGTGAGCTCCGATGAAATCCTGGGCCTCAATGCCTTCGACGTCGAGATCTGCCGCAGGCGGCTGCGGCTCCTTTTTGCCGCGGCCTGCGAGATTGGCCCGCGATGGACCGTCGATTGCGACAATCAGGGCGTGTTGCTCACCCTCGGCGGGGATCTCGTCTCCGGCGACATCCACGAGGAGCTGCGCATCACCAATGGCCTCACGGCCCATGAACAGGTGCGCTTCGTGGTCGAGGAGGTCACGGCCGGCATCCGGCATCTGCGCGAAACCTTCGGCCGGGTGCATGTCGTCTCGGTGCCGGGCAACCATGGCCGGGTGACGCTGAAGCCGACGGCGAAGCTCTATGCGCGCGCCTCATATGACACGCTGGCGGCTTCCATGATCGCCGACCGATTCGAGGGCGACAAGCGCGTCACATTCCAGATCGGCGCTTCGCGCGACGCCGTCGTGCCGGTGCTCGGCCATACCGTCTTCGTCAACCACGGCGACGGCATGGGGACGGGCGGCGGGCAGGGCTTCATCGGCCCGCTAGCGCCGATCGTGCGCGGCACGAAGAAGGTGGAAGCGCAACAGGCGAGGGCAGGGCGCCGGCCGGACCTCATCCTGCATGGGCACTATCACACCTCGGCCAATCCGGGGAACGTGCTGAGCAACGGCTCGGTGCCCGGCTATACCGAATATGGCAATGGCCTGCGCGCCAGCCTCGAGCCGCCGATGCAGTGGCTCTTTCTCTTGCACGAGCGATGGAAGCTGCGCGAGCGCGTCGAGATCCAACTCGAGGAGCCGGCCATCCCGCCGCTCCCGCGCGTGCGCATCCCGGCCGAGATGGGGAGGGCGTGATGGAGGGACGCAAGGATGATCAGGACAAGGCGCCGCTTCACCGGCTGCCGCGCGCCTTCCTCGAACAACTCGCCCGCGCGCTCCCTGCGGATCCTGCCGAGCGGGCGGCGCTGCGCTTGGATCTGATCCCTCCTGAGGCAATCATCGCCTTGGCCTCCGTGCTGGCCTATGGGGCCGAGAAATATGGCGAGCGCAACTGGGAGAAGGGAATGCCTGGAGCCGGCCTTTCGATGCGGCCGAGCGCCATGGACTCGCCTGGTGGGAGGGTGAGGCGGCCGACCCCGAGACGGGCATGTCTCAACTCTGGCACCGGATCTGCAACGATGCTTTCCTCATCGCATTCGAGGCGCGCGGAGCCGGTCAAGATGACCGCCGCGCTAGTCTCGCCGCCTCAGACCCTTTAGCAGGGCGTCCTAGGTGATGGATTTTTGAATCAGGTAGCTCGCGAAGGCGGCGCAAGCCCCAATCATAAAAACTGCATCTGCTTCATCAACGTTTGCAACCGGATCATCAACTAGGGGGTGTCTTATTCCCTGATGATCATTCGTGTAACCGTAGAGCGCACTAAAGCCTCTCTTCATTGCTGGATGGATGGACTTCCTCTTTTCCAGGTTCATAAGTGCTCGATCAAGGGAGGTCTCATTACCGACAATGGCCCGGGCGACCGATTCCACGACATGAATGCTCTCTCTAACGGAATCGGCGTAGCGACCGTGCGTCAGATGAGAGGCAGATGTCCGAAGGTGGGAAAGAGCGCCAGTCATTTTAGCGCCAGAGAGGTCTTCGAAAGCAGCCTCTAGGGTGCGGCGCTCTTGCTCCGATGTCATCGGTACGAGGGTATCGCGATTGATAAATCTGAAACCGGCACGACTTTTTTCCAATACGGTCTGAAATGAATCAACAGTTTGGTGGGGAGCCGGTTCGTAACGGGCAATCCACTGAATCAGCTCATAACAGTCGTAGTACGCTCCATCAAGTAGCGCCGACTTAACCTTATCAAGCGCGTCCGATACAGAGAACTCATCGAGCGGCAAATTGAAAAAGCTGACATACATAACTGTGAGAAGCGTTTGCCATTCTCGATTTACAACTTCATAGCCGCTTTTGTCTTTTGCGGACGCGTAAATGACCGCCCACAAGGCATTGCGGGTCGAGAGTGGAAGCTCGTCAGACCGCATCTGTTGCGGCAGTTCATCGATGCCTTCAGCTTGCCTGAAACTCAACCCTTTACGCCGATCGTATTCCGTCGTCATTGGTGCCCCCATGCTCTCCTCTCAGGCACTACTGCCTTCACAGGGCTGAGTCCACGGTGGGGTTTCCATTGGACCTTAGGGACGTCTATTCCCGAGTGTGTGGCACGCGTTTGGGGGGCTGACGTCAGCGTATGCGTGCAGGTAAATGCGGCCGCGACCAGCGTTCTCAACGCCTCAGCTCCGACCTCGTTTCATCTCGGCGGCCGTCGCGTCCAGCTTCGCTCGATCATTCCCGAATTTCTCGATCAGGCTCTTCGCCTCCTGCGTCATGATGCCGTGCTGTTTGGCGAAGTAGCTGACCTTGTAATCCTGGTCGCCTGCGACCTTGCTGCGATTGTCGGCGCCGCACTTGTCTCGTGAATCATCCATGGCTCGCTCCTCCTGGCTTGCACATTGAGAAGCCGGAACGCAGCCGTTCGGTTCCGATCCGATGGTCGGCTCGGCTGTGGTCGAGGCGTTGGAATGCCCCGACGGGATCATTGCCGAAAATCCAGCGGACCGGGCTGCGGCTGCGGTCCCGGGGGTTCAGGGCAAGCGCCAGGGCGGAGTTCATCTTGGAGAACAATCGCGCGATTCGCGATTTCCGGCTGCCGTCGATATGTCGATTGGTCACGAATCCTCCGAGTGAGGAGGATGGGGCATCCCTCTCACTCGACGGCGTAAGGCGGCATCACGCAAATTCTGATACTCGCTGGACCAAAACCCCATATTTCGCAGGGCTGAGTGAACAGCCTCTCCGTTTACTTCTGAAGGCGAAGACAGATCCCGGCGAGCGTACTGTAGCAAGGCTACCGAAAGCGCGTATACGACCGCGGCGTCTATGATGTAAGTCTGGACGTTGGAGGTTATTGGCGTTTCATTAGCGGTGGCCGCCAGCCTAGACCGTTGAACCTGTATCTCAGCAAGGAGATCGGCGGCATATCGACCTGAAACGCCGTCGTCTAGCTCGATGAGGTCCTTCAGAAGTTGAACTGCGTCAGGCGCAATCCCGGGCAATTCTATTGCCGGGTAGGCCGCAGGTTGTCCGCCATTGAGGAGTACGTCCAGCGTCCCCCTAAGGTGATGTGCGCAGAGATCTGCGTAGCGCGCTACTTCGCTGAGGGTCAATGGGAGCGCTGCCCGAGTGGCACGAAGTTGCCGACGGCGTCTTCTCGCTTCTATAACGTATGCTTGGCGAATTTGCCGCGATATATAAAAGCCGCCAATTAGCGCAGCGATAATCGTTAACGGCCCAGAAAGAAATGCCCCCCAGTCCTTCACCCATTGGAATAACACCAGGTTCCGTATAGCGGTTGTAGCTGATCTCGCGCATTCTGTGGTGAAGACTGGCTCACATGGTGGGTCGCTAATCAAAAATCCCGCCGCCAAAGCGAAATAGATGATTGCAAATATTGATAATGTCCTTCGGACGCGCTTCATATCTGTCTTCACCGCATGCCGGTTGACTCGAGGTCGCTGACGCACCTGTTGAGGTCGACGAGGAAGGCGAAGGTCGCGGGCATAGCTCGATCCGAACCTTGGAACCAATGACGCCATAGATACTTGAGTCGCGTCACTTGGAGTCCCGACAATGCCGCGCGGCCGCCGCCCGCCTGTGTCCCAGCGCTCGACCGATGTGGTCGACGAGCAGGTCCGAAGTCGCGCGGTCGTCCGAAAGAGGCCGCCGCCGGGGCAGGAAGAGCTGTTCGCGGCCCCGGCGCGGATGCCGGAGCGGGTGGCGCCCTGTCTGCCGACGCTCGTGCCGAAGGCGCCGCGCGGCGATGAGTGGCTGCACGAGGTGAAATGGGACGGTTATCGCATTGCCGTCCATGTCCAAGGCCAGACCGTCGCCGTGATGACACGCGGCGGCTTTGACTGGACCGGCCGCTTTCCGCGGATCGTCGCTGCTGCTCGCGAGCTCGGCATCGAGACGGCCATCGTCGACGGCGAAGCCTGCGTGCTCGACGAGAAGGGCATCGCCAGCTTCGGGGCACTCCAGGCGGAGCTGGCGCGCGGTGCCGCGCCGACCGCCGTGCTCTGCGCCATCGATTTGGCCTATCTCAATGGCCGCGATCTACGCGAGCTGCCGCTCGAGGAACGGCGCGAGGCGCTGGGCGAGATGATCGACCTCGCTAAGCCCGGCGCCATGCTCTTCTCGGAGGCGATCGAGGGTGAGGGCCCGGATGTCTATCACCACGCCTGCGGCCTCGGTCTGAAGGGCATTGTCTCCAAACGCCGGATCGTCGAGATCCACCCATGGGGCGCCAGGGTGGACGACATCGAGCGGCCCGATATGCTCGTCTTCGACCTCGATCCGGGCGAGGGATCGATTGGGATTTTCTCGTCGAGACGGCGCTCGAGCTGCGCGACATGCTGGAGCATGAGGAAGGCCTGCCGAGCTGGCGAAGCTCTCCGGTGGCAAAGGCGTGCACCTGATGGTGCCGTTCGATCGCCGGATGGATTGGGACGGGGCGCATGCCTATTGCCGCCGGCTCGCTGAACGCATGGCGCGCACCGCACCTGATCGCTACACGACCTCCGCCAATCTCAGCGCCAGACGCGGCCGTCTGTTCATCGACTGGCTCCGGAACGGCCGCGGCGCGACCGCCGTCGGCGCCTTTTCACCCCGCGCCCGGCCGGGCTTTCCCGTCGCTGCGCCGGTCACATGGCGGGATGTCGAGCGCGGCATGCGGCCCGATGCGTTTACGATCGGGAATGTCCCGCAACGCCTTTGAACAACTCGCCTCCGCGCGATATCACAGCGGATCCGGCGAACGGCGGCAAGCGCTGGATTGGGCCCGCAGTGCTCAATTTGTCACGCTGGATCATATCTGCAACTCCACACACAGTATTCTATTGCCCTGCCAAAGCTTCGTGGGACTGATAAGAATCCGAGTCTGCTGGATTGCGCGGACAGAGGTTCAATGTGCACTGCTTTGTGGTTCGGGGGAACGGTTCACGATGAGTGATACAGCCAATACGCTTCGGAGGCAGTTCAAGAGAACGCTGATTGTCAGTACTTTTTCCGTTGCGCTGATGGCCTCCGTGGCGGCGCGCGGCGCCTTTGCGGCAAACTACACAGCCGCAAACGAGGCCGAGTTCCAGGCCAGGGTCGCTCAGGCGAACAACGATGGCGATCCGTCCTCGACGATTACGCTGATCGCACCCGTCACGTTGACCGACCCGGCGGCATCACTCGGTGCCAGCACGAAGCCACTGATCATCGACACCGCCGGATCCGTGCTTTCGGTTCTGACGCAGAGCGGGACAGTGACCTATTCCGGCGGCATTGTTGGCGCCGGAGCCTTCACACAGGGCGGCCCCGGCACGAGCATCCTGACGGGCAACAACACCTACACCGGCGGGACGACGATCGCTGCCGGCACCTTGCAGCTCGGCAACGGCGGCACCTCCGGGGCCATCATCGGCAATGTGACGAACAACGACACGCTCGCGTTCGATCGGTCGAACAGCTACACCTTCGGCGACGTGATTTCCGGCTCGGGAACCGTGAAACAGATCGGCGCCGGTACGACCATCCTCATCGGCAACAACAGCTATTCGGGCGGAACGCAGGTTCGCGGTGGCACGCTGGTCGCTCAAGCCGGCAATGCGATCGGCGATTTGTCTTCGGTGTTCGTGTTCGATGGTGGCACCTTCCGCGTGGCTGACGACGAGACTGTCGCCACGTTGGCCGGAGGCGGCGGCACGGTGGACCTCGACGGGGCAGACCTGACGCTTGCATCGACTTTCGCCAATGTCACGTCATCCTATCCGGGCAGCATCACCGGCACTGGCGGGTTGGTGAAGCAAGGCGCCTTCGAGCAAGTTCTGTCCGGCAACAACAGCTATCAAGGTGCAACCCAGATCCTGGGCGGCACGCTCTATGCGGTCGGCGCAGGCATCAATTCCATTCCGGACACCTCGGCCGTGACGGTTGCCGCGGGTGCCACGCTGTCGCTCGTCCAGCCATTTCCTCCTTTTGCAGGCGAGGAAAGTGATGACGAAACGATCGGCTCGCTGGCCGGGGCAGGACATGTGGATCTCGGCGCTCAAGTCCTGACTATCGGCGGCAACGATGCCAACACGACCTTTTCCGGCGTGATTGCCGGCGTGGGCGGTTCGCTCGTCAAAACCGGTTCCGGCACGACGGTGCTGAGCGGCGCCAATACCTATACCGGACCCACGACTGTTGCAGCCGGGACCTTGCAGGCAGGTGCTGCGAATGCCTTCAGCCAGGCGAGCGGCACCACGGTGGAGGGCGGCGGCACGCTCGATCTCGGCGGCTTCGTCCAGGCGATCGACACGGTGTCGCTGGCCGGCGGCACCCTCCAGAACGGGGCCCTGGCCGGAGCGGTCACCTCGACTGGCGGCACGGTGGCGGACCTCGGCGGCAGCGCGAGCCTGACCACGCTGTCGGGCCTCACGACGGTGCTGGGCACCAACACCTACACGGGCGGCACGACGATCAACGGCGGTGTCTTGCAGCTCGGCGACGGCGGCACGTCGGGCACGATCACCGGTGATGTCGTGAACAACGGCACGCTCGCCTTCGATCGGTCGGACCTGTTCACCTTCGATGGCGCGATCTCCGGCTCCGGTGCGGTGAACCAGATCGGGTCGGGTACGACGGTGCTGAGTGGCATCAACAGCTATACCGGCGCCACGACGATCGATGCGGGCACGCTGAAGGGCGGCGCGGCCAATAGTTTCAGCCAAGCGAGCGCCACCACCATCGAGAGCGGCGCGACGCTCGATCTCGGCGGCTTCGCGCAGGCGATCGACAGTGTGTCGCTCGCCGGCGGCACCCTCCAGAACGGCGCGCTCGCCGGGGCGGTCACCTCGACCGGCGGCACGGTGGCGGGCCTCGGCGGCAGCGCCAGCCTGACGACGCAGGCCGGCATCACAACCGTGCAGGGCACCAACAGCTACACCGGCCCGACGACGGTAGCGGGCGGCATGCTGGTGGTTGGCGATGATGCCCATGCCGGCGCCTCGCTCGTCAGCGCCGTCACGGTGAACAGCGGCGGCACGCTCGGCGGCATCGGCACGGTCGGCGGGCTCAGTGTGGGTTCCGGCGGCATCGTGGCGCCCGGCAATTCTATTGGCACGCTCACCGTCAATGGCAATGCCAGCTTCGCCCCGGGCTCGACCTATCGGGTCGAGATCAATCCGGCCGGCCAGAGCGATCTTTTGGCCGTCACCGGCACGGCGACGCTCAATGGCGGCACGGTCGGGCTGACGAAGGCGCCCGGCCTTTATGCGCCGGGCACGCGCTACACCATCCTCACTGCCAATGGCGGGGTGAGCGGCGCCTTCGCCGGCCTGACGCAGGATATGCCCTTCGTCGATCTGGCGCTCGGCTACGACCCGAGTGACGTCTATCTCGACATCGTCCGCAACACCGTGCCCTTCCCGGCGGTCGGCGTCACCCGCAACGAGATCGCCACGGCGGCGGCCGTCGAGGCGCTCGGGACGGGCAATCCCGTCTATGACGCGGTGGTCGGCCAGCCCACAGTGGCCGGCGCCCGCCAGGCCTTCAACGCCTTGTCCGGCGAGATCTATGCGAGCGCCCAGGGCGTGATGCTCGACGACAGCCGCTATATCCGCGAGGCGGTCGGCGACCGCCTGCGTCAGGGATTGACGCCGGAGGCGGGCGCACTCGCTGCGCTCGCCCCGACCGGGCCGGCGCTCGCCTATGCGCCCGCGCCAGTCATCAAGGGCCCGCTCGGCAAGGACGAGGCGCAGGTGCCGGCGGTGCTCGCCCCGGCCTATGCGCTCTGGGGCGAGGGCTTTGGCGCCTGGGGGCGGCGCGGCAGCGACGGCAATGCAGCCGGCCTCGACACCTCCGTCGGCGGCTTCGTGCTCGGCGCCGATGCGCCGGTCGGCGACCAATTCCGGGTGGGCGTCGCCGGCGGCTACAGCCGCACCTCCATCGACGGCAACGCCGGCTCCTCGGCCGATCTCGACACCTATTATGCGGCGCTCTATGGCGGCGGCCAGTGGGGCCCGCTCGGGATCAGGCTCGGGGCGGCCTACAGCTGGCATGATCTCGATGCGACGCGCGCCGTCGTCTTCCCCGGCTTCGGCGAGACGCTGAAAGGGAGCCAGGATGCCAATACGACGCAGGCCTTCGGCGAGATCGGCTATCGCCTGGCACTCGGCGGCGTGGCGCTCGAGCCCTTCGCGGGCCTGGCTTACGTGAACCTCGAGACGGATGCCTTCACGGAAGCGGGCGGGGCGGCCGGGCTCACCGGCTTCAGCGGCAGCGAGGCCGTGACCTTCACGAGCCTCGGCGTCCGCGCGGCGCAGCGCTTTGCGCTCGGCGCCACGACGGCACTGACGCTGCGTGGCACGCTCGGCTGGCAGCACGCCTTCGGCGATACGACCCCGACCGCGGCGCTCGCCTTCACCGGCGCGAGCCTGCCCTTCACGGTGGCGGGCGTGCCGATCGCCGAAGATGCGTTGGTCGTCAAGGCCGGCGCCGATCTCGCCATCGGCCCGGCGGTGACCCTCGGCGTCGCCTATTCCGCCCAGTTCGCCCAAGACGCCCAGGACCAGCAGCTCAAGGGCGTGCTCAACGTGAGGTTTTAGACGAGCTTCCAACGGTAGGCGCTTACGAGCGCGTTTATTCGCTCTATGACTCTGTAATCTTCGATGGTTCCCGCGACGGAGGGAGAGCCACCTCTGTGCGGTAGGGCCGGACTCTTTTGTTGGTCATTTTGTTCACTGATGGCGTAAGGGGCGCCATGGAGATGAACATGCTGGCCTACGGTGATCGATCGCAGGCCTAAAGTAAGCTCAACGACTGTTGGCGCTGCGCCGGCTCGCCGCCGTCCTGCTTCACGCCCCTGACGACGTTTGAAGGGCACCATCTGGCAATGGCCGCTGCAAGGCCTGCGCCTCGTCCCACGGCGCCCGCATCCAGACCTCGCGCTCTTCCTCGGTCGTCAGGATGACGGGCATCGCCTTGTCATGGATGGGCTCAACGTCCGCGTTCGGCTCGGTCGTGAGGAAGCCGTAGAAGTCGCAGGTGACCTCGCCTGACAGGGCCACCTGATGCGGCCAGCGCCGGTCAACCTCGCTGGTGAGAGCTCGCCCTTGCGTCGTGACATGCTCACACTGATGCAATCACATTGCGCCGGTCCGTATCGGCGCTGGGCGTGAAGAAGACCCGCATATGCGTCTGGTGACAGTGAGGGCAGAACAACCGCGTCCCTAGGCGTACAAGCGGGAAGGACGGCCCCTTGGCCATGAGAAGAGTGTCGAGGTCGAGTTCTGCGAGAAAACACATTCACGGCGCTTTTTCATTCCTTCGCCCTTGCCGCTGGCGCATTCACATGGATCCGCCACCCGAGCGACCATGCCTCTCCCAATGTCTCGACTGCCATGGGGCGCCTCGTGCGGTCTCCTATTCTGTGAGAACGGACGGAGAACGAAACACAAGATCGGGCGGGAGTCGAGTCGCGCGGTGAGGGTTCGCCATCGACTTTCAGGACGTGCCTTGGCTGCCCTTTATCATGCGCAGCAAGCCCACGCGTTCGGGCTTCAGGGAGTTTTCCAATTCACCATATGTTCCGGTGTTTTCATGGGGTGTTTCGACGCTGCTTTGGAAAACGAAGCCGTTGATTTTGCGGCGAAATCCGACCTGACACATGACTCCTAATCAGCGGGTCCAAGGTTCGAGCCCTTGTGCACCCACCATTCAAATCAGTGCCTTAGCTGGTTTCTGGTGGACTACCGAAGACGCGGTCGGGAGATGGTTGGGAATTTTTCTTTCCTCGCCGTTCCGTCCACCACGCCGACACAGCATTCAGTTCCATGACCGCCGCCTCGGCGAGCTCGACCCGTCCGCCCAGGTCATGGGCGTCCAGAATGGCCTCCATATCCTTCAGACTATGACTGGTGATTGCAGCGATCTCCGGCATGGATGAGCGGTACTCCCGTTCGACCGCGGGCGCGTTCTTGAGAGCGAAGAATGGGGCGATCCTCCCGGGACGCTACACCTGCGAGGACCGCAGTCGCGTTCTGATAGACTCACCCTGACGGCTCTCATGTAAGCCGGACGGACATCCCGCCATCCACGATCATCGGGCTTCCCGTCATGAAGCTCGACCGGTCGGAAAGGAGAAAAAGGGCTGCTTGCGCAATTTCCTTCGCATTGGCCATCCGTTTCATAGGATGCAACTTTGCGACGAAATCTAAAGCGGCAGGATCCCCTTCTCCTCCGCTTGGCGTGATCGTGCCGCCCGGCAATAAGGCATTAACGCGGATGCCGTCGGCCGCGTGGTCGGAGGCCAGCGACTGCGCCAGTCCGATCAATCCAGCCTTGGACGCCGCATAGGCTCCCATTCCTGGCATTCCGCCATTGCTGAAGCCAACGAAGGACGACGTGAAGACGATTGAGCCCTTCCCTTGTTTTTTCAAGGCCGGTATCTGGGCCTTTGCGGCCAGGAAAGCGCTTGTCAGGTTGACCGCAATGACATCGTTCCAATTGCTGATCCCCATATCGGCGACCGGCGCCATCTCCCCAACCATGCCGGCGTTATTGAAAGCGCCGTCCAGTCCATCGAACTCTCTCATAGCCAGATCGACGAGAGCATCGGCATAACCCTCATCCTTTACATCGCCGGAAAGATATACGGCTCGGCCGTTACTCCGATTGATTTGCCCAGCAATGCTTTCCAACTCAGCCGGTCGGCGTGCCCCAAGGACGACATGGGCCCCCTCGGCAGCAAAGAGCAAAGCCGCAGCGGCGCCGATCCCGCTGCTTGCCCCCGTCACGATGATCGACCTGTTTTTCAGTTCCATGACATGTCCTCCTGAGCGCTCTGCCATGGGTGATCATAGGTTGTGCTGAAGGCGCGGCTATCCGTTTCCTGCTCTCAAACAGCTTATGTCGGCGAGGTCGCAAGATGCGGCAGTGCCCGTCCAGACGTATGACGCCAAGATCCATAGCCCGCCCTGACGGTACTCTGAAGCAACAGCTACCCGCGATGGGTCACCGGCGCCGTTGGTGCCCAGCCCGAATATTTCTTCTCGATCGCCTTCCGCAACGGCGCGCAACGGGTGTCGCTGCACAGCGATCTCGTCGCCGACGGCACGGTGTCGGCCAATGCCATCCAGACAGACAGCATTGCCGAGGCGACGAACCCGGGTAGAATTGACGCGCACAGCCTCGAATATCTGCGGCGCTGTTTCAAACCTCTGGTCCAGCCCGCAAGAGCGCTTAGAGGGCGCACACATGAGCACGAACGACACCTATGTCGCGGTCTTCACCAGCAACAAGACCAGCCCACGCTGGCAGGCCTGGTATGCGATGTCCGACGAGGAACGGCGCGGGAAGGACGAGGAAGGGCTCGCCGCCCTGAAAGCCTGGGACGAGGAGCACAAGGATGCCATCGTCTACGAGGGCGGGCCGCTCGGCCCAACCAAGCGCACCTCTCCGGATGGCGTGGCGGACGTTGTGAACGAGCTGACCGTTTTCGTCGTCGTGCGCGCGTCATCGCACGAAGCCGCGGCGAAGATGTTCGAAGGCCATCCGCACTTCACGATCTTCCCCTGTGACGCCGTAGACGTGATGCCGCTTCTTGGCCCCGATCCCGACGCATGAGGGGGTGGCATGACCAAGCATCGAATCTATTCCGTGAGCTTTGCCAGCGTCTATCCGCACTATATCGCCAAGGCGGAAAAGAAAGGACGCACCAAAGCCGAGGTTGATGAGATCATCCGCTGGCTAACGGGCTACACCCAGAAGCGGCTTGACGCCCAGCTGGGGACGAAAACCAGCCTGGAGGATTTTTTTGGTCAGGCGCCTCAACTGAATCCTTCGCGGAGTTTGATCACGGGGGTGATCTGCGGTGTCCGGGTGGAAGACATCGAAGACCCGCTGATGAAGGAAATCCGTTACCTCGATAAGCTGATCGACGAACTCGCCAAGGGCAAGTCGATGGAGAAGATCTTGCGGCAATGACGCGATCGCATCGACTGCGATCCGGCAATGGCACGATCGGGCATCGGTTGACCGAAAGCGGACCGTCAGGGTTGTAGAAGCGGTAAGCCGAAGCTGGCATTTGTGTTCTGATGGCGCGGTAGCTGCGGTCGACCTTCTCGGGGATTGGAAAGGCCAACTACGGCATGAGGTCTCCGTAGTCATGTGTGTAGCCCCCAGTGTTGAAGTGATCGAAGCTGTGATGCCAAACCTTTCCAGGCCAGAGGTACTCCACACGCCCCTCGGCAGGCCGGTAAACGGCGGTGTAGGCCGTCGTGAAATTTGCTCGGCGAGAATACAGCGGTGCATCAAGAAAACGCGCGATCAACGTTTGCAGGGTCATCGTCGGTACGCTCAAGAGATCAAGCAACACCTCTTGCCGCAGGGCTGAATCCGGCCCCGAGGGAGTTTCCTGATGGTTCGTGCACGCTCGAAGCAGCGTCACCGCTGGCGTACGGCCAGGTCCGAGAAACAGCGTGGCGTAGGCACCAGTCCGATCAAGCAAAGTGACGTTCTGCGAGAGGGCGACCGGAAGTCGGGATAGGGTTGCAATGGCTTCGGTCACGTTACGACAGGTTTCCAGCACATAGCGCAGCATCAAGATGATGGAAAACCCACGCCCCTGCCTGCGACTGCCGCCGAAAGTCAGACTGGCAACCAAGCCACTCTCATTCATACCGTCGAGACAGCCGCCCCAAGGCCTTTGGGCTTTCGCGATCACACGGCGTCCAAACCAGCATGTCATTTCGAAGCGGTCGGATACGATTTCCAGCGGGTAATCGTAATTGCGAACCAATGCCGGACCTCCTTCGCCGAGCCAGACCGCTTGACTGCAGCCATGGGGGATCGGGGGAGGCCGGTAATGGCTCAGAATGCGATGCGCCATGTCGTCCTCCCCGACCAGAGCACAGACATGATCATAGTGGGGCACCAACTCCGGCATGTGGCGCTTCAGCGCGACCCGGCACTCGACCGCACTTGGCGGATCCGCGAGCCCCTCGCCACGGTACCAGCTCTCCGTCGCCTGACGGCCGGCATTAAAGCGGTCGAGCCAAGCCGCGCCTGGTCGTTCCTCGCAGTCGGCGACGAAGTGCTTCTGCACGTACCAGCTCCGCTGTCGTTCTGGGCCCGCTACCGCGCGTATTGGTGACGGCCGAGAAGAGCTGACAAGGACATGTCCTGCTGTCTACTACCTCAGGAAGGGAGAACTCCCCCTGGCCAATGTTAAGCAGGATATGACGCCGCTTTCGCCCATCATCCTTCGAGGCTCGCTGCGCCCGGATCTTTCGGTGGGGCGCGGGCTAAGCAGGCACTCAAGCCACCGGCGCTACGCTCAGCCGTCCCTCGACACCATACTTTGCTATGAGCTCGGCGACGAAGCCGGACGCCTTGGCGGCCTCGACGAAGCGGACCATCTCCGCGAGCGCCGCCGCCTTCGCCTTCGGCGTGCCGATGGCCTGCTGCACGGCGGTGTAGCTGCCCGGCACCAGGCGGGAGCCCGGCACCTTACCGACCTCGCCGATGAGCCCCGGCCGCAGCCCGGCCAGCGCGTCGAGCTTGTTCTCGACGAAGTTGGCGAACGCCTCTTCCGGCGACTCAGAGTGGACGAGCGTGGCGTTCTTGATGTTGCGCTCCAGCCACAGCCCATAGGCCGTGCGCGGCGCCACTGCGATGCGCACGCCGGGCGCATCAACGTCGGCAATCGTCTTCAGCGACACACTGGCCGGCACGAGGTAGGTGGCCTCGATCTCGCAATAGGCGGGGGTGAAGGCGATCACCTCGGCGCGCTGCGGCTCGGCGCCGATCAACGCGATGTCCCATTCGTCCTTCGGCGCCGCGTCCGCGACAGGGCCAGGCGAGGCGTAGGGCAGGAGCTTCACCCCGACGCCGAGATGCTCAGCGAATGCAGCCGCCATATCGGGCGAGACGCCGACGGGATCACCATCCGGTGTCCGGCCCGTGACCAGCAGGAAATTGGACATGTTGACGCCAACCCGCAGCACGCCGCTGGGCGCGAGCAGATCCCGCACCGCGGCCGAGGCCGGGGCGAGGTTCAGGCGGGAAGTCGATAGCGGCGTGGTCATTGGGCGTTTCCCTTATTGAAACCCCGTGCTTACCACGCCGACGGATCCGCGTTAACCGCCGCCGCGCGCCCATGCCGGAGGCGCGTCCCCGCCATCGCTATTCTTGTGTAGGCGCCGCGCAAGGTCATCTTTAGCAGTGCGGGTTGCTAGACTGATGGTAGTCGCGCCAGATCTCTGCTGCAATAGCATTAGGTTAAAACCGTGATAATTCGCGCAAAAATACGGACATTGATCCCTCATTGTTAAATAGACGCGCGAAAATCCCTCCATAGTATAGATGGTTGTTGTCGGATAAAGTGTATCTCGTTGATATATTTCAGAGAATGTTTTCTGAGAGATCCATTCCGTGATATGCACTGCCAATCATGCTGAAACATGAGGAGTCGCGAAGATGTATTGTGCGATTTGAAAATCAGCACGTTAAAGTCGTTGGAAGCTTGCCAGCGATCAATGCTGCAGTCTGCGGTCATTCTAGGGCATTCGCATGAAGATCGACTGGTTCGGGCTGCGCAACTCTGCGGTCTTCGCTTTGCCTCTTGCGGCCAATGCCGCCGTCACGGCCGGGGTGGTCGTTGCCGCACAGCGCGCACTGGCAGCATCGCAATGCGGCATACCTTTGCCCTGGAGTACGCAGACGATCGTCGAGTTGCTGCAAAGACTTTATCCCGCCGCCTGGCGCTTCGACAGAAAATCTCTGTGGAGAGGAGTAATTGCTGCCCCGTTTGCCGGGGCTATATGTATAGTTACCGCAGTTTATGTCGTTCGTACCATGAGACTGATTAATTTCATAACCGACAAGAATGAAGCTATTCCGAACTTCGACGGAATATATACAGATATGTGGAGATATTATTTGGCATCACTACTTGGATTTAGTTTATTCATCGTATTTTTGATTTGCATTACCTCGGGAATAACAATGTTGAGCTACTTGATCCGGTCAAGGGGAGATGCATGACGACGACAGCCAGAGAATGCGAAGGACGGGCAGGGTGTTGCCTCGGAAGCCGAAGACATCATTGGGGCGCATACGGCAATAATCTGGGCTCAGAAGGAGGTGTTGAGCGAAGCGCTGGATGCGGTTGGCGACGCGAAAGTGAGCGCGGCATTAAAAGGCCAACACGATAGCTGAGTACTGCGCGTTACCCCACCCGTCGCCGGCTTGGGACGTGCTCAATTCCGGAGCGTGGCATGAAAATAGACTGGATAGGCCTGCGTTTTCTTACGCCACTTGCTTTGCCTCTGGCGGCCAATGCTGCCGTCACGGCCTGGGTGGTCGTTACCGTACAGCGCGCACTGGCGGCGTCGCAATGCGGGATCCGCCTACCCTGGAGCGCAGAGACGACGGTCGAGTTGCTGCAAAGCCTTTATCCCGCCGCCTGGCGGGAGGTTGAAACGCTGCGCCGGCTGTCGTCGCCCTGCATTGCCAGCCTACATGCCGACGTGGCCGCGGCCTTTCTCGTTGCATCACTCGGAGCGGCTGTCTTGGTGCTGTTGTTGCTGCCGCTCGCCTCGGCAGAGTCCTTAAAAAGAAGGGCGGTGGGCGGAAAGGCTTTGCGGCGGGGGGTGCTAGCGGCCCCATTATGCTTCACGCTTAGTATTGCTATGCTGTATTCAGTTTTATATGGAAACGGAATTATAAATTTTACTTATAATCGTGATAGAATAAGGCCAATATTTGACGAAATCTATATAAATTTATGGGGCTACTGGAGCGCCTCTATAGGGTATGTTGGCTTTTTTTCTGAGCTGCTTATACTTTCTGTAGCTTACGGATTATTGATGGCGAAAGTTTTTCTGAGCTCGAGGGAAGCCGCGTGATACCAGCAACCGCAGAAAAGCCCACCGATGGGAAGAACGTTGCTTCAGGTGTCAAGGACGCCTTGGATGCGCATTCGGCAATAATCTCGACTCACAAAAAGGCATTGGGTGCTGCACTGGACGCGGCTGGCGACGCCCATTTCGGCGCAGTGTTGAAGAGCATGGCCAAGGCGACGGGCATTTTTGGCGCTGTTGCATCCGTTGGGCTCGGCGCCGCAGCGGACGGTCCAAAAGGCGCTGTGGCCGCAGCGGCAGGCGTTGTCGGTGGCACAATCGCCATGGGGATAGCAGGTGCGTTCTTCACTCCGCTGCTCGGAGTTGTGGGAGCCACGGTGCTCGCCGGTGCGGCCGCATATGCTGCGAGCAACCAGGTCGAAAATCTTGTCAAGAATTGGATGCAAAAGCGAGCATCCCCGATGGTTGACCGTGACATTGCGCAGGACACGGCACAATCCGGTTCGAACCTGCCGGAGAAGGTGGTGCCGACGATTGCGCCTCCGGGCACGATTTCCGGGCCGATAAGTCCTCAGAAGGCAACGCCATATGATTATGCTCACGCCGCTCCCGGCAGCGAAGGCGGGGGAACGACGGGCCCCGGTGTTGGCGACACCACCGGCGCGGGCCAATCGGCGAGCACGGGCCCTGGTCATGGGGCGAGCACCGGTGCGGATAGCGGAGGCGGCACGGGGGCCGGCCGGGGCACGGGGTCCGGCCATGGCGGAGCTTCCAGCGGAGGCTCTGGCCATGGAGGAGGCTCCGGCCGAGGTGGGGGTTCGTCAGGGCGTGGTGGTGGCGCCTCCAGCGGGTCGCCGCCGTCGGGCGATACCTCTGCCAACGCTGCTTCGTCGTCCCGAGGAGGGGCTGAGAGCACCTCCGGTTCGGTGGGCTCGGCCGCCAGTGACGCCGGCGGCGGTCACAGCCTCGGCGGTGGAGGTTGGGGCGGCCTCGGCGGCGATGACGGCGGTTACGCCTGCTGCCCCATCCTCTTCGATCTCGACGGGGACGGCATCGAGATCATCCCGCTCGATGAATCCCTGACCTTCTTCGATTATAACGGCGACGGCATCATCGGCCGCACCGCCTGGGTGGGGGAAGGCGACGGCATTCTGGTCATCGATCTCGACCACAGCGGCGGGCGCTTCGGCGACGGGGTCATCGACCAGGCCAGGGAATTCGTCTTCAGTCTCTGGGCGCAGGGTCCGGTGAGCGACATGGCGGCGCTGCGGGCACGGTTCGACACCAACCGCGATGGCGTGCTGTCGCCGGCAGACCACACCTTCTCTCTGTTCCGGGTTTGGGTCGATCAGGACGGCGATGCCGTCACCGATCCGGGCGAGCTCAAGACCCTCGCCGAGCTCGGCATCACCCGGATTCCTCTCACGCATAACGGGCAGGGCCGCCAGTTCGCCGACGGCTCCAAGATCTGGGGCACGACGGAAGCCATGCGCGCCGACGGGTCGCGGGTGACCGTTGCCGACGCGGTCTTTGCGATCGGCCGCGACAACGCCGGCCTGCTGGTCGCGGAGAATGGCGTAACGGCGCGGCTCGGCGACGGCACGGAGCTCAAATGGTATTACGGCAGCGGGGGACGGCCGCTGGCCGAGACTCTGGGGCAGCAGGGCTACCGCGCCGCAACCATTGCTCAGGATGATGGCACACGTCTCACGGCCTTCTATGCGCCGACCGGCGCGCTGACCGCGCTCTACCACCACGACGGCAGTGGCCGCATCCGCAGTTTCGAGGCTCGGTCGGACGGCCGTTTCGCGCGATATGATTTCGACGGCGCCGGGGCGCTGAGCGCCGTCAGGCTCATCGGCAATGAACAGCCCGATAGGCTGCGCGGCGGCGACGAATGCGACCATTTCGAGGGACGCGGCGGCAACGACATTCTCCATGGCGGTGGTGGTGACGACGAACTCCTCGGTGACGATGGCAATGACCAGATCGAGGGGGAGGGCGGCAACGATAGCTTGTGGGGCGGAACCGGCGAGGACACTCTGATCGGCGGCGACGGTGACGATCAGCTCGATGGCGGTGCGGATAACGACGCGCTCGTGGGCGGCCGGGGCCGCGATAGGCTCGACGGCGGCGCCGGCGACGACGCTCTCCGCGCCGAGGAGGGCGATGACGTTCTCATGGGTGGCCACGGCAACGACCGACTGAGCGGCGGGGCCGGTGACGACAGTCTCGACGGCGGCGATGGGGACGACGAGTTATACGGTGATGAAGGCGATGATAGCCTTGAGGGAGCCGCGGGTTTCGACAGGCTCTGGGGAGGCGCTGGCAACGACCAGATCAGCGGAGGAGCCGGGGACGACGTCCTCGATGGCGAGGCGGGCGACGATCGTCTCGACGGGGGCGCGGGTAACGACCAGCTGATGGGCGGCGAGGGGAATGACACCCTCGACGGTGGCGCTGGCCACGATGTGCTCATGGGCGGGGACGGCGACGACGAGCTGGTCGGCGGCGCAGGCAATGACGTTCTCGACGGCGGTGCCGGGCGAGACACTGCGGTCCTCTCCGGACGTCGGGTCGACTATGACATCACCCTGCAAAAGGCGGTCGGACGCTACACGATTGTCGATAAGCGAGCCAAAGCGCCGGATGGAACCGACCTGGCGGACATCGAGATATTCCGGTTCTCCGACAGGGAAGTCGCGGCGGCGGATCTGGACTATTTCATTGCCGAGGATCGCAACATCGCCTGGACGATCGACGGTAGCGATGGCACCCGGACTGTTCTGGGCTGGCAGGTCGATGACGAGAAGACGTGGGAAATCTACGTCAAGCATTTCGATGCAATGGGAAGGCAAATCAGCCAAACGAGCTTTCACAAGGACGGGTCACGCGTCGCCCAAGCTTGGGACGTCAACAATACGACGAACTGGGCAAGTTATTCGCAGGACTATGACGGCGCCGCGCGCCTCGTCAAGCAAGTGAACGTGAACGACAACGGCACGAAGGCCGAGCGGCAGTGGGACGCTGCGGGTGAGCATGGATGGTCGCACATCTTCGTCGAATATGATGCTGCCGGTCGTCGAACCGCTGAAAGCGTATTTCATGACGACGGTCGGCGAACGACCCATGTCTATGATGCAGCCGGCGTGGAAAGCTGGTCGGTGATCGGCCAGAACTTCGATATTGCCGGGCGTAAGACCGACGAGACCGTCTATCACGATGATGGCAGGCGCACCGTGCATATGTACGACGTAGCCGGCGCCGAAGCTTGGTCGACGATCGGCCAGACCTTTGATGCGGCCGGACGCAAGACAGATGAGACCGTCTACCACGATGATGGCAGGCGCACTGTACATGTGTTCGATGCGGCCGGCCTGGAAAGCTGGTCGGTTATCGGTCAGAATTTTGATGTGGCAGGACGCAAGACAGATGAGACCGTCTACCACGACGACGGCAGGCGCACTGTACATGTGTTCGATGCGGCCGGCCTGGAAAGCTGGTCCTCAATCGGGCATAACTCGGATGCAGCCGGGCGCAAGACCGACGAGACCGTCTATTATGACGACGGCACGCGTAAGACGAATGTCTGGGACGTCGGCAACGCCAACCCATGGCAGGATTACGAGGTTCACTACGACGGCGTCGGCCGAGAAACATGGAAGAGAACAAATTTCGACAACGGTCATCATAGAATAGAGCAATGGGACACGGACAATAGCCATCCGTGGTCTTACATCGACCAACGGCAGAACGCCATGGGGCGGTCAACAGGATTGACGGTGCTGGACAGCGGTCGGATCATCTCCTCGAGAACGCCTGTAGCGCTGGACCTCGATGGCAACGGGCTCGACATCAAGCTGCTCGATCAGTCTGACGCCGAGTTCAACTGGGCGGGCGATGGCACCCGGCGCCGTACGGCCTGGGTCGGCCCGCAGGACGGCATCCTCGCGATCGATCTCGGGGCCGACGGCCGTGCGGGGCCTGACGGAGTGATTAACCTGCCGCGTGAACTGGCCTTCGTAGAATGGGCCGAAAGCGCCGGGACGGATCTTGAAGGTCTACGCCTAGCCTTCGATAGCAACGGCGACAGTACTTTTGACAGCCGCGACAGTCGGTGGACCGAGTTCAGGATCTGGCAGGATAAAAATCAGGATGGGCACGCTGACACAGGGGAGCTGCGCGCCCTCGATGAGATCGGTATCGTCAGCATCGAGTTGACGGCAAATCGCATCGATACGCTCAATTATCCGGATGGCTCCGCAGTCATCGGTATATCATCTTTCCTCCGTGGCGATGGTCGAGTTGGCGCGGTCGGTGATCTCATCTTGAGCTATGAGGCCGGTGCGTGAATCGGTGAGTGATAACAGGCGCTAACCAGCTTGGGAGCGCCCTCTCAACCTTGCGGCCAATACGCGCGATGCCATGCCGCAAGGCAGCGGCTTGTATCGAGACGCAGGAGTCGAATGAATTTCTGATCGCGGCCACGCGAGCGGGCGACACCTCGTTCACGCCCTCTGACGGAGCAGTCAACCAGGCAGCAAGCAGGCTACACATCAGAGCAGGTGAACGATTTCCCCGGGGACGGCGCTGCTTTAAGGCCACGCCGCAGTTCCGCGGGTAGTGGTTCAACCAGCTATCATTTCTTCATCTTTCCACCCATCGCTTGCATCTGGCCGGTGAAGAAGTCATGCCACTTGTCCGCGACTGCGAGCGTTGAAAAGCGCTTTAGAACTCTTGCGCCATTCTCGACTAGGTCTAACCTCCTCTCGTGGTTCTCCGGCTCGTCCAACAGGCGAATCGCGCATTCGGTGATTTCACTCGGGCTGTAAGGGTCCGCGAACAGCGCGGCGTCCTCGAGGCTCCATCGGAACACGGGCGAGTCGGACACAACGACCGGCGTTCGCATTTGGAGTGCTTCTAGCGGTGCGTATCCGAAGCCTTCAGCGTAGGAGGGAAAAAGGCAAAGCTCAGCCGCCTCATAGAGGACTTGCAGTTCCTGGAATGGCACCTTCTGAATGTGCAGCAGGTTGCCGTTGAGAACGTGCGGTCGCATGAATTCTAGAATGGAATCCATATTCCATCCGTCATTTCCCACCAGGACGAATTTGATGTCCTTTCCAGTCGCAATGCGTAGGCGTTCCCAAGCTGCTATCGCTGAATTGAAATTCTTTCGAGGCTCAAGAGAGGAGACACTGATGATAAACCTGATCTTACTTTCTTGGCGTAAAGATCGGTCAATTGACCTACGCAAACTTACGCCAGCCGAAGAACTGTTTTCTATATTCAAAGCACGAAACGACATTCTTTGAGCGATGATGTCGTGAACAGGCGTTCGGTATTTCGGCGGAGCTACCGACTGGATGGCGCATGGTATGACGATCGCATTTTCACCGGCGCCGGGCGCGACGTTATCTAGATCGTCTACGCTCATTGGGGAATTGCATACAAACAAGCTATCTTTAGCGCAGCTGTTGGTAAACCCATGATGGAAAGCAATATCGAGCGGATGCCCGACAGTATCAGAATGCGTCATTGGAATTGCGTCGTGGTAGCGGACAACCTTGTGGATGTGCGCAGGCACCCTGAGTGGGCGCGGCATCGGAAGCAAAACGGCGTCCCAGTTTCCGGGGAGCAGCTGCTTTTCACGCAGGAGGGGCAAGAACAACGTTCTATCGACCAGCTGCTGAATTGTCAGGTCGGCTACTAAAAACTCCGATTCAAGAATCCTTGCCCGTTGCTGGGCAGGCAGCGTCTTCTGGAACGCTGTACGCCATATCATGTCCGTCTTGAGCCAAGTCGGCACGTTGGCTGCGCTATGGTTTGCCGTCGCCGCGGCGGCAAGCTGGCGGAACCTGCCGTAGATTCGACGGGGCAGGGAGCCAGATGGTTCGCCGATAGACCCTGCGCTGACCGCCCTGAGTACGGTGGCTACCCGGCTGTCATTCGCTACCTTGGCGTGCAGGTTTGGCATAGGGTAGCGGCCGGTGGGATACATCAAGCCACCCACGCTGATGTCCGCATCGTGGGCGAGCATCGAGAAAATAAGTCTGGTGTCTTGAGCAATGCCGGTGAATCCACCGGCTGCCAGCGACAGATCAATGAGCACCCTGCAATTCATGGCAGCAAATGTCTCCACATTAATGAGGCGTCGCCCCTCCCTGGCACGCGCGAAAAAGCGGAATTTAGGGACGGCTTACCTGACCGGTTGACGCAACGGCAGCGCTGACGATTGAGTCCAACAACTCAACAGACGCCTCTGCGGTTGTCCTCCTTATCGGTGATTGATTCGTCTTATCACGGCAGAAGCCGTAATAAGAATGAAATGCTCAATATATAGACCAAATTTGGGGAGTGGTTCTTATTATACCGTGCAATTCTATGTTCTCCTCCAAATACTCGGATGATAACCACTAGCGAATGTTTTTGGGATGGCCAACCCTTAACGGAAGATCGGCGCTAAATGCCGGATGCTTGCGCGGATAGCCAGTCACTTTGCGCAATCTGGCTCCAAATGTGTCGCGCTATTGTGCTAGAGAAGGCCGATTGAGCAACCGAGGGTTTCATGTTCGATCTAGCTAGCAAGGTTTTAAAGAGAGGGGTGCCCGCTCATTCGACCGTCGGCGTTCGGCCCCATTTGCGCGGCGATCTGCCGACCATGGAGCGGCCGATCTCACAGCTTTGTACGCAGGCCCAGTTCGAATCGCCTGTGTATGACTTTTGGTGCGACCGGATCCGAGAACCGCCAAGGCGGCACAGAAAACAGTGGGAATTCGTCTACATCCTGCATGCCCTGTCCATGCGCGGCATGTTGAACCCGAGCCGTTCTGGCCTTGGGTTCGGGGTTGGTCAGGAGCCGTTGCCCGCGGTCATGGCGCTCTATGGGGCGGAGGTATGCGCCACCGATTTGCCAATCGAGGAGGCGCGCAACGCCGGTTGGGTGTCCACAAGCCAGCACTCTGCTTCGTTGACCGATCTGAATAATCGGGGGATTTGCCCCGGGGGAGCTTTCGCGCGGCTGGTCACGTTCCAGCCCGTCAATATGAATTCCATCCCGCAGGACCTGCGAGGATTTGATTTCACATGGTCATCTTGCTGTCTGGAGCACCTCGGGTCCATTGAAGCCGGTTTTCAATTCATCGAGGCCTCGCTAGAGGCGCTGAAGCCGGGGGGCATCGCGGTTCACACGACGGAGTTTAACTGTTCGTCCGACGACGAGACAATTACGTCTGGCGATACGGTGCTCTACCGCCGCTCCGATATATTGGGGTTCTTGGACCGTATCGTCGCGAAAGGCTACCAGGTATCGGTCACCCTGTCAGATGCTGGCGATCCACTGGATAAACACGTTGACGTGCCACCCTACTCGTCGGACCGCCACCTGCGTCTCCAAATCTCGCGCTATGTCACAACCTCGATCGGGCTGATCATCGAAAAGTCATAGGATGTGCGACAGCTCTCGGTGGCTTCGCCCCGGTGATCGGACGATGCAGCATCAACGTTGGGCGGGTCACGCAATGAACCGCTGAACTCGCTCCGATCTGTCGGAGGGGCATATGAAAAAATACGACATGCCTCCCGCTACATCCCTGAGGTAGCGCGGAACGTCGTCTGGGCGCATTTCGATGAGCTGAGTAGAGTGATTTACCGCGAACAGCCGCTTTCCGGATGTGAGCGGCGCCAGCTGCTCGGGGACCGAACCGTGCCCACTCCAAGCATCGAGAAAGACTTCCAGCAGATAGGCGCAATTTGGTGAGCGCTGGATGAGCGCCCTCCCGCCCTTCAGAATGAGGGGTTCGTAACCCTCCGCATCAATCTTCATAAAATCAACAGACGGCAAGTTCGGCAGAACGTCGTCCAGCCGCCGCACTTGCACGTCAACCGTTCGGCCGCGCACTCCCGAACCAGCTGCCAGCGAGCCCCCACCCATGTTCGCGTAATCGAACCCCAGCTCGGCAGTGCCCTCCTTGTCGCCGAGGGCAACAGTATGCAAGGTACAGTGTCGATAAAACCCATTTATCGATATATTTTCGGCAGTGAACTTGTTTAATTCGGGGTTGGGCTCGAATGCATGCAGGCGGCCCGTTTCACCTATCAATGATCCCAATTTGACGGTGTAATAACCGAGGTTCGCGCCGATATCCAACACCGTCATGCCGGTCGAAACATACGAACATATTACGTCATCGACAAACGTTTCCCACACGCCGCCCAAAACGATCCATGTGGTGATTCCCCGGTCGTTGGTGTTCACGAAAAAGGGTTGACCGGTGGACAGCTGCGTCAGCCCCCAGCCGTTGCCCATGTAGTAGTACGGCCGCATCGACACTCTCCCTAGGCGCGCGGCGGCCAACCCGTCTCGCCGCGACCTTCTCATACTAGCGTCTAACGACGGGCGTTACGCCCGCTCATTCGCCCGTGGGGCGGCATTTTATGAAGACAGCGTAGTAATAGCGACCTCGCCGGGGCGCGCTCTGCTATCCCGGATCGGCGGTTCTCACAGGATACGGAGACGGCAGATCCGGGATAGCAGAGCGCCCCCCGGCGAAGAGTATCTGCCTGGGCTGCTCAATCGTCCAATCAGAAGTAGTGAAGGGCAGGCCCGGTTAGGGATGCCTTTCTTACTGCCGCTAGGAAGTTTTGGCGGGCGCCTTTTGGAAGGATATCCCGCAGTTTTTCTGAACCGAAACCTTCTCGATCGCTTCCATCTCGCCCCTGAGCCGGCTGAGTTCTGCGGCTGTCTGTCCATCGCCTTTGATGGCGAACAGCACCGGCCAGAATACGATCACGCCGACGGTCGTGGCGACGGCATCGTCGGTGCGCTTCCTGTCCTGAATCCCGGCCACTTCTGCCGCGCGCGCCGACACCCGCTCGGCTTCTTCTCCAAGCTGGCGGCAGCTGTAGGACTGATACGGGATAGGTGAAACATAAGCCGCCCGAATGTCCGACGAGCCGGACGCGCAGCCGCCAAGGATGCTCGCGAGTGCGAGCACGCTGATTATACGCATGTAAATAAGCCCCCCACAAAACGGCGGCAACCTAACAGCAGAGCTTAATCGCAGCAACTGGGGCGTCCGGGTTAGGCACCCCTTTTCGTTGGATCATCGCCATGACCGTGACCACTCCGGCGGCGCGGAACGGCGCGGCGGCGCATGCGCCTCCTCCATCGCGCGAGGTAACGCCGATGGCCGCCGCAATTTCGATCCCGGCATCGGCCGGCTCTTGAAGCACGGGGGCGGACCCTCGATCGACCGCAAAGACCCCGGCGAGCAGGCCCGCGGCAAGATTCGGCAGGGGACAGCTGAAGGGCACGAAATGCCGCATCTCGCGGTCTTCTGATTTGCACCGGGCCGCGCAGTAACGCGTTGCCAGTCCGGCTTTCTCTTTGTCCCTATCAGAAATCCTTGTGGGGACGCTCGGCAACGCGGGCTCCTCGGCCGATCTCGACACCTATTATGCGGCGCTCTATGGCGGCGGCCAGTGGGGCCCGCTCGGGATCAGGCTCGGCGCGGCCTATAGCTGGCACGATCTCGATGCGACGCGCGCCGTCATCTTCCCCGGCTTTGGCGAGACGCTGAAAGGGAGCCAGGATGCCAATACCACCCAGGCCTTCGGCGAGATCGGCTATCGCCTGGCACTCGGCGGCGTGGCGTTCGAGCCCTTCGCGGGCCTGGCTTATGTCAACCTCGAGACGGATGCCTTCACGGAAGCGGGCGGGGCGGCCGGGCTCACCGGCTTCAGCGGCAGCGAGGCCGTGACCTTCACGACGCTGGGCCTGCGCGCCGCCCAGCGCTTCGCGCTCGGCGCCACGACGGCGCTGACGCTGCGCGGCACGCTCGGCTGGCAGCATGCCTTTGGCGATACGACCCCGACCGCGTCCTTCCTCTTTTCCGGCGGCAGCCTGCCCTTCACGGTGGCGGGCGTGCCGATCGCCGCGGATGCGCTCGTCGTCAAGGCCGGCGCCGATCTCGCCATCGGCCCGGCGGTGACCCTCGGCGTCGCCTATTCCGCCCAGTTCGCCCAGGACGCCCAGGACCAGCAGCTCAAGGGCGTGCTCAACGTCAGGTTCTGAGGGTGGCGCGACCGCCTGCCCGCTTAACTCGGCGCGCGCCCGGCTGGGCTTCCCCGTTGCCGCGCCAATCACTTTGGCGGGCGTCGAGCGCGGTATGCTGCCTGATGCGTTCACGTTGCCGCGCTCGGCAGCAGCATCGGCCTTCGTAAGGGCATTTCGCGTGAGTGGTTTCGGGGCTCGCTTTGCACGGAGCAATCCGACAGCAACCGTGACATGCCTTTGGTCCTTTGGAAGTTCCTCACTCAAATTTGGGTGGAAGTTCCAGGTCCGATGAATGCTCCCGCCCGTCTCGTCTTCCCGCGTGACCGGCATGTCTGCCATGCCACCGTGACCGTTCGAGCGCGGAGGAACTATTCCCCCTGTCCTCGGTTGCCGATACGCTCGTTGGGTGAAGGGGTTGGCGATGATTGCGCGAGGTCGGATTGCAGTGGCGGGCCTTGTCTTGGGCATGGCGGGTAGTTCTGAGGGAGCCGAGGCCGCGCCGCTCGACCGGTTCACGGGCTCCTTCTCGGCGACGGGCATGGTCGTGGAGGGCCCGAAGGCGACATCTCATCGCGTGACCTGCAATTTTTCGGCGACGCGCCAAGGCAGTCGCGCCATCCTGCTGCGCGGCACCTGCCGCGCCTATCTCATCATCTCCCGCACGATCACCGCCAGCCTGGTGCTCGCGCCCAACGGCAACAGGGTCACGGGCAGCTATACGGGTGCGCGGGTCGGAACGGCCCGTCTGTCCGGGCGCATGCGCGGGAATGCCATCGACGTTGCGATAACCTGGCCGAAGCCGCTTTACGGCGACACCCGCGCCGACATGCGCATTGTGAGCCCGACGCCTGATCAGATGCGCATTGTCGTGACGGACAGGATCGGCGCCAGCGGCCCGGTTCGTACGACGACCGATCTGACGCTCTCGCGCCGGCGGTCCTGATTCCATAGCGAGATGGGCGTTCGTAGCCATGACACGGCTTTGGTTCGATCCCGTTCCGATATGGATGTCCGCCTCGACCTGCCGGCAGGTGTCGAGCGTCGGGGAAGCCGCGCGCATGCTCGTCGAGGAATGGCCGGACGAGTTTCAAGCCAGCGATAAACATACGGAAGCGAAAAAGGCTTGCCTTGCGGCCTTGAAGGGAAAGGGCGACATTGAGACGGCCCGCGAGGCCTTCGTCGAGGCCGCGCGGGAGGCCGGACTGCTTGAGGAATAGGCGGATTGCCGGCTTCGAACGGTCCAGACGCTGCTCAGCCCTTCCGGGCTGGGCGGTGGTGTCCCTAAGTGCGTTAGAGGAACCATGAGCAGAAAAGTCCGGAGCTCGATCGCCGTTGCCCTCACCGCTTCTGTGCTCGCCTTCAGCCCTGCTTTGGCTCAGGGCCGCAGCGACGGCCAGCCCCCATCATCGACCCGGGTCGAGACGCCGAAGAAGGCCAAGCCACAAGTTCGCCGGCAGCCGAAAGCGGCGCCATCGGATGACATGCTGACCGGGCAGGGGCAGTTCCGGCCGCCCAGTCACGACGAGTTGATGCAGGACGGATCCGGCCGGAACGACGCCTTCCAGATCAAGCCGATGCTCCGGCGCGGCGGCGCCGGGGTCGGCATGCCCTTCTGACTAAACAGCTCGTCTCGACAAAGTCCCCCGCCGGCCGAGCCGACGGGGGACTGATTTATGCGCTAGTTCTTACTCGCAGAAAACCTGGCCATATTCGTCCTGATAGCACTGCTGCTGCGGCTGCTGGTAGACGCGGCGCTCCACATAGGTCGTCGGCTGTTGCTGGACGTAAACCCTGCGTTCCGGGGTAGCAGTTGCGCCCATGGTCGCGCCAGCCGTCGTCCCGATGCCCGCGCCCACGGCGGCACCGATGGGCCCGCCCACGAGGAAGCCCACGCCGGCGCCCGTCAGGCCGCCCGTCACTGCGCCACCCGCTGCATTGTTCTCGGCGGCGGTCTGGGCATAGGCCGCGACCGGGGCGCCGATCAGCGTAGCGGCCGTAGCAATCGCAAAAATTGTCTTGCGCATCGTCACATCTCCTTGCGCTGTTGATGAACAATGAACGTCGGTAAACCGGTCCTGTTCCAGATATCGCGTTGCAGAAGGTCACAAACTGTTACAGACAAAGACAAGGCTCGCGGAGGGAATAGGAAGATAATTTCTGTTGGGGTGGAATATAGCTATCCGACAAACGTCATTACATTAGGGCGCATTGACTCATCAGTTGTCTTACTTCCGATGCGTCTGCCTTTTCGTCCTGGAGATGCGGGGGGCGGCGCGTTGATTTCTCCGGCCCATCGGTGCGGATCTCGTATCCTCCATTGTCATGTGCGCCCGGCGATCCTAAATCGAGGCGCAGCAGCAAGGAGGCGGTGATGGCGCAAGTAGGCGAGTTTCCTGTCACGCGGACGGACGCGGAGTGGCGAGCGCTCTTGACCCCGGAGCAGTATCGGGTGATGCGCGGGCACGGCACCGAGCCGCCCGGCAGCTGTGCGCTGCTGCACGAAAAGCGCGCGGGCCGCTTCTCCTGCGCCGGTTGCGACCAGCCGCTGTTCGAAGCCGACCTCAAGTTCGAAAGCGGGACGGGTTGGCCTTCCTTCAACGATCCCATTCCCGGCAGCATCGGCACGACTGTCGACCGCAGCCACGGGATGATCCGCACCGAAGTGCATTGCGCGCGCTGCGGCAGCCATCTCGGTCACGTCTTCGACGACGGGCCGCCGCCCACCTATCTGCGCTATTGCATCAACGGCGTCGCGCTGAATTTCGAGCCGCGAAAAGAGACCGTCTGAGTTTTCTGGCGTTTGCGAGCCTGTCCGCTTTGCTGGGAAGACGCAGCAGCTTCTGCAGCCGTTGCCGGCACCGCCAATGGCCGCAGTCGTCCGCGTCTCCGGCCCGCCAAATGCATCAGGGCCCTCGCCCCGGAAGGCGAAGGCCCTGATGTGAAGGCTCTCGAGGCTCAGTGGCTGGCCGACCGATGTGATCCGCCGGGCTCGGTGATACCGGTCATGGCGATGCCGACCGCTTCGGGATCGTCCTTGAGCGCGCCGTCGGCGAGGGAAACGACGCCGACCAGCCGCTTGTCGCGATCGACGACAGGCAGGCGCCGCACCTGGATATTGCCCATATTCTGGATGACGTGATCCATCTCTTCGTCGTCGAAGCAATATTTCACGTCGCGGGTCATGGCGTCGCGTACCAAGGTGCTGCCGTCGAGGCCTTGGGCGACGGCGCGCATTACGATGTCCCGATCGGTGATCGTGCCGACGAGCCGCTCATCGTCGCCAACCGGCATGAAGCCGATGTCTTCGGTCGCCATGCGCTTGGCAATATCCTGCAATGTCTCGTCCGGGCGGGCGAGACATACGTCGCGGGTCATGACTTCGGACACCTTCATTGTTTTCTCCTTACTGCTCGCGTGCTTGTCCGTCCGGCCACAGCGTCCGGATGGCCTTGGGCAGGCTCTGGCGCAATTGCTCGACTTCGCCGGCGTCGATGTGGCGCCCCACAACCGTCAATACGGTGCGTGTGACGGCGTCGGGGTCCACGGGGCGCTCGCCCTCCAGTCCGCCTGCGACGCATTCCACAAATTCCTCGCGCGACCTGAGCGGAACGGGCTGAAGAGCCGGGCGATACTGGTCGTAATAGGCACCGCGGACCACCAGCGGCAGTTGCGCCGCAAGATGGGCTGCCTCATCGGCGGGCAGCCTGTCGCGCAAGGTCCGCAGAACGACACCCAGCGCGCGCCAAGCGAGCTTCCGATCCGGCCCGATCTCCTCCGAGATCTCGTTCAGCCAGATATTTGTGGTCTGTATGGATTTGTCGAAGACCTCCAAGCCTGTCGCGCTCATCTCGTTCGCTCCCGACGTGGATTCCTTGCTTGGGGAACGGATGCGGGCGCGCGCGGTTCCATGACCTCCTCAGAAACCTGGAGGTCATGCCAAGTTCTTGAAAAAGCAAGAAAACGCGAGCGTGGCCAGGCAAAGGAAGCCGCTCCCTCGTGTTGAAACGTGAGCTTCGCTCAGCGCGCGCAGACGCAGGAATTTCGAGAATCCAGCGGGGCTAGAGCTGGCGCCGAGCAGCGTCGCCGCCGCGTCGCCCCTTAGCTCAAAGCGACTTGGCACTGCGCTCTCGCCGGCGCGGAGACCTCATGGGGCCCGCGTCGGCATGAACCGTGCCGTCTCATGGCCGTTCCCGCGGTGGCGGCGGCTGCGCCGTTTGCCCGCTCCGCGAAAATTCCAGGGCAAGTCGAAGTTCTCGATGAGGCCCACTTCGAGGCCCGCGCTCGCATTCACCGGCCAGCCGTTCCAGCAGCTATTCGGCGGAGCAGCGGTCAGGATGTCGAGATAGGGAGCTGTTCCCAGCGCCAGCAGCAGCCGTGCGTGCAGGCGTTGCGCGGTCCGATATTGCGATGCCGGGCTGATATAGGCCGAAAAGCGTGCCGCCAGGCCGGAGGCCGCAATGCCGACGTAGAGCGCAATGCCGTCGCGCACGAAAGCGTAGACACCGGGCGCCTTCGGGAGAGGCTCTTGCAAGCCGAGCTTGCCCCGGGAGGTTCTCACCCAGCGGCTCGTCCAGACGAAGCCGCCACCGATCAAAGCTGCTGTGGTCAGCGGCGGCTTTGCATTGATCGGTGATTCTTGTTTCGCGATCAATTCGTTAGAAGAATAGAACTCAGGTGTAATACCATCATTATCGCTTAAAAGATCGAAAATATCCATCGGTCTTCCCCCGACCTCAATCTGTCACGGGAACCGCGGGCTGGAGTCTATTCAATAGGTGGGCGTAAATGTTTTAAGTATAAGCTTTCAAGATCTCCTGACCAACGGCCCCGTTCAAGCTTAGACGCTTAGATTCTCGGCGTCTAGCAAAGATCGACCGGATCTTTCGGTGGGATCGCGGGTGATCAGAAAAAATGCGGATGGGACGAGGGGAAAGGGCGCTCGCCAGCGCAGCAGCTGTGTGGAGGCGGTCGGAGCAGATTTCGACAGGGGCGCTCGCGCGGTGGCCGGACCGGTCGCGTGACGACGGGCCCGGCTGGTGGCGCCTATGCGCAGGTGGTGGATCAGCTTGCGAGGATCTTTTGAATGTCCTCGCGCAGGATCGGCGCGATATCTGGCCGGTCCATGGCATAGGCCACATTCGCCGCCAGAAAGCCCGTCTTGGAGCCGCAGTCGTAGATGGCGCCGTCGAAGCGCGTCGCGAAGAACGGTCGCGATTTGGCGAGTTCCAGCATCGCGTCGGTGAGCTGGATCTCG
Source organism: Chelatococcus sp. GCM10030263 (assembly GCF_042666455.1). NCBI lineage: Bacteria > Pseudomonadati > Pseudomonadota > Alphaproteobacteria > Hyphomicrobiales > Chelatococcaceae > Chelatococcus > Chelatococcus sp. GCM10030263. Next base: position 227,689 of record NZ_JBHTDB010000003.1, on the reverse strand, counting down.
CCGCCCGCGCCGCGCTCCTGTTTTTCGAGCAGGGCGAAGATGCCGGGCTCCAGGATATAGCGGCCGGTGATGTGCAGATTGGAGGGAGCTGTGCCCTTCGGCGGCTTCTCGACCATGCTGGTGATGCGCGAGACCTTGGCCTTCACGTCCTCCACGCCGACGATGCCGTATTGATGTGTCTGGTCATCGGGTACGGGGGCCACGGCGATATGGTTGCCGCCGTGGGCGCGGTGGGCCTCGATCATGTCGGCGAGGCAGGGCGTCGGGCCGTGGTGGAGCATGTCGGGCAGAAGGAGCGCGAAAGGCTCATCGCCGACGATCTCGCGGGCGCACCAGACGGCGTGGCCGAGGCCGAGCGGTGCCTGCTGGCGCGTGAAGCTCGTCTGGCCGGGACCCGGCAGATCGGCGAGGAGCGCGTCGAGCTCCTTCATCTTGCCGCGGTTCTTCAGCGTGTGCTCGAGTTCGAACTGACTGTCGAAGTGATCTTCGATGACGCCCTTGTTACGGCCGGTGACGAAGACGAAATGCTCGATCCCGGCCGCCCGTGCCTCGTCCACGACGTGCTGAATGACCGGGCGGTCGACGACGGTGAGCATCTCCTTCGGCATGGCTTTGGTGGCCGGCAAGAAACGGGTGCCGAGACCGGCGACCGGAAAGACCGCCTTGCGGATCGGACGCGATCCGACGTCCGGGTTCTTGGCATTCGTAAAATCGGTCATGGGGCGTTATCGAACTCCACTGACGAACACTCTTCATCCGCGACGGGTCCCCGGCGCTTCACTCCTTGAGGGAATAGCCGAGCAAGGCCCATTCCGGATGACGGCTCGCAAGAGATTGTAGAGCGCAGGGCGCCCTTGACAATCCATTAAGCCGACCTGATCGCGCGAAGCATCGGTATCTGCATGAGATATGGAGGCGACGTGGCAGCGGCAGGAGGGTCTTGCATTGTGCAGCGCACCCTGCTGAATTCACGCGAGCATAAGGAGAGTTGCATGAGCGTTCTGGTCACCGGCGGAGCCGGCTATATCGGCAGCCATATGGTGCTCGCCCTTCTCGATCAGGGCGAGGACGTCGTCGTGCTCGACAATCTTTCCAAGGGTTTCCGCTGGGCCGTGCCGGAAGGCGTGCCGCTCGTCGTGGGCGATGTCGCCGACGAGGCCTTGATGGACGAGGTCCTCACGACCCATGGCGTCACCGGCATCGCGCATTTCGCCGCCAGGATCGTCGTGCCGGAGTCGGTCGCCGATCCGCTCGGCTATTACCTCGCCAATACGGTGAAGACGCGCAGCCTGATCGGTTCGGCCGTGCGCAACGGCGTGCAGCATTTCATCTTCTCCTCGACGGCGGCGGTCTACGGCGATCCGCCGGTCATGCCGGTCCCCGAGGATGTGCCGCTCAACCCGGTCTCGCCCTATGGCCGCTCCAAGCTCATGAGCGAATGGATGCTGCAGGATGCGGCGGCCGCGCACGGCCTCAAATACGTCATCCTGCGCTACTTCAACGTCGCCGGCGCCGATCCGGGCGGGCGCTCGGGCCAGTCCACGCCCGAGGCCACCCATCTCATCAAGGTCGCCTGCCAGGCGGCCCTCGGCCTGCGGCCAAATCTCGAGGTCTACGGGACGGATTACGACACGCCCGACGGCTCTTGCTTGCGCGACTATATCCAGGTCACGGACCTCGCCGCCGCCCATACGGCGGCGCTTGCGCATCTGCGCAGCGGCGGCGAGAGCCTGACGCTCAATTGCGGCTATGGTCGCGGCTATTCGGTGCTCGAGGTGATCGAAGCCGTGAAGCGCGTCAGCGCCCGCGATATCCCGGTCACTCTCAGCGGACGAAGGCCCGGGGATCCGGCGGCGATCGTCGCCGAGGTCGAGCGCATCAAGGCCAATCTCGACTGGACACCGCAGTTCCAATCGCTCGATCTCATCGTGTCCCAGGCGCTCAATTGGGAGAAGAAGCTCGCGGAAAAGGCGCGCTGAGGGCGGCTCCGCGGGGATAAAGAATTGGGCGGAAGTGGCGACGATTGATCACGGCGCCCGGCTTGCCTACAAGTGCGCGGTCGGCTTGCCGTGCGAGCCACCCCTTTTCCGAGTCGTCCCGTCATGACCGAAGCTCCTCTTTCCGTCGTTACCGTCGGCTCCGTCGCAATCGGTAACGCCCTGCCGCTCGCCGTCATCGCCGGCCCCTGCCAGATGGAGAGCCGGGCGCATGCGCTGGAGACTGCGCAGGCGCTGAAGGAAATCGCCGCGCGGCTCGGCATCGGGCTCATCTATAAGTCGTCCTTCGACAAGGCGAACCGCACGAGCGCCACGGCGGCACGCGGCATCGGCCTCAAGGACGCTCTGGCGATCTTCGACGAGATCCGCAGCCACGTCGGGCTGCCCGTGCTCACCGATGTGCACGAGGCCAGCCAATGCGCGCCGGTGGCCGAGGTCGTCGACGTGCTGCAGATCCCTGCCTTTCTCTGCCGCCAGACCGATCTGCTGGTCGCGGCCGCCGAGACCGGGCGGGTCGTCAATGTGAAAAAGGGCCAGTTTCTCGCGCCCTGGGACATGACCAATGTCGTCACGAAACTCACGGGCGCCGGCAACCGGCAGGTCCTCCTGACGGAGCGGGGCGTCTCTTTCGGCTACAACACCCTCGTCTCGGACATGCGTGCGCTGCCGATCATGGCCCGCACCGGCGCGCCGGTCGTCTTCGACGCCACGCATTCGGTGCAGCAGCCCGGAGGACGCGGCGCAAGTTCGGGGGGCGAGCGCGAGTTCGTGCCGGTACTGGCGCGAGCGGCAGTCGCAGTCGGTGTCGCCGCCGTCTTCATCGAGACGCATCCCGATCCGGACAATGCGCCATCGGATGGCCCAAATATGGTTCCACTCAGGAACTTCGAGGCTTTGTTGAAGGCGTTGATCGCCTTCGACCAGCTCGCAAAGGGACTGGAAACGTGAACCCGATCGTCGTCATCCCGGCGCGCCGGGCGGCTTCGCGGCTGCCGGGCAAGCCGCTCGCCGATATCGCCGGCGAGCCGATGATCGTGCATGTCTGGCGTCGTGCCATGGAGGCCGATGTCGGCCGCGTGCTCGTGGCGACCGATGACGCCGAGATCATGGAGGCCGTGCGCGCCGTCGGCGGCGAGGCGGTGATGACACGGGATGATCACCCCTCCGGCTCCGACCGGGTCTTCGAGGCAATGTCGCTGCTCGATCCGGACAGCCACCACGACGTGATCGTCAATATCCAGGGCGACCTGCCGACCGTGACGCGCGCCACCATCCGCGACGCCATGATGCCGCTTGCCGACGCCGAGGTGGCGATCGGCACGCCGGTCGTCGCCATCACCCGCGACGAAGAGAAGACTGCGCCGAGCGTCGTCAAGATGGTGGGCGCGCCGCTTGCGCCACGGCGGTTTCGCGCGCTCTATTTTACGCGGGCGACCGCGCCCTGGGGCGAGGGGCCGCTCTACCACCATGTGGGTCTTTACGTCTGGCGCCGGCAGGCCTTGGCGCGTTTCGTCGGCCTGCCGCCTTCGCCGCTCGAACAACGCGAGCGGCTGGAGCAGCTCAGGGCGATCGAGGACGGCATGCGCATCGATGCGGTCGAGGTCGACGCCGTGCCGCTCGGCGTCGATACGCCCGACGATCTCGAACGGGCGCGGAGCCTCTTCGCGCGGCGGACATGAGGAGACGTGATGGCACGGCCGTTGCTTGACGCCAAATCGCCGGAGACGGACGCTGCGACCGATGTGACGGCGGTCGCCCGGCGGACGCTCACGCTCGAAATGGACGGCCTCGCGGCGGTCGCCAAGGCGCTCGACGGGGATCTCGGCGTGCAACTGCGCGCGGCGGTCGACCTGATCCACGATTGCGGCGGGCGTGTCATCGTCACGGGCATCGGCAAGTCCGGCCATATCGGCCGCAAGATCGCGGCAACGCTGGCCTCCACGGGCACTGCCGCCTATTTCGTCCATTCCGCCGAGGCGAGCCACGGCGATCTCGGCATGATCCACGACAGCGATGTCGTGCTCGCCCTCTCCTGGTCGGGTGAGACGGCCGAATTGTCAGACGTGATCGACTATACGCATCGCTTCCGTGTGCCGCTGATCGCGATCACCTCGCGCGAGACGAGCAATCTGGGGCGCGCGGCGACCATCTCGCTCGTGCTGCCGGCGATGCCCGAAGCCTGCCCGAACGGCCAGGCGCCGACGACCTCCACCCTCATGCAGCTTGCGCTGGGTGACGTGCTCGCCACCTGTCTCCTGTCCCGCAAAGGCTTTTCCGCAACCGATTTCCATCGCTACCACCCCGGCGGCAAGCTTGGAGCGCGGCTGAAGCGGGCGAGCGACGTCATGGTACGTGGCGAAGCCATCCCGCTCGTCGGCGAAGAAGCCCTCCTGTCGCGGGCCATCCTCGTCATGTCGTCGAAGCGCCTCGGTGTCACCGGCGTGGTCAACGGGGCGGGAGATCTCGTCGGCCTCGTCACGGACGGGGATCTCAGGCGCGCCTTCGAGAACGGCTTTGCCGACGGCCCGGTTTCAGCGGTGATGACCAAGACGCCGATCACCGTGCCGGGGGACACCCTCGTCCAGGAAGTGCTGGCGCGCATGAATGCCGCCAGCATCACGGTCATTTTCGTGCTGGAGGGACGCCGCCCCGTGGGCGTCATCCATATCCACGATCTTCTCAGGATCGGCGTGGCTTAAATTTGCCTCTCTTCGGAGCAGAGGTGATAGGCACTGCCGCCGGTCTTCCAGGTTTTAAACGCCGAAATAGTCCCGGTACCAGGTGACGAAGCGGGCAACGCCCACCTCGACTGGCGTTGCCGGGCGGAAGCCGGTGAGGCGTTCGAGCAGACCCGTATCGGCGAAGGTGCTGGGCACGTCGCCGGCTTGCATGGGCAGATAGTTGCGGATCGCCTTCCTGCCGACGGCCTTCTCGATCGCTTCGACGAAGGCAAGAAGCTTCACGGGCTGGCCGTTGCCGATATTGACCACGCGGAAGGGGGCGACCGGGCTCAAGCCCAGCTCCGCATCGACTTCCCGTTCGCGTGGATCCTCGGGCACGGCCTCGGCGAGGAGGACGATCGCCTTGGCGAGATCGTCGATATAGGTGAAGTCCCGGTCCATCTCGCCGTTGTTGTAGATGTCGATCGGCTCGCCGGCGATGATGCCCTTGGTGAATTTGAACAGCGCCATATCCGGCCGCCCCCAAGGGCCGTAGACCGTGAAGAAGCGGAAGGCGGTGGTCGGTGTCTTCCAGAGATGCGCATAGGAATGCGCCATCGCCTCCGTCGCCTTCTTGGTGGCGGCATAGAGCGTCAGCGGGTAGTCCGTGCGGTCGCTTTCGACGAATGGCATCTTGGTATTGGCGCCGTAGACGGAACTGGTCGAGGCGAGCAGGAAGTGCTTCGGCGCATGCTCGCGCACGAGCTCCATCAGGTTGAAAGTGCCGCTCAGATTGGCGTCCACATAGGCGCGGGGGTTGTCCAGGCTGTAGCGGACGCCCGCTTGGGCCGCGAGATGGATGACGATATCCGGCCGGAACTCCTCATAGATGGAGCGCAGCGCCGTCTCGTCCTCGAGCATGATCTCGCTGGCCGCGAAGGTCGGCGATTGGAGCAGGATGGCGTGCCGGCGGCGCTTCAGGGCGACGTCGTAATAGGGCGTCATGCCGTCGATGCCGAGGACCTCGTGGCCGGCGGCGAGCAGGAGCCTGGCGACATGGAATCCGATGAAGCCGGCTGTTCCGGTCACGAGGTATCGCATGGCTGGCCTCTCCTCCGATGCCCGCGTCACGCCTTGACGATGTGCGGTGCGCTCGCTCCCGCACGGGCGCAGGCGTTGCGCGTATCGATGACCAACCGCGCATGGTTGGCCACGAAGCGGTAGTCCACCGCGTCATGGTCGGTGGCGATGACGACCGCGTCGAAGGCCGCGATAGCGCCGGCGCTCCATTCGATCCGCCGCCGGCCCTCATAGGCCGGATATTCGCGCGTCGTCGGAATCCGTTCGACATGCGGATCGTAGAAGGCGGCGCTCGCTCCGCGCCGCTCGATGAGCTCGATCAGCTTGAAGGCGGGGCTTTCGCGCACGTCGTCCACATTCTTCTTATAGGCGAGACCGAGCAGCAGTATCTTGGCGCCGCGCATGCCGCGCCCCGTGGTCTCGTCGAGGGCGTGGGCGAGCCGGTCCACGACGTAATGCGGCATCGCCGTGTTGATCTCGCCAGCGAGTTCGATGAAGCGTGTCGATATGTCGAATTCGCGCGCCTTCCAGGTGAGATAGAAGGGGTCGATCGGGATGCAGTGGCCGCCGAGGCCGGGGCCGGGATAGAAGGGCATGAAGCCGAAGGGCTTCGTCTTGGCCGCCTCGATCACCTCCCAGACATCGACCCCCATGCGTTCGAAGACGATCTTCAACTCGTTGACGAGGGCGATGTTGACCGCGCGGAAGATGTTTTCCGTCAGCTTCACGGCCTCGGCGGTCTTGGTCGACGAGACCTGGACCGTTCCCTGGACGATCGAGCTGTAGAGCGCGTCGGCTAGGCTCAAGGCGATCGGGCCGTCGCCGCCGACGACCTTTGGAATGAGGCGGGTGGAAAACAGCGGGTTGCCGGGGTCCTCCCGCTCCGGGGAATAGGCGAGGAAGAAATCCTCCCCGCTTTTCAGGCCCGAGCGCTCCAGAATGGGCTTCATCACCTCTTCGGTCGTGCCCGGCCAGGTGGTCGATTCGAGCACGACGAGATGACCGCGACGCAGATGCGGCGCGATTGCCTCGGCTGTCCGCACGATATAGGTGAGGTCCGGTTCGCGATGGGCCGTCAGCGGTGTCGGCACGCAGACGATAATGGCGTCCGCATCACGCAGCCGGGAGAAATCCGTGGTGGCGTCGAGCTGCTGGGCCGTGACGGCCGTGCCGAGTTCCTCGTCTGTGATGTGCTTGATATAGCTTGTCCCCGCATTGATGCGGGCGACCTTGGCCGGATCGATGTCGAAGCCGACGACGCGGTAGCCCGCCGCGGTCGCGGCGAGCGCAAGCGGCAGGCCCACATAGCCGAGGCCGATGATCCCGACGATCTTGTCGTTAGACCAGGATATGTCCATCACGCACTCGTGGTTTCCAGCGAGGATCGATCCGGGGGCGCAGGCGAGTCTTCGGTGACTATCGGCTTTTGGCAGCATGTTCCAGAGCTTTCGGCCGACCCGCGGCGGAGCGCCTGATCGAGCCCAGCTTGATTTGACAGCGCGCCTGCATCACCCCTAGGCAAAGGAGCGAGCCGTCGAGATGCGACGCTGATGGACGCGCAGGGCAGGATGACCACTTTCGAGCGCTTGGCCATTCCGGACGTCATTCTCGCCGTTCCCGACAGGTTCGGCGACCATCGCGGCTATTTCACGGAAACCTATGTGAAGGAGCGCTTCGCGGCGCAGGGAATCACAGCGGATTTCGTGCAGGACAACGAGTCTCTGTCGCCGCAAAAGGGCACCCTGCGCGGGCTTCATTTCCAGGTGCCGCCGCGCGCCCAGGCGAAGCTCGTGCGCGTGCTTGCCGGCGCTATCTTCGACGTCGCCGTCGACATCCGGCAAGGCTCGCCGAGCTTCGGCCGCTGGGTGGGCGCGACCCTGACGGCCGAGCGCGGCGAGCAGCTCTATATACCGCAAGGCTTTGCCCACGGCTTCTGCACCTTGGCGCCGGATACGCGCGTCGCCTACAAGGTCGACGACTACTATGCCAAGGCGGCGGAGGGGGGCGTGATCTGGAACGATCCTGACATCGCCGTCGCCTGGCCGCTCGACGGCGAGCCGGTGCTGTCCGACAAGGACAAGCTGTTGCCGCGTCTGAAGGACTATGTCCCGCCCTTCATCTATGCAGGGGAGTGCGGGGCATGACCAAGCGCATCCTGGTGACGGGCGGGGCGGGCTTTATCGGCTCGGCCGTGGTGCGCCGTATCATCACGGAAACGCCGCACCGGGTGCTCGTGGTCGATGCCCTGACCTATGCCGGCAGTCTCGCCTCGCTCGCGAGTGTCGCCGGCGATGCGCGCTATGAATTCGTCCACGCCGATATCTGCGAGGCCGACGCCATGGCGGCAGAGCTCGCGCGCTTTCGGCCGGATATCGTCATGCATCTCGCCGCCGAAAGCCATGTGGATCGCTCCATCGACGGGCCGGGCGCCTTTCTGCGCACCAATGTGGTCGGCACGGTCACGCTGCTGCAAGTGGTGCTCGCCTATTGGCGCGGGCTCGATGAGGCGGGCCGCGGGGCCTTCCGCTTCCACCATATCTCAACCGACGAGGTCTTCGGCAGCCTGGGGGAGGACGGCCTCTTCCATGAGGAGAGCGCCTACAAGCCGAATTCTCCCTATTCCGCCAGCAAGGCGGCATCCGACCATTTTGTGCGCGCCTGGCACCACACCTATGGCCTACCGGTCGTGGTCTCGAACTGCTCGAACAATTACGGGCCCTACCATTTCCCGGAAAAGCTCATTCCCCTCACCATTCTCAATGCGCTCGAAGGCAAGCCCTTGCCTGTCTACGGCGCCGGCGAGAACGTGCGCGACTGGCTCTATGTGGAAGACCATGCCGAGGCGCTGCTCCTGATCGCTGAACGAGGTCGTGCCGGTGAGAGCTACAATGTCGGCGGCGGCGCCGAGCAGCGGAACATCGAGGTCGTGCGGCAGATCTGCGCGCTGGTCGACGAGATGGCGCCGGCCCCGGGCATCGGTGCGCGCGAAAAGCTTATCCGCTTCGTCACGGACCGGCCGGGCCATGACCTCCGCTATGCCATCGATGCCGGCAAGATCCGGCGCGAGCTCGGCTGGCAGCCGCGGGAGAGCTTCGAAAGCGGACTGCGCAAGACGGTGCGCTGGTATCTCGACAACCGCGACTGGTGGGAGCCCATCCGCAAGCGGGTCTATGGCGGCGGCCGGCTGGGAGCTTCGGTCTGATGCGCATCCTCCTCTTCGGTGCGGCAGGGCAGCTCGGCAGCGAAATCCTGGCCTCGTCCGGCGAGCAAGGCATCGCGATCGTGGGCCTGACGCGCCGCGACGTCGACATCACCGATGCGACTGCCGTGGCGCGGGCGATCGAGGCGGAGGGGCCGAGCCTCGTCGTCAACGCGTCCGCCTATACCGCTGTCGATCAGGCGGAGAAGGAGCGCGACCTGGCCGAGGCGGTGAACGGCCGCGCGCCGGGCTTCATGGCCGCGGCCTGCGCGTCAACCGGCATTCCGCTCGTTCATTTTTCGACCGACTATGTCTTCGACGGCACGAAGACCGGCGCCTATGTGGAGACGGATCCCGTCGCGCCGCTCGGCGCCTATGGCGAGAGCAAGCTCGCCGGCGAGGAGGCGGTGCGCGCGCGGCTCGCGGAGCATCTCATCCTTCGCACGTCCTGGGTCTATGGTTTCTACGGCCGCAATTTCCTGAAGACGATCCTGCGGCTGGCGAACGAGCGCGACGCGCTCACCATCGTCGCCGACCAGCGCGGCTGCCCGACGGCCACGCGCGATCTCGCCGGGGCGATCTTCATCGCCGCTCAGCAGGTGGCGCAGGGAGGGGCGAACTGGGGCACCTACCATTTGGCGGGGCAGGGGGCGACGACCTGGCACGGCTTCGCCACGGCGATCGTCGCGGCGGCGCAGCCCTTCACCGGCCGCAGCCCGACGGTCAAGGCCATCACCACGGCGGATTATCCGACGCCGGCGCGTCGGCCTGCAAATTCGGAGCTCGACAGCAGCCGCTTTGCCGAGGCCTTCGGCTTCCGGGCAGCACCGTGGCAGCAGCGGGTCGAGGACTGCGTTTCCGGGCTCATGAGGGGGAGAGAGCCATGAGGATTTTTGCGGCATGAAGGGCATCATTCTCGCCGGCGGCTCGGGCACGCGGCTTTATCCGCTGACGCTCGCCGTCTCCAAGCAGCTGCTGCCGATCTACGACAAGCCGATGATCTATTACCCGCTGAGCACGCTGATGCTCGCGGGGATCCGCGACATTCTCGTGATCACTACGCCGCGGGATGCTCCCCTCTTTCGCGAACTCCTGAAGGACGGCAGCCAGTTCGGCCTCACGATCGGCTATGCCGTGCAGGACGAGCCGCGCGGCCTCGCCGATGCCTTCATCCTCGGGCGGGAGTTTGTCGGCAGCGACAATGTAGCCTTGGTGCTGGGGGATAATCTCTTCTTCGGCCACGGGCTGCCGGAGCTGCTGCGCAAGGCGGTGGCGCGCAAGAGCGGCGCTACCGTCTTCGGCTATGCCGTGCGCGATCCCGAACGCTATGGCGTCATCGAGCTCGCCGGCGACGGCCGGGCCCTCACCATCGAGGAAAAGCCGCAGAATCCACGCTCCAATTGGGCGGTCACCGGGCTCTACTTCTATGACAACCGCGTGCTTGATATCGCGGCCAATGTGCAGCCGTCGGCGCGCGGCGAAATCGAGATCACGGACGTCAACAATGCCTATCTCGCCCAAGGCGCGCTCCACGTGGAGCTCATGGGCCGCGGCTTCGCCTGGCTCGATACGGGAACGCACGAATCGCTGATGGAGGCAGGCCAGTTCGTGCATATCCTGCAGAAGCGGCAGGATCTGCATATCGCGTCGCCGGAAGAGATCGCCTTTCGGCAGGGCTTCATCGACGAGGCTCAGCTCGCCGCCCTGGCCGCCACGATGGGCCAATCCGGCTACGGGCAGTATCTCCGGCAGATTGCCGCTCAGGCTCGATGACCCGGCGACCTGGTTCCTGACGGGCGTAGCGCAACCCCATAGCGTAAAGCGAGAACTGGGCGGCAGCCGATCGCGACCTATAATGAGCTCAGTGCACCATTGCTGGCGCGACGAGACCGGTTGCCCGCGCTGCGGCTCGGGGGCGCCTTGACCGGAGAGCGGCGGCTCTCTACTCCGCCGGTGAAGGGAGATTTCGCATGCGGATTTCGATGATCGGCACGGGTTACGTGGGGCTCGTCTCTGGCGCCTGCCTGGCCGATTTCGGGCATCACGTCGTTTGTGTGGACAAGGACGAGGCCAAGATCGAGGCCCTTCAACGCGGCGAAATCCCGATCTTCGAACCCGGGCTCGACGTGCTGGTCGCATCGAACGTCAAGGCCGGGCGGCTCTCCTTCGTCACCGAGACCGAGACGGCCGTGCGCGAGGCGCAGGCGGTCTTCATCGCGGTCGGCACGCCCTCGCGCCGCGGCGACGGCCATGCCGATCTCTCCTATATCTATGCGGCGACGCGAGAAATCGCCGCTTGCCTGGACGGCTACAAGATCATCGTCACCAAATCGACGGTGCCGGTCGGAACCGGCGACGAGGTCGAGCGCATTTTGCGCGAGATACGGCCCGATGCCGATTTCGCCGTCGTGTCCAACCCGGAATTCCTGCGCGAAGGCGCCGCGATCTCCGACTTCAAGCGACCGGACCGCATCGTCATCGGCACGGAGGACCCGCGCGCCCGCGAGGTGATGGCCGAGATCTACCGCCCGCTCTATCTCAATGCCGCTCCGATCCTCTTCACGAACAGGCGCTCGTCGGAACTCATCAAATATGCCGCGAATGCCTTCCTCGCCATGAAGATCACTTTCATCAACGAGATGGCCGATCTCTGCGAGCAGGTCGGCGGCAATGTGCAGGACGTCGCGCGCGGCATCGGCCTCGACAACCGCATCGGCCCGAAATTTCTGCATCCCGGCCCCGGCTATGGGGGCTCGTGCTTTCCCAAGGATACGCTCGCCCTGGTGCGCACCGCGACCGAATTCGGCACCCCCTTGCGCATCGTTGAGACGGTCGTCGGCGTCAATGATGCGCGCAAGGCGCATATGGCGCGCAAGGTCGTAGCGGCCGCCGGCGGGGATGTGCGCGGCAAGACGGTCGCCATGCTGGGTCTCACCTTCAAGCCGAACACCGACGACATGCGCGAGGCGCCCTCGATCGCCATCGTCCATTCGCTGCTCGACAAGGGCGCGCGGCTGCGCGTCTACGATCCCGAAGGCATGGACGAGGCCAGGAAGGTGATGCCGGAGGGCCTCGTCTATACGAGCGGGCCCTATGAATGCGCCGAGGGTGCCGATGTGCTCGTCATCGTCACCGAGTGGGACGCTTTCCGGGCGCTCGACCTCGAGCGGCTGAAAACGCTGCTCAAGAAACCGGTGTTCGTCGACCTGCGCAATCTCTACCGGCCGGACGAGCTCAAGCGGCACGGCTTCGATTATGTGGGCGTCGGCGTGCCGGCCAGCGGTGCATGACCCCATAGGCCGGATTATCCAGCTGAGGGACACGCGAAACTCGGCTATAAGGGGAGGGCCGAACAGGCAAGGCGAGCCGGGGGGATAGCCTTGAAGATCCTAGTCGTTCACCAGAATTTTCCCGGACAATTCAGAGGTTTGTTGCGGCATCTGACCGACGCTAAGGCGACGGTCGTGGGCATGGGCACCACCCCATTCCAGGGCGCCCATATCCGCTACCTGCGCTATGCGCCGCCCGCCGTGCAGCCGTCGCGGGACATGATCGTCAATGAGGCGAGCGCCCGGTTGCGCCGCGCGGCAACGGTCGCGGCGCAGGCGCGGCTTCTGAAGCGCGACGGCTTTGAGCCCGATGTGATGCTGGTGCATAGCGGCTGGGGCGAGGCGCTCTATCTCAAGGACATTTTTCCGCGCGCCAAGCTCGTCTGCTACTGCGAGTTCTATTATCGCCGCAGAGGCGCGGATGTCGGCTTCGATCCGGAATTTCCGGTCTCCTCGCTCGACGTTCTGCATCGCTTGAGAATGCGCAATGCCTTCGAGCTCGCGTCGCTCGAGGAGGCCGTCGCCGGCATTTCGCCGACCGAATGGCAGCGCTACACCTATCCGCAGGAATTCCACGGCAAGATCACCGTGCAGCACGAGGGCGTCGATCTCGACGCCATCGCGGATGTGCCGCAAACGGCGGAAGGGGCCTGGCGGGAGACCCTTGGTATCGGTCCGGCGACGCCGGTCGTCAGCTATGTCGCGCGCTATCTCGAACCCTACCGCGGCTTCCATACCTTCATGCGATCCCTGCCGTCGCTTCAGGAGCGGCTGCCCGAAGCGCATGTCGTCGTCGTCGGGTCGGAGAAGGGCGGCTACGGCCGGTCGCCCGGCATTGACCGCAGCTGGAAGGATGTCCTGCTCGAGGAGGTCGGGGGCGCCCTCGACCAGACGCGCATCCATTTTCTCGGAAAGCTCACCTACCGCGACTATGTCGCGGTCTCGCGGCTCTCGAACCTGCATGTCTATCTGACCTATCCCTTCGTGCTGTCCTGGTCGGCGATCGAGGCGATGGCGATGGGGCGCGCCATGGTCGCGTCCAATACGCCGCCGGTCCGGGAGTTCATGACCGATGGCGAGACGGCGCGGCTCGTGGACTTTTTCGATCCCCAAGGGCTCGCCACCACTGCTGCGGAGCTGTTGGGCAATCCCGCCGAACGGCAGCGGCTGGGAGAGAATGCGCGCGCGCTGATCGCTGAGCGCCGGCTCGACCGGCGGGACGCGAGCGAGCGGCTTTATCAGTTTATTCGCCAGCTGTGATCGTCAGCGGAAGGCGGGCCGCCGCCGCGCCGAGCAACGGCCGCTCAGACGGTCTCGGTGACTTTGTTGAGATGCGGCGGCCGGTCGGGATCGAAACCGCGCGCGCGGGCAACCGCATCGGCCAGCGGATAGAAGCTCTGGATGAGGGCGATCGGTGCGGCGAGCGGATCGGCGCTCGCGAGCGGCAGGGCGACGATGCCGGCCTCCTCGGCAGTTTCGGCGGCAGGCCCGGCGACGATGACCGGCACGCCGCGATCGCGCAGCTTCTTGACGAGGTCGCGCATGCCGGCGAGCGTTTCGTCGGGCTGGCTCAGGATCATCACCGGGAAATCGGCACCGGCGAGCGCCTGCGGCCCATGCATCACCTCGGCTGCGCTCACCGCCTCGGCATGAAGGCCGGCGGTCTCCTTCAGCTTCAACGCCGCCTCCTGCGCCACCGCATAGCCCGTACCGCGGCCGACCACATAGAGATCGCGCGCCTGAACGAGGGCAGGGACGGCCGCGCTCCAGTCGCTCGTCAAGGCCTCTTCGAGCATTTCCGGCAGACGCTCGACGGCAGCATGCAGTGCCTGGTCGGCGCTCCACGCGGCGGCGATCTGCAGGACGCCCGCCAGTGAAGCGATGAAGGACTTGGTGGCCGCGACGCTCCGCTCGGGCCCGGCATGGAGCGGCAGCACGACCTCCGACAGGCCGGCCAGCGGCGAGGCCGCATCATTGACCAGCGCGACCGTAGTGGCGCCTTCGGCTCTCGCCGCTTCCGCGAGCTTGAGAAGATCCGGGCTGCGGCCGGACTGGGAGATCGACAGGAAAAGCGCGTCGGCGACCCTGAGCCGCGCCTGATAGACCGAGCTGATGGATGGCCCGACCGAGGCGGTGACGACACCGAGCCGGATCTCGAAGAGATATTTGGCGAAGGTGGCCGCATTGTCGGAACTGCCGCGGGCGCAGGTGACGGCAAAGCGGGGCGGGGCGGCGCGCAGGCGGGCACCGAGCGCGGCGGCGAGCTCGGCATTGGCGGCGATGAGCCGAGCCACGGCCGCCGGCGCCTCGCGGGCCTCGCGCAGCATCGCCGTCTCGCTTGCAGCCTGTGCGGCCATCGTGAACTCCTTCATGTGGTCAATACGGCCTTGGCCCCTCCCGCGTTCCCGCGGGCCATCAGAATGGCGCCGTCGAGCGCATCCGCCGCCGGTGCGACGAGGCGTGCCTGGACGGCGGCCGACAGCCAGGGACGGAGCGGATCCGCCAGGCCGCCGATGAGCGCGATGGTCGGAGCCCCCAACGCGAGAAGCCGGCAGGCGATCGCCTCGATCGCCGCCGCCGCCTCCCGGATGATGGCGCGGGCCACGGCGTCGCGCCGCTCGGCATGCTCCAGGATGAGCGGCGTGAAGCGGCCGAAATCGGCGGGCTTTGCTTGATCCGCCCAATCGACGATCGGCTCGGGATGGCCGCCGAATTCCGCAAGCAGCGCATCGGTCAGTGCGCTCGCCTCGCCGAGCCCGTCGAAGGCGAGCACCGCGCGGCGGATGCCTTCCCGCCCGATCACGGCGCCGCTGCCACCGTCGGAGACGACGGCGCCCCAGCCGCCGACGGAATTACGCTCGCCACCGACCACGGCAAAGCCGCAGGAGCCGGTGCCGACGATGAGGATCGCGCCGTCCGCCCCCTGGGTTGCACCGAGCCAGGCGGCATAGGCATCCGTATCGATCGCAACGCTTGCGAAGGGATGCGGCTCGGCTGCCATGCGTTCACGCGCGCTCGTCTGCGCCGCGCCGGCAAGCCCAAGTCCCGCGTTGAGGCGTGCGAGATCGGCTTCGCCGAGCCCCGCGCCGGCAAGAGCCTCGCGGGCAGCCATCAGGATGGACTGCATGGCGGTCGCCGCGCCCAAGCGGATATTGGCAGGGCCGCCCCTCCCTTCGCCGAGAAGGCGGCCGGCAACGTCGCGGATCCGTGCTCGGCACTGGGTGCCGCCGCCGTCGATGCCGAGGAAGAGGGCGTCCGACATGGTCCTTCACGCGGTCTGGCCGGGTGATTCCGGCGCAATGGCCGGCAGATCACCGCCGCCGGACCGAGAAGTCAAACGCTGTCTCAGAGAAAGGGTGCCCTGACGGTTGCGCCGCGCTCCAGCCAGGCCGGCACGGGGAGATTCTTGGAGCGCAGGAAATCCGGATTGAACAGCTTCGACTGATAGCGCGTGCCGTAGTCGGCGAGAATGGTGACGATGGTGTGACCCGGCCCGAGATGGCGCGCCAGGCGAATGGCCCCCGCCACATTGATGCCGCTCGACCCGCCGAGGCAGAGGCCTTCGTATTCGAGGAGGTCGAAAATAATCGGCAGGGCCTCGCTGTCGGGGATCTGGAAGGAGACGTCGATGGGCGCGCCTTCGAGATTGGCGGTGATCCGCCCCTGGCCGATGCCCTCGGTGATCGAGGAGCCTTCCGACTTCAGCGTTCCCTCGGTGTAGTAGTGATGCAGCGCCGCGCCCATGGGGTCGGCAAGCCCAATCATGACCTTCGGGTTGCGCGCCTTCAAGGCCAAGCCGGTGCCGGCGAGCGTGCCGCCCGTGCCGACGGCGCAGATGAAGCCGTCGATCATGCCGCCGGTCTGATCCCAGATTTCCGGGCCGGTCGTCTCGAGATGCGCCTGACGGTTGGCGACATTGTCGAACTGGTTGGCCCAGATCGCACCCTCGGGCTTGGCCGCGAGCTCATCCGCAAGGCGGCCGGCCACCTTTACGTAATTGTTGGGATTGGCGTAAGGCACCGCCGGCACTTCGACGAGCTCGGCGCCGAGAAGGCGCAGGGCGTCCTTCTTCTCCTGCGACTGCGTCTCGGGAATGACGATCACGGTGCGAAAGCCGAGCGCGTTGGCCACCACGGCGAGGCCGATGCCGGTATTGCCGGCCGTGCCTTCGACGATGGTGCCGCCTGGCTTCAGCGCGCCGCGCGCGACCGCATCCTTGATCAAGAAGAGCGCCGCCCGGTCCTTCACCGACTGGCCGGGATTCATGAATTCGGCCTTGCCCAGGATGGTGCAGCCGGTTGCCTCCGAGGCGCGCTTGAGGCGGATCAGCGGCGTATTGCCGATGACGTCGATCACGCTTGGTGCAGTCGGCATGGCGAGACCCTCATCCAGAATTCGGTGCCTTCGTCGAGATAAGATAGCGGGGCCCTATTGTCCATGATCGCCGCGGCCAAAGACTAAATACCAGAACCGTTTTGTGCATTAGCCGATGCCCAACGGCTGAGCTTGAGCAGGACAGCGGGCGGTTGGGCCGTTATGATGGGATGAGACCTGCAGGCCGGGTCGGCATCAATGGAGAGAATTCATGGGATTGTTCAGCTTCATCAAGGAAGCCGGCGAGAAGCTCTTCGGCGCCAGTGAGGCAAAGGCGGCGACATCCGACGCGCTCAAGCAGGAGGTGGAGAAGCACGGCCTCAAGGCTGACGGGCTGGACATCTCGGTCGAGGGCGACAAGGTTGCCGTGAAGGGCAAGGCGGTTTCGACCGAAGAGGCCGAAAAGATCATCCTCGCCCTCGGCAACACGATCGGCGTCGCCAGCGTTGACAGCGGCCTCATCGTCGAGAAGGAGGCGCCCGCGGCCACCATGTATACGGTGAAGAAGGGCGACACCCTCTGGAAGATCGCCGAAGAGAGCTATGGCAAGGGCAACGGTGCCAAATACAACGGGATCTTCGAGGCGAACAAGCCGATGCTCACGCATCCGGACAAGATCTATCCCGGCCAGGTGCTGCGCATTCCGCCGCTGTCGTAAAGGGCGGTTCATTCTGTCATCCCGGACAGCGCCTTTGGCGCGTCCGGGAGATGGTCGGGGATGACGCGATAAACGCCTCTTCGATTACCGAAACGTCCGCCCGTCCGGATTGTCGAGAAAGGCGGCGGCGATGAGTTCGCGCGTGTAGGGTTCGTGCGCCTCCGTGAAGATTGCGTCGACCGAGCCGCGCTCGACCACCTCGCCCGCCTTCATGACCAGGATCTCGTCGGAGAGCGCGCGCACGACCGCGAGATCATGGCTGATGAAGAGATAGGCGAGGCCGTATTTTTCCTGGAGGCGGCGCAGGAGCTCGACGATCGATTTCTGCACGGAGCGATCGAGAGCCGAGGTCGGCTCGTCGAGCACCACCAGTTTCGGCTTCAGGATCATGCTCCGCGCAATGGCGATGCGCTGGCGCTGGCCGCCGGAAAACTCATGCGGAAAGCGATGGCGGGTCGCGGGGTCGAGCCAGACCTCCGCAAAGGCCTCGGCCGCGCGCCGGTCGCGTTCGCCGCGGCTCAAGCCAGGTTCATGCACCAGCAGTCCTTCGGTCACTATCTCGCCTGCCGTCAGGCGCGGTGACAGCGACCCATAAGGATCCTGGAAGACGAGCTGCAGATGGCGCCGCAAGGGACGCATGGCGCGCCGGTCTTGTGGCGCGACGAGGCGGTCCTCGTAGCGCACGAGACCCGATGCCGGCACAAGGCGGAGCACAGCCCGGCCGAGCGTCGACTTGCCCGACCCGGACTCGCCGACCACGCCCACCGTCTCGCCTTGACGGATGACGAGATCGACGCCCTTCACGGCGGCGATGGCTTGCCGCCGGCGTGTGAACAAGCCGCCCTGCGACCGGAAGGTGACGCTCACCCCCTCCGCCATCAGAACCGTCGGGCTCTCGGCGGGCGGCGGGCTCTTGCGGCCGGTCGGCTCGGCATCGATCAGCATGCGCGTATAGGGATCGCGCGGCTTGGCGAAAATCTCGTCGGTCGGGCCGTCTTCGACCACCACGCCCTGGCGCATGACATAGGTGCGGCGGGCAAAACGCCGGACAATCCCGAGATCGTGGGTGATGAAAACGATCGCCATGCCGAATTCGCGCTGCAGCTCGACGAGGAGATCGAGGACGCGGGCCTGGACCGTGACGTCGAGGGCGGTCGTCGGCTCATCGGCGATCAGGAGATCCGGGCCGTTGGCGAGCGCCATGGCGATCATCACGCGCTGGCGCTGGCCCCCCGACAATTCATGCGGATAGGCGTCGATCCGCTCTTCAGGGTTCGGAATGTGGACGCGGTCAAGCAGCGCGACCGCACGTTTGCGCGCCTCGCGACGGCTCAAGCCGCCATGGATCATCAGCAGTTCGCAGAGCTGATGGCCGATGCGGTAGAGCGGGTCGAGCGAGGTCATCGGCTCCTGGAAGATCATGGTGATCTTCTTGCCGCGGTAGCGGTTCAGCGCCTGTTGGGAGAGATCGAGCAACTCATCGCCGCGATAGCGCACCGAGCCCTCGGCACGGCCATTGGCGGCGAGAAGCCCCATCGCGGCCATCATGGTCTGGCTCTTGCCGGACCCGGATTCGCCGACGATGGCGACGGTTTCGCCGGCGGCGATGTCGAGATCGACGCCTTTCACCGCCTCGACGGGGCCGTCGGGCGTGGCAAAGCCCACGGTGAGGCCACGGATCGACAGAACGGCTTCCGGCCGGCGGAAGGCATCGGGGGCGCGCGCCGGCATCAGCGATCCCGCGGATCGAGCGCGTCCCGCAGGCCGTCGCCGATGAAATTCAGCGCGAAGAGTGTCGCGACGAAGAAGATGGACGGAAAGATGATGAGATAGGGCGCGTTCTGGATGTTGTTGGCGCCTTCGGCAATGAGCACGCCCCAGCTCGTCAGGGGCGCCTGCACGCCGAGGCCGAGGAAGGAGAGGAAGCTTTCCAATAGAATGATCTTCGGCACCATCAGCGTCATGAAGACGACGACCGGCCCCAGCAGATTGGGGATGATGTGCCGGCGCAGAATGGCGGAAGAGGGGACGCCGAGCGCATGCGCCGCCTCCACGAATTCTCGCCGCTTCAGGGCCAAAGTCTGGCCGCGGGTGATGCGCGCCATGTCGAGCCATTCGACCGCGCCGATAGCGACGAAGATGAGCACGAAATTCCGCCCGAAATAGACGACGAGCAGGATGACGAAAAACACGAAGGGCAGGGAATAGAGGATATCGACGAAGCGCATCATGAGCGCATCGATACGCCCGCCGAGAAAGCCTGCCGTCGCGCCGTAGGTCACGCCGATCACGAGGCTCACGAAGGTGGCGAGCAGCCCGACCAGGAGCGACACCCGCCCGCCGATCATGATTCGCGTCATGAGATCGCGACCGCTCAAATCGGTGCCCATGAGAAAGCGCACGCGCTGCACGGTGCCGGCCACGGTAAGGCTGCGGCCCTCGTCGGCCGTCCCGATGACATGGGTGTCGCGGAACTGGTCGACGCGGTCGATATAACGCGTGTTGCGCGGGTCGATCGGGTTGGGCGAGGTCAGCGTCACGGCGAAGGTGGAGCCGGTGACGGCGAAATCGCGCATGCCGAGACGGGCGCGCGCAACGGCCTCCTTCATCGCCCCTTCGAGCTCGGCCATCGGCGGATGCGGTTCGAGGCTCGGCGGGACCCCGACATAGGACCGATAGACATAGTCGTAAGGATGCGGCGACAGCCACGGCCCGACGATGCAGAAGAGGGCGATGGTGACGAGCACGACAACGCTCGTCACGGCGGCGCGGTTGCGGCGGAGCCTGAGGAGCGCCAGCGCGGTCAGGCTGCGGCCGGCCGGTGCCGCAACAGGCGCGGGAGTGAGCAGCGTGTCGCTCATGGCGAGCGCCGGGGCGAGCGACTTTCACTCATAGCGCACCCTTGGATCAAGCGCCGCATAGAGGAGGTCGACGAGAAGATTGAAGATGACGACGAAGCCGGCGAGCATCACGACCGTTCCCATGACCAGCGTGTAATCGCGGTTGAGCGCGCCGTCGACGAAATAGGCGCCCACGCCCGGGATCGCGAAGATCTTCTCGATCACCACCGAGCCGGTGACGAGCGCCGCCGCGGCCGGCCCGAGATAGGAGATGACGGGCAGGATCGCACCCCTGAGGGCATGCGCGACGATGACGCGGCCGGGCAGGCCGCTCGCCCGCAGCGTGCGGATATGATCGGCGCGCAGGGCCTCGATCATCGCGCCGCGCGTGAGCCGCGCGATGACGGCGGTCTGCGGTAGGGCGAGCGCGATCGTCGGCAGGATGCGGTAGGCAAGGCTGCCGTTGCCCCAGCCGCCGAGTGGGAGAAGGCCGAGCCCCAGGCCGAAGACGAGCTGCAGAACGGGGGCGACGACGAAGTTCGGCACCGTGACGCCGACGGTCGCAACCGCCATCACCGAATAGTCGCTCGTCGTGTTCTGGCGCAGCGCGGCTGCGCATCCGGCGAGGATACCGCCGAGAACAGCAATGAAGAGCGCACCGAAGCCGAGCGAGAGCGAATAGGGCAGGCCGCGGGCCAGCATCTCGCCCACCGTGAAGTCGATCGCCGAATAGCTCGGGCCGAGATCCCCGTGGAGGAGCTTGCCGAGATAATCGAGATATTGTTGGCCGAGCGGCCGATCGAGACTATAGGCGCGCTTCAGGTTTTCGAGAACCTGCGGGGCGAGCGGCTGTTCCTGGTCGAAAGGGCCACCCGGCGCGAAGCGCACGAGGAAGAAGGCGATGGTGACGATGATGAAGAGCGTCGGGATCGTGCTGGCAAGCCGTTTCAGCATATAGAAGAGCATCGATCACTCCCCCGACCGGGCTTCTCCTCGCCCAGGCTACTCCTGCCGCAATTCTCTGGCCCCGATTCTCTGGCCCAAAGGGGGGCTGTCGGCCTCCTCAGGGTACTATGCTGATGTAGCGGCTGCGATGCACGTTCTGCACATTGTCCTCGTAGCCCTTCACCTTCGGCGAAACGAGGTGGAGCGAGGCGCGGTAAAGCAGCGGCACGACCGGTTCGTCCTGCATGATCGTGCCCTCCGCCTGCTGCAGGAGCTGCATGCGAGCGGCCGGGTCGAGCGTCTCGTCCGATTTCTTCATCGTCGCATCATAAGCGGGGTTTTTGTAGCGCGAGTAGTTGCTCACCGCGTTGCTGGATAATCCGAGGAAAAGGAAATTCTGCGGATCGGCATAGTCGCCGACCCAGCCCGCGCGCGCCACGTCGAAATCGCCCTTATTCTGTAGATAGGCGTAATGGCTCTTGATGTCGCTGTTCAGGAGCGTGACGTCGGCGCCGAGCACGGATTTCCACATGTCGGCGACGGCGGTCGCAGTCTTCTGGTTGGTGTCGCTCGTATTGTAGCGGATCTCGATCTTGAGCGGCTTCAGGCCCGGGCCGTAACCGGCTTGCCTGAGAAGCTCCTTGGCCTTGTCCTCGCGATCGAGTTGGGAAAGCTCGGCATCGGCGATCTTCGGCGGGGTATAATTCGAGAGCCCCGGCGGCGTCAGGCGATAGGCCGGTACGGCGGCACCGCCCCAGATCTGGTTCGCGAGGAAATCGCGGTCGATGGCGAGCGACAGGGCGTGCCGCACGCGCGGGTCGTTGAAGGGCGGCTTCTGCGAATTGAGTGCGTAGTATTCGATGGCGAGATAAGGCGCCGTACGCACCTGGCCATCGAGCTTCTCACGCAGGAAGGCGAGCTGGTCGACGGGGAACTGGTAGTTGGTGTCGAGCTCACCGGCCATGAAGCGGCGCACCGCGGCGGCGCTGTCTTCCGTCGGGTAAAAGATGACGCTGTCGAGCTTCACGTCCTTGGCGTCATAATAATAGGGATTCTTGACGAGCTTGATGCGGTCGCCCGGCACATATTCGGCGAGCATGAAGGCGCCGTTCGACACGAGATTGCCGGGACGCATGAAGTCCTTGCCGAATTTCTCGACATTCGGCGGGTAGAGCGGCAAGGCCGTCTGATGCGTCAGAAGCTCCAGAAAATACGGAGTCTGGCGCTCGAGCGTGATCTCCAGCCTGCGGTCGTCGACGGCACGCACGCCGAGCTCGTCAGGCTTCAAGCTGCCCTTGTTGACCTTCTCGGCATTCTTCAGCGGGTAATAGAGGCTCGCATATCGGGCGGCGGTCTGTGGATCGAGCATGCGGCGGAAGGAAAAGACGAAGTCCGACGCCTTGACCGGTTCGCCGTTGGACCATTTGCCATTTTCACGCAGCGTAAAGGTGTAGACCGTGCCGTCCTTGGAGAGCGACCAGCTTTCGGCGGCAGCCGGCGCCACCTTGCCTTTGGCGTCATAGGCGACGAGGCCGTCGTAGAGGTCGCGCAGAATGTTGGCCTCGACGTCGAAGGTCGTGAGTTGCTGATCGAGCGTCTTGGGCTCGCCTGCATTGCCACGGCGATAGACCACCTCGGCCGTCGCTGCGGCGCACAATCCGATCGACACCAACAGTGCCAAAAGGGTCGTGCCGAGAAACGTTCGCAGGCCTGCCTGCCGTGGATCATGCATCACGCGTGCCTCCCGTCGCCGAATGCAGCCAAGCGTAGCCTATTGTAACGGCCTTGGCAGCGGATTCGACTAGAGATTATTGTGAAATCGTCCATCTTTGCCGTCCGGTATAGTTAATTTTGGCCTCGGAATGACTGGCGAGATGTCTCTCTCGACCTCTGAAGAGCGCCAGAATGCCAGTATCTGCTGAATCGGTGCAGGCCTGCAACGCAAGCGTGTGCCTCGGCGAGAGTCACACCATGGCCACAACGTCCGGCCAAGGTTCAGTTATTGCGCGTTGCAACAGAGCGCGCACTTGACAGATGGTCGGGGGACCGGGAATGGCATTGTGCACTGCAATGCCAAAGCCGGTCTATGTGCGTTAGCGCACTTGTAATCGGACTTTGGCTGGGCACCTATAAGGCGCAATTGCGGTAAGGTGCTCGTCACGAGACGCCGCGCCACCGAAGCCGACGTGAGTAAGGTTATGCAAACCAGGACATTCGCCCGCTGTCTTGCCGTGCTCGCGGCCCTTGTGGCAGCGCCCACGCTTGCCTCGGCCCAAATGCCGGGAGGGCCTCCGCCGCCGGTCACGGTGGCCAAGCCCGTCGTCAAGGACATCGTCGATTATGACGAGTTCACCGGTCGTTTCGCGGCAATCGACGCAGTCGAGGTGCGATCGCGCGTCAGCGGCTATCTCGATACGGTGGCTTTCGTGGACGGCGCCTATGTGAACAAGGGCGACCTACTCTTCGTCATCGACCGGCGGCCCTATAAGGCGACGCTCGATCAGGCACAGGCGACGCTCGTCTCTGCCCAGGCGAAGCTGAAATTTGCGCAGACGGATCTCGAGCGCGCGCAGTCACTGTCGCGCACCGGCAATATCTCCGAACAGTTGCTCGATCAGCGGCAGCAGACGTTCCTGACGGCTCAGGCCGATATCGATGGGGCGCAGGCAGCCGTGCGCGAGGCACAGCTGAATTACGAGTTCACGGAAATCAAGGCGCCGATTTCCGGCCGCATCAGCCGCAAGCTGGTGAGCGTCGGCAATCTGGTGAATGCCAACGACACGCTGCTCACGACGATCGTCTCGCGCGATCCGATCTATTTCTATTTCGATCTCGATGAGCGGTCGTTCCTCGCCTACAACAAGGTGTTCAACCTCGTTGCCGACAGCATGAGCAAGGTGAAGCCGGTCGAGGTGAAGATCGCACTCAGCGACGAGCGCGAACCGAGTTTCACCGGCACGCTCGACTTCGTCGACAACCGCATGGACCAGGCCACCGGCACCATGCGTGTGCGGGTCGTCGTCAAGAATCCCGAATTCAAGATCACGCCCGGCCTGTTCGGACGCGTGCTGTTCCCGGGCTCGCCGCTCTACAAGGCGGTTCTCCTGCCGGATGAGGCGATCGGGACCGACCAGGACCGGCGCATCGTCTGGGTGGTCGCCGAAGACGGCACGGTGTCGCCGCGGGTCG
The DNA here is from genome assembly GCF_042666455.1 of Chelatococcus sp. GCM10030263. Taxonomy (NCBI): domain Bacteria; kingdom Pseudomonadati; phylum Pseudomonadota; class Alphaproteobacteria; order Hyphomicrobiales; family Chelatococcaceae; genus Chelatococcus; species Chelatococcus sp. GCM10030263. Next base: position 203,418 of record NZ_JBHTDB010000003.1, on the reverse strand, counting down.
TGCGGCTCGGCCCGAAATCGAGCGGCTACCGGGTCATCCGCGACGGGTTGAAGGGCGACGAGACGGTCGTCGTCGTCGGCCTGCAGCGCGTGCGCCCGGGCGCCAAAGTCACCCCGCAAATGACGACGCTGCCGCCGCAGAGATAGTGGCGGCGACAGAAGAGACCTCGATCCCGGACTGGGGTGAGGCAATCACGATCGACGAAATGTCCGGTCGGCAGACGGCTTGTGGAGCGAAGGACGACATCCGATGAAGTTCACCCATTTCTTCGTCGACCGGCCCATCTTCGCTTCGGTCCTGTCGATCGTCCTCGTCCTCGTCGGCTACATCTCCTATATCGCCTTGCCGGTGGCGCAATATCCGGAAATCGCGCCGCCGACGATCACCGTGCGCGCGACCTATCCGGGTGCCAATGCCGAGACGGTGGCGGCCACGGTCGCAACCCCGATCGAACAGGAGATCAACGGTGTGGAGGACATGCTCTACATGTCCTCCTACTCGGCCTCCGACGGCACGATGACGCTGACGATCACCTTCAAGATCGGCACCGACCTCGATCAGGCCAACGTGCTTGTGCAGAACCGCGTTGCGGTGGCGGAGCCGCGCCTGCCGCAGGAGGTGCGCCAGCTCGGCATCGTGACCCGCAAGGCCTCGTCCGACTTCCTCATGGTCGTGCATATCCTGTCGCCAGATGACAGCTACGACCTGCTTTATCTCTCCAATTATGCCCTCATCCGCGTTCGCGATGCGCTGCTGCGCCTCGAGGGCGTCGGTGACATCCAGGTGTTCGGGGCACGGCAATATTCGTTGCGTGCCTGGCTCAATCCGAACAGGCTTTCCTCCTATGGCCTTACTGCGGGCGACGTTGTCAGCGCTCTGCAGGAGCAGAACATCCAGGTCTCCGGCGGCTCCCTCGGCGCCCCGCCGTTCGGCGGTACCGATCCGGCGTTCCAGCTGACCGTGCAGACGCAGGGGCGGTTCAGCGAGGTCGGGCAGTTCCGCAATATCATCGTGAAGACCGGCGATGCCGGCCAGCTGGTCCGACTCTCAGACGTCGCTCGGGTCGAACTCGCAGCACAGGACTACAGCACGAATTCTTATCTGGACGGCAAGGAAGCGATCGCCATCGGTGTCTTCCAGCGGCCGGGCACGAACGCGCTGCAGGCCGCGCGCGACGTGATCGCCAAGATGGAGGAGTTGAAGCGCGACTTCCCCCAGGGCATCGACTACACCATCGTCTACAACCCGACGAGCTACATCCAGGCGAGCGTTGACGAGGTCTACAAGACCCTGTTCGAGGCTGTCATCCTCGTCGTGATCGTGGTGATCGTCTTCCTGCAGTCGTGGCGCACGGCGCTTATCCCGATCATCGCCATCCCCGTGTCGCTGATCGGCACCTTTGCGGTGCTGGCAGCCTTCGGATTCTCCCTCAATACATTGACTCTTTTCGGCCTGGTGCTCGCCATCGGCATCGTGGTCGACGACGCGATCGTCGTGGTGGAGAATGTCGAACGCAACATATCGCTCGGGCTCTCACCGCGGGATGCAGCCCACCGCACCATGGACGAGGTCGGCAGCGCGGTCGTCGCCATCGCGCTCGTGCTATCGGCGGTGTTCATTCCAACCGCCTTCATTCCCGGCATTTCGGGCCGGTTCTATCAGCAGTTCGCGGTCACGATCGCTGCTTCGACGATCATCTCCGCCTTCAATTCACTCACGCTGTCGCCGGCGCTCTGCGCCTTGCTCCTGAAGGCCCATGATCCCGGGCACCGGTCGCGCAATCCGCTCGTGCGCTTCGGGCGGTTCCTCGGCGGCGGATTCAACCGTGGCTTCGACAAGACGGCGCACGGCTACTCCCGAGCGGTGCGGGGGCTCGTCGCCCATAAGCTCGTCCTGCTCATCGGCCTTGCGGTTTATGCCGGGCTTGTGGGCGCGACCGTCTATACGACGCGCATCGTGCCGACCGGCTTCATCCCGGCGCAGGACCAGGGCTATCTGATCGTCGTCGTCCAGCTGCCCGACGGTGCCTCGCTCGAACGCACGGACGCTGCTGTGCAGAAGGCGACCAAGATCGCGCTGGACACACCCGGCATTTCGCATGTGGTGGCGCTGCCCGGCCTCGATGGCTCGACCTTCACCATCGCGCCCAATGCGGCCGTGATCTTCACGACGCTCGATCCCTTCGAGGAACGACTGCCGAAGGGCCAGACCGCCAATGGCATCGCCGGCCAGTTGATCGGCAGTCTCCAGGCGATCCAGGAGGCTTTCACCATCGCCGTTCCGCCGCCACCGGTCCAGGGCCTCGGCAATGCCGGCGGCTTCAAGATGCAGCTCGAGGACCGCAATGGCGTCGGCGTCAGGCAGGTGCTCGCGGCGGCAGGCGACATCATTGCCCGCGCCAATCAGGACCCGAACCTGGTGCGCGTGTTCACCACTTTCGGCGCCAATACGCCGCAGATCTATCTCGACATCGATCGCACCAAGGCGCGTATGCTCAATGTGCCGATCGGCAATATCTTCGAGGCGCTGCAGGTCAATTTGGGCTCGGCCTATGTTAATGATTTCAACGCCTTCGGCCGCGTCTATCAGGTGCGGGCGCAGGCCGATGCGCGCTTCCGCATGGATCGCGAGCAGATCGAACGTTTCAAGGTGCGCAATACGACCGGTGACCTCGTGCCACTCGGCTCGCTCATCGAGATTCGCGACGTTGCTGGGCCGAATCTGATCCAGCGCTACAATATGTATACGAGCGTGCCGATCCAGGGCGATACGGCGCCCAACGTCTCCTCGGGTGTGGGACTCTCTTCCATGGAGCGTATCGCCCACGAACTTCTGCCGCAGGGCATCAGCTTCGAGTGGACCGATATCGCCTTCCAGGAACAGCAGGCCGGCAATACGGCGGCCTTCATCTTCGCGCTCGCCGTGCTCTTCGTCTTCCTGGTGCTCGCGGCCCAATACGAAAGCTGGGCGCTGCCGCTCGCCATCGTGCTCATCGTGCCGATGAGCGTGCTGTCGGCCATGATCGGCGTGATGATCCGCGGCATGGACAACAACATCCTGACGCAGATCGGTCTTGTCGTGCTCGTGGGCCTTGCCGCGAAGAACGCCATCCTTATCGTGGAGTTCGCCCGGCAGGCGGAAGAACATGGCAACGGCCCGGTCGCCGCGGTGGTCGAGGCCTGCCGCCTCAGGCTGCGGCCCATTCTGATGACGGCCTTCGCCTTCATCCTCGGCGTTCTGCCGCTCGTCATCGCCCAGGGGCCCGGCGCGGAGATGCGCCAGGCTCTCGGCACGGCCGTGTTTTTCGGTATGATCGGCGTGACGTTCTTCGGCCTCTTCCTCACACCGGTCTTTTATGTGGTGTTGCGTATGCTTACGCTCTGGATGCGCCCGGAGCGGAGGGCGGTGGCCGACCAGCCGACACCTTGATGGATTTTCATAAACCAGGAGTTTTCGGGCGATGACGGCACGAAAGTTCGGCATTGGGCAGCCCGCGCGGCGGGTCGAAGATCTGCGTTTCCTCACCGGCGCGGGCACTTACACCTCCGATGTTCTGCCAGCCGGCACCGCTCATGCCGTCGTCGTTCGCAGTCCGCATGCCCATGCCCGGTTCCGAATCACCGATGTCGATACGGCACGCGCCATGCCGGGCGTGCTGGCGATCCTGACCCATGCCGACATCGCTGAGCTCGGCGAGCTCAAATGCATGTCGGGAGTGAAGAACCGCGACGGCTCGCCGCTCCACCGCACCTCCTATCCGATCCTTGCCAAGGATGTGGCGCGCCACGTCGGCGATGCCGTCGCCTTTGTCGTCGCGGAGACCGTCGAGCAAGCGCGCGAGGCGGCCGAGGCGGTCATGATCGACTGGGAGCCCTTGCCGGCGGCCGTTGATATCGACGCCTCGCTCGCCGAGGGCGCGCCGCTCGTGCGGCCGGAGCTCGGCACCAATATCGCCTTCGACGTTGCGGTCGGCGACGAGGACAAGACGGCGAAAGCCTTCGCCAAGGCGCATCGAATCGTCGGCATCGATCTCATCAACAATCGGCTCATTGCCAATTATCTCGAGACCCGCGCCTGCCTCGCCGAATATGATACGGCGAGCGGCCGCTGGACGATCACACTCGGCAGCCAGGGTGCCCATGGCATCCGCGACAATCTCGCGGAGAATCTTCTCAAGGTCGATCCGTCGCGCATCCGCGTCATCACGCCGGATGTAGGCGGCGGATTCGGCACCAAGATCTTCATGTATCGCGAATATCCGTTATGCGCGGTTGCGGCTGAGCGCCTCGGGCGGCCGGTGCGCTGGGTGGCGGAGCGCGGCGAGCATTTCATGGCCGACACCCACGGCCGGGCCAATGCGACCCGTGCGGAGATGGCGCTCGACCGACGCGGCCGCTTCCTCGGCCTGCGCATCGACCTGCGCGCCGACATGGGCGCCTATCTCTCGCAATTCGCACCCTATATCCCGACCGAGGGTGTGCGCATGGGGCCGGGCTGCTACGACATCCCCGCCGTCTCTGCGCGGGTGCGCGGCGTCTATACCAATACCGTGCCGGTCGATGCCTATCGCGGCGCAGGTCGCCCCGAAGCCGCCTATATGATCGAGCGGCTCGTCGACCATATCGCGCGCGAGATCGGCATGGAGCCGGACAAGCTGCGCGCGATCAACTTCATCAAGCCCTCTGACATGCCGCACCGCACGCAGACGGGGCGGCTCTACGACACCGGCGAATTCGAGGGGCATATGCGCCGCGCGATGGAAGTCGCGGACTGGGCCGGCTTCAAGGAGCGGCTGAAGGTCTCGCGCCGTGCCGGCAAGCTGCGCGGCATCGGATTGGCCACCTATATCGAGGCCTGTTCCGGTGGCGGCCCGGAGGCTGCGACCGTGAGCCTCGAGAAGGACGGTTCGCTGAAGGTGCTGATCGGCACGCAGTCGAACGGCCAAGGCCATGCGACGGCCTATGCGCAGATCGTCTCCGAGCATTTCGACGTGCCGCTCGACAAGGTGACGGTCATTCAGGGCGACACGGCCCTGGTCGCGACCGGCGAAGGCACTGGCGGCTCACGCTCCATCCCGGTGGGTGGTGCAGCCCTTGCCGGGGCGAGCCGGCAGCTTGCCGACAGGCTGAAAGATCTCGCCGCGGATGCGCTCGAAGCCTCGACAGCCGACATGGAGATCGACGGCGGAACGATCCGGATCGCCGGTACCGATCGATCGCTGTCGCTTGCCGATGTGGCGGCTTTGCCGGCAGCGACCCGGGAGGCGGTCACCATTGCCGATGACTGGACGCCTCCAGAGGCGACCTATCCGAACGGCAGCCATATCTGCGAGCTCGAGATCGATCCGGACACCGGCGGCGTGATCATCGAGCGTTATACGGTGGTGGACGATTTCGGACGCGCGATGAATCCACTGCTGCTCGCCGGCCAGGTGCATGGCGGGGCGGCCCAGGGCATTGGCCAGGCGCTTCTGGAGCGCACCTTCTTCGATGCCGAGGGCCAGCTCGTCACAGCCTCGCTGATGGACTACGGCCTGCCGCGCGCCGACCTCATCCCCGCCTTCGTCTTCGAGACACGCAACGTGGCCTCGACGACCAATGCGCTCGGCATGAAGGGTGCGGGTGAGGCTGGCGCGATCGGCGCCTGCCCGGCGGTGATGAACGCCGTCGTGGATGCGCTCTATCGCGCGCGCGGCATTCGCCATATCGACATGCCGGCTACGCCCGACAAGATCTTCGCCGCCCTCACGGCGGCCGAAGAGGCGAAAGCGGCCTGACAGCGTCGCATTTGGTAAGGAGCCGTTCACATGCTCGTCATTAGAACGGCTCTAGTTCAATGCTAAGCATGAGCTGACGCCATTCTGCGAGGAAACCTCATGATTCGCTTCGTCCTTGTTGCAGCCGGCCTGTGCCTCGGCGCCAGTGTCGTTCTCGCCCAGAGCGAGGATCCCATTACCATGCGCCAGGATCTGATGAAGGCGAATGGCCGGGCAGCCAAGACGGCTACGGCCATGGTGCGCGGCCAGGCGCCCTTCGAGCTCGCCCAGGCGCAGGAGGTCCTGCAGACCTACGTCAATACGGCGGACAAGTTCGGCGCGCTGTTCCCGGAGACGTCGAAGACGGGCCACGAGACGACGGCAGCGCCTAAGATCTGGGAAGACAAGGCCGGTTTCGAGGCGGCTGTCGCCAAGTTCGGCGCCGACGCCCGCAAGGGCCTTGCCGACACCAAGGACCTGGAGACTTTCAAGGTCGCCTTTGCCGCAGTCGGTCGCAACTGCAGCTCCTGCCACGAGACCTTCCGCATCAAGAAGAACTGACGGCGTCCCGACTGGAGAGACGTGCCGGAGTAGACCCATGAAGCGTCTCCTGGGCGGCCTCGTGCTTCTCGTGGTCGTCGGCGCAGCTGCGTTCTGGATTCTGACGAGCCCTCGCTGGCAGAGCGATATCGGTCCCATTCCGGCGGGGGCGCCCAATCTCGACAACGGCCGTGCGATGTTCTTCGCCGGCGACTGCACCTCCTGTCATGCGACGCCCGGCCAGCCGGACAAGACGCGGCTCGGCGGCGGTCTCGCGCTGACCTCTGCCTTCGGCACCTTCTATGTTCCGAACGTGTCGCCGGATGTCCGCGACGGCATCGGCGGCTGGACGGTCGAGCAATTCGCGCGGGCGATGCATGCGGGCGTCGCTCCGGACGGACAGCACCTTTATCCGTCCTTTCCCTATACGTCCTTCCAGCGCATGACGGCGACGGATCTGCGCGATCTCTTCGCCTTCATGAAGACATTGCCGGCCGTGCAGGGCCGGGTGCGCGAGCACGCGCTGAGCTTCCCCTATAACATCCGGCGCGGCCTCGGCTTGTGGAAGCTGCGCTATCTCGACGGGGCGGTCTTTCAACCCGATCCGAGCAAGAGCGCGGCCTGGAACCGCGGCGCCTATTTGGTCGAGGGCCCCGCCCATTGCGCCGAATGCCATAGCCCGCGCGATGCCTTCGGCGGCATCATCCCCGACAGGCGCTTCACCGGCGGGCCCAATCCCGATGGCCGCGGCTTCGTGCCAAACATCACGCCCGATCCGGAAACCGGCATCGGCAAATGGACGAAGGCCGATCTGGTGGAACTGCTCACCACCGGCTTCACGCCGGAGTTCGATTCGGTCGGCAGCAATATGGCCTCGGTGGTCGAGAACACCTCCAAGCTCTCGCAGGCCGACCGCGAGGCGATCGCCGACTATATTCTGTCGCTCGCACCGAAACCGGCGACACGGCCGCCCGCGCAGTCTGCGCCGGCCGGGCAGTCGGGCGGATAGATACGGCCGCCGCCCTCAGTCCATCACGGCGGCTTTGAGGATGCAGACCATCACGGCACGGGCGGGCCCGTCGCCTGTGCAGCGCACCGTATGTGCCCGGTCGCAGCGGTAGCGCAGGCTCTCGCCGGCGCGCGCCTGTTGCACGACGCCGGCCACCTCGACCGCGAATTCGCCTTCGAGCACCGACAGGCATTCGATCGAGCCGCGCTGATGCGGGTCGGATTCGAGCACGGCACCCGGCTCGGCTTGAACGTCGTACCACTGCAGCCATTCGACGGTCTTGATCCAGCCGATGATGGCAAGCCGCATGCGCCCGTCGTCGGAGACGAGGATCGGAGTGTCGGCGCGCGACGACTTCTCGATGAAAGGCTCGTCGTCGCCCGAGGCCAGCACACGTTCGATCGACACGTCGAGCGCCTGGCTCAGCCGCCAAATGGTGGCGAGGGTGGGGTTGGTCTCGTTGCGCTCGATCTGGCTGATGATCGATTTGGCGACGCCGGATTGCTCGGCGAGCTCCGACAGCGAGAGGTTATAGGCCTTGCGCAGCCGCTGGACGGTCTTGCCCAGCTGGCCGGACAGGAGCTGCGCGCCAGTCTCCATTTCTCGCGTGCGGTCCTTGCCCTCAACGGCCATGAAGACGGGTTCCCTCGTTTCGGAAAGCGGACGATCGTTTGCTATGACGGACGCCACTGTGACCGGGCGCGGCCTGTCGATCAAGAGCGCAACAGGCCGTTCAATCCCGCCACCATCGGTGAAAATGATGCACCGGGCCGTGTCCGCTGCCGATCGACAGCGCGTCCGCGGCTGCGATCGCCTCCGTCACATAGATCTTGGCGTCCTGCACGGCTTGCAAGAGCTGATGGCCCTTGGCGAGGCCGGCAGCGATGGCCGACGATAGGGTGCAGCCCGTGCCGTGGGTGTTGCGCCCCGGCAGCCGCAGCGCACGCAGGGCATGAAAGCCTTCGGCGGTGAGGAGCAGATCGACGCTCTCCGGCCCCTCGCCATGGCCGCCTTTCACGAGCACGGCCTCGGCGCCGAGCGCCCGGATCGCCTCCGCCTGGGCCTTTACCTCCGCCTCGCTCGTGGCGACCGGCGTCTCTGTCAGCGCGGCTGCCTCCGGCAGGTTGGGCGTGACGATGCGGGCGCGCGGAATGAGGTCGCGGCGCAGCGCCTCGACAGCGTCGGGGGCGAGCAGGCGATCGCCGCTGGTTGCCACCATCACCGGGTCGAGCACCACCTCCTTGAGACCGTGGCGATCGAGCCCCTCGGCGACGGTCGCGATGACGGCGGCTTGGGAGAGCATGCCGATCTTGACCGCGCCGACCGCGAGATCGGTAAAGACGGAATCCATCTGCGCCGCGACGAAGTCCGGCGGCACGTCGTGGATCGCCTGCACGCCCAGCGTATTCTGTGCGGTGAGCGCGGTGATGACGCTCGCGCCATAAACGCCGAGGGCCGAGAAGGTCTTGAGGTCGGCCTGGATGCCGGCGCCGCCGCCGGAGTCCGAGCCCGCGATCGTCACCGCGATAGCCGTCATGCCAGTTCTCCGCGTCGTGCTGCACGTGCCTCGTCGACGATGGCGCGCAAACGGGCGGTTGCAGCGGTGACGTCCTCCTCCATGAAAAGCGCGGAGATCACTGCGATGCCGTCCGCCCCGGCGCGGATGACCGAGGCGGCATTCGTCGCGTCGATGCCGGCAATGGCGCCGATCGGCTTGCCGGGCGCCACCTGTCGCGCCGCGGCCGCAACCCGCGCGAAGCCATCCGGTCCGAGCGGCGGCTCGGGATTGAGCTTGCTGAGCGTGGCGAAGACACCCCCGATGCAGCCGTAGTCGACCGGCGCCTGGGCCATCTGACGGGCGTCGTCCTCAGTCTTCAGGGTGAGGCCGATGATGGCCTGCGGCCCCAGAAGGCGGCGCGCATCGGCTGCCGGCATGTCGGACTGGCCGACATGAACGCCCTCCGCTTCGGCGGCGAGCGCGACGTCGATACGATCATTGATGAGGAGTGGCACACCGCGGCCGGCAATCTTGGCGCGGATGGCGCGCGCCGTCTCGACAAGCTGGCGGGTGTCGCCCTCCTTGTCGCGATACTGCACAAGGGTCGCGCCGCCGGTGATGGCGGCCAGCGCAAGCTCGGGCAGGGCGCGGCCTTTGGCACGCGTCGGGTCGAGGATCGCGTAAAGTCTGAGATCAACGCTCGGCATCACCTGCCCCTGTCGGCCTCCCGCTGGTGGCGCTTCGCGCTCACGTCGGGCTTGCCCGGACGTAATGGGCAGGAGGGCGGCTGGCAAGGGCGACGGGCATGGGCGACGGGCATGGGCCCGCGCCCATTTCGGCAAGGTATGGGAGGCGATCAGAGCGTGGGCGTTGGTCCGGCCTTGCGCGCGGCGCGCGCCGCGTCGCTGTGGTGGTGCTGGCGCCACATCAGGAACACGCCCGATGCGATGATGATCGCCGAGCCGAAGAGCACCGCCGGCACGGGCAATTCGGCAAAGAGGAACCAGCCGATGAGGCAGGCCCAGATCATGGTCGTATATTCGAAGGGCGCGATAATCGATGTGTCCGCGTGGCGGTAGCTCATGGTCAAGAGGATCTGGCCGATGCCGCCCGCCACGCCGATGCCGACGAGGATGGCCATTTCGCCCACCGACGGCATCACCCAGTTACCGAGCACGATGGAGGCAAGCCCGAGCACCGCCATCAGCACCGCGAAATAGAAGCAGATCGAGCCAGTCTTTTCGGTATTGATAAGCTTGCGCACCTCGATCGTGGAAGTTGCGCCGCACAGGGCGCCGCCCAGCGCGAAGAGGATACCGATCGTCACGGAGGCCGAGCTGACGCCGGTCATCAGCACGCTCGATGCGAGATGCGGCGTGAGCATGACCAGCACGCCGGTGAAGCCCATGCAGATGGCGAGCCAGCGGTAGATCTGCACCGTCTCCTTCAGGAGGACGGCAGCAAGCAGGACGGCGAGCAGCGGCGAGACGTAGCCGATGGCGATGGCATCCGACAGCGGCAGCTTGGCCAGCGCCGCAAAGCCGAAGAACATGCTGCAGCCGCCGATGAGGCTGCGCTTGACGTGGCCCATGACATTGGTCGTGCGCACCGCCTCGCCGACCTCGCCGCGCAGCCCCAGCCACAAAAGCAGCGGCAGAAGGGCGAAGAGCGAGCGGAAGAAGACGATCTCGCCGGTTGGAAAGTTCTGACCGACGAATTTGATTCCGGCCGACATCAGCGTGAATGACAACGCCGATATGACCTTGAGCACGATGCCGCGGAGGGGGTTCACGGGAGGAGGACCAGTTCTGAGCAGTTGCCCAGTCAATAATCACGGAAGCGCGAGGAGGCCAAGCTCGAATGGAGCAGGCCAGCCATGCATTACGCGCGAAGGTCATGCTGATCTGTAGTTACTTTTAAGCAAATTTCAGATCTCTGAATCGGCTCGCAAAGAATACTTGTGGTTTACGCGGCGTAAAAAGCCAAAGTTCTGCCGTGCTTCCGCCCAGATCACGCCCTCGGCACGGCTGCCTTGCGAGCTCGGCTGCCCGAAGGCACGCGCCTGCTCTCGTCATGAAACTGCAATCCGAATCCGGTTTCTGGTGCGTGATGGCGGCGGTTTCGGATCGTCGCACCGGCCAACCGGCAGACGGAAGGCGACGGCCTTGCAGAACGATATGACGCGGACGAGATCTATCTTCATTTCGGATGTGCATCTCGGCACCAAGGGATGCCAGGCGGATCTCCTGCTGGATTTCCTGCGCTATCATGATGCGGATACCATCTATCTGGTCGGCGACATGATCGACGGGTGGCGGCTGAAGTCGAAGTGGTACTGGCCGCAGACCCACAATGACGTCGTGCAGAAGTTATTGCGCAAGGTGCGCAAAGGCTCTCACCTTATTTACATCCCCGGAAATCATGACGAGTTCCTGCGCGATTACGTGGGGTCGAATTTCGGCGGCATCAACATCATGGATTTTGCGGTGCACGAGGGAGTGGACGGGCGCCGCTATCTCGTCACCCATGGCGATCAGTTCGATCTGGTCGTCCGCCACGCCCGCTGGCTCGCCTTCCTCGGAGATCGCGCCTATGGCGTGGCGCTCTTCGTGAACACCTATCTCAATGTCATCCGCCGCCGTCTCGGCCTGACCTATTGGTCGCTGTCATCCTGGGCCAAGCTAAAAGTCAAGAACGCCGTCAATTATATCGGTCGGTTCGAGGAGCTGCTTTCGGCGGAAGCCAAGCGTCACGACGTGAAAGGCGTCATCTGCGGCCATATCCACCACGCCGTGATGCACGACGACTACGGCGTGCGCTACATCAATACGGGCGACTGGGTCGAATCCTGCACCGCACTCGTCGAACACTACGACGGACGTTTCGAGATCGTGCGCTGGGGGCGCTCGCTCGCGCCGGATGCGGTTGTTCCTCTTCCCGTCCCCAGAGAGGCAGCCGCTTGATGCGTGTTCTCGTCGCGACCGACGCCTGGCATCCGCAGATCAACGGCGTCGTGCGCTCGTTGGAAAATGTGGCGCGGGAGGCGCCGGCGCTCGGAGCCGAGATCGTCTTCGTCACGCCGGACATGTTCCGCACGCTGCCGATGCCGAGCTATCCGGAAATCCGCCTGGCGCTTGCCTCGAGCGCAGCCGTCAGACGCAAGATTGCAGCCGTAGCGCCCGATTTCGTGCATATCGCCACGGAGGGCCCAGTCGGGTTCGCCGTGCGCCGGGTGTGCCTGGCCGACGGCATCTCCTTCACGACGAGCTATCACACCCGTTTTCCTGAATATCTGGCCGCCCGCCTTCCGGTGCCGATCGGCTGGAGCTATGCCGCGCTGCGGCGGTTTCACAATGCTGGAGCCGGCATCATGGTGAGCACGGCGACGCTCGAACGGGAACTCGCCGAGAAGGGCTTTCGCGGCTTGATGCGCTGGTCGAGAGGTGTGGACCCCAGCCTCTTCCGGCCGCGTCCGCGAGGGGCGGCCGCCTTCCCGGGGCCCGTCTTTCTCTATGTCGGCCGTGTGGCGGTCGACAAGAGCATCGACCGCTTTCTGGCGCTCCACCTGCCAGGCACCAAGGTGGTGGTCGGCGATGGTCCCGCCCGGGCGGGGCTCGAGGCCGCCTTTCCGGCCGCGCGCTTTCTCGGCAGCCTGACGGGCGAGGCGCTCGCGGAGGTCTATGCGGCGGCGGATGTCTTCGTCTTCCCGAGCGCCACCGACACATTCGGCATCGTGCTTCTGGAGGCGCTCGCGAGCGGCCTGCCGATCGCGGCCTTGCCGGTCGCCGGCCCGATGGACGTGATCGGCACATCCGGCTGCGGCGTGCTCGACGAGGATCTGGGCCGCGCGGCGCTTGCGGCGCTCGATATCCCGAGGGAACAATGCCGCGCCTTCGGCCTCTCCTTCACCTGGGAGGCGAGTGCCCGGCAGTTCCTGGACAATGTCCGGCGCGCGCACCGCGCCGGCGCCGAGTTCGCGATCGCCTCCTGAGAGCCTTCGCGGTCAGGTGAAACGGCGCAGCTTCTCGGCGGTGGTCAAGGCGCTGAGCCTCGCCAGAACATCGTTGGCCGACAGTTTCGGCTTGTCCGGCTCCGCAGTGACGGGGCTCGATGCCGTGCGCGTGCCGGCTGGCATTTCCGCTCGGCTCTCGGGAGGGCGTGTGGCCTCGACCGACGGAGCCTGAGCTTGGACTTCAATGGGGGCTTGAGCTTGGGTTTGGGCGGAAAGGCCGCCGTTGTTCACTACGAGGCGAACCGCGAGCGGCAGATTGGCCTCGGCCTCGGATGCCTCCGGCGGCACTGTGGCGTGGCCCGGCGCGTCGCAGGCCTCGACCGTCTTGGCGAGGCGCTGCTGCAATTGGTCGATGAGACGAGCCACGAGGCGGAAGCGTTCGGTCAAGGCCATGCTGCTCGCAGCTGAGGCATAGAGGCTGGCGAGCCGCTCGCTCACAGCCTTTCCGGCCGCCTCGCCACGCTCGCTCCAGACCATCTCCTGGATGAATTCCGCCGCGTCGATCACCGCGGCCGTGGTCTTCTCCTGTTCGTGGATCAGCGAATCGAGCGCATTTTCATTGGCTGGCTGGTCGAATAGCGGGCGGCTGCCCGGGGCAAGCGCGATCTCGATCTTGGCGCGCTCGATCAGACGCTGCATCTGGACGAGGCGAAAGCGCAGACGGTCGAGATCGGCGGCGGGTGCCTGGCCGCTGCCGTTCGTGCCTTGCAGCCGGCCGAGCGCATCGATCAGGGCCTGGAGTTCGGAATTGCGCTGGCGGCGGACATATTCGGCGAGAAACCAGCGCCCGCGGGCTGTCTCGGAGATCGCCGCCGCAATGGCCTCGAAGGTCTCGGACGCCTGCAGGAGATTAGCGTTCGACGTCGGCATGGATCTCCGTCTTCCTGGCGCGTGGGCTTCGATCGCGTGCAATCCTAGCGGGCGGGTGTAAAGGATTCTTTTACGCTGCGCGGACGGCGCCAGAGAAAGCCCGTTTACCCCCAGAGCGCGGGCACCGGCGGCTGGACGATGCTGCCTTCGTAGATCAGGCCGCCGTCGCGATCGCGCGCGAGAAGGAGCGGGCCGTCGAGATCGACGAAGCGGGCGCGCGGCGCGAGCATGAGGGCGGGGGCCATGGCGAGCGAGGTGCCGACCATGCAGCCCACCATGATGCCGAGCCCGAGCTCTTCCGCCTGATCGGCGAGGGCGAGCGCTTCGGTCAATCCGCCCGTTTTGTCGAGCTTGATGTTGATAACGTCGTAGAGCTCGGCGAGCCCGTCGAGATCGGCGCGCGTGTGGATGCTCTCGTCCGCGCAGATCGGCACGTCCCGCCAGCGCGCGGCCAGGAGATGATCGTCCCCGGCAGGGAGTGGTTGCTCGATCAGCGCCACGCCCGCTTCTTCGCAGGCGGCGAGATTTTCGGCGAGATTGCCGGCGCTCCAGCCCTCATTGGCGTCGACGATGAGGGTTGCGTCAGGCACAGCGGCGCGCACGGCGGCGATCCGCGCCTGGTCGTCCGCTCCGCCGAGCTTGATCTTCAGAATGGGACGCCCGCTCGCCGCCGCCGCGGCTGCCATGGCATCGGGCGCATCGAGACTGATGGTATAGGCCGTTGTGACCGCGGGCAGCCGGTCGACGCCGGCAAGGATATGGGCCGGGACGCCGTTTTCCTTGGCATCCAGATCCCAAAGAGCGCAGTCGAGCGCGTTGCGCGCAGCACCGGCGGGCATCAGATGGGTGAGCCGCTCCCGGTCGGCGCCAGCCTCGATGGCGTTCCGCAGCGCCTCGATCGCGGCGACGACACTATCGACCGTTTCCCCATAGCGGGCGTAAGGCACGCATTCGCCACGGCCGCTCGCCCTGCTGGTGGTGATCGTGACCGTCACGACGACGGCTTCGGTGCGTGCCCCCCGTGCAATGACGAATCGCCCGGCAATGGGGTAAGTTTCGACGGCAATGGCGAGGCGGCGCTGCATGGCAAGCCCGGGGCGGTGACGGAGCCTTCATTATAATCCGAACTTTCCGGCGAGATCTCAATTTATTGTTGTGGCAACACCGCTTACGGGGCAGTTCTTGAGTTCCGGCAAGCTTGGCTCGACATCGACCGGTGTGACCGCTATCGGTTGAGGCAGGGCATCCGCCGGGGCGGATGGCCGATTGCAAGCTGGACGCATGAACGCTGGACCGAATGCCGCCACCGAGGAGGTGGGCAACGAGATCAGGGCGACGCTCGCCGGGCCCTGGACCGCGCCATTTGCGGCCCTCGTCGAGGATGAGGCCAAAAGCCTGCTCGAAGCGGCCGATGGGGCAGGGCGCGTCATCATCGACATCTCACGCGTGGAGCGGCTCGATACGTTAGGCGCCTGGGTGCTCGACCGGACGCGCCAGGAACTTGGCGAGAAGGGGCTGAAGGCCGATTTCGTCGGCGCCAGACCGGAGCAGAGCATCCTTCTCAACGAGATTGCCTATCGCCGCGGCGTCGATCCGGAGCACCGCCGGCCGTCCCGCAGCATCGATCTGCTGGTCGAAGTCGGCCATGGCGTCGTCAGCGCGGGCAAGGACATGGTGCGCGGCGTGAGCTTTCTCGGCGAGACGGTCGCCGGCTTCATCCGCGTTCTCGGTAGTCCTCGGCGCTTTCGCATCCCGGCCGTCATTCATCAGCTCGAGCAGGTCGCCTTCCGCGGCGTCCCCATCATCGTGCTGATTTCCTTTCTCGTCGGCTGCATCATCGCCCAACAGGGCATCTTCCAGCTGCAACGCTTCGGTGCCGTCACCTTCGTCGTCGATCTCGTGGGTATCCTCATCTTGCGCGAGCTGGCGGTGCTTTTGACCTCGATCATGGTCGCGGGCCGCTCGGGCAGTGCCTTCACGGCCGAGATCGGATCCATGAAGATGCGGGAGGAGGTGGATGCCCTGCGCGTGATGGGGCTCGATCCCATCGAAGTGCTGATCATTCCACGCGTACTGGCGCTGATCATCGGGCTGCCGCTTCTCACCTTTATTTCGGCGCTCTCGGCGCTGCTCGGCGGCGGCATCGTCGCCTGGCTCTATGGTGGCGTTGGACCCGAGATCTTCCTTGCGCGGCTGCAGGCGGCTATCGACCTCAATACCTTCCTGGTCGGCATGATCAAGGCGCCCTTCATGGCGGCGGTCATCGGGCTAATCGCCTCGCTCGAGGGGCTTGCGGTCGAGGGCTCGGCCGAGTCGCTTGGACGCCAAGTCACCGCCGCGGTGGTCAAGTCGATCTTCATGGTGATCGTCGTGGACGGACTGTTCGCGATGTTCTTTGCCGCGATCCGCTTCTGAGGACGGGGCATGCACGACGAAAATTCCGAAGTCGAAACGCCGGCCAATCGCGAAGTGCTGATCCGCGTACGCGATCTGGAGGTAGGATTCGGCGAAAAGACGATCATGAAACATCTCGATCTCGACGTTTATCGAGGCGAGATTCTCGGCTTCGTCGGCGCTTCCGGGACCGGAAAGTCTGTTTTGACGCGAACTATTCTCGGCCTCGTGCAAAAGCGCCAGGGAATGATCGAGGTCTTCGGGGAGGATCTCGATGATCTCAGCCCGGAATCACGGCGCGCCGTCGAGCGGCGCTGGGGCGTGCTGTTTCAGCACGGCGCGCTATTTTCATCGCTCACCGTGAAGCAGAACATCCAGGTGCCGATGCGCGAATATCTGACGATGTCCGATCGGCTGCGGGATGAACTGGCCATGCTCAAGATCGAGATGGTGGGGCTGAGCCCAGACGCGGCAGACAAATACCCCTCGGATCTTTCCGGCGGCATGATCAAGCGGGCGGCGCTCGCACGCGCGCTC
Source organism: Chelatococcus sp. GCM10030263 (assembly GCF_042666455.1). Classification (NCBI taxonomy): domain Bacteria; kingdom Pseudomonadati; phylum Pseudomonadota; class Alphaproteobacteria; order Hyphomicrobiales; family Chelatococcaceae; genus Chelatococcus; species Chelatococcus sp. GCM10030263. Next base: position 186,803 of record NZ_JBHTDB010000003.1, on the reverse strand, counting down.
GCGCTCGATCCCGAGATCGTCTTTCTCGACGAGCCGACGTCGGGGCTCGATCCGATCGGTGCCGGAGAATTCGACGACCTGATCGCAACACTCCAGAAAACGCTCGGCTTGACCGTCTTCATGGTGACGCATGACCTCGACAGCCTTCATTCCGTATGCGACAGGATTGCGGCGCTGGGTGAGGGACGCATCATCGCCGCGGGGCCCATCGATGCCATGCTGGCATCTGATCATCCGTGGCTGAAGGCTTACTTCCACGGTAAGAGAGCACGCGCAGTGACGGGATGATCGACGAAGTACCATGGAAACCCGCGCAAACTATGCCCTGATTGGTCTCTTCACGCTGGCTGTTGTCGCGGGGGCCTTTCTGTTCATCTATTGGTTTGCAGCTGCCGGCAGCGGCGGTGGGCGGCAAGGCTACCGCATCGTGTTCACAGGATCGGTCTCCGGGCTCTCCAACGGTTCGCTGGTGCTGTTCAACGGCCTGCGGGTCGGCGAGGTGCGCAATATCAGCCTCTTGCCCGAAGACCCGCGCCATGTCGTGGCCGTCGTCGACGTCGACAAATCCGTGCCCATCAACGTCGACACCAAGGCGCGGCTCGAATATCAGGGACTGACGGGCGTTGCCTCGATCCAGCTCACCGGTGGCGATCCCAATGCCGCACCGCTGACGGCGACCGGAGGCCAGCCGCTCCCGACCATCTATGCCGACCGCTCGGATTTCCAGGACCTTCTGGAAACCGCGCAGCGCCTCGCCCGCCGTACGGACGACATCCTGAACAAGATCGATGCTGTGGTCGGCGATGCCCAGCAGCCGGTCGCCAATACCGTGCGCAATATCGAAAAATTCTCACAGGCGCTCGGCGACAATTCCGAAAACGTCAACCACTTCCTATCGAGCGCAGGGCAGGCGGCGGAAAGCCTGTCGAGCCTGTCGAAGAACCTCGATACGGCCGTGAAGGCGGTCGACCCGGACAAGGTGTCGCGCATCGTCGCGAATGTCGATCGCTTCACCGGCGCGCTCGGCAATTCCAGCGGCGACGTCGAGACCATCCTAAAGGAGGCCGCTTCGCTCACGGCGAAGCTCGACCGTGCGGCCGATCAGGTCGAGGGCGTTTTGAAGGCAGCCCAGGGCTTCCTATCCTCGCCAGAGGGCAAGGGCGCCTTCACCGAAATCAGCGAGGCGGCGCGTTCAATTCGCATTCTCGCGCAGAACCTCGACACGCGGACGGCCGAGATCACCGCCGGGATCAAGCGGTTCACGGGACCCGGCCTGAACAATTACGAAGCGCTTGCGGGGGATGCCCGCAAGACGCTCAACGACCTCAACCGCACGCTGCAAAGTGTGCAACGTAATCCACAGCAGTTCATCTTCGGCGCAAAACCAAACCTGCCAGCCTACAATGGTCGGTGATGATTCGATCTCATTTCGGTTGTCCCAGCCCGGTCGGGAGAAACTGCGTGTCTGAACGGCGCTCCGTGTCCTTCGCACGTCCCTTCGGCGGGTTTACGCTCGCCGCCATGCTCGTCGGCCTCGGCGCTTGTTCGTCGCCCGCGCCGCCCACCTTCGACCTCTCCGCGCCGACCATCGGGCGCGTCGCCAAAAGCCGGGGCCAGCTCGCGGTTTCCGAACCCGTGGCGGTGCAGACGCTGAACAGCCAGCAGATCGTCGTGCGCGATGCCGCAGGCGCCGTGTCGGCTCTGCCCGGCGCTCAATGGAGCGACAGGTTGCCGGCGCTGGTGCAGACGCGCCTCATCCAGGCCTTCGAGAATGCCGGACGGCTCGGCCAGGTCGGCCGCCCCGGAGACGGGACGATCGCCGCTTTTCAGCTCGCGACGGAGTTGCGGCACTTCCAGGTCAGAAGTGCCACCAACGATGCGGTCGTGGAGATCGCTGCGCGCTTGATCAATGCGGCGACGGGCCAGGTGGTCGCGTCGCGCATTTTCTCGGCGCAGGTTCCCATCGGGAAGATCAGCGGGCCAGCCGCGGCCGTTGCCCTCGACCAGGCGCTCGGCGACGTGCTCGCACAGATCGTGCGTTGGGCCTGAGCTTCGACGGCTCAGCGGTTTCGTCAACGAAAGAGGGCCCGATCAACGATCGGGCCCTTTCTTCTTTCATAGATCGGCGTCGTCGCCGGTGCTTCAGTCGAAGCGCCCGGTGGCATGCGCCAGCATTGTGTAGACCTTGCCGGTCTCCGAGGTGAGATAGGTCTTGGTCATCACGGAATCGCGGTCCTTGCGCGAGACCTCGGCCAGCAGCCGCTCGAACTCCTCGATATAACGGCTGACCGTGTCGCGGAATTCCGGATCGCGGCGGTATTTGCGCCGGATTTCCTCGAAGGTCTGTTGCCCTTGCAGCGTGTAGAGCCGGCGCGTGAAGACGTTACGCTCGCCGCGCTTATAGCGATCCCAGAGTTCCAGGGCCGCGTCGTGGTCGATCATCCGCGCGATGTCCACCGAGATGGAATCGAGCAATTCGATGGTCTGCCGCGGTGAACGTTCGCCACGCTCCGAAGGAGCTGCCGCCACGGGAGCGGCAACCTTGACCTCCGGTTCCGTGGTGGAGGTCTCATCGCGCGAGGCGCGCACCAGGAGATCCGAGAGCCAGCCACGTGCGCCGCCGGTATCGCGTTCCCGGGCGGGTGGTGGCGGCGCCGGCGGCTCTTCCCGGCGGCCCTGCGGCCGAGGCGGTGCGTCGGGGAAAGTGGCGGCTGGCGCCGGGCGCGTCGGGGCAGGCTGCGGGGCTGCTGCCGCACTGCCGCCACGCGGCGCAGGCGCCGGTGGCTCGGCGGCACGAGGCGGCGGCGGCGGTTCGCTCGGGGGAGCACTGCGGCGCGTCGGAGCAGGCTCCGGCCGCGTCGGCGCGGGCGCGGGGGTGGCCTCGGCCACATCCAGCGCCCGGCCGGAGCGCGCTACAATTTCGGTGAGCTCGTTGAGCGCCTTGATCTGGTCAGCGACGACCCGGCGCATGGCCGATGCGCTTTCCTGCGTTTCGCGCGGCAGCTCCACTATGCCGCGCTTCAGCTCGTGGCGAGTGGCCTCAAGCTCGTGCTGGACCTCGCTCGTGACCGAGCGCATCTCATTGGCGATGCCGTGGAAGCGCTCGATGGCCTGCGTGAGCCCCTGGCCCATTTCGCCGACAACTTGTTCATAGGCCTGGCGCAAGGCAGCCGCGGTGCGTTCGCGCTCTCTGCCGGTCGTTTCGCGGATCTTGTCGAACTGTTCCGCGATCGCGCTCGTCGCAGCGGCGGCGTTCTCGGACAGCACCGTGCCCACCTGGCGTGCCTTCCTCTCCGCCCCATCGAGGGAATCGGTGAGCAGAGCGTTGAAGGAGCGCGTGATCTGCTCGATGTCCTCGGTCCGCGACGCAATGGCCTGGAGAAGGGCATCGAGGGTCTCGCGGCGGTCGGCGAGCGCGCCGCCGATGCGCGCCTCGACGCGCTCCAGCAAGCCTGCGGCCTCCGCAAGGCCCTTCACATGCTCGTCGGTGGAGCGGGAGACGGTCTGGCCTTGGACAGCGAGCTGCTCGGCGAGTTTGCTCGCCTCCTGCACCGAGCCCGAGGACACCTGACGCAGGGCGTTCACCTGGCTGGCCACTTCGCTCGTCGCGCGCTGGGTCTCGTGCGTGACCGTGTTGAGAACGGACTCGAGCTCGCGGATCCGACTCGAAAGGCCCTCTTCGATGCCCGTAAGGTTGGTGCCCGCGCCGGCCGTGAGCTGCTGCAGAAGCTGATTGGCATCGGACAGGCGCGAAAGGACGCCGGAGAACTCGTTCTGCAACCGCTCGTTGGTCGAAACGAGCGCGTCGACGGACTGGGACGTGCTGTTGTCGATGACGCGGCGCAGGTGCTCGCTCGATGCCGAGAAAACCTGGCTCGCCTCGTCGCTGCGCTCGCGGACGGCATCCGCGACCGCCATGCCGCGCGCTTCGAGCGTTCGCACCACCGCCTCGCCCACCGAAGCGAGTTCGCGTGCGATCGCTTCGCCCTGTTCGCCGAGGGTGGTGACGAGACCTGTGCCGCGATCGCCGAAGAGGGTCGAGAGTTCGCCGATGCGGTTGCCCAGCGTCGAGTCGATCGCTTCGGCCCGCATGGTGAGTTCCTCGCTGAGGCGTCGGCCGCGCTCGTCCAGCGTGGTGCTGACGGAGTCGAGGCGGTCGACCACGCGCTCTTCGAAGCGCGCGACGCGCCGGTCCAGGGTCGAGGCGATTTCCAAGGCCTTGCCGCCGAGCGTCTGGTTGATCTCCTCGGCCTTTTTCGAGAGCATCTCGGTGATGGCTTCGCTCTTGCCGGAGACCAGGTTGCTGATCTCGTCGGCCTTTGTTTCAAGAGCGTTGGTGACCTCGCGTCCGCCATCGGCGAGCACACGGGCGATGCCGCTGGTGTGCCGGATCAAGGCCTCGTTCAGGGCATTGGCGCGGGCGCTGAGGCCGTCGTCGATGCCGGTGATGAGATTGTCGAGATTATGTGCAATCTGCGCGCTCTTGGCGGCTGAACGCTCCTCGATCGCAGCGATCTGCTGGGCCATCAGTTCGGCGGCGGCGCGGCTGCGTTCGACCAGCGAATCGCCGAGCTCGTGGCCATGCGTGTCAAAGAGCTCCTGAACGGCCGAGAGCTGGCTCTGCACCAGTTCGGTGAACCGCCCGGTGTCGATCGCAATGCGATCGACCAGGGTATTGCCGTGAACGACAACCGTTTCCTGCAGCGTGCCGAGATGGTTGGTGAGCGTGGTGTCGAGCTTCTGCCCGTGCCGCTCCATGACCTCCTGCAGGTTCTCGATGCGCATGCCGAGATTGGCGACCAGTTCCTGCCCGCCCGTGTTGACGAGCCCCTCGAAGCTGGCAAGACGTGAGGCGAGGGCGAAATCGAGCGACCGGGTCCTGGTTTCGACCAAGTCTTGGAAGCCGGCGATGCGTTCGCCCAGCGTCGTCTCGATCAGCTTGCCGCCCGTTTCGACGCCTTCCTTGAAGGCGGCCAGGCGGCTGTCCAGGGTCGACACGAGCTGGCCGCCGCCGTTTTCGACGCTCGCCTCGAAAGCTGACAAGCGGTCCTCGAGGGTCGTCGCCAGGCGTCCCGTCCCGTTCTCCACGGTGGTTTCGAAGACCGACAGGCGGCCATCGAGCGCGTCGGCCAGGCGTCCCGTGCCATTCTCCACGGTCGTTTCGAAGACCGACAGACGGCTATCGAGCGCGTTGGCCAGGCGTTCCGTGCCGCTGTCGACCGTCGTTTCGAAGACCGATAGACGGCTATCGAGCGCGTTGGCCAGGCGCCCCGTCCCGTTCTCGACGGTCGTTTCGAAGACCGACAGACGGCTATCGAGCGCGTTGGCCAAGCGTCCCGTGCCGCTCTCCACGGTCGTCTCGAAGGTTGAAAGGCGGCTGTCGAGAGCGCTGGTCAGGCGTTCCGTGCCGTTCTCGACGGTGCTCTCGAAGCCCGACAGACGACTGTCGAGAGCGCCGGCCAGGCGTTCCGTGCCGCTGTCGACCGTCGTTTCGAAGGCCGACAGGCGCTCTTCGAGCGCGCCGACCAGATGTCCGCCGCCGTTGCGGATGGTGTCGTCGAAGGCTGCAAGGCGCCCTTCGAGGGTCGTTGCGAGCTGATTGGCGCCGGCCTGGACTCCGCTCGTGAAGCGGGAGAGCCGCTCGTCCAGCGTGGTGGCGAGCAGGGCGCCGCCCTCGGCGACACTGCCGTTGAAGGCGGCGAGATGCCCCTCGAGCGTCGTGGTGAGCTCACCGGTCGCGGTATTGACGGTCTGGCTGATGGCCGCGAGCCGCTCGTCCAGAGCCGTCGCCAGATGGCTGCTGCCGGCTTCGATGTCGGTATTGAAGGCAGCGAGGCGACCTTCCAGTGTCGTCGTCAGCTCGGTGCTGCGTGACTGGATATTGTCCGAGAAGGCGGCCAGATGCTCTTCCAGGAGAGTTGCGAGCTGGGTGCTGCCGCCGTGGAGGCTCGTCTGGAAGGCGGCCAGCCGGCCGTCCAAAGCCGACGCAAGCTGCCCACCGCCGTTGACGATGCTCGCTTCGAATACGGTCAGGCGCTCCGAGAGCGTCTGGTCGAGTTCGTGGCCGCGCTCGTGAATGGTCTTGGCGAGGGCTTCGGCATTGCGCGCCAAGGTGTCGTTGACGCGCGAGCCCTGGGTTGCCACCGCGACAACGATCTCCTTACCGGTATTGGCGAGCAGCGACTGCGCCTCGGCCGTCTGGCTGGTGATCGCGTTGCGCAGTTCCGTCGTGCGGGTCGTGAAATCCTCGGCGAGGCCCTTGGCGCTCGTCTCGAATTCAGACCGAACGTCGCTCGCCCGCTCGGTGATCAGATTGGCGACGCGGTTGCCCGTCTCGGAGAGAGAGGTCTCGAGGTTCAGCCCATTGACGGTGATGGTCTGGTGAATGCGATCGCCGGTTGCGGAGAGCCGATCCGCCAGCTCGCCCCCGCGGTCGACAATAGCGCCGGTGACGCCGCGTCCAACTTCTTCGATGCGGTCGGTCACCTCCGTCCCGCGCAGCACAATGGTGCTGGCGACGTCCTGGCCGGCCACGGAGATGGTGTCGCGGACCTCGTTGCCGCGGGCGGCGATGGTCGCGGCAACGCCGGCGCCGACCTCCTCGATCCGTCGGCTTACCTCGGCGCCGCGGTCGCCGATGGCATGGCCGAGCGCTTCGCCGGTCGTTTTCAGGGTGTCGTTGACCTCGAGGGCTCGCTGGGCGATCGCCTCGGCGATCTCGGCCCCGGTGGCGGCGATCTTGCGCGTTACTTCCCCGGACCCGTCCTGCAGACCCTGGTTGAGGGCTTGGCCGGTGCGCTCGATCGCGGTCGAGATCTCACGCGCCTTGTTGTCGAGCAGGGCTGTGACCTCGTTGCTCGCCGTGGCGAGCCGAACGTTGACGCTCTCCGTCGTCGTCGTCAGACGCTCGATGAGATCGGTGCCGCGGTTCTGGATTTCGCCGAGCATCCGATCGCTGATCTGATCGAGGGTCTGGGCGATCTGGTCGCCTTTCGTGCCGAGCGACTCCGCTGCACGCGTGCCAGCCGTCGTGACGGCCTCGACGATGTTTCGCCCGGCGATCTCGAGTTCCTGGGTGAGGTTCTCGTGGGCGCCGGTTATCGAGCCGCGGACCCGGTCGGCGTTCGAGATGATCGCCTCACGCTGCGCAACGAGCTCGTCGATCAGCGTGCGGATACGGATCTCGTTGCCCTGGTAGGCGCGCTCGAGGGTGGCGATCTCGCTGCGCACGAGGGTTTCGAGCTCGCCGGCGCGCGCCAGCGTGCGCTCGACGCCGTCGCCGATGGCCGCCACCTCACGGCGCACCGCTTGCGACAGACTGACGACGGATTCCGAGGCGAGCGTTTCCGGTTGTGCCAGACGCACGGCGACGCTGGTCATGGCGCGGGCGACCTGACGCATCTCCTGCGTGCGCATGCTGAGGACGGCCAGCACGAAGAACAAAAGGACGGGCCCGGCGAGCGTCACGCCGGTCAACGCCCAGTCAGTGGGCGAAAGCGCGGCCATAAGACCGTCCAAGCCTTCCGCGCCGATGCGGAAACGCGCATAGAGGAAGGCCCCCATGGCGATGACCCAGCAGACCGATGCGAGCAGCGCAAACCACAGCGGCTCGCGCGAGGGCCTCTGCTGCAAGGTCTGCAAGAGGGTACCGACGGCCTGGCGGTCGTCATTGGCGACACGCGAGGGATCGGGGGCAATCACCGCGGCGGCGCGTGGCGGGTCGATGCGGGCCGGCTCCGGACGCGCGGGTTCCGGGGGCCGCTCGGACGCGGCTGGTCCGGGCGTTTCGGTAAAGAGTGGCTTGTCCTTCACGTCCGGCAGCCGTCGATCCTCTTCCGTCGTCTTGCCGCTGGCTGCGGCCATATCGTTCACGTTGAGCGTCAATGCCTGCTCGAGCGCCGACAGCGCCTCTTCGGTCGGATCAACGCGTTTGTTTTCTTTGGCCATGTCGCCGCCTCGCATTGCCCCATTCGGCGCGGTCGACCGGGGTGCCTCTCCCCCAATCCAGCTGATCGTTGCCGCCGCTATCGGCAGACCTTCAGCTCATACCGCTATTTACCAAACGAGCTTAAACTCCCGGAGCCGCAAATGAAACCCGAGGCAAGAGCCAATTGCGAGTTTCGTTAACGGCTTTTTCACCATATTCCAGAGCGGCTATCTGCGCCGCTGTCGTCCAGCGGTGCGACCGTGAACGGTGTTGATGATCATCGCCGGGGATTGCATGGTGCAGCCCGGGAATGGATGGCTTGGCCTTGGAGCGGCTGATGACGGATGCACGATTCGAGGACGAGAGTTATGCGCGTGCGACGGTGGATCTCGATGAAGCCTATCTCGATCGCCAGACCGGCGGAGACCGAGCGCTCGCGCATGAGGTCCTCGTGCTGTTTCGGGATCAGGCACGCCGACAATATGAGGTCATCGTCGGCGAGGGCGACGCCAGAACGCGGCGGGACGCCGCTCACACGCTCAAAGGTTCGGCCCGGGCGATCGGTGCCTGGCGGGTGGCGGCCATTGTCCAGGCGATCGAGGTCGCCTTCGATGCGGATGCGGTAGCGATGAACCTCCGTTTCGAGGAACTCGACGCGGCACTTGCCGCCGCGGACGAGATCATGCAGCAGATCCTGAGCCGCCCGGTGGCGTGAGGAAGCCATGCCACGCATCACCTTTGTGGATTTCAGCGGTACCGAGCGGACGGTCGAGGCCAAGGCCGGTTCCACCGTCATGGAGGCGGCGATGCAAAACGGCGTGCCGGGCATCGACGCGGAATGCGGGGGGGGATGCGCCTGCGCGACCTGCCACGTCTATGTGGAGGAGGAGTGGCGGGAGATCGTCGGCCCGACCCAGCCGATGGAGGAGGACATGCTCGATTTCGCCTCCGACGTGCGGGCCAATTCGCGACTGTCCTGCCAGATCGAGGTGCGTCCAGAGCTCGATGGGTTGGTGGTGCATACCCCCGCGCGGCAGGGATAGGCGGGGGCTCTCGGCCGCTATATCCTTTCCTGCGGTCGCTTTGCGACGGCCTCTTCTGACCGGCGGCTTTGCCCGGCCAGAATCGAGCGTGGGGGAGTTCACGCGAATCTTCTGATAGAGATCGATTCCGATGGTGCATGGGGCTCGGCGCGCGGCGTCGGTCGGCAGCAATGGAAAGATCAGCGATGTTCAAGAATATCCTCGTTCCCATCGATCTTGCCGATGCGGAGTTCTCGCGTCAGTCGATCGACAAGGCGGTCGCCTTCGCGAGCGCGACCGCGGGTGCCGTGCGGCTCGTCTATGTGCGCGCCATCCTGCCGGTGACATTCATGGAGTTCGTGCCGCCGGATTTCGAGACCGAGCAGCAGGAAAGCGCCGAGACCAGGCTCGCAGAACTCGCCCGCAACGTGGTGGCGCCGGAAATCAAGGTGAGCCACGTGGTGCGACTCGGCTCCATCTATAACGAGGTGCTGCAGGAGGCCGCAGAGATGAAGGCCGACCTGATCATCGTCGGATCGCATCAGCCGGCGATGTCCACCTATCTTCTCGGCTCGAATGCCGCCACCATCGTGCGGCATGCCACCTGCTCGGTGCTCGTGTTGCGCAGCTAGCGGGCATCGCCTGCAGGCGACGGGGGCGTGGGGGCCGCCTCAAAAAAGCGATCGCCCGGACCTTGGGGATCCGGGCGAAGGTCGTCGATCGAAGAGGCCGCGCGTCAGCCGCGGTTGGGGCCGTGCTCGCGTGCCATGCGCCGCATCATCGCCCCACCGCCGAAGGCGTTGCGCGAGAGCATGGTGAAGCGGCGCTTCTGGGATGCGTCGAGGCTGTTGTAGAGGGGCTCGGCCGCATCGGCGATCTTTTTGAGGTCGGCGGCGCGCCGGTCCATCATATTGGCGCGCATCCGCAGCCGCTCGATCGCGCCGGGACGATCGCCGCTGCGGCGCGTTTCACGCATCTTGGCCATGCGGTCGGCGCGCTCTTTGGCGAGGTCGCGCAGCGCGGTCTCGAGCGCCGGCCACTGCTTCTCCTGGTCGGCCGTGAGTTTCAGGCCGGCCTTCAGTCCGGCGATCCGGGCGTCAACCAGCGCGGCACGGTCTTCCATGCTCATCCGGGGGCGCTGGCGATGCTCCTGCTTGCCGGGCGCGGGGGCGGCCTGTTCAGTGGTGGCGGGCGGCGTCGACTGAGCCTGCTGCGCATAGGCCGTCGTGATCACCGCGGGGCCAGCGGCGGCCATCGTGGCGAGCGCTGCAATCAAAGTTCTTCTCATGACATTCCTCCATCAAGGGAAGCGCAGGATGCAATCCGCCGCCGTCTCGTTCAAATTAAATTTCAGTAAGGCGCCGCCTTGAAAATGCCGCACACACTAAAGGAATAAGTATATCGGTTAACCGATAAGAATATTGTTGATCCGTTTGGGGTGATTTCCGCCCATTATTAGCATGCTCGTGGATGTCCAGGGCCTCGAAAAGAATTTCGACTTTCCCTTTGCGATCGGCGCGCCATCAGTGCTCACGCGGATGTGCACGATCATCGCAATCTCGGCCTTGCTTTTGGCACATGTCTATCCCCAATCTCCTGCCGCATGAATTCGATGGATCGCACTGTGGATCAACGCACCCGCTCACCTCGACCGTCGCGCACGCGGCCGCCTCGCCTCAAGCTGCCGTGGCTCGACCGGGCGGGACGCCTGTCCTGGCTGAAGCTCCTCACCTTCCTCCTGGTGCTCGTCCCCGGCCTCTGGATTGCCTTCTCGTGGTGGATGGGGTGGTATCAGCCAAAGCCGGTGACGGAGGCCATCCACCAGACGGGCCTCTGGACCGTGCGCCTCATTCTCGCTTCGCTCGCCGTCACGCCGCTGAGGCGCATCGGCAATTGGCCGCAACTGATCTTGATCCGGCGCATGCTGGGCGTTGCAGCCTTCACCTATATCGCGCTGCACTTCTCCCTCTATTGCCTCGACCAGCAGTTCGACCTCGGCCGGGTCGCAAGCGAGATCGCGCTGCGCATCTATCTCACCATCGGCTTCGTCGCGCTCCTGGGGCTTGCGGTGCTCGCGGCGACCTCGACGGATGCGATGGTCAAGCGCCTCGGCCGCCGCTGGCAGCCGCTGCACAGGCTGATCTACGCCATCACACCGCTGATGCTGGTGCATTTCTTTCTGCAGTCGAAGATCGACGTTACCGAGGCGGTGCTGATGGCGGGGATGTTCGTGCTCGCCTTCGGCTATCGGCTCATGCACCGCCTCGGCATTCCGTTGAAGCCTTTGCCGATGGTCGGGATGGCTTTGGTGGGCGGGCTCGCCACGGCACTGATCGAGACCGGCTGGTATGCGACAACGACCGGCGCGCCCTGGCGCCTCGTGCTCGCCGCCAACCTCGACTTCGATGTCGCCATCCGTCCGGCATGGTGGGTCTGCGCAGCCGGCTTGGGGCTCGCCGCCGTTGCCGCCTTGCGGCTGCGCAAGACGAGCCTGCCGAGCGGCCGCACCGGGCGCGTCGCCATGGAGGCGGGCTAGAGCAAATCCGGCTTGGATGGAATCACCTGCTTCCATCCAAGCCGGTGAATTTGCTCGTCTAATTTTAAGCGGAGCAAGTCCGCAACAGACGGACTTGCTCTAGCGCTCCTTGGCTGATCGAGAACGGCAGGCCATCAACGCAATGGCCGGGACGAGCCCGGCCATCACAGGAATGCGGTGTCGCAAAGAGCGGGTGGGGCTCAATACCAGAAGGGGCCGCCCCAAGGGCCGAAGTCGAAGGCGGTCTGCTGATTGATTTCCGCCGTCATCTGCTGCTCGTTCACCAGATTCTGCTGGAAGGCCATCTGCCGGTAACTCTGGTAGGCCGACTGGGGGCCGTAATAGAGGCAGCGGCACACCGTCGGGTCGGCATAGAAATAGACGACCTGGTTGTTCTGGTTCTGCGCGAAGAACTTGTGTGGCGGGAAGGCCTTCAGCGACGCGATCTTCTGCGGCGTATCCGCCAGTTTTACCTTGAAGCCTGCCGCCGCGAGCATGTCTTCCTTCTGCCCGACGGTCATACAGCCCCCGAGAGCCAAGCTCGTGGTGGCCAACACTCCGACCATAGCCGCGATCGATCCTCGTTTCACGACATACCTCTCTCGTTCGTTGCCTCGGGGGCGATGCACGCGGCGACGAGAGGTCGACGTGGCCTGCCCATCGACCGTAATCTCGGCCGACGGGGCGGCATCTTACGCAGTTTTCCGATCCGCGCAGCAGAAAAGCCAAGTTTACTTCGACATAGCGCACGATAGGCGATTAACCATAAATCAGCCGAGTGTAGCGAGTGCCTGGGTCAAGTCGGCGATGAGATCATCCGGGTGCTCGATGCCGATCGACATGCGAATCGTGGCATCGCTGATGCCGATGCGCTCGCGCGTTTCCTTCGGCACGCCGGAATGGACGGTGGTCGCCGGGTGGCAGACGAGGGACTCCGTGCCGCCGAGACTGACCGCGAGCTTGATGATGCGCAGTGCATTGAGGAAGCGGAAGGCCTCGGCCTCTCCGCCGGCGATATCGAACGCGAAGGTCGTGCCGGCCGCCGTGCACTGGCGATCATAGACCGCCCGCGCCGGGCTGCCTTCGGGCAGGAAGGCCGGATAGTAGACATGCTCGATGAAGGGATGGGCGACGAGAAAGGCGGTCACGGCCTCGGCGTTGTGGCAGGCGGCCTTCATGCGCAACGACACCGTTTCCAGCGAGCGGCCGATCATCCAGGCCGAATGGGGATCGAGCTGATTGCCGATCGCGCCGCGCAGAAGCTTGATCGGTCCGGCTTTTTCGCGGCTGCCGAGCACCGCGCCGGCCACAAGATCGGAATGGCCGCCGATATATTTGGTCAGCGAGTAGACCACGAGATCGGCGCCGTGCTGCAGCGGCTTCTGAAACAGCGGGCCGAGCAGGGTGTTGTCGCAGACGATGAGCGGCCGCGTGCCCTGACGGGCCGCAATCTCGTCCGCCGCACGGGTGATGAGGGCGAAGTCGACGAGGGTGATGAGCGGGTTCGACGGCGTCTCCAGAAAGATCACGCTGACGCGCCCACCCTTCGCGGCTGCCTTGTCCACTGCAGTCTCGGCGGCAGCCATCACCGCCGCCTCGTCGACGCCGTCGATGAAGCCGACGGCATTGACGCCGAAGGCGGCCAGCGTGCGCGCAATCAGTGTTTCGGTTCCGCCGTAGAGCGGCTGGGAGTGCAGGAGCACGTCGCCCGGCCGCATGGTGGCGAGGAATGTGGTGGCGATTGCCGCCATGCCGCTGGAAAATATGGCACCGATCTCGGCGCCCTCGAAGACCGCCAGGCGATCCTCGACGATCTCGCTGTTGGGATGATTGAAGCGGGAGTAGACGAGGCCGGCCTCGGTCCCTTCCGGCGGCGAGCGGCGCCCGGCGGTGTAGTCGAAGAAGTCACGGCCGTCCTCGGCCGAGCGGAAGACGAAGGTCGAGGTGAGGAAAACCGGCGGCTTCACGGCGCCTTCCGACAGGGTCGGGTCATAGCCGTAGCCGAGCATCAGCGTTTCCGGATGAAGCTTCTGATTGCCGAGACGGTCCTTGTGATAGTCGGAGGCGCTCATGGCCTGCTCCTTTCCGCTGTTCCTGCCGAGCCCGCCCTTCAGGGTGGCCGCTCCTCTGATGTAGGGCGCCTCGCAGGCACCCGCATCGCAAGGCCGGCATTGGGGACACACCATCGGTAAAATGCCGTGGCCGGATGACCAACATTCGGTCGCGCCCCTTTGCGCCCGTCGGTGTTCCGTCCTACCTTTGCTCAATGCGCCGTCTGATGCTCCTTCGCCATGCCAAATCCGACTGGCCGGAAGGCCTGGCCGACCATGAACGCCCACTCGCGCCGCGCGGCCGCGCCGCCGCGCCGCTGATGGCGCGCTACATGGCGGCCGAAGGACTCCTTCCCGATCTCGCGCTCGTGTCGCCCGCCAGGCGGACGCGCGAGACCTGGGAACTCGTGGCCGACGCCCTTGGGCATGAGGTCGCGGTAACGAGCGAGCCTCGGATTTATCAGGGGCGCGTAGAGGGCCTGATGGCCATGCTGACGGAGATCGAGGCGGCGGTGGATACGGTGCTCGTCGTCGGGCACAATCCCGGAATGGCGGAGCTCACGCTCCTGCTCGCCGGCGCGGGCGATCGCCGGTCCCTTGCGGCGGTACAGCGCAAATTCCCGACAGCCGCCCTGTCGGTCATCCGGATCGACAGCGATTGGGCCGATATCGCGCCCTTCAAGGGGCGGCTCGAGCGTTTCGTCACGCCGAAAAGCCTTGGCGGAGAGGATGACTGAAGCTGTGTCATCCCCTATCTCTGAGACGTGAGCGCAACATCCCTCTTCGGCGATACCGTCGACGCCTTCAAGAATCTGGGCCATTTCGCAGCGGCGACCGTGTCGCCGCGGCTCAGGCTCGGCGTCACCGGGCTCTCGCGCTCGGGCAAGACCGTCTTTACGACGGCCCTTGTGCACCATCTCCTGTCAGCCGTTGCCATGCCGGTGTTCCGGGCCTCCGCGGAAGGGCGCATTCGCAAGGCGCGGCTCGACGACCAGCCCGACGATACGGTGCCGCGCTTCCCCTTCGAGGAGCATATGGCGGCCTTGGCCGAGCCGGAGCGGCGCTGGCCGGAATCGACCAGGCGCATCGCGGAACTGCGCGTCAGCATCGATTACGAGCGAGCATCCGGCTGGATCAAGGGGCCGGCGACGCTCGCCCTCGACATCGTCGACTATCCCGGTGAATGGCTGCTCGATCTCGCGCTGCTCGACAAGAGCTTCGCCGAGTGGTCGCGCGAGACGGTCACTGCCAGCCGCCGCCCGGAGCGGGCGGAGATCGCAGCGCCCTGGCACGCGGCGCTCAAGGCGCTCGATCCGGCAGCCGTTGCCCCGGAAAGCGCCATTGCCGAACTGGCCACCGCCTTTACCGGCTATCTCTCCGCATTGCGGGCGGGTCCGGAGGCGGTTGCGACCACGCCCCCGGGGCGTTTTCTGATGCCGGGCGATCTCGCGGGATCGCCGGCACTGACCTTTGCGCCGCTCGATCTGCCCCCCGGCTTCACGAGCCCGCCGCGCAGCCTCGCCGGGCAGATGGAGCGCCGCTACGAGGCCTATAAGGCGCAGGTGGTCCGCCCCTTCTTCCGCGAGCATTTCGCCCGGCTCGACCGGCAGATCGTGCTCGTCGACGTGCTCGCCTCGCTCGATGCGGGGCCTGCGGCGCTGGCGGAACTGGAAAAGGCGCTCGATCAGGTGCTGATCGCTTTCCGCGCCGGCCGCAACACCATCCTGTCGAGCCTCTTTTCACCGCGGATCGACAAGGTGCTCTTCGCCGCGACCAAGGCGGACCATCTGCACCGTGCCGACCACCAACGGCTCGAAGCGATCCTGAAGCTCCTTGTCGAGCGGGCCATCCGGCGCACCCAAGGGGCGGGCGCCATGGTCGGCACCGTTGCCATGGCCGCGATCCGCGCGACGCGCGAGGCGACTATTCGCGAGAGCGGCGAGCAGCTCGCCGCGATCGTCGGCATGCCGGCCGCGGGCGAAGAGGTCGACGGCCAGATCTTCGACGGCGAGACGGAAGCGGCCATCTTTCCCGGCGAATTGCCTGACGCGCCGGAGCTGGTCTTCTCCGGCGGCGTCGCTCCCGGTGCCCTGCGCTTCCCGCGCTTCCGCCCGCCGCGCCGTGCCATGGACCACGGCGGCCGGCTTTCACCGCTGCCGCATATCCGTCTCGATCGGGCGCTCGAATTCCTGCTCGGCGACCGGCTGACGTGAGGACATGACCATGCAGGGCGACAATTCAGAGATGCGACGCCGATCCCCACGCGCTTTCCGCCTCGACGATCCCGCCGTCGCCGCCCTAAAGCCCGGCGAGGAGAGCAGCGCGGTACGCGACGCCCGCATCGTCGTCGAGGAGGAGGACGCGCCCTTCGACGAGCCGGAGGTCGCGGCCGGATCACGGCTGCGCCGCCGCACGCCGTGGGGCGCATGGCTCGTCTCGGCGCTCGGCGGGCTCGCCCTGCTCGGTCTCGGCCTCGGCCTCGACCGGCTGATCCGCGATCTTTTCGCTGCCTATCCGGCGCTCGGCTGGTTCGCGGCGGCGCTTGCGCTGCTCGCCGTGCTCGCCTTCCTCGCCATTATCCTGCGGGAAACGGCCGGCATCCTGCGCGAGCGGCGCATCGAGGCGCTGCGGGCGCGCAGCGAGAAGGCGATGCTCGCCAAGGACGATCGCGCCGCGCTGGATGTGGTCGCCGCCTTGAGCGCGCTCTATGCGGGGCGGCCGGAGACGGCGCGCGCCCGCACGCTGCTCGCCGGCATGACCGAGGAGATTGTCGACGCCAGCGACCGGCTGGCGGTCGCCGAACGTGAACTTCTCGTGCCGCTCGATCGCCAAGCCCGGCGGATCGTGGCCAATGCCGCCAAGCAGGTGTCGCTCGTCACCGCGGTCAGCCCGCGGGCCATCGTCGATGTCGGCTTCGTGCTCTATGCCTGTATGCGGCTCGTGCGGCGCATCGCCTTCATCTACGGCGGGCGGCCGGGCTTCTTCGGGTTCCTGCGCCTTTCCGGCAACGTGCTGTCGCATCTCGCCGTCACCGGCGGAATGGCGGTGGGCGACGGGCTGATCCAGCAGGTCATGGGCCTCGGGCTTGCCGCCCGCGTTTCGGCGAGGCTCGGGGAGGGGGTCCTGAACGGCCTGCTCACGGCCCGCGTCGGGCTCGCGGCCATCGCGGTCTGCCGGCCGATGCCTTTCGTTGCCGCCGAGGAGCCGCGCCTGCAGGACGTCGCCGCAGGCCTCTTCGATCGGGCCGGCGAGCCACTCGCATAGCGTGCAGTCATTGCGGTTTTGAAAGCGTCGGCTGCGCTTGGCGGATAGAGATCCTTATGGTCGATAGCGTTCCCGATGAGAACTCCGATCGAGTTCGCCCGCACCGATGAGGACTGCCGAATGATCACGCTACCATCCAGCAGCTTGAGGCGCGTCGTGGGAGGCGTAAGCGCGGAAGAAGCGCACGAAGACAGCTTGATCATGAAGAACTGGCTGGCGGACCAGGGGATGTCACCTGGGCTTCAGGCCTTCTTCCTCGACGAGTTCAGCTCCGAATCCATACGCGACCAGCTCGCCAGGGAAGCATCGCCGACCGCCGGCCGGATCAACGACGTCTTCATCTATCAATACACCGATGCCAGCGCCGCCGTCGTGCTGCGCGGCGACCATGCGGTCGGGCCGATCATCTGCATCGGCCAAGCCGATCAAGGCGAGGACGAAGAGGTCGTCTTCGGGCATACAGGCGCCTATTACGGCTATCAGGTGGTCTGAGCCGATGCGGCTGCTCTCGAAAGACAATGCGTTCCGCGTTTCGGGCGGTGTTGAGCTCGGTTCCTCCGACTTGATACCGGCGACGGACCTCCTGCTGGTCGACCTCTCGAGGCTGCCGCCGGCCGATCGTTCCAGGCTCCTGGACGCGTTCACGCCGGCCGCGTTGCGCAGGGAAGTTCAGAGGGAGGCGGCGCCGACCGCGGGAATTCTCAGCGAAGCCTTCATCGGGGATTATTCGGTTGCGATCGTCGAATCCCGCCTCGGTCCCTCGCAAGACCCGGTGATCTGCATCGGTCAGGCGGGCGAGGAAGAGGCGGTCGTGTGGGACCGATCCGCTATTCCCTACAGCTATCGGGTCGGCTGAGTGATTGAGCCGCTCCATACGCGCATTCCCGCTGTGCGGTGAGTATTCTTGAGATTGCCGGGCTGGCGTAGCATGGTTGCTGCCGACGAGACGCGAGCATGAGAGGCTTCCCATGACCAAGTCGGCAATGCCCATGAAGCGGCTCGGCCGCAGCGGTCTCACCGTATCCCGGCTCGTGCTGGGGACGATGACCTTCGGCGGACGAACGGAGGAAGCGGAGGCACGCTCCATCGTTGCGGCCGCCGCCGATGCCGGCGTCAATTTCATCGATACCGCCGATACCTACACGGACGGCGCCTCGGAAGAAATAACCGGCCGCGCCATCGCTGCTGACCGGCATCGCTGGGTGCTGGCGACCAAGCTCGCCAACCCCAATGGCCCTGGCCCGAACGAGCGCGGCCTGTCGCGCAAGTGGATTCACCAGGAGGTCCAGGCGAGCCTTAAACGGCTTGGCACGGACTTCATCGACATCCTCTACCTGCACAAGGAAGATCGGCTCACCCCGCTCGAAGAGACGGTGAGGGCGCTTGCCGACCTGCAGCGCGCCGGCGCCATCCGCTATTTCGGGATCTCCAATTTCAAGGCCTGGCGGATCGCTCGCATTGCCGCGATCTGCGACGCCGAGGGCATCGACCGGCCGGTGGTCGATCAGCCACTCTATCACGCGCTCAATCGCTCCGTGGAGGTCGAGGTGCTGCCGGCTTGTGCCGAGCTCGGCATCGGCGTGGTCGTCTACAGCCCGACGGCACGCGGCGTGCTCACCGGCAAGTACCAGCCGGATGCGCCGCCGCCGGAGGGCAGCCGCGCCGCCTTCGCCAACAAGCGCATGATGGAGACGGAATATCGGCCGGCTGCGGTGGCGGCCGCGGCGGAGATCGCAGCCCATGCTCGCGCTCGCGGGCTGGAGCCCGCCGCTTTCGCAACCGCCTGGGTGCTCGCCAATCCGCTCGTTACCGGCGCCATCGCCGGGCCGCGAACGATGGAACAGTGGCTGAGCTATCTGGCTGCCATCGATATAGACTGGTCGTCGGAGGACGAGGCCGTCGTCGAGCGGCTCGTGCCGGCGGGCACGACCGCCGTGCACCAGTTCATGGACCCGGCCTATCCGGTCGAGGGCAGGCCGGTACGGTCGTGACTCCCGCTAGAGCAAATCCGCCTTGGATGGAATCATCTGATGCCATCCAAGGCGGTGAATTTGCTCGTCTATCTTTGAGCGGAGCAAGTCCGCAACAGCCGGACTTGCTCTAGTCGGCGAAACGGCCGACCGGTGTGCCGGGAATGTCGACCGGCATGCTGAACACACTGCCCGAGAGGGGAGAGCGCGCAAGGTCATCGGCGCTCAGCCCCTCTGTCAGGCTTGTGAAAAACAGGGTCTTCAGGTCCCGCCCGCCGAAGCACGGCATCGTCGGCCTGAGCACCGGGACGGGAATGCGGGCGAGAAGGCCGCTGTTCGGCGCAAAGCAGTTCAGGCAGCCGGCCGAGATGCCGCAGCTCCAGTAATTGCCGGCGCTGTCGGTCGCGCCGCCATCGGGGCGGCCCTCCTCTTCGCTCAAGGTGCGGAAGCGCCGGCGTTCGGAGATCGCGCCCGTTGCCGGATCGAAGGTCCAGCAATCGATCCACGGGCCGCGGGAGTCCGTATGGTACATGATGCGCCCGTCCGGCGACCAGGCGAGGCCGTTCGCGGTGCCCAGTCCCTCGACCTTGCGTTCGGCACGGCCGTCCGCCGTGACGCGGTAAAGCGAAGCTGACGCCTGCGTATTGGGCTTCGTCATGCTGCCGACCCAGAAGGCGCCATCCGTGCCCACCTTGCCGTCGTTCAGCCGGGCGACGAGCGGATGCGTCTCGACGTCGGCGGCCAGCATCTCCAATCGGCCGCTCTGCCGGTCGAAGAGCTGAACGGAACGGCCGAGCGCCACCACGAGCCGGCCGCTGCGCGTCAAGCCGAAGCTGCCGACCGGCTCCTCGAAGCCCCAGCGCCGGCGTTCGCCGCTCGCGAGATCGAGCTCATAGATCGCCGGCTCCATGATGTCGCACCAGAGCAGGTGTCCGTGCTCTTCGTCCCAGACGGCGGATTCGCCGACACGCTGGGACATGCGGGCGACACAGCTGATCTCGGCCATGATTGGTTTTTTCCTCCGTTGCGATCCTCGATCCATCTTGCCGCGCGGTCGGCTTTTCCGATCGCTTGTTGGACTTCGAAGCTCTGCCTGGGTGATGATCGACGACCGGCCGGCTCCGATGCCGACCAGTAGTGCTCACGTTAGAGATTTTGCCGCGCGAAGGAAATGCCGGCCGCTGGTTGTGGATCGGTGCGCAAAATGCGTGTGTCGGAATTGATTTCTGTTGACGGCCGAATTCTTTTGAAAGAGCAGCTACAAGGGTTAGACGATAAAGTGAGCTCCCAAGATATATGTCTGGGATTTTGCTCGCGCCGGTTGTGGTGGGGCCTATTGGACCCGCTTCGATCGTAGCAGAGCATGCTCCGGGGTGGGGCCGCAGCCGACAGATGCTTTTCAATTCTCTCGCGTTCCTGGTGGTCTTCCTGCCCGCCGCGCTTGCTCTCCACGCGCTCGTGGAACGCTTTCGTCCGGATTGGCGGCTGCCGCTGCTGCTTGCCCTGTCGCTCGCTTTCTACAGCTACTGGGACTGGCGTTTCCTGCCGCTCATGGTTCTGTCGATCGCCGTCAACTGGGCTGTCGCCCGGCTTTTTGCGGCAAGCGGGCGGTCGGCGCTCATCGTCCTGGCGATCACCCTCAATCTCGCGGTTCTCGCCCTCTTCAAATACGAGGATTTCTTCGCAGGCCTTGCCAATCTCCTGCCCGGCGTGTCGGTGCCCGAGCTCTCGCTCGCCCTGCCGCTCGGCATCTCGTTCTTCACCTTTCACCACATCATGTATCTGACCGATCTGAAGGCGGGTAAAACGAAGACCTTCGACGTCGTCCGCTACGGTCTCTACATCGCCTTCTTTCCGCAGGTTCTCGCCGGCCCCCTGGTGCGCTGGAGCGAGATCATGCACCAGTTCGACGAGCGCCCTTATCAGCGCAGCGACGCGGCCGAACGCTTCTCGCGCGGGCTCATGTTGCTCGTCGTCGGGCTGGCAAAGAAAATACTGCTCGGCGATCAGCTCGCTGCCAATGCCGATGCGATCTTCGCGGCGGCCGAGAGCGGGGTGGTGACGGTAGCGCAGGCCTGGCAGGCCACGCTCTCCTTCACCTTCCAGATCTATTTCGATTTCTCCGGCTATACCGATATGGCGCTCGGCATCGCGCTCCTCTTCGGCATCGTTCTGCCGCAGAACTTCGACAGGCCCTATCGCGCGGTGTCGCTGCAGGATTTCTGGCGCCGGTGGCACATGACGCTGTCACGTTTCCTGCGCGATTATCTCTATATTCCCCTCGGCGGTAATCGGCACGGCCTCAAGGTGCAGCTTCTCGCGCTGTTTGCGACCATGGCCTTGGCCGGGCTCTGGCACGGGGCGGGGCTCACCTTCGTGGTCTGGGGCATTGCCCATGGCATCGGCCTTTGCGTCGGCCTTATGTGGCGGCGCGCCGGCTGGCCCATGCCCGCCGTGCTCGGCTGGTTGCTCACCTTCCTCTTCGTCACCTTCGCCTGGGTGCTGTTTCGCGCCCACAGCTTCCAGGGTGCTTTGAACATCTATCAGGGGCTCGTCGGGTTCACGCCGCTTGGTTCCGGTATACGCTGGCGGGCGATCGTCTGGGCGGCGGTTTTTGCGATGATCGGGCCAACCGCCTGGACCCTGGTGCACAAGCCGCCGCCTCATCCCTTGCTCGCGGCCGCCTTGGCAGTCCTTTTCGTGGTCCTGCTTCTCAAGATTGGCGACGATGAAACCTATGAGTTCATCTACTTCAACTTCTGAGCAGGGTGGGGTGGCCGCCGGCCGATGTTCCTGGTGGCGGTTCGCGCAGATTTTCGCCGCGATGGCCATCAGCCTGTTCGCGGCTCTTGGTGCGGTTCTTTATCTCGTCGATCCCTTCGATACCGGGCGCTCGCCCTTGCCACTGAAGAAGGGCTATCCCGCGCCCGATTTCCAATCGCCGATGACCAGCCGCCTCGGGAACGCGAGCCGCGGGCGCGATCAGGCCTTCGACGCTGCCATCATCGGCAACTCGCATGTCCAGGCGATCGAGCCGGAGCGGCTCACCGCCGCGACCGGCATATCCTTCGTTGCCCTCGTGGTGCAGGCGAGTGGTCCGCGCGAGCTCCTCGCCTTATGGGACTGGTTCGTCGCTCATCGCGCGAGCCCGGCCAAGGTCATCGTGCTCGGCATCGACGGACCGTGGTGCACGGCAGGGCCGTTGACGACCAGCGAGCCTTTTCCGTTCTGGCTGTATGATCCGTCGCGCCTCGCCTATCTGAGAGGTCTGCTACGCTATAGCGTCGTGGTCCACGCTCTCCCCGAACGCATCGCCTATCTTTTGGGCCTGCGTGAGCGGGCGCGACCGGACGGTTACTGGGATTACGAGCCGCGATTCGCGGAACTCGGGTTCGACAGCGAAGAAAAGAGGCGCGCTCTGGAGCGTCCCAAATTGACGATGGATATCAACCTGACCGGCCGTTTCGCTGCCGTTGATGCACTCAGGCTGCGCCTCGCGCGCCTGCCTGCTGAGACCACGGTGGTGCTCCTGCGCCCTCCGGTCTTCGTCACGGGCCTGCCGGCACCGGGCTCCGACTCGGCGGCTGCGGACCTCGCCTGCCTCGCAGCCTTCCAGGCGGTTGCAGCCGCACGACCCAACACGGTCGTGCTCGATTGGCGCGCCGACCGGCCAGAGCTGCGCGACGCTGCAGCCTTTATCGATCACACGCATTATCGGACAGAACTCGCACGTCTGGTCGAGGCCGATATCGCCCGCGAGATCGCGAATGATCGCGGTCCCTCTGGCAAGACCACCATCAGTCTCGACTGACGACGGCGGAGCTCATGATCTCGGATATCATAAGGGACGATGGCGCGGGGCGCAGCCCGACGACAGGACGAGGCGCCTCGCTTGGTGGCCAAGCGCGCACCTGGTGGCGCTTTGCCGTCACTTTTCTCGGCACGTCTTTCGCAGTCGCCTGCGGGTTCTTGCTCATCGCCTTTCTGGTCGATCCCTTCGACAGCGGGCGTTCGCCTCTGCAACTGGCGGAAGGCGTGCCCGAGCAGATCAACCGCTTTGCCAATGCCAGCCGCGCCCGCGATCCAGCCTTTCGCGCAGCGATCTTCGGAAATTCCCGGATTCAGTTGATCGAGCCGGCCGTGCTTACGGCCGGGACCGGTATTCCGTTCGTTTCGCTTGGGATCGAGGGAAGCTACCCCCGCGAGCAACTCGCGACGCTGGATTGGTTTCTGGCGCACCATCCCGATCCCGCGGTGATCGTCGTCGGCATTGATGGCGTCTGGTGCGAGAGTGATCTTGCACAGGGAGTCCATCCCTTTCCCTACTGGCTCTACAGCCCGTCCACGCTCACCTATTTGCGGGGCCTGTTCCGCGCGACAGCCCTCGAAGGTCTCGGGCGCTACGGCGCCTATGTGCTCGGAGGCAGGCCGCGAGCCCGCCCCGACGGCTTCTGGAACTACGAGACGCTCTACCTCAAGGTGGGGATGGACAGCGAGGAGAAGCAGCGTGCGTTGCTTCGGCACGAGTTTGCTGCCGACGTGAACCTCACGGGGCGTTTTCCGGCGGCGGACGAACTCGCCACCCGCCTTCAGCGGCTGCCGCGCGAGACCAAAGTCGTGCTGCTGCGCCCGCCTGTCTTCTATACCGGGCTGCCGATGCCAGGATCGCCGGAGGCGGCCGCTGAGGCGGCTTGTCTCGATCGCTTCACCGCGCTCGTCCGCTCCCGGCCGAACACATTCTTGTTAGATTGGCGTGTCGATCGGCCGGAAGTTCGCGAACAGTCAGCGTTCTTCGACCATACGCATTATCGCAAGCCGGTTGCGCGCCGCGTCGAGGAGGATCTCATCGCGATGCTCAGGCGCAGCACGGCCAAGGCGCCGTGAGCGAGGCTCGCGGCCTCCCGGCCAGGGTGCCGAATCAGCATCACATCCCCCGCATCAGCGGTGCGAGCAACATGCACCGAAAGGTGAGTACAATCCGCGTTGTCCCGGCGCCGTTCGGCGGCTATATAGGCGGCGCCTCATTCGAGGCTCAGGGGATAAGAGCACAGCCACGCATGTCGGACATCGTAATCGACGAGGGCTATCGCCCGTCAGAAGACGAGCCCTTCATGAGCGAGCGTCAGCGAGAGTACTTTCGGCGCAAGCTCCTGAAATGGAAGGAAGACATTCTCAGAGAGAGTCGTGAGACTCTCGTTGCGCTGCAGAGCGAGAGCGAAAACCATCCCGATATCGCCGATCGGGCCTCGTCGGAAACGGATCGCGCCATCGAGCTCCGGGCGCGCGATCGCCAGCGCAAGCTGATCGCCAAAATCGAAGCTGCTTTGATGCGGATCGAGGATGGTTCCTACGGCTATTGCGAGGAGACGGGCGAGCCGATTTCCTTGAAACGACTCGAAGCCCGCCCCATCGCTACCCTTTCGCTCGAGGCGCAGGAGCGCCACGAACGTAACGAGCGCGTCTATCGCGACGATTGATAAATGCGCGGGGCTTCGGCCCGCACACTATATGAAGCGGGACGCGGCATCGCCGGTCCCGCTTTTTTTTCAGCGTGGCGGGATGCGCCCGAGGAGGCGCGCGAATTCGGCCTCGATGTCGTCGACGGAGAAGGGGTCGACCGTGGCTTTCGCCGGAGGCTCGCTCGGCGATGTGGAGCTTGAGCTCGGCGGGATCTCGCCATTCTGGGAAGGATGCGGGCCGGATGGCGGGCGGGGTGCTTCTGCGGCTGCAGCCGGGGCGTCCTGCGCCGGCATTGCCGGCTTCTCGGTGCCGGTGGGACGCTCCTGCAGCGGCAACGACGCTGATTGGCGCGGCCGCGCTGTCGCGAGCAGGGTCGCAGGCGCTGCCGGCCGTTCCGTTGAATGGCTGGGCGCGCGTTCAGCGAGGCGTTCGGCTGCGAATGGCCTCTGCAGCACTTCGCCCAGTTGTCTCGTCATGGCGGCGAGTTCGTCCTCGGGCGCATTGGCGCCGGCGGGTGGCGCGGGGGCAGGTTTCGCCTCGGCCTGGGGGGTTGGCGCACGTGCGGCGGACGGCAAGGGCGGCCGTGGGCGCGGTGCCGGTGGTTGGGTGCCGTTGGTGGTCGAGGGCCGCTCCCGTCCAAAGTCGCGGGCGAGGTCTCGTGCGGACGGTCTCGCCGTGTCCCTGCCGGGCGGCGATGCCTCGGGCGGGGCGGGCGCACGGTCCCCCGAAAGCGGGAAAGATGCGGCACCGGTGCGTTCCGGCATGCGACTTTCCGGGGCGCGGCCTTCTTGTGTCGTCTCGGGCCGAGTGTCCTGACGTGCCTCGATCGCCGATGGCCGCAGCGGCGGCACGGGATCGGCGATGGCGAGCGCCGGCGAGCCGGAAATTTGCGCAAGCGCGTCGCCGACCGAGGCAGGAGGGCTCGGCGGAGGCGCCGAGCGCTGCGCGTTGCGGATGATGCTGCTCTCGATCACGACGTCGTTCGGGCCGCCGATCATGAGAAGATGTTCGACATGGTCACGCCGCACCAGGACCAACTGACGCTTGCGGTCTATGTCGAAGGAATCGATGACGCCCAGCCGCGGCTGCCGGCTACGGCCGCCCGCCTGATTCGCGGTGTTCCCGCGAGGCGCGGAGACACGCCGCAACACGACGGCAAAGAGCGCCAACAGCACGAAGATGATGACGAAGGCGATAAGGTACTGCACTGGCGCGGAAATCTCGATTCCGAAAAGCGACCGCACGTCACGTCTCCCGCTGTGCCCATCGCCGATGATCGGGGATGCCTCGAGACGCGGCCAGATTAGGGTTTTTGCAGTGCAAGGTTAACCCGCGGTTAATGCAAACCACATAGATTTTTCTCAAACCGGCACCCTGCACTGGCGATTTTTCGCGCGAACGGGCAGAAAGCGGGATGAGCACCTGTGCCGCGGCGTCTCGGCTTCTATGATAAATCCCAACCCTGGACCGAAACTGTCCACCGGTGTGGAAGTCGTGCTCCTGCAGAGCGGGTGGTGCGGCACGGAGCCACGGCGTCGGACGCGGGGGCGGCCATTGGCCCGTTCGGCGCGGTGGAGTACGAGAGGGCAGGGGGATGAGCGACACGAGCGTGAAGAGGTCGATTGATCGGTCCGATCGTCCGGGCAATGCGGGCCTCGTGCTCCTGCTCGCCGTCGTGCTCGTCGGCGCGGCGGTCGCGTTGAGCTTTGTCGCAAGCGACGTGGCCCAGCCGCTCATCATCGCCTTTCTTGCAATCCTTGCCATGGTCGGGGTGTTCAGCCTCTTCGCCTTGGCCATCGGCCTCGCGCAGTTTACGGGCCGTGGCACACGCAACGATGTGACAAAGCATCTCGTCGACACGGCGCCGGAGGGCGTTCTCGTAGCCGGTGCCGACGGCCGGGTCATTTACGCCAATGAGACCTATCTCACCTTGTCGGGCGCCGGCAATGCCAGCGAGGTGCGAATCGTGGAGCGCCTCTTCGCCGGAACCGCTGAAGTGTCGGAAGCTATCTACCGGCTCGCTCAGGCCGCGCGCGAGACCCGCCCCGCGACGGAGGAGATCCGGCTGCAACCGGCTCTCACTGGTGGGGAGGTGGGGTGGTACCGGGTCCGGGTGCGGCCGCTGCCGCAGCCGAATGGCCGCGCGGCGACGGTTTGGACCGTCGTCGACATCACCCGCGAGCGCGAGCGCCAGGAAAACGTCTTCCAGGAATTGCAACACGCGATCGACTATCTCGACCATGCGCCGGCCGGTTTTCTCTCCGTCGATGCCGGCGGCGAGATCGTCTATATGAATGCGACACTCGCCACTTGGCTCGAACATGATCTGGCGCAGGTCGGCTCGGGGGGCTTGCGCCTGAGCGACGTGGCGCCGGCCAATGCGGCGGCCCTCATCGGCGCCGTCAGCGGAGCGCCGGGCGACGTTCACACCGAAATTCTCGATCTCGACTTGCGCCGGCGCGGCGGCAAATCGCTGCCGGTGCGGCTGTTTCATCGGGTGGCGATCGGCGCCGACGGCGTGCCCGGCCCTTCGCGGACACTCGTGCTCAACCGCTCACCGGGCGAGGATGTGGCCGAGGGGCAAAGGGCGGCGGAGGTGCGCTTCGCCCGTTTCTTCAACAATACGCCGGTCGCCATCGCGACGGTCAGCCGCCACGGCGCCGTGACGGGGTCGAACGGCTCCTTCGCACGGCTTTTCGGCGCGGCGCTTGCAAGAGGCGAGGGTGGCAGCGAACGTTCGCTCTTCGACCTCGTGGTCGAGCGGGACCGTGAAGCGCTCGCCAATGCGCTCGCCTGTGCCGCCGCCGGCCGCGACGAGATAGCGCCGATCGAGGCCACCATCGAGGGCGAAGGCGGGCGCTCGGCGCGGCTCTACATCACCGGAGTGGAAGAAAACGAGGCGGGCGGTGAGGGCGCGGGCGAAGTCGCCATCATCTATGCGCTCGATACCACCGAGCAGCGGGCGCTCGAGGCGCAGTTCGCACAGGCGCAGAAGATGCAAGCCGTCGGCCAGCTCGCCGGCGGCGTGGCGCATGACTTCAACAACGTCCTGCAGGCCATCATCGGCTATTCCGACCTGCTGCTCGCCAATCATCGGCCGACCGATCCGTCCTTCCAGGACATCATGCAGATCAAGCAGAATGCCAACCGGGCGGCGAGCCTGGTGCGGCAGCTGCTCGCCTTTTCACGCCGGCAGACGCTGCGCCCGCAGGTCATCCAGCTCGGCGAGGGCCTTTCCGATCTGTCGCTTCTGCTCAAGCGCCTGCTGGGCGAGCATGTCACCCTCGACCTGCGCCACGGCCGGGACCTCTGGCTCGTCAAGGCGGATGTCAACCAGTTCGAGCAGGTGGTAGTCAATCTCGCCGTCAACGCGCGCGATGCCATGCCGGACGGCGGTGCGCTCACCATTCGCACGGCCAATGTACCGGCCGAGGAGAGCGAGAAGTTCGGGCAGAAATCGATGCCCGCGGCCGATTACGTGCTGATCGAGGTGGCCGACACCGGCACGGGCATTCCGCCCGATGTCATGGACAAGATATTCGAGCCCTTCTTCACCACGAAGGAGATCGGCAAGGGCACGGGTCTCGGTTTGTCGACCGTCTACGGCATCGTCAAGCAGACCGGCGGCTTCATCTTCTGCGACAGCGGCGTCGGCAAGGGCACGACCTTCTCCATTTTCCTGCCGCGGCACGTGCCGGCGCCGGAGGAAAGCCCCAAGGCGGTCGTCGGCAAGGCCGCGACGCCGGACTTGACCGGCCGCGGCACCATCCTGCTGGTCGAGGACGAGGAAGCGGTGAGGGCCTTTGCGGCGCGGGCACTCGCCACGCGCGGCTATACAGTGCTCGAGGCGAGCTCCGGCCGGGAGGCGCTCGCCGTCATGGAGGACCGCGACACGCCCTTCGATCTCGTCGTCTCCGACGTGGTGATGCCGGAGATGGACGGGCCTACCCTGCTCGGCGAATTGCGCCGGCGCCAGCCCGGGCTCAAGATCATCTTCGTCTCCGGCTATGCCGAGGACGCCTTCAAGAAGAACCTGCCGCAAGGCGAGGATTTCACCTTCCTGCCGAAGCCTTTCAGCCTGAAGCAGCTCGTCGAGGCGGTGAAGGCGGCAATGGTGGAGCGCTGAGGCGCCCATCTCCTGCCCAAAGTCGCCGCTCGTGATCGCTCTTTTTCTCACGACGTGCGGATTTGTCCGGCTGGCCGCGGGAGGCGCGACGTCGCCCGCGATGGAGGCAGCAAATGCCACCATGTGAACAAGCCCGGCTCTAGAAAGCAGGCTGATATCCTGATGTTTTTCCGCGCCCTTTGAGGTGAGATGCGCGGAATAAACATGCAAAATCCACATATATCGATCTCGGATCCGACGGAAGCGGTTTCGGAACCGGAGCGCTTTCTCATGGCGCAGGTATTGACGCGCGCCTATCGGGAGTGGGCTCGGCATTTCATCTCAGACCGGCAGATCAGCATCGCCCTGAACATCTTGCCGAACCTTCCGGGCAACAAGCTCGCCAATGCCTGTTCTGCGCGGATGGTTTTTGTCGGCGTCAACGAGGGGGCGCCCGTGCTGGTGCCCGGCGCGACTTATAAGCTCGCCTTCGGCCACGACGCGAACGGCGACCGCGCCGATATCGTCATCAATCTGAATGCGGCGAGGCTTGCTGAATTTCACCTGGGCAATGCGGAGGTGCCGGACAATTTGATCGACCTTCTCAGCGTCTTCTTCCACGAACTGGGCCGCCTTCATCATGTGCGGCGGTGGCGGGCCGGAAGGTGTGCTGGCCGTCGGCCGATCCCCTTGGGACCTGCGCGTCGCGGAAAAAGGGGATGGCGCTGTCTTCACCGGCGCCAATGCGGTGCGCGTGTTCGGCGGACCGGTCCCGCTCGACGATGTCTGGCATCTGGCGCAGGAGGCGGCCGAAAAGGCCGGCTCATCTCTCGCCAAACTCATCCCTGCCGGATGCCGCCTCCAGGTCTCTGCCCTCGATGTGGCGCTGGCGGCGGACCTCGGCCTGCCGACCGAACACGACGATACGCTCCATGCCGGCCAGCATACCGGCCTCGTCGATACGGGCGCCGGTCTCGACACCATCATCATCAGCGAGGCCTGGACCGCCGTGGAGCTTGTGCAGGACGGCTTTGCCTGGCAGTTGATCGACGCCGCCAAGAGCTACAAGCTCACCTTGATCAATGTCGAGCGGCTGCGCTTTCCGGATGCGATGCTGGCGCTCGACACCGACGGCCATGCCGGCCTGGTCTATCGGCTCTATGGTCTGTTTCAGCGCGAGCCCGACCTCGGCGGCCTCTCTCATTGGGTGCGTGCGCTCGATCAGGGCATGCAACCGGTGGCACTCGCCCGGGAGTTCCTGCATTCGGCGGAGTTCGCCTCGCATTTCGGCGAGCGGCCGAGCGACCAGGATTTCATCGAGGCTCTCTATGTCGGGCTTTGCCACCGCGCTTCCGATCCGGGCGGTTTCCGCTTCTGGGAAGGCGAAGCAAGGCAGAGACCGCGCGAGGACGTGCTGATCGCATTCGTCGAGTGCCCGGAGGCCAAGATGAGCGTGGCCGGCGTCCTGTCCCACGGCATTCTCCTCGATGCCGAGTTCTTCCCTTGAGCGGGTAGCGACGGCAGCCTGCGAGGTGATGCGACATGTCGAGTCGTCACATATCTCTGCTGGACGGCTATCGCCCGCCTTGGCAGAAACGCAGGCGAGTTCACGCGCGTGGCCAGGAGGCAGGGCAGGGATGACCGAAACAGCCGAACAGACGGCCGCACCGCGGGTGCCCGATCGCATTGCCGTGGTCGGTGGCGGCGCTTGGGGGACGGCGCTCGCCATCACGGCCGTGCGGGCGGGGCGCCGTGTCACCCTCTGGGCGCGCGAGCCTGAGGTGGTCGAGGCCATCCGCGGCGAACGGCAGAACCCGATCTTTTTGCCGGGCTATGACATTCCCGACACTGTCCGGGCCGAGGCGGATCTCGCCGCGGCGGTGATCGGCATGGATGCCGTCATCCTTGCCGTGCCATCCCAGTTCCTGCGCAGCATGGGGGCCGCCTTGCGCGGCCTGCTCGCCCCGGGCACGCCCATCGTCATCTGCGCCAAGGGAATCGAGCGCGGCAGCGGGCTCCTGCTCGCCGCCGTCGTCGCCGAGGCGCTTCCCGGCCATCCGCTCGCCGTCCTCTCTGGCCCGACCTTTGCGGCCGAGGTCGCGGCCGGCATGCCGACGGCGATCACCGTCGCCTCGCAGGATGTGGCCGAGGATCCGGAGGCCTCTCTCGCCGCCGCCGTGGCCGTGGCGCTGGGCACGCCGACTTTCCGCCCTTACGTCACCGACGACGTGGTCGGCGTCGAGGTGGGCGGGGCGGTCAAGAATGTGATCGCCATTGCGAGCGGCATTGCGACCGGCCTGGGCTTCGGCGCCAATACGCGCGCCGCGCTGATCACGCGCGGCCTCGCCGAGATCAAGCGCCTCTCGGAGGCGCTCGGCGGCCGGAGCGAAACGGTGACCGGGCTGTCAGGCATGGGCGACTTGACGCTCACCTGTTCCAGCGAGCAGTCTCGCAATATGCGCTACGGCATCGGGCTGGCGCAGGGGCGGTCGCCCGCCGAGATCTTCGACGGCCGTCCGGTCGTGGTAGAGGGCGTCGAGAACGCCCAGTCGGTTACCGATCTCGCGCGCAGCCTAGGCTTGGACATGCCCATCTGCGAGGCCGTGCGTGCCGTCATCGAGGGCAAGCCTGTCGCCGAGGCCATGGCCGATCTTCTGGCGCGGCCGTTCCGGGCCGAGCCGAGCCACATTGCGCTCAGGATGCCGCAGCAGCCTTAGAATCAGGGCACTCTAGTTGGCTCGCCCGCTTGTCGGGCAGTCTGCCGCGAAGCGCCCAGGCGAGGGGGATTCTTGCAGGTCATGCCACCCCTCATCCTGGCCCTCTCCCCGCAGGCGGGGAGAGGGGAACTCACGCCCGGATCTCCTGGCGCTGGAACGCGACATAGGCGATCGTATAGACGACCACCATTGCCGCGAGCAGGCCGGAGAGCTGCGGCCATATGAGCAGCGCGCTCTGCCCGAAGGGGAGCGGTGCACCCACCACTGCACCCTGCAGCTGGCTCATGAAGACGAGCCCGAGCGAGCGCGTCGAGGGGTTGAGCAGCGCAAGCGTCGTCTCGCCATAGAGGGTGTTGGGCGAAATGCGCGCGATCGCCTGTCCCACGCCCACCTGATGCATGGCGGTCAGCGGATCATAGGGATCGATCGGCGCCACGATCGCCGCGACAAGCGGCGCGATCATGCTCCAGAAGATCGTGAACAGCAGCCACAATGTCAGCGCGGCGAGTGCCGATGTCGCCGGTGCCCGGAAGATCGTGGAGAAGAGGAGCGCCACTGCCAGCCACACCCCCGCATAGGCGAGCGACGCGATGAGGAAGGCGATGCCCCGCAGGATTTCTTCGCCCGAGGGCGGCAGGCCGAGGGTGAGCAGGCCCATGCCCGTCACCAGGAGCCAGAGCGTCACCAGGCAGATGCCGATGACCATGAGCCCGCCGAGGAATTTTCCGGCGAGCAGCGCATCGCGGTAGATCGGCTGCGACAGAATACGGCTCATGGTGCGCCGGCTATATTCGCCGTTGATGCCGTCGAAGCCGAGCGCGATGCCGACGAGCGGCAGGAGAAAGCCGAGAAAGGCGACGAAGGAGGGCAGGGGCTCCCGCGCCGTCGTGAAGAGCCGAAGGAAGAGGAAGGGATCCTCGCCGATCGTCGCCTTGATCTGGCCGATGGCGCCGTAGATGGCACCGACGGCCGTGAGGATCACGAGCAGCATGACGAGATGCATGCGCGCGCTCGTCATATGGTCGGCCGCTTCCTTCAGCGCGACCGTGGAGAGCCCCGTAAAGGGCGAGCCTTCACGCTGCATGGGCCACCTCCGGATCGCGCATCTGCTCGAAATAACGGACATAGACCTCGTCGAGGCTGGAGCGGTCCATGGAGAGCCGCAGGAGCTCGCCGCCGCCGGCGACGATGCGCCGAGCAATCTCGCCGCGTATGTCGTGGTCGGCATCGATGCGCGCGACGCCCGATCCGGTGGCGGCGACGCGGCTGACGCCTTCGACACCCTCGACCGCTCGGGCGATGTCGCAGGCGCTCGCCTCCACCTCGATCACATAGGAGCCGCCGAGCACCTCGCTCGCCAGATCGCTCACACGCCCGACGAGACCGACCCGGCCGCGGTGGAAGAGGGCGACGCGCGTGCAGATGGTCTGCACCATGCCGAGGAGATGCGAGGACAGGATGACGGTCATGCCCTCGCCCGCCAGCCTGACGATCAGGTCGAGCAGCTCCTGGGTCGATTGCGGATCGAGGCCCGAGGTCGGCTCGTCGAGAATCGCCACCTCGCAGGCCTTGACCAGGAGATCGGCAATGCCGAGGCGCTGGCGCATGCCGCGCGAGAAGGTTGCGACGCGCCGGTCCGCCACCGCATCAAGGCGCACGCGCGCCAGCGCCTCGGCGATGCGGCGCTTGGCCTCCGCGCCGGAGATGCCGCCGAGGCGGGCCGTATAGGCCAGGTTCTCGCGCGCCGTCATGGTGTCGTAGAAGCCGACCGCATCCGGCAGGTAGCCGACGCGGCGCTTCACCGCGAGCGGCTCGCGCAGCGGATCGAAGCCGAGCACGCGGACGGTGCCGGCGGTCGGTTCCGTCAAGCCGAGCAGCAGCAGGATGGTCGTCGTCTTGCCGGCGCCGTTCGGCCCGAGCAGCCCGAAGACTTCGCCACGCTCGATGGAAAGATCAAGCGCCTCGACCGCGACCGCGCGGCCGTAGTGCTTGGAGAGGCCCTTGGCCTCGATGACGGGCGCCGTCATCGCCGGCCATACCGCGTGACGGCGAAGGCGAGCACGACGACCGCGGCGCCGATGACGCCGAGCCCGCTGACGCCCCAGAGCGTCGAGGTCGTGACCGTGACGCGGAAGTCGGCGTTGTCGGAGGCGCCGTCGCCCGAGGCACGCAGGGTGACCATGTAGTCGCCGGCGATGGCATTGTCGGACGGCGTCAGATGCAGCGCGACCTGCTGCGGGGCGTTCGGCGCGATCGCGTCGAACGTCTTCGGCTCCACCTCGGTTTTCCAGCCGGAGGGCGCCGAAGCTGAGACGGTAACATTGCGCGCCGGTGCAGTGCCGGAATTATTGAGGGTGAAGTTGAAGGTGCGCTCGCGGCCGGCTTCCGCTTGGCCGGATAGCCGGCCCTCGGTGCCGGAGAGGGAAATGTCCGGCTGGCCGGTGATGTCGAGCACCAGCTGCGTCTCTCCGTGGACCGCGGCATTCGAGGCGGCGATCGCGACCGGATACTGGCCGGCGGCAACGTCCCGCGGCGGCTTGACCGAGACCTTCAGCGTCTTCGTCTCATCGGCCTTGAAGGGCAGGCTTGTCAGTTCCTGGCTGCCATATTGCTCCATGAAGGTCGCGGTGAAGCCCGGCGGCGTCTGGGCAAGCAGATTGAGGGTCGCCTCCTCGGGGCTGTCGTTCTTGACGGAGACCTCGAAGTCGAAATTCGAGCGCGGTGTGCCGCGCAGCGCCGGCAATTTCGGTTCCAGCGTAATCTTGCTCGGCTCGGCGGCGGCGAGCGTCATGGAAATCGGCAGGCTGAGCGTCTCGCCGCTGCTCGCCCGGCCGCTGACCGTGAAATTATAAGTGCCGGCCTTGACGTCCTTCGGTGGTGTCAGCTTGAGCTCGAGGCGCTGGCTTTCGTCCGGCGTGACCATCGCCGCGCCGATGGGCCTGCCGCTGCCGGTCAGCTGCCAGGTCCAGCCGCTCGGCAATCCGCTCACCGTGAGGTCCACTCGCGCTGGAGGCCGATTGGCATTGGCGAGGGTCAGCGACAGATTGGCATCCTGGCCGATGCGTTCGGTAACCTGCGGGAAATCGGTGGTCAGCCAGAGGCCCGACGGCTTAGACGCTCCCTCCTGTGCGTGCAATTGCCCGACGAAGGCGGGCCAGGCAGACAGTGCCAAACCCCCGGCGACCACTGCCACTGAGGCGAGAGGGCGAATGCGGATCATGAATCACTCCCCTAGGCTCTATCGTTGTACGGCGGCACGAGGCCACCTCCAGCTTAGCGGGAGGCAAGATTTGACGGAATTGTGACCAGAATCCGGCGAGAGGCAGCAGCCAAAATCCCGTGATCGGCCAGAAATCATGAGATTCCAAAAGGATCTCAGAATTAGGCGTCAAGCTGTCGCAGAGCCTCGATTGAGCGGATAACAGTAAACACCTGACTCACCTGGTGGCGTTGTGGCCGCCAATCCTTCGCGCCGGTCGATGGCGCCGAACGAGGATCGCGTGGTGGGCGCCCGAAGCTTGGAATGCCTGTGCTCAATGTAACCACCCCGCGGCAGAGCGGTGGCGAGGTCGAGAGCGCGGTTTGCAAAGTCCTGGTGAGAACAAAAATCGAACTTGAATTTGGAACAAAAGGGGTACATTGTAGCTGCAAGAGACGTTGGCGGCGATCCGTTCAGGGGCGATTTCGGAACCGGTTAGAGCTCCGCGTGATCGGCAGTCATTGAGTTTCATTCACGCCCCGTGCCATAAGGACGACATCAATGTCCCAGTCCAGTTTGCGACTCGTGGAAGGCAGCTCCATGGATAAGACCAAGGCCCTCGATGCCGCGCTCGCCCAGATCGAGCGCGCCTTCGGCAAAGGCTCGATCATGCGTCTCGGCAAGTCGGAGACGATCGAGATCGAAACGGTGTCGACCGGATCGCTGGGGCTTGATATCGCGCTCGGCGTCGGCGGCTTGCCGCGCGGGCGTGTGATCGAGATCTACGGGCCGGAATCGTCGGGCAAGACGACGCTTGCCCTGCACACCATCGCCGAGGCACAGAAGAAGGGCGGCGTCTGCGGCTTCATCGATGCCGAACACGCACTCGATCCTGTCTACGCGCGCAAGCTCGGGGTGAAGCTCGACGATCTTCTCATTTCGCAGCCCGATACCGGCGAGCAGGCGCTCGAGATCGCCGACACGCTGGTGCGCTCGGGGGCAATCGATGTGCTCGTGGTCGATTCGGTCGCGGCGTTGACGCCACGCGCCGAGATCGAGGGTGAGATGGGCGACATGCAGCCGGGCATGCAGGCGCGGCTGATGAGCCAGGCGCTGCGCAAGCTCACAGCCTCCATCTCGCGCTCCAACACGATGGTCATCTTCATCAACCAGATCCGGATGAAGATCGGCGTCATGTATGGCTCGCCGGAAGTGACGAGCGGCGGAAACGCCTTGAAATTCTATGCGTCCGTCCGCCTCGACATCCGCCGCATCGGCGCCATTAAGGATCGCGACGAGGCCATCGGCAACACCACCCGCGTCAAGGTGGTGAAGAACAAGGTGGCGCCGCCGTTCAAACAGGTCGAGTTCGACATCATGTATGGTGAGGGCGTCTCGAAGGTGGGCGAGCTCGTCGATCTTGGCGTGAAGGGCGGCATCGTCGAAAAGTCCGGTGCCTGGTTCTCCTTCGACAGCCAGCGGCTCGGCCAGGGTCGCGAGAACGCCAAGCAGTTCCTGCGTGCCAATCCCGATGTCGCCGACCGGATCGAGCTCGCCATCCGGCAGAATTCAGGTGTCCTCGCCGAACGCATTCTGGAGAATGTCGAGCCTTCGGTTGACGATCTCGATGAAGGCGCCGCCTGACACCATTGACGTGCCCCGGCACCATGCCGGGGCCTCCTTGGCTCGCTCCGCTCCGGCGCCTGCGTCACTTGGGCCTGCGTTTGCCGGCGGTGCGCCGCAAGAGCTGCGCGATGCTCTCGACAGGGACGTGTCTCGCCTCTAGAAACACGGGCTCCTGCAAGGGGATCCTTGCCGCGCGGACCTCGCAGCCGGATGCGTGCTGCCGGTCCCGTGGCGGGCCCGCAGGAAGAAGGCGGCGCGAAGGGCGCCGCCCCGGTGTGCGGATGTGAGCCTGATGAGCGGCGTCAACGAGATCAGATCGAGCTTCCTCGATTTCTTTGCCAGAAATGGCCACGAGGTGGTCCCGTCCAGTCCGCTCGTGCCGCGCAATGACCCGACGTTGATGTTCACCA
Source organism: Chelatococcus sp. GCM10030263 (assembly GCF_042666455.1). Taxonomy (NCBI): domain Bacteria; kingdom Pseudomonadati; phylum Pseudomonadota; class Alphaproteobacteria; order Hyphomicrobiales; family Chelatococcaceae; genus Chelatococcus; species Chelatococcus sp. GCM10030263. The sequence goes on along the minus strand of NZ_JBHTDB010000003.1, from coordinate 150,516 downwards.
ATGCCGGGATGGTGCAGTTCAAGAACGTCTTCACGGGCATCGAGAAGCGGCCGTATACGCGCGCGACGACGTCGCAGAAATGCGTACGCGCCGGTGGCAAGCACAACGACCTCGATAATGTCGGCTATACGGCGCGCCATCATACCTTCTTCGAAATGCTCGGGAATTTCTCCTTCGGCGATTATTTCAAGGCGGATGCCATCGAGCTCGCCTGGACACTGGTGACGCGAGAGTTCGGGCTGCCGCAGCAGAAGCTGTTGGTCACCGTCTTTTCCGAGGACGATGAAGCTTACGATCTCTGGAAGAAGATCGCCGGCCTCTCGGACGAGAAGATCATCCGCATCCCGACTTCAGACAATTTCTGGCAGATGGGGGACACGGGTCCCTGCGGCCCCTGTTCGGAGATTTTCTACGACCACGGCGATCATATTCCGGGCGGCCCGCCCGGCAGTCCGGATGCGGACGGCGATCGCTTCATCGAGATCTGGAACCTCGTCTTCATGCAGTTCGAGCAGATCGCCCCGGGCAATCGGCTCGCCTTGCCGCGTCCCTCGATCGATACTGGCATGGGGCTCGAACGCATTGCGGCGGTGCTCCAGGGCACGCACGACAATTACGCGACCGATCTCATGCGGGCGCTCGTGATGGCAGTCGCCAATCTGACGGGGGTCGATCCGGACGGGCCGCAGAAGGCGAGCCATCGGGTGATCGCCGACCATCTGCGGGCATCGGCCTTTCTGGTGGCCGATGGCGTTCTGCCGTCGAACGAGGGCAGGGGCTACGTTCTCAGGCGCATCATGCGGCGCGCCATGCGCCATGCGGAACTGCTCGGCGCCCGCGAGCCCGTGATGTGGCGGCTTGTACCCGCTCTCGTGCGCGAGATGGGGCAGGCCTATCACGAACTCGTCCGTGCCGAGGCGCTCATCACCGAGACGCTGAAGCTCGAGGAGACCCGCTTCCGCAAAACGCTGGAACGCGGGCTGTCGATCCTCGAAGAGGAGGCGCAGTCGCTCAAATCGGGCGACAGGCTCTCCGGCGAAGTCGCCTTCACGCTCTACGACACTTATGGATTTCCGCTCGATCTGACGCAGGATGCGCTGCGCGCCCGTGATATCGGCGTCGATACGGAGGCTTTCGACGTCGCCATGCAGCGTCAGCGCGAGATGGCGCGGGCCGGCTGGGCGGGGTCGGGCGAGGCCGCAACGGAGGCGGTGTGGTTTGGGCTACGCGAGAAGCTCGGGGCGACCGAATTCCTGGGTTACGACACGGAGGTCGCTGAAGGCGTCGTCACGGCCCTGTTGCGGGACGGGCGCGAGGTCGAGGAACTCAATCCCGGCGAAGAAGGCCACGTCATCCTGAATCAGACGCCGTTCTACGCGGAATCCGGCGGCCAAGTCGGCGATGCCGGGACCATCAGCGGGCCGGGCTGTGCCGTCGATGTGCTCGATACGCAAAAGAAGCTCGGTGACCTCTTCGTGCATCGGGTTGCGGTGCGCAGCGGCGGCTTGAAGCACGGCCAGGCGGTCGAACTCACTGTCGATCACGCGCGGCGATCGGCGATCCGGGCCAATCACTCGGCGACGCATCTCCTGCACGAGGCCTTGCGGCGCGTCCTCGGCGACCATATCGCCCAGAAGGGGTCGCTCGTCGCGCCGGACCGCCTGCGTTTCGACTTCAGCCATCCGAAGCCCATTTCGGAAGACGAGCTCGCCGAAGTCGAGGACATCGCCAATCGCGTCCTTCTCGAGAATGAGGAGGTCGTGACCCGCCTGATGGCGGTGGACGATGCCATTACCTCGGGCGCGCGCGCGCTTTTCGGCGAAAAATATGGCGATGAGGTCCGGGTGGTCTCGATGGGCCATTCGCCCGGCGGCAACAGCGTCTTTTCGATCGAGCTCTGCGGCGGCACCCATGTGCGCCGCACGGGCGATATCGGTCTCGTGTCGATCGTCTCGGAGGCCGCGGTCGCAGCCGGTGTCCGGCGCATCGAGGCGGTCACGGGGGAGGTGGCGCGCCACCATCTCGCGGAAGAAGGCCGGCAGTTGAAAACGCTCGCCGGCATGCTGCGGGTCCCGCCGAGCGAGGCGGGTGCGCGTCTCGAGTCATTGATCGAGGAGCGGCGTAAGCTCGAGCGTGAGCTCGCCGAGGCGCGCAAGCAGCTCGCCACGGGCGGTGGCGGGAGCGACCTCGTCAAGACGATCGCCGGAACGAATTACCTCGGCCGTGTCCTGGCCAATATGCCGGCCAAAGAGCTCAAGGGTGTGGTCGACGACGCCAAGAAGCGGATCGGCTCGGGTGTCGTCGCCTTCGTGAGCGTCGCCGAGGACGGCCGAGCGAGCCTGATTGTCGGCGTCACCGCGGATAAGGCGGGCGCTGTCGATGCGGTCGCGCTCGTCAAGGCCGGTGCCGCTGAGCTCGGGGGAAGCGGCGGCGGCGGTCGACCGGATCTCGCCCAGGCTGGTGGGCCGGACGGCGCGCGCGCGGCCGAGGCGCTGGCGGCCATCGAGGCCGCGATTGCAGGATAAATGCATCGCCAGTAGGGACCGCGGAGATCGGCTTGGGCCACTGAGATGTGCCTCAGCTGATTTGGCTTGCGGCCGCGCTCCGGGTGACGACGGCCTCGCCGGCGGCGCTTAGCCCCGCGAAATCGGCTGCTCCGGGCCTTCTGCCGAGCGATGCCCGAGGGCCTGATCGAGCGCGCGCTTGAGGTCGCCGATCAGGAAGGGCTTGGCGAGCAAGATGTGGGCGGTATCGCTCGCCACGTCCTTGATCCGGTCGGCGCCATAGCCGCTCGCGAAGATGATGCGCAGATCAGGCAGGCGCTTGCGGCATTCTGCGGCTAGCGCCGCACCGCTCATGTCCGGCAAGCCGATGTCGGTAATCAACAGGTCGATCGGCTGACCCGCCTCGACGATGGCCAGGGCCGAGCGGCCATCATGCGCTTCCTCGACCTCATGGCCAAAATCCAAGAGCATGTCGTTCGTCGTCAAGCGGACAAGCACCTCGTCCTCGACGAGCAAGATCTTGAGCTTGCGCCCGTCGGCCGGGGAAGCGCCCGGGTCAGCATTGGCCATGCGTCAAATACCTCGTGTGGCGCCGCGGGATACCGCACCTGCCGATGCCGCATCTATTCGACCGAACGCCCGCCCCCCGAGCGCCTCGACGCCTATTCGGCGGAGCCGCGGCAGCTTAGGGGCGAGTGCAGACCTTTAGAGATGGTGCTTTGTGCACGATGGAGCAAGCGTGAGCTTAAGCTGAAACCGCCAAGAGAGCGCCCGGACACCGGCTTCCGGCGATCCGCCGGAGGAGACGCCGCCGCTCTCGGCGCAAACAGGAGAGCCAGCGCAGGACCGCCCCGCGCCCGCGCGCATGTTCTCGTCCGACAGATGTCGTGTTGCGGAACATGCGCGGGGGCCGGCACGCTCAGGCCATCGCGGTCTTGAGATTCTCGTCGATCTTGTCGAGGAAGCCGGTGGTCGACAGCCACTTCTGCTCGGCGCCGACGAGAAGGGCGAGGTCCTTGGTCATGAAGCCCGCTTCCACGGTGTCGACGCAGACCTTCTCGAGCGTGTCGGCGAAGCGCTTGAGCTCGGCATTGTCGTCGAGCTTGGCGCGGTGCAGCAGGCCGCGCGTCCAGGCGAAGATTGAGGCCATGGAATTGGTGGAGGTTTCCTTGCCCTTCTGGTGCTCGCGGTAGTGGCGCGTCACCGTGCCATGGGCCGCCTCGGCCTCGACCGTCCGGCCATCCGGCGTCATCAGCACCGAGGTCATGAGCCCGAGCGAGCCGAAGCCTTGCGCGGCGGTGTCGGACTGCACGTCGCCATCGTAGTTCTTGCAGGCCCACACATAACCGCCCGACCATTTGAGGCAGGAGGCGACCATGTCGTCGATCAGCCGGTGCTCGTAGGTGAGGCCGAGCGTCTGGAACTGTGCCTTGAACTCGGCGTCGAACACCTCCTGGAAGATGTCTTTGAAACGCCCGTCATAGGCCTTGAGGATGGTGTTCTTCGTGGAGAGATAAACCGGATATTTGCGGGCGAGACCGTAATTGAACGAGGCCCGGGCGAAATCGCGGATCGACTCGTCCAAATTATACATGGACATGGCGACGCCGGCGCCCGGAAAGTTGAAGACCTCTTTCTCGATCACCGTGCCGTCTTCGCCCTCGAACTTAATCGTCAGGCGGCCCTTGCCCGGCACCTTGAAGTCGGTTGCGCGATACTGGTCGCCATAGGCGTGACGGCCGATGACGAAGGGCTGCGTCCAGCCCGGCACGAGGCGCGGCACGTTTTTGCAGATGATCGGCTCACGGAAGATGACGCCGCCGAGGATGTTGCGGATGGTGCCGTTCGGCGACTTCCACATGTCCTTCAGATTGAATTCCTTCACGCGGGCTTCGTCCGGCGTGATCGTCGCGCATTTGACGCCTACGCCATATTTCTTGATGGCTTCGGCCGCCTCGACCGTCACGCGGTCGTTGGTGGCGTCGCGGTGCTCGACGCCGAGATCGTAGTATTTCAAATCGACGTCGAGATAAGGATGGATCAGCTTGTCCTTGATGAGCTGCCAGATGATCCGGGTCATCTCATCGCCGTCGAGCTCCACGACCGGGTTGGCTACCTTGATCTTTGCCATTGATGTCACCTCGCATGGGAGAAGAGGTCGCGGCGCGCGCTTGCTCGCCGGCGTTAGCTGCTTCTACAGCGCGACATGCGCCGGGGGAAGGCTCGTTCCGCGGATTGCGCATGCAGCCAAGTCACGCGGGTGGCGACCAAGTCATGCAGGGAATGGCGATTGGCCCGGACGCGCCGCCGGGCTATATGCCGCGCAAGCGAAGAAGAGGATCGTGAAGGCGCTATGGCTGGGACGGATCGATCAAAGACGTCGTTCACCGGCGGGCCTGCCGTCATTCTGGTTGCGCCGCAACTCGGCGAAAACATCGGCATGACGGCCCGCGCCATGGCCAACTTCGGCCTCTCGGACCTGCGCCTCGTCGCGCCGCGCGATCCCTTTCCCAACAGCCAGGCCGAGGCGGCCGCAGCCGGGGCTCTGCATGTGATCGAGGCGGCGCGGGTCTTCACCGATTTGCGGTCGGCGATGGCGGACCTGAACTACGTCTTTGCGACGACGGCGCGCGAGCGCGGCCAGATGAAGCGCGTCTTCGCCGCCGATATCGCCATGACCGATAGTGCTCGCCGGATCGCGCAGGGCGAGCGCGTCGGCATTCTCTTCGGCCGTGAGCGCACCGGCCTCGAGAACGACGACATCGCACTCGCCGACGCGGTCGTTACCTTTCCGGTCAATCCCGCTTTCGCCTCCCTTAATCTCGCCCAGGCGGTGCTGCTCGTCGGCTATGAATGGATCAAGGCAAGCGGCGTCGACCTTCCGTTTTCGACGCCCGGGCGCTCGCCGCCGGCAACGCGCGAGGCGCTCATGTCCTTCTTCGATTTTCTGGAGGCGGAGCTCGATCGCTGCGGCTTTTTCGTGCCGGCTCACAAGAAGCCGGTGATGACGCGCAATTTGCGCAACATCTTCCACCGGATGGAACTAACAGAACAGGACCTGCGCACGCTGCGCGGTGCAGCGGTGGCCTTGGTCAACGGCCGCCGCGGTGGCCGCAATGCCGTGCAATCAGGCCGGCAGGGCAGCGCGTTGGCTACACAAGGCGAGCCCAACCCTGAGCCTGACGAGAGCTGAGAGCAACGATCTGAATTCCGGCGCAATTTGAAGCTTTCGGTAAGGACCTCGCGCGATAAAGTCAGTGCAGCGGGCCATCGAGGGTAGGGCAGAATGCGTCTCGACATCACCGCCGGGAGCCCAGGCCGGATAGCGGAACTGCCGATGCAACGTCCTACCGTTCTCGTGTTCGATTCCGGCCTCGGCGGCCTCACCGTCTTCGCGGAGCTCCTCAAGGCGCGGCCGGATGCGGATTTCGTCTATGCCGCCGATGATGCCGGCTTTCCTTATGGCCGTCTTGCGGAGCCTGCGCTCGTCGCCCGGGTTGTGGCGGTCATGGATCGGCTCGTCGCGCGGTTCCGGCCCGATCTCGTCGTCATTGCCTGCAACACGGCCTCCACGGCAGTCCTGCCGACGCTGCGGGCGAGGCACAGCATTCCATTCGTCGGCACGGTCCCGGCCATAAAGCCGGCAGCGGCGCTCACCCGGACGAAGCGCATCAGCGTGATCGCCACGCCGGGCACGGTGAAGCGCGATTATACGCAGGGGCTCATCGCGAGCTTTGCAGCCGATTGCGCGGTCAATCTGGTGGGAGCTTCGCGTCTGGCCTCGCTCGCCGAGGCGGAACTCAACGGGGTCGCCGTCCCGGACGTGGAGATCGCGGCGGAGATCGCGCCAGCCTTTGTCCAGGAGGGCGGGCTGCGCACCGATGTGGTCGTGCTCGCCTGCACCCATTATCCGCTCCTGCGACCGCGCCTCGAGCGCCTTGCCTCCTGGCCGGTCGCCTGGATTGATCCGGCGCCTGCCATCGCCAAGCGTGCCGTTCAACTGCTCGTCGAGCAGGGCCACACCGCCCCGGAGCCTCCGGCCCTGCCCGGTGAGGCGCAGGCGGTTTTCACGGGTGGGGCGACGCTCACCCCAGCGCTCGTCGCGGCGCTGGCCGCGCGGGGGCTCTCGGGCGCTGGCGTTCTCACCATGCCGCTCTCAGCCGAGGTTGCGGCTGCATTATAGAAGGTTGGCGGGGCTGGCGATGGAGGATCATCACGAGGATCAAGCCGCCCGCCGCGCATCTCCCGACAGCCCGGGGCCGGCGCCGTTGTGGCCGTTCACGCTGGTCGCTCGGTGGCTTGAGCGGATCGACCCGGGTACCCATCGCCGCATCAAGGGGCTTCGTCTTGTCACGGCCTATGGCCTTGCCGCCATGTTGGGGACCATGCCGGATATTGCTGGCGGTTTTGCCAGTGGTGGCTCTCTGAGCATGCTTGCCGGAGGCTTCGCCTTATGGGCAAGCGTTTCCGAGGGGAAGGCGATGCGCACTGAGTCGAGTCGCGATCTCGTCCTCCTTGTCGCTGCCGCGGCGCTGGGCGCCATCAGCTTTCTCGTGTTCGCGCCACTTCTCAGCGGCTTCGGCCCGGCCGGCCCAGAGGTGATGCTTGCCCTGGGCGCGTTCCTTGTCGGCCATCTCAAGCGCTTCGGCATCCTTGGTGGAGGATTGGGATCGCAGGTCTATATCGGGCAGCTCCTTACTTACGGTACGAAGCTGACGACGGCTGATATCGGTCTGGTCGCGGTGGCTGCTGTGATCGCCGCCATCGCAGCGGTGGTGCCGCGCATGCTGAGCGGCCCGGCAGAACGTCCGGTGACCGCACTGACCCTTTCGGCGGCTCCCCGCGCCGGCGGGCGGTATTTCTCGCCGGAGCTCGTCATGGGCCTGCAGGCCTGTGTTGCGGGGCTGGTCATCGTTGCCTTGAACGAAATGCTTGGCCTTGTCCAATCCGCATGGGCGATCACGGCCAGTACCTATGTCATCACCAATTCGGCGCTCGGCACCGTGGATCGTGCACGCCGACGGATTATCGGCACCATCATCGGTGTGCCATTGGGCATCGCCTGTCTTCCGATTGCCGCCCACGCGCCCCTTCTGATCTGGACTGCAGCCGCCCTCGCCATGGTGATCTATGCCATGGCGCTGCCCGAGCATTATGAGATCGCATGCGGAGCCTTTGCTTTCACCCTCGTGGTCACATTGGCCGTGACCGGCGAGCATTCCGTCGCGCTGCTTTTCTCGCGTCTGTGGGAGACCCTCATCGGCGCCGGCCTTGGTCTCGTCGTCGCGACCATGATATGGCCCTTGCGGACCATCGACGACAGGCGCGCCTGATTGGCGCGTAGGCTATCGACGGACGGTTGACTCCGACGGCATGGCGCCTTAGAGAAACCGGGCTCGCGCGGGCTTTTCAGCCCGCGTGTGCGTTTTTGCGCACCCGTGGCCCGGTAAATCCGGACCTGTCGTCGCCCGCTCTTTCGGCGGGAGAAGAGGAGGGCGCGTTCCTCACAAAGCTCGTTGTCGAGAGGACACGCGATGTCGAAAAGAATACAGGCGAAGTACAAGATCGATCGGCGCCTCGGTCAGAATATCTGGGGCCGCCCGAAGAGCCCGGTCAATCGCCGTGAATATGGCCCCGGCCAGCATGGCCAGCGCCGCAAAGGCAAGATTTCCGACTATGGCACGCAGCTGCGCGCCAAGCAGAAGCTGAAGGGCTACTACGGCAATATCTCCGAGAAGCAGTTCCGCCGCTATTATCAGGAGGCGATCCGCCTCAAGGGCGACTCCGGCGAGAACCTGGTCGGTCTGCTCGAGCGGCGTCTCGACGCGGTGGTCTACCGTGCGAAATTCGTGCCGACGCCTTTCGCCGCGCGCCAGTTCGTCAATCACGGCCACATCAAGGTCAACGGCCGCCGGGTGAATATCCCGAGCTATCTCGTGAAGCCGGGCGATGTGGTCGAGGTGAAGGACGCTTCGAAACAACTCGTCATCGTGCTCGAAAGCGTCGGCCTCGCCGAGCGTGACGTGCCGGAGTACATCGAAGTCGACCACAACAAGATGATGGCGAAGTACGTCCGTATCCCGACCCTCTCCGACGTGCCCTATGCGGTGCAGATGGAACCGAATCTCATCATCGAGTTCTATTCGCGCTGATTGCATCCGCTTTCGATTGAAAGGCCGCCTTTATGGCGGCCTTTTTTATGGCTCCTTTCGGCGAGTGATTCGGCAGCGAACGAAATTGCTGTCCGAAACGGATCGTTTCTACGCGCATAGCGAGTGAAATAAGGGGCAGTGCACCCAAAGGATGCCGAAATCCTGTTGCTTTTCAGCCCTTCTGCACAATTTCTACGCGTATATCCCATGTGGATGATGGACATATCGCTCGGATGCCAGCTTAGCTTTGGCTGCCGGAGCGGGTCCGGCATCCTGGTAAGGGGGTACTCATGAAGAAGGCAGCGGCCGAATTCGTCGGCACTTTCGCATTGGTCTTCTTTGGCTGCGGCGCGGCGGTCATCGCGGGCATGGGCACGGGGCCCACGGCGATCGATGTTCTCGGCATCGCTTTCGCCTTCGGCCTCGCCATCGTTGCCATGGCCTATGGCATCGGTCCGGTTTCCGGCTGCCACGTCAATCCGGCCGTCAGCTTCGGCGTTCTGCTCGCCGGGCGTATGTCGGTCGGCGACTTCATCCAGTATGTGATCGCCCAGGTGCTCGGTGCACTAGCCGGGGCGCTGGTCCTTTATCTCATCCTGTCCGGCAAGGCGTCCGGCTGGACCGGGGGCCTTGGTCAGAACGGCTGGGGGCCGGGGTATCTCGGCGAGTATAATATCGTCTCGGCCTTCGTCTTCGAGGTGGTTGCGACCTTCCTGTTCCTGGTCTGCATCCTCGGCGTGACCCAGCCAGGCGCACCGTCGACTTTCGCCGGCCTCGCCATCGGCCTGACGCTCGTCGCGATCCACATCGTCGGCATCAATGTGACCGGTGTTTCAGTCAATCCGGCGCGTTCTCTGGGGCCCGCCATTGTCGGCGCCGTTTCCAATCCGACCGCGCTCGCGCAGGTCTGGCTGTTCATCGTCGCACCGTTGATCGGCGCCGGTATCGCCGGGCTCCTGTTCAAGTCGGACGGTCTCCTCACCGCGAAGAGCTGAGCCGTCCAGCCGCGAAGCAACAGCCCGTGCCGGGTTTATCCGGCACGGGCTTTTTGATGCGTGGCCATTCGGGCGGCTTGTGGCTTTTCAGACGACCTTCAATCCCACGATCCCGGCAACGATCAGCCCGATTGCGGCGAGGCGTGCGGCGGTCGCAGGCTCGCCGAAAAGCGCGATGCCGAGGATCGCCGTGCCGACCGTGCCGATGCCGGTCCAGACCGCGTAGCCCGTGCCGACCGGCAGCGTCTTCAAGGCGAGGCCGAGCAGACCGAGGCTGATGATCATCGAGAGGCCGGTCAGAACGGACGGCCAGAGGCGCGTGAAGCCCTCGGTGTATTTGAGGCCGACGGCCCAGCCCACTTCGAACAGTCCGGCAATGATCAGATAGACCCAGGCCATGTGAGGCTCCCTTGCCGCGGGGCCGTCCCCGCCCAGGCGTCACACCGGCGCGGTCGTCCGCGCGGCGTCAGAGATAAGCGCTGATCGTCTGCAGGCAATAGGCGCGGCTCACCGCAGCCGCTTGAGAAAACCTGCGAAGCGCATCAGCCCCTCAGGCCATGGGCCATGGCCTGAGTCGGCATTGATATGGCCGGCCTCGCCCGCATCGGCCAGCGTCACACCCCAGGCGGCGGCGAGCTCCGTCGCTTCCTCGAAGGTGCAAAAGGGGTCTGCGCGGCTGGCCACCAGCACGGCCGGGAAGGGCAGGCGAGCCCGGGGCAGGGCGGCGAAGGCCGCTTCGCATTCGGGCAAGGCCGCGAGCACCTGCTCGCTCGGCGGTGCGACCAGGAAGGCGCCCCGAACCACGCTCCTCGGGAGATGCGGGGCGGCATGGGCCACTGCGATCACCCCGGCGCTGTGGGCGACGATGATTACGGGCCGCGTCGCCGCGACGACCGCCGCGACCAGACGGTCGCGCCAGGGCTCGACCGCAAGCCGCGACCAGTCGTCCTGCGCGACACGCACCGCAGTCGAGAGCTTCTCCTGCCACCGGCTTTGCCAGTGGTCCGGGCCGGAGCCGCCGAGCCCTGGCACGAACAGGATGTCGAGATCGGCGACGCGCATGCGGCCCTCAGCTGCGGCCGAAGACGCGCTGGAAGATGGTGTCCACGTGCTTCAAGTGATAGGTGAGGTCGAAGCAAGCTTCGAGCTCGGATTTCGGAATCCGCTGAATCACTTCCGGGTCGTTCTTCAACAAGGTCAGGAAGTCGCCTTCGCCGCGCCACACGGGCATCGCGTTGCGCTGCACGAGCCGATAGGAGTCTTCGCGACTCACGCCCTTCTGGGTCAGCGCCAGCATGACACGCTGCGAATGCACGAGCCCGCCGAGGCGGTCGAGGTTCTGCTGCATATTCTCCGGATAGACCACGAGCTTGTCGACGACGCCCGCGAGGCGCGCCAGGGCGAAGTCGAGCGTCACCGTGGCATCCGGCCCGATCATGCGTTCGACCGAGGAATGGGAGATGTCGCGCTCGTGCCAGAGCGCCACATTCTCCATCGCTGGCAGCGCATAGGAGCGCACCATGCGAGCGAGCCCCGTGAGATTTTCGGTCAGCACCGGATTGCGCTTATGCGGCATGGCCGAGGAGCCCTTCTGGCCCTCGGAGAAGAATTCTTCCGCCTCGTAGACCTCCGAGCGCTGCAAATGGCGCACCTCGATGGCGAGCCGCTCGATGGAGGAGGCGACGACGGCGAGCGTCGCGAAATACATGGCGTGGCGGTCGCGCGGGATGACCTGGGTCGAGACTGGCTCGACGGCAAGCCCCATTTTCTCCGCAACATAGGCCTCCACCCTCGGGTCGATATTGGCGAAGGTGCCGACAGCCCCGGAAATGGCGCAGGTCGCGACCTCGGTGCGGGCCGCTAGCAGCCGGGCGCGGGCCCGGCTGAATTCCGCATAGGCCTGCGCGAGCTTGAGGCCGAAGGTCACCGGCTCGGCATGAATGCCGTGCGAGCGGCCGATGGTCGGCGTCATCTTATATTCGAAGGCGCGCCGCTCGAGCGCCGCGAGCAGCGCGTCGAGGTCCTTCAGGAGAAGGTCGCTGGCCCGGACGAGCTGCAGGTTGAAACAGGTGTCGAGCACGTCGGACGAGGTCATGCCCTGGTGCACGAAGCGTGCCTCGGGCCCGACGATCTCGGCGAGATGCGTCAGGAAGGCGATGACATCGTGCTTGACCTCGCGCTCGATGGCATCGATGCGCTCGACGTCGAAGACCGCCTTCGACCCCTTCTCCCAGACCGCCTCGGCGGCCGCTTTCGGCACCACGCCGAGCTCGGCGAGCGCCGTCGTCGCATGCGCCTCGATCTCGAACCAGATGCGGAATCGCGTCTCGGGCGACCAGATGGCGACCATCTCGGGGCGGGAATAGCGGGGGATCATACAGCAGTCCTCAGTTCATCGGGGCGGGCCGGGGCACGTCCCAAGTGCAATCTAAGCCCATTCGCCGCGGGCGGCCTCGCCGGCCCTGCGGATGGCCTCGACATGACCGGCATAGACTTCGGCGCCGCCCTTGAAGACGGCCGAGCCCGCAACGAGCGCGTCTGCACCTGCGGCAACGGCGAGCGGCGCAGTCTCGGGCGTAATGCCGCCGTCCACTTCGATACGGATGTCACGCCCGCCGATCATCGCCTTGATGCGTTCGATCTTCTCGACCGCAGCCGGGATGAAGGCCTGGCCGCCGAAACCCGGATTGACGCTCATGACGAGCACGAGGTCGACGAGGTCGAGCACATGCGCGATCGTCGTCTCGGACGTCCCCGGATTGAGGGCGACGCCCGCTTTCTTGCCGAGCGCATTGATGGTCTGCAGCGAGCGGTGCAGGTGCGGCCCGGCCTCGACGTGGACGGTGAGGCGGTCGGCGCCGGCCTCGGCGAATGCTGCCAGATAGGGATCAGCCGGCGCAATCATCAGATGCACGTCGAGCGGCTTCGTCGTTGCCGGCCGGATGGCGCGCACAACCTCCGGGCCGAAGCTGATGTTGGGCACGAAATGCCCGTCCATCACGTCGACGTGGATCCAGTCCGCGCCGGCGGCATCGATGGCGCGGACCTCCTCGCCGAAGCGCGCGAAATCGGCGGCGAGAATTGAGGGGGCGATGACGAGCGGGCGGGTCATGGCAACCGGCTTCCGATGAGAGGATGGGCGGCAGGTAGCATGCGGCGGACGATGCGGCAAATCGGGGTGTGTCGAGACCTATATGGATAGCCTTTCAGACTGCAGGACGGTATCACCGCGTTGCGGTGCGAAGATGGTGAGGAATTCCATGCAGGCGGACGTGGTCGTTCTCGGTGCGGGTATCGTCGGGATCTCGGTTGCCCTCCACCTGCAAAAGCGCGGCCGATCGACCATCCTCCTCGACCGCCGCGGCGCTGCCGAAGAAACCTCCTATGGCAATGCCGGGCTCATTCAGAAGGAGGGTGTCTACCCTTACGGCTTCCCGCACGATTTCGGCGCGCTCTTGCGCTATGGCCTGAACCGCACGATCGATGCCCATTATCACCCCTCGGCACTCCTCGATCTCGCGCCCTTCCTGTGGCGCTACTGGCAGCATTCGCGCCCGGCGCGGCATGCCGAGATAGCCAAGCGCTATGCGACGCTGATCGCCCATTGCGTGGAAGAACACGACGCCCTCGCGGCCGAGGCCGATGCGACCCAGTTCTTCAAGCGCAACGGCTGGTTCAGGGTGTTCCGCACGAAGGAGGCGCTCGACCTCAGGCTCGCCGAGGCGGAACGCTGGCACAAGGAATTCGGTCTCGCCTATCGCGCGCTCGACGCGGCGGCGCTCAAGGCCGAGGAGCCGCATCTCGCCCCGGTGCTGGTCGGTGGACTGCACTGGACGGAGCCGACCACCTGCAACGATCCGCACGGCCTGGCCGTCGCCTATCTCCGGCGCTTCGAGGCGCTCGGCGGGCGTTACGTGCAGGGCAATGCGGCGACGCTCGAAGTGGAGGGCACGGGCTGGCGGCTGACGACTGCGCAGGGGCCGCTCTCGGCGGGCGCAGCGGTGGTCGCGATGGGCCCCTGGTCCGATATGGTGACGCGCTCGCTCGGCTATAATCTGCCGCTTGCAGTGAAGCGCGGCTATCACATGCACTACCGCGCGGCCGGCGAGGCGACGCTCAATCACCCGGTGCTCGACACCGAGCGGGGCTATTTCCTCGTCCCGATGGCGCGCGGCATTCGCCTCACCACGGGTGCGGAATTCGCCCGGCGCGACGGCATGAAGACGCCGGTGCAGCTCAACCGCGCCGAGCCGATCGCGCGCGAGTTCTTTCCGCTGGGCGAGCGGCTCGACAACGAGCCCTGGATGGGCTCGCGCCCCTGCACCCCGGACATGATGCCGATCATCGGCAAGGCGCCGCGCCACAGGAATCTGTGGTTCTCGTTCGGCCATGCTCACCACGGCCTGACGCTCGGTCCGGTGACCGGACGCATGATCGCCGAAATGGTGACGGGCGAGACGCCCTTCGTCGATCCCACTCCCTTCCGTGTCGACCGGTTTTGAGGGCAAAGCGACTGCTGATTGAACGCCGGCCATAGTGACGGGTGGCTCCACGAAGGCGGAGAGGCACGGCAGGCGCGGCGCTTCTAGCGAAGCTGCGATCCGAACTTGTCCTTCCAGGCGGGGCGGGCGCCGGGGAAGGGGAGCGCGGTCGCCTCGTAGACGGCGCGCGCAATGGCGCGGGCGAGGCAATCGGCCGCCGTCGCGCCGATCTCGATGACGTCGTTATTCCTGTCGGTGAGAGGACGCCGGCCTGTCGCCGCCGCAAAGACGGTGTCGCCGTCGGTCAGGGCATGGGAGAGCCTGAGCCCCTTGGCGAGGCCGGTCTGGCCGGTGATCGCCAGTCGCTTGGTCATGGCTTTGTCGAGAACGGCGTCGGTCGCCACGAGCGCGATCGTCGTGGCCGGCTCCGGTGCGCCTTTCCATCGAAGCCGGCGCATCTCGGGCGACACCTTCGTGGGCAGGCCGAGGCCGCCGAACTCGCTGTCCTCCTCAAGCCCGCCGGCCCAGAAATGCGGCCCCTCGCCGATGACCGTTGAGCCGATGGCGTTGACGACGACGAGCGCGCCGACGGTGAAGCCGCCCGAGGTGACGGCGCTCGCCGAACCCAGGCCGCCTTTCAGATCCACGGTCGCTGCGCCATAGCCGCCGCCGGCCGTGCCAATGGCAAAGCTGAGATCGGCCGCCTCGCAGGCGGCATAGCCCAGTTCGCGATAAGGCGGGTAGCGCCCCCAATCCTTGTCGCCGCCGTTCAGGAGATCGAAGCAGATCGCCTGCGGCACCACCGGCACGCGCATGTTGCCGACCGGAAACCCACGTTTCCTCTCGCGCAGCCAGGCCTGGACGCCGGTTGCCGCGTCCAGGCCGAAGCCCGAGCCGCCCGACAGCACGACGGCGTCGACGCCCTCGACGAACCGATCCGGATCGAGGCAGCCGGTATCGCGGCCGGCCGGCGCGCCGCCCACCACCACGCCGGAGGCGACAGTCTGCTGATCGAAGAGGGCCACGGTGACGCCCGAGGCGAGGCGCGCGTTATGGGCATTGCCGACGTGGATGCCGGCGACATCGGTAATGAGATTGCGGCGTTCTGACACGGCGGCCTCCCTGTTCTGCCGAGATTGCGTGACGCAGGTGGCCTGCCGCAAGTGTTCTGCCGCAAGGGCGGCCCATCACTTTCCCGAATGCGGCGGCATGTGCCCTTTCTCAAAGGTGAGGCTGCGGCTAGAACCGCGGACATGACGCATGTGTCCTTCTCGGCAGCCATCCTGGCCGGGCTCCTGAGCTTTCTCAGCCCTTGCGTGCTGCCGCTCGTGCCGCCCTATCTGAGCTATCTCGCCGGCGCGACCATAGACGAGCTCGGGAAGCGGAAGGAACCCGCCCTGAACAGACGGGTGCTTGCCACCGCTTTGCTCTTCGTGCTCGGCTTCTCAACGGTTTTCGTTCTGCTCGGTGCCACGGCCTCGGCGCTCGGCCAGGTCTTCCGGCAATATGTGAATATCCTGGGCACGCTGGCGGGCATCGCCATCATCGCCATGGGGCTGCATTTCCTCGGCGTTTTCCGGCTCGCCTTCCTCTATCGCGAGGCCCGCGTCACGGTCGCCAAGCCCGCCGGGCTCGGCGGCGCCTATGTCATGGGGCTCGCCTTTGCGCTCGGCTGGACGCCCTGCATCGGGCCGATCCTCGCCGCCATCCTCGCCATCGCCGGCTCCGAGGATTCGGCCGGCCAGGGCGCCCTGCTGCTCGCCGTCTATTCAGCCGGGCTAGGCATTCCCTTCCTCGCGGCGGCCTTCGCCATGCCACCCTTCGTCGCCCTCCTGAAGCGCATGCGCTCGCGGCTCGGACTGGTCGAAAAGGCGATGGGCGTGCTGCTCGTGATCACCGGCATCGCCTTCCTGACGGGCGCCATCACGGACGTATCCTTCTGGCTTCTCGAGACCTTCCCGGCATTGAGCCAGCTCGGCTGAAGCAGCAGTGCTAAAGAAAATGGCCGGGACGAGCCCGGCCATCATGCAATGCGAAGGCGAAGTTGCTCAGTTCGTCAGCTCGTTGCCGACGTAGTTGATCTTGCCGTCGGCGCCCTTCTTCCAGACATACATGACGTAGTCCGGACGGGTGATGTCGCCCTTCTTGTCGAAGGAGATATCGCCGAGCACGGTCTTGAAGACCTTGCCGGAATGCATCACCTCGGCCACCTTCTTCGGATCGAGCGATTTCGCCTCTTCCGCGGCCTGCTTGATGATCTGAAAGCCGGCATAGGAATAGAGGGTGTAGGCTTCCGGATCGTAGTTCTTCGCCTTGAACTCCTCGACGACCGCCTTCGCCGCCTCGTTCTTGCGCGGGTCCGGCGCGAAGGTCATGAGCGTGCCATCGGAGCCCGGCCCGGCGATCGACGTGAACTCGCTCGAGACGATGCCGTCGCCCGACATCAGCGGTGTCTTCAGGCCCTGGTCGCGCATCTGGCGGATGATGAGGCCGGCTTCGGGATGCAGCCCACCGAAGTAGACGACATCGACATTGGCGCCCTTCAGCTTCGAGACAAGCGCCGAATAGTCCTTCTCGCCCGGGTTGACGCCCTCGTAGAGCACCGGCTTCAGGCCCTTGGACTCCATCGTCTTCTGCGTCTCGTCGGCAAGACCCTTGCCGTAAGGCGTCTTGTCGTGAACGACGGCGACGTTCTTGCCGTTGAAGTGGCTGGCGAGATAGGCACCGGCCACCGCGCCCTGCTGATCGTCACGGCCGCAAGTGCGGAAGACGTTCCACATGTCGCGCTCGGTCAGCGTCGGATTGGTCGAGGCCGGCGAGATCATCAGCATCCCGGCGTCGTTGTAGACTTCCGACGCGGGAATGGAGACGCCCGAGTTGAAGTGGCCGATGACGAATTTCACGCCTTCGCCGGCAAATTTATTGGCAACGGAGACGCCCTGCTTCGGGTCGGCGTTATCGTCGCCGACCGAGAGCACGATCTTCTCGCCGAGAATGCCGCCTTGCTTGTTGATGTCTTCGACGGCTTGTTCGGCGCCATTCTTGAGCTGAGCGCCGAACGAGGCGATCGAGCCCGTGATCGGCCCGGCAACGCCCATCTTGATATCAGCCCGCGCGCCACTCGCCGCGACGAGGCCGAAGGTCAATGCGACGCCGGCCAATAGGAGAGTCTTCTTCATTCAGCAACTCCTCTGGAATATCCCCTTACGGGAGCTCCTTCGGCGAGCACAACTCGCCTTGTCCCGTACTCTTGCGCCTTTTTTGGCGGAAGTCACTCCGATTCCGAGCCATGCGCCATTCGCCTTTCGAAGGGCATCCGACGGACGCTCAGTCCGTTGCCAGCGGCTGCTCCGGCTGCTTCGGCCGCCAGGTGAAAGGCCCCGTGCGCTCATAGAGCCAGCGGTATTGGGTCGTCATCTGCCGGGCGCGGTGATAGCGGTAGCCGGCGAGCCCGATCAGCATGACGACGATGGTGTCCACCACGTAGTAGTGCAGCGAGATGAGCGTGCCGTCGAACAGGGCGAAGTGGATGAACCGCACTGCCATGCCGAGCACGAGGAGATAGACGACACACTGCGCCACCGCCCCCCAGGTACGCGCCACGGCCCTGCCCGTCATCCAGGCGGCCCAGCCGCCCATGACGCAAGTGACGAGCAGGAAGAGCCAGATCGAAGGCTCTTCATAGAGAATACCTTGCATACGCAATGCCCCTTGATCGATCGCCGGGAGTTCCCGGCCCGCTCAGCCCCTGCCGCCCTCGAGATAGGCTGCTCGCACCTGCGGATTGGCGAGAAGCTCCTGACCGCTGCCCGACATGGTGATGGAGCCCGTCACCATGACATAGCCGCGGTGCGCGAGCTTCAGCGCGTGATAGGCGTTCTGCTCGACGAGAAAGACCGTCATACCCGTCTTGTTGAGCTCGCGAATGACGTCGAAGATCTGCTTGACGACGAGCGGCGCCAGGCCGAGCGACGGCTCGTCGAGCAGGAGCAGCCGCGGACGGCTCATGAGCGCGCGGGCGATGGCGAGCATCTGCTGCTCGCCGCCGGATAGCGTGCCGCCCCGCTGGTTGAGCCGCTCCTTGAGGCGCGGGAAAATGGCGCAGACCTTCGCCAGATCCTCGTCGAAATGGGCGAAGTTGTTGATCGCGGCGCCCATCTGCAGGTTTTCGAACACGCTCATGCGCGGAAAGATGCGGCGCCCCTCGGGCGACTGGGCGATATTGAGCTTGGCGATCTCATGCGTCGGCAGCTGCGTGATGTCGCGGCCGGCGTAGGCGATCGTGCCCTCGCGGGCCCGGGGATTGCCGAAGATCGTCATCATGAGGGTCGACTTGCCGGCACCGTTCGCGCCGATCAAGGTGACGATCTCGCCCTCGTTGACGTCGATATCAATGCCCTTCAGGGCCATGATATTGCCGTAGAAGGTCTTGATCCCTCTGACCGCCAGCAGGGGAACGGGCGCCTCGCGCACGACTGGCGAGGCCTCAGCTGTCGCGCCGGTCTCGCTCATAGCCCCACCTCCGCCTCGACCTTCTCGACCTCTTCGTCCTCGACGCCGAGATAGGCGGCGATCACTCTCGGATCGTTCTTGATATCGGCGGGCAGACCGTCGGCGATCTTGGTGCCGTAATCGAGAACGACGACATGGTCGGAGATTTCCATCACCACCGACATGTCGTGCTCGATGAGCAGGATCGCGGTGCCGTCATGCGTGCGGATGGACAAGAGAAGCTCGTTGAGCTCGTGGCTCTCGCGTGGATTGAGGCCGGCGGCGGGTTCGTCGAGGCACAGCAGCACCGGCTCGGTGCACATGGCGCGTGCAATCTCGAGCCGCCGCTGCGCGCCATAGGGCAGATCCCCTGCGGGATCGTCTGCGCGCTCGGTCAATCCGACTTTGTCGAGCCAGTATTTGGCCCTCTCGACAGCGGCGCGCTCGGCCCGCCTGAAGCTCGGCGCGCCGAAAAGACCGAGGACGGTGAAGCCCGACGCGATCATCAGCGAATTGTGCTGGGCGACGAGCAGGTTCTCCAGAACCGTCATGCCTGAGAACAGCCGGATGTTCTGGAAGGTGCGCGCCACCTTGGCCTTCCAGGCGACGCTGTGGCCCGGCAGACGCTCTAGCAGGAACGAGGCGCCGTTCGTGTGAGCGAGCGTCATCATCCCTTCGGTCGGCTTGTAGAAGCCGGTGATGCAATTGAAGACCGTCGTCTTGCCGGCGCCGTTCGGGCCGATGAGGGCGGTGATCTCTCCGCGGCCGGCGCGGAAGGACAGATCGTTGACGGCGACGAGCCCGCCGAATCGCATGGTCAGATGCTCGACCGACAGGATCGGATCCACCGCGAAATCATAATGCGCAGCCATCAGCCGTGTCCCTCCTTCACGAGGGAGCCGGAGATCGCCTTGCGCTCGCCGAGCACCGCGGAGGGATCGCGATGGGAGACAAGCCCGCGTGGCCGCCACACCATCATCGCCACCATCGCCGCGCCGAAGATGAGAAGGCGGTACTGGTTGGGGTCGAAGTCACTGCCGAAGATCACGCTGAGGAAACCGAGATTGCGCAGCATCTCCGGGCCGGCCACCATGACCGTGGCGGCGATGGCAACGCCGATCTGGCTGCCCATGCCGCCGAGCACGACGATCGACAGGATGATGGCCGATTCGAGGAAGTTGAAGCTTTCGGGCGAGATGAAGCCCTGGCGAACCGCGAAGAATGCCCCGGCAAAACCGCCGAACATGGCGCCCATGGCGAAGGCGGTGAGCTTCGTGTTCGTCGTGTTGATGCCGAGCGAGCGGCAGGCGATCTCGTCCTCGCGCAATGCCTCCCAGGCGCGCCCGACCGGCAGGCGTCTCAGACGCAGGGTGACGATGTTGGTGACAAGCGCGAGCATCAGGATGAGGTAGTACAGGAAGACCATGCGATGCATGGTGCTGTATTCGAGCCCGAAGACCGCTGCGAAGCCGTCGTCATTCGCGGTGAAGGGAATGCCGAAGAACGACACCCGCGGGATGGAGGCGATGCCCGCGCCGCCATTGGTGAGATCCACCCAGTTGATCAGAACCATCCGGATGATTTCGCCGAAGGCGAGCGTCACGATGGCGAGATAGTCGCCCCGGAGCCTCAGGACGGGGAAGCCGAGCAGGATCCCCCAAAAGGCTGCCAGAATGCCGGCGATCGGCAGGCAGATCCAGAATGACAGTCCGTAGGTCGTGGCGAGCAAGGCATAGGAATAAGCGCCGACCGCATAGAAGGCGACATAGCCGAGGTCGAGGAGCCCTGCGAGCCCGACGACGATGTTGAGCCCCCAGCCGAGCATCACATAGGTCAGGACGAGAATGCCGAGATCGATCCAATAGCGCGACCCGTCCAATCCATCATTGATGATGGCGGTGATCAGCGGATAGGCGATGGCGATGCCCAGGAACGCGGGGCCGGCAACCGCGAGGAGCCGCTGGCCGAAGGTGACCGGCGCCTCCACCTTGGTGACGATCGCCTCCTTGCGCGAGGCCAGACGTCGCCGTGTGAGATGCGCGCCGCTCAAGGCCAGCACGAAGCGGACGCAGAAGACGATGAGGCACAGAATCGCCACGACCCGCCAGCGGGTCGTGAGAATCAACTCGTTGCCCATGTCGAGGTCGGTGCGGAAGGCGATGATCGGAATGGACAGGCCGAGCATCACCAGCGCGCCGACGGCGGCGGTCTTGAAGGCGGTCGTGAGATCCGAACCGTGCCGGGCAGATTTGGGCGCGGCGGCGACGATCGGGGCGGGGGGTGGAGCGTTCATTATTGTCTCCCCGCCCATCTCAGACCTTTTCGACCTCTGGACGGCCGAGAATGCCGGACGGCATGAAGACGAGCACGATCGCGAGGATCGAGAAGGCGGCCACGTCCTTGTACTCGATCGAAAAATACGCGGACCAGAGCGTCTCGACGAGCCCGATGATCAGTCCGCCGAGGACGGCGCCGGGCAGCGACCCGATGCCACCCAACACGGCGGCAGTGAAGGCTTTGACGCCTGGCACGAAACCGTCCGAGAAGCTCACGACGCCATAGTACAGGAGATACATCGTGCCCGCGACGGCCGCGAGCGCGGCGCCCATCACGAATGTGAGCGAGATCGTGCGGTCGACATTGATGCCGAGCAGCGCGGCCATCTTGCGGTCCTGCTCGCAGGCGCGCTGGGCTCGGCCGAGCGGCGTCTTCTGAACGACATACCAGAAGATCGTCAGCAACACGGCGGTGGCCGCCATGATCACGATCTGCCTATAGGCGAGCGTCACCACATAGCCGTTCGCCTCGAAGAGCGGAAAGCCGCCATTCAACATGGGCGGGAGCGACTTGTTGCGCGCGCCCTGCACCACCTGCACGAAGTTCGAGAGGAAGATGGAGACGCCGATGGCGGAAATGAGCGGGGCGAGGCGGAAAGAACCGCGTAGCGGCCGATAGGCGAGGCGCTCCACCGCCCAGCCCCACAGCGATGTCAAGAGCATCGCGAGAACGAGCACGATCAGCAGCGCGATCGCGATGGCCCCGATCCCGAGCCAACTCGTCAACAGGACAAAGAAGATGAGGGCGATGAACGCCGACACCATGAAGACATCGCCATGCGCGAAATTGACCATGCCGATGATGCCGAAAACCATCGTGTAGCCGATGGCGATGAGCCCGTAGATCGAGCCAAGCGTCAGCCCATTGATGAGCTGCTGCAGGAAAACTTCCATCTCGCGTCTTTATCCCCTCTAACGGTCGGCCGCTTATATCGCGATGCACCGTTCATGCCAGTAACGGCGCATGATGCCTGCTTCGGCGTTCGGCCACCATGCTCCGATCGGCTAAGTACTCCCCCGGCCATCCTTTAATCCGCCGAACAATCGCCGAGCGCTTTCATCTTGTCAAAGCAGCGCCTGGCCGCCGCGCGGCTCGACGCCGGCGCGGAGCGGTGATCGATTTATCCTTCGGCGACTTGAGCCCTCACCGGGGGCATGGGCGCCTCATAAGCGCCGGTAGGCCTTCTCGCCTGGACCTTTGCGCCAAAGATATCGCTGTTGGCGCCTTTTGCGTCTTGGCGATGCATATTCTCCTATTTCGCGGCTTTGCTCTGTGGATCGCTGGCGAGTTTCGGCCGTGTGGCGAGCGCGTGGCGCACGATACCCTTGACCCGAGCACGCTCGTCCCCGGCGAGCGGCAGGCGTGGCGGCCGACAGCGGTCGTTCGAGCCGATGGCGAGTGCTTCGGTGAGCTTGATGTTCTGGACGAGCTTGGACGAGACGTCGAGGTCGAGCAGCGGGTGAAACCAGCGATAGAGCTCTCGCGCCTCCGTGATGCGGCCCGCGTGCAGCAGATCGTAGAGAGCCATCGTCTCTTGCGGAAAGGCGCAGACAAGGCCGGCCACCCAGCCGTCGGCGCCGGCTGCGAGACTCTCCAGCGCAAGATTGTCGACACCGGTGAAGATCTTGAAGCGACCACCGAATTCGTTGTGGAGGCGAATAATGCGACTGACGTCCCCGGAGGATTCCTTGATTGCGACGAACAAGGGTTCGCTCGCCATTTCGGTCAGTACGGCTGTCGTGATATCGACGCCATAACTGATCGGGTTGTTGTAGATCATCATCGGTAATCCACCAGCCGCCGCCACGGCTTGGTAATGCGTGAGGGTCTCCCGCAGGTCGGATCTGTAGGGGATGCCAGGAAGAACCATGAGCCCGGCGGCGCCTTCGCTTGCCGCTGCTTCAGCGAGAGCTTGCGCGTTGCGTGTCGAGCCCTCGGCGATGGTGCAGATGACGGGAATGCTCCCCGCCGTCACGCGCAAGGCGGTGCGCAGCACCTCGATTTTTTCACGATGGTCGAGGGTGGATGCTTCACCGAGGGATCCGCAAACGATCAATCCATGCACACCGGCAGCCAGCTGGCGTGCAAAACATCGCTCCATCTCGGCGACATCGAGGAGGTCGCCGGGCGTGAACTTCGTCGTTGCCGCAGGGTAGACCCCGTGCCACTCAAATTGGCTCATTTCGTTCGCTCCACCTTATAATTCTTGAAGTATTACAGTGATTTGATCGTCTGTCATGCGCCCTTGGCGATGCCCGGCGGGACGTATTTTTTCGGAAGTGTGAGTTCATTGTCATGTCCATTAACCCCGCCGACGGCGAGCCGGTTGCGAATCCCAGCGGTCCGGCTGCCGAGTCCCCATTGCCGCCATCCGAAGAGACCTTGGCCGAGCGGGCCTATCGATTGATCGAGGACCAGATCATTCGCCTCGTTCTGCCGCCCGGTGCCAGGTTGACGGAGCAGGAACTTGCCGCGCGCCTCGACATCGGGCGGACGCCGGTGCGAGAGGCTTTGCAGCGCCTCGTCAACGACGGTCTCGTCGTCGTCTTTCCGCGCAAGGGCATCGCGGTTTCCGTCATCAATCCGCTCGATGTCCTCATGGCCCTTGAAGTGCGCTCGGCGCTCGAACGATTGGTGGCCGGAGCAGCGGCCCGGCGTGCGAATGCGGCGGTGAAGGCGGAGTTGACCGAGCTTGGCGAGCGCCTTGTGGCGACCGCCGCAACGGCCAACGTCGACGCTTTCATGCAGCTCGACAAGACGATCCATCGGCGGCTCGGGCAGACGGCGGCCAATCCCTTCCTGGTCCGCGCCCTTGCGCCGCTCGAAGCGATGGCGCGCCGCGCCCGCTTCTATTTCCTGCGGGACGATGACCTCGCGCCCTCAGCGGAGTTGCATCGCGCCGTCATCGGCCGTGTCGTTGCCGGCGACAGCGCGGCGGCCGAGGCGGCCTCAGAGGCGTTGGTCGACTACCTGCGCAGCGGCATCAAGCGTACGGTCGTCGGCATGTGAGCGGCTGCGGCGCCTCGCCCCGGGGTGGCCGAATACTCAACTTGGCGTAGACTATAGGCGGCCGGCGCGGCACAACGTGCCGGCGAAGGCGACGCTGAGCGTGAGGAGAAGCCTGCCGTGGCAATGACGATGACGGGTGAGTATGTGTTGACCGCCGAGCCGGCGACCGTCTGGGAAAAGCTTAACGATCCCGAGGCGCTCAAGGCCTGTATTCCGGGCTGCGAAGAGCTCGAGAAGACAGACGACGGCGGCTTCAGGGCCGTGGTGAAGGTCAAGGTCGGCCCGGTCAAGGCAACCTTCAAAGGCAAGGTCACCCTCTCGGATCTCGACCCGCCGCACGGTTATACGATTTCCGGTGAAGGCGAGGGGGGTGTCGCCGGCTTCGCCAAGGGCGGCGCCAAGGTGCGCCTTCTGAAAATTCCGGAAGGCACCAAGCTCACCTATGACGTCGAGGCGCAGGTCGGCGGCAAGCTCGCCCAACTCGGCGGACGCCTGATCAACGGCGTCGCCAAGAAATATGCCGACGATTTCTTCGCCAATTTCGTCCAGGTCGTCTCGCCTGCGCAGGAAGGTGCTGCCCCCGCCTGACGTGGCCAGCCTGTCTATTGTCGCCTAGGAGCGGCGCGTGGAGGTGCAACTCCGCGCGCATTGCTTTCGATGGCCAGGAAGGCGGGAAGCCATAAAAAGAGGTAGTGGGCATTGAGGAAGGAAAAGGCCTCTCTCAGATCCGTCATCATGTAGACCATGGTGAAGGCCAGCATGAAGAACGAAAATTCCGCCAGCCGCGAACCGGCCTTGGCGCCCATCTGGCCGCGCAGCACGGCGCGAAAGGCGATGACGATCAGCGTGATGAAGGCGATCGCCACCGGGATGCCGTGGAAGAAGGCCGGGCCGAGATAGCCGCTGTGCGGATGCCGGCCGAAGGGATTGTCGATCTCGGCGGTCGGACCGAGGCCGAACCAGGGATGGGCGCGAATGCCGTCGATCGCCTGAAGCCAGATCTCCAGGCGATGTGACCCCCGGCAGATATCGGCGCTGACGCTGCAGGCCACCCCGTTGAGGCGCGTTTCGTTGAGCACGAGGACGAGAGGCAGCGCCACGGCGACGAGCGTCGCAACGCCGGCAACGATGCCGCGCTTGCGTCCGGGCGACACACGCGTCGTTACGAAAAGGACGACCGCCGCCACGACTGCAGCGACGATCGGGCCACGACTGAAGGTGAGAACGAGCGCGAGCCCGTTGAGCGCAAGTGCCGCCCAGAGGAGAGGCTTGCGCGCGTTCTCGCCGTCGAGAAGCGCAAAGACGCTGGCGGCCGTGCCGAAGACGAGGACGCCCGCCGCGATGACCGAACTGTTCGCCCGGCCATAGAGAACGATGCGCGTGAACTCTGACCAGTTCAGCACCGCCTGGCCGAGAATGGCGGCGAGCGACCCGGCGGCGATGATGGCGGCTGCAACGGGCAGGAGGTTGCGCGCCAGCGAGGGGTCCCGGCGCATAGCCGCGACGACGACGATCGCGAACATGGCGATGGCCGCGACGTTGCCGGCCGATTGCCAGCCTTTTCCCGAGCCCGCTTCGCCGCGGGCGAAAAGCCCGAACGCCTGCCAGACGAAGACGAAGGCCATCAACAGAAGGCTGATGCGCAGATCTGGCGAGCTCCGGAAGAGATCGCGGATGCCGTGGTCGAGCGCGAGGATCACCACTCCGCCGACGATGAGCGCGATGAAAGTGATGAGCCAGGCGGCGTGAAGCGGTATGACGCTGATCGCGGCAATGGTGGCATAGACCAGGAGGGTCGGCGCGTCACGCGGCCAAGCGAAGTCGCTTTTGAGCGCGGCCTTCATACTCACCCGTCGTGCTCCTCGTCCCAGCTGCGCGAGCTATCGCCGCGAGGCCGGCGGGTGTCAATGGCAGGGCGACATTGGATCCGTCCCGCGACATGCTATGAGCGCAGCGACAACAGGGCGATCAACCCGTAAGCCTTGGCCGCCGCAGCAGACCGGCCAAGCCCGGAAAGGACGATCAGCGATGCCGCGCCGCCGCTCCCGCCTGTCGCGGGCGTTGGATTTGAAGCCTAAAGCCTTCGCCCTGTTCGAGGGGCTGTCGCGGCTTTCGCCGCGCATGCCCTATCGTCTCGGCTTCTTCCCGGATGTCCGCCCTTACGACCGTGCGCGCTTCGTGCGCCTGCTGAAGGACCGGACGCGCGAGAGCGCGGTGCTCGATCTGCCTTATTACGAGATGGTCGCGCCGCTGTCGCTCTACGACCGGGACGTGCGCATCGACAGCTTCTTCGAGAAGGACGAATTCCGGATCCGCGAGATCGCCGGCGTCTATGGCGAGGTGATCGTCCCCGGCCATACGCTGACGCCGGTCGATCCCGAGCGGCTCGTGCAGATGGAGTTCGACGACTCTCGTCTGGCGGTCTGGCACTTCGCCTTCCCCGCGCCATTCTGGCTCAAGCGCCGGGAGATCGCCGATCTCGCGATGGTCGTTCCGCCTTATCGGAACTATTGCCATCTCCTGCTCGACGTCATGGTGCCGCTGGCGGATGCCCTGCGCCTCGGTGGGGCCGAGGGGCGATCCCTGTCGATCCTCACAAAGCCGAGCCG
This sequence comes from Chelatococcus sp. GCM10030263, assembly GCF_042666455.1. Taxonomy (NCBI): domain Bacteria; kingdom Pseudomonadati; phylum Pseudomonadota; class Alphaproteobacteria; order Hyphomicrobiales; family Chelatococcaceae; genus Chelatococcus; species Chelatococcus sp. GCM10030263. The sequence continues at coordinate 123,938 of NZ_JBHTDB010000003.1, read as the reverse complement.
GCCGCCCATGGTCGAGGCCTTTGCGCGCGGCATCGCCCAGCTTGGCTATCCCGTAGAGCTCATCGATCTCAAGCCTTTCGAACATGCCCATGCGCGCGAGCTCCTGGTCGGCTTCAGCCGCTGCCGCAACATCGAGCGGTCCTGGCCGGTCAAGGAGGCGCTGCCGCTCCTGCGTTCGATCTTCGAAGCCGCTTACGGCCCGCCGACCGTCGCGCTCGGGCCACGCCTCTATATGACCCGCGGCAAATCGCGCCTGCGGGCCCTCACCAATGAGGACGAGCTGATTGCCGGGCTGAAACAGCGCGGTTTTCACATCTTCGAGGCCAAGTGGAGCAACCACGCGGAGCAGGTTGCCCGCTTTTCGGCTGCCTCGGTCGCGGTCGGCGTGCATGGCGCCGGCCTCGCCAATATGGTCTGGATGCGGCCCGGTGCGCGACTCGTCGAGATCGCGCCGAGCACGCGTCGCAAGACGACCTATCTCAATATCGCCGCCGAGCTCGGCCTTGGCTATGACTATGTCCTCGGCTCCGACGAGGGGCGGCTCGAGGCCTTCACCATCGACTGCCGGGCTTTCTTCGCGAAGCTCGATCCCCTGCTCGACCAGGATGTATAAAACCTTGATCTTAGCTATTCCTGCGAATCGCTGAAATGGGCGAAATCGGCCGGGAATCGCGGTCCGCCGTGCGACCGCCTGCGCCGATGCGGGCTCTTGACCTTCTTTTTGGCATAGTTCTAGACTGACTGCGCTGGCCCGATCCGAGGGCCGACCGCATCGTTCGCTGCAGAGGACGACTGGCGCTCGCAAGCGTCATATCCGCCAAGGAGGGACCCCCATGACCACCGTATCCATGACGGTGAACGGTAAGCCCGTGTCCGCCGATATCGAACCGCGCACGCTCCTGGTGCAGTTCCTGCGCGAGAATCTGCGTCTGACCGGCACCCATGTGGGCTGCGATACCAGCCAGTGCGGCGCCTGCGTCATCCATATCGACGGGCGTGCCGTGAAGAGCTGCACGACGCTCGCCGTGAGCTGCGAGGGCGCCGCGATCACCACCATCGAAGGCCTCGCTCAGGGCGGCACCTTGCATCCGATGCAGGAGGCCTTCCGTGAGCATCATGGCCTCCAGTGCGGCTTCTGCACGCCGGGCATGATCATGGCGGCCATCGACATCGTCGGCCGGCGTGGCGGCGAGCTCGACGAACAGACGATCCGCGAGGAACTCGAGGGCAATATCTGCCGCTGCACCGGCTATCACAACATCGTCAAAGCCGTCGCCGCCGGGGCCGAGGCCATGGCGGCCGGCCGGCCGCTGGAACATGCGGCCGAATAAAAAACTGCGAAAACCGGAGGAAACAGGTGCCCGTCGGGCCAGAAGCCCCCGGGCCCGGGTGAGGGAGGGACAGGATGAGCGTGACAGCCATTGGCGCCGCCGTGCGCCGCAAGGAAGACCAACGCTTCATCACCGGCAAGGGGCAGTATACCGACGACATCAACCGCGCCGGCCAAGCCCATGCGGTTTTCGTGCGTTCGCCGCACGCCCACGCCAATATCCGTGGAATCGACACGAGCGCTGCGCTCGCCATGCCGGGCGTCGTCGCCGTGCTCACGGGGGCTGATCTCGAGGCGGACAAGATCGGCGGTCTCATCTGCGGCTGGATGATCCATTCCAAGGACGGCACGCCGATGAAGGCGGGTGCCCATCCGGCGCTCGCCAAGGATCGCGTGCGCTATGTCGGCGATCATGTTGCCGTCGTAATCGCCGATACGGTTCTCCAGGCGAAGGACGCTGCCGAGGCTGTCGCGGTGGATTACGAGGTGCTGCCGGCGGTCGCCGATCCCGCCGAGGCCGAAGCCAAGGGCGCGCCGCAAGTGCACGACGTCGCGCCCGGCAACAACGTCTTTTCCTGGCAGCTGGGCGACAAGGCGGCGACGGATGCGGCCTTCGCGCAGGCGGCGCATATCACCCGTCTCAACATCATCAACAACCGCCTGGTGCCGAACGCGATCGAGCCGCGCGCCGCGATCGGCGATTACGACACGGGCACCGGCACCTTCACGCTCTATACGACGAGCCAGAACCCCCATGTGGCGAGGCTCGTGCTCTCCGCCTTCGTCGGCATCGCACCGGAGAACAAGCTCCGCGTCATCGCCCCCGACGTCGGCGGCGGCTTCGGCTCCAAGATCTTCATCTATGCCGAGGAGACGGTCTGCGTCTGGGCGGCACGGAAGGTCGGCCGGCCGGTCAAATGGACCTGCGACCGCACCGAGGCCTTCCTCTGCGATGCGCACGGGCGCGACCACATCACCCACGCCGAGCTCGCGCTCGACGCCAAGGGTAAGATGCTTGGGCTGCGGGTCCACACCATCGCCAATCTCGGCGCCTATCTCTCGACCTTCTCGTCGTCGGTGCCGACCTATCTCTACGCGCCGCTGCTCTCCGGCCAATACGCCATTCCGGCGATCCACGCGGAAGTCGACGGCGTCTATACCAATACCGCGCCGGTCGACGCCTACCGCGGGGCCGGGCGGCCGGAGGCGACCTTCGTCGTCGAGCGGCTCGTCGAGGTCGCGGCGCGCGAAATGGGCTTGGACCCCATCACCTTGCGCAAGCGCAACTTCGTCACGAAGTTCCCGCATCAGACGCCGGTGATCATGACCTATGACGTCGGCGACTATGCCGCCTCGCTCGACAAGGCGCTGGAGCTCGCCGACTACAAGGGCTTCGCCAGGCGCAAGCGCGAGAGCGCCCGCGAGGGCAAGCTGCGCGGCATCGGCTTTTCCGCCTATATCGAGGCCTGCGGCATCGCGCCGAGCCAGGCGGTCGGCTCGCTCGGGGCCGGCGTCGGCCTCTGGGAATCGGCGGAAGTCAGAGTCAATCCAACGGGATCCGTCGAAGTTCTCACCGGATCTCACAGCCACGGCCAGGGCCACGAGACGACCTTTGCGCAGCTCGTCTCGGATCGTCTCGGCATCGATATCGACCAGATCAGTGTGGTGCACGGCGACACCGACAAGGTGCAGTTCGGCATGGGCACCTATGGCTCGCGTTCGGGCGCGGTGGGCATGTCGGCGATCGTCAAAGCGCTCGACAAGGTGATCGCCAAGGGCAAGAAGGTCGCCGCCCACGTTCTCGAAGCCGCCGAGGGCGACATCGAGTTCAAGGACGGGCGCTTCACGGTGGCAGGCACCGACAAGGGGCTCGGTTTCGGCGAGGTGGCGCTGCAGGCCTATATCGCGCACAAGTTTTCCGGCCAGGAGCTGGAGCCCGGCTTGAAAGAGGGCGCCTTCTACGATCCTGTCAATTTCACCTTCCCGGCGGGCGTCCATATCTGCGAAGTGGAGATCGATACCGACACCGGCGTGACGCGCATCGACCGCTGGACGGCTGTCGATGATTTCGGCGTCGTCATCAATCCGATGATCGTCGAGGGGCAGGTGCACGGTGGCATTGCCCAGGGCATAGGCCAGGCGCTTTTCGAAGCCGCTCGCTATGATGCCCAGGGGCAGCTCGTGACGGCGACTTTCATGGACTATGCCATGCCGCGCGCGAGCGACGTGCCGTCCTATACGGTCGGCATGACCTCGACGCCGTGCCCGTCGAACCCGCTCGGCATCAAGGGCTGCGGCGAGGCGGGGGCGATCGCCGCGCCGCCGGCCGTGATCAACGCCATCACCGATGCACTCGGCCATGAGGATGTCGCCATGCCGGCGACATCGCAGGAGGTCTGGCGCGCGCTTGGCCGCGCGCCGGCACAGATGGCCGCGGAATGAGGCCAACGACTTTCGTTGTCCCGGCTTCGCGCGTCCCGTTGGGCGCTCCAGCCGGGACGACTGCCGCCTTCAGAGAAGGATAAGCCTATGTATGCCTTCGAATATCACCGCCCGGACAGCCTGCGCAAAGCGGTCAATCTCCTCGCCAAAGTCGAGGATGCCAAGATTCTCGCCGGCGGGCATACGCTGCTGCCCACCATGAAGCAGCGGCTGGCCGCACCGAGCGCCCTGATCGATCTCAACCAAGTACCCGAGCTCGTCGGCATCGAGCTGCGCGGCCGCTCCCTCGTTATCGGTGCGATGACGCGTCACGCGGATGTCGAGACCTCGGCCGTCGTGCAGCAGGCCATTCCGGCGCTCGCCGAGCTTGCGCATATGATCGGCGATCCGCATGTCCGCCAGCGCGGCACGATCGGTGGCTCCGTCGCCAATAACGATCCGGCGGCGGATTATCCGGCCGCCTGCGTCGGGCTCGGCGCGACCATCGTCACCAACCAGCGCAAGATCCCCGCGGAGGAATTCTTCACCGGGCTCTTCGAGACCGCGCTGGAAGAGGGCGAGATCGTCACCAAGATCGTCTTCCCGATCGTGGCACGTGCCGCCTATTCCAAATTCCGTAATCCGGCGTCGCGATATGCGCTCGCGGGCGTGTTCGTGGCCAAGCGCAGCAGCGACATCCGCGTCGCCGTGACGGGCGCGGGCGAAAGCGGCGTGTTCCGCCTCACCGAATTCGAGGAAGCGCTCAAGAAGCGCTTTTCGCCGAAGTCGCTGGAAGGCTTGAAAGCCTCGCCGGACAGCCTGATCGGCGACATCCACGCCGATCAGGCCTATCGGGCGCAGCTCGTCGCCGTCATGGCGCGCCGGGCGGTGGCGAAAGCGGCGGGGCGGTAAAGCGCCGCCTTGACCTCGCCCCTGCGACCTGAAAAGGCGTTGCGGTCTGACCAACGGAATGGCCGGACAGATCCGGCCATGGCGACTGGAGAGACCGCCGCATGAGTGCTTCGTCCCTTCCCGCATCGATCGACGCCACGCTCGACCTCCTCGTAGGGGCCGACTATGTGGCCGACCGGCCGCTGGCGACCGTGCTGTTCCTCGCGCTCAGGATGGGGCGACCGCTCTTCCTCGAAGGCGAAGCGGGCGTCGGCAAGACCGAGATCGCGAAGGTCCTGGCGACGTCGCTCGGCCGCAAGCTCATCCGCCTGCAGTGCTACGAGGGGCTCGATATCGCCTCGGCGGTTTATGAGTGGAACTATGCCGCCCAGATGATGGCGATCCGCCTCGGCGAGGCTTCCGGCGAGACGGACCGGGCACGGCTCGAGTCGGACGTCTTCTCCGAGCGCTACCTCTTGAAGCGGCCGTTGCTGCAGGCGCTGGAGCCCGACGCGGCCGGCGCGCCGGTGCTCCTCATCGACGAGCTCGACCGCACGGACGAGGCCTTCGAGGCCTTTCTTCTCGAGGTGCTGGCCGACTTTCAGGTGACGGTGCCGGAGCTCGGCACGATCCAGGCGGCGGCCCCGCCGATCGTCATCATCACCTCGAACCGCACGCGCGAAATCCACGACGCCTTGAAGCGCCGCTGCCTCTATCATTGGGTGGATTATCCCGACGCGTCGCGCGAGCTCGCTATCGTCAAGGCGCGCCTGCCGGACGCGCCGGGCAAGCTGACCCGCGAGATCGTCGCCTTCGTCCAGGCGATCCGCAAGGAGGAGCTGTTCAAGGTGCCCGGCGTCGCCGAGACGCTCGATTGGGCCTCGGCCCTCGTCGAGCTCGATGCGGTGGCGCTCGATCCCTCGCTCGTTTCCGATACCCTGGGCGTGCTGCTCAAGTATCAGGACGACATTCAGAAGATGCAGGGCTCGAAGGTGAAGGAGATGCTCGACGCGGTGCAGGCGAGCCTGAAGGCGGCGTGAGCCATGACGGGATCCGGCCGAGACGCGACGGAGACCACCCCCACCCCTTACCCCTCCCCACAAGGGGGAGGGGCGGCTGCGGGCGACGAGGCGGCCACCGGCCGGCTGGCTGAAAACATCGCCTATTTCGCGCGGGCCTTGCGCACCGCGGGCCTGCCGGTCGGCCCGGGGGCGGTGATCGACGCAATCGGTGCCGTCGAGGCCGCCCATATCGGCACGCGCCAGGACTTCTATTGGACGCTGCACGCCATCTTCGTGAAGAAGCACGAGGAAAGCCTGCTCTTCGATCAGGCTTTTCGGTTGTTCTGGCGGCGGCGGGCGCTCGTCGAAAAGCTCATCGCGGCGCTCTCGCCCATCGCGCCGGGCGAGGCGCGGCCTGAAGAAAAGCCGCGGCCGGGCGAGGAGCGCGTGGCGGCGGCATTCCCCACGGGAACGCGGGAGCCGCCCGCCCCGAAGAAGCCGATGGAGTTCACCGCGCAGCTCACCGTCTCCGATCGCGAGCGGCTCGCGAGCCGCGATTTCGCACAGATGACCACGGCTGAGATCGCGAGCGCCAAGCGACTCGTCGCCCAGCTCGCCCTGCCTCAGGACAAGGTGGCAACCCGGCGATGGCGGCCAGACAGGCGCGGCGCGCGGATCGACGCCCGGGCGAGCTTCCGCAAGTCGCTCGGCACTGGCGGCCTCTTCGTCGATCTCGCCCGGCGCGAATTGCGAGAGAAGCATCCGCCGGTCGTGGCGCTTCTCGATATCTCCGGCTCGATGGCTGATTACAGCCGGCTCTTCCTGCATTTCCTGCATGCGTTGAGCGAAAAGAGGCGGGTGCAGAGCTTCGTCTTCGGAACACGTCTCACGAATATCACCCATGCGCTTACGCGGCGCGACCCGGACGAGGCGTTGGCGCGGGCCTCCGCGCTGGTGCAGGACTGGGAGGGCGGCACCCGCATCGCCGCCTCGATCGATGCCTTCAACCGGCTGTGGTCGCGGCGGGTGCTCGGCCAGGGCGCCATCGTCCTCCTCTTCACGGACGGCCTCGAGCGGGAGATCACGCCGGAACTCGGCCGCGCCATGGACCGGCTCAACCGCTCCTGCCGGCGGCTGGTATGGCTCAATCCGCTCCTGCGCTTCGAGGGCTTCGAGGCGAAGGCCGCCGGCATCCGCGCCATGCTGCCGCATGTCGACGAGTTCCGCACGCTGCATAATCTCGCTGCCATGACCGACTTGGTCGGGGCTTTGTCGGTGGCCGGAAGCCGCGATGCCGACCCGCGCCGCTGGTTGCGCAAGGTGGCGTAAGATACGACATGATAGCCGCGCCTTTATGGGAGGCGCCGTAACGGAGGATCACCATGCTCGCGACCGACGATCAGATCCTGAACGAGGCTGAAGCCTGGAAGAAGGCCGGACGGGAGGTGGCGATCGCCACCGTCGTCGAGACCTGGGGCTCGGCGCCACGGCCGGTCGGTAGCCATCTCGTCATCGACGGCGAGGGCAATTTCCTCGGCTCGGTGTCCGGCGGCTGCGTCGAGGGGGCTGTGGTCTCCGAGGCGATGGATGTACTGACCGACAAGAAGCCGCGGATGCTGGAATTCGGCGTCGCCGATGAAACCGCCTGGCAGGTCGGCCTCTCCTGCGGCGGCCGCATCAGGGTCTATGTCGAGCCCATCGTCTGACGCCGGGCGAGCGGTCCCATGCCCTCCACCGATCTCCTCGTCGCCTTTGCCCTGGCGACGCTCGCCTTCGCCGCCTTCCCAGGGCCGGCACTGCTCTACACGGCGGCTCAGACGCTCGCGCGCGGCCGCCGCGCCGGTTTCATGGCCGTTCTCGGCATCCATGTCGGCTGCTATGTGCATGTCGTTGCCGCGACGCTCGGCCTGTCGGCGATCCTTCGGCATGTTCCGGAGGCTTATGTCGCGCTGAAGATCGCGGGTGCAATCTATCTCGTCTGGCTCGGCATCAGCATGGTCCGGCGAAAGGACGACGATCAGGCGCTCGGCGTCGTTGCGCCGAAATCGGCCAGGCGCGCTTTCATCGAGAGCGTGATCGTCGAGGTGCTCAATCCGAAGGTCGCGCTGTTCTTCCTGGCCTTTCTTCCGCAATTCGTCGATCCTGCGGCGAGCGCGCCGGTATGGCTCCAGTTTCTGGTGCTCGGCATCATCGTCAATTTCACCTTCTCCTCCGCCGATATCGTGACGGTCTTTGCGGCCTCGACCATCATGCGGCGACTGAGCGCGAGCAGTCTCGGCCAGCGGATCGTGCGCTATCTCGGCGGCTCGATCCTCGTCGGATTGGGGCTGAAGCTCGCCACCGACCGGAATTGAGGAACATATGCGGCTCGATCTTCTCACGGCTCTCAATACGGAACGTGCGGCCCGGCGCGCGGCAATCCTGGTCACGGCCGTCGAGGGCGGCGAGCAGCGGCTTGTCAGGGCGGAGGATATCGCGCGCGATCCGCTCGTCGATGTGCTCGCCGAGCGCCTCAGGCTGGGCAAGAGCGGGCTCGTCGAGACGGAGGCGGGCGCTTATTTCCTGACGGTGCAGGCCCCACCCGTGCGCCTGGTGGTGACTGGTGCCGTTCATATCAGCCAGGCGCTCGTGCCGATGGCGAGACTTCTCGATCTCGATGTCACCATCATCGATCCGCGCACGGCCTTCGCCTCGCCGGAGCGCTTCCCGGACGTGCGGCTCCTCGCCGAATGGCCGCAGGAGGCGCTCGCGAAGGTGGCGATCGACCGCTACACGGCCTTCGTTGCGCTGACCCATGATCCGAAAATCGACGACCCCGCGTTGACCGCGGCGCTGGCGAGCGAGGCTTTCTACATCGGCGCGCTCGGTTCGCGGAAAACCCATGGCAAGCGGATCGAGCGTCTGAAAGAAAGCGGCATCTCCGAGGCCGCGCTCGCGCGCATCAAGGCGCCGATCGGTCTGCCCATCGGCGCGGTGAGCCCGGCCGAGATCGCCCTCGCCATTCTCGGCGAGATCGTTGCGGCGCTGCGGCTCAAGGCCGACGGCGAGAGGCGGGCGGCATGAGGTTCGGCCCGACGGCGGTCGCTGAGGCAGAGGGCGCCGTCGCCGCCCATTCGGTCCGTCTGGCCTCCCGCACGATCAAAAAGGGCAAGCGGCTGACGGCCGAGGATATCGCAGCGCTCCACGACGCGGGCGTGGCGACCGTCATCGCTGCGAAGCTCGAACCGGAGGATGTCAGCGAGGATGAAGCGGCGCATCGCTTGGCACTCGCCGTCGCGGGGGAGGGGGTGAGGGTGGAGGATCCCTTCACCGGCCGCTCCAATCTCTACGCCACCGAGCCGGGGGTGCTGCTCGTCGAGCGGCAGGCGATCGATGCCGTCAATGGCGTCGACGAAGCGGTGACCCTTGCCACATTGCCGGCCTACAAGCCTGTCGTCGTCGGCGAGATGGTCGCGACCGCCAAGATCATTCCCTATGCGGTTTCGGGTTCCGTGCTGGCGCGCGTGGAGTCCATGGCTGCGGCGGCCGCCCCGCTCGTCAGCGTGGCGCCCTACCGGTTGCGGCGGATCGGCGTGATCTCGACGCGGCTGCCCGGCCTCAAGGAAAGCGTCGTCGACAAGACGCTGCGCGTGCTCGGTGAACGGCTGGCACCGGCTGGAGCGACGATCGCCTTCGATCGCCGCGTCGACCATCATGCCGAGGCGCTGGCGGCCGAGGTCGTCGCGAGCCGGTCCGAGCCGATCGATCTCCTCATCATTTTCGGTGCCTCGGCCGTCGCCGACCGGCGGGATGTGGTGCCGGCGGCGATCGAGGCGGCAGGCGGCGTCGTTTCGCATCTCGGGATGCCCGTCGATCCCGGCAATCTCCTCCTCATCGGTGACCTCGGCTCCGTTCCGGTCGTCGGCGCGCCGGGCTGCGCCCGCTCGCCCAAGGAGAACGGCTTCGACTGGGTGCTGCACCGGCTGCTTGCCGGGCTGACCGTCACCCGCGGCGACATCGCGAGCCTCGGCGTCGGCGGGCTCCTCATGGAGATCGTCTCGCGGCCGCAGCCGCGGGCGGGCGGCGAGCCGCAGCCCGAGGCGAATGGCGATAGCGACGTGGAGAGCGGCGCGTGATCGCGATTGCGGCCATCGTCCTCGCCGCCGGCCGCTCGACGCGTATGGGCGGGCCGAACAAGCTCCTCCTGCCGCTCGCCGGCAAGCCCGTGGTGGCGCATGCAGTCGAGGCCGGGCTGGCGTCCAAGGCGACGCCGGTTATCGTCGTCACCGGCCATCAGGCCGATGCGGTGACCGAGGTGCTCGCCGGCTATGATGTTCGCGCCGTCGACAATCCTGACTACGCCACCGGGCTCGCCTCGTCGCTGAAGGCTGGCATCCGCGCTGTGTCGGATGATGCCGACGGTGCGCTCGTCGTGCTCGGCGACATGCCGGCCGTCACGCCCGATCTGCTCGACCGGTTGATCGAGACCTTCGAGGCCCGTCCGGACGCTACGGCCGCCGTGCCGGTGCGCAAGGGCCAGCGCGGCAATCCCGTGCTCCTCGGCCGTGCGCTCTTCCCTGCCGTTCTCAAGCTCGCGGCTGATGAAGGCGCGCGGCGGATCATCAAGGGCGAAGGTGTCGTCGAGATCCCGGTCGAGGACGAAGCGATCGCCGCCGACGTCGACACGCCCGAGGCCTTTGCCGAAGTGGCGCAGCGGTTTAAGCGCTGAGGTCCCCTAGACGTTGCTTCTCAGGGCACCCCGCCCGGTGGTCGTTGGGCCTTCACCTACAGAAATTCTCAGCAGTGCCGTAGGTCATCCCGGAAGCGGCGCAAGCCGCTGTCCGGGATCCAGAACCGATGCGCGGCAAGGCATAGCCGCAACGGCGAAATACCTTTGAACGACATCGGTTCTGGGTCCCGGGCTCCTCGCTGCGCTCGCCCCCGGGACGACACGTGAGCAGAAAGGACTCAGTTCCCATCAGGTCTCGGCAGATTAGCCTCGGCTGCTTTCTCATCATCCTTGATGACAGCGCCTTTCGTTCACGTTAATATGACTGACCGGTCAGTCATGGGAATGCGCGATGAACGACGATCCTGCTGGCGAGAAGAGGCGGAGGCGGTCGTCCGTCAGCCGGCGGCGGCGACAGATTTTGGATGCCGCGCTCGTCGTGTTCCTGGCAGAGGGCTACACGGCCGCGCGCATGGACGATGTCGCGGCGCGGGCCGGCGTCGCCAAGGGCACGATCTATCTGCACTTCACCGACAAGGAGGAGCTCTTCCGCAGCCTGATCCAGGAGGAGATCGGGCCGGTCGTGGCCGGCACGGAGGCGATGGTCGGTGTCTTCGGGGGATCGACACGCGACCTCTTGAAGCGGCTCGCGACCGGTCTGCAGAAGGAGGTGCTGGAGACGCACCGGGCCGACATTCTGAGGCTCGTGTTGAGCGAAGCGCCGCGTTTTCCCTGGCTCGCCGAATTCTATTGGCAGGAGGTCGTCTCCAAGGGCATCGGCGTGATCCGGGCCGTTGCCGCCCGCGCCGTCGCGCGCGGCGAGTTCTCCTCCGACGCGCTCGTGCGCTTTCCGCAGTTGATCGTCGCGCCGATGCTGGTCGCGGTGATCTGGAAAGCGCTCTTCGAGCGGTTCGAGCCGCTCGAGGCTGGCGCGATGATCGAGACCTATCTCGACCTCCTCCTGCGGGGGCTCGAATGAGATCGCCCCTGAGCCTCGATCGCAGGATGGCGCGGGGTGCGCTCGTCGGCGCACTGCTCGCGCTCGCAGCCTGCAACGCCTCGGAGCCGTCGAGCTTCCAGGGCTATGTGGAGGCCGACCTCCTCTTCGTCGGCCCCGACGAGGCGGGCCGGCTGGTGTCGCTCGCCGTCGACGAGGGCTCGGCGGTCGAAAAGGACGTGCCGCTTTTTGCCGTCGATGAACAGCTGCAGGTGGCGGCGCGCGATCAGGCGGCCGCCTCGCTGGCCGAGGCCCGCGCCCGGCTCGCTCGCCTCGAAGCCGCCCAGCAACGGCCTGAGGAGATCGCCGTGCTCCGGGCGACCCGCGACCGGGTGAAGGCTGCGCTCGCTCTCGCCCAGGCCGATCTCGACCGGCAGCAGGCGCTCTATGCCAAGGGCAATGCGAGCAAGGCGGCGCTGGACAATGCCGTCGCCGCACGCGACCAGAATGCCGCGCAACTGCAGGAAACCGAGCGCCAGATCGAGGTGGCCGAATTGGCCGCGCGCCGGCAGGATATCGATGCCTCCAAACAAGCGGTGGCGGCGGCGGAGGCAGCCCTCGCCGGCGCGGAAGAGCAGTTGGCGCGGCGGCGGCTCGCGGCGCCGGCTGCGGGCAGCATCCAGGAGGTCTATTACCGGCCGGGCGAGATGGTGCCGGCGGGGCGGCCGGTGGTGGCGTTGCTGCCGCCCGCCAATCTGAAGCTGCGCTTCTTCGTGCCGGAGGCGCTCCTGCCGCGCGTGGCTGCCGGCAGCCGCATCGGCGTCAGCTGCGACGGTTGCCCGCCCAATCTCTCGGCGCGCGTCACCTTCCTCTCCAGGCAGGCGGAATATACGCCGCCGGTGATCTATTCGCTCGAAGAGCGCAAGAAGCTCGTCTTCATGATCGAGGCAAAGCCGGAGGATCCCGCCGCCTTCCGGGTCGGCCAGCCGGTCACCATCACGCTCCAGGGGGCGGGATCATGATGCGCGCGCCGGAGCCGCGGCACAACGGCCGCGAGGTCGTCATCGACGTGTCGGGGCTCACGAAGCGCTTCGGCGACCGGGTTGTCGTGCGCGACCTCTCGATGCGCGTTTATCGCGGGCAGATCTACGGCTTTCTCGGCCCGAACGGCTCGGGCAAGACGACCACGATCCGCATGCTCTGCGGGCTGCTCACGCCCGATGCCGGGCAGGGCACCTGCCTCGGCTACGATATCCTGACCGAGAGCCAGATCATCAAGCGGCATGTCGGCTACATGACGCAGCGCTTTTCCCTCTACGAAGACCTCACTGTGCGCGAGAATCTGGAGTTCGTCGGCCGGCTCTATGGCATCCCGAATGCCCGGCAGGCCGCCACGGCGGCGCTTGCGCGCCTCGGCCTCGAAGGCCGCGGCAGGCAGCTCGCAGGCACGCTTTCCGGCGGCTGGAAGCAGCGGCTCGCGCTCGGCGCCTGCATCCTGCCCGAACCGCAGCTTCTCCTGCTCGACGAGCCGACCGCCGGGGTCGATCCCAAGGCGCGGCGCGATTTCTGGAGCGAGATCCACGCGCTCGCCGGCGAAGGGCTCACCGTGTTGGTCTCGACCCATTACATGGACGAAGCCGAGCGCTGCCACGAGATCGCCTATATCGCCTATGGCGAATTGCTGACGCGGGGCTCGGTCGAGGAGGTCATCCGCCAATCGGGACTCGCCACCTGGACGGTAACAGGCGGCGATACCTGGCGCCTCGCCGAGGAGCTGAAGCACCGCGAGGGCGTCGATATGGTCGCGCCCTTCGGCTCGAGCCTGCATGTCGCCGGGCGAGACAAGGGCAAGCTCGAGGCTGCCATTGCGCCCTTCCGCGGCGACCCGGCGCTCGACTGGCGCGAGGATGCGCCGACGCTTGAAGACGTCTTCATCAGCCTGATGAGCCGCTCGCGGGACAATTTCCCATGACCGACGTTTCGGCGCGTCCAGAGGCCCGGGAGCCCGAACGCCGCGGCGGCTTCTTCCGCAGGGTCGGCGCCATGCTGACGAAGGAGGCGCTGCAGCTCTCGCGCGACCGCATCACCTTCGCGACCATGATCTTCATCCCGCTCGTGCAGCTCGTGCTGTTCGGCTACGCCATCAACACGACGCCGCGCCACCTGCCGACGGCGGTGCTGATCCAGGACGACAGCGACGTTGCGCGCGCCATTCTGTCGGCCTTCTCCAATACGGGATATTTCGAGGTCGTGAAGCAGGTGCGGAGCGAAGCGGAGTTCGACTTCGCCATCGCCTCCGGCGAGGTGCTGTTCGGCATCGAAATTCCCGCCAATTTCGAGCGTGCACTGCGGCGTGGCGACAAGCCGGCGCTGCTCGTTGCGGCTGATGCCACCGACCCCGTGGCGTCCGGCAGTGCGCTCGCGGCGGTCAACGGCATCATCGCCAATGCGCTGACGCGCGAGCGGGGCCTGCCGCCGCGCGAGGAGGCGGAGAGCGGGCCCCTGTTCGAGATTCGTGTCCACGCGCGCTACAATCCGGCGGGCGTCTCGCAGCTCAATATCGTGCCGGGGCTGCTCGGCATCATCCTCACCATGACGATGCTGATCTTCACGGCGCTGTCGGTGACGCGCGAGCGCGAGCGCGGCACCATGGAATCGCTGCTCGCCATGCCGATCCGCCCGGTCGAGATCATGCTCGGCAAGATCCTGCCCTATGTGCTGATCGGCTTCGTGCAGGCGGCGATCATCATCGGGGCGGGTACGCTCATCTTCGGCGTCCCGGTGATCGGCAGCCTCACTTTGCTTGCCGTGCTCGCAACGCTGTTCATCGCCACCAATCTCGCTATCGGCTACACCTTCTCGACCGTGGCGCAGAACCAGCTGCAGGCCATCCAGATGGCCTTCATGTTCTTTCTCCCCAATATCCTCCTGTCGGGCTTCGCCTTTCCCTTCGCCGGCATGCCGGCCTGGGCGCAATGGATCGGCGAAGTGCTGCCGCTCACCCATTTCCTCAGGATCACCCGCGGCATCATGCTGAAGGGCAGTGACATCTCGACCCTGCAGATCGACACGCTTGCCCTGGTCGCGGCCATGCTCGTCGCCATGGGAATAGCCATCGCCCGTTTTCGCCAGACGCTCGATTAAACCTGCCGCTGTCATCCCGCCGTCACGGAATTTCAGTCGATTGCGCGGAACGGCTTCACCCGAGCCGTTCTCATCGACCTGTCACGCTGGGGGGATGTCATGCCTCATTTCACATCAACAGCCGCGCTTGCCGCGGCGCTGCTTGCCGGCACTGCGCTTTCGGCCGCCGCCGAGCCGGTGTTCAACCGCATCGCCACCTTTCCGGTCGTGGCGAATCTGCCGGCGGATCGCGATGCCGGCAAGCCGACGGTAGCCGAAATCATCACCGCGTCTGAAGATGGGCAGCTGCTCGTCTACACGGACTCGCCCCAGGAGGGCGTCGGCTTCATCGATCTCGCCAATCCCGAAGCGCCAAAGCCGGCCGGCTTCCTGCCGCTCGGCGGTGAGCCCACCTCGGTGACGATCGTCGGCGGCAAGGCGCTCGTTGCGGTGGTCAAGTCCAAAGACAAGGCGAAGCCCGCCGGCGAACTCGCCGTGGTCGATCTCGCCAAGAAGACGGTGGACGCCACCTGTGACCTCGGCGGCCAGCCCGACTCGGTCGCGGCGAGCCGCGATAAGAAATTTCTCGCCGTCGTCATCGAGAACGAGCGCGACGAGGACAAGGACAAGGGCAAGATCCCGCAATTGCCGGGCGGCAATCTCACCGTTCTGCCGCTGACGGCTGCGGGCGTCGACTGCGAGGCCAAGAAGGTGGTCGACCTGACGGGCCTGGCGACCGTCGCGCCGGAGGACCCGGAACCCGAATTCGTCGACGTCAACGGCCGCGGCGAGGCAGTGGTCTCGCTGCAGGAGAACAACCACATCGCCATCGTCGATCTCGCCACGGCGAAGGTCGTCAACAATTTCCCTGCCGGCACGGTCTCTCTCGACAAGGTCGACACCAAGCGTGACGGCATGATCCGCCTCGACGGCAAACTTGAGAACGTCAAGCGTGAGCCGGACGCCGTCCATTGGATCGACGACCAGCGTTTCGTCACGGCGAACGAAGGCGATTACGAGGGCGGCTCGCGCGGTTTCTCGATCTTCGATAAGGACGGCAAGCTGGAGTTCGATTCAGGCAATGTGCTCGAGCACAAGGCGGTGCAGCTCGGCCATTTCCCGGAGAAGCGCGCCGGCGCCAAGGGCATCGAGCCGGAAGGCGCGGAGGTCGCCACCTTCGGCAACGACAAGCTGATCTTCATCGGCACAGAGCGGGCTTCGCTCGTTTTCGTCTACCGCGACAAGGGACCGGGCCAAGCACTTGAGCTTCTGCAGGCGCTCGCCGGCGGCGTCGGGCCCGAGGGCCTGCTCGCCGTTCCGCAGCGCGATCTCTTCGTGACCGCGGACGAGGCCGATAATGTCGAGGACGGTGGCGCGCGCAGCGTCGTCGTGATCTACCGGCGTGCGGAAGGCGTACCGAACTATCCGATGATCCAGTCGGATCTCAAGAGCGACGGCACGCCGCTGCCCTGGAGCGCCCTGTCAAGCCTGACGAGCGACCCGAAGACACCGGGCAAGCTGTTCTCGGTGACGGACAGCGCCTTCAGCACGACCCGGATTCTGGCGATCGACGCGACGAAGAAGCCGGCGCGGATTACCGGCGAGATCACCGTGACGCGTGACGGCAAGCCCGTCGGCTACGACGGTGAGGGGCTCGCCATGCGCGTCGACGGCGGCTTCTGGCTCGCCTCGGAAGGCAATCCGGACAAGAAGAACGAGCCGACCGCCAATCTCCTCCTTCGCCTCGCGCCGGACGGTGCCGTCGAGGAGGAGATCGCGCTACCGGAGGCGCTCGCCAAACAGGCGACCCGTTTCGGCTTCGAGGGTGTGGCGGTGACGGGCAGCGGCGCGGATGAAACCGTGTGGCTGGCTGTACAGCGCGAGTGGAAGGACGATCCGAAGGGTCTCGTGAAGATCCTGTCCTACAAGCCCGCGACGAAGAGCTGGGGCGTGTTCCACTATCCCCTCAACAAGACCGAAAAGGGCTGGGTCGGGCTCTCCGAGCTCATTGCCGCCGGCGATGATCGCTTCGTCGTCATCGAACGCGACAATCTCTTCGGCGACAAGTCGCTCAAGACCCTGCAGTCGTTTTCCGTAAAGGGACTGACGCCGGCGGCCCCCGGAGCGACCGACATTCCGACCGTGACGAAGACGCTCGTGCGTGATCTCGTTCCCGATCTCGCGCAGCCGAAGGGCTATGTGCTCGACAAGGTGGAGAGCGTCACGGTCGATGCCGCGGGCGAGACCTTCATCGTCACCGACAATGACGGTGTCGACGGTTCCTCAGGCGAGACCGTCTTTCTCGATCTGGGCAAGCTCGAAGTGAAGTAAGGCTGAACGCCTGTCGAGGCCCGGAGAGGGCACGGCCAAAAAATACTCGAGCCGGGACGTGCCCGGCTCGAGGACGACAGTCGTCGACAGAACGGCTTAGAAGTCCATGCCGCCCATGCCACCCATGCCGCCGCCGCCCGGCATGGCGGGGGCGGATGCCTGCTTCTTCGGGATTTCCGCCACGAGCGCTTCGGTCGTCACCAGGAGGCCGGCAATAGAGGCCGCATCCTGCAACGCAGCGCGGACCACCTTGGTCGGGTCGATGATGCCGGCCTTGATGAGATCGACGAACTCGCCGGTCTGGGCATCGTAACCCCAGCTGTAGTCCGGCTTTTCCAGTATCTTTCCGACCACGAGCGAGCCGTCGTCACCGGCATTGACGGCGATCTGCCGCGCCGGCGACTGGATCGCCTTGCGCACGATCTCGATGCCGGTCTTCTGATCGGAGTTGGCCGGCGTGAGCTGGGCGAGAGCCGCCGCCGAGCGCAGCAGCGCGACGCCACCGCCGGGAAGAATGCCCTCCTCGATCGCCGCGCGGGTCGCGTGCATGGCATCGTCCACGCGATCCTTCTTCTCCTTGACCTCGACCTCGGTCGCACCGCCGACGCGGATCACCGCGACGCCGCCCGCGAGCTTCGCCAGCCGCTCCTGCAGCTTCTCGCGGTCATAGTCGGAGGTGGTCTCCTCGATCTGGGCGCGGATCTGGGTGACGCGGGCCTGGATGTCGTCTTTCGAACCGGCACCGTCGACGATGGTCGTGTTCTCCTTCTCGACAACCACCTTCTTGGCGCGGCCGAGCATGTCGAGCGTGACATTCTCGAGCTTGATGCCGAGATCTTCGGAGACGGCCGTGCCGCCGGTGAGGATGGCGATATCCTGCAGCATCGCCTTGCGCCGGTCACCGAAGCCGGGCGCCTTCACGGCCGCCACCTTCAGGCCGCCGCGCAGCTTGTTGACGACGAGCGTGGCGAGGGCCTCGCCTTCCACATCTTCGGCGATGATGAGGAGCGGACGCGTCGACTGGACCACAGCTTCGAGCACGGGCAGGAGCTCCTGCAGGCTCGACAGCTTCTTCTCCATAATGAGGATGAAGGGGTCCTCGAACTCGGCTCTCATCTTCTCGGCATTGGTAACGAAATACGGCGAGATATAGCCGCGGTCGAACTGCATGCCTTCGACCACTTCGAGCTCGGTCTCCAGGCCCTTGGCCTCCTCGACCGTGATCACGCCTTCATTGCCCACGCGCCTCACCGCATCGGCCAGGAAGCGCCCCACGTCGGCGTCGCCATTGGCGGAAATCGTGCCGACCTGGGCAACTTCCTCGTTCGAGGTCACTTTCTTGGAGTTCCTGGCGAGGTCCGCCACGATCGCCTCGACGGCAAGGTCGATGCCGCGCTTCAGGTCCATCGGATTCATGCCGGCGGCAACCGCCTTGGCGCCTTCCCTGACGATGGCCTGGGCGAGCACGGTCGCGGTCGTGGTGCCGTCACCGGCGAGATCATTGGTCTTGGAGGCCACCTCGCGGACGAGCTGGGCGCCGAGATTCTCGAATTTGTCCTCAAGCTCGATTTCCTTGGCGACCGTCACGCCATCCTTGGTGATGCGCGGCGCGCCGAAGGACTTCTCGATGACCACGTTGCGGCCCTTCGGGCCGAGCGTCACCTTCACCGCATTGGCCAGCGTGTCGACGCCGCGCAGCATCTTCTCGCGGGCGTCGGTATCGAATTTGACCTCTTTGGCTGCCATTGTGTCACTCCTTTATAGACATGACGAAGAAGAAATCCCTGATCAGGCGGCTTTCTTCTTCTCGCTGACGCCCTCGACGATGCCGAAGATGTCGGTTTCCTTCATGATGATGAGATCTTCGCCATCGATCTTGATCTCGGTGCCGGACCACTTGCCGAACAGCACCACGTCGCCCGGCTTGACGTCGAGTGCGGTGACGGCCCCGGCCTCGTTGCGCAGCCCAGTGCCCACGGCGATCACCTCGCCCTGCTGCGGCTTTTCCTGCGCGGTGTCGGGGATGATGATGCCGCCCTTGGTCTTTTCCTCGCTGCCGAGGCGGCGGACGAGAACGCGATCATGGAGGGGACGAAAAGCCATGGCGGAACCTCCTCTTAGCTGCGTGGTTTTAGCTAGGCGCCGACGACCGGTCCGCTGAAAGGGAGACGGCGTCAGCGGCGAAATGGGAGGCCTCACCGGCCTCGTCAAGGGCGCGTGCGAGAAAAATTAGCACTCGCGCGGGCCAAGTGCCAACACCTGGGAGAGGTCTGTCAGCATCACTGCCGGGCTGCTGCTAACATGCTGAATTTAAAAGAAAAAGCTTGTCAATCCGGCGAGCTTGCGCTCACCTTTCCCGTTGTCGATTGTGAATGGGGAATCGCATGCCCTCGAAAGATTTCGTGCGCCAGATCGACGGCTATGGCTTGACCACGGCGACCATCCTCTACCGGATGCCGGATCACCGCCACCTGCTGCAGACCTTCGTCTGGCAGAATTACGACATCGCGCCGGAATTTCCGGAGCTGAAGCATTTTCTGGATTTCTGGCGCCGGGAACTGGACGGGCCGCTTCATTCCGTCACGGTGGCCCACTCGCGGCTGTTGCGGCCGGCGCAGTTCCGGAACGTCGATGGAGAGCTGACCATCCACTGAGGGTGTGCCGAAACACGGGGCCGACAATAGGTCTGGCGCGGCTCATCACCGAGCCCCCGGCCTGCCGGAACCGGCGAGGTCACACCAGATTGCCGGAGACCGGACCGAGAGGGCCTTCGCTTGCAGCTTGGCCAAACACGCTACCTAGGCTAGGAAGGCTGCCGCACTCGTACCGCGTGGCCGCCTTCCCGTGTCCTCATCTCCCCGCACGTCCGTCATTCTGCTTGAACTCGCCGCCGGGGCGGACGAGCGGCTGACGATCGGCGAATTGCTGGCGGCGCTGCGCCAGCAGGCCTTTGCGGCGCTCATCCTGGTGCTCGGCCTGCCCAATTGTCTGCCGATGCCGCCGCCCATCCCGCTGCTCTTCGGCTTTCTCTTGTGTTTCGTCGGTCTGCAAATGGTGGCGGGACGCACTGCGCCGTGGCTTCCCAGGCGCGTGCTTCAGCGTTCGCTGTCGCGGGCCGACTTTGCGCGTGCGGTTGGCCGCGCCATGCCAGCCCTTCGCCGGCTGGAGCAGTGGTCGCGGCCGCGCTTTGCCATCGTCGGCACGCCGCTCGGCATACGCATCGTCGGCGGGGTGGTCCTCATCATAGCGCTGACCTTGCTCGTTGCCGCACCCTTCATCGGCCAGATCCCGCTGGGGCTCGCTGCCTGCCTCGTCGGCCTCGGGCTTGTCGAGCGGGACGGGCTCCTGGTTCTCATCGGTGCGATCGTCGGCGCTATCGGTCTCGGCTTGACGCTCGGCTTCGTCCTCGTTCTCATCCGAGGCGTGACAGCCCTGCTGCTTTAGCCCCATTCAGCCGGCGCGCGCCGGCAGATGCCCGGCCGTGGGGGCTTCCAGCATGGCGTCGATCGCCTCGGCCGGAACCGGCCTAGAGAACAGGTAGCCTTGCAATTCGTGGCAGCCGAGGGCTCGCAGGAATTCGAGCTGCTCCTGTGTTTCCACGCCTTCCGCGGTGACGGTCAATCCGAGCGCCCGGCCGAGATGCACGATGGAATGGATGAGGATCGCCGATTCACCGGTCGTCTCGGCCGCCTCAAGGAAGGAGCGATCGATCTTGATCTTGTCGAAGGCGAAGCGCCGCAGATAGATCAAGCTCGAATAGCCCGTGCCGAAATCGTCCAGCGCGAGCCGCACTCCATGCGCCCGCAACTCGATCATGGCATCTTCGGCGGCATCGGCGTCTTCCACGACGACGCCTTCGGTGAGTTCCAGCTCGACGCGCGTCGGATCGATGCCGCTCTCGTTGATGATGCGCATGACGCTTGCCACGAAGTCGCGGTGGCGGAACTGAATGGGTGAGACATTGACGGCGATGCGCAGGTTGGGCCAGCGCTTGGCTTCGTGACAGGCCTGCCGCAACACCCACTCGCCGAGTGGAATGATCAGCCCACGCTCCTCGGCCACGGCGATGAATTTTTCCGGGGCGATCAGTCCGTGCTCGCGATGCGGCCAGCGCACGAGCGCCTCGACGGCGACGATGCTGTAGCTGTCGATCTCCACCTGAGGCTGATAATGGAGAACGAGCTCGTTGTTCTCGATCGCCTGGCGCAGATCGTCTTCCACCACCTTGCGCAGGCGCAAGGCTTCGTCCATCTGCCGTTCGAAGAAGCTGAAGCGGTTGCGGCCGCCGTTCTTGGCCTGATAGAGCGCCGTGTCGGCGAGGCGCAGCAGCGTCTCGCGATCCCGGCCGTTATGCGGGCTGAGAACGATGCCGATGGAGGCGCCGACGGAGACCGTGGTCCCGGCGATCTCCATGGGCTTCTTGACGCTGTCGAGAATGCGCCGGGCGAGGGCCTCGGCTTCATGATGGTGGTTCACGCCGGTCTGGATCACGGCGAATTCGTCACCGCCGAAGCGGGCGAGCGTGTCGGCGCCGCGCAGGAGATCGGCCAGCCGCTGGGCGACGATGCGGATCAAGTTGTCGCCTGCCGCATGGCCGTAGGTGTCGTTGACTTCCTTGAAGCGATCAAGATCGAGGAAGAGCACCGCCAGGCCCACGCCCGAACGGCCGCTGCGGGCCAATTCCTGGTCGAGGCGCATGCCGAAGGAAAGCCGGTTGGGAAGACCTGAGAGCGGATCCTGGCCGGCAAGGCGCTGCGCCAGCTCCTGGCGGCGTACCACTTCATTGGCGAGCCGACGCGTAATGATGAAAATGACGGCGACCGCCAGCAGTGTGAGGATCGCGGCGGCTGCGAGAAAGCCGGTCAGCCGCGGCCAGACTGCAGAGCTCGGCAGGGTTGCCGGGCTCCAGATAAACGCAGCCGGCTGCGTCATCGTCGTCTTCAGCGGCAGGGTTCCCTTCTGCAGCGCCACCTTGCCCTGGACGATGGTCAGATCCCCGCCACCTGCCTGCCGGGCGAGCGCCTCGATATCGGCCGGACTGAACCGGTAAACGAGGACGGCGATGCGAGCGGGGGCAGGCGAACTCGTTCCGGCAAGAGTCTGCGGAACGAGGAGATAGAGCGCGTCGCGGTGGTAAACATAATAGTCGAGCGGATTGTCGCGAACGGGGGAGCCGGCGACGAAATTCGTGAACAGCGGTTGCCGCGCCTCGATGTCGGCCGCAGTTGCTACGGCGCCGGGAAGAATGCCGGCGATCACCGTGCCCTCGGCACTGAGAAGGGCAAGGGAATCGACCGTTCCGGGTTCTGTACCCCGAGGCGTTTCGGTAGCGCGAAGCACCTGCAGGCTCTGCGGCGAGGCGCCCAAAGTCGTCAGGTCGACGGACCTTGCGATTGCGGCGAGCTGGGCTTCGGCCACTTTTTGGCGCGATGCCAGGATGACCATGAGCCGGTTGCGTTGCTCGGCGACGAACCACTCGTCAACGCTCTGGCCCATCCATGTCAGCGTCATCACCATGACGGCGAACAGAACCGCGACCACGAGGGCGACGGGCCATATCAGCCGGCCGATCAGGGCCGCCGGCCGGGTGATGCGAAAGCCGGGTAGCAACAAGCGGCGATGGTCCTCGCGGTCGAAATGGCCAGTCTAGCGAAGCGACGGCAAAGTTCGGGGCTACATATTTCACGGATTAAATTGACGAGTCGTTTCTTGCAGCCTTAGTTTCCGAAAACGACGGTATGCATGATCCTACCCGGCAGCAGCGTGAATAGGCCTGTAAGGATCAAAGCAAGACCGTAGAGCTTCAACATTCCGGAGCGGTGTCGATCGATGCGATGCTGATGTGCGTTCCATACACCTATAGGAACGGCCACCAGCACCAATATCGAGAGAAGGTGGATGGGGCTCCACGCCCCGAAGACGCGCCACTCACGAATCCAAAAGCTGCTGATGGCGATCATGAGCATCAGAACGGCCCACGTGAATCCGAAAGCGCGGTGGGCAGCCGTTCCTTTTCTGCCCACCAATTGAACCGCGCCGATGAGTATCGCAGCAAGCGCAGAAAAAGCGTGTATGCGGATGGGGAGCGAGGCCTCTAGAAGCGGTGCCAGCGACATGCCTGCGCTCCACTGTTGATCGGCGTGGAATAGGCCCCGTGTTCGGGGTGGATTCTCGCGCGCGGCCAGGATGGCGACGACACGGTTGTGCGGACGGTCGGATTGCCGCGCTGCAGTCGGCGAGGGCGACGGTCGATCATGTCAAATCAAAGCCATGCCGCGAAAGCTCGCGTGGCCGTTGCGCCCGACGATGATGTGGTCATGCACCTCGATGCCAAGCGTGGTGGCGATCTCGACGATCTGGCGAGTCATGCGAATATCGGCATTCGACGGCGTCGGATCTCCCGAGGGATGATTGTGAACGAGAATAACCGCGGTGGCGGCAAGCTCGATGGCGCGTTTCACGACCTCGCGCGGATAGACGGGCGTGTGGTCGACCGTACCGGTCTGCTGGAGCTCGTCGGCGATGAGGGTATTGCGCTTGTCGAGGAAAAGAATGCGGAAATGTTCCTTGTCGGCGAAGGCCATCGCCGTCCGGCAATAATCGAGCACGGCACTCCAGGACGACAGAATCGGGCGCTTGGCGATCTCGCCCTTGACCAAGCGCCGGGCCGCGGCCTCGACGATCTTCAGATCCGTGACGACGCTCTCTCCCACCCCGGGTACCTCGACGAGGCGCTGCGGCGGGGCAGTCAGCACCTCGGCGAAACTGCCGAAGCGCTGCAGGAGCTGCTTGGCGATAGGCTTGATGTCGCGCCGCGGAATAGACCGGAAGAGAACGAGCTCGAGTAGCTCATAATCGGGCAATCCGACGTCTCCGGCCTCGCGAAAACGCGCACGCAACCTCTCCCGATGATGGACGTAATGGGGAGAGGCGTCGCTCGCTTCGGGCGCCGGGACGTTCTCGTTCATAGGGGCGGGGTGTAGGGCGGTTGGTGGAGGCCGGCCGGCGACGTGGTGAAAATCTCCACGCCCGTTTCGGTGACGCCGACGCTGTGCTCGAACTGCGCGGAGAGGGAACGGTCGCGGGTAACGGCCGTCCAGCCGTCGGCGAGCACCTTCACCTGTGGACGGCCGAGATTGATCATCGGCTCGATGGTGAAGATCATGCCCGGCTGCAGGGTCACGCCCTCGCCGGGGCGTCCGAAATGCAGGATGCTCGGCTGCTCGTGGAACTCCTGGCCGATGCCGTGCCCGCAGAAGTCGCGCACCACGGTGCAGCGCTCGGCTTCGGCGAAGCGTTGAATGGCGGCGCCGATATCGCCAGTGGTCGCGCCCGGCCGCACGGCCTCGATGCCCCGCATCATGGCCTCATAGGTCACTTCGATGAGGCGCTGGGCGCGGCGCGAGACCTCGCCGACCGTATACATGCGGCTCGAATCGCCATGCCAGCCGTCACGAATGAAGGTCACGTCGATATTGATGATGTCGCCTTCGCGCAGCGGCTTGTCGTTGGGCTGGCCATGGCAGACGACATGATTGATCGAGGTACAGCAGGAATAGCGGTAACCGCGATACATGAGCTGGGCGGGCAGGGCGCCGTGATCCATGCCGAAGGCGAAGACCAGCCGGTCGATAGCTTCCGTCGTGACGCCCGGCCCGACGTGGGCCGTCAGCATGTCCAGGCACTCGGCCGCGATGCGGCCGGCACGGCGCATTCCCTCGAAAGCGTCGGGGCCGTAGATCTTGATGCCGCTGGTGCGGCGCCTCGTGAGCGCGCCGTCGAATTCGGTCATGCGATCCGTCCTGATCGTCTCCAGCCCAGATGGGCAAATGTATGCGATGCGGCGCCGACCGCAAGCAGCACTGATCCGGGCGTGCGCTTTTTGATCCGGCCCTTCACAAGCGACGATTGGCATTGCGCCGCCGGCCGGTGTAAGCATCGCCGCCATGACCGCACCTACGAATGCCCGCTCCTACGACGCCGAGCCGTTCGGGACCTTTGCGCCGCGGCCTCCGCTGCGGTCGATCATCGGCATGACCCGGTCGCTGCCGGAGGCTTGGCTCGCCAAGCGTGTGGCGCTCGCCCTGCGCAACATCGCGCTGCGCAGCCTCGACGGCAAGCCGGTCGATGTCGAAACCCTCGGCGTCAGGATGCGGCTCGTTCCCTACAACAATGTCTGCGAAAAGCGCGTGCTGTTCACGCCGCAATATTTCGACAGGCAAGAGCGCGAAATTCTCGCGAGCCGGCTCAAGGGCGACTGCACCTTCATCGATATCGGCGCCAATGTGGGCGCCTACAGCCTGTTCGCCGCCTCACGGGCGGGGCCGCGGGCCCGTATCATCGCCATCGAGCCGCAGCCGGACATCTTCGAGCGGCTCGTCACCAATATCCGCTTCAATCCCTTCGGGACGATCAAGGCCATCGCCTGCGCGCTCGCCGACAAGCCTGGCGAGCTCACCTTGTTCCTCGACTACAAGAACCGCGGCGAGTCGAGCGTCCGGATCGTCGGTTCGGACCATGCGACTACCGTCCGCGTGCCGGCCATGACCTTGCTGGATCTGCTGCTCGAGGAGGGATTCGAGCACGTGGACGCCGCCAAGCTCGACGTGGAAGGTGCGGAAGACCTCATTCTGGAGCCATTCCTGCAGCAAGCGCCGGAAGCGCTTTTCCCCAAGCTCCTTATCGTCGAGGACGGGACCGGGCGCTGGCAGACCGATCTGCCGAAGCTGCTCGTCGAAAAGGGCTATCGTTACGTGATGCGCACGCGGCTCAATTTCGTGTTCGAGCGATGAAGCGCAGAGGGCCGACCAGTTGCGAGAACCGGAACGGCCGCGGGGCCAAGCGATAGATTCGCGGGCGAATCAGATCTTCGGTGCCGACGGGTCTTTGTATTTCGCCGCGTCACGTGCGAGCTCCAGGCATTCCTGCAGCTCGACATAACTCGGGGTGCCGTCCGAATTCGTTTCCTCGAGGCAGCTGCGCACATCGGCCGCTTTGAACGTGCCCCATTCCTTGGCCATAGCGGCGCGGGCGCTGTTTTCGTCCGTCATGCAGTCGCTGAAGGTCGACTTGGATTCGGCACCATAGGTTGCCGCCGCGCGACAGCTCGGCTCGACATTGAGCGTCGGCACATTATCCGCAACCAGGATCATCTGAGCGCCGAAGACCAGCGCCAACATTGGGAAAGGCATGTCGTCCTCGAAAAGGGCGGTTTGCGCGGTCGCGCGATAGGTCGCACGCCATCGAGTGGCGCTCGCGCGGATGTTGCCGCAGCTCTGTGACGATCACAACAAACTTTGCAAAACGTGCTTACCGCGACCGCCGATGATCATTCGGCGATCGGAACGAGGCGTTCGGCGGCGATCATCTGAGGCGTGAGGCGGCAGGTCAGGGCATAGGCCTCGACGCCGCGGCGGCGGGCGAGGTCGAAGGCGGTGGCATAGGTCGGGTCGAGGTCGCGGGCGAGGTCGAAGCGCTCCGCGGCCATCTGGATGACGAAGAGCATGACGGCGCGATAGCCATCCTCCGCCATATCCCCCAATTCCCGCAGGTGCTTGGCGCCGCGTGCCGTCACGCAGTCCGGGAATTCGGCGAGCCCCGGCCGGCGCATGAGATGCACGTTCTTGACCTCGACATAGCAGGCGGGGCGCGAATCGTCTTCGAGCAGGATGTCGATGCGGCTCGCGCGCCCGTATTTCACCTCTCGCCGCAGCCGGATGTAGCCCGCGAGCGGCGGCACGAGGCCCGCGCCGATGGCCTCCACGGCCAGGCTGTTCGGCAGGCTCGTGTTGATGCCGACGAGCTGCGGCCCGGCACCGAAATCCGCTTCCGTTATCTCCCAGGAATAGGCGAGCTTGCGGGCGGGATTAGTGGATTGCGACAGCCAGACGCGGCTGCCGGGCGCCACGAGCCCGAGCATGGCGCCTGGATTCGCGCAATGGGCGGTGACCTCGCGTCCGTCATCGAGCCTGATGTCGGCGAGGAAACGCTTGTAGCGCAGGAGAAGATGGCCTTCGACAAGGGGGGAGGGGAAGAACATGAGGCACGCCGCTGCGGCAAAGGGAAGCCACTGGGTAGCAATGCATCCGCCGTCCCACAACCATCACGGTGCTTGAGAGGGGCGCGCGCAAGGGCTAGATCAGGCGAGCTGGCGTGACCTGCCGGCTGCCGCGGAGGTGATGGTGACCGGCTCGACTGAAGGACAATCCGATATCGTGACCGCGGCCGTTCTCGTGATCGGCGACGAGATCCTCTCGGGGCGCACGAAGGACAAGAACATCGGCTATATCGCCGAGTATCTGACGATGGTCGGTATCGATCTGCGCGAGGTGCGGGTGGTCCCGGACGACGAGGCGGAGATCATTGCCGCGCTCAATGCGCTTCGCGCGCGCTACAGCTATGTCTTCACCACCGGCGGCATCGGGCCGACCCATGACGACATCACCGCCGACAGCGTCGCCAAGGCCTTTGGTGTGCCGATCGGCGAAGACCCGCGCGCCATCGCGCTCCTCCTCGAGCGTATCAAGCCGGAGGATCTGAACGAGGCGAGGCGGCGTATGGCCCGGATCCCCCAAGGTGCGGAGCTCGTCCTGAATCCGGTGTCCAAGGCGCCCGGCTTCTGGATCGGCAATGTCATCGTCATGGCAGGCGTCCCGGCGATCATGCAGGCCATGCTCGACGATGTCGCGCCGAAGCTCGTGAAGGGGCGGCGCATGCTCTCCGAGACCGTGCGGGCCGACGCCAAGGAAGGCGACGTCGCCGCTCCCTTGCGCGACATCGCGGACCGATTTCCGGATGTACTGATCGGCAGTTATCCCTTTAGTGACGAAACCGGCTTCAAGACCAATCTCGTGTTGCGCGCGCGCGATGCTGCGCGCCTCAGGACCGCAACCGAGGCGGTGATCGCCATGCTTGCGGCCATCCGCGTCCAGCAGGCGTAATGCAGCCGGCTTCCCCAGCCCGATCGAGAGACGACGAATGGCGCCAGCCTCCGAAAAAGCCTTCCCCGTGTCCTGGGACCAGTTTCATCGCGATGCACGCGCGCTCGCTTGGCGGCTGCATGGTTCCGGCCCCTTCGAGGCGATGGTCTGCATCACCCGCGGCGGCTTGGTGCCGGCGGCGATCGTCGCCCGCGAGCTCGAAATGCGCCTCGTCGAGACCGTCTGCGTGGCGAGCTATCACGACTATAAGAACCAGGGCGACATTTCGCTGATCAAGGACATCAGCCCCGCCGTCAGGGCCCTCGGCGGCGGCACCGGCAAAGGCGTGCTGGTCATCGACGATCTGGTCGATACCGGCAAGACGGTGCGGCTCGTCCGCGAGCTTCTGCCGGAGGCGCATTTCGCCGCTGTCTATGCCAAGCCGCTCGGCCGGCCGCTCGTCGATACCTTTGTGACGGAAGTCTCGCAGGACACCTGGATCTATCTGCCCTGGGACATGGGGCTCACCTTCCAGCCGCCGATTCGCGGCACCAGCGGCTGAGCGTCACAGAACGACGGCTACGAGGAGGACCGCGAGCAGCCATTGCAGGATGCAGGCGTTGCGGTAGAGGCCGAGCGCACGGCGGATATCGCGAGGCCCGGCCTCGGCGCGGCCGTCCCCCATCCAGCTGTCGCGCACCAGATGGCCGTGGTAGCTGCGGGGCCCGGCGAGCCTGAGGTCCAGCGCCGCAGCCATGGCCGCTTCCGGCCAGCCGGCATTGGGCGAACGATGATGCGGCGCATCACGCAGCATGATGGGGGCGACGCGGCCGCGATCCATCTTGGGCGTGATCCAGGCCGCGGCCGTCAGAAAGCCGCCGGCGAGGCGCGATGCCGGTAGATTGACGACATCGTCGAGACGGGCGGCCGCCCAGCCGAAGGCCTCGTGACGCGGGGTGCGATGGCCGATCATGCTGTCGGCGGTGTTGATCGCCTTGTAGACCGCAACGCCCGGCAGGCCGGCGATGGCGAACCACATGGCGGGCGCCACCACCCCGTCGGAGAAGTTTTCGGCGAGGCTTTCGATGGCGGCGCGGGCGACGCCCGCCTCGTCGAGGCTTGCCGGATCGCGGCCGACGATCTCCGCCACCGCTTCACGACCGGCATCGAGGCCGCCGGTCTCGAGCCCCACCGCGACTGCCTTCACATGCGTATAAAGGCTACGCTGGGCGAGACCGGTCGAGGCTACGGCTGCGAGAATGAGGAGGCCGGGCAGGACCAAAAGGGTCGGCAGATCATAGACGACACTCTCGATCGCCCAGGCGATGACACCGACGACGAGGATCAGCAGGGCGAGCGCCACCATACCCCAGCGCTTGCGCGTCTCCGTAGGGGCGCTTTCCCTGTTGAGATGGCGATCGAGCCATGCGATCAGGCCTCCCATCCAGCTCACCGGGTGGCCGACAGCGCGGTAGAGCCGCGCGGGGTAGCCGGCGGCGGCCTCGATCGTGAGCGCGGCGACGAGCAGGATCAGGTTGGTCAGGATGTCCATGGCTCAAGGCGATATCACGAGAACGGCCCGGCTTGTATCGCCTGTCCTGCATGGAGGCGACCTCGATGCGGCCCGCGCTGCTTTTCCGGGGGCGCCGGAGCCGTGGCTCGATCTCTCGACCGGGATCAATCCGGTGCCATATCCGCTGCCGCCGCTGCCGGATGCGGCGTGGGCACGGCTGCCGGGCAGGGAGGCGCTCGCCTCCCTCGAAGAGACGGCGCGCATCGCCTATGCCGCCGCGCCGGAGGTTTGCGTCGTGGCGGCGCCGGGAAGCCAGGCGCTCATCCAGCTTTTGCCGCGGCTTGTGACGCCTGCCCGCGTGTCCGTCCTGCACCCGACCTATGGCGAACATGCGCCGGCCTGGGCAGCGGCCGGCCATTCCGTGGTCGAGGTGAGCGATCCGGCGGCCTGCGCGGAGGCCGATGTCGTGGTGATCACCCAGCCGAACAACCCGGACGGGCGCGTACTGCCGCCGGACGTGCTGATGGACCTGGAAAGGCGCGCCGCGGAGGCGGTGCGGGTGGGACGGGACGGGCTTCTCGTCATCGACGAGGCCTTTGCCGATGTGATGCCCGGAGCCAGCCATGTGGGGCGGCTCGCCAGTGCGGGCCGGGCGGTCGTGCTGCGTTCCTTCGGCAAATTTTTCGGCCTTGCGGGTATAAGGCTTGGCTTTGCACTGACGGCGGATACCGAACTCGCCGGCCGGCTGCGGGCGCTGCTCGGGCCCTGGGCCGTTTCTGGCCCGGCGATCGCCGTGGGCACGGCGGCGCTCGCCGATCTCGCTTGGCAGGCGGCGACACGGATGAAGCTGGAACAGGCGGCGGCACGGCTCGATGCGCTGTTCACTGGGGCGGGCTTTGCTGTGCGCGGCGGCACACCGCTTTTTCGGCTCATGGAGAGCGAGGCGGCAAGCGGCTGGTATGACGTGCTCGGGCGTCGCGGCATCCTGGTGCGCCGCTTCCCCGACCAGCCGACGCGGCTGCGTATTGGATTGCCCGGCGGCGAGCCTGAATGGGCACGGCTTGCCGATGCGCTCTCCAGCTGTGCGCCGACCGTGCGTTGACGGGAGACGCCGCTTGCCGTGATCCAAGATGCCGGTTAACGCTCCACGGCGCATCGCTGCGGACGTGGCGAAACTGGTAGACGCAAGGGACTTAAAATCCCTCGGGCTTTGCCCATGCGGGTTCGATCCCCGCCGTCCGCACCACTTCAAGCCGGCCGTTTCCGGTCGCCGGCGGTCTTCTAAAGTTCTCCTGACAATTCGCGGCGGCGCCGGTCGAGTTCTTCGCTGTAGCGGCGCAGCGTATGACTCTCCGTCAAGAGCCCGATGACCTTGCGGCTGACCGGATTATCGACCACCGCGAGCGCTTCGCTCTCGGTGTTGTCGAACATGGTGGCCGCCTCCTTGGCGTTCATGTGCGGCTGGAGGAAGTCGGCGCGATAGCGCAGCAGTCCGTCGATCGTCGTCGTCGCCGCCAACTCGTCGAGATCGGCGGAATAGGCCTCCGGAACGAGAACAATGCCCGCATAGCGCTCGGACTGATCGAGGGCGACGACCCGCTGCGTCGATCCGAGCGGGAAATTCCGGCGGAAGACGGCGATGGTGGTGTCGCTGCGGATCGTCCGCACGTCGGCGCGCATCAAGCGTCCGACGGTCAAGGTGCGGATCCAACCGATATCGTGGGCGCTGCGAATGCTTTCACCGCGCAGGTGAAAGCGCCATGTCGCGAAAGAATAACCGAAGGTCTTGCGCACGGTAATAGAGGAGGCAATCACCGCGACGAGCACGAGCGCCGTGATCGGAAAGTCGCCGGTCATCTCGAGCGCGAGGAAGGTCATCGTCAGCGGGCCGCCAATGACAGCAACCGAAAGTGCGCTCATACCAACGATCGCGTAGATCACCGGCGTCAGCGTCGCGCTGTCAAACACATGCGGCGCGACGAGTGCGAAGAGCTTGCCGAATAGCGCGCCAAGCAGCAGCGAGGCGAAGAACAGGCCGCCGCGGAAGCCGGAGCCGATGGAGATGGCCGAGGCAAGGGACTTCATCGCGATGATGGTGAGCAGGCTGCCGGCCGTCGCCGCGGTGTCGAGATTGAGATGCAGTGCGCCGTGACCCGACGAGAGGATCTGCGGTGAGATCAGCGCCAGTGCGCCGACGGCCGCGCCGCCCAGGACCGGCCGCAGGGGCGTGGGCACGCGGCTGCGGCGGGCGAGCGTCTCCACCAGCGTCACTCCCTGCATGATGAGGATGCCGAAGCCGGCACAGAAGATGCCGAGGACGAGCGCCGGCACATAGTCGGCATTCACCACCACGCCGAACTCGCCGACGTCGATCAGGAAGGCGCTGCCGACCAGTGAGCGGGCCACCAGCGTACCGCTGAGCGCCGCGACGACGACCGGCGTCAGATTGGCGATGGAGTAGGAGCCGATGATGAGTTCGAAGGCATAGAAGGCGCCCGTCAAAGGTGCGTTGAAAGCGGTGGCGATGGCCGCCGCCGCGCCGCAGCCGACCAGCGTCCGCAAATCGCTGCGGCGCATCTCGGCTGCGAGACCGAGGCGCGAGGCAATGCCGGATGAGATCTGCGTATAGCCGGCCTCGAGCCCGACCGACGCGCCAAATCCGTTGGAGATGATGTTTTGAACGGTTAAAATTATACTGTCGATGATCGACATGCGGCCGCCGTGCAGGGCATTGGCCTCAATGGGGTCGATCATCGGCCGCTTGCGCCAGCGGCTGATGCCGATCAGCATCAAGCCGACGAGCACGCCTCCCGCAACGGGAGCGAGCAAGCTGAGCTTGTGCGCCAGCTCGGTCATGGCGCTCAAGCGATCTCCCGGCGGGAGCTGGAACAGAACCTGGTGCATGAGCTGGGTTGTCAGGCTCATGCCCGTGACGACCAGACCGGCGATCGCACCGACGACGGCGCCGGCTGCGACGAGACCGAGCTCGCTGGCGCGGATGAGCGCCCGCAACCGGCCCGGCGCGAGAAAGCGCGTGGCAGCGGCGAGGCGCGGGTGACGATGTCTGGAGGGCATGGACCGGATACTTGAACGGGAAGCGACGCGGCACTGTCGCATCGGATCTATGCGTTAGAGCGACAGCTAGCCATAGCCCTGCCGGAGCACTGTCGTCAAAGGACTATACTGCTCTGCGTAAACGCACGCCCGTCCCACCGTTAAAAGTCTGCATCCGCGCCGCCGCCCACTCGTTCGGGCTTATGGTCACGGCCAAGCTTCGCCTAACCGTAGGGCCTGTTCTACTTAGGCCGGTGGGGTGAAGCAGAACATCTGTCGCGAACCATTGGGGGCTGCAGCGCGACGCCTATTTCCTGATCGTGTTGTACTTGCCGGCCTGCCCTTGCGTGCCAAGGTCGAGCATGGCGGCAATGGTCTCCCTGACAAAATTTGGCCCGCGATGTCGCATGAGACATCGCGGGCCAAGAGAAGATCAGATGTAAAGCAGCAGGAAATCCTGCGATCAGGCCTTGGCGGCCGCCTTGGTCTTGCGCGCAGGAGCAGCCTTGCGCTTCGCAGGCGCGGCGGCCGACTTCGTCTCAGCGGCGGGTTCAGCGGCTGCCTTGCTCCGGCGGCCTGCCGCCTTCGGCTCGGGCGCTGCCGGCTCCGGGGCCTTGCGGCGCTGCTGGCCGAGACCCATAGTCTTTGCCAATTCAGAACGAGCCGCGGCATAGTTGGGCGCCACCATCGGATAGTCAGCCGGCAGGCCCCACTTCTGGCGGTATTCCTCAGGAGTCATATTGTAACGCGTGCGCAGGTGCCGCTTCAGCGACTTGAACTTCTTGCCGTCTTCCAAGCAGACGATGAAGTCCGCCGTCACCGACTTCTTCACAGGCACGGCCGGCTGAGGTTTAGCTGCCGGCTCCTCGACGGGCGTGCCGAGCCGCTGAAGAGCGGTATGAATATTGGCGATCAGCCCGGGAAGCTCGCCAACAGCGACGCTATTGTTGGCGACATAGGCCGCTACGATTTCGGCAGCGAGTTCGACCGAGGCAGTGCGGTCCGGCATTTCAGAAGAACTTGTCATGATGGTCCTCTCAATCGTCAGTAGTGATACCGTTGTGGTTCGCTTATTCCATAACTCGTTCAGAATCAACTATTGATATGGCGGAAAGCGGTCTGAGCCATGATAAAATCAGGGGCGTCGGGTCGGAACCCGTGTCCTCATTCGCGCAGGTAGCCCGTTTTCTTCGGCGCTATTTGCAATGTTCAATGCCGTCTCGGGCAATCGCCGATCGTGGCAGTTGCGGCCTGGATACGGCATGAAAACCAGGCGAGCCACCACTTGGCTTCCGCTTTGGTCGGTGAATGAACAAAGAAATACCTCAATTGGTACTCAGCCGTTAGGCTGATGGAATCCTGGCTGTCTAGCGAAACCGGCGCTATAAATATCCGGTTCTCATGAACAAGAACTTACGCGAAGCCCTTTTTCACGGCATTCAATGCCGCTATTCATGGTCTGCTTAACAGGCGGGAAATCAGCATCCTATATAGGCGTTTATATTGCAGCGATTCGTTAGCGTAAATTATTTAAGAGATTTTCTTGCGGTATTTTATTCTGCAAAGATATGCACCGTCGTTCCCATTGAAGACTTTTGTTTTCAGCAAACACGGTGCAATCGGAACGCGGCAGCTTGCAGGACAAAGGTCAACACATGCGAGCGCTCTGCCGGGTCTTGCGCGGAAATTCCGTGTTATCTCCTCGCGTGAGCTTGATCCTGTCCTTCGGCCATCTACTCTGGCCAAGCGCTCGCAGCACGGCATGAGCGGTGAGCGTTAAATAGCGCGAGATGGACCAGCATGCCGGCCGGTTGCTCCGGACGATGGGCCGCCGATGCTTGCCGAGTATCAATAATACTCGTTAGTCGGCCTGTGATTTTCAAGAAGGTACAACGGACCAGTCGAGCAGCCACTTTGACCCCAACAGGTCTTTGTTCGAGGTGTGCCCGCTCCTTTTATTGTCATGGATGTGGGCGGAAGTCGGCCGACAAGCGACCCCGCGAATCATCCTGCCGCCAACCTGTCCGAGAGGACCGGCCGGCGCCCGCCATTCGAGGGCGATGAGCGAAGAGCGGACCTCTCGACGCTTCCTGACGAGCGTCGCAACCGGCATCCAGCCGCCGAGGCCAATGACTCTTTCTCGGCTCGTCTGGCGAATCACTGTTGTGGAAACCCGTCGTTGGCGGGAACCGGCAGCCGATGTCGGCTTATCGTCGGGCGGCGGTCGCGGCCAAGCGGTCGCGCGGGAGACTTGCCAAGCGGATTGACGAGCCTCACTGTTCGATGCGAGGGCTCGTATGCGTGGCGGGGCTCCGAGACCGCGCCCACAGATGAGGCATGAGCATGCGGTGGGGTGATTTTCGAAGGTCGAGCAATGTCGACGATCGACGCGGCGATGGCACAGGTGGCGGCGGCTTTCGGCTGCCTACCGGCGGGGGGGGCGGTGGCCTCGGCCTTGGTACCATCGTCATTCTCGGCCTCGTCGGCTGGGCGCTCGGGATCGATCCGCGCCTTCTCATCTCCGGCGCGGAAATGCTGTCCGGCGGCGGCTCGAGCTATACCGCCCCGGCGCCGCAGCGGTCTGCCCCGTCAGGCCCGCCGCAGGATCGAGAGGGCCAGTTCGCCTCTGCCATTCTCGGTAATACCGAGGATGTATGGAGCGCCGTTCTTCCGGCACAGGCCGGGATCAATTACGAGGCGCCGCGGATGGTGTTGTTCTCGGGCGCCACGCGCTCGGGCTGCGGCGTGGCGCAGTCGGCCACCGGGCCGTTCTATTGCCCGCTCGATCGCACGGTCTATATCGACCTGAGCTTCTTTCGCGAGATGAAGACGCGGTTCAATGCCGGAGGCGACTTCGCCGATGCTTATGTGATTGCCCATGAGGTGGGCCATCATGTCGAAAATCTGCTCGGCATCCTTCCGCGCGTCCAGCAGGCGCAGCGCCAGGCCTCGCCGGAACAGGCCAACCAGCTCTCCGTTCGCGTCGAGCTGATGGCCGACTGCCTCGCCGGGGTATGGGCCAATCACAGCGACGAAAAATATCGCTCTCTCGAGCCGGGCGACGTGCAGGAAGCGATGGACGCGGCGAGCGCGATCGGCGACGACCGTTTGCAGAAGGCTTCGCAGGGCTATGTCGTACCCGAGAGTTTCACGCACGGCTCCTCCGAGCAGCGTGTGCGCTGGTTCTCCACCGGGCTCAAGAGCGGCAAGGTGGAGGCGTGCAACACCATGGCCGGCGGTCGGCCCTGAGGCTGGTCAGCCAGGCTGCCAGCCGTAGAGCCACTCATAGCGCGCGGCAAATCGCTCCGGCCCCATTCGGCGCAGTGCGGCGTCCCGTGCGAGGGCGAGCGGCCACGGCAAATGGTAGATGCGGCCGTTGGCGCGCGCCGCCTTCTGCACCCGGGTTGCGCGCGGCTTGCGCGCCTTCTCGAAGGCGGCGAGCGCCACGGGGAGAGTGGTGTCCTTGCGCGCGAGTTCGGCCGTGAGCGTTGCCGCATCCTCGATCGCCAGCGCGCCGCCCTGGGCGAGGAATGGCAGCACCGGATGGGCGGCGTCGCCGATCAGGACGGTGTTGCGCCCGCACCACCGCGGCAAGGCGTCCAGATCGTGCAGCGGCCACAGGCGCCACTCGGGAGCCGCCTCGACCAACTTGCGCAAGGGGGCGGCTGCTCCGCGCAGCTTGTGCAGGAGTTGCGCGGCCTCGCCGGAGGCTGGCCAGCCGCCAGCCGGCTCCTTGGCCGCGACCACGATCACGACATTCAGTTCCTTGCCCGCGGCGACCGGGTAATGCACGACATGGGCGTCCTGGCCGAGCCACAGTCGCGTCTCGTTGGCCTGGAACTCGGCCGGCACGTTGCCATGCGGTATGGTCGCGCGCCAAGCGACATAGCCGCGAAATCGGGGAGCGGATGGCGCGATGCTTGCGCGGATGGTCGACCACAGGCCGTCGGCCCCGACCACGAGCCCCGTACGCATCACCTCCTGGCCGCGATCGCCGGCGATCGTGACCTCGGTGCCCTCCGGTCCGTCGTCAATCTGAAGGACTTTCTTGCCGATGCGCAGACGGATATTGGGGGCGGAACGCACCGCATCGAGGAGGACCGTATGCAGATCGGCGCGCAGGACGACCCAGTAGGGCGCGCCGTAGCGTGATCGCATCGCGCGGCCGAGCGGCATTTCCGCAAGGCGCCGCCCGCTGCCCAGCTTGTGCACCGCCAGGTGGTCGGGCTCCACGGCGCGCCGTGACACGGCTCTTCCCAGGCCGAGATCGACGAGCACCCGGCTCGCGTTCGGCGACAGCTGAATGCCGGCGCCGGGCTCGGTCAGGCTGGTGCGCTGCTCCATCACCGTCACGTTGAAACCACGACGCGCCAGCGACAGGGCCACGGTCAGGCCGCCGATGCCGCCGCCGACGACGATGGGATCGGCAATCTTCATGGATGAATGATGGAGGTCAGGCCGCAGCCGAGGCCTCGGGGTCATCCCAGCGGCAATCTTCCGGCATGCAGGCGCCTGGCGCCAGATTGCTGCGATAGCGGTACAGCGTCGAACAATAGCCGCAGACCGTCTCGTTCTCGTCGCCCATATCGATGAAGATATGCGGATGATCGAACGGCGGCAGCGCGCCGATGCACATGAATTCCTTGGCGCCGACTTCGATTACCCGGACGCCGCGATCGTTGTGGAAATGCGGGATGCTCTTCTCGGCCATCGGTTGTCCAAGCCCTATCGCCCAGTCGCGGGATTCGGCGGCACCATAGTCGCTCTCGTATCGGGAGCCAACCGCGCCGGGAGCGTCGGATCGTCCCGGCCGTGTCGCATCTGTTGCAAGCTCTAGCCCCGATCCTTACCTTGCCCGGGCCTCCAATGGAATCTCCTGCATGCAGACCTTCTCCTCTGCCGGCGTGCGCATCGCCTTCGTCGATCTGCCGAACAACGAAGGCGGTGGCGATCCGGTCGTCCTCGTCCATGGCTTCGCCTCGACGCATGCGATCAACTGGCTGAACACCTCCTGGGCAACGACGCTCGGGCGCGCCGGTTATCGAGTGGTCGCCCTCGACAACCGTGGCCATGGAGCGAGCGAGAAGCTTTACGACCCCGCAGCCTATGGTTCGCAGATCATGGCCGAGGACGTGCGCCGGTTGATGGACCATCTCGATATCGGCCAGGCCCATGTGATCGGCTATTCCATGGGGGCTCGCATCACGGCCCATCTCGCGCTGGCCAGTCCCGAGCGCCTGCGCTCGGCCGTGCTCGGCGGCCTCGGGATTCACCTCGTCGAAGGTGTCGGGCTGCCCCTCGGCATCGCCGACGCCATGGAAGCTGCCTCGCTCGCCGAACTGACCGATCCCATGCAGCGGATGTTTCGCGCCTTTGCCGAACAGACCAGGAGCGACCTCAAGGCGCTCGCCGCCTGCATTCGCGGCTCGCGCCAGACGCTGAGCCGCGAGGATGTGGGCCGCATCTCCGTGCCCACTCTGGTGGCGGTCGGCACGGCGGACACCGTCGCCGGATCGGGGCCGCAACTCGCCGCCCTTCTGCCGCATGGCCGATCACTCGATATTCCCGGACGCGATCACAATCTGGCGGTGGGCGACAAGGTCCACAAAGCGGGCGTCCTGGAGTTCCTGGCCGAACAATCGTGAATATGGTGAATGAATCGTGAATCGCGCCAGCGGCTTGCGTGTGGATGTTTGTTCTCCGTGTGAAGAGCCTCCGTCAGCTGCAGTTAGGGCTGGCGCTCTCAGGACTTGATTCAGGCTGTGCGGCCAAAGGACTGAGACATCATCAAATCTTAAGCCGTCATTGGCGCCGTGGCTGTCGCTTGCTATCTTCACGAGGGATGAGACAGCCGCTGGCCGTCAATGGCGAGGAAGGACCTCGCGCATGCGGGGGCTGTGGCCGCAACCTGCTCGGTTTGTTCCGGGCGCTGGCGAGGAGGCATAATGTCGTATCGCGGACAGACGATGACGGAGAGTGTCGCGCGCCGTGGGGTGGAGGTGGTCGACCCCCTTTGGTCGCAGATGCGTCGCGACGCGGAGACGATCGTGGCACGCGAAAGCGAGTTGGCGAGCTTCGTCATCAGCACCGTCTTGAACCACGACACGCTGGAATCCGCCGTCGGCCATCGTATCGCCGGACGGCTTGGCCATGCGGCGCTGCCAGCCGAATTGATCGCGCAGACCTTTCGCGAGGCGGTGACCAGCGATCTTGCGATGGTCGAGGCCATCCGGGCCGATATTCTGGCTTTCGCAGACCGCGATCCCGCCTGCACGCGGGTCATCGAGCCGGTGCTCTACTTCAAGGGCTTCCATGCCATCCAGACGCATCGGCTGGCTCATTGGCTCTGGCATCAGGGGCGGCGTGATTTCGCGCTCTATCTGCAAAGCCGGGCTTCGGAAGTTTTCCAGACCGATATCAATCCCGCCGCCAAGCTCGGGCAGGGGCTTTTTCTCGATCATGCCACTGGCCTCGTCATCGGTGCGACGGCCGTGGTCGAGGACAATGTGTCGCTCCTTCAGGACGTCACCCTGGGAGGGACGGGCAAGGAGAGGGGAGATCGTCACCCCAAGATCAGGTGCGGTGTGCTCATCGGCGCGGGCGCGAAGATCCTCGGCAATATCGAAGTCGGGCAGTGCTCGCGGGTTGCGGCCGGCTCCGTGGTGTTGCAGCCGGTGCCACGCAACAGCACCGTGGCAGGTGTTCCGGCACGCGTGGTCGGCACCGCCGGTTGCGCCGAGCCGGCCCGCACCATGGACCAGATTTTAGCGGACAAGGGCGGCGATTGACGGGGCCGGTCTTGCTCTCCCTGGCCTCGCGTGGCAAGGCGGGCTTAACATCGACAAATCATAACGAGGCCGCGTGATGGACAAGACCGAGCTCGCAAAGATCGAGCGTTTCCTGCGTCAGACATTCGCCAATCATTCCATCAGGGTCGTGGCGCGCCCGCGGAAGACGGATTCCGCCGAAGTTTATGTGGGCGAGGAGTTCATCGGCGTGCTCTTCCTGGATGATGAGGACGGCGACAAGTCCTACAGCTTCCAAATGGCAATCCTCGATTCCGATCTCGAGGACTAACCCTTCGACGCCTAACGACGCACCATTGTGGCGACGATGCGCGCAATACCGTCCGCCAGTCTCGGCCAGTCCTCGAGACGCTCCGAGGCGAAGCGCACGACGATATCGAAAGGGCCTATGCGCATCGAGGTCATGCATGGCCCGCTTGCCCCCGAGCGCTGTTCGCGCGCTGGCGGCGCTGGACAGCGGGCGTAGAACGGCATTTCGCCAGAAGTGCCAAATCCGGCCGCCGTCACATAGAGCTGTTCTCCGGCGTAGCGTGTGCCCTCCCGGAAGGTGTAGCTCAGGAGCCCTGCGGGGCCCGCTGCCGGCTTGGGATCGAGGAAACGCATATAGAGCTTGGCCAGGCGGTCGGACGGCGAGAGCGTGTTATCGGCAGCCGACACGGTGACCAAGATGAGGTCGTCGGGCGCGCTCTGTCCCATTGCGCGCTCCCGAAGCGCTGACCGGGACGGCTGCTCGGGCCAGGAGAGGGCGAGTTCGAGATGCTCGACGGGCCCCGGGCGCGAGGCGGGCAACCGCAGCCACTCACGCGGCACCGCCGCGGTGGCGCCGCCGATCTGGTAACCGACCACCGCCGGCAGGGCGGGGCTCGCCGTCGTGGCGAACCATAGACCAAGGCCCGTGGCCAGCCCAGCGACACTCAAGGTGGTTGCCATGAACGCGAGGACGAGGCTGTCGGCCCGGCGTCGGTGCCGGATGGGAGTATGCAGAAGCGCCGCATAGACGGCAGCTTTCGCCATGGCGACATCCCCACCGGCCGCACGGGCCCACAGATCCTCGAATTCGTCCTCCGTCATCATTGATCCTGATGGTAAAGGATCCGTTGCGGCGCGCCTCCTGATCAAGCCTCAGCGTCGGTGCCAGGATGATCCAGGCGGGTGATTGTCGTTCCTGGCCACAAGGGGCTTGGGTGGAACGGCAAGCCTGTTGGCGGTGAGCGCTTCGTGACTGTCGCCGGTCGGCGAGAAGCCGCCCATCCAGCCAGAATATCGGCTCAGGTCGGCTTCATCGCGTGGCAGATGTGGAACGACGGGTCGCGAGCGCGCGACTGATGGTGCCGGCTCCGTCCGAGCGCCGCCAAGGCAGGTTCTTTCAAAGAAAATCCTGATCGCCTTCCTATAGGAGAAGGCGCGTGTTGATGAACTTTTCATCGGGAAACACCGAAAATAAGGGGCTTAACCAAAGAGAGCCGTCAAATCAGTACACCGGCTGCAAGACGCCGGTCGCCGGCGCCTTGAGCCCAATTGGTGTCACGGCAGAGGATATGCGGTCTTCATTATGATCGCGTAAAACGAGGCGCTCGAGCGCTGGCGTTGACCGATCATCGAGATGCTTTGAGATCGGCGCTATCGAGTCTAGCCTGCGCTCTGACAGTAAGGGGAGGTAGACCGTGCCGCTTTACGCGCTTGGAAATCATGAACCGCGGGTGCCTAGATCCGGTCTTTATTGGCTCGCGCCGGATGCGCATGTCATCGGACAGGTGGAGCTAGGGGAGGATGTCGGCATCTGGTTCGGCGCGGTGTTGCGCGGCGACAATGAAGCCATCCTGATTGGGAACGGCAGCAATATCCAGGAGCACTGCGTGCTCCATACAGACATGGGCTTCCCGCTGACTGTCGGGGAGGGCTGCACCATCGGACACCGGGCGATTCTTCACGGCTGCACGATCGGCGCCAACAGCCTGATCGGCATGGGCGCCGTCGTTCTCAACGGCGCGCGTATCGGTGCGAACTGCCTAGTGGGTGCCGGTGCTTTGGTTACGGAAGGGAAAGAATTCCCGGATGGGTCGCTCATCATCGGCGCCCCGGCCAAGGCCGTCCGCGAACTGGACGCCGATGCAATGGCCAAGATGCGTGGCTCCTCCGTCGGATACCAGCGCAATTGGAGGCGCTTCGCGACGGAACTCAAGCAACTCGACTGAACCTCGCCCGATCTGGCGGCCTCAGCGAGAGGCCGTCGCGGTCGTGGTTTCCGGAGCGCCGAGCGCCACCCACAGATCGGGGCCGGCAGCAGACTGACGCTTCAGGAAGTGATAGCCGGTCGCCGCCCATGACAGGATCTGTTGGCGCTTGTTGTCGAGAACGAGGTCGCCACGGTCCGTCCGCACGGTGAGAACGGCATGCCCTTCGTCATCCAGATCGCGCACGACCGTGACGAGGAGCGCCTCACGCGGGAGCCCGGCCTTGATGAGCTCCTTGCGCTTCTCCAGCACATAGTCCTCGCAATCACCCTTGCCGTCGGTGGGGTAGTCCCACGATTCGACGATGCCCCAATGGTCGAGGTCGCTGATCGGCTCGATCGCCTTGTTCACGCGTGTGTTGACGTTGACCAAGAGACGCCAAGACTTGGCTGTGAGCAGCACTTCGGTGGCCGCGCCGTCGTGCCCCTGGCAATCGGCCGGGTTCTTGCGGCAGAAGTCGACCCAGCCGATGGGGGCACGGGCGCTCCCGGTCTCAACGGCTGCCTGAATTACGGGGAAGTTGGGGATAGCCGCATGACGGCTTTGTGCAGATGCTCCATTCGACACGACGGCCATGAGGCCTGCCGCAAAGACCGTAAAGACTACACGAAGCATGGCACTCATGCCCTCGAACCCCGAACCGGTAACGCTTCATTTACTCTTTCACGGCTCAGCTCGGGGAACAAGATGTGTTAACGCGCGTTAACTCTCTTTGTGATTATTTTGTGAACCCTAGGGCACAAACGTGGCCGTGGCAGTATGCCCAACAGCATTTCCCAAGGCCACCCAACCGGATTGGGACTGGCTCTCGCGCTTGATAAATGTGTAACCCGTGGCGCTCCAAGGAAAAATCGCATCACGTTTATTGTCGAGAACTAGATCGCCGCGGTCTGTGCGAACGAGCAGCACAGCGTGACCTTGGCCGGCTTCGTCCAGAACGACTGTCATCAGAAGCACACGCTGGGGAAAACCTGCGGCGATGAGCCGCCGGCGTTTTTCCAGGGCGTAATCTTCGCAATCTCCCTTCCCGTCGTCGGGATAGTCCCATGACTCGGTAAGGCCCCAATGGGTCATGTCGGCCAGAGGCTGCAGGCGGGCATTGATGGCGCTGTTCACCGCAACCAGCTTGCGCCAAAAGCGCGGCGTGAGGTCGATCCGCTCCGGTTCTGCCGTGTCACGCGTGCAATCCTGTGAATGGCGACCGCAGAAGTCGATCCACCCCCTTGGGGCTCGGATTGTGCCGCTTTCCGCGGCTGCCGAACTCGCGCGCGGCATCGAGACGAGCCGTTCAGCGGGTATTGCTGTCGTCGCTGAGGCGATGACGGCTGCAATCCCGATAATCGCTCCCTGGCCCAACCAGATCCGCATGGTGTCCTCCACCTGTTCATCGGGAGGATGCCATGGGAATTTTTCTGGGCCTTAAAACTAATAGACTGAATTCTTTGGTTTATTTTCCGCTGACGAATTATCGCGATGACGGCCGAGCCATGATGCAGGAAGCCGACCTCCGCAGTCCCGGTGCCGGAGCCACGCGAGAACGCAAGTGAACATCGCCGAATGAGTTCAGTCGACGATCAGGTTGAATTCTTGCGGTGGGAGTTGCTCGCCGAATTGCACGGCGAAGCCGCCGTTGAAGTGACGGACGACCGTCGCCGTGGTTCGCCCGACGATGACGAGGGTGCCGACAGCCGGCGTGATGGCGGAGAGGAGAGCGGCACCGGTCGGCGAGATGTCGATGATATGAACAGCGTGCACCGTTCCGTCGGGAAGCGTCAGCGCCGTGCTCGTATTGGCCGGAACCCCGCGGTCGAGCCGGTCCTCCGCCGGGTCCAGCAGATTGCGATTGGCGAGCCAGGTGAGTTGGGCGGCGATCTTTTCGCGCTTGCGCGGCGTCGCGGAGATCGTCATCGCGAAGCCCTCCGGCGAGTGGCGCACGATATCGCCCTCAAGGCGTCCGATGTGATCGAGATAGACGATCACCCGCTCGCCGACCTCTCCGCGGACCGGGGCGAGAAGATGGATCCCTCCAGGCGACACGTCGATGGTCTGACCGGGGTACTCGAGCTTGTTTTCGAGCATATAGCGCCCGAGAATAGCGATCTTGACCCGTTGATGCCGCCGCCGCTCGATGGTTTCGGCGGGCATCTCCTGGGATGTACTGTCCTCGGTTGGCGTCATAAGTTCCGTGCCCGTCGTCTGGCGCGCGAGATTGTGGCTCGCCGTTCCCACGGGGAACAGGTCAATGCACGCGGCGGTCCGGCTTATAACAATTCATCGTTAACGGGGCATTATCCATAAGCTCACCTTCGGGAGGCCTCGCCGGCGGGGCCGTGTCCAGGCCAAGGTGTTTCTAATCCCGAAAATATGCCACAACTCGACGCCCTCATGATGCAGCGCTGGGATGACGAACGGGTCCCCGCCTGGCGGACGAAAGCAATTCATGCCTCTGAACTCCTTTACGCCAGTCAGGTCTCCGCGTGAGCCGATGGTCAACGCACCTGTTGCGGTTGTCATCGTCATCGCGGCCCTCTTTCTCGTCCATATTGGCCGCCTTGTTCTCGATCCCGAGACCGACTTCCGATTGCTGGTGGATTTTGCCTTCGTTCCGGCCCGTCTGACCGTGGCCTTGATGCCCTCGACGCTCGATTCCGTTTTCGCCTATGCGTCTTCGGCCGGCGGCGTGGAGGGGCAGCAGCGCTTGATCTTCGCTCAACTGCTTCTTCAGGGCGGCGCGCAACCATGGACGCTGATCACCTACGCCTTCCTGCACGGCTCGTGGATGCATCTGATCTTCAACGCGCTTTGGCTGCTGGCCTTCGGAAGCCCGGTGGCGCGGCGCTTCGGCTTGGTCCGCTTCTACGTTCTTCTGGTCCTTTGCGCGGTCGTGGGCGCACTCGCCTATGAGCTGGTCCATGTCTATGACATCATGCCGATGATCGGCGCCTCGGGCGCGATTTCCGGCGTCATGGCGGCCGCGACCCGTTTCGTGTTCCAGCCG
Source organism: Chelatococcus sp. GCM10030263 (assembly GCF_042666455.1). NCBI lineage: Bacteria > Pseudomonadati > Pseudomonadota > Alphaproteobacteria > Hyphomicrobiales > Chelatococcaceae > Chelatococcus > Chelatococcus sp. GCM10030263. The sequence continues at coordinate 79,672 of NZ_JBHTDB010000003.1, read as the reverse complement.
AGCCAGCCCTGGATGGCGCATCAACCGACGGCGGCCGAATATGCGCCGGCCCAGAGCCTGCGCGAGGTCCTGCGTGATCGGCGCGCGATGAGCTTCATCGCCGTCTGGTTCGGGGTCAATATCGTCTTCGGGCTCGCCGCCATGCCGCTCGGCCTCGTTGAAGGCGGCATCGCCTGGGAGGCGCATATCGGCGGCTTCTTGGCCGGACTGGCGCTTTTTCCGCTGCTCGACCCGATCGGCCGCAAGCGCCGCTGAGCTGCCGGCAGTCCCGAAGAGTCGTGTTTATGAGCCCCTCCCGAGAGCGGCGGCGCAAGCAGCGATGCTGATGGGCGCCAGCTGCTTTGCACCTTCACCTTGCGATCTGCGTCGGCTTTGCCCAGTATCTAGGACAATTGGTCGCAGGACATCATGTCCCTGGCCTTGCACCTGGAGGACAGACAATGACGGTCGATCACATTCTGGCGGTGAAGGGCAGAGACGTCATTACCATCCCGCCCCATCGCACGTTGGACGAGGCGGTCAAGCTCCTCGCCGAGAAGCACATTGGTGCCTTGGTCGTGGCGGGGGCCGATCGCCGGGTGCTCGGCATCATCACCGAGCGTGACATCGTCAGGGTGCTCGCGCGGCGGGGCGCCGCCGCTTTCGGCGAATCCGTCTCCGCTCACATGACCGGCAACGTGCGAACCTGCCACGGCGGCTTTCTCGTCAACGATGTCATGGAGATCATGACGCTCGGCAAATTCCGCCATGTGCCGGTCGTCGAGGACGAGGTCCTGGTCGGCATCATCTCGATCGGCGACGTGGTGAAGCACCGCCTCGCGGAGGTCGAGCGCGAGCATCAGGTCCTGCGGGAATATATCGCAACGGCGTGACCAGGACGGGGAGGGCCCGCCGGCGCGATCGGAGAGCGGTTATCCGAGGCGGCCGCCCTGCTCGACCAGATGTCGGGCGGCGGTTTCCTGGGCCAGATATTCCTTGACCTCGTCGACCATCCGCTCGGCTGCTTCGGCCCCCAGGGCAATTGTCTCAGCCGCTCGATGGAAGTCGAAAAGGCCGATCCGGCCGAGCTTCGGCGAGATCATGAGATCTGGCGGATCGCCGGCGAGGCGGGAGCGGGCGATACGGTCCTGGGTGATGTTGAAGGCATCGACCATGATGGTGCCGATGCCCGGCGCGCCGTCCGATCGGGCGGCGAACTGGCGCACGCGCTCGGCTACGCCCCAAACGGGATCGAACAGGCTTCGGCGCTGTGCGGCGGCCTCCGCGATAATGGCCTGCGTTGAGCCGCCAGCGTCCGGATCAACGACCGGAATGACGGCGCCGCGACTGCGTGCGTCACCATTGAGGTTGACGCAAACGACGACATCCGCGCCAAGCGCTCGGGCGACCGTGACGGGAATGGGATTGACGAGGGCGCCGTCCATCAGCCAACGGCCGCCGAATTTCACGGCGTCCAGCACGCCGGGCAGCGCATAGGAGGCGCGCATGATCTCCGTCAGCACGCCACGGGTCAGCCAGACCTCGTGTCCGCTGCCGAGTTCGGTCGCCACGGCGGCGAAGCGATGCGGCAGATCCTCGGCGCGAATGCCGGGCAGATGTTCTTCGAGCAGGCGCTTCAAACGATCGCCGGCGATGAGCCCGGAGCCGTTCAGGTGAAAATCGAGCAGGCCGATGACGCGTCGCCGGGTCAGCGTGCGTGCGAAGGTTTCCAGAACCTCGAGTTTGCCGGCCGAAAAGCATCCGCCGACCACGGCGCCGATCGACGTGCCCACGATGACATCGGGAATCAGGCCTTCGCGTTCGAAGACCTTCACCACGCCGATATGCGACCAGCCGCGTGCTGCGCCGCCACCGAGGGCCAAGCCGAGCTTCACATGGCGGGAGGCGCCTGTTTGCTCGTCAGGCCGGCTGGGTTCTGGGACGCGCGTTGCAGCCGTGTCGAACATTCCCTTATCGAGGCCTCCGTCGATGACCATCGCAGCACCGTGCCAGGAATTCGTTGACAAGCGCTTCAAGGCCGGGCGGCTTGGCGCCGAGGCGCGTCAGCCGTCCGATGGAACAAGGCGGGCGGGAGCCTCGCCGATGGGAATTTTCCGGTAGAAACACGAGCGGCGACCCGTGTGGCAGCACCCGCCGTCGCCGCCGACACGTACTTTGATCCAAAGAGCGTCTTGATCGCAATCGATCCGCATCTCGACCACGGTCTGGATCTGTCCCGAGGTGTCGCCCTTATGCCAGAGGGACTGGCGCGAGCGTGACCAATACCAAGCCTCGCCGGAGGCTATCGTGCGCTCCAGGGCCTCGGCATTCATATGGGCGACCATGAGAACCTCGCCCGTGTCGGCGTCGGTCGTGACACAGGTGAGGAGCCCGTTGCCGTCGAAGGCCGGCATCAACGCGACGCCTTCCTCGATATCCCGACGGGTGCCACGCGCAGCCGATGTGGTGGTGTTATCAGCGGTCACCGCGCGCGTCCCATCCCGAGGCGAGCGTGGCGGATTGCCCAGCCTGCCCCCAGTCCGTTCATCACTCGGCCTTTCCGCGGACCATGGCGATGAAACGGGCCTGTTCCGTAGGCTCGTCCTTGAAAAGGCCGGTGAAGCTGGTCGTCAAGGTGGAAACGCCCTGCTTCTGGATGCCGCGCATCGACATGCACATATGTTCGGCCTCGATCAAGACAGCTATCCCGCGCGGGGCCAGCGCCGTCTCGAGAGCCTGTGTAATCTGCGCGGTCATGGCTTCCTGGGTCTGCAGGCGGCGCGCGAAAACCTCCACCAGCCGGGCGAGCTTCGACAGACCGACGACGCCGACGCTGGGGTAATAGCCGATATGGGCCTTGCCGATGATCGGAACGATGTGGTGCTCGCAATGGGAATGAAACGGAATGTCGCGGACGAGGACAATGCCCTCGTAGCCCGCCACTTCCTCGAAGACCCGATCGAGCACCTCGCGCGGATCCTCGCGGTAGCCGCGGAACAGCTCCTCGTAGCTGCGCACCACTCGTGCCGGCGTGTCGAGCAGGCCTTCCCGGTCGGGATTGTCGCCCGCCCAGCGAATGAGGGTACGGACGGCGGCTTCCGCCTCTTCCCGGCTCGGCCGGTGTATGCTGGGCTTGTCGGCGGTGGCATCAGCCATTCGCGCGGACAAGGACTTAACCACTGCGTCCATGTGGTGCCTCCCGCTCATTCGCACTGCCACATCTGCTGGCCATGCTCACTAATCGCCGACAAAATAGCACGACTTTCTGCTGGCGACCTTCAGTGCCTATATATGCATAACGGGTGGCGCTGCAACGCAAGATGACGCAATCCTACAGGCGAATCGATGCTGAACGACATCTACAATCGGCGAATTCTCGAACTGGCCGCGGACATTCCGCGGCTCGGCCGGCTAGCTGAGCCTCAAGCGTCGGCGACCGCCCATTCCAAACTTTGCGGGTCGACAGTGACGGTCGATCTCATGATGGATCACGATACCGTGACGGATTTTGCGCATGATGTGAAGGCTTGCGCGCTGGGGCAGGCCTCCTCGTCGATCATGGCGCGCCACGTGATCGGCGCGACGGCCACGGAACTGCGCCAGGTGCGTGATGACATGCGCCGCATGCTCAAGGAGAATGGTCCGCCGCCGGACGGGCGTTGGGCCGATCTCTCCGTGCTCGAGCCAGTCCGCGACTATAAGGCGCGGCATGCCTCGACGATGCTGACCTTTGACGCGGTGGTCGACGCCATCGACAAGATCGAGGCGGCGAGGGGCGAGGCCGAGACGGCCGGCTTGCCTTCGGCTGTGGAGTAAGCCGAAGGCGCCCTGATCCGCGAGGGCGAAGCCGGCCCCGGACCGTTACTGCACGTAGAAGGAATAGGCGGCGCTTACGCCCAGCACGAACTGGTCGCGCGAGCCGATATTCCTGACGATCGGGCTTCTGGCGGCGTCCTGGACGAGGCGCATCCAGCTCGCCTGCACCGTCGTCGACCAGTTTTGGTCCCATTGATAGGTCGCGGCGCCGGAGACGCCGGCACCGAAAAGGCCGGCGGAGGGCTTGTACGGCGTCACGAGACCGTTGAGGGAAGCCTCGAGGGGTGTCACGCCGAAATTCGTGCGCATGAAGGTATCGGCACCGAAGGAAAGCCGCGGCCCCGCCGAGAAGGTCCATTTGCCGAAAGGCTGAACGAAATCGGCGGCCAGATCGCCGACCCAGCCGTCGTCATCGCGGAAGCCATGCCGTATTTCCGCACGCGCGCGCAGGTTGGGCGTCGGCCAGACCTCGGCAAAGGCGCCGACCTCGATCGTCCACGGAACCTTCGACAGGCCGAAGAGCTCGGCATTGTCATCGAGGTAGCGGCCGGGCCGGTAGCGCGCGACAGGCCCGATACGCAGCCACGGCGTTTCCAGGAGGGCGATGCCGATGCCGTCGTCGGGTGCGCTGAATGCAGCCGGGGTGCCGGCCCGCCGAATGCCGAGCGATGGGAAGGGCGTAAAGGTGTAGTCGCTCGCGCCGAGATAATCGGGGGAGAAGATGCCGTTGCCCTTCAGCGTCACGATCCATTGGCTGGTCGGCTGGGCCGTGGTCGTCATCTGTGAGGGAAAGCTCCAATCCGCAGCAGACGCGGGTCCACCGGCCATCAGACCGAGACCGACAAGAGCAGGCAACGCATACCGAACCATGATGACACTCCTTACGCAACGGCTTCTTTTCTTGAGCAAAAAGTTCACCATTTGCTTACTCGTCCCGTCGCCGGCCGGCCGTGGCATCCGCCACCACGAAGTTGCGGACGATGCCAGTGAAGGTAGGGCAGTGTTCCACCTCGACGTCAAAAGGCAAGCGCAGCGGTGAGAAAAGGGCCGGGTGTTGTCATTGCGCATCTCTTGATCCGCGGCTACCAGCTCACCCTGTCGAGCATCGTGGGGCGGACCTGCCGCCACCTGCCGACCTGCTCGTTCTATATGGACGAAGCGATTGCCCGACACGGTTTCTGGGCTGGCGGGTGGGTCGGGACGGCGCGGCTTTGCCGGTGCCATCCATGGGGCAGCTCGGGGCTCGACCTCGTGCCCGAACATTTGCCCGAAGACGCACTCTGGTATAAGCCCTGGCGCTACGGCCGCTGGCACGGTGTCAATGCGCCACAGCCGATTTGCGAGGCCGTCGAATCGGATGGCGGCGAAGCCTCGACCACTTCCTGAGCTCTCCGTCCGGCAAAAGCTTACCTGCTCAGTATGCAGGAGTGAGCGGGAGTATGACGATGATCACCTTGACTTTTCCCGACGGCGCCCAGCGCTCCTTCACCTCCGGTATCTCAGGCTTCGACATCGCCAAAGGCATCTCGCCGTCGCTCGCCAAGCGCACGGTCGCCATGGCCCTTGACGGGACGGTGGCCGACCTGGCCGATCCCATCGAGCGGGATGCGCGCATCGAATTCATCAATCGCGACGATCCGCGGGCCCTGGAGCTCATCCGCCACGACTGCGCGCATGTGCTGGCGGAGGCGGTGCAGGAACTTTTTCCCGGCACCCAGGTGACCATCGGCCCGGTGATCGAGAACGGCTTCTATTACGATTTCGCGCGCAACGAGCCCTTCACGACCGAGGATCTGCCGAAGATCGAGGCGAAGATGCGCGAGATCATCGCGCGCGACAGGCCCTTCACGAAGGAGACCTGGAGCCGCGACGAGGCCAAGCGCGTCTTTCGCGACAAGGGCGAGAGCTACAAGGTGGAACTCGTCGATGCCATCCCGGAAGGGCAGAGCATCAAGATCTACCGGCAGGGCGACTGGTTCGATCTCTGTCGCGGCCCGCATATGACCTCCACGGGCAAGATCGGCAATGCCTTCAAGCTCATGAAGGTGGCCGGGGCCTACTGGCGCGGCGACAGCAACAATCCGATGCTGACCCGCATCTACGGCACCGCCTGGACGAGCCAGGAGGATCTCGACCGCTATCTCCATCAGCTGGAGGAGGCCGAGCGGCGCGACCATCGGCGGCTCGGCCGCGAGATGAATCTCTTTCACTTCCAGGAGGAGGGACCTGGCGTCGTCTTCTGGCACCCGAAGGGGTGGAGCCTCTTCCAGAGCCTGATCTCCTATATGCGCCGGCGGCTCGCGGCCGACTACCAGGAGGTCAATGCCCCGCAGGTGCTCGACAAATCCCTGTGGGAGACCTCCGGCCATTGGGGCTGGTACAAGGAAAATATGTTCAAGGTGCAGTCGGCCGGCGACGAGACCGACGACGAGCGCGTCTTCGCCTTGAAGCCCATGAACTGCCCCGGCCATGTGCAGATCTTCAAGCACGGCCTCAAGAGCTATCGCGATCTGCCGATGCGGCTCGCCGAATTCGGTGCGGTGCATCGATACGAGCCGTCAGGCGCCCTGCACGGACTGATGCGCGTGCGCGGCTTCACCCAGGACGACGCGCATATCTTCTGCACCGAAGAGCAGATGGCCGCGGAATGCCTGAAGATCAACGATCTCATCCTGTCGACCTATGCCGACTTCGGCTTCGATGAGATCGTGGTGAAGCTCTCGACCCGGCCCGAAAAGCGCGTCGGTTCGGATGCGGTTTGGGATCACGCCGAAACCGTCATGAAGGACGTGCTGGAACAAATTGCGGCCCAGTCCGGCAATCGTATCAAGACCGGCATCCTGCCGGGCGAGGGCGCGTTCTACGGGCCGAAGTTCGAATATACCCTGCGCGACGCGATCGGTCGCGAATGGCAGTGCGGCACCACGCAGATCGACTTCAACCTGCCGGAGCGCTTCGGCGCCTTCTATGTGGATGCGGACGGCGCGAAGAAGACGCCGGTGATGATCCATCGCGCGATTTGCGGCTCGATGGAGCGCTTCGCCGGCATTCTCATCGAGCATCACGCCGGCCATTTCCCGCTCTGGCTCGCACCGGCGCAGGCTGTCGTCGCCACGATCACGTCGGAAGCCGACGGGTATGCTGCGGAAGTCACCGCCATGCTGAAGGCCGCAGGCCTCAGGGCCGAGGCTGATCTGCGTAACGAGAAGATCACCTATAAGGTGAGAGAACATTCTCTCGCCAAGGTCCCGGTGCTTCTCGTCGTCGGGCGGAAGGAGGCCGCGGAGCGGACCGTCTCGATCCGCCGGCTCGGCTCGCCGAACCAGCAATCGATGACCCTCGATGCGGCGCTTGCGAGCCTCGTCACTGAGGCTGTTCCACCCGACCTGCAGAAGGCGACCGCCGCCGGTTGAGGTCGGGGCGGCGCCTTCGGTCACATCAGCCGGCGCGGGCCTTCCCACGGCCAGCGGCGCGCCTCACGCGCGACGTCGGCTCGCGACAAGCCGATGTCCTTGAGTGCAGCGTCGTCGAGCTCAGCAAGCTGGCGGCGTTCGCGCCACCGGCTTTGGCACAGTTCGAGCCACTCGACAGTTCGCATGGCCCGGCTGACAAGCTCAGGCCGATAATGGGTCTGTCGTGCGATCAGTATGTTTGCCATGGTTCTATCTCCGTTCCGCGGCAGACCATCGGCCCTGGAGGCTGCGATGTCGCTGCCGAACGCTTTGTTCACGGCCGAATGATCCGGGCGTGCGAGGGTGATGATGCGCCGCTAGAATGAAGCCATGAGTGCGCCGACACACCTTGCCTACATCGGTCATCTCGTCGGGGATCCGGCGCGGGCGCGGATCCTGCTGACGCTAATGGACGGCCGCGCGCATACGGCGAAGGAACTCGCGTTTCTCGCACGCATCGCCGCGCCGACTGCGAGCGGCCATCTCCTCAAGCTCCTCGACGGCGGGCTGGTGCGGGTGGCCCAGCAGGGGCGCCACCGCTACTACCGCCTTGCTTCCTCGGAGATTGCGCAGATGATCGAGCTGATGGGGGTGATCGCCAGTGACATGGCCAGCCCGGCATGGCCCGTGAGAATTGATGCTCGACTGCGGACGGCCCGAACCTGCTACGACCATATCGCCGGGCGGCTCGGCGTGGCGCTGGCGGATGCCCTGCAGAAGGCCGGTCACCTGCGGCTCGGAGACGGGGCCGGTGAGGTCTCGGCCAGCGGCCGGGGGTTCTTTCGCGATCTCGGCATCGATCTCAACGGCGCGGCCCGAAGCCGCCGGGCCTTCTGTCGCCCGTGCCTCGACTGGAGCGAACGCCGTGATCATCTTGCCGGCGCGGTCGGGGCGGCGCTCTGCGACCACTGCCTCGCCCAGGGCTGGACCTTGCGTGAGCGCGACACGCGCGCCCTTCAGGTCACCGAAAGCGGGCGTGATGCCTTTCGGGACCTGTTCGGGATCGATGTCGAGGCCTTCGCTGCGCCGGCACAGCGTGCCGCCTAGATCGCGCTATCTGGCGACGATCTCGATATCCCGGTCCTGCCCGCTCTCGACCTTGAACTCGCGCGTGTAGACTTGGCCTTCGTGGCGGGCGATGAGCACATAGTCGCCCTCGGCAAGCACGAAGGACGGAAAGGCGCCGATCGCCTCGCGGATCACGTCGCCGCCGGGTGTCAGGACGCTGAAAGCGGTGCCGGCGAAGGCTTCACCGCCGGCCGTATTGACGAGTTTCAACGTCACCGTCGCGGCGCGATGGTTGATCGTGGCTTCCGTCACTTTGCCGGCCTCGACCTTCAGGTCCGTCCGCATGATGGCATTCGAATCGCCGTAGGTGGAGACGACGTGATAGCTCCCTTCCGGCAGTCGAATGAGATCGCCCGGATGCGCATTGGCGACGACCAGGCGGCCCTCCGAATCGTTGCCGACCGGCAGGTAGACCGAGTAGGTCAGCTTCGATGGTGGGATGTGATAATTGCCGATATTGCCTGCGATCTTCAGGGCGCCGGAATTGATCGTGACCGTCTCGTCGGCGTCGCCGCGCAACGCGATGCGGCGCACGGCGCTGGCGAATCCGTAAGTCGCATGAACGATATAATCACCTTGGGGAAGGTTGAACCGGGCAACCGCGCTGTTCGATCGGTCCACGATCTCCGGCCGCGTTTCGCCCGGGGCGATCCGGAATACACGCCAGATGAGGCCCGAGCGGATCGGCGTTTGTGTGCCCCCCAGCATGGCGCTCGTCGTCAAATGACCCATCGCGGCTGCCGCGGGCGGCAGCTCGCGGTTCGGGAGTGGCGCCATGGAGGTGCCCACCGCGGGCGGCTCCGCCTGGGCCCGGGCGGGAAGGGCGCCGACAACGGCAACCACAGCCGCAATGCCCCCCAGAACGCTGATGGCCCGGCGAAGCCCCTTCCTGATGGCTATGCGACCCATCTCCTCGCTATTCCCTAGCCATTCGCGGTCAGGCCGGGCGCTACTTCGAGCGGCAAATCGATGATGATCACGGTGCAATTCCAATCCATATGGCTGTGACGATGAAGTCCGATGTTGCTGTGGCGATATTGTGGACGGGAGGCCGAAGGGTCGATTTGCCTCGGCAGTCCGTGCTCAAGGGAGGCTCGACAGAGACATCTGAGCGCGGCATGGATGGGTCACCCGTGATCCTCAGTGTTGCCCAGGCCCGTTATCCGAATGCCGCAGGCCCACGTCAATCACCAGTGAATTGAGCACATATCCCATGCTTGACCTTCTCCGCACGCGTCGATCCGTTCCGCCGCGTCTTCTTCAGGCCCCCGGGCCTTCGGCCGACGAGATCACGAGCTTGCTCGAGATCGCGTCCCGCGTTCCCGATCACGGCAAGCTCGCCCCTTGGCGATTCATTCTGTTTGAAGGCGAGGGGCTGGCGCAGGCAGGGGAGGTGATCGCCCAGGTCTATGCCGTGGATAACCCGGAAGCCGACGATAAGAGGCTCAAGGCGGAGCGCGAGCGCCTTGCGAGCGCCCCGGTCGTCATCGCGGTGGTCTCGCGGGCCGCGCCTCACGCGAAGATCCCGGAATGGGAGCAGGTTCTGTCGGCGGGCGCCGTCGCCATGACGCTCACCATAGCGGCCAATGCGATGGGCTATGGAACGTCCTGGCTGACGGAGTGGTATGCCTACGACCGCCGCGTCCTCGATCTCTTCGGGCTCGCCCCGCACGAGCGCATCGCCGGCTTCGTCCATATCGGCACGCCGGTGGAACGCCAGACGGACCGGCCCCGCCCGCCGCTCTCGGAGATCGTCAGCCGCTATCCGGGCTAACCTGGGCCTTGATCGCCTCCGCCCGTGCCAAGAGCCGCTCAGCGCGCAAGAGGTGCGGGCGATCGATCATCATGCCGTCAAGGGTCAGCACACCGGCCCCTGGCGCATCGGCAAAGGCCTGCACGATGGCGCGGGCCTTCGCGACAGCCTCGGCCGAGGGTGTGAAGGCTGCATTGATGACCGGTATTTGCGCCGGGTGAATGGCCATCTTGGCGGTGAAACCGTCACGGCTTGCGGCGCGGCATTCGTCGGCTAGCCCGTCCAGATCGCGGATATCCGCAAAAATGGCGTCGATCGCCGCAACGCCGGCGGCCGGAGCGCCGAGCAGCGTCAGCGTGCGGGCGAGGCGGAACGGGTCTGTCAGGGCGCTTCCGTCGCGATAGGTTTCGGCGCCGAGATCGGCCGAAAGGTCCTCCGCTCCCCAGGCCAAGCCGGCGAGGCGGGGGCTGGCATTCCCATAGCTGCCGAGGCCAAATAGCGATGCTGCCGTTTCTGTCGCGATCGCCAGGATCGCAATGGAGCCGTCGGGCAGCCCCGCGCGGGCCTCGCGCACGGCGAGCTTGGCGGCGAGGCGCCCGACATCCGCGCCGCCGGTTGCCTTCGGCAGCATGATGCCGTCGGGCGCAGCCGCGACCGCCGCATCGAGATCGGCGTCGGTCAGGTTCGTGCCGAAGGCATTGACGCGCACGAAAAGCCGCGGCCGGGCCGATAGCGGCACCATCTCGGCCAGAAAACTCGCAACGATCTCACGCGCCCGTGGCTTCGCCTCTGCGGCGACCGAATCCTCCAGATCGAGGATCAGCGCATCGGCGCCCGTATCCAGCCCTTTCGCGAGCTTCCGGTCGCTGTCGCCGGGAACGAAAAGCAGGGAGCGCATCGATCACGCCTCCTGCCGGCGCTTCACCAAAACTTGGCGGTGGCACTCGGCGACGAGCGTTCCGTCCTGCTTATAGGCGCGGTGCAGGAATTCGATGATCCCGGACTCCGGGCGCGACCGCGACGCCCGCGCGCCGGTCACCTCGGTCGTTACGTTGACGGTATCGCCCTCGAAGAGCGGCGCGGGGAAGCGCACCTCCGTCATGCCGAGATTGGCAATCGTCGTGCCGACGGTCAGGTCGTTGACCGAAATGCCGATCATCAGCCCGAGCGTGAAAAGCGAATTCATGAGGGGCCGGCCCCACTCCGTCTCGGTGGCACAGAAATGGGCGTCGATGTGGAGCGGCTGCGGATTGAGCGTCATGTTCGAGAAGAGCATGTTGTCCATCTGCGTCACCGTCCGGGTCAGACGATGCCGAACCATCTCGCCTTCGCGAAAATCCTCGAAGAACAAACCACCTCTCGGGTGCGCCACGGGTGCAGTCTGGCCTGCCATCTCGGTTTCCTCGCCGCTTTGCTTCGGATCTTAACACAAGATTTACCATAACGACTTCACTGTCGCGGGGAGTGCACGAAAGGTGGCGTGCTCGGTCAGTGTCGAGGGTGGTATGATTATTCGTCGTTACCTCGTGTGGGCCAGCACGGCCACGGCTTCGCAAAGGGCAAAAGCGGCTGACGCACTGGTTCGCGCTTATGCCCAGTCCCCGCTCTCCCCGTCGGACAGGGACGATGTTCTCAAAGCGCTCGATGACCTTGCCCGGGACGAATCGCCGGAGGTCCGCCGCGCCCTGGCCGAGGCCCTGAGCAGGTCACCGGAGGTCCCGCAGGCGATCCTTGCCAAGCTTGCCGAGGACGGTGAAGCCGCGCTCCCGCTTCTCGCAACCTCACCGGCTCTGACTACGGAACAGCTCGTCGATTGCGCCGCCGTGGGCGATGTTACTGCCCAGATGGCGATCGCCGGCCGCCAGGCTCTGCCGGTCCCCGCGGCCGCGGCCCTCGCGGAGATCGCGCCTGCCGATGTGCTCGTCAAGCTCGCGGCTAACGAGGGCGCCAAATTGTCACCCGGCGTTCTTGAGCGGATGCTCAGCCGCGTGGGGGACGATCCCGAATTCCAGGCGGCTCTCGGCACGCGTCGCGACTTGCCGGCCTTCACGCGGCAGGCGATCGCCGCCCGCATGTCCGAACGGCTGGCGCAATTCGCCGTCCAGCAGGGCTGGCTCTCGCCAGCTGAGGGCGAGCGCCTTCACAGGCAGGCTCGGGACGCCGCCACGGTGGCTATGGCGGCTGAGGCGGACGCGTCCGAATTGGCGAGGCTCGTGACGCATCTCATCGAAAGCGATCAACTGACCATTGGCCTCCTCCTGCGCGCCCTCCTTTCCGGAGAGACGGCATTGGTCGAAATCGCTCTCGCCGATCTGGCCGGGATATCGCGGGATGTCGCCCATGCCGCGCTCTACGAGCGCAAGGGCGCTGGCTTTGCGCGGCTTTATCGCCGCGCCGGTTTGGCCGAGGGGCTCTTGCCCGTGTTCACGGCGGCGCTGGACGCCTTTCATGACGTGGCGATCAAGCGCCCCGCCGACGGCCGCCTTTCGCCTGGCCTGGTCGCAGGCGCGCTCCAGGGCTGCCGCGCTATGCCCGAAGAGGCCGCTGCTCCTGTTCTCGCGCTGCTCGAAGGCTTTGCTGCCGAAGCCGCAGAGCATGCCGTCACGGGTGAGTCGGAGATCAGTGTGACTGCCGTTGACGAGCGCGCCGGGTCGGAATTGCCGCGCGCGCTGGCTGCGTAAGATCGTCGGGCAAGCCACGCGCCGAGCCGATTCTTCTGCTCATCGGCAGGCGTCTCGCGCCGGGCATCAATAGCCGAATTGTTCGCTCAGGATGCGTTCGTCCAGGCTATGGCCGGGGTCGTGCAGCATGACGAGGTCGAGGCTGCGGTCCATGACGATGTCGACATGGGTCACCGACCGGAACTCGGTGTGGTCGGCAACGGCGCTGACCGGACGTTTATCGCTTTCGAGGATGTCGATCGCAATCCGCGCATAGTCGGGCAGCAGCGCACCGCGCCAGCGGCGCGGCCGAAAGGCCGAGAGCGGTGTCAGCGCGAGAAGTGGGGCATTGAGCGGAAGGATCGGCCCATTGGCCGAGAAGTTATAAGCCGTGGAGCCGGCCGGCGTTGCGACGAGAATGCCGTCGGCGACGAGCTCGGCCATGCGCACCTTGCCGTCGATCGTGATGCGAAGCCTGGCGGCCTGGTAGGTCTGGCGCAGCATATAGACGTCGTTGATGGCGCGCGCCTGATGGCGCACGCCATCCTTGGTCTCGGCGATCATCAGGAGCGGGTGAACGACACTGCGATGCGCAGCCTCGAGCCGCTCGATCAGGTCGTCTTCTGAAAACTCGTTCATGAGAAAGCCGACCGATCCGCGGTTCATCCCGTAGATCGGCTTGGCTGTTCCCATGAAGCGGTGAAGCGTCTGCAGCATCAGCCCGTCGCCGCCGAGGGCAACGAGCACGTCCGCCGTTTCGGCGGGAACGCTGCCGTAGCGTTGTTGCAGCCGGACCTGCGCCTCATGCGCTTCTGGCGTGTCGCTTGCGACGAAGGCAATGGACGAGAAGCGGCGGGCCATGGACCATCACTGTGCCAGCTGGATGCCGCCGCGGTAGCGACCGCGACGGCGAATCCCGATCAGCCAGACACATAGCACGTCCAGCCGAGAGGCAAAAAAGCCGCGCCGGCGGGCGGCGCGGTGTCGGCTCAAGGATGCGGATTCCAGCCGACCGGGACCATGTCGTAGCTGTCGTCGCGCTTGGTGATGTAGCCGGTCGCGGGGAAAGGCGCGTGGTAGAAGGCGACCTGCACGCGATCGGCCGCGGCCATGTCGAGCAGCTTGCGCCGGGTATCGCGCGCGAGATTGCCGTCCATGTCGAAGACCGCCTGCCATTCCGGATTGCGGACGAAGAGGGCCGGGTGATTGGTCGTGTCCGCCATGAAGAAGAGCCGACTGTCGCCGGATTGAATGTTGAACGCCGTATGGCCGGGGGTATGGCCGGGCGCAGCGACGGCGGTGATGCCGGGCACGACCTCCTCGTTCCAGTTGAAGCGGCTCACATCCTTGGCGATCGGAGAGAATACCCGCCGCACATTCTGGAAATTGCCCTTGGCTGCGTCCGGCGCGGCGGCCATCTTGGCATCGTCCATCCAGAAATCCCATTCCGGCGCCGGCACCTTGATCTCGGCGCGCGGGAAAACGGCCGTGCCGTCCTTCTTGCGCAGCCCGTTGATATGGTCGCCGTGGAAATGGCTGATGACGACCACGTCCACATCCTCGGGTGCGAAACCCGCGGCTTTGGCATTCGCCAGCCACATGCCCGCGGTCGGTGGACCGAGGTCGCCGTTGCCCGTGTCGATGAGGACGAGCCTGCCGCCCGTTTGAAGAGCGAGCGCGGTAAAGGTGAGCGCGATCTTGTCCGTCGGCAAGAACGCGTCCGCGAGCGCCTGGCGCACGGCCGCAATGTCGGCGTTGCGAATGAGGCCCTCGATCGGCCGCACGGCATTGCCGTCATTGATGGCCGTCACCGTGATGTCGCCGACGCGATAACGATAAAAGCCGGGCGCTTGTTCATCGGCTGCTGGCGCGGCGTTGTTCTGAGACATTGCGGTTTCCATCGTTAAAGTCGTCGCGACAAGGCCTGTCGTTGCGGCAAGGATCGAGCGTCGTGTCAACATGGCGTTCTCCTTGGGGCCCGACAGGGTCGATGTGACCTCGTCGTGGCCGGGGCTAAGATCCTTGATGGCGAGCCTTCGCAGAAGCCGGAATGGTCCCGCTCACGTGAATTTGACGCTTGCTGCGGCTTTTGCTCCAGAGAAGGCCATGCAGGGCCGGTTGTGACGGCGAAAAGGGCAGGGGGAGTCAAAGGAGCAAAGGGATTCTTGGATTGATCAACGAAAAGCCCCATATGGGTGGCATCGAGGGTCATCGACGGCTTAAGCCGAGGATTTGATGCTGGGATATGATCAATTGAAGGGCGGCCGGATCCAGTTCATTCGCATGAACAGCTGGCAGTTCTGGCTGGCCGTGGCGATTGCCGTGACCTTGGTGCTGACGCTTGCCATCGTGGCGGCGAGCGCCTTTCTCATCGTCTTTCCCATCGTGGTGATCGTCGGCCTGCTCTATCGTTTGGCCCATCGATTGGGATGGCGGCGGGCAAAGCATCAGCCGCCGCAGCCTCCCGGCGTGATCGACGGCGAATATGTCATCCTCTCCGACGACCGCATCGAACGACGCTGAGGCGGGGGCAAATCACAAGCTCTCGGCCTCTTTGTCGTAGGCCCGGTCGTTGTTCAGCGTATTGACCTCCGCCCCGATGAGCAGGGCGAGCGCCGTGAGCCACAGCCAGAGCAGGAGCACGACCACGGCGCCGAGTGAGCCATAGGTCACGTCATAGGCGGCAAAACGCGAGACGTAGATGGAGAAGAAGGCCGATCCGGCGAGCCACAGCGCCGTGCTGAAGATCGCGCCGCGGATCGTTTCGGTCCAGCGCACCTTGTGGCAGGGCGCCGCGTAATAGATCAGCGCAAATCCGACCATGGTGACGATGGCCAGTATCGGCCAGCGCACCAGGAGAAGCGTTGTGCGGATGTGCTCCGGTACCGGAAAAAATGACAGCGCGGCGGGCACTGCGGCGATGCCCAGGAGCGAAATCACGCCAAAGGCGATGGCGCCGAGTGTGAGTGCCAGGGCCACGACCTGTTGATAAAAAATGCTGCGGCTTTCCGGACGGTCATAGGCGATATTGAGGCCGGTCATCAGCGCGCTCATGCCCGTGCGGGCACTGAACAAGGCGAAGCCGAGGCCGAAGAGCAGGCCGAGATTGAGTTGCGAGGTATTTTTCTCGACCAGAGCCTTCAGCGCCCCGAGGAGGAGTTGCGTTGCCTCCACGGGCAGAAAGGCAGCCATCGAGATGATCTGGCTTTCGACACTCCTCGGATCGGCAACGAGGCCGAAGAGCGAGACAAAGACGGCGAGGCCCGGAAAGATCGCGAGCATGGCGTAGAAGGCAACGCCGGCCGCCACCAGACTGAGGTTGTCGCGCGAGACACGGTCAACCAGGCGCCAGAGCGTCGACCAGAGGCCGCGGCGCGGCGAGCGCGTCTCGACCGGTTGCTTGCGTCGCACCGCTTCGTCGCGTTCACGCAAACCTTGCAGGGCCGAGACGGCCATTGCCGTCCAGAGCCTCCGCGGCGCTCTGCCTCGATCGAACACCCGCATCCCCGCCTCGCCACCGCCAGCGTTTCAACGTGTCACGATTTGTTGGAGTTCCGGGCGCCGGCTTGGCAAGAACTTGAACCCGGTACAACTTGGACCCGGTACGCAGGGGACATCTTCTACCGCAGTCGACGCGGCATAGCCGCCAGGCTATGGCCGGCTTGGAACGTGGGTCGTCCGACAGAGGTGAAGGAGATCGACCGAGCTGGTGCCGGTTACAGGATTCGAACCCTCGACCCCCTGATTACAAATCAGGTGAGTGGCCCAGAAATGCCGTTGAAAATCAGTGTGGTCCGTTTGCCAGAAGCTGAGATTTTTCAAGAGATTTTCATCCTCGTTAGTCTTTGTTATATAACGCTGGGTAACGATCAATAACGGTGCTGTTTGTTACCCCAGAGTTACCCCAAGGAGGCGAGGGATGGCGAAGGCGTTCACGGCGGTCGCGCTCACGAAGCTCAAAGCGGATCCGAAAAAGCGGCTCGAAATCCCGGACGGTATGCTGGCGGGACTCTATCTCATTATACAGCCGAGCGGCGCGAAATCATGGGCAGTTCGCTACCGGCACTTTGGCAAGCCGAGGAAGCTGACGATCAGCCCCTACCTCGCCGGTGATGACGTCCAGCGTGCCGGCGCCGAGCTGCGGCGCATCCGCGCCGAGGCCGGCGATCTGCTGGAACGTGTCCAACGTGGCGAGGATCCCGGCGCCGAGAAGGTCGCAAAAAAGCGGCAGGCCCGCGAGGACGGTGATAGCGATCCAAAGCGGTTCGAGAACGTCGTCCGTCGGTTCATCGCCATCTATGCCAAGCCGAAAAACCGGTCGTGGCGGGAGACGGCGCGCATCCTCGGTCTGTCGCCAGACAAGGCGAAGACAGAGGCCAGCGACGATCCCCTGCAGTTCGCGGTGGTCAAAAGCAGCATCGTGGATCGCTGGGGGCACCGGCCGCTCGGCAGCATCCAGCGGTCAGAGATCATCGGCCTGTTCGACGAGATCGCCGAGCGCGGCGCGCCCATCGCGGCGAACCGCACCCTGGCAGCGCTGCGCAAGCTCTACAGTTGGGCGATCGCCAAGGATCTCGCGGAGGCCAATCCTTGCGCGAACGTCGCCAAGGCGGCGGAAATTTCGCGCGATCGGGTGCTCTCCGATGATGAGGTTTCGGCCTTCTGGAAGGCGACCGGTGAAGTCGGCTGGCCATTCGGCGAGCTGTTCCGTTTGCTGCTGCTCACGGCTCAGCGCCGCGACGAGGTGCGGGAGATGACGTGGGGCGAGATCAAGGGCGATCTGTGGTCGATCTCCGGAGAGCGCGTCAAGAACGGCGTTGCCCACGATGTGCCGCTGGCCGAGCCGGTGCGCGCGATCCTCGACAAGCTGCCGCGTGCGAGCGGATCGTCGCTCGTATTCACTACGAACGGCAAAACGCCGATCTCTGGGCTCAGCAAGTCGAAGCTGGCGGTTGACACGCGCATGCTTGTGCACCTGCGCAAGGCGGCTGAGGAGCGCGGCGAAGACCCGGCTGGCATCGAGCTCCAGCCGTGGCGCCTGCATGACCTGCGCCGCACCGCAGCGTCTGGCATGGCCGCCCTCGGCATTCCGCTGGAGGTCATCGAAAAGGTTCTGAACCACGTTAGCGGCAAGTTCGCAGGCGTCGCCGGCGTATACCAGCGCCACGATTTCGCGGTGGACAAGGAAACCGCGCTGGAGGCGTGGGGCCGTTTTATCGAGCTCCTGACCGACGATGAGGCGCGAGCGGCGCATGCCAGCTACATGGCGGCTCACGATCGCGAGGAGCGAAAGCGCCGGGAGCGCGAGTTTCGGCACGCCATTCAGGAGGGCGGCACGCGGTGGCGGTCCTTTCTGGACGCGATGAAAAACGGTTCGGCTGAGGACGAGCGTGTCGTCCCGATCCGGGGCAGCAGGTAGCCCTTGTCGAAGTTGCATTTTGCGCAGCTGCAGATGATCCAAGTATTCGGTCTTCTCTCTCACGACGCAAAGTGCGTTGGCGCTTTGCAATGACGCAAAATGCGTAGTAAATTTCTGGTGGATGGGTGAAGGAATCTGCGCTTTAACGGACGTCATTCGCTTCATTTTACGAAAGGGTGACGTAACATGCGTAAGATCGAGCGCCTCCAGGCTCGGGGTTTCTTGTCGCCGGGCGAGGTCGCTAGTCTCATCGGAGTCAGCGAGGCAACGCTACGGAGCTGGCGCCGGTCCGGCCGTGGTCCGGTGTTTTTCAAGGTCGGCGCGACGGTCGTTTATCGTGAGCAGGACGTTGATCGTTGGCTTGAAGCGCAGGCGGTCGATCCTGCCGTGATGAAAGAGGCCGTCTGATGGGCGCCGACAGCGGCAACGGCCGCGAATATCTGAGCGTCCGCAGCCTTCGTGCTCGCTATGCCGGCGTTTCGCACATGTGGGTCGTGCGCCGGTTGAAGAACGATCCGACTTTCCCCCGCCCGGCCTACTTCGGACGCCAGCGATTTTGGAAGCTGGCCGAGATCGAGGCTTGGGAGCGCGCGCAGATCGTCGGGAGGGTATCGTCATGAGCGGCGGGGACAAGTCGATGGAGATCCTCTCCGACATCTTCGACGTGCTCGCGGAGCACGGTGTGAGGCCGCCTTTTGCAGACTTCCTGGAAAGCGCTGACGCCATCACGGCCATTTCCATGATGGCCGCGAGCATCTTTGCGGGAGCGGGGGCGCGGCTTCCGCCGGACGGCGTCGACAAACTGATAGACACATTCGACGCGCACGTTCGCTTGATGGCGCACGAAGGTGCCGGGCGGCTCAGGCGCTTCGCCGAGGGCGATGCAAACCCCTGGCCTCCTTTTGAGATAGGGGGCTCGCAATGAGCGCGCTGCTCGCGGCCGTCGGCCGCCTGGGCACTGACCCGCGGTCGATCTCGACAAAAAGCGGTACGCCGATGGCGGCGGCCCGCCTCGCCATCGACCTCGGCGACGGCGATGCCGAGTGGATCGGTGTCGTCGCCTTCGGAGGCCAGGCCGAGCTGCTCCTAGAGCACCGCAAAGGTGACCGCATCAACATATTCGGGCGGCTGCGGAGGAATTGTTTCAAGGCCGGCGATGGCGAGGACCGATGCCTGCTCGAGGTTGTAGCCGACTCGGTCATGTCGGCCCGATCGGTCACCAGCGGCGCCAGAAATCCCGCCGGCCATTCCGGTCGCGCGTCTGCTGAGGACCGCGCTCCCGATCGGGCCGGACGGGGCGAGACCGAGCGGCCTTCCTCGGAAGCGCCCGCCAAACGACGAGCGGCGCGCGGCGGCAACGGCCCGCTGGCGCGCGCCCGGCAGGTGATCGAGGATCTTGGTGGTGTCGGTGACCTCGGTGACGACATCCCGTTCTAAAGCCGCAATCGTTGACATCTTGGCCGGTCATGTGATGATCGGTTCGGCTGATGCTGCTGGCGCTTAGCGCCGTAGCCGACAGCGCGCCCTGGTGGCGCGCCGGGGAAGTGGCCGCCTGGAGCGGCACCAACGCTTCCCCAACCCTAGCCCTCCCCCCGGGGAGCGCCCTGGTGGCGCACCTATTCAACATCGCCGACGCAACCCTGGCGGTTGGCTGAGGCAAAAAGAAGCCCCGTCAGCCGGAAAGGCGACGGGGCGGGATAGGCCTTATTGCAGCCCGTCTCTACCAAACGAGCGTCGCGCGTGCAAGCCGACGCTGGCCGGTCAACGGCAGAGGATGCACGTCTACGCGTCGTGAGGGCGCCCCAGGCCGCGCTTATCGACGAGAGCGACCCGGCCGCCGCAACGGCGGCTCGCGTTGTCCCTTCAGAAGTTCGCAAGCTGAGCATCGGCCAAGCCGTCATCGGCTATTTCGCTGAGCCTATCCGGCTCGTCCGCAAAAAGTCCGGCACCAAGCCAAACTGGACCGAAATAGCCGCGCTCCAGCGCCTAAACGAGCTCGGCCGGCTGGTGGCCTTTCGGATCCGTCGTGGAGACAATATCGGCAACCCCGATGGCTGGGCCTCGGTCCTTGCGGACACCGCCGCAGCACTCGGCAAAGAGGTTGACGTGGCGAGCGTGAATGATCTCTGCCGCCGGATCGGTCTCCTTGATATCGATCCAGCCAAGATACTGGCCGCCGTACATGGCCGCGAGACCGCACGCCGTGTCTGGCGAGGTTATCGAGTTATGTCGCCTGAAGCAGCAGGCGCCGCGGTCGAGCTTACCACCGCCGAGCGCAGCGAGCTCCGCATCCGCCGGCTCGATGCCTGGGACGAACCCGCCGAGGAGCGTAAGCGACGCATCGGCCGTGAAAAGAAGGCACGTCAACGCCGCGCCAAGGGCGCCATGCCACGGGAGCAGTTCATCGCCCAATCTCTCGCAGCGGCAAAGCCATGGGATGCCGAGGGGATGAGCCGCTCTGCATGGTACCGAAAGCGCGCCCGCGAGGCCGGTGGGTGAGACAGGTCCGTCTACCCCACAATATATAAAGAAAGGATAGGGGGGACACACCTGTCTCACGCGACGCTTAAGGGGGCGGCGAGCTCGAAGCGAGCCCGCCCCTCGCGCTACCGATCACAGCGCCCATGCGACAGTCCCGCTGCCGGCAGCCATAGACGCCACCCGTCGAGCAAGGGCGGACGCGCTTTCCGGCGCGCCGCCTATCGCGCCCTAAGACTGAAGGGCGCCGCTTCCGTAAACGGCACTGGCTCAATCACTTAATGCCGAAGTGGGACATGAGACATTTGTCTCAATGTCCCGCCGCTACCGGTCACGGGAACGTGCCAAGCTCTCAGCCTAAACCATGAAGGCGCGGGCGCCTCCTGGAGCGCTTGGAGCGCCAGAAACGGCTCAGGAGGCGCAAGGACGAGCCGCCAAGGGAAAGAGCCTCAAGACCGGCAAAGGCCACGCTGAGCTTCCGCAAGCGATCCTAGGGTCATGCCGAGCAAGGGGCAGCGCCTCAAGCGCGCCTGCCCTCTCCAACTGTCATGGAAGGCGCCCAAAGACACCCACCTGCCAAGACAGAGCCCGTCTTGCGCCTGAAACGCGCCACCCCGTCACGCCGCAGCGGCATATCGTCTTTGTGATGTGAGGCGGCTTTATTATTCATAAACGTTATATATGTGATTTTTGACGGGGTGGGCTGGGATCTGGGCCGGCTGGGGAGGCCTTTTCGGGGCGGTTCTGGAGGCTTGTCGAGGGGCTGGCGGGTGGGCTGGTGAAGCTTGACCGCTGCGGCGCCTTGAGCGGCCGTGCTGGGCGGTTCAACTGATAGTCAATCAGATAGTCTTGACTAATAAAAATCTTGTTTTCAAGTCTATTAGTCGCCATCATTGATATGGCGGTTTAGGTTAGGGTAACGTGCGGGTAACGATACCCTGTGTCGCTCGCCTCTCGATGAGAGACCGGCGGTTGTCCGCTGACCGAACCCGGCGCGCAACATTGGAGGTCGATGGCGGATGGTTTCGACGAGCGGAAAGTTGCAGGCCGATCGCCCTGAGAAAGCCCTCCGGTTGAGCACGGCTCGCGCGAGGATCACGAACGGGTCGGTTCTGTTACCCGGCGTCGACGGCCGCAGCGCCCAGGCGAGGCGGTTCCGCGACTTGGTGATCAGCTTCGTCGATGACTTGGGCGGGCCGGACGCTTTGACCGAAAGCGATCGGGCGCTCGTTCGGCAAGCGGCCGGGCTGATCGTGCGGAGCGAGATGCTTCAGGCCGCGATCGTCAACGGCGAGGACATCGACGAGAACCAGGCGATCCGCCTCGCCAACGCCGCGGCGAGGACGCTGGCGGCGCTCAAGCGGAAGGTCCGGCGTAAGGCCGAATTCGACCTGCGCAGCTATCTCGCCGGCCGCAAGCCGGCGGCATAGGAGCTCAGCTATGGCCGATGAAACGCCCAGGGCGCCACCACCAGACGGGCCGGATTGGTTCCTTCACGCCGAGCCAGAGCAAATCCGGGCGCGCCTGTGCTCGATGTTGGTCGCCGGCTATGTGGAGGCACGGAAGCAGGGCAACGTGAGCGCGGCAATCAGCGCCACCACGAAGCTCGCCGACCTACTCGCCGATCGTTTGAGCCCGAAGAAGACAGGCGCTAGTCCGGCTGATGTGCGGGCTTATCTCACGGCCAAACGGCAGGATGACGCCGCATGACCGTGCTCGTCAGCATGCGCGAGGCGCTCGAGGATGAAAACCTCCTCGGCACTGTGATGCCGGGCCCGAGCTGGGCCGCTTGGCGCGCGCTGTTGATCGCCGCGATGGGCGAGGCGCTGACCGACGACGAGCGCGAGCACTTCCGGCGCCTCACCGGGCGCCAGCGCGAGCCGCTGAGCCGCGTCGAGGAGCTTTGGTGTGTGATTGGCCGCCGCGGCGGCAAGACCCGCGCTGCGGCAGTTCTGGCCTGCTATTTCGCGGCGTTGGTCGACCATGCCGACAAGCTGGCGGTCGGCGAGAGGGGCGTTATTCCTCTTTTGGCCGTGTCGGAGCGCCAGGCGACGAAGGCGTTCGGCTATGCGGCCGGCGTCTTCGATACAGTGCCGTTGCTCACCAGCCTGGTCGAGAGCCGAACCGCCGACACCCTTCGGCTGCGGAACGGCATCGACATCATGGTCAGGCCGGCATCGTGGCGAACGGCGCGCGGCGACACCGCCGTCATGGCGATCGGTGATGAGGCGGCTTTCTGGCGAAATGACGAGGGGTCGCGAACCCCGACAGCGAAATCCTGAACGCGCTCCGGCCGGCGCTGGCGACCACGTCCGGCCCGTTGGTCATAATCTCGTCCCCCTACGCCCGGCGCGGCGAGCTTTATAAGACATGGGCCCGCCACTACGGCCCGGACGGCGACCCGCTGATCATGGTGGCGCATGGGCCGAGCCGCCTTCTCAATCCGAACCTGCCGCAACGTATCGTTGATCGCGCGCTGGAGCGCGACGAGGCGGTGGCGCGGGCTGAATACCTCGCCGAGTTCCGAAGCGACCTCGAGGCCTTCCTGACGGTCGAGGCGGTCCGGGCGGTTACCGCGGCGGGCGTCCATGAGCGCTCGCCGAAGGACGGCCTGGACCATATCGGCTTTGTTGATCCGTCTGGCGGCTCGCTCGACAGCATGACGCTGGGGATCGCCCATGCCGAGGGCGAAACGGCGATCCTCGACCTCGTTCGCGAGGTGAAGCCGCCCTTCGATCCGGCGCAGGTGGTCGGCACCTTTGCGCGGACGCTGAAGGCCTATGGCATCGATCGCGTCACGGGTGATCGTTATGGCGCCGAATGGGTCGCGAGCGCCTTCGGGCGGGCCGGCATCGTCTATCAGCCTTCAGAGCGGAGCCGCAGCGAACTCTATCTCGAGCTCTTGCCGATGGTGAACAGCGGGCGGGTATCGCTGCTCGACCACAAGCGCCTTTCGTCGCAGCTCACGGGCCTGGAGCGGCGTACGTCGCGTGGCGGACGAGATAGCGTCGACCATGCCCCAGGGGGGCACGACGATTTGGCCAACGCCGCGGCCGGATCCCTGGTGGTCGCGCTGGCGCAAGGCGCATCCCGGCCGAGCGTGACCCTCCTGCGACTCGACGCCAAAGGATTCCGCCGCGTTCGAGAGGTCGCGTGATGGACGACGAGCTCATTGCCAGTGCCGCGCCAACCGCAGGCGGCCTCGGCGACCGGTGTCCCAGCGTCTGTATTCATCCGCGTCGCCGTTCTCGAGCGGATCGAACGGCAGCTGCCAACGCTTGCCCATCGATGAGGGCCAGATGATGACCATCTTGGGAATTGCCGCGAGAGTGTTGCGGCCGCGCGGCGCGGATCCCGAACACCAGGAGCGACTTGCAGAAGCCACGCGCGCCATCCGGCGCGAGCTCCGCAATTTGCCGGCACATCGTGTCGACGATGCTTCACGGTTCAGCGGCATTCAGCGGTTCAGGCTTTCAGGTTTCATACAGGGGGCCGAGCTAAACCTAGAGGAGCTGGTAGCGGTTGCGCCGTTTGCCTTGCCAGCTCTCGCGATTGACCCGGAGACGCTTAGGCTCGTCCCGTCCGAAGCCGGAAAACTGACCAATCAATGGCGGCCGGTCGGCTTCAAAGAGCCAGAGGCCCCGCCGCCACTGCCCAAGGTGAGGCTACCGCACGTTGACAGCGCATGGTCGGCCGATGAGCGCCGAGCCATCCTCGAAGTGCTCGCGAGCGCTCGCGGCAAGGTCGTGCCGCTCGCCGATATCGGGGCGGCTCTACGCAGCGCGGTTCATTGGGGCGGAGCGGATTGGGTGTTCGTTGGCGCTCGCCACCAGAAGCTCATGGAAGGGCTTCTTCAGGCGGGCATTATCCTGCGGCGTCCTGGCGCCCGGGCCGAGGTTAATGGCGCGCTCGTGGACGAGATGACGCTGCCACCTAAGGCCATGGGCCCTATGCCCGTGACTAAGGCTTGACAGAAGCCGGAGACCGTCATGCCGAGCAACTTCGTTGAAACGGCCACCCTCCGCCTGGTCGATGATACCTCCGCCAAGGCGCGGCGGATCAACAGCGAGCTTCGACGCCTGTTCACGACCGCGAACCGGTTCCGCGCCGTCGAGGTAAAAATCCAGGGCCTGCAGCAGGCATCCCAGCAGGTGCGTCGCTTGACGCGCGATCTCGAAAAGCTCTCGGCAGCCGCGCGCGGCCGCTCGGGGCGATCTCTCGTGCCGACAGTCACCGCGCGCAGTGTCGCCGGCATCGATCAGCTCAATACGGCGCTGCGGCATCTGGCGGCCGTGTCAGCGATGCCGCGCGTGCGCTTCCCGACGGTCAGCCAGACGCAGATCACGCGGTTGCAGGCCTTCACGTCGGCGCTCACGCAATATGCGCATGTCGCCACATCTCTGCCGAACGTCCAGCTTCTGGCGCCGCCGCGCATGCCGCGTTCAGGCTCGGCCGGCCGGCCGAGCGGACTGCCGCCGCGATTTCCGCTGGCACCGACCCAGGCTCAACAGAATATCTTTTGGGGCAACAGGCAGGATTCGAACTGGGCAGCCGCCGGCCGGATCATGGCCCGGTCCTTTGTGGCGGCCGTCGGCGTCAATCTGCACCAAGCCGTGTCGGCAGCCGGCCGATCGGGGCGGGAGGGGATCACTAGCCTCGACACCGCCCTGGCAGTCGCGCGGGCATCCGGCGTCGATGCCGGGTGTCTTCCCTGACTATTTGGCGCCGATCGTTCGGACCGGCCCCGAGGGGCGCGAGCTCGCCATGGCTCGGTGGGCATGCCGTCGTCGGCGAAGGCCCAGATGGAGAAGGCTGAGCGCCGGGCGGAGAAACTGAGAGCCAAAGGGCAGACGGTCGATTTCAAGGAGCTGCTCAAAAAGGAGCCCGACAAGGGCACGATGAATATCCGCAATGTCAGCAGCAAGCACTGGCAACGTTGGCTTGAACCGGACAACCGCTGCCTCGTGCCCTTCACATCATTCAGCGAGTTCAATGCCGCGGCAGGCGGCGATATCTGGTTCGCCTTCGACGAGAGCCGCCCGCTCGCCTTCTTTGCCGGCATTTGGACTAACTGGACCTGCGTCAGGAAGGTGAAGGAGGGCGAGGTCACCTGTGACCTCTACGGCTTCCTTACGACCGAGTCGAACGCCGACGTTGAGCCCATTCATGACAAGGCGATGCCTGTCATCCTGACGACCGAGGAAAAACGCGAGGTCTGGATGCGGGCGCCATGGGATGAAGCGAAGGCCTTACAGCGTCCCTTGCCGGACGGCTCACTTCAGATTGTTGCACGGGGCGTAAAGCAGGATGGCCCTGGGGCGCCTAGCCTGCTTGACGCCTGATGGGCCTCCATCTTGTCCGTCCCCGAGATTCTAGCTGTTTACGGGTATGTGCCGCGAGGGGCGCGGCTGGTCCAATTGCCAATCTGGCCGAATTACAGCCCTAAGCGTCGGGCGTTGTCGTTCTGGGATCGGCGGCCGAACGATGGCTGCTTTTTGAGGGGCAGCTTACGGGCCTTTGCCCTCACGCCCGGCTTCGAGATTGCCAAGAAGTCGATCGTCTCGTTCTTGGGACGAGCAGGGATGCGCCAGAAGCGCCGGCGGGTGGGATAGAATGTCGGCAATGGGGCCGAAAGCGGACTGGCGGCTTACGGCGTCCGAAAACGATAGCGGAGTTCAACCTCAAGACGCTAGATTTTAGTCTCGGGAGGGCGAAAGCGGTCAGTACCGTCGGCCCCTCGACACTTGAACAAAGCCCTATCCGGACATGGGTCTCCCAAGATGTCGACACGGCGCATGCCGTCCGTGCTCTGCTGAAGCATATCCTGCTGTCAAAGGCGCAAACTTGGTACGAAGTGGGGTCGGCCGGCCGTCGCCAGCAATTCTGGCCGTCGATCCGCGCGATGATGCGCTGCCCGCCTCTGGAGGATATGATGAGCATCGCAACCCGCCTGAAAGATCCCTCTCTGTTCCGCCAACAGGCCTATGTCGCGGGCGAATGGACCGGTGCCGGTGACGGCGCGACGCTGGATGTCGTCAACCCCGCGACGGGGGAGACGGTCGGTACCGTGCCGGCGCTCAGCCGCAGCGAGACACGGGCTGCGATTTCCGCCGCAGAAACAGCCTTTGCAAGCTGGCGCGCCCTGCCCAGCGCCGAGCGCGGCCGCCTGGTCGAGATCTGGCACGACTTG
This sequence comes from Chelatococcus sp. GCM10030263, assembly GCF_042666455.1. NCBI lineage: Bacteria > Pseudomonadati > Pseudomonadota > Alphaproteobacteria > Hyphomicrobiales > Chelatococcaceae > Chelatococcus > Chelatococcus sp. GCM10030263. The sequence goes on along the minus strand of NZ_JBHTDB010000003.1, from coordinate 52,857 downwards.
ATGCTCGCCAATCTCGAAGACCTCGCCGTGATCATGACGCTCGAGCAGGGCAAGCCGCTCGCTGAGGCGCGCGGCGAGGTGCGCTACGCCGCCGGCTTCCTGAAGTGGTTCGCCGAGGAATCGCGGCGCATCTACGGCGACACTATTCCCGCGCCGACCAGCGACCGCCGCATCATCGTGCTGAAGGAGCCTGTCGGCGTCGCCGCCGCGATCACGCCCTGGAACTTCCCGGCAGCGATGATCACCCGCAAGGCCGGCCCGGCGCTCGCCGCGGGCTGCCCCATCATCATCAAGCCCTCGGAGCTGACGCCCTATTCCGCGTTGGCGCTCGCCGCCCTCGCGGAGCGTGCCGGCATCCCGAAGGGCATCATCAGCGTGCTGACGGGTTTGCCGCAGGAGATCGGCGGCGAGCTGACGTCCAGCAGGAGCGTGCGCAAGCTCTCCTTCACCGGTTCGACCCGCGTTGGCCAGTTCCTGATGCAGCAATGCGCCGACACGATGAAGCGCGTCAGCTTCGAGCTCGGCGGCAACGCTCCCTTCCTGATCTTCGATGATGCGGATGCGGACCTCGCCATCGCCGGGCTGATGGCGAGCAAGTTCCGCAATAGCGGCCAGACCTGCGTCTGTGCCAACCGCGTATTGGTGCAGGACGGCATCTACGACCGCTTCGCCGACAAGCTCTCGGCCGCCGTCTCGAAGCTCGTGGTTGGCAATGGCATGGTGGAGGGCGTCACCATCGGCCCGCTCATCAACCAAGCGGCCGTCGATAAGGTCGAGCGCCATATCGATGATGCCCGCGCCAAGGGCGCGACGCTGTTGGCGAGCGCGAAGGCCGCGCAAGGCCAACTTTTTGTCGCTCCGACCGTGCTTGGCGGCGCCAATGCCGAAATGGCGCTGGCGAGCGAGGAGACCTTCGGGCCCGTCGCGCCGCTCTTCCGCTTCAAGGATGAGCGCGAAGCGGTCGAGATCGCCAATGCCACGCCCTACGGCCTGGCTTCTTATTACTTCACCAGCGACCTCAACCGGGCCTGGCGCGTGGCCGAGAAACTCGAATTCGGCATGGTCGGCCTGAACACCGGTTCGGTCTCGATCGAGGCAGCGCCTTTCGGGGGCGTCAAGCAGTCCGGCATCGGCCGCGAGGGCTCGAAATACGGCATCGAGGAATATCTGTCGATGAAGTCGTTCCATATCGGCGGGTTGGGCTGAAGAACCGGCTTGACTGACCACGGCAACCTCTCCGTCGTCCCGGACAAGCCGCAAGGCGGCGCCGATCCGGGATTCATGCCTGAGCATCCGAGAAGAATTCAGGCATGGATCCCGGGGTCTAAGCTTCGCTTCGTCCGTGATGACCGCCTAGTTCGAGCGCGAGGGCGCTGCTTGCGGCAGCGCAAGCAATGTCTTGAGCGGCAGCGCGCTCTTCACGATCGGGGATTTCAGCACGACATAGCTGAAATATTTCTCAATTCCGATGTTCCGGCGCAGCAGGTTTTCCATCCGCTCCTGGTAATGCGCAATGCTCGGCGCCAGGAAGCGCAGTAGATAGTCGTAGCCGCCGCTGATCAGGTGGCACTCCATTAACTCGTCGACATCGCGAATATTCGCCTCGAACTTGGCGAAGTCGTCGATGCGGTGATCAACCAGCGTGACCTCGGTGAAAACCGTGACGCTGTCGGTCAGCTTGGCGAGGTTGAGCCGCGCGCCATAGCCGGTGATATAGCCGGCGCTTTCGAGCCGCTTGACCCGCTGCAAGCAGGGGCTGGGCGAGAGCCCAACCTTCTCGGCGAGCTTGAGATTGGTCTGCGCACTGTCGAGCTGCAATTGCACGAGGATGCTAAGGTCGATCCGGTCGAGCTTCACCTGTCCGGCCATGGAGTTTCTCCGGCAGCGCGTTCACGGATCGATCGCGGGGCGAAGCTCGCCTTTACCCTGTCCATCGCCACCAGGGTCGCAGCTAAATCGACCGCTTCACGGCGCTCTACCGGGTCAATATCGATATAGCTGCACTCAGAGCCGCCGAGGCGATGTCACAGCAGGCCTACCGCCGCCCACGCGGCCGACGAACTCGCCATGAGGCGCCGAGAAGGCCGTGCGCCAGGTCATGGACGAGTTCGCCCGCGACAAGCTGTGATCTTCGCGGAGGAAACGCAAAGGAAAAGGGCCGCCGGATCGGACCCGCAATGCTGGTCGGCGTCCCTCTGGTCGAAAGCTCAGGCGTTCTCCAGTTCCCGCTTCATCTCTTCCATGTCCTGGAAGCGGTCGGCCAGCCGGGGATGGGCGCGGCTGTTGTCGGCGGCGCCGATGGCGACGAGCAGTTCGTCGGCGGACGGCGCATCCGGAATCTGGAACTGGGCAGTGAGAAAGTGTGAGCGCTTGCCGGTCTCGCTCTTATGGATCATCGGCAACGAGAGCAGAGCGCCCGGAGCGTTGCGCGTGTTCGTGAAGCTCAGATAGGCGGTGCCGTGGACGGCTTCGCGGAATATGTTGCCGAAGCGCAGCGTGTGGATCAGCGCCGAGGCGTGCTCGATCTCGCCGTTCGTGCCGACGGCGGCGGCCTTGCCATAGGCCTCGACCCGCTCGGCCGGCATCACTGCGATCAGGCGCTTGGTCAACTCCGTACCGAGAAGCGGCGCGATCCGAAAAATTTCAGGGCGCAGGTTCTCGACGAATCCCTTGCCGGCCCAGGGATTACGCAGCACGGCCGCGACAACGACGAAGCGGACGGGCCGCTCGGCGGTCTTGCCCCCCTCGATGAAGGTTTCCTCGACGAAGGTCGAGATCTTGCGCAGGCCGTAATCCATGGCGTGTCCACCTGTTGCGATTGTCGAACGGTCGCGGAGCGTAACGATCCCGCTCCGGCGGCGTCTTCCATCGGATCACGGGAAGAATATCGTAGATCTACCTGCGATGCGGCGTAATATCGTGTTGGAAGGGTAGGAGCCAGCCGGATGGCGGACCAGGCGTCGCAGATGCGCTCGTTGCGCGACGTGTCGAGCCGGATCAATTCCGGCGGCGATCTCGACACAGTGCTGCAGGATCTGATCCGCGCGGCCTGCGAGCATGGCGGCTGGGCGTTGGGCTCGATCATGGCGATCGACGCCCCGCATGGCGAAGCGCATGTCATGGTCCGCCACGATCCGACACTGCTGCGCCGCCCGTTGGAGAACCGCTGGGAGCTGGCCACGAGCCCGGCCCTGATCGCGCTTCAGCGCAACGAGCCCGTCTATATCCGCGACGCGCGCGCATCAGACGAGTTTCCGGGCTACCGTCGCGAAGCCTTTGAGCGCGACTATCGGACGGTGCTGGTGCTGCCGATGAGCTGCTCCGACGCGCACGGCAGGCCGATGGTGCTGAGCGTCGTCTCGCGCGGCGTCGCCGAGGTCTCGGCCGACGATCTCGCCTTCATGAGCATGATCGTCCATCTCGGCGGCATCGCAGTCGCGCGCGAGCACCGGATGCGCGCTCAGCAGCAGGCGGCGGAGGAACTGCAGAACGCCTTGCAGACCCAGACCGTCCTGCTGCAAGAGGTCCTGTCCGGCGGTTCGACCGCGGCGCTCACCGCCATGTTGGCCCGGCTCCTGCCGGATGCGATCCTCGTCGTCGACTTCGCCGGCAACGTGATCGAGGCCAGCCGCTCGCCCGCGCCGCTGCATTTCGACGATGATGCCTGGCAGCGCGCGTTGGGTGGCCAGATTGGCAGCCAGATCACCGCGGCTGCCCGCGATGCGGTGGCAGCGGGGCGGGCCGAACCGGTGAGCCTGCGGCTCGACGACGGCGCCCACAGGCTGCAGATCCTCGCCCGGATCGAGGCGCTGAACGTCGATGGCCAGGCAGTCGGCGCGCTCGTGATCTTTCCCGAGGCGCAGGAGGCTGGAGGCGATCTCGAGCGCCTTCTGCTGGACAGCGTGAAATTCGCGCTCAGCGTCCAGATGATGCGCAGCGTTATCCGCTTCCGCTTCGAGACGCGCACGCTCACCGAACTCTTCTTCGAGATCGTCGAGCGGCGCTGGCGCGATGCCGATGACGTGATCCAGCGCGGCCGTCGGCTTGGACACGCACTGGGAATACCGGCCCGGATGATCGTGGTGGATTTCCCAGACATGCCGTCGCTTCCGGCCGACATCAGTGTCGATTGCCACCACACGGTGACGCGGCTCGCGCGGCAGCTCAACCTGCCCGTCAATGTCGTCGCGGTCGGCGGCGGGCTCGTCTGCCTCGTGCCAGAGGAGAAGGGCGGCGATCATGAGCGGGTAGGGCGCCTCGCACGACGCATGGTCGAGGCGCTGCGCCACAGTTTCAATCGCGAGCCGATCATCGTGCTCGGCGGCATCTGCGACGGACTCGATACCTATCCCAAGGAATGGGAGCGCTGCTGGCGCATGATCCGCATCGCGCGTTCCTTCGGGCGCAGCGGAATCTTGTCCGCCTTCGATTTCGGGCCGATGCCGATGCTAATCGGCGCTGCCGAATCGGCCGATGTGCGCACCTTCGTCGAAGGCGTGATCGGCGCGGCGATCGCACATGACCGCAAACACGGTACGCCCTATCTGCAGACGCTTGCCGCCTATGTGCGCGAAGGCTGCCGGGCGCAGGCCTGCGCCGATGCCATGGGCCTGCATGTCACGACGCTGCGTTACCGGCTCTCGCGCATTCAGGACCTGTTCGGCATTGATCCCGAGACGCCCGACAAGCGTTTCGCGATCGAACTCGCGATCCGCCTGCACGGCGTCATCGAGAACGGCGACGCGCCGGCAGCTTGAGAAATACCTCTCGCAATCCGGTGGTCCGGGGAAACATTTCCTCCGTTCATCCTGCTGTTCCTAGGAAGCCGGAGGGTAACCACCAGCCTAGCCTCTCATCACGATCCTGCATTGATCGAGGTGAGGCGGATGTTTGCTCCCGCTGGAAAGACAGCCAATCCGATCGACCCGGTCGCCCTGCGCCGTGCCTTCGGAACCTTCGTGACCGGCGTGACGATCATCACCACGCGCGATGCAGACGGCACGCCGCGCGGTATGACCGCAAATTCCTTCACCTCTGTTTCGCTCGAACCGCCGCTGCTGCTCGTCTGTGTCAGCAAGAGCGCCCATAGCTACGGCGCCTTCAACAGTTCGGATGCCTTTGCAGTCAATCTGCTGCACGAGGCGCAGACGGATCTCTCGAACCTTTTTGCGTCAAAGGCGGCGAACAAGTTCGACACCGTCCATCACGACAACGTCCACACCGGTGCGCCGGTCCTGGCCGATTGCCTGACCTGGTTCGACTGCAAGGTACATAGCCGCGTCGACGCGGGCGACCATGTCGTGCTGATCGGTGAGGTGCAGGCCTTCGGTACGAGCCCGTCTGCGCCGCTCGGCTTCTGCCGTGGGCGTTATGCCAGTGTGAAGGATCCGCTGCCGCCGGGCTGGCTCGAGTCCCAAGGCATGATCGTCGGCTACCTGATCGACTCGGACGGTCGTCTGCTGTTGCGTTCGGACGGCGAGGGCGGCTGGGTGCTGCCCTGCGCGAAGCGCCGCATCACCGACAGTGAGCTGAAGCTCGACGGCGGCAACGCGCTGACCCTCGTGCCGGACGACACCTTCCTCTACTCCGTCTTCGACGTGACTGATGGCGATCCGGGCTACCTGATCTATCGCGCCAGGCTCGCGCAGGATTCCGCCGCGGTGGCGCTGCCACCCGGGCTCAGGTTCTTCCCCGTGGACCAGCTTCCCTACGACGAGATCCCGACCCGGGAGATCCGCTCGATGCTGCGCCGCTATGCACGCGAAAGGGCCAGCAAGCGCTTCGGAATCTACGTGGACTCCAACGATGGCGGCCGCCTCGCCATGGTCGGCGACGCTCAGCCCTGGGCCAACTTTGCGCAATCCTGAGCCGGCGGAGTGACCATGAAGACCACAGTCCAATCCCTCGAAGGTTCGCGCCAAGGCCTGTTCATCGGCGGGGAATTCGTCGTGCCGAGGAGCGGCGTCTACGTTCCATCCTACGATCCGACGACGGCCGAGCCCTGGTATGAGTTTGCGCAGGGTGATGCCGCCGATGTTGACGCCGCCGTTCGTTCGGCGAAGGCGGCCTTCGTCAACCCGGCCTGGCGGCGCATGACCCAGACCGAGCGCGGCAAGCTGGTGCGCCGTCTCGGCGAGCTGGTTCTCGAGAACGCGGACGAACTGGCAATGATCGAGTGCCGCGACAACGGCAAGCTGCTCAAGGAAATGCGCGCCCAGATGAGGGCGATCCCAGACTCCTACCTCTATTTCGCCGGCATGGCCGACAAGCTGCTTGGCGAGACGATACCGGTCAACAAGCTCGACTCGCTGAACTTCAATCTGCGCGAGCCACTGGGTGTGATCGGCATGATCATCCCCTGGAATTCACCGCTGATGATGCTGACCGGCACGCTCGCGCCCTGCCTCGCCATCGGCAATACCATCGTCGTGAAGCCCTCCGAGCACGCGGCCGCCTCCAGCCTCGCGCTGGCGGAACTGGCGATCAAAGCCGGCATTCCGCCGGGCGTCGTCAACGTCGTCACCGGCGACGGCTCCGTCACCGGCGAGGCGCTCACGCGCCATCCCGGCGTTGCAAAATACGTCTTCACCGGCTCGACCTTCACCGGCCGCAAGATCGCCGGTAACGCCGCGCAAAACCTCGTGCCCTGCCAGATGGAGCTGGGCGGCAAGTCGCCCCACGTCATCTTCTCCGATGTCGATATCGACCGGGCGGTGAACGGTGTCGTCTCCGGCGTTTTCGCCGCCGCCGGCCAGACCTGCGTCGCCGGCTCGCGCTGCTTCGTCGAGCAGCCGATCTACGACCGCTTCGTCGAGGCGTTGGTCGAGCGCACGCGCCGGATCAAGGTCGGGCATCCGCAGATCGAGGATACCGACATCGGCCCGGTCGCGCTCGCTTCCCAGCTCGCGAAGGTCGAAGACTATGTCGCCTCCGGCGTCCGCGAAGGCGCCAAGGTCGCCGTCGGCGGCCGCAAGCCGCACGATGGCGATCTGTCCCGCGGCTGGTATTTCGAGCCGACCGTGATGGTCGAGGCCCGCAACGACATGCGCTTCATGCGTGAGGAGATCTTCGGACCGGTCGTCGGCATCGTGCCGTTCAAGACCGAGGAGGAGATGATCCAGCTCGCCAATGATACCGAATACGGCCTGGCGTCCGGCATCTGGACGAGGGACATCGACCGGGCGATGCGGTTCGCCCGCAACATCGATGCCGGCACCGTCTGGATCAATACCTACCGTTCCGCCGCTTACATGTCCGCCAATGGCGGCATGAAGAACAGCGGCTATGGCCGTCGCGGCGGCTTCGAGGTCATGCGCGAGTTCTCGCGCTTGAAGAACGTTCTCATCGATTACTCGGGCGCCATGCAGGACCCGTTCGTGATCCGCCTGCGCTGAGCGGCTCACGGCACAAGCCAGAACGGAGGACAACCATGAAATTTGCCGTCTCCATCAGCATGGAACGCTTCTCGCCGACGGAGTCCATGCAGGACGCCATCAGGAATTTCCGGGCGCTGGCAAAGATCGCCGACGAGGGCGGCTTCGAGACGCTGTGGACCGCCGAGCACCACACCATCGAGTGCACGATCTCGCCGAATCCCTTCCAGACGCTGGTCTGGCTTGCCCAGCATACAGACCGCATCCGGCTTGGAACCGCGACTCTTGTCGCGCCTTATTGGTCGCCGATCCGGCTCGCAGGCGAGGCCGCGCTCTGCGACCACCTCACCGGCGGGCGCCTCGAATTCGGTATCGCACGGGGCGCTTACCAGTACGAGTTCGACCGCATGGCCCGCGGCATCCCGCAGCAGGAAGGCGTCGGCTATATGAAGGAGCTGGTGCCGGCGGTGCAGAAGCTCTGGGCTGGCGACTACGAGCATGACGGGCACTACTGGAAGTTCCCGCTCGCGACTTCGGTGCCCAAGCCGTTGCAGCAGCCGCATCCTGCGGTCTGGGTCGCGGCGCGCGACCCCGGCACCTTCGACTGGGCGGTCGGCATCGGCGCCAACATTCTCTCGACGCCGCTCTCGGCGCCGCCGACCGAGGTCGGCGTGCTCGGGGAGAAGTTCCGCAAGGCCGTCGCCGACCATCCGGAGCGTCCGCGTCCACGCCTGATGATGCAGCGGCGCACCTGCGTCTACGACCGCAAGGAGGACTGGGAGCTCGCGGTGCGGCATTCGGTCGATTACGGACGCTATTTCGAGAATCTGATGCAAAACATCGGCACGGTGAAGAACGGCTTCCCGGAGGCGGTGCCCTTCGAGACGGTTACTAACCGAGACAACTACAACCCGCAGGCCGTGCGCGACAACCTGATGTTCGGTACGCCCGACGAGGTGATCAGGAAGCTGCAGGTCTACGAGGACGCCGGCGTTGATCAGTATACGCTGGGCCTTTCCTTCAACCTGCCTTTCGAGCTGCAAGTGAAGACGCTGCGCCTGTTCATCGACGAGGTGATGCCCCATTTCGCGGCCCGCGAGCGGGAGAAGGCCAGGGCGCCGCGCCTCGCGGCCGTGGGGCACTGAGCCATGGCTGCCGGAACATCCGCCGCCCGGTGCGTTGAGCCGGTGGAAGCGCCGCAGAGCCTGACCGTGGGCGGCATAACGCTGAACTATCGCTTGCAGGGGCGCGGCGAGCCCTTGATCTGCATCCACGGCGTCGGTTCCTACCTCGAAGCCTGGGAGGGCGTCGCTGAGCTTCTCTCCGACCGTTTCCGGGTTCTCACCTTCGACCTACGCGGCCATGGCCGGTCGAGCAAAGTGCGCGGGCGCTACGAGATCGACGATTTCGTCGGCGACGTGCTGGCGCTCGCCGACCATGTCGGTTTCGACAGCTTCAATCTCGCCGGCTTCTCGCTCGGCGGGTTGATCGCACAGCGCCTCGCGCTGACGCATCAGCAGCGCATCCGCCGTCTCGTCCTGCTGGCGACCGTCGCAGGGCGGACGGAGGAGGAGCGCGAGCGTGTCGCCGCCCGGCTTGCCGCCCTTCAGGCCGGTGATCGCGGCTCTCATTACGACGCCTCGCTCTCGCGCTGGCTGACCGAGGGCTTCCAAGCGAAGAACCCAAATCTCATCGTGAAGCTGCGCCAGCGCAATGCGGAGAATAACCCCGAATGCTATGCTGCGTCCTATCGCGTGCTGGCACAGACGGATTTCGGCGGGCTGCTCGATCAGATCCGCGTTCCGGCCCTGATCGCGACCGGCGAGGAGGATGCCGGCTCCAACCCGCGTATGGCGCTCTACATGCATGAGCGCATTTCCAGTTCGAAGCTGCATATCCTGCCCGGCCTACGCCACTCGATCCTCATCGAAGCGCCCGACCAGGTCGCCGGGCTGATGCGCGATTTCTTGGCGGAAGGCGCGCGGGAAACGGCAGCTGGAAGGCAGCCGGCATGATTGTCGAGGAACGCATCTATCGCATCCGCAACGGCCGCATGGGTCGCTATCTCCAGCTTGTGCGCGAGGAGGGGCTGGCGATCCAGCAGCCGATCCTCGGCCATCTGATCGGTTACTTCACCACTGAGATCGGGGCGCTGAGCCATGTGACCCATCTGTGGGCCTATGCCGATTTCGAGGACCGGACACGCCGACGCCAGCAGCTTGCGGATGATCCGCGCTGGCAGGCCTTCCTGCCCAAGCTTTCGGAAAACATCGAGCAGGGCGAAAACCGGATCCTGCTTCCGACGGATTTTTCGCCGCTACGTTAGAGTCCATTTCGGTCGGCAACATGGTCTCCGGCGGAATGCGGCGGCAGTGCGTGCTCCGGGGGAACGAGGGAGCAGATTGATCCTCCTTCGGATCGGAGGAAGACGCGTCATCTCAGCCGGCTCTTAATTGGGGCTAGGCAGACAGGTCGAGCAAGCCCGATCCAATCGGGAGCCGAGAGGAGGGGTCCGGACATGACGGAGCGACTGCAGATCCAGAATCTGTACAAGATATTCTCTAATTCGCCTGCGCCAGCGCTGGAGATCCTTGCGAAGGGCGGCAACAAGAACGAGGTCTTCGAGAAGCTCGGCGCCGTGGTCGGGCTCAACAACGTCTCGTTGAGCGTGCCGGAAAGCGCCATGTACATGGTCATGGGCCTGTCCGGCTCCGGCAAGTCCACGCTGGCGCGCTGCATCAACCGGCTCAACGAACCGAGCGCAGGCAAGATCCTGCTTGACGGGCGCGACATCGTCCCGCTCGGGGAGGAGGAATTACGCGAGGTGCGCCGCACCCGCATCTCCATGGTCTTCCAGCATTTCGCGCTTCTGCCCAACAAGCGCGTCATCGAGAACGTCGAGTTCGGCCTCAAGCTGCGCGGCGTCGCGCCGGCCGAGCGCCGCCGCCGCGCCGAGGAGGTGCTCACCATCGTCGGGCTCGGGCGCTGGGGCTATCACTACCCGCATGAGCTTTCGGGGGGCATGCGCCAGCGCGTCGGCCTTGCCCGCGCCCTGGCGACCGACGCCGACATCCTGATCATGGACGAGGCCTTCAGCGCGCTGGACCCGCTGATCCGCACCGAGATGCAGGACGAATTGCTGCGCCTGCAGCGCACGCTGAACAAGACGGTTCTGTTTATCACCCACGACTTCCAGGAAGCGCTGAAGCTCGGCACTCGCATCGCCATCATGTCCGAGGGCGAACTGGTCCGCGAGGGCACGCCGCAGTCGATCGTGCTGGAGCCCGGCAGCGACTATGTCGCCGCCTTCACCCGCGAGATCGACCGCGCTCGCCTCTTCGATGCGCGCTCCGTGATGCGGGCGGCCGAACCAATCCTGCGGTCGGAGCGCGGCACCATCGTCGGCGATGCCGGCGGCGGCTTCGTGCTGGACCGAGAGGGCAAGGTGCTGGGCGTCCTCGACGCTGCCGCTCTCGGCCGTGCCCGTGAGGGCGGCGAGGTCGGCACGCCGAGCGCCGACTACGTCAGCGTGCCCTCCACCGCGAAACTCCTCGAAGTGGCGCGTAGGTATCGCGACGGCCGTCCGATCGCCGTCGTCGACGAGCATGGCAAGTTTGTGGGCTCGCTCGGCGCCGATGACATCCTGGCCCGTATCGCCTCGACCGCCTCCGAGACCGTTCCTGCTGGAGATCGCCATGTTTAACGCCGACGATCTTGCCGTCCTCCCAATCGACGCCTGGATTCAGAATGGCGTTAGCTGGGTCGCGCTCAACCTGCGGCCGATCTTCCTGGCGATCAAATGGCCGGTGGAGAATCTGCTGACCCTGAACGACTGGATCCTCCACGTCATTCCATTCCCGCTCTTCGTCGTCGCCTTCTTCCTGATCGCCTGGCGGCTCTCGACCCTCGGCGTCGCCACGTTCAGCGCCGTCTCGCTGATCGCGATCGCGATACTGGGTGTCTGGAACGAGGCAATGACGACGCTTTCGCTGATCTCGACCGCCATTGTCTTCTGCGCCGCGATCGGCATCCCGATCGGCATCTGGTGCGCGCGGAGCGACAGGGTCTGGAACATCGTGCGCCCGATCCTCGACATTATGCAGACGACGCCGAGCTTCGTTTACCTCGTCCCGGTCGTGATGCTGTTCGGAGTCGGTACGGTGCCTGGCGAGGTTGCGGTCGTGACCGCCGCCGCGCCGCCGCTGATCCGCTTCACCAATCTCGGCATCCGCATGGTCGAGCACGAGATCGTCGAGGCCGGCCTCGCCTTCGGTGCCGACAAGCGCCAGCTCCTGTTCGAAATTCAGCTGCCACTGGCGCTTCCCACCATCCTCGGCGGACTCAACCAGACGGTCCTGACGGCGATGGTACTGTCGGTCGTCGTCGCGATGATCGGTGCCGAGGGGCTCGGCCTCGTCGTCCTTCAGGGTCTCGGTCGCCTCGATGTCGGCCGCGCCGCGGTCGGCGGCATCGCCATCGTCCTGCTCGCCATGGTTCTCGACCGGATCACCCAGAAGCTCGCGGCACCCAAGGGAGGCGGCGGTGCGGCCCGCGCTTCGCTGCTCGGCACGGTCACCCGCCTCTTCAAGGGCGACCGCTCGGACGAGGCGGCTCAGACGGCTACACCAGCGAAGCAGGCGCTCTGATCGCTTAGCAGTGCCTCTGCGCTCAAGGCTGCTGCCTGAACCGAATGACCGGCACGGCACATCGTGCCCGTCTTTGAAGACCCGTCGTGAGGCGGAGGGGAAAAAACAACAAGGCGCTCGGCACGGCCGAGAACGAGGAGAACGGAATTATGACCATGACGAGATTGAAGATCCTGACGGCTGCCGCTGCCGCTGCCGGCGTGCTCTCCTTCGGGGCAGTGCCCTTGCAGGCGCAGGAAATGCCCGGCAAGGGCAAGACCGTCCGCTTCGCTCAGAGCGACAGCCTCGGGGCGAACTACGTCACCGCGCAGATTGTTATGAAGGCGCTGAAGGAGCTCGGCTATGACGTCAAGCTCAGCACCGTCAACACCACGCTCTTCTTCCAGGCGGCTGCGCAGGGCGACCTTGACCTCGCGACCGATGTCAACTTCCCGCAGCGCGAGCCAGGCTTCCGCGCCGTTGAGAAGGATGCCGAGATCGTGGGCGGCGGCATGATCATCGGTGGCGGCATCAACGGCTATCTGATCGACAAGAAGACGGCCGACGCCTACAACATCACCTCGCTGGTCCAGATGAAGGATCCCAAGATCGCGGGGCTATTCGGCAAGGAGGGCAAGGCCGACCTGATCAACTGCGATCCCGGCTGGTCCTGCGGCGACGTCGTCGATTTCCAGCTCGACAAGTTCGGCCTGAAGGACACGGTGAAGTCGATCCGCGGCAAATACGAGGCGCTGATGGTCGAGGCCGTGGCCCGCGTAAAGCGCGGCGAGCCGGCCTTCTTCTATGCCTGGAGCCCGTCCTGGGTGAATAATGCGCTGGTCCCGGGCAAGGACGTCGTCTGGCTGCCGACGCCGGAAGACGCGCTGCCGCCCTCCGTTCCGAACAAGGGCTCGGCGCTGGTCAAGGGCGTGAAGGGCTGCGCCGGCGACGCCGATCCCTGCCGCATGGCCATGGCCTCCTGGAACTGGGGCTCGGTCGCGAACAAGAAGTTCATCGCCGCCAACCCAGCCGTAAGGGCGCTCGTCGATAACATGAAGTTCCCGATCGAGGACTGGTCGCATTGGGAGTTCAACATCAACAAGAACGGCGCCAGCAACAGCCTCATCACCAAGATGGCCGATGAGTGGATCGGTGCCCACAAGACGGTCTTCGATAGCTGGGTAGCGGCCGGACGCGCTGCGAAGTAAGCCTGCGCTCTATTCCGCACTTGCAGATGAGGCGAGGCCGACTTGCGGCCTCGCCATTGTCTTGTTCCGAGTTGTATCCCGTCGCTTCACGGCTCGCAGCATCCGCTGCGGCGAAGCCGGCCGAATACGGGCAAAGATGCCGAACGGCCCGCAGGCTCGGCAATCCTGATGGCCGGTGCCTCCTAGACTGGCCGGCAGTTGAATGGGTCATCAGGAGGAGAGACCGATGTCGAGTATTTCACGGACCAATGCCGAGCTTCTGGCCATCCGCGAGCGGAACATCCCGCGCGGCGTCGTCACCGCTCACCCCGTCGTCGCGGCGCGCGCAGAGGGTGCTTATCTTTGGGATGTCGAAGGGCGCCGCTATTTCGATTTCGTCGGCGGCATCGGGGTGCTCAATGTCGGCCACAATCATCCGCGCGTCGTCGCGGCCGTTACAGAGCAACTCACCCGCGTCAGCCACACGGCCTTCCAGGTCGCAGCCTACGAGCCCTATATCGTATTGGCCGAGCGGCTCAATGCGCTCGTCGGCAAGGGTGCAGCCTACAAGAGCATCTTCCTGACCTCGGGCGCCGAGGCGGTCGAGAACGCGATCAAGATCGCGCGCGGCCATACCAACCGGCCGGGCGTCATCGCCTTCTGCGGCGGCTTCCATGGACGCACGCTGCTCGGCGTCTCGCTGACCGGCATGAGCCAGCCCTACAAGCAGAACTTCGGCCCCTTCGCTGGCGAGATCCACCACGCTCCCTATCCGGACGCCTATCGCGGCGTGACGACCGAGGTCGCGCTGGCCGCGCTCGACGAGCTTTTCGCCACCCAGATCGCGCCCGACCGCGTCGCGGCTATCATCATCGAGCCGGTTCAGGGCGATGGCGGCTTCTTGCCGGCGCCGCCCGCCTTCATGCAGGCGCTGCGGGCGTTGACCGAACGCCACGGCATCGTGCTGATCGCCGACGAGATCCAGACCGGCTTCGGACGCACCGGAAAGCTGTTCGGCTTCGAGCACTCCGGCATCCAGCCCGACCTCGTGACGGTGGCGAAGAGCCTGGCCGGTGGCCTGCCGCTCTCCGGCGTCGTGGGCAAGGCCGAGATCATGGACGCGCCGTTGCCGGGCGGCCTCGGCGGCACCTATGGCGGCAATGCGCTGGCCTGCGCCGCCGCGCATGGCGTGCTCGACGCCTTCGAGCAGGACGGCCTGCTCGATCGCGCCGAAGCCCTCGGTAGCCAGCTCGGCGCCGGGCTCGACGCCCTGGCCGCGAAATACATGGCGATCGGCACAGTGCGCGGTCTCGGCTTCATGCGCGCGATCGAGTTCGTCACGGACCGCGCCAGCAAGACGCCCGATGCCGAAACCGCCCAGAAGGTCATCGACAAGGCTCGCGAGGGCGGGCTGCTGGCGATCAAATGCGGCGTTCACCGCAACATCGTGCGCTTCCTCGCGCCGCTGGTGTTGTCCAACGCCGATCTTGTCGCGGCGCTCGATATCCTGGAAGGCGCATTACAGGCGACGACGCTGCCGCGTGCTGCCTGACGGTGTGCTCCGACGCGGCCGGCTTCGCCGTCGGGCGCGCCATGGTTATCGATGGCGGCGAGACGGTATAATGGCCATTGCGCCATCTAGAGGTTCCTATGCAGTTCCCTGAGCAATTGCGAGCACCAGCGAACGCAAATGAAAAGCCGGAGGAAGTGAGACAGTGCTGTGGAGGTGATGGTCGGAAATCGCCGAGGCGATTTGCTGGACCCGACTTGTCCTTCTACACCTTCGGAGCGCTTACGAACGGGGCCAAGGTGGTTTCCACATAACGTCTCACCGGTTCGACGAACCCAAGGCCATAGACCTTGCCGCAGATCCCGGACCGCAGTTGCGATCTATGGGCGGATAAGGAGATGCAAGGGAGGCGGTCTGGCTGGGGGGCCGCGCCACCGCCTTACGCGACGCGATCGGCGCTTTCTGCGCGCCCCTCCGTTTCGACGCGGAGCCCGCAAAAGGCTTGCTGGCATCTGCAACCGAACGCGCTCCGACGAGGAAGTGAACTCGAATTTCCACGATCCCCACGCTGTCGGCTGGTGAGCGAGGCGAATTTGTTACAGGCCTTCTGCGAAGCCGTTCGAAACGCGATCGTGTCTCTGCCCGCTACCCAACCGAACGACTGCTTTCAGCAGCGATACAAATCGCATCGAATGGCTGGCTTGGGGCGCGAAGCTGCCTGGCACCTGGGGCCGATAGCAGACCGGCGGCTCCTGATCATAGAAACGTGGTTAGCTGCCGTTCAGCGCGGGCAGCGCGTCTGCCTTTGGATGCACGCGGTTACGCAGCCGCTGTAGCCGAATCAATGGTCCAGCACCCCTTGCATATCGCGTGCAGGCAGCGGCCCGCTTTAGGACCTCTGGACCCCCAAGTACCTGAATCCCGCAGTCTCGTCAGCCGACTTGATGAAGGCAGACATAATCGATGACGCGAACAAGGTTGGTCATTGCTGGAAGCGAGCGTGGTTTTCGAATTCCCCCATTGGACAACGATTAAGTGTTTGGAGGCGGGCACTTGCTGAAAACGGGACCGACTCGGTAGAAAGTTGGGTTGGGCTGCTACAGTTTGGGGGGGCATTTGGCAGAGCCATTGAGGAAGAGAAAAGCCGGTGGAGAGCTCTATCGCCGGCGCGGGGAGGTCGAAGCCCTCATCGACCGGCTGGGACACCTGCCTCGCGACGAGCTGATCGAGCGGATGTGTATCGCATCGCCAACGCATCCAGACTTCTTGCCGTCAGAGTGTCTGCTGCATTTCGTCCGCAAATCGAAGCGCGACAACTCCAGTCGTCAGTTCGAACTCATGTACAAGGCCCTTATTGCAAGGGTGGAGCGTGCGGCCACGGTTTCCGGGGCCGTTCACTTTGTGGAGGGGAAGCGCGCCATCACCGCGCGAGCAGCAAAGATCATCGAGGCCGTCGTCTTCGCGTTCGAAGTCAAACTGACGCAGGACCGGAACGGCTACTGCGACGGGCTCGATTACTTCGAGATCAACTTCGCGTCAGCCATGAAGCTGCTGCGATCCACAGCGCGGACCAAGATCGACACCGAGGAGGATCGCGAGCGACCGCTTTCCTACAATGATGAAGAGGCCATTTCGGCTGAAGTGGAAGCGGCCGCCGGTTCGTTCGATCCGTTCAATCCCCGAAAAATCGACGATCCGGTTTACCGGTCGGCGTTGGGCGTTGCGATCAATGAACTGCCTGCAGAAGAGCGCGAAGTCGTCGTGCTTATGCTCAAGGGCTATCCAATTGACTCCAAGGAACCCAACGCCACAACAATCAGGAGCGTACTCGGATGCTCTGAGAAGACGGTCCGCAATCGAAGAGACCGCGCCCTCGCGAAGCTCCGACGAGCACTGGAGGACCTAGAATGACCCGTCGGCCAGAAGAGATCGAGGACGTTCTTGCCGCTTTCGCAGTCGAGCCGAGCCACGGCAAGGAGACGCTGGATCGCTACCTCACTTCCTATCCGGATCTCAGGTCTGAGCTCCTTGCGCTCGCTCTAGAGCTTGAGTTCGATGAGGTCGACGAGGCGTGGCTTGACATGGAATCCTCGGTGGTCGCGGGGTCCTGGACCCGATACTCGGCCGCCTCGTCGGAGCCGTTGACCTCGGCCCGCTTCACTAGGGACGTGGCGACGGCACTGGGCGTGAAGACCGCGGTCGTAATGCAACTACGCGACCGAGCGATATCGTTTACGTCCATCCCACGCCGTTTTCTGACGTGCCTCGCGAGCGCCTTGGGCGCCGGCATCGAACAGGTGTCGGCCTATCTCGATGCGCCTCGAGCCTTGGCTCCCGGCGCGAGCTACAAGTCAGACGGTAAACCGACCACTTCTCAGCAGATGGCGCTTGCCGATGTATTGAAGCAATGCGGCCATAGTCCAGAAGAGATCGCGAAGCTGCTCGAGGAGTGACATGGACGGGATCGAGATCGCACGTCGTCGCGCCGCCGAAATCAACAAACAGATGATCGCGAAGGGCTCGGACATCGCCAAGCCCTATCAGCTCTCGCTGGCGGCCGCAGACGCGGCAGGAGTAGAGGTGCAGAAGGTCGATAAAGGCAGCCCGATGCTCAACGGCGCCCGGGCGATTTACGATCCCACCATACCCCTGATCTTGCACGAGGCGACCGGCTCGGATTTCGGCGATGCCTTTCTCGTCGCTCATGAAGTCGGCCATATCGAACTAGGTGATCGCACTCAACGAGACGAGGCCAGGAACGTCGACCCCTCGCGTCCTTCCGAAATGCCGCCGGTCGGCGCCGAACGCGTGGAGGACTACAGCAGGCGGCAACGGCGAGAGGTCCAGATGGACCTTTTCGCGAGGGAGTTGCTCCTGCCCCGCGCAACCGCCAAGACGCTGCACATAGACGGCGCCATGACATCGGAAAACATCGCGCGGATGATGGGCGCTCCGGGGCCGGCCATCGTCCAGCAATTGCTCGATGCGCTTCTGCTCCCGGAGGTCGATCCGAATCTCGTCAAGATCCCGGTGGAGCGCCCCCTGAACGAGCGGCAGAAGGCAGCCGCCGAGCACTGGGGCGAACCCTATCTGCTCGAGGCCGGTCCAGGCACCGGAAAGACGCAGACCCTGGTCGGCCGCGTCGGCTGGCTCCTGGCCAAGAATGTGGACCCACGAAGCATCCTCGTGCTCACGTTCTCCAACAAGGCTGCAGGTGAACTGTTCGATCGCATCGCAGCGATGAACCCGGCTGCTGCGGCGGCGATGTGGATCGGGACCTTCCACTCCTTCGGCCTGGACCTCATCCGCCGGTTCCACGACCGCCTGGGGCTGCCCGACGATCCGAAGATGATTGATCGAGCCGACGCCATCGGCCTCTTAGAGTTCGAGGCGCCCAAACTCGGACTCAAGCATTTCAAGAACCTCTGGGACCCGACCGAGAACCTAGACAAGATCTTGGCGGCCATATCTCGCGCGAAGGACGAGTTGGTGGCGCCACCCGAGTTCGAGAGGCTAGCCGACGCAATGGCGGAGGCAGCCGAAACGGATGAAACCAGGACGGAGGCCGAAAGGCAGGCCGAGGTCGCACGCGTCTATGCGCGGTACGAGGAGATCAAGAGCGCCCTGCCTCGGCTGGATTTCGGCGACCTCGTTACACTGCCGGTGAAACTGTTGACCCAGCACGAGGACGTACGGGCCGAACTTTCCGGGCACTATACCCATGTGCTGGTTGACGAATACCAAGACGTGAACCGCAGCAGCGTCGAACTCCTTAAGAAGCTGCGCCCCACCGGCGAGCATGTCTGGGCGGTCGGAGACGCGAAGCAGTCGATCTATCGGTTCAGGGGCGCCTCGTCGGTGAACCTCGCCAATTTCGCCAAGGACTTCCCCGGGGCGAAGGATGGCCGACTCACCCTTAATTACCGATCCACTGACGAGATAGTGAAGACCTTCTCCAAGTTTGCCGAGCAGATGAACGTCGCCCGAGGCAAGGATTCCTCGCTCGAGGCGGAAAGAGGGGTATCTGGTCATCAGCCAGAGCACCGTCAGGTCGACTACGCCGCCGACGAGATCGAGGCCGTGGCCGAGGCTATCGAGGCACTTCGGGCCGAAGGGGTCGCTTACAGGGACCAGGCGCTCCTATGCACCGGAAACGACAAGCTGGCCAAGGTCGGCGCCGCCCTTGAGAGCCTTGGCATACCCGTACTGCATCTGGGCAGCATCTTCGAACGGCCGGAGATCAAGGACCTGCTGTCCCTGCTCTCGATGTTGGTAGATGGTCGAGCCATGGGGATCGTCCGCGCAGCCACCATGGCCCAATTCGCCATGGACATTGGCGATGCCGCCTATGTCATCCAGTCGCTGGCGGCCGGCTCGGCGCCGGAACCCGCATGGTCGGCAACCTCGGAGCAACTTCCCGGTTTGACGCCGGCGGGCCGGGACGCGTTGGGCAAGATTGGCAAAGCCTTGGCCGGATTTGACGAGAAGTCGTTGCCGTGGGACGTCCTCTCGACGCTGCTTCTGGATCGCACGTGGATAGCGGCGGATCTGGCGACCGGCGCGACCATCGCATCCCGTGCAAAGAGTATCGCTATCTGGCAGCTCATGAACTTCGTGCGAAATCCGGCACCCGGCCAGGGCCTGCCTATTGTGAGATTGCTCGACCGCATCCGACGCCTCGTTCGCCTGGCCGACGAGCGCGATCTTCGGCAGTTGCCGTCCTCGGCTCAAGGCCTGGACGCCGTGCGGCTCATGACCATCCATGGGTCCAAGGGGCTGGAGTTCCGCGCCATCCACTTTCCAGGCGTAAACGCCAATAGCATTCCGCGATCGCCGAACATGTTCCAAGGCATCGAAACACCGAATGGTCTTGTCAGAGGCGCCGAGGGCACCGGCAAGGAAATCCGCCAACAGGCCCATCTCGACGAGCAAGAATGCCTGTTCTACGTCGCCATGTCCCGTGCCCGCGATCGCCTGGTGCTCTACACGCCGACCAAAAATGCCGCTGGCTCTAAATGGAGCCACTCAGAGTACATCGATCGCATCGTACCGCCTGCGATCAGATCGTACTTCGATCCAACCCTGGAGCTGCCGCCTGAAGATGTGGGGAAGGTGGACATCGTGTTCGATGGCAAGCTGTCCATAGGCGACACAAAGTTGGCCACCTACGACAGCTGCCCTCGCCGGTTCTATTATTCCTATCTGCTTGAAGTCGGCGGGAAACGGTTCGAAACGACCTTCGTGCAGATGCACGACGCCGTGCAACTGGTCGTAGACTGGATGGTGCAGCAACCACCCAATCAGGTCGATCCCGCCGAGGTGGACCAGCGCCTTGGCTTGGCGTTGGAGGAGACAGGAGTCGGCAAGAGCGGCTATGCAGAGGAATATCGAGTCATAGCCGAGACGCTAGTTGACCGGCTGATCGTGAGCAGAGCCGGCATGACCAAGGTCTCCAACCCTGGCCTCGTTCTGGCCTCGGGCGGCGCCACGATCGAGGTACGCGTCGACGACATCCTCGAGGACGCCGAAGGAAAGTTGCGGGTGCGGCGCGTGCGGACGGGCCACGCGACGAAGAAATCGCAAACGGACGCGGCTTCAACGTCATTCTTCTTCGCGGCGCAGGAGACTTTTCCGGGCGCTACGATCGAGGTCGTGCACCTTGCGGAGCCCGACTCCATGCGGATTGAGATCGACCCGAAGAAGTTGGCCGCGCGCCGTGCAGGTGTCGATAAGGTGGTCTCCGCCATCTTGACCGGTGATCTTCCACCCAACCGCAGCAGTCGGTCCTGCCCACGCTGCCCCGCCTTCTTCATCTGCGGCTCGCTGCCTCTGGGAACGCTCGTGAAAAAAATTTCGGCCGGCGTTACCGGTTCGGTCTAGAGGCTCCGATTGGTTCTTCAGAGGGCACGCATCACGCGGATGACCCGATGGAGAATACAGAACTATGACCACCGAGAACCGTGCGGCCGAAGCCGCCAACACCGCCTACCGCGTCCGCTTCACCAATGACGGCGTGAACTACCACAACGCCACCGTCGCCGATCCGATCCCCGTCGGGCGTCAGATCCTCGCGGCCGCCGGCGTCTGCGACGTGGAGAACTATTCCCTCTTCGCGATTATGCCCAACGGCGAGTTCGAGGACGTCCGCCTGGACGAGACCTTCGACCTGCGCGGCAAGGGCACCGAGGTCTTCGCCTATTTCGAAACCGACCGCACTTTCAATTTTACCATCGAGGAACGCCAGATGTCGTGGGGCAAGAGCCTCATCAGCGGCAAGGCGCTACGCAACCTGGCCGGTGTCGATGAGCGCTACACCATCTACCTGGAGGTGCGCGGCGGGCATGATCGTCCGATCGCTGATACCGACCTGGTCGACCTGGCCGGCAACGGCATCGAGCGCTTCATCACGGTGATCCGCGAGACGACGGAGGGGCTATTCGCCGTTCCGTCCGCCGACCGCCGGTATCTCGAGGACAACGGCCTGACCTACGAGATCATCGGTGAGGCCGGCTCGAGCGGCGTCGTCATCAAGGACTTCCCGCTCCCGCCTGGCAAGTTCGACCGCGACACCGTCGACATCATGATCCAGCTGCCCGCAGGTTATCCCGACGCCAGCGTCGACATGTTCTACACCGCGCCCTGGATCAAGCTGAAGGCCAGCGGGCGCGACGCCAAGTGCGCGGACGTCGCTCATCAGTTCGCGGGTACCAGCTGGCAGCGCTGGTCCCGCCATGCCGAATGGCGCGCCGGCATTGATGGCATCCGCACCATGGTCGCCCGCGCCGAGCTGGCATTCCAGAAGGCGGCCTAAGATGACCATCGTCGACGTCACCATTCTCGAGCAGCACATGGATCTGCTCCGTCCGCTGCTTCCGGGGCGCGATGCTCCGGAGGCGGCGGCCTATATGCTATTGGGCTCCTCCGATATCGCCGCCGATCCCTGGACCCACGAACCCCGTTTGCGTCTGGTCACCCACCAGGTGGCCGACATACCGGCGGCTGAGAGGATCAGCGCCTCGCCGATGCATGTGACCTGGAGCACAATCGGCTTCATGCGGCTGCTCGGCGATGCCTTGATCGCCGGCAAGGTGCCCGCAATCGTGCACACCCATCCGGGCAGCTACGCCTTCTTCTCCGACCAAGACGACCGCAACGAACGTGAGCTCGCCCGCACCGCGCACCTCAAGGGTGTTCGCGGCCTGGTCAGCATAGTGCTCGGCGGCGATGGCTCGGTGTGCGCCCGAATCTGGCTCGACGGGAATACGTATTTGCTCGCCGATGCCGTACAGATCGTGGGCGGCCGCTTCACTCGCCACGCGCGCATGCCGACCGAGGGCATGGTATCGTCGCATCTCGATCGCCAGCGCCGCCTCTTCGGCGACGGTTTCAACGCCACATTGCGCTCGCTCCGGGTCTGTGTCGTCGGTTGCGGCGGCACCGGTAGCGCGGTAGCGCTGCTGCTTGCCCGCATCGGCGTGGGTCGCATCTACTTGATCGACAACGATACCCTGGCCGAGAGCAATCTCAATCGCGTCCATGGTTCCCGCAGGTCCGACGTTGGCACGCCCAAGGTCGATATCCTCAAGCGCGAGATCGAGGCCATGGGCGTTGAATGCCATGTCGTCACAAGCAAAGCTTGGGTGAACTCGGTGGAGGTGCGCGATGCCCTCAAGGCGTCGGACTTCGTCTTCGGCTGCACCGATGACAACTCGGGCCGGATCTTCATCAATCGGCTCGCGTACTTCTATGGCATCCCGGTGATCGATGTCGGCCTCCGCATGATCGCGCCCACCGAAACGCACAGCGCAGACCTGAATGGCCGCGTGACTACCGTCCTTCCCGGACGCCCGTGCCTAATTTGCTCGGGAGTGGTGAATGCCACTCGGGCCCACGAGGAGGACCTGGAACGAACTCGTCCCGAGGAATACCAACGTCGAAAGGAGGAGGCCTACGTCATCGGCGGTGGCGATCCCGCACCGGCAGTCGTCACCTTCACGACCGAGATGGCCTCGGTAGCCGTCGACGAGCTGATCGCGGCGCTCACCGGCTTCCATGGCATGAAGGGCATGATCCCGAACCGCGTTCGTCGCTGGCATGCCCGCGACGAGCGCTTCATCGCGCACCGGCACCGCGATCGCTGCCCGAGCTGCAATTCCGATCGGAATTGCGGCGCCGGCGACGTCACGCCCTTCCTCGACATGGTGGACTGAGCGGTGAAGAACAGAATCGCCCGCTTTCTGCGCTTGTTGGGATTCCTCCGGTTCGATCTGCTCACCGAGAACACTCCGGCCTTTCCCGCCGGAGCGCAGATTCCACCTGGAAAGCTGCTCGTCGTGTGCGACGGGCAGATCGAGAAGTGGGCATGCCTGTCCTGCCCGGGCGGCTGCGGCAAGGCCATCAGTCTCTCATTGAACCCCGGTCGCCGACCACGTTGGAACGTAATCCGAGATTTCTGGCATCGGCCTACCGTGCGGCCATCCGTGGATCAGCTGAACGACTGTGGTTGCCACTTCTGGATCAAGCAAGGGCGGGTCGATTGGTGCGCCAATGGACGCCCAAAGTTCCAACCCAACCCGGGGGAATCCGCCGATAAAGTCTCGACCGCCCCTACTTATAGAAATCGGATGAACTAACCGGCCCGGCAGGTTATGGGAGGTCTACAAGATTGCTCAACGACCGAATTTGAGGGCGCTTTCCGGAAGTGAAACCGCCCGCAGACACTGCATAGCGCGTGTATCGCTGTTTCGCGAGTAAGCTGCGAGTGGCTGATTTCGCCGTTAGCTTGCCGTGGTCGGGAAGCTAGGTGGCGCATCAGGCTCGCGGTTGCCCGCTAACGCCGGCCGTCAGCCCGTCGAGCCAGGTGTCGGTGCTGGACAACTGGCCGCCGGCCTGTACCGCCTTCCAGAAGGTCACGTCCGCCCAATGGACGAGGGTGTTCTCCAGACTGCGCTCCAGCAGCTCACCTTCGCCAGAATGGGCGGCGGCGATATGGGCGATGGCTTCGGGCAAGCCCATGCTCAGGCAGATATAGACACCATAGGCCGGGTGCCGGATCGACGGCATGCCGACCGCCTGCGGGCTTTCCTTCCAGCGCTTGACGTTGTCGGGCTGGAACTCCCAGACCTTGCCGATGTCGTGGCAGAGCGCGCCGGCGATGAGGATGTCGCGGTTGTAGCGGAAGGCCGGGAACAGCGCGGCCATCTCCTCGGCCGTCTTCACCGCAAGCCGGCAGACCGAGCGCATATGGTCGGCCTGCGAGCCGCTGAGCAGCGGTAGCGAATCGTAATTGCCCGAGGGCTTCATCTCGCCAATCTGCGTGAAGCCATGCGCCTCCAGCGCGGCGGCCCAGGCGTCGAGTACGTTGTCGCGCAGATCGGCGTCCTCAATCCAGCCGATCTCGGGCATCTCTGCGAGCCGCGCCGCGCGCTTGGCTTCGGTGATCTCGATCTGCTTGCCGCGCAACGATACGGTCCGGGGGTAGCTCACGCTGGTCTCCTGTGTGTTCATCAATGGGCGCCGATCAGCTTCGGCAGCCACATGACTGTTCCGGGGGCAAGAATGATGAGGGCGATCATGGCGAGCAGGCTGCCGATGAAGGGCAGCACGCCGAGGATCACGTCGCTGATGACGCCGCGGCCGCGTACGCCCTGGACGACATAAAGATTGACGCCGACAGGCGGTGTGATCATCGCCGTCTCGCAGAGCAGCACGACCATGATCCCGAACCAGACCGGGTCGAAACCGGCCTGGACGATGACCGGCACGATGATCGGGATGGTGACGATCATCATCGGCAACGGCTCCATGAAGCAGCCGAGGACGAGGTAGAACACGATCACGGCGATGAGCGTGCCCATCGGGCCGAGCCCGAGTCCGGTGACGAAGCTGTTCAAGGCCGCCACCAGTCCGATCGCCGAGAGCACGAAGTTCAGGAAGAAGGCCGAGGCGACGATCAGCATGATCATCGCGGAGGTCCGCATCGTGCCGTCGAGCGCCTCGAGAATCATGCTGAGGCTGAGCCGCCGGTTGAGCGCCGCGAGGACGATCGCAGCGATCACGCCGAGCGCGGCCGACTCCGTGGGCGTCGCAAAGCCCGCATAGATGCTGCCGATGACGATCAGGAAGATGATCGCCGGCGGGACCAGCCCTCCGATGCTGTCGATCCGATCGCGCCACGAGGTCTCGATCTGGCGTCCGCGCCACTGCGGCTTGAACAGGCAGCAGATCAGGATCGTCGCCATGAAGAGCAGGCCCAGCACGAGACCCGGCACGAAGCCCGCCAAATAGAGCTGCGGAACCGATGTCTGCGTCAACCAGCCATAGATGATCAGATTGATGGAGGGCGGGATGAGGATGCCGAGCGTCCCGCCAGCTGCGATGGTGCCTAGAAAGAGGCGCTCGCCATAGCCGTAGGTCTTGATGACCGGCGTCGCCACGGTGCCGATCGTCGCTGCGGTGGCGACGCTGGAGCCGGAGGTGGCGGCGAAAACCATCGAGGCGCCGATATTGGCATGCATCAGCCCGCCCGGCAGCCAAGCAAGCCAGTGGCTCATCGAGCGGTAGAGTCGGTCCGCCATGCCCGAGCGCAGCAGGATTTCGCCGAGCAGGACGAATAGGGGCACGCTGACCAAGAGGAAATTGGTCGATGCGGACCAGACCACCTCGCCCATCGCAAGATAGATCGGCATCGGCGAGTAGATCGCGCCCAGCGATAACGCCAACAGCAGAAGTGCCGCACCGACCGGTATGCTGAGACCGAGCAGGACGATGAGAAGTCCGAGCGAGGTGGGTACCATGGGCGGCTACCTTGGAACGACCGGCTGGGCGTCGACGGCTTCGAGCGCTTCCTCGACCTCGTCAGCGACGTCTGGTGTGGCGACGATGGCGGCGGCTTCGCCCGGCGAGCCCCTCAGCAGCGCCAGCCCGACCAGCACGAGTTGCTCAACGCAGACCAGCGCGAACCAGATCAGCCCGATCAGCCACAGGCCCTGCGGGATGACCAGCAGTGTGCCCAGCGAAGTGTTCTCGCGCGCACCCAGCAACCAGGAGGTCTCGACCGTGTCCCAGGCGAAATAGCTCAGGATCAGCGCAGCCGCCGCCAGCGTCGCCAAAGCCAGCACGTCGAGCCCGAAGCGGACGGCCGGCGGCGTCCAGTTCCTGACTACGTCGATGCGAACATGGGCGCGGTTGAGCACGGCATAGCCGAAGGCCCAGCTCGCCGCGATCGCCAGCGCGTAGCTCGACAGCTCGCTGCCAACGCTGAACGGAATCAGAATGAATTTGCGCGCCAGGATCTCGATACTGATTAGGCCCGAGGCCGCCACCAGCATCAGGCCGCCGATGCGAGCCATCCACAAGGACAAGCCCGCGACAACGTCATGGAGCCGTGCCATCGTCACTGTCCTGAGAAAGGCGCTACTGCGCGCTCGCCTCAATTCCGGCGACCTTGCCAACCGTCGCGTTCCATTGGCTGACGCACTCGGGGCCACAGCGCTTGGCCCAGTCGGGCAGCACCCGCTCGCGGACGATCTTCTGCGCCGCGGCCTTGTCAGCCTCCGACACGGTGACGAACTTCATCTTTGACGTCGCCTCGATCCCGTCCTTGCATGGGCCCGAGCCGGTGTTGCAGTTGACGCCGTCTTGGATGTCGCTGCCCGCCTGGGCCCACATCCGGTCCTCGAGCTCCACAAACTGCTTCTCGAGGAAGCTGCGGGTCTTCTCGTCCAGGCGCGACCAGTTGCGTAGATTGGCGCCGAAGAAGGTCATCGACCAGCCCATCGGCAGGGCGTAAAGGTGGTCGCTCACCTCCCACCAGCGCGCGGTGTTGCCGGCGGAGGTTCCGGTGACGGCACATTGCGCGACGCCGCGCTGCATCGCGGGGATGACCTCGGCGAAGGGAATGTTCACGGTCGAGCCGCCAGCCCCCTCGACCATCTGGGACATCGCCCGGTTGAAGGTCCGCACCGCCTTGCCGCGCAGCGAGTCCAGGCCGGTGATCTCGCCCTTGCAGTAGAACATCTGCGCGGCGATCGGACTCATGCTCAGCAGCTTGGTGCCGTATTTTTCCTCAAGCGCCTTCGCGAGGACAGGGCGGAAGGCGTCGGCAGCCTTGCGCTGAGTGGCGATGTCGACGGTGACGCCCGGCAGGTCGAGGCCGTCGAAACGCGGGTCCTCGCCGGCCATGTAGCTGAGCGTGCCCTCGGAGATGTCAAAGACGCCTTGGCGCAGCAGGCGCAGCACTTCGGGGCCGCGCAAGCCGAGCTCCTCGAGCGAGCCGAAGGTGGTGGTGATCGTGCCGTTGGTCCGCGCCGCGAGCGTCTCGGTGAAGAAGGGCTTGTAGATCTTCTGGAACATGTTTTGCGTCTGGTTGCCGCCAGACACCTTGAGATTGACCTTTGCGAAGTCCTGGGCTTCGCCCTGTGAGGCGCCGAGCCCGACCGCCGCCAGCACCGCAATCACGCGGAAATGTCGCTGCATAGTCCTCTCCCTCCGAATGAAACAGCCCGTTCTCTTTGCGTAAGTTTACGCAGCATTGCATTCCCAAATCCAATTTGTTTATCTGGCCGACTAATATTGGGAATTTCAATGCGACCGACGATTGCTGAACTGGAAGCGTTCGTCTGGACGGCGCGCCTCGGATCGGTCCAAGCGGCGGCAAGACAGCTCTTCCTGGCGCAGCCGACCGTCTCGCTCCGCCTGAAGTCGCTGCAGGACGAACTCGGCGTCCGCGTCTTCAAGCGGGCCGGCACCGTGTTGCGGCTTACCGTCGACGGCGAGCTGCTCTTCGTCCACGCGCTGACCATCATCGATGAGCTCGGCCGGCTGCGCGAACGGGTCGGCTCGGCCGGGGAGATCCACGGGACGGTCAGAGTCGGGCTGCCCGAGACCTTCGCGGTCGCCTGCCTGCCGCTGATCCTCAAGGATCTGGCGGCGCGCTACCCGCTGCTGCGGCTCGAGCTTTCGGTGGCGACGAGTTCGCATCTCGAGGACGAGCTGCGCGAGCATCGGCTCGACCTTGCCTTCCTGGTTCATCCGACAGGCGGCGCCGCGATCCGCCTGGTCAGGCTCGGCCGCCAGGAGGCGGCGTGGATCGCCGCGCCGTCGCTCGGGCTTCGCCCGACCATCAGGCCAGCCGACCTGCAGGACTGCCAGTTGCTGTCGAATCCGCCGCCCTCGGCGATGCACCGCCAGGTGATTGACTGGTTCAGCGCCGCGGACGTGTCGCCGCGGCGGCTCGACTATTGCACCGGGCAGATGGTGATCGCCCACCTTGTGCAGGAGGGCGTCGCCGCGGCTTTCCTGCCCGTCAAGCTAATGGAGACCGCCCTGGCCGCAGGACAGGTGGTGAAGCTCCGTTCGGTGCCGCAATTTGCCCATGCCTGGGTCTGCGCAGCCCACCGGGTCGGCAGCGCGACGGCCGAGATTGAGGCGGTGATCGCCGCCGTCGAGCGCGTGCTCGAGCAGATCCCGTTCCTGCTGCCGGCCGATGCAGCTGGCGAGCCGGCCTAGCCCTCGATCTTCAGGTAGTCGATGGCGAGCAGCGATTTCTGGATCGACTTCAGCATGGCGCTGATCGGTGCCGTGAGACCCCCGTCGGGATAACGTGCATAGATCCGGCCAGGGTTGAGCTCAGGCGTCGCGCGCAGCACCGATAAGGCCGGCTTTAGCCTCGTCGGCCATCATACGCACCGGCCTGTTCAGCTTCTTGCTGACGCGCCGGAATGCCGGCGCAGATCGGTGCCTACCCGACCCAGACCTTCGAGAACGGCTGGTTTTCCTCCTGGCGGTGAACCTCTGCCTATTCTTCATCGGCATGTTAATCGAGACCTCGGCAGCGATCATCGTCCTGGCGCCGATCCTTGCACCCGTAGCCGCCAGCTTCGGCATCGATCCCGTAAATTTCGGCATGGTGATGGTCGTGAACTTGGCGCTCGGCATGATCACGCCGCCTTTCAGCGTGAATCTCTTCGCCGCCTGCGCCGTGGCGCGGATATCGCTCGACCGCATGATACCGGCGATCTGTTCGATCCGCTCGATTTCGAACTGGCGGAGCTTGGCCTCCATCGCATTGAACTGGGCGATATAGGCCTCTTTGAACTTGGCGGCCTTGACGCCTCTGAAGCCCATCACCAGGAAGGTGAAGCCGTCCTTCGTTATGAGGACGTGGGACGTGGTATCACCTGTTAAGTCATTGATCTTAAACGAAGCAAAATTTCTTTCCCTGAATTCTGCCGAGCAACCTAGGCTCCTGATTGCCTTCAGGACATCGAAATGGTTCTTGCCGAAGAACGCCGCGACGTCCCGGCTGTCGGGCCCGCTCTCGTCGCTCCGGTGCTATATGGTTGAATTTCCCGCAGGAGGCTGGCCGACGAGCAAGACGCGGCGCGAAACCGACGATCACGCCCTTGAGATTAGACTTTCTGATGATGGCGCCCCGCTGTTTTGAATGTGTCTAATCCAGGTCTTCGGAACGGGGGAGAGATCCGATGAAGGTTGCCTTGCGGGCCAATTTCGCCACGCTGCTCAAAGAAATTCTCGAAAAACACGATACAGTGCGCCTCTGCTGCGCCAACCAGACCTTCCACGTGAGACACCACGCAGTTGTGACGTCAGACTGCGTCAGATTTCAGGATGAAGACGACAGGGTCTGGATCGTGCCGTTCTCGGCGATCCAGCGGGTGAGCACCACGACCTGAAGCCGCAAGGGATGAGCTCGCTGCAACGTAGCGGGCGAGGCGGCACCGCCTGTTACCTTGGCGACCGGATGACGTGCCAGGGTAACAGCTGACGTGTCGATGCGAATCAACTCGAGAGGGCCCATCGGCGGCGCTTTCCGCTCAATCGCTCGGGAAAGGCTGGGCAACGCTCTTGTTACCCCGTACGTTACCCTGAGTGCAGATCCTGGCATCGTCCAGGGGCTGAAATTCCGTCTAAGTAGTTGACGTTGCTGGTGCCGGTTGAGGGATTCGAACCCCCGACCCCCTGATTACAAATCAGGTGCTCTACCAGCTGAGCTAAACCGGCCTCCCACCCCAAGCGCGACTTTGGGCTACCAGCCTTTCCGCAGGACCGCAAGATAGCATCTCGCCACCATTTGGAGGGGGCTGCCCGCCAACAAGCGCAGGCCGTCCTCATGGCTGCCTCCAGCTGCCCATGTGGTCGTGCAGGGCGGGCAAGGTCACCTGCCGGTTTTGCAAGACATTCGCGAAAAAGAGCGCTGTGCTCAAGGTCCGGATTCCGCCATAAAGGCTTGGCAGTATCCCCTTCATGCGTAGTTACACGCGCAGGCCATGCCAGTTGTGGTCAGTTTGGTTGTGAGGAAGGGCGATGAGCTTCCAAATGTCGAAAAAGCTTCTGAGCGCCGGGCTCGCCGGCCTGGTGCTCGCGGGGGCGATGGCGGCCGGCACGGGCGATGCCGCGGCCCGGTGGTATGGTCCCCGATACTACCACCATTATCACCATTACCACGGCAATCCGGGCGCAGCGGTGGCGGCCGGCTTGGTCGGTGGTCTGGCGCTCGGAGCGCTCGCCGCCACCGCCGCGCGACCGGCCTATGCGGCGCCAGCCCCCGTCTACGACTATGATCCGGACTGTTATGTAGAGCGTCGGCGAGTCTGGGTCGAAGGTCTCGGCTGGTCGTTCCGGCGCGTCACCGTCTGCGATTGATTGCGCATCGATAGCTATCAAAAGGCCCCGCTTGCCGGGGCCTTTTTCATGGCGGACATGCTGCCGGTGTTCGGTGGGAACCGCTCCCGTGAGGTCGCGGTTAGTCTTACGGAGGGTCGGGGTTAGCTTTGATGAAAACCCTGCGGAAGGAGAGCGATGAGCTTTCAAGTCTCGAAGAAAATCCTGAGCGCCGGGCTCGCCGGCCTGGTTCTTGCCGGCTCGGTCGTGGCGGGTGCGGGCGACGCTTCGGCGCGGTGGCGCGGTCACGGTCCCCATTACTATCACCACCGCGGCGGTAACGCCGGTGCGGCGGCTGCGGCCGGCATTGTCGGCGGCTTGGCACTCGGCGCCCTGGCGGCCGGGGCCGTCCGGCCGGCCTATGCGGGACCTGGCCCGGTCTATGATTACGACCCGGGCTGTTACGTCGAACGCCGGCGGGTCTGGGTGGATGGCTGGGGCTGGTCGTATCGGCGCGTCACCATCTGCGACTGATGCACATATTCGTGACAACCAGGAAGGCCCCGCCAGTGCGAGGCCTTTTTGCTTCGGGACGTATCCCGCGCGCTTCGGCAGCCTCGGAACTGGTCGATTAACAAAGGGTTAAGTATTATAAACTGCACGAGACGCTGATGCCTGCCGATGCCGACATGAGCGGGAGGACGACGATGAACATTCCATTCACATTCAAATCACTGCTGTTTGGCGCAGGCGCGATGCTGGCGGTGTCCTTCTTTGCGTCGGCAATCCCGACGCCGGCCGACGCCCAGCCCGCGTGGCGGGGCGGAGGTGGTCGCGGTGGCGGGATGGCTCTCCGCGGCGGCATGGGCGGCCGCAATTGGGGCGGTGGACCTGCGTTCCGGGGGCCGGGCTTCCGCGGGCCCGGGTTCCGGGGCGGGCCTGCCTTTCGCGGGGCTCAGTTCCGTGGTGGGCCCGGCTTCCGCGGTCCAGGGTTCCGCCGTGCAGGATTCCGGCAGGCCTATTATGGCGGCCGGCCGGGCTGGAACCGCGCCGCATGGAGAGGCTGGAACCGCCCGGCCTGGAGGGGTGGCTACTACGGGCCGCGCTGGCGTGGCGGCTGGTATCGCCCGGGCTGGCGGGGAGGCTGGTACAGGCCGGCCTATTACGGCTACTACGGCTACCCTGGATACTATTACGATCGTTGGGGTACGGGAGCGGCGCTGGCGACCGGGCTTCTCATCGGTGCAGCAGGGACTGCAATCGCCACCCAGGCAAGCCAGGCGGATTATTGCTATCGCGCGCCAAGGCGGGTGGTCGTGAACGGTGTCTGGCGGGTGCGGCAGGTTAGGGTCTGCCGCTACTGAGGCAGCCCTCACTCACCTCGGCCTCAAAAAAAGACCCCGCCGCAAGGCGGGGTTTTCACGTTGGGGTCTCGGAAAACTGATGATCTTCCGTCGAGGTAGAACGGATCGAACTGCCGGGAGTTCCAACTGTTCGGAGTCTCCCGACAATATTGTTCGGCAGGCTCCGATCCATCGCCGGCGGTCTCGCCCCGATCGGTTACAGGAACGCGGTCACTGAAAGGCCCGGTCAGTCAACGTGCAGATCGTGGCGAAACTGCGAACCGGCCGGGCCGCTATCCACTGCCCGTTCTCATTCCCCCTTGTAGGTGTAGATGTCGCGGTCCTTCGTTTCCGGGAGGAGCAGAAGGCCAACCACGAAGGTCATCAGCGCGATGGCGATGGGGTACCACAAGCCTGAATAGATGTTCCCGGTCGCCGCCACGATGGCGAAGGCGGTGGGCGGCAGAAAGCCGCCGAACCAGCCGTTGCCGATATGGTAGGGCAGGGACATCCCGGTATAGCGGATGCGCGTCGGGAAGAGTTCGACGAGCAGCGCGGCGATCGGCCCATAGACCATCGTCACGAAGAGCACCAAGATGGTGAGGATGACGGTCATCATGACCTTGTTCATCTTTGCCGGATCGGCTGCGGCCGGATAGCCGTGCGCGCGGATGGCGTCGGTGACAGTTTTGGTGAATGCAGTTGTCCGTGCTGCGGCTTCTGGGCCGGCGGCTTTGGCGTCGAAGGCCTCGATGACCTGGTCGCCGATCCTGATCTTCGCCACAGTCCCTGCCAGAGCCGCCTCATTGGCGTAGTTCACCGCGTTGCGGGCCAGGAAAGACTTCGCGATGTCGCAGGATGTCGTGAAGCTCGACGTGCCGACCGGGTTGAACTGGAAGGAGCACTCGGCCGGATCGGCGATGACGGTCACCGGCGCGTTCTCCTGCGCGGCAACGAGGTCGGGATTGCTGTACTGGGACAGGGCGGCGAAGAGTGGGAAGTAACTGATTGCCGCGATCAGGCAGCCGGCCAGGATGATCGGCTTGCGGCCGATCCGGTCCGAGAGCCAGCCGAAGACGATGAAGAAGGGGGTGCCGATGAGAAGGGCGAGCGCAATCAACAGATTGGCCGTCGTCCCGTCCACCTTCAGCGTCTGGGTGAGATAGAACAGCGCGTAGAACTGGCCTGTATACCAGACGACGGCCTGGCCAGCCGTGCCGCCGAAAAGGGCGATGAGGCCGATCTTGGCGTTCTTCCAGCGGCCGAAGGCTTCCGTCAGGGGGGCCTTCGACTGGGTGCCTTCAGCCTTCATCTTGGTGAAAGCAGGCGATTCCTGCAGCTGAAGCCGGATCCAGATGGAAATGCCCAGCAGCAGGATGGAAAGGAGAAACGGTACGCGCCAGCCCCAGGCGGCGAAGTCCTCCGCCGACATGGAAAAACGAAGCAGGAGGATGACGACGAGCGAAAGGAACAGCCCGAAGGTCGCGGTCGTCTGGATCCAGGAAGTATAGAAGCCACGCCGGCCCTGCGGAGCGTGTTCGGCGACATAGGTGGCAGCTCCCCCATATTCCCCGCCGAGTGCCAGGCCCTGGAGCAGGCGGCAGACCACGAAGGCGATGGGCGCGACGATGCCGATCGCGGCATAGCTCGGCAGCAGACCCACGATGAATGTGGATAAGCCCATGACTGTCATGGTCACGAGGAAGGTGTATTTGCGGCCGATGAGATCGCCCAGGCGCCCGAAGAACAGCGCACCAAAAGGCCTGACTGCGAAACCGGCTGCAAAGCCGAGAAGTGTGAAGATGAAGCCGGCAGTCGGATTGACGCCGGAAAAGAAATTGGCCGATATATTGATCGCAAGAGAGCCCGCGAGGTAAAAATCATACCATTCGAAGACTGTGCCGAGCGAAGAGGCGACGATCACCTTCTTCTCTTCGCGCGTCATCGGCTGTTTTTTTCCTTCAATCGGTACGGATGTCGCAACACTCATCGGTGCCTCCCTGGCCATCCTCGTTCTTATGGAGTCTGCGTCGGGAGGACGTGACCGCTGGCGGGTGCCAACGACCACGCTAATCACGAATCAGCCCGGCGAGACTCAATGCGGCGAGGCTATGGTGCACGTGGCGAGATGTCGCTCGTCAATTCGTCGTCAGCCGAAAGTCGTAGCGAGCGCAGGCTGTTAGGAGGATGCGAATGACGGCCGAGGCTTGGGCGCTCAGGCGGGCGGAAGGTTCCTGCTCACCGCATAAAGCGCCACCGCGGCTGCGTTCGACACGTTCAGGCTCTTGATGGCACCGGGAACGTCCAGGCGCACTAGCGCGCTGCAACGCTCGCGCGTCAGTTGCCGCAGCCCCTTGCCCTCGGCACCGAGCACCAGCACGACGGGCCGATGCAGCTGGACGGCTTCGAGCGGCGTCGTCCCGGCCGAGTCGAGACCGATGCACAGGAAGCCACGCTCGCTCAATGTCTGCAAGGCACCGGCCAGATTGCGGACGATGGTGAAGGGGACGTGTTCCAAGCCCCCTGACGCCGATTTCGCCATGACGCCGGTGGCTGCTGGGCTGTGGCGGGCGGTCGTGATGATGGTGTCGACGCCGAAGGCCGCCGCCGAACGCACGATCGCTCCGACATTGTGCGGATCGGTGATCTGGTCGAGCGCGAGGATGAGCGAGCGCGCATTCATCGTCTCGATGGTCGGCGAGGGCAGGGGATCGGCTTCGAGATAAAGCCCCTGGTGCACGGCGTCCGGCTCGAGGCGCCGGCCGATCTCCTCCGGCCGCACGAGGTCTGCGTCAATGCGCAGGGTCTCGAATCTCTCGTTCAGTCGTTGGAGTGCATTTTCAGTCGCCATGAGGCGACGCAGGCGCCGCTTCGAGTTGGCCAGGGCTTCAACGACCGGATGCCAGCCATAAAGGATGACGCTGCCGGGCTCATCGCGGTTTTGCGACGCTCGGACGCCGCGCGCCGCCCGGTGACCGGGCCTTGCGGCGGGTCGCTTGTGCGTCCGGGCTTCGTCATCGGTCATGGCGGCGGCATTCGTGGCTGAGGGGGGCTGGCTGGTAGGAGAGGGGCAGATGTCGCATAGGGCGCTCAATCGCGCCAGTCGGGTTTTGCTGTTGACACTCGCGACCGGCTCCACTTAAGAACGCCCCGCTGCTCGTGCTTGCGCGAGATGTGCATCCGGACTGCCTCATGGGGCAGTTTCGCGGGACGGGCGGAGGGGTGCCCGAGTGGTTAAAGGGGACGGACTGTAAATCCGTTGGCTATGCCTACGTTGGTTCGAATCCAACCCCCTCCACCACCCGTCTCGGAACTGTTTTGCGGTGCGGGTGTAGCTCAATGGTAGAGCAACAGCCTTCCAAGCTGATGACGAGGGTTCGATTCCCTTCACCCGCTCCATGACTTTTTGATTGTTCTTTAAGCGTTGCCGGGGGGCTTCGTTGATTGGGCGATTTATGTTGCTCGCGATGGCGAGCTTGGTCTTGGCTGCCTGCGCGACGGTGCCGCCGCATTCCATGGATCTGAGCGCGTTCCAGAGGTTCAAGATCGCGCAGGTCGCGGTCAAGGGCGTCAAGGTTGTGCGCTCCTGGCCCAGCCAGGAAGAGGCTTATCTCAAGACGCATGCCGTCGACCCCAGCGTCGCCAGGCGGTTGCAAAACGAGCCGTCCTGGAATTTTCCCGAAGTCCAGGAACAGTTCCAGACGGCCCTCGACGACCAATTCGGCGCTGAATTCGGCTCGCAGATCACGCCGCTCTTCACGGGGGCGAAGCCGCTCAAGGCGGTAGTCCGGCTGAAGATCTTCGACGTACCCTCGGTGGCTCGGCGTGTCTTTGTCGAGAGCCGCCCCAAGATCCAGGCCGAGATCGATCTGGTGGATGCCAAGACCGGTGCGCTCGTTCTCAAATACGACGGAGTCTACCGCTCCAGGGAGATCGGCGGTGGTATCGGGACGGCCCTGGCGATGGCGATCAATTCTTCCGATCCCGGCTACGTGCTGATCGGCGAGTATGTTAGTTAGAGAGTATCGTAACTGGCTCTTGCGGAATTGAGCGAAACCCCCTAGACGGTCCCGCAATTTCGGGGCCGACGGGCCCGATCCTCCTCAGAACGGCAACGCCTTAAGGTTGTGACGANCCATGGAGGTGACGCTGATCGTGCCGATCGCGATGGAAGAGAAGCTGCGCTTCGCCATCCGCGAGGGCGGGCGCACCGTCGGCGCCGGCGTCGTCGCCTCGATCATTGAGTAAAGCTGACATCTATCCCGGGAGCCATGGCGCTCCCGGGCTCTCTCGACGGCATCGTCCGGGGCCGTCAATCACCTATCGCCTTCCCGCACAACTGATGTATAGGAAGATGGCGATATCGCCCCTGACGACCTCGGCCGCTCGGCAGCTGTCGTCTCGCCGGCGTGTCGCTTCGCCGGATCCGCTAGGAGTGTAGCTCAACTGGTTAGAGCACCGGTCTCCAAAACCGGGGGTTGGGGGTTCGAGTCCCTCCACTCCTGCCAGCGGACCCCGTATTGGCCCCTCGTTGGGGCCTTCGGATTTTAAGGCGGCGGCAAGCCGGTCTGGCGATTCTATTGACGGTTCGGTGCTTGCGAGCGGCAGTGCCGATACCGATGTTGATCAAGCCGCGCCGTCGGCATGCCATGGGCATTGCACGAAAGCGCGAATGGTGATGGGAAATGGCGAAGACGAACCCGGTCGAATTTTTGCAGCAGGTCAGCAACGAGGCCTCCAAGGTCACGTGGCCCACCCGCAAGGAGACCCTCGTCACGACGGCGATGGTGTTCGTCATGGTCATCCTGGCGAGCATATTTTTTCTGATCGCCGATCAACTGATCCAGTTCGGCGTGACTCTGGTCCTCGGTATCGGACGTTAGGAGGTTCCCCAATGTCCCCAGCCAGTGCCAACAGCGTGTCCTCCGGATCCAAGCGGTGGTACATCGTTCACGCCTACTCGAATTTCGAGAACAAGGTGGCGCAGTCACTGCGCGATCAGGCGGCCCAGCGAGGCCTTGAAGACAAGTTCGACGAGATCCTTGTGCCGACCGAGAAGGTCGTCGAGGTGCGCCGCGGCCGTAAGGTCGATACGGAACGCAAGTTCTTCCCGGGCTATGTCCTGGTGAAATGCGACCTCACCGACGAGGTCTACCACCTGATCAAAAACACGCCGAAGGTCACGGGCTTCCTGGGTGCCGACAAGGCCAAGCCCATGCCGATCCCGGATCGCGAGGCCGAGCGCATCAAGGGTCAGGTGGCGGAGGGCGTTGATCGCCCGAAGCCGTCGGTCAGCTTCGAGGTGGGCGAACAGGTGCGCGTCGCCGACGGGCCCTTCGCATCCTTCAACGGAACCGTGGAGGAGGTCGACGAAGCCCGCGCCCGGCTCAAGGTCGCGGTGTCGATCTTCGGACGCGCTACCCCGGTCGATCTCGAATACGGTCAGGTCGAGAAGGTCTGACCCGTTGCATAGAGCAGTTCGCGGCCGGCGGGGCTTGTTTCCGCCGGTCCGTATTGCTATGTGACACGTCCGCGAGAATGGACCTGTCCGTTCTCGCATGGGGACCGTTCGGCCCCCACGCCGCAGCCACTGGATGCGGCATCAGCCGCGGGAGGTTCTCCGGTCGCCAGCCGGGCAAAAGGAACCGCACCGCGATCTGCAACCCACGGCAACCGGATGGCATCCGGCGTGCCGTCTTTTGGGAGCAGCCATCATGGCAAAGAAGATCACGGGCTACGTGAAGCTTCAAGTACCGGCAGGGGCCGCCAATCCCTCGCCGCCGATCGGTCCCGCGCTCGGTCAGCGCGGCCTGAACATCATGGAATTCTGCAAGGCCTTCAATGCGCGCACGGCGCAGATGGAGAAGGGCATGCCGATCCCGGTGATCATCACCGCCTATCAGGATCGCTCCTTCACCTTCGAAATGAAGCAGCCGCCGGTCTCCTATTTCCTCAAGAAGGCGGCGGGCGTCACCAGCGGCTCGAAGACGCCCGGCAAGGGGGCCATGGCCGGCCAGGTAACGCGGACGCAGCTGCAGGAGATCGCCGAGAAGAAGATGGCCGACCTCAACTGCGACAGCATCGAGGCTGCGGTGGCGATGATCGAAGGCTCAGCCCGTTCTATGGGCCTCGAGGTTCAGGGCTGAGGAGATCGATCATGGCAAAGACGGCAAAACGGATCACAAATCTCCGCGACGGGGTCGATCGCACGAAGCTCTATGGGCTCACCGATGCGGTCAAAATGATTCAGGAGCGGGCCAAGGCCAAGTTCGATGAGACCATCGAAGTGGCGATGAATCTCGGCGTGGACCCCCGCCATGCGGACCAGATGGTGCGTGGCGTGTGCCAGTTGCCGAACGGTTCCGGCCGAACGGTGCGGGTGGCGGTCTTCGCGCGTGGTGCGAAGGCTGATGAGGCCAAGGCGGCGGGGGCGGATATCGTCGGCGCCGAGGATCTCCTCGAGATCGTCCAGGGTGGTACCATCGAGTTCGACCGTTGCATCGCGACACCCGATCTCATGCCGCTCGTCGGCCGGCTCGGCAAGGTGCTCGGCCCCCGCGGTCTGATGCCCAACCCGAAGGTCGGCACTGTGACCATGGACGTGGCCGGCGCCGTCAAGGCGGCAAAGGGCGGCGCGGTCGAGTTCCGGGTGGAGAAGGCGGGTATCGTCCATGCCGGCATCGGCAAGGCCTCCTTTGAGGCGGACAAGCTCGTGGAGAACATCAAGGCCTTCGCCGACGCGGTCGCCAAGGCGAGGCCGGCGGGCGCCAAGGGCACCTATGTCCAGCGCATCGCCATCTCCTCGACGATGGGGCCTGGCGTGAAGGTCGATCCGGCGTCGGTCCTGAACGCCTGACGATGTTGCAGCCCGACGCCACTCGAAGGAACCGGCGTCGGTTGCCGATCGTCCGATTTGATTCGCGTTTGCCCCTTGGCAAGCGCCTTAGTAGTGGTTATTAAGAACGTTTGTATCCTAAAACCTGGAAGGCCGCTTGCGGTCTTCCGTGAGCGTTTCTGCCCGGGCAACTGGGTGGAAGGGCCGGCGGGCAGGAGGAGACTTCTGCTCGATCCGGCCTTATGTCCTGTCCGAGACTGCGGGTGCCGATCATCGGCTTAATTTCTGCGTGAAGCCAGCATAGACGGGGAAGGCTGATTTTCGCCGGGAAGTTCCGCACAAGCGGGGCTTCGCGGCTGGTCGGTTCGGACCTATGACCTGGGGCGAGAGTGTTGCTCTTCGATCCGGGGGACAGGGCTTGCGAGCGCCGTATCGCACGGCGTCGGGCGCAGGCCTGATGCACGGCGAGCGGCATGTGCAGCCGACGGCAGGGGTGTTCCCGTGCCGTCGAACCGGAGAGAGCCAAGTGGACAGAGCGGCAAAAGCAGAGCTCGTCACGACATTGGGCGAGGTGTTCACCTCGACCGGCGTTGTTGTCGTCGCTCACTATGCCGGCCTGACGGTCGCCGACATGCAGAAGCTCCGTAGGGAGATGAAGCAGGCAGGCGGCTCCGTCAAGGTCACGAAAAACCGCCTCGCCAAGATCGCTCTCGAAGGCACGGATGTCGCGTCCATCGCGTCCCTCCTGAAGGGGCCGACATTGCTGGCTTATTCCAGCGATCCCGTTGCGGCACCGAAAGTCGCCACCGACTTCGCCAAGGCCAACGACAAGCTCGTGATCCTCGGCGGGGCGATGGGGACGACTGCTCTGAACCCGGACGGCGTGAAGGCACTCGCCTCACTGCCCTCCCTCGACGAATTGCGCGCCAAGATCGTCGGCCTCGTGCAGGCCCCGGCGACGAAGGTGGTGCAGGTCGTCAATGCGCCCGCCGGCAAACTGGCGCGCGTGTTCGGGGCTTATGCCAAGCGAGACGAAGCGGCGTGAGGCCGTCTAACCCCATACCGAACCGAACCAGGAAGAAGAAACTATGGCTGATCTAGCAAAGCTCGTCGACGAACTGTCGGGCCTGACCGTTCTCGAAGCCGCGGAGCTCGCGAAGCTCCTCGAGGAGAAGTGGGGCGTTTCCGCCGCTGCCGCCGTCGCGGTTGCGGCTGCGCCGGCAGCGGGCGCGGCTGCTCCCGTCGAAGAGCAGACCGAGTTCACGGTCGTTCTGGCCGCCACCGGCGACAAGAAGATCGAGGTCATCAAAGAGGTCCGCGCCGTCACCGGTCTCGGCCTGAAGGAGGCCAAGGATCTCGTCGAGGCCGCGCCGAAGCCCGTCAAGGAAGGCGTAGGCAAGGAAGAGGCCGAGAAGATCAAGGCCGCTCTCGAGAAGGTCGGCGCCAAGGTGGAGCTGAAGTGACCTCGGGTCGCTGATGCTGGCAATCGCGATGAAAGGGGGCCTCGTCCTTTTTCATCGAGACGGCCCGATTCCACGGGCCGTCAGCAACTAAGACTTCAACGGTCCCGAAGACGCTTCGTCTCCGGGGCCGTTATGTCGTCCCTAAGCTCCAGGATCGCGCAGATCCGGCCGGGACGGCGATAATGATAGCGATCGCCGGAGGCGGCGACCGCAAGCAAAGCAGCAAGCCGCGTGAGCGGCGCGGCTGACCCGGCGGCCTCTGCCGCACCATGCCCCGCCCGGGGCTGCCCGGTCAGCCGTGCGTGAGGAGCGAGAACAGATATGGCCCAGACGATCACTGGCCCGAAGCGCGTCCGCAAATTCTTCGGCAAGATCCGGGAAGTGGCCCAGATGCCGAACCTCATCGAGGTTCAGAAGGCATCTTATGACCAATTCCTGATGGTCGAGGAGCCGAAGGGGGGGCGGCCGGAGGAAGGGCTGCAGTCCGTCTTCAAGTCCGTCTTTCCGATATCTGACTTTTCCGGCAGCGCGCTGCTCGAGTTCGTCAAATACACCTTCGAGCTGCCGAAATACGATGTCGACGAGTGTCGCCAGCGGGGCATGACCTTTGCCGCGCCGCTGAAGGTGACGCTGCGCCTGATCGTGTTCGATGTCGACGAGGACACCGGTTCGCGCTCCGTCAAGGACATCAAGGAGCAGGATGTCTACATGGGCGATATGCCGCTCATGACGGACAACGGCACCTTCATCGTCAACGGCACCGAGCGTGTCATCGTCAGCCAGATGCACCGCTCGCCGGGCGTGTTCTTCGACCATGACAAGGGCAAGACCCATTCGTCGGGCAAGCTCCTCTTTGCCGCACGCATCATTCCGTATCGCGGGTCCTGGCTCGACATCGAGTTCGACGCCAAGGACATCGTCTATGCCCGCATCGATCGTCGCCGGAAGATCCCGGTGACGTCGCTGCTCTTTGCGCTCGGCCTCGACGGCGAGGAAATCCTCGACACCTTCTACAACCGCGTCGTCTACAAGAAGAACAAGGACGGCTGGCGCGTTCCCTTCGATCCCGAGCGCCTGAAGGGCTTCAAGGCGACAACGGACGTCATCGACGCCGATACGGGCGAGGTGGTGATCGAGACCGGCAAGAAGCTGACGGCTCGCTCTGCGCGCCTTCTGGCGGAAAAGGGCGTGAAGGATCTGCGCGCCACGAACGAGGATCTCATCGGCCAGTATGTGGCCGAGGACCTCGTGAACTACGCGAATGGCGAGATTTATGCGGAAGCCGGTGAGGAGATCACCGAAAAGCTCCTGAAAAGTCTCATCGAGAGCGAGTTCGAGGAGATCCCGGTCCTCGATATCGACCACGTCAATATCGGTCCCTATATCCGCAATACGCTCAAGCTCGACAAGAACTCCTCGCGCGAGGAGGCCCTGTTCGACATCTACCGCGTGATGCGGCCGGGCGAGCCGCCGACGCTCGATACGGCGGAGTCGATGTTCAACTCGCTGTTCTTCGATGCCGAGCGCTATGA
Source organism: Chelatococcus sp. GCM10030263 (assembly GCF_042666455.1). Lineage (NCBI taxonomy): Bacteria > Pseudomonadati > Pseudomonadota > Alphaproteobacteria > Hyphomicrobiales > Chelatococcaceae > Chelatococcus > Chelatococcus sp. GCM10030263. Next base: position 11,365 of record NZ_JBHTDB010000003.1, on the reverse strand, counting down.
CCTTTCGGCGGTCGGGCGCGTGAAGATGAACATGCGCCTCGATCTCGATGCGCCTGACACCATGCGCACATTGCGGCGCGAAGACATGCTGGCGGTCGTCAAGGCGCTCGTCGACCTGCGCGACGGCCGTGGCGAGGTGGACGACATCGACCATCTCGGCAACCGCCGCGTGCGCTCGGTCGGCGAACTGATGGAGAACCAGTATCGTCTGGGGCTCCTCAGGATGGAGCGCGCCATCAAGGAACGCATGTCGTCGGTCGACATCGACACCGTGATGCCGCAGGACCTGATCAACGCCAAGCCCGCGGCGGCGGCGGTGCGCGAATTCTTCGGCTCCTCGCAGCTGTCGCAGTTCATGGACCAGACCAATCCGCTTTCGGAGGTCACGCACAAGCGACGCCTGTCGGCGCTTGGGCCGGGCGGCCTCACCCGCGAGCGCGCAGGCTTCGAGGTGCGCGACGTGCATCCGACGCATTATGGCCGGATCTGCCCGATCGAGACGCCGGAAGGCCCGAATATCGGCCTCATCAACTCGCTCGCGACCTTCGCGCGGGTGAATAAATACGGCTTCATCGAAGCGCCCTATCGCCGGGTGCGCGACGGCGCGGTGACCAGTGATGTCGTCTATCTCTCGGCGATGGAGGAATCGAAGTACTACGTCGCCCAGGCGAATGCCGACATCGACGCCGAAGGCAAGCTGACGGAGGACCTGGTGGTCTGCCGCCGGGCCGGCGACGTCGTGGTCGTGCCGCCGGATCGGGTCGACTATATGGACGTGTCGCCGAAGCAGCTCGTTTCGGTGGCTGCGGCGCTCATCCCGTTCCTCGAGAACGACGACGCCAACCGCGCCCTCATGGGCTCGAACATGCAGCGCCAGGCGGTGCCGCTGGTCAAGGCCGATGCTCCCTTCGTGGGAACGGGCATGGAGGCGGTGGTCGCCCGCGACTCGGGTGCGGCCATTGGGGCTCGCCGGACGGGTATCATCGACCAGGTCGATGCGACCCGTATCGTCGTGCGTGCGACCGAGGATCTCGACCCCACCAAGTCGGGCGTCGACATCTACCGGCTGATGAAGTTCCAGCGTTCCAACCAGTCGACCTGCATCAACCAGCGGCCGCTGGTGAAGGTGGGTGATTTCGTGCGCAAGGGCGACATCATTGCCGACGGTCCCTCGACCGATCTCGGCGAGCTCGCGCTCGGCCGCAACGTGCTCGTCGCGTTCATGCCCTGGAACGGCTACAACTTCGAGGACTCGATCCTGCTCTCCGAGCGGATCGTGAAGGACGACGTGTTCACGTCGATCCATATCGAAGAGTTCGAGGTGATGGCCCGCGACACGAAGCTCGGGCCTGAGGAAATCACGCGCGACATTCCGAATGTCTCGGAAGAGGCGCTGAAGAACCTCGACGAAGCCGGCATGGTCTATATCGGCGCCGAAGTGAATGCCGGTGACATCCTCGTCGGCAAGATCACGCCTAAGGGCGAGAGCCCGATGACGCCGGAAGAGAAGCTGCTTCGCGCCATCTTCGGCGAGAAGGCCTCCGACGTGCGCGACACCTCGTTGCGCGTGCCGCCGGGCGTCACCGGTACAGTCGTCGAAGTGCGGGTGTTCAACCGCCACGGCGTCGACAAGGACGAGCGTGCCCAGGCCATCGAGCGCGAGGAAATCGAGCGGCTGGCCAAGGACCGCGACGACGAGCAGGCGATCCTCGACAGGAACGTCTATGCGCGTCTCGCCCAGCTCCTCACGGGCCAGACCCCGGTCGCCGGGCCCAAGGGCTTCCGGAAGGACGTGGAGCTGACGCGCGAGAGCCTGGCGGAGTTCCCGCGCTCGCAGTGGTGGGCTTTTGCTGTCACGGACGACCCGCTCATGGCCGAGCTCGAGGCCATGCGCAAGCAGTACGACGAATCGAAGAAGCGCCTCGAACAGCGCTTCCTCGACAAGGTCGAGAAGCTGCAGCGCGGCGACGAGCTGCCGCCCGGCGTCATGAAGATGGTCAAGGTCTTCGTGGCGGTGAAGCGCAAGATCCAGCCCGGCGACAAAATGGCCGGCCGTCACGGCAACAAGGGCGTTGTGTCGCGCATCGTGCCTATCGAGGACATGCCGTTCCTCGAGGATGGCACGCATGCCGATATCGTGCTCAACCCGCTCGGCGTGCCGAGCCGTATGAATGTCGGGCAGATTCTCGAGACGCATATGGGCTGGGCCTGCGCCGGCCTCGGTCGGCAGGTGGGACAGGCGGTCGACGCCTATCTCAGGTCGCACGACGCGAGCCAGCTCAAGGGTGCCTTGACGAAGGTCTACGGCGACAATAGCGACATCGACCAGCTCGACGACGCCGGCCTGGTGGAACTCGGTCAAAATCTGCGCCGCGGCGTCCCGATCGCGACGCCGGTCTTCGACGGGGCGAAGGAGAGCGATATCGAGCGCATGCTGGAGGAGGCGGGGCTCGACCGCTCAGGTCAGGTCACGCTCTATGACGGACGGACTGGCGAAGCCTTCGATCGCAAAGTGACGGTCGGCTACATATATATGTTGAAGCTGCACCATCTCGTCGACGACAAGATCCACGCGCGCTCGATCGGGCCGTATTCGCTCGTCACTCAGCAGCCGTTGGGCGGCAAGGCGCAGTTCGGTGGACAGCGCTTCGGCGAAATGGAGGTGTGGGCGCTGGAAGCTTATGGCGCAGCCTACACCCTGCAGGAGATGCTGACGGTGAAGTCGGACGACGTGGCGGGTCGCACCAAGGTCTACGAGGCGATCGTGCGCGGCGATGACACCTTCGAAGCCGGCATACCCGAGAGCTTCAACGTGTTGGTGAAAGAGATGCGATCGCTTGGCCTCAATGTCGAACTGCTATCGACCAAAAAGCCGCAGGTGGAATTGCCGCCTTCGGAAGCTGCCGAGTGAGCCGAGGAGCTTTCAAGGCAGAGGCTTGGCGGTGACCATTCCGTCCGGATCGTGATGAATGGGCTGCGGATGCCCCGGGGCATGCGCAGCCTCCCGTGTTGAGATGAGCCGTTGGCGGCGGCTTGAAGATATCGGCCAGCGGGAGCTTAGCGATGCTCCGACGCGGCTTGAAGGAGACGGCGATGAACCAAGAGGTCATGAATCTCTTCAATACCCAGGCTCCTGCGCAAACGTTCGATCAGATCAAAATCTCGATCGCGAGCCCGGAGAAGATTCTGTCTTGGTCCTTCGGTGAGATCAAAAAGCCGGAGACGATCAACTACCGTACGTTCAAGCCGGAGCGCGACGGTTTGTTCTGCGCGCGGATTTTCGGCCCGATCAAGGACTACGAGTGCTTGTGCGGCAAGTACAAGCGCATGAAGTACAAGGGCGTCATCTGCGAGAAATGCGGTGTCGAGGTCACGCTCGCGCGCGTACGGCGCGAGCGCATGGGCCATATCGAGCTCGCCGCTCCCGTCGCTCATATCTGGTTTTTGAAGTCACTGCCCTCGCGCATCGGCCTTCTGCTCGACATGACGCTGAAGGATCTCGAGCGCATCCTCTATTTCGAATATTACGTCGTTATCGAGCCGGGCCTCACCCCCTTGAAGGAGCGTCAGCTCCTCTCGGAGGACGAGTACCTGCGCGCCCAGGAGGAATATGGGGACGATTCGTTTACGGCGCTGATCGGCGCCGAGGCGATTCGTGAGATCCTGCGCTCGCTCGATCTCGACAAGATCGCGGCGGACCTGCGCCACGAGATTGCGACGACGACCTCCGAGCTGAAGCCCAAGAAGCTGATGAAGCGCCTCAAGATCATCGAGGCCTTCCAGCTCTCGGGCAATAAGCCGGAGTGGATGATCCTGACGGTCGTTCCGGTTATTCCTCCGGACATCCGGCCGCTCGTGCCGCTGGATGGCGGGCGCTTCGCCACGTCGGATCTCAACGACCTCTACCGGCGCGTCATCAACCGCAACAACCGCCTGAAGCGCCTCATCGAGCTCCGGGCTCCCGACATCATCATCCGTAACGAGAAGCGGATGCTGCAGGAAGCGGTCGATGCGCTGTTCGACAACGGCCGCCGTGGCCGCGTCATCACGGGCGCCAACAAGCGGCCGCTGAAGTCGCTCGCCGATATGCTGAAAGGCAAGCAGGGCCGGTTCCGCCAGAACCTGCTCGGCAAGCGCGTCGACTATTCCGGCCGCTCCGTGATCGTGGTCGGTCCGGAGATGAAGCTGCATCAGTGCGGGCTGCCGAAGAAGATGGCGCTCGAGCTGTTCAAGCCCTTCATCTATGCCCGCCTCGACGCCAAGGGCCTGTCGGCCACCGTTAAGCAGGCGAAGAAGCTCGTCGAGAAGGAGAAGCCGGAGGTCTGGGATATCCTGGACGAGGTCATCCGCGAGCATCCGGTGATGCTGAACCGGGCGCCGACGCTGCACCGCTTGGGCATCCAGGCGTTTGAGCCCGTGCTCATCGAGGGCAAGGCGATCCAGCTGCATCCGCTGGTCTGCGCCGCCTTCAACGCGGACTTCGACGGCGACCAGATGGCCGTGCACGTGCCGCTGTCGCTCGAGGCCCAGCTCGAAGCGCGCGTCCTGATGATGTCGACCAACAACATCCTGCACCCGGCCAATGGTCAGCCGATCATCGTGCCGAGCCAGGACATCGTGCTTGGTCTCTATTATCTGTCGATCATCGCCGAGGGTGAGCCGGGCGAAGGCAAGGCTTTCTCCGATATCGGCGAGCTCGAGCATGCGCTGGCCGAGAAGGTCGTCACCTATCACACCAAGATCCGCTACCGGTGGCAGGGTGTCGATCAGGACGGCAAGACCTATTCGAAGATCTACGAGACGACGCCCGGCCGCGTGGTTCTGTCACGCGTGCTGCCGCGCCATCCGGCCGTTCCCTTCGACGTCGTGAACAAGCTCATGACGAAGAAGGAAATCTCCGCGATGATCGATACCGTCTACCGCAACTGCGGGCAGAAGGAATCGGTGATCTTCTGCGATCGCATCATGGCGCTTGGCTTCTACCACGCGTTCAAGGCGGGCATTTCGTTCGGCAAGGACGACATGATCGTGCCGGAGAACAAGTGGAGCATCGTCGAGGAGACGCGCTCGCTCGTGAAGGAGTTCGAGCAGCAGTACAATGACGGCCTGATCACCCAGGGCGAGAAGTACAACAAGGTGGTCGATGCCTGGGGCAAGTGCTCCGCCCGCCTCGCCGAGGAGATGATGAGCCGCATCTCGTCCGTGAAGAAGGACGAGAACGGCCGCGATCTGCAGGTGAACTCGATCTATATGATGGCGCATTCCGGCGCGCGCGGTTCGCGCGAGCAGATGCGTCAGCTCGGCGCGATGCGCGGCCTGATGGCCAAGCCTTCCGGCGAGATCATCGAGAGCCCGATCATCTCGAACTTCAAGGAAGGCCTCGACGTGCTCGAGTACTTCAACTCGACGCACGGCGCGCGCAAGGGCCTCGCCGACACGGCGCTGAAGACGGCCAACTCCGGCTATCTGACGCGTCGTCTCGTCGACGTGGCGCAGGATGCGGTCATTCGCGAGCCGGATTGCGGTTCGGAACGGGGCATCCGCATGCGCGCCATCGTCGATGCGGGACAGATCGTCGCCACGCTCGCCTCGCGCATCCTCGGCCGCACCGCGGCGGAGGATCTGGTCGATCCGGACGGCAAGATCATCGTTCCGAAAGGCACGATGATCGAGGAATGGCATATCGAGCCGATCAATGCGGCCGGTATCCAGGAGGTGAAGATCCGCTCCGTGCTCACCTGCGAGTCGCGGATCGGCGTCTGCGGCACCTGCTACGGCCGTGACCTTGCGCGCGGCACGCCGGTCAACCACGGTGAGGCGGTCGGCGTCATCGCGGCGCAGTCGATCGGCGAGCCGGGCACGCAGCTCACCATGCGCACCTTCCACATCGGTGGCGCGGCGCAGATCGCGGACCAGTCCTTCCTCGAGACGAATTTCGAGGGCGTGGTCAAGATCCGCAACCGCAATTTGGCGCGCAACACCGATGGCGATCTCATCGCCATGGGCCGCAACGTCGCGGTGGTGCTCCTTGCGCCGGATGGACAGGAACGTGCGGTGCACCGCGTGCAGTACGGCTCGCGGCTCAAGGTGGACGACGGGGATCAGGTGAAGCGCGGGCAGCGCATCGCCGAGTGGGACCCGTATACGCGTCCCATCTTGACCGAGGTCGACGGCACGGTGGCCTTCGAGGATCTGGTAGAGGGCGGCTCGATCACCGAGACGGTGGACGAGGCGACCGGTATCGCCAAGCGCGTCGTCATCGACTGGCGCGGCTCGGCGAGAACCTCAGACTTGAGGCCGGCCATCGTCGTGCACGATGCGGAGGGCAAGGTGGCCAAGCTGGCGCGCGGTGGTGAAGCGCGCTGGCTGTTGCCTGTCGACGGTATCATCGCCGTCGACCCCGGCAACAAGGTGAAGGCCGGCGACGTGCTGGCGCGTATTCCGACGGAAAGCGCCAAGACGCGCGACATCACCGGCGGCTTGCCGCGGGTGGCGGAGCTCTTCGAGGCGCGGCGGCCGAAGGACGCGGCGATTATCGCCGAGAAGTCCGGCACCGTTCAGTTCGGGCGCGACTACAAGAACAAGCGTCGCCTGAGCCTGGTGCCGCACGATGGTTCCGAGCCGGTGGAGTACCTGATCCCGAAGGGCAAGCACATCCATCTGCAGGACGGCGACGTGGTCGAGGTCGGCGATTTCATCGTCGACGGCAATCCGGCGCCGCATGACATCCTGGCCATCAAGGGCGTCGAGGAACTCGCCGCCTATCTCGTCAACGAGATCCAGGAGGTCTACCGGTTGCAGGGCGTCAATATCAACGACAAGCACATCGAGGTGATCGTTCGCCAGATGCTGCAGAAGGTCGATATCGACGAGCCCGGCGATTCGGAGTTCCTGCAGGGCGAGCAGGTGGACCGCATGGAGCTGGCGGAGGCCAACGAGAAGCTGATTGCGGAAGGCAAGAAGCCCGCAGTGGGCAATCCGGTCCTCCTCGGCATCACCAAGGCGAGCCTGCAGACGCGCTCCTTCATCTCGGCAGCGTCCTTCCAGGAGACGACCCGCGTCCTCACCGAGGCGGCCGTCAATGGTAAGGCCGACTCGCTCGAGGGGCTCAAGGAGAACGTCATCGTCGGTTCGCTCATCCCAGCCGGCACCGGTGCCCTTGCGGCGCGCCTCAAGGAGATCGCGCAGCGTCGCGACGATTTGATCCTCGCGCAGCGCGTGTCCGAGAACCAGCAGGCAGTCGCGGCGCGAAACGCGCCGGAGCTGCCGCCAGCGGCCGCGGAGTAAGCAGCCGACCTCCCAGCCCTTATGGGATGGTGAATGAACTAGAGTGCCGTGAGGATCCATCCTCACGGCACTTCTTTGTGAAGTCTCGATGATCCGCCGGCGCCCCTTGACCGAATGATGGGCGAAAGCAGCTGCCAGGCTCAAAATCGGTCATTCCGGGGTTGACGGCCGGGCAGTCTGGGGCTAGAAGCTCCGAACTCTGGCAGGTGGTAGGTGTTCGCAGATCGAAGCGACGCGCTTCGGTGTTTGACGCCTAAACGCTGCCGTTTTAGCACCGACTGACCGCAAGTCAGGCTTGTAACGTCAGAGCTGGAGCAAGATCGCGCCACGAGATGTCGCGGTCCTCTGCATGTGCTTCACGCCTTTAGCTTGGAAAAGCTTAAGGCGTGGGTTTGTGTTGCGCCATTGCCGTCCCGGGCTATGCCCGGACTGCCGCGGCGCAGCGAGATCGAATTGTTTTCCGTCCGATGGTCGGGCGAAGACAGGGCCGATGGTCGTTGCGGCGACCGAAGCGAGAGAACGAGAGCATGCCGACGATCAACCAGTTGATCAGCAAGCCGAGGACGGCGCCGAAGAGCAGGAACACCGTTCCCGCGCTCGAAGCATGCCCGCAGAAGCGGGGCGTTTGCACGCGCGTCTATACGACCACGCCGAAGAAGCCGAATTCGGCTCTGCGTAAGGTCGCGAAGGTTCGGCTGACCAACGGCTACGAGGTCATCGGCTACATTCCGGGTGAAGGTCACAATCTTCAGGAACACTCGGTCGTCATGATCCGCGGCGGCCGCGTGAAAGATCTTCCGGGCGTTCGCTATCATATCCTGCGCGGCGTGCTCGACACGCAGGGCGTGAAGAACCGCAAGCAGCGCCGCTCGAAATACGGCGCCAAGCGGCCGAAGTGATCGGCCGTCATACAGATCATCTCGGGGGTGGTGCTTTCGCCCACCCGCCGGGGCCGCGAGCCTCAAGGCTCAAGGAAACTCAGGATTTAGGGCGGAGCTGAAGCATGTCCCGTCGTCACAGTGCCGAGAAGCGCGAGATCATTCCGGACCCGAAGTTCGGGGACGTGATCGTGACCAAATTCATGAATTCGGTCATGCGCGACGGCAAGAAGTCGGTCGCAGAGGCGATCGTCTATGGCGCGCTCGATATCATCGAGCAGAAACTGAAGACCGAACCGCTTTCGGTCTTCAAGCAGGCGCTCGACAATGTCGCGCCGGCCATCGAGGTGCGCTCCCGGCGTGTGGGTGGCGCGACCTATCAGGTGCCGGTCGAGGTGCGGAACGAGCGCCGTCAGGCACTCGCGATCCGCTGGCTCATTCAGGCGGCGCGTGCACGCAACGACAAGACGATGGTCGAGAGGCTTTCGTCGGAACTCATGGACGCCTCCAGCAATCGTGGTAGTGCCGTCAAGAAGCGCGAGGACACCCACCGGATGGCGGAGTCCAACCGCGCCTTTTCGCACTATCGCTGGTAACGACTGCAAGCTGCCGAGAGAACGATCATGCCCCGCAATCATGCCATCGAGGACTACCGTAACTTCGGCATCATGGCCCACATTGATGCGGGCAAGACGACGACGACGGAACGCATCCTCTATTACACGGGCAAGAGCCACAAAATCGGTGAGGTCCATGAGGGCGCTGCCACCATGGACTGGATGGAGCAGGAGCAGGAGCGTGGCATCACGATCACGTCGGCTGCGACGACCTGCATCTGGCGCAACAAGCGCCTGAACATCATCGACACGCCCGGCCACGTCGATTTCACCATTGAGGTCGAGCGCAGCCTGCGCGTGCTCGACGGTTGCGTCTGCGTGCTGGACGGCAGCCAGGGTGTGGAGCCGCAGACCGAGACCGTATGGCGGCAGGCCGACAAGTACGACGTGCCGCGCATCGTCTTCGTCAACAAGATGGATAAGGTCGGCTCGGACCTGTATCGCTGCGTCGATTCGATCATCGATCGCGTGGCTGGCAAGCCGGTATGCCTGCAGCTGCCGATAGGGTCGGAGTCTTCCTTCAAGGGCGTCGTCGATCTTATCCGCATGAAGGCGATCGTCTGGGAAGATGAGGCGCTCGGCGCCAAGTTCCACGACGAAGAGATCCCCGCCGATATGGCGGAGAAGGCGCAGGAGTACCGGACGAAGCTGGTCGAGGCCACCGTCGAACTCGACGATGATGCCATGGCCGCCTATTTCGAGGGCCAGGAGCCGGATGAGGAGACGCTGCGGCGTCTCGTGCGTCTGGCCGTGCAGAAGCGTGCCTTCCATCCCGTGCTCTGCGGCTCGGCCTTCAAGAACAAGGGCGTGCAGCCGCTGCTCGACGCCGTCGTCGACTACCTGCCGTCGCCGATCGATCGCGGCGCCATCAAGGGCATCGACGTCAAGACCGATGAGCCGATCGAACGTAGGCCGTCGGACGACGAGCCCTTCTCGATGCTCGCCTTCAAGATCATGGACGACCCCTTCGTCGGCACGATCACGTTCTGCCGTGTCTATTCGGGCTCAGTCGAGGCTGGCTCCTCGATCCTGAATTCGACGCGCGAGAAGAAGGAGCGGGTTGGCCGCATGCTGCTGATGCATGCGAATAACCGCGAAGACATCAAGGAGGCCTATGCCGGCGACATCGTCGCGCTGGCTGGTCTCAAGGACGTGCGTACGGGCGACACCCTGTGTGACACCCTGAAGCCGGTCATTCTCGAAAAGATGGAATTTCCGGAGCCGGTCATCGAGATCGCCATCGAGCCGAAATCGAAGGCCGATCAGGAGAAGCTCGGTATCGCGCTGTCCAAGCTTGCGGCGGAAGATCCGTCGTTCCGGGTTTCGACCGATCAGGAGTCGGGTCAGACCATCCTCAAGGGGATGGGCGAGCTGCATCTCGACATCAAGGTCGACATCCTGCGACGCACCTACAAGGTGGACGCCAATATCGGCGCGCCTCAGGTCGCCTATCGTGAGAAGATCACGAAGAAGACCGAGATCGATTACACGCACAAGAAGCAGACCGGTGGTACCGGCCAGTTCGCTCGTGTGAAGTTTATCGTCGAGCCGAACGAGACCGGCGCCGGCTATGTCTTCGAATCGAAGATCGTCGGTGGTGCCGTGCCCAAGGAATATATCCCGGGCGTGGAGAAGGGCCTGCAAAGCGTCCTCGGCTCCGGCGTGCTGGCGGGCTTTCCTGTGGTCGATCTCAAGGTGCAGCTCGTGGACGGCGCGTTCCACGAGGTGGACTCCTCGGCACTTGCCTTCGAGATCGCGTCCCGTGCCGCTCTGCGCGAGGCCCTGCAGAAGGGTTCGCCAGTGCTGCTCGAGCCGGTGATGAAGGTCGAGGTCGTGACGCCGGAGGATTATACTGGATCGGTCATCGGCGACCTGAACTCGCGCCGTGGGCAGATCCAAGGTCAGGACATGCGTGGCAATGCTGTGGTGATCAACGCCATGGTGCCGCTCGCCAACATGTTCGGCTACGTGAATACCTTGCGCTCCATGAGCCAGGGCCGTGCGACCTACACCATGCAGTTCGACCACTACGAGCAGGTGCCGCAGGCGGTCGCCGCCGAGGTTCAAGCGAAATACGCCTGAACCTTCATCCGCAACCAACGACGACGAACGTCGAGTTCCTCCTAGGAGCCCTACGATGGCCAAAGAAAAGTTTGAGCGGACGAAGCCGCACTGCAACATCGGAACGATTGGTCACGTTGACCACGGGAAGACGTCGTTGACGGCGGCGATCACGAAGGTTCTTGCCGAGACGGGTGGAGCGTCGTTCACGGCCTATGACCAGATCGACAAGGCGCCTGAGGAGAAGGCGCGCGGGATCACGATCTCGACGGCGCATGTGGAATATGAGACGGCGAACCGTCACTATGCGCATGTGGACTGCCCCGGGCACGCCGACTATGTGAAGAACATGATCACGGGCGCGGCGCAGATGGACGGGGCGATCCTCGTTGTGTCTGCGGCGGACGGCCCGATGCCGCAGACGCGCGAGCATATTCTTCTGGCGCGTCAGGTGGGCGTTCCGGCGCTGGTCGTGTTCATGAACAAGGTGGACATGGTCGACGACTCCGAGCTCCTCGATCT